>NZ_ANFM02000009.1 GCF_000333895.2 Grimontia indica | reverse complement strand
ACACCATTAACAGCGAAGGCTCGCTGGTACATCAGGGTAATGTCACCTCCATAGAAAATGACAATACCCCGCCGGTTATCGTCCAAACCACCGACGGCAGCTACTACCTAGTGGATGCCGATGGCAATACCGCCACGGTGAAACTGGAAATTGGCGAGTCTCTCATCACCACCTCTGGTTCGCTGGATGTGGTGGATGTCGACGGCGGTGACACCACAGTGTTTGAGAACACGACGGTGGAAGGCACTTACGGCACGCTCGAATTGGTCGATGGCAACTGGACTTACACACTGGATGAAACCAAGTCTCAGAGCCTGGGTGAAGATCAAACCGCCCAGGATGTGATCACGCTGACCGCCACCGACGGCACTCAACAAGACATCACTATCACGGTCACGGGTACCGATGATCTGGCTGAAGTAACGGGTGATCTCTCCGCACAAATCTCCGAAGATTCGCAATCTCAAACAGTCAGCGGCACCCTGTCGATTACAGATGTAGATACCAACGACACACCAAGCTTTGCCAATACGACAGTAGCAGGCCAGTTTGGCTCATTATCCTTGGTCGATGGTGAATGGACTTACACTTTGAGCGATGCGGCACAATCACTCAGTGAAGGGCAGCAAGTTGAGGATGTCATAACACTGACAGCGACAGATGGTACCACTCAGGACATCGTCATTACGGTGACAGGTGCTGATGATGCGTCATTCATCTCAGGCACTACTTCCGGTAGCGTGACTGAAGGTGATGCAGGTGACGTGATTACAACCAGTGGCAAACTCTCGGTTAGCGATATTGATAATGACAACGTCACAATTCCAGACAGTAATCAATCGGGAACCTATGGCTCACTCTCGCTTGTTGACGGCGAATGGACGTATACGCTCGACAACAGCAAGGTAGATAGCCTCAACGAAGGCCAGAACGTAACAGATACCTTCACTGTTGAGGCTTCAGACGGTTCAACACAGGAGATTGTGGTGAACATCACCGGTAGTGATGATGCTGCTGTGCTTTCCGGCGACACCACTGGCACCATCAGCAGTACATCAAGCACCACACAAAACGTCACCATAAACCGCGGCTCTGATGGCACCTGGGATGTGGGTGAAGGGGACAACCTGTACCTAAACATGAGCAACATCACTACGAGCGCTGCCTACAGCAACAGTGTCGGTTACTATGTGATGGATGCTGGCGGCAATGTAATTCGTTCCGCAATTATTTTTGACAACGCCCACTCAGTAAACAACTCCAGCATTAATATCAACACCTCTGGTGGCGAGAAAGTGGGGCTGTTTCTGATACCGGACGGAGACAGCAAAGGCTTTAATGTCGGTAGTGTAAGTCTGAGCTTCGGAAGCGGTGGAGTAACAGCCTATCAAGGTGGAGCATCAGGCACGACATTTGTGTCTGAATCATCGAAAAACGGCAGTGACTTCGATTATGAGATTAACTCAGGTACATACTCCGGATGGGAAGATCTTGTAGGCGGCGGCGACCGAGATTTCAACGATGTCGCTTTCTACGTCACCGCCACGCAGCAACAAGGCCAGCCTATCTCAGCCAGCGGCTCAATCGGCGTATCAGACGTTGATAGCGGCGACACACCGACTCTACCGAACACCACAGTTCAAGGTGAGTTCGGTACGCTTGTGCTGACCAACGGCAACTGGACGTACACCTTCGATGAAAGCAAAGCACAGCAAATCGATGAAGAGACTCTGGAAACCATCGTCATTACTGACTCTGAAGGCGGACAACATGAGATTGTAATTGCTATACAGGGTACAGATGATGCGCCAATTGTCACTGGCGTATTCAGTGGTGCAGTGACCGAAGGCGATTACGGCGACAAAGTCACTGTTAGTGGAAATATTGCCATTAGTGACCCAGATGCTGATGATACGCCAGAGTTCCTGAACACCACGATTCAGGGGGACTATGGCACGCTCACGTTAACTGACGGTGTCTGGACTTACGAGCTGGATGACGTGAAAGCAGAAGTTCTGTCCAGCTCCGACTATGTCACCGACACCATCACGCTGACGGCAACGGATGGCACGGTGCAAAACATTAATGTTTCTATCACGGGAACCAATGATGATCCGTTCGTGGTCGGCACCAACACCGCAGCCATTGTGGCACCAGACTCGGTCACCAGTGAATTTGTGGATATTGGCAATGCATTCGTCCTCAATGAAGGTTACACCTTCTCGGGTGGCGACATGCAGTACTACGGTAATGAGCCGACATTCCAGTTCAACGACTCCGGCTCAACCATCCGTTTCTATGATAATGACACCACGGTAGACGGCGACAATTATTCGAACGAGTACGTTCAGGATTCGAGTCAAAAAGTTGAAATCAATGGTGTTCAGTACACCGCCACCTACGACTATCAACTCGATTATCAAGACTCAGCAGGGAATATTTATTCCTTCGCCGTGTTTGATGTCGACCTTGATGGTGACGGTAGCTTTAAGTACGACTCCAATGAACAAGGCCGCGTGATTGTGCAGATAGACGGTCCACAAATCACTCCAGGACTCACCATGGATTACCTGCGTGATACACCTAATCAGCCAAGGTCGATGTCATATTCTGACTTCACTGATTTTTCTGGTGCAACGCTCGAAGCAACAGGTGTGCTTTCTATCGTTGATTTGGATGCGAATGATTCACAACCTGAATTTGCTGACACCACAGTAAACGGCCAATATGGCTCACTGGTATTAACCGACGGTGCTTGGACTTACACACTCGACCCTCACTCAACACCAGCATTAGGAGAGCATGATACTGTTACTGAGGTCATCAGTCTCACCGCCACAAATGGTATGCAAACTCAGGTTAATGTCACCATCGGTGGCTCAGAATCAGCAGTCAACAATGCGTCGCTAAACGGTGTAAGCGATACACTCGATGACGTGATTGCGCTAGATGAAGTCACCTTCTCTGGTAGTGATGGAAATGATCGCATAGCTGGTAGTAGTGAAGTGGACGTATTACTCGGCAACAGTGGCGATGATGTCATTTACGGCAATGCGGGAAATGACATTATCGATGGCGGATTAGGAGATGACCTAATCTTCGGTGGACAAGGCAACGATTTATTAGCCGGTGGCGCAGGGTCGGACACCTATGCCTTCCTGCGTGGAGATCAAGGCACGGTCAGCGAACCAGCCGTTGACCATATTGCTGATTTCGATACTCAGCAGGATGCCATTAATCTCTCTGATTTGTTGAATAACGAAACTGCAGATTCACTCGGAGAATACCTGTCGTTCAGTGACGATGGTGAGGGCCACGCCATGTTGAATATCTCCTCACAAGGTGATGGCAACATTGATCAGCAGGTCGTGTTCGACAACATGAGCATGGAAGACATGGCCGATGCCTACAGCGTAGACATTACCGGGATGACCTCGGAGCAAATCAGCTCTTCGGTTATCGACGCAATGGTGATGCAGAGCAAGATGATCATCGACTAGATAAAAAGAAGCCCAAGAGCCTTGCGCTCATTGCCAGCCGCCCTCCGGCTGGCATTTTTTTATCTAGCTTTTACTCATTTTAGAAACTTGGAGGAGCTCGCATTCAAGTTATTTGGGTATATACTCACGTTTCCAAAAAATTCATCCATCGCGAACATGAATTCGCTAAAAATAGTGATTAAGTTTTATGAACCTCAAGCGTTTCCTTCTTCCATTGTTTGCAGCACTGACAATCTCCGCCTGCAGCGATGAAGCGCCACAAAACGACAAGTACACTACGCTAGCAACGCCTGTGACTGTAGAAAATCTGCCAGCAGTCACCGAAGTCTTTAGCCTGTCATGTGGCCACTGCCGTTCGATGGAAGCGGCCATTCCTGCGATTGAAGCTGCCGCTGATGTAAAAATTGGCAAAGCGCATGTCACCTTCAATGAAAACGCCACCTTTGCGGCAATGATTTACTATTCCGCCATGAGTCAGATTGACGGCGCACCACCAGAAGGTTTGACCGAAGCCCTGTTCAAGTTTGTGCAGGAAGACCAGTCTGATGACGCGGAAAAGAACAAGGCCATCCTGAGTTCGCTGTTTGCGCAATACAATCTGGTCAGCCCTTTTGACATGACCGAAGCTCAACAAGAAGCACTGTTTGCAGATATGGAGCGTGCTGATCAGATCACAGTAGAATCTGAAATCAGATCGGTACCGACGTTTCTGGTTAATGGCAAATATGTGGTGAATACCAGTGCGCATCAAAGTGCCGAGGAACTGGCGGACACGCTAAAAATGCTGATGGCGAAAGGTCAGTAATCTCTCAGCAAGTCGCCCTAAACGCTAACATTCAAGGAATGAAGATGATTCTGGAAGTTGCGATATTAAATGTCATTCCCGGACAGGAAATGGAATTCGAAACCGCATTCGCCAAAGCGCAGACCATTATCGCAGCACAGAAGGGTTACATCAGCCATGAAGTCCGTCGATGTATGGAAAAGGCAAACCGCTACATACTGCTGGTGAACTGGGAAACCCTGGAAGACCACACAGAGAGATTCCGGCAATCCGAGGGGTATCAGGATTGGAAAGCCTTGCTGCACCATTTCTACGATCCCTTCCCGACGGTTGAGCACTATGAATCTGTGCCAAACCTTAGAAACACAAACGGCGCTTGATGCGCCGTTTTTTATTTCTCACCGAAGTCCGATTTACTTTAAGCGTTCAAAGCCAGCTTCCAAATCCGCAATCAAATCTTCTACATCTTCAAGACCAATATGCAGACGAACCAAAGTGCCGCTGAAATCAACCGGGCCAACTGGACGAATGGCATTCAAATCTTCCGGCTGGTTCGCCAGCACCAGAGACTCGTAGCCGCCCCACGAATAGGCCATGCTAAAGTGCGTAAAGTTATCCAGATAATTCGCAATCTGCTCGTCAGTCAATTTCTCTTTCAGCACGAAAGAGAACAGGCCACAACTGCCACTGAAATCGCGCTGATAGTTTTCGTGCCCCACACTTTCAGCCAAAGCAGGGTGATTGACACGTGCCACCTCAGGTCGCGCACTCAGCCAGTTAGCAACTGCAATACTGTTCTCCTGATGCTGTTTCAGGCGCACTCCCAAAGTACGCAAACCACGGGATGCCATGTATGCGGTATCCGCATCAACCATTTGTCCCATCAAGTAAGAGCGCTCGCGCAGACGCTCCCAAGTGCGTGCATTAGCGACCGCTGTGCCAATCATGGCGTCAGAGTGCCCAACAATGTATTTGGTACCCGCTTGAATAGAGATATCAATATCATGCTCAAGCGCTTTAAACAGAATGCCAGCTGCCCAGGTGTTATCAATCATGATCACCGCGTCAGGGTTCACCGCACGTACCGCTTTTACAATGGCTGGGATGTCGGGCACTTCCATAGTGATCGAGCTTGGTGATTCCAGAAAGACCACTGAGGTTTCCGGTTTCACCAAAGCGCCAATTTCAGCACCTTTCATTGGGTCGTAGTAAGTGGTGGAAATCCCCATGTCGGCAAGAATGGTGTTACAGAAGGCCTGGGTTGGCTCATACGCGCCACCCGTCATCAAAACGTGGTCACCGGTTTTGACAAAAGAGAGCATGCTGTTGGCAATGGCTGCTGCGCCACAAGGATAGAGCACACAACCTGCGCCACCTTCCAGCTCAGTCATGGCATCCTGAAAGGCAAAGTGCGTCAATGTGCCACGGCGTCCGTAGAATAACTCACGTTCCCCACGATGTTTTGTCGCCACTTTTTTCTGCGCCACAGAATCAAAAACAATTGATGACGCACGCTGAATCACACTGTTAACACTGCCTTTGCAGTACTCAGATTTTCGCCCCGCAGACACCAGCGTGGTATTCAGTTTTCCTGATGACATGAACTCTCCCTATTCAACCCCAACAATACCCAGAAGCAGAGCCTGGATACCTTCAAAATTCGTATTGGCAAAGATTACCTCAGTTACTGCAGAAATGCAGCGCTCACCCGGTTGAATTTTCTAAGGGGCCATAAAGTGTGCGCTTAATATCCACTCCGCGACTGACGCAAATATAAGACACTGTACTATAGTTAAATCAATGTCAGTGGATAGGGAAATATTCGCAATGAGATCAATAGGTAACCGGAGTTTTAGCAAGGCTATTCTTGCCTTGGGTATCGCCCTCAGCAGTGCCTTTCTAATAACTGCAACCAAAGCTGTGGCGCATGCTGGCGCACACGATGATGAGTCCCAACCACTTGTTTTTGGTATTGTCCCCCAGCAATCCTCAGCAAAACTGATCCGAAGTTGGAGCCCGGTGATGAAGGAGATCAGTGAACTTTCTGGCCTAAAGATCCGCTTTGCCACGGCACCTAACATCCCAGAGTTTGAAAAACGTTTGGCTGAAGGGAAGTATGACATTGCTTACATGAACCCCTATCACTTTACCGTTTTCAATCAATCACCCGGTTACAAAGCCATTGCCCATGCCAAAGACAAGCGAATTAAAGGCATTCTGGTAGTGCGGAAAACGTCGGGCGTAACATCGCTTGAAGATTTGGATGGAAAAAGGCTGGCCTTTCCTGCGCCTGCCGCATTTGCTGCCACCTTGCTGACTCAAGCCACACTCAAAAACAAAGGTATCGTGTTCGAACCACACTATGTCGGTTCCCACGACTCTTCCTATCTCGGCGTGGCTGATGGCCTGTTCGACGCCGGAGGCGGCATTGTCCGCACACTGGGTGGGGCGCCACCTAATGCCAAAGACAACCTAAAAGTGCTCTACACCACTGATGGCTTTACACCTCATGCCATTGCCTCGCACCCGTCCCTTTCAGACGATCAACACCGACGGTTACAGGAAGCGTTTGTGACGCTGGGGAGTACACCTGATGGCAGAAAAGCATTGGAGAAATTGAATATCAAAGGCTTCCAGAATGCGGTCGATAATGACTGGGATGATGTCCGTGCCCTCAATATTTCTGTGATTGAAGCCAAATAACACTGACAGGATCTTAAAGCGATGACGTTTCGCCTAAAGACGATTCTGGGTATTGCGCTTATCGAGCTTATCTTGCTCGCGATACTGATCGTCTCTGGGATCGGCTGGCTAAGGGATTCAAACGAGCAGCAGATCATTAACGACGGTGACAGGCTCTCCAATACCTTCGCCATCGCCGTGCGTGACGCCATTATCTCCACTGACCTCGCCAACCTTCGCGCCTTTACCCGTGAAGCGATTCGTGATGGTGATATTGCCTACATCCGGATCATGAACGACCAAGGACAGGTATTGGCAGAATCAAATACCCTTGGTGATGGCGCTGTCGCACCGGATTATGCGCAGTCGCCCTCTGATGCGATTGATGGGATTTATGATATCCGCCATCCGGTCGCTATCGATGACTATGTCGTCGGCCAGATTGAAGTCGGATTAGATGTCAGCGCATTCAGCCAGCTTATCGATGATGCTCAAAAATACGCTGTTTCCATCGCAGTACTTGAAATGGTTTTGGTTGCCCTGTTCTCTCTTGTCTTTGGCTCATTACTCACCAAACAATTGTTGACGCTTCGGGAAGGCGCACTGAAAATCCAGAAAAATGGCCCTGGCGAAACCGTGCCCGTAGAAGGCAAAGATGAGGTGGCGCAGGTCGCCAATGCCTTTAATGATATGTCAGTCGCTCTTTCCCATACCTATGATGAACTTTCGCGAGAAAAGAACCGGTTCAAACAACTCGCTGCCCAAAACAAAATGCTGGCGGAAATCGTTGAGCAATCCCACGAAGCCTATTTGATCATCGATCTGGGTGGCTATGTGGCGCTGTCAAATGATGCGCTGAATGAGTTACTCGGGTACAAAGAGCGGGAAACCTGTGATAAAGACTTTCAGGTACTCCTGTTCGGTGAACATACGTCTGAAGTCGGTGCCTACCAACTGCAGGAGGCCATCAATAAGGGTGAGCGAGTCACCGTCAGGGCAGAATGCTTTACCCGCACTGGTAAGTCTTTCCAAACCGAAATTACCGCCTTCCCTATCATCAATGCTGCCGGAGTTACTGACCGGTACGTGTTGATTGTCCGTGATGCCAGTGAGCGCCACGAATTTGAAGAAATGCTCAAAGAAGCCGCTTCTGCCGCCCGTTATGCCACCGAAGCCAAATCACAATTCCTTGCCAATATGAGTCATGAGATCCGTACTCCGATGAACGGCATCATCGGCATGTCTGAAATGCTGAAGGAGTCCTCCTTAACCAAGGAGCAAGCCGGGTTTGCCGGCATTATCAATTCCTCAGCCAAAGACCTGCTGCAGCTTATCAATGATATTCTGGATTTCTCCAAACTGGAGGCAAAGAAGTTAAAACTGGACTCAGAAAGATTCTGTCTGGCCGACACTATCGAGGATGCCGCCTCTCTCGCTGCTCTTGCCGCTGCGCGTAAAGATTTGGCGGTGGTTATCGATATTTCTCCCAGCCTGAATACCGAGGTGCAAACCGACGAGCTGCGGTTACGCCAGGTGTTTAATAACCTGCTGAGTAACGCCGTCAAGTTTACCGAACATGGTTACATCCGTTTCCAGTTGCGCGGCGAGTATGACCTCCAGAGCCGGAACACCACATTCACCTTTTCAATCGAAGACACAGGCATTGGTATTCGGGAAGACAAAATTGAAGATGTGACCAAAGCCTTTGAGCAAGTCGACAGTTCCACGACCCGTCGTTATGAAGGAACAGGGTTGGGGCTTTCCATCACGAAAAACCTGCTTGAGCTATTCGGCACTCGACTGGAAGTGCAATCCGAATTTGGTAAGGGCAGCATATTCTCTTTCTCCCTCACCTTACCGACCTTCGAGGATTTAGAAAGCACCCAAGGCGCCCTGATAAACCAACACGTCGCCGTGATCAATGCCGACCCTTTACATCGCCCTATCATCGATCGTTATTTTACCCATTGGCAGGCAAAACTGACTTACCTGACAACACTGGACGTGCTCGAAGCATCGAAGACAACATTTGATGCCGCAGTCATTCTCGCCGCTGATGCAGCGGATCTTCTTCCTGAACCTTACTGTCCTTGGGTTGGCGTGATCCCAAATTTAGCTGATTTTGAACGAAATCCGGATGGTATTGAGCAAAGGTTTATCGTCAAGCCTCTTCGCATGGGTCAGCTACTGCAAGAATTACAACTCAGTTTGATGATGGAGCCTTCCGCTATTGTTTCCCAACCGGTCAAAACACAAAATGACCATTCAGCGTTACAATCATTGTCCATTGCGGTGGTCGATGACATCGAATACAACCGGGAAGTCACCAAAATATTTTTGGCTGGGGTAACAGATAACGTTGTCTATTTTGAGAACGGTAGTGAGGCGATTGCCTACTACAAGAAGAACCTGTTCAACATCCTTATCACTGACATTTCAATGCCAGCTATTGATGGCTATGAGCTGACCGCACGGTTGCGTCAATTTGAGCAGGAACATGATGTCCCCCACCTATACATCATTGGGCTATCCGCCCATGCCGGAAAAGAAGATTTTGAACGGGCAATCAATGCGGGCATGGACAATTACCTCACCAAGCCCCTAAAACGCGCAGATCTGATTGACGCTATAAACCAAGCTGCTGCCTCCAGAATAGAAGCAGCAAAAACTTGATTAACTATCGATAAAAGCCTGAAGGCTCGCTAAATCTGGCAGTGCGGTCATCGCACCTTTTTGTGTGGTCGCCAATGCGCCACAGGCATTTGCCCAGACCACCGCCTCTTTTGCCGTTTCTGCGTGTTTCCAGCTATCACCGGAAAGACGGGAAAGATACCCCAGCAAACCACCCACAAACGCATCTCCCGCCCCTGTGGTATCGACCGGGCTCACGACTTTTCCAGTGATAAGCGACTGAACATCATCGATCACCAGCCAAGCGCCCTCTTTACCCTGAGTAATCAGAATCATCGGAACACCCAACGCTTTCACTTCGGCCAAAGCCTCTTCCAGTTCACTTTTCTGGGTCAGAAACAACAATTCATCATCTGAGAATTTCACCACATCAGCCATCGCGACAGCACGCATCACAACGGGGATAATCTCGGATTGGTTCTGCCAAACTTCATCGCGAAGGTTAGGGTCGAAGCTAACGAAGCCGCCAGCCGCTTTAATGCGCGACATTGCCTCAAAGGTGCTGCTGCGTGTCGGTTCATTAGCCAAAGCAATAGAGCAAGTGTGTAGCCAATCTCCCGCGACAAAGGAAGGGATATCTTCTGGCAGCATGAACTGGTCAGCACTCGGCTTTACCATAAAGGTGAAACTGCGCTCGCCACTGTCATCCAAGTCCACCACCACGGTTGAAGTGCGCTTGTCTTCATCCAAAACCAGATGATCGATGTTCACGCTTTCCTTTTTCAGCGTTTGCGCCAGAAAACGGCCAAAAGGATCGTTTCCAACACGGCCAAAGAAACCTACATCACCATCGAGCCTGGCAACGGCAACCGCCACATTGGCAGGCGCGCCGCCGGGGCATTTCAGGTAAGTCATTTCCGTATCGGGGATCAAATCAACAACCGCATCTCCCGTTAACCACACTTTACTCATCAATTCTCGTCCCTGTCTGAATTCACTACGGTTTAGCTTAGGTCGCGATATCGACTATACCCAAGCGACACAACCCAAGGTGCTTTGTTTATTGGAAAAAGAAAAGGAAGCTATTCAGCTTCCTTTTCAATCGTTTCCCGTCAATACAGGCTCATGAATCGCCGCCATTCTCACTAACAGGCTCAACCATAAATTTACCCACATCAACTGCGGTGACTTTCACCGAACCACCCGCAGGAACTACCTCGTTGCGATGTTTTGGTCCTAAGACCAGCTTCCAGTTCACACCAGAGTATTTCACCGTCACTGGATTGGTTGCGTCCAGTTGTTCTTCAAGGTCGAAAACCAAACCAATAAAGTCGCTGTGAATGTTGTATTCGCGGCGAGGGCCTTTTTGCGATCGTTTGAGTGGTCGCCAGAGAATAGCGGTGAGCACCCCTGCACCAATACCTGAGCCTGCAATCACGGCTGTCAACGTTTCTGGAATGATTCCTGCCCACACCAAACCGCCCGTCACGATAGCTGACACACCCAGTGCCAGCAGAACGATAGTGGAAAGACCCAACAGCCACACTTCGATGATCAGCAGGATTAATCCAATGATAACGGTCGATTCGGCCAAATTGGTTTGCAGGTACGACATCAATTCCATAAGTTATTTCCTAGCATTCAAGGTGTTAATGATGCTCATTGACTCTGCCACCAGCGATGCTGCACTGGATTGGCTGTCAGGCAGCAACACCACTGAAGATTCCTTCGCAATCGCCTTCTTCGCTTCAATCGCTTTGTCCGCAAGATCAAGCTGGATCGCTTTTTGACCTTCTTCGGTTGCCGCCGTGCGACCAACCACTTCCAGAGCCTCTGCCTGCGCTTGTGCCACCGCAAGAATCGCCTGAGCTTCACCTTCGGCTTTCAGGATTTGCTCGGACTTTTCTGCTTCTGCAGCCAATACCCGCGCTTGCTTCTGACCTTCAGCGACGTTGATATCTGCCTGACGTGCGCCTTCTGATTCCAAAATCGCAGCACGTTTCTCACGCTCTGCTTTCATTTGACGTTCCATCGCATCCAATACTGAGCGAGGAGGATCGATATCTTTAATCTCGTAACGCAGCACCTGCACACCCCAAGGCTGCGCCGCCTCGTTGATAGCAGATACGATAGCCGTATTCAGGCTTTCACGTTCTTCAAAAGTCTTATCCAGTTCCATGCGGCCAATCTCAGAACGCATAGAGGTTTGTGCCAGTTGAGTCACGGAGAAGATGTAATCATCAACGCCATAACACGCTTTCACAGGGTCCAGCACCTTAATGTACAGCACGCCGTCCACAACCAGCGAGATGTTGTCACGGGTAATTGCCGACTGTGAAGGTACGTCGAACGCTTGTTCCTTCAGGGTTCTCACATACGCCACGCGGTCAATAAACGGCACCAGCACGTTCAGACCTGCTTCCATGGTTTTGTTGTATTTACCAAAACGCTCGATCACATAAGCCGTATTCTGAGGAACGAATTTGACTGCTGAACGCAGCGCAATAACCACCAAAACCGCAAGAATGACCCAGGTATTGATGAGTGAAGGTAAGATTTCCAGAAAATCCATTGTTACCACCCCAACTGATTGAAATTTCACCCATCATATCGAATGGGCTACGTCCACTGTGCATCAATATATGGAAATTGAGACGGGGGGAGAAAATTAATGCACCAAATCAGAACATGTCTTTGACTTCTTCAATGTCCACTTTGTAGCCGCGCCCTTGAAGTTCATTGTTGAGTTTATGGATATCCTCCAACACTTTGAGGTATTTCGCTTTCTTATCCTCTTTATCCCAGAAGCTCTGCTCGGATTCCGCAACGACCAATTCATTTCTCAATTGGCTCAACACATCTAACACATTAAGATTCACTGCAGCCAAAGCGGAGAAATCTGAACTCTCAAGCTTGTGCAGGAAACGTTTATAGAACGCGAGCACATCCTCTGATTCGTGGATTAGGTTTTCCGTCAACACAGCCCCAATCCCTCTCGCCGTCCCTTTCAGTGAGTGATATTCAGTGAAGAACTTATCCAGCAGCTCTTCCGGAGAATCTTCGCTTTTGTCGCTTCCCAGTTTTTCAATCGCCAGGATCATCAACTCGAGAGCAATCTCTTTTTCTTCTGAGAACAGATCCAGATATTCGGAAGTGTTGCCCTCAGACACTTGCGAGAAATCCGGCTCATAGTTAATCGTGGGCGCACCGTCACTGCCAGACTCCTCAGCCAAATCCAAAATGGCATTTTCGGAGAAAAGCGCAAAGTCGTTATTATTTTCAGAACGGTAAGCGTGATATTGCTTAATCACTGACAGCAAAACAGGCGGGTCGATAAGTTCCCTTTCTACCAGCAGTTGACCCAATGTTCCCCGGCGTTTTTCGACTTCTTTATTGATGATGTCGATAAACTCACTTTTCCAGATATTAAGCTGCAGGCAAGCGGTTCTGAAATCCAGGTTTTCATCATTTTGAAGCGTAACAATCGCAAGAAGCTGCTCGGGGGAAATCAGGCCTTTCTCATAGAGGATCTCTACGCTGTGTGGTGTTTTTCTCACCTGCTCAACCATGGCGTCGGCAAGATCGGAGGCTGAAATCAATCCCGCTTCCAGCAAAAAGCTCCCGAGAATTTTCATCTGTCCCCCCAATCAAGAAACCGTATCTGTCTTAAGTATAAGAACAAAATCAGCAACCCGGACAAAGGGCGCTGATTATCAGTAGCGCGCAAAACGCAGCACTTTCTTCAGGTTGATAACCAAAGCCAAATCACCGTTTCCTAATACGGTGGCACCGGAGAAAATCTTCTCTTGATTCATGCTTTTATCTAAGGGTTTAATCACGATATCCAAGAACGCGCGCACATCATCAACGACCAACCCCCAGTGCTGCCCCCTGTCTTTAAAGGTCACCACACTGACTGACTTTCCTTGCTCATACAAAGACTGAAAGCGTTCTTCACTCGCCAGCGCTCCAAGATAATCCTTCGCTTCAATCAAAGGCGTGACAGAACCTTTCCTCAGCATAGTGGCAGCGCCGTTATCAAACCGGATGGAAATCTCATCATCATCGCGGCTGACACCGACAATCCCAGAGATTTCAGAAGAAGGAATGGCATAATTCAAGCCGCCGATTTGAAGTAAGGCCACTTTCAGCGTTGCCATTGTCAGTGGGAACATCATTGAGACTTCAGTACCGATACCTAATTCTGAGTAGATATCGACGGTGCCCTTTATCTCCTCCACTTTGCGTTTCACCGCGTCCATTCCCACACCGCGACCCGACACGGAACTCACTTGCTCCGATGTGGATAGCCCAGAATGGAAAATCAGCTCCATGGTTTCTTTGTCTGACATCCGGGCCGCTTGCTCTTGTGAAATCACCCCCGTGCTGATGGCCTTATTCAGCACTCTCTGGGTATCGATACCTTTGCCATCATCCTGAATGTTAATGACGACCTTGCCCGATTCGTTGAAGGCGTGAATGAGCAGTCGACCAATCATTGGTTTCCCTGCGTCAATGCGTTCATCAGGCATTTCAAAACCGTGGTCAACCGCATTTCTCACCAGGTGGGTCATCGGCTCATTAATGGCATCCAGTACATTGCTATCAAGCTCGATGTTCTCACCGATGATCTCAACGTCGACTTTTTTCCCCAGCTCATTGGAAAGGTCACGCACCATTCTCCGATATTTACTCAATAAATTGCCGATGGGGCGCATCCGGGTTTTCAGCAGATCCCCCAGCATGTTGTCAGAGATGGTCATCAACTTGTTAGAAAGCTCAGTCAGGCGCTGGTTGTCTTCCTGATCGGCCAAATCGACCATCATATTTCGTATCTGAACCAGTTCTTCGGTATGACTCATCAGCTTTTCCAGCAGCTGGGATTTCACACGTGTGGTCTGCTCGAAATTAGACTGGAGAGGGGAGTTCGTTGGCGCCTTGGTTTTTGACAAAAACTTACGCCCTGACACTGTCTTCGATGTATTTTCCTGGCCTTCCGGTTCAACCAAAGAACAGAGATAAGCCAACTCATCCGCCACATCACCTTCAAACGCAAAGGTATCTTCACAGAAACGGATATCGAAGGTTTCCTTATTCAGAAAACAGGTCGCCATATCGGCCAATAAGGCTTCTTTGATCTCGCTGTAATCCTCATTCGGCTTACCGTTAATAAACGAGCGGAAGTCCTCAGCCACCGCATGAATGGCCCGCGCTAAAAGCTCGCTGAGCGTCTCATCGAGCTCACAATCTTCTGCTGCAAGATAATCTGTCAGCGATTGAATATTCAGAAGCAAATCATCGACAGCGCGATAAGGCGTCATGTCATTGGCTTGGTAGCCTTCATGGAAAGTCATGAACTGTTCGATTTCCTCATTCACGTTGGAAAGCGATGCGGTGTCATCTATCAGAGCTTCAATATGCTGGGCTTTCTCTGCCAGTGCTTTTAAATGGGTCGTTTGCGATGCTTTTCTTCTCATCCTTCATCCCCATTCATTGCCGCCGTTTTGGATAGGTTTTCTGAACCCGGCGTTTGAAATGATTTCACCGCGGCTTCAATCACACCTGCGATGCCAATCAAAGGAACGGTTCGGCATACTGCTCCCAGCTCTTTCGCCGCTCTCGGCATGCCATAAACGGCGCAGCTCTCTTTATCCTGCGCGATGGTGAACGCGCCATCACGTTTGAGGCTCAGCAGCCCCTTGGCGCCGTCCCTTCCCATTCCAGTCATCAGGGCTGCCACTTTCTTGAGTTTTTTGATCCTGAGCGCAGACTGAAACAGATAATCCACCGACGGTCGAAAGCCATTGACTAACGGGTCGTCGGTAATCCTCACTACCACTCGCTCATCCGGCAGCTGCATGAGCCTGAGATGCTTCCCTCCCGGCGCCACATAGACATGAGAACCTTCAAGCAGGACGCCATCTTCCGCTTCACACACATTGAGCCGGGACGATTTGTTGAGCTTCTCAGCTAATGAGTGGGAATAGTCAGACGGTATGTGCTGAACAATACAAACGGGCGGAAAGGGGCTTGGGAGATTCTTTATCACACAATCCAGCGCATCTATTCCCCCGGTTGACGCGCCCAGGAGCACCACCGTGTCGACAGGAACGGGGGTTTGCCGTGGTTCAAGCATGTCGGCACATTTCCCCATTTCATACATCCAGGCTTTTGTCGCAAGCGCAGAGGTCAAAACCTGATTAAAGGTGGCCGATGTCGCCACAAATTGGTACCTGCCCACCGCCTGATTGAGTTGGTGGAATTCTGCGCCTGTGAGAGCTCTAACATTTGGAGAAATCACAACGATGGGAACACTCTCTCCGCTCTTTACTCCACCTAACCTTTGAATTCCCGATAGCTGATGGGTATCGATCACAATCGCATCCGGCGCCAATGTTGAGGCTTCCTCAAACAGGGTTTCAACATCAGGAAAACCTTCTATGCTCAGGTCATCTCTATCTTCCAGCACTTCAGAAAAACCATCTTGGTTTAGCGCTGTCGGCGTCGAAAATACCCTGTGCAACTTGGTTTTCCTGGAGTGGCAGCTTCTGGATGGCGGGTATTGCTCCGCAACAAAGCGAAAGTCCACTTCGCCGGAGAAAGGGTTGAAGCGGACTTGTCGCCCTTCTGAACTGCCAATTGACACTCCGAGTACAGGAACGCCATAAAGTGCCAACAGTTCGAACGCGATGGAGATGTTCCTGACACCTATTTGCTGTGACTGTAAGAAGTCGCCACCATTGAGTTGGGCACCGCCAAGCACCCAAGCTGTTAGATTTTCGAGCCGCGAAGAGGTGTGCTTGAACCGACGCAGCAAGTTGGGAATGGCAAAGCAACCAAAGTCATTGGCATCGCTGTTTTGGGAAAAGTTATCCGGCGCACTCGGCAGTCGGTAGTGACACATACCGCCACTTCTGTTTTCCTTGTCCCAAATACACACAGTGACGCAAGTGCCCACTACTGTCTGCATCCAGGCGTTTTTGCGAAAGAAGAAACACAGCTCACCAGAGCTGACCTGGGTATCAGCCATCGCCATACCCTTTCGCTGCCACCTTTTTGTAGACCGAGGTGCCCACCTGCTCTATCCCAAGCTCCATGTTGTTCAACGTTTCTGTCAAACCAACAAAAATCAGCCCCCCTGGCTGCAGCTGGCTCAACAAAGAACGGACGACTTTTTCCCCCGTCGCAGAAGGAAAGTAAAACAGGACATTGCGGAGGAAAATGTAATGAAACTGAATGCCAAACTTGTCAGAGAAATGAATCAGGTTATGTTGGCGGAATTTGATTTGACGGCGGAGCACATCAGCCATCTCAAATGTGTCGTCATTTGGATTGTCTGAGAAGGTAATGTATTGGTGCCTGAACTGGATGGGGATCTCGCTCGCCCTTTCCTTTTCGTAACGGCCGCTCTCACACATCGCGAGCCTTTGAGTATCAATGTCAGTCGCCAGGACTTTGCCTTCAAAGCCGGGGAGCTCCTGTTGGAGTTCATCGCATATCATGGCAATGGAATAAGGCTCCTCCCCACTGGCGCAGGCCGCTGACCAGATAAACACGGAGTCTGAGCGATGGCGGGCGACAATATCCTTTTTCAACACCTCAAAGTGGTAGGCTTCGCGAAAGAACTCAGTTTTGTTGGTGGTGATGGCGTTGGTGAACTCTGTTAATTCCCGTCCACTCATGTCGGCTTTCAGGTAGTCGGCATATTGTTTGAATGAGTGGATTTTGAGTGCGAAGAGACGTTTGTTAAGACGGCTTTCCAACATGGTGCGTTTGTCGGGAGAGATTCGGATTCCCGCATGGTGGTATATCAAATCTGCAAAATGCCGGAATTCGCTTGGGGACAGCTTCGCCCGGGAAACATCAAAGCGGCTGACATTTTCAGTCACGTTATCAAGCGCTTTGACGTTAAGAGGGTCGACTTTCTGCACCATGGACCACCGCGTTACTTACAATCGGTTCCAGGCGCTGTGGTTATCCCCTTCCATGGATACATCATCACTGATGACCTTAGCAGGGCGAACACTGCTGGGACGGCTGTAATCCGTCTCAAGGTTTTCCTGCCAGTTCTTAGGTGTTTGTTGCTGGCTCTCTTCCTTGGTTTCCACGTCGTGCCCACACAGGAAATTGCTGAGGTGCGAGACCAGATTGTTGAGATCTGCAGCTTGTCTGGTCAATTCAGAACTTGAGTTCGAAGCCTGATCAGCAATGGACGCTGCATGTTGTGTGGCTTTGTTAATCGATTCAACCGCATTGCTGATTTCCTGAATACCTCTGGCTTGCTCGTTGGACGCTTCAAAAATATTGGTCGCGCCTTCCACCATTGACTGCGCCTGTTGGCGCGTTTCAGACACAATAGCGCCCCCATTTTCCACACGGCTGGTGTTTTCTTTGGCGATGGTTTCGGCTTCATTGATGCTTTGTTTCACGATGGCGGAAATATCTGTCGCGGCTTTCCCACTCATTTGAGCCAGATTTCCCACTTCCTGAGCGACGACAGCAAATCCTCTACCATGCTCACCCGCCCTTTCGGCTTCGACCGACGCATTGAACGAGAGCAATTTGGTCTGGAAGACGATTTCATCGATGATTTCTGTCTTCGCCCCAATCTCAGCGATGATCTTCACCAACTCTGAAATCTTGTGGTTGGATTCGGAAATCTGACACATGGCCTCGTCAAGATCTGTCATCCTGTCCCCAACTTCTTGTGATAGATCCCTTGAATGTTCAGCCGATTGAACATTGTTCTGCACCATGCTGGAAATTTCCTCAGCACTGGCTGATGTTTCCTCCACCGAGCTGGCTTGTCTGTTGGTGATTTGAGAAAGGTTCTGGGAGACATCCTCGATATTTCCAGCAATCATCGCGACTTTCGATGCCCCGGTATTCATGCGCTTCACTACGTCATTGAAAGATTCACTTAATTCTTTCAGCTCCTTAGAACTGAACACTGTCAGGCCTTTGAAGATGTCCTTGAACGGACGCATGATTGCCGCACTCAAAAAGTAAGCAACGATAATGGAGGCAATCACTGCACATACCATGCCTGCGATGATGGTGATGTAAGTATTGGTGACGCTTTCATACGCAGCTTGCGTTCGCGCAGCCATCAGGGTTTCTTCCCGTTCGATGAAAGTAACCATTTGGCTTCTGAATTTATCGAAATACTGCTTCCCACGCTCCTGCGCCACCAATTCAGAGATATCGTCCATGGTTTTGGCATCGCCAATCTCGCGTCTTAATTCGATGTAGCTTTCAGCCACATTACCTCGCCAGTCAGCGACCACTTGTTCGATATCTTCCAGCACGGAAAGCTGAATCGGGTTGTCTCTCACTTCCAATTTGAGACTCATTAACAAGCGATTTAGCTGGCTATTTCCTTGCACGTAGGGGTCGAGAAAGGCTTCTTGCCCTGAGAGCAAAAATCCTCGCATCCCCGTTTCCATATCCAGCGCCGCCACCTTAATCTGCAGAGCACTGGCAACGACGTCACCATCAAGCTGGGAAGAGGAGAAATTTTGGTTTGATATCACTCGCTGTTGAGCAATGAAGCTATCTATCAATTCTCTCAGTCTGTCGAAATAAGCTTTCCCTTTCGCCTCCTCCACGGTCTTACTCATGTCGTTCATCGTTTTAGCATTACCGATGGAGCGTCTCAGTAAAATCGCATCTTCAGTCACATTGCGTTGCCAGTCAGCAATGGTTGTTTCCACATCCTCAAGCAAAGAAACCTGTTGGGGGTTGTCGCTGACTTTTTCTTTCAGACCTTTAACAATACTTTCGAACTCGCGCTTACCTTCATTGTAGGGCTCAAGAAACTGCTCTTCCCCTGCCAACAAATAGCCCCGCATACCCGTTTCCATGTTGATGGCGGCGGCAATCAGGTCTTGCGCTTTATTGATGACCTGGTGGGTGTGCTCTACCCACTTCTCTGTAGCACTCAGGTTTTTAATACTATTGAGACTCAACAACCCAAGGGTAATGAGGAACAAAAGTACTACCGCATTGCCCAAAACAATCTTTGCCCGTAAGGAAAGGTTTTCCAGCATGACTTGTGTCCTCTGCTAAATATCAAAATCCACACCGCCTGACGTTGGCGGCGCAGATACTTGCTTGCTAATCAGATCCAATTCTTCCGGCTCGAGCACGTTGAGAATATCGAGCAACAACACCAAACTGTCATCATCCGCCTTTGCCACACCATGGATATATTCACGCTTGATGCTGCTGGATATTTCGAGCTTGGTTTCAATTTGTTCATCCGTGAAACCCACAACCTCATTTACATCATCCACAATGGTGCCTACGGTCAGGGAGTTAACATCACTGATAATGATGGCGGTTTTCTTGGGCTCATAGGCTTTCTCTTCAAGCCCGAGCTTTAACCTGAGGTCAATAACAGAAATGATTTTCCCGCGAAGATTGATAAGACCTTTGAAGAAGCAAGGCATATGAGGAATGGGCGTGACTTTCACCATGCCAATCACTTCTTTCACAGAAGAAAGCGGGATTCCGTATTGCTCCTCAGCCAGCGAGAAGATGAGGTTTTTCTGTTTTAATCTCGTTCCGCTGTGATGATCGGCTTCTTTGGTTCCGGTACTCAGGTCGAACCCTTTGTCCGGATAACGCTCAGCTACACTGTCCATGACTTGCCCTTCAAGCATCAGGCTTCAAACAAAAACAACGGGTTGGGAGCACCCGATGATTACGGCATCCTCGTGTTTTATTTTTGAGAAAATGTTGAGGCATTGATTTAACAGTAGGCCAGCACGTCTCAATGTCAAAGCTATCAATAGGCACAAAACGCACGCATACAGCATCAATAACAGCATGAAAGAGAGCGGAAAAGCGTGGAGGAAGGAAGGGCGGTTATCTGCTGAAACGAGCAGATAACCAGTTAACGGGTTTAAACAATACCGATATTAATGAAGGAGTCTGTTTTGCTCAGCTCTTCAAACAAACCATGCATTTTTCTCTTGGTAATGGGCTTACGCATGTAGCCAGTAGCACCGTAATACTCGACCACCTGAATAGGATCCAATCTAAGCTTTTCACAGCCAATCAAAATGGAACTTATCTTGCCTTCCACCTCCTCATCATCAATGACGCGGTGGGCAATTTTATCGAGCAACGCCAGCTTTTCTTCTGTGTCTGCGTCCACTTTTATCTTCTCTGCCTGGGAGATGGAAGCCATACTCTCGCTGGAAACGACAACAATATTTTTAACGTTGCAATTTGCTCTTAAGTAAACCAACGCTGATAAGCCGTCCATGTTGGGCATGCGCAGATCGGTGAGTACCAAATCCACCGAAGGATTACGCTCTACCAAAGAGATAAGCTCCCTGCCATCTTTCGCCTGCCCTAGAATTTCAAATGGTCCAAAGTCTTTTTCTATTGCTTCCAAAGACTCAATGATACCCTCGCGCATGTCTGCCATATCGTCCGCAAAAATGATCTTCATACGTCCCCTTAAAATGCCATCAAATACTGAAAGTATTAGAAATAAGAATTACCTTGTAACTATAGAGACATTCGCTGAGGTTGGCGTAAGAGAGAAAATTGAGGAAGAGAGCATGGCGGAGGACGCCATGCCACTATGAATCTTTACCAGAGCCATGCAGCGCCACGTACGCCGCTTGAGTCACCGTACTTCGCTTTGACGATTGGCGTATCGCACTCGCCACCCATCACCCACTTTTTCATCAGCTTTGGCACATTGGTGTACAAGCGTTCAACGTTAGACATACCGCCACCCAGTACAATCACATCCGGGTCCAACACGTTTACCACAGAAGCCAGTGCCCGGGCTAAACGATCTTCATAACGTTGAATACAGGCCTCTGCGGCTTCATCACCTTCTGCAACACGCGCCATGATCTCGGGTCCACGCAGGGTTTCACCATGCATTAACTCGAAATCTTTCCAAAACCCGGTGCCGGAAATAAACACTTCCAGACAACTTGGCCGTCCACAGTAACAGTGAATATGATCCGCATGATGACGGTCTTGGTCGTTCTGCCAAGGCAGTGGATTGTGTCCCCACTCCCCTGCCACACCATTACCACCAGCATGGACTTTGCCATCAATCGAAATACCGCCCCCGCAACCTGTACCGATAATCACGCCATAAACCATATGCTTGCCAGCTCCCGCGCCATCAACAGCTTCTGATACCGCAAGGCAATTGGCATCGTTGGCAATACGCACTTCCCTGCCTAGCAGCGCGCCTAAATCTTTGTCCAGCGGCTGGCCATTTAGCCAAACTGAATTGGCATTTTTTACCTTCCCGGTGACGGGGGAAAGCGTACCAGGGATCCCTAACCCAACAGTGCATCGTTCTCCGACTGCGGCTTCGGCTCGGTCAACCAAGCCTTTGATTGCATCCAGTGTGCCTTGATAGTCATGTTGTGGCGTAGGTACGCGTTCAACGAAAACCTGCTCACCGTTGGTGTTCAGTACAACGGCCTCAATTTTCGTGCCGCCAAGATCAATCCCAATTTTCACTCAAGGTCCTCCCGAACGCTTTGTTTGCTATTGATGATTTTATTTTCTTCTATGAATTCAAACAGTGATGGGCTCGAAACATCAGAACGGGCTGTCTCACCAAGATAGTCTGACTTTGTGGACTTATTTGACAAAGCTGTGACATTTTCACTTCAATCCGCTGGCTAACATTATGATTCTTAGAACAAATACACTTTTTGATTTGAAAATCGAGAGATGTCTCACTTTCTTTTCCCAGAAATCCGACTATTTTTAACAAGTGCTCAATTTGGTCAGCTTCGACTGACAGATTTCGCCTTTTGGGCGACACAAAGCACATGGTGAAGCAGATAGGCCATAATTTAGCTATACAATTGGCCGCTCTGTGGTACTATCGTTCGGCCTGGTTAATAGAGCTCTTTATGCTGCAATTGAAAACTTCGTTACACCCTACCTTCGCAAAAGTAAGTTGTCCTGAAGCTATTCGCTACATTTGCCACCATAAATGATTCATTAATAAAAGGTCTTAATGCGTTCGCGCAATGTTACAAATGGAAATATATTCAGGAGACAACATGTCTAAATCTACCGGTACCGTGAAGTGGTTTAACGAAGAAAAAGGTTTTGGTTTCATTCAGCAAGAAAATGGCCCAGACGTTTTCGTTCACTTCCGCGCTATCACTGGCGAAGGTTTCAAAACTCTGGCTGAAGGCCAAAAAGTAGTATTCGAAATCGAACAAGGCCAAAAAGGCCCACAAGCTGCAAACGTAGAAAAAGCATAATTTTTCTTCTCGCAGAGAATTTGAAAGGACGCCCTCGTGGCGTCCTTTTTCTTTATCTGAATACCAAATTTTTCATTTCGCTCGCTGCCGCTATCGCAATTTTGTACAAATTTTTCTCGGCCGCTTTCGGTATACTCCTAAGATTCTGGTAACCCAATCCTTCTTTGGGTGAAGCAAGGAGTGCAATGGAACGCGCGAAATTTGAATCGTCCCCTCTTTTAGGCGGCTTGGAGGTGTTGGAAGCCACCTACGAAAAACAAGCTTTTTCCCGCCATACGCATGAGGGTTATACCGTCGGTGTCATTCGCAAGGGCGCGCAGCGTTTTTGGCGAACCGGTGGTTATCACGTCGCGCCAGCCAGTAGCATTATTCTTGTTAATGCGGACCAAGTTCATGATGGCCACTCTGCAACTGAAGGTGGCTGGACGTATGAAGCCATGTACCCTACTGAGGCGCAATTCGAGTCGGTTTCCAAAGATCTTGGGCTGGCTTCCAAAGTTCCGTATTTCCCCTTCGCTGTTGAAGAAGACCCCAAACTGTCCAACCAACTCCTCATGCTTTTCTCGCTGCTGCGAAGCAATGAAGACCCACTGCTTACTGAAACCTTCACCCATCATGTGTTGCTTTCATTGACGTGTCGGTTTAACAAGCGCCCACAGTTGCCAGAAGACATCGTCAAGATTGGCCCTAAACTCGATTTGGTCAGGGAATATCTGCATCAAAACGCCACAGAAACCGTCAGTCTGGAAAGATTGAGTGAGCTTTCTGGCGTCAGCCCTTATCACTTAGTCAGACAATTCAAAGCCCGTTACGGCTTGCCGCCACACGCATACCAAATCCAGCAACGTGTCCGCCGGGCGCAACACATGATGAAAAACGGTTTGAGTCTTGCCGACTGCGCAATTTCATGCGGTTTTCACGATCAAAGCCATTTCCACCGTCATTTTCGCCGCGCAATTGGCGTCACGCCCAAGCAATACCAGAAAGCAATTTTGTGCAATTCTTCGATTCGGCTCGCTGATAAAACTGAAAGCATTCTCCCGCATTCGGATAAATCGAAGGATTCGCATGAACAAGGACAATCCCGCATTAACCATGAAGAATAGAGTTTCGCTCAGCGCCTGCGCTGACATGTTTCCGCTCAGCGTGGCGGTGATCCCATGGGGCGTGCTCTGTGGCTCACTGGGCGTCCAAATGGGATTAACCCCTTTGCAGGCACAAGCCATGTCACTGTTTGTTTTTGCCGGTGCTGCGCAGCTTTCCGGCGTTACCATGATGGGGGCTGGGGTGCCAGGGAGCACCTTATTTGGTACCACCTTCGTCATCAGTGCCCGCCATTTGCTCTACTCGGTGAATTTCCGCCAGTACATCCGCCAGTTACCCTTTAGATGGCGGGTTGCTCTCGGCTTTCTTTTGACCGACGAGATGTATGCACTGTGTGCTGGTCAGATAGAGAAGACGGGTCAATTTGATAAATACTACGCCTTGTTCAGTGGCGCCTTTTTCTATCTGTGCTGGAATCTTGCCACCTTATTGGGTGTGCTCGGTGGGACCCAGTTTGAGAACATCGAAGAACTAGGGTTGGAATTTGCCATTGCCGCGACTTTCCTCGCTTTGGTTATTCCAAGCATCAAAGATATTCCCGTCTTGGTTTGTGTGTTGGTCTCGTTTGCAGCCATGACGATATTTACACTGGCAGGTTTTGGCAATGCACTCATCGCCGCTGCCCTAACAGGCATGATGGCAGGGTTTGTGTGTGAAAGCGTTATGCCCACTCGCAGCAAAAAATATGGGGAGAAGAGCAAATGAATACCTGGCTTCTGATCATTGGCATGGCCTGTATTACCTTTTCAGTTCGTTACTTCTTTCTCGCTCAGAGCATTCCCTTCCGGGTCACGCCAGTGATGCAACGAATTTTGAAATATTCAGCACCCGCCGTTCTCACCGCATTAGTCGTGCCCATTGTTCTTTTCCCTCAAAGAAACATCGACATATCACTCGACAATCCTTTCCTGTTGGCGGGTGTGTTCGTATGTATACTCAGCCTGATGCGTCTCAGCACTCTGAAAACGGTCGTAATTTCAATGATTTTCTTCTGGTTAATCCGCTAACGAGATCTGTATCAGAATTAATAATCTCATTTTTAAAACCAGCCTCTCTTTCATTGAAAAATCAGCCCTCTAGACTATTCCTTAATAAGGGAGAGTATATGTTTGACGGGGTTGTAAATGCTGGAAAAGTGCTTAGTTGTTGATGACCATGAAATGATCCGGGAGACCATCGCGATTATGGCGAAGTCTCTCGGCTTTAATGATTGCATCATGGCTATTGATGGCGCTGATGCAATCTCCAAGCTCTACCATGAGCGTCCATCGTTCATCATCACGGATTTGCAGATGGAGCCTATTGATGGCCTTGAAATGCTGCGGCTGATCCGCAGTGGGCGCTATGGCCTGCCTCATGATATTCCCATCATCATTCTGACCGCCAATGCATCCGAGAGTGTGATTGCCCAATGTATCGCTTTCGATGTTGACGCTTTTCTGGTTAAACCCGTCAACAGACAATCGCTTCAGGAACGCATCAACCAGCTTTCATTGCAAGCCAAACCCAAGAAAACTGTTGAGCATTACTTTTCGATGTATGAGCAAGACCCCGCAAAATCCACGGCATTCCAGATGAATGGCACCGTCGCTTTTACCGATGAGATACTCAAAGAGGTCGATGAGGTTATTCATGAGCACAAGGCTCCAATCCCGCCAGAGTTTTTATCACAGGAGCCGATTATCCCACCCGCTGCGGAGGGACAGCCTGAACCAGATAACCGCAAGAAATTCATCAAATGGCAAGACCGATTTACCGTTGGTCATCACGAGTTGGATGAAAGCAACAAGGAACTGCTCGCCATTATTAACGATACCTATGACCTTGTGGTGAATCACCATGAAGGTAACGAGTACGAAGACATTGCCAGGCGTTTTCAACATTACGTCAAACACCACATCGAGCAGGAAGAAGCCCTGCTCATAGAAGCTGACTACCCGAGGCTGAAAATGCACAAAGACATGCATGCGCGCCTCATCAAACAGGCTGAGTTTGTGGTGCTTAAATGTCAGGCAGATCCTAGTTTCTACAAAACCGATTTTTTCCGACTTCTGCGCTTTTGGTGGGTAAAACACGTCGTTCAAGAAGACACCAAATACAAGTCCATCTTTGAAATGCAGACTTGATGAGGATTAAATGGCTAACAACCTCCGCCTGGCCAGTCAGGAATCACGCTATACGCTAGCTCAGCTTTTCCTGAGCGGGGGTATCGTTATCATCATCCTGTTACTGACTTTTGTGTGGTTTTACCGCTCGATCTATCAAGATACGCAGGAAAAACTTTCCTACTTCCTGAGCACTGAAGTCAGCAACCTCAGCGCTTCTGTGGATGACTGGTACCATCACCGCGAACGCGAGCTGGAAATCATTGCTACTGACAAACAGTTGCTCCAAGCACTGGATATAGGTGGAGTATTCAGCGAAGACGCACTCACCAATGCGGGGGAAGTCCAGAAAATCCTTGAGCTATACCGGGATTCTTTCTCTCTTGATGAAGTCACCTTGTTTTCACCCAGTGGAGAAATCCTTCTCGAGCTGGCTTATGAGTTTTCCGACACCGCGAAGAACGCTTACCCTGACATTGCCCGTATGGTCAGGCACCGTGATTTGTTTGTAACGCCGCCTCACATATCCAACGACATAAAATCTAACACTGAAGTTTTTATGGCCGTTGCTTTTTCTAATGGCACTAAAGACAGAGCGCCAGTTATCCTGTTCGCATCAAGGGAAAGCACTGACTTTGACAAACTGTTTTTCAGCAAGGAAATCATTCCGTCCCGTATTGCTTTTGCCGTCAACAATAATGGCGAGGTAATTGCGCCCGCAAAAAAAAATTTGTCTTTGTTACCAACATCGATAGAGACGGCTAAAAGGCAGCGGAAGACACCATCTGACTTACTTTACCGTTCGGACAAAGTTATCCGGGTCAATGCAGAAGGTTATCAAGGTCAGCTGCCTAACCCATCGATCGGCGCATGGATGTGGCACAACAAGCTACCAATAGGGTTGGTGATTGAGTTTGATGCCGGCAGCGCGCTCAGCGCGGTGTCCTATACCCGTAATTACCTTTCCGTCGCGTTTCTAGTGGTCACAGCGGCATTTGTCCTTTTTCTTATTAAGCACGCCAACTCTTTGTTGGGGATTGGTTTTACCAAGCGATATCTGGAATCCATCTTAAAAAATTATGCCGATGGTGTGATCGTGTTTGATAACCGCAGCAACGTGATGACCGTCAACCATCGCGCATCTACGCTGGTTGACTTGCCGAATGTCCCGGAAGGCGGCGCTCCATTAAACACCCTTTACACAGATATCAATGCGCAGCTGTTGGCCGCCATTAAACAGGTATATCAAAACGCACTGGAAAACGAAGAGGCCAGCAAAATATTCCAGGGGGGAAGCGAAGATGCGTTGTTTCTCCAACTTATCGGAAATAAACAGCGCATCGGCGATCAGGACTACGTCGTGATGAACGTGCGGGACATTACCCAACGTACTCGTATGGAAGCAAAGCTCAGCCGCAGTAACGCACTCTATTCCGTGTTCAATTCCGTTCAGGATATGTACATGACCACGGGTAACTCCGAGCGCTCGTTCAAAAAAGCACTCGTGGTATTAGCGACCTTTACCGACAGCAAACTCGCGGCAATGTTGTCGGTCAAACAGGGCAAGCAAGAGGTGCTTTTCAAGCACCAGACCACCAATCTCAATCATGAATTCACAGGGCTGCCAATCCAACTGCTGCCTTATGCCGAATCCTCCATTCAGCTCAAGCGCACAGAATTTTCATCTCTTCATAAAGAGGTAGTGAGTGAGAACAACGAATTCTTTGAACACTATGCGTTACTGCCACTGGTGACCATGGGTGAAGAGGTCGGCGTTATTGTACTGGCAGGCCGTGAAGAGCCCTACACAGAAGAGCTCATCAACTGGATTGCGCCTGTTGTAAAAAGCATCTGCAGCATGTTGTATTCCAACCGCCAAACCCAGCTTAACAAAGAAGTGAATGAAGCACTGGTCAAAGCCAAAGACGATGCTGAGCAAGCCAATGAAGCCAAATCAAACTTCCTTGCCATGATGAGCCATGAGATCCGCACACCGATAAACGGCATCATCGGGATGTCTGAAGTGCTTTCTCACACCCAACTTTCCTATGAACAAAGACATTACAACGACACGATTACGGTGTCGGCAAACGCCTTGCTGGACATCATCAATGACGTGCTAGACCTGTCAAAGATTGAAGCGGGTAAGATGCCTTTGCGGGAGGAAACCTTCTGCGTCCACGAGCTGATTGGGAACGTTACGAATATCGTTGCGCCAAGGGTGAAAGACAATGTGAGTTTTACCACTTATACGGACCCTACGCTCCCTCGGTTTATCACGTCTGATTTTTCCAAACTCAGGCAGATTTTGGTGAATTTGGCGGGTAACGCAGCAAAGTTCACCGACAGTGGCTACGTGGACGTATCCATTACTCAAATCCGTCGCCATGGTGCGACTTGCGACATCGAACTCAAGGTAACAGATACTGGCATCGGTATTGACCAAAGCCAGCTCGATAAGGTTTTTGAAAACTTCTCCCAGATAGATAGCTCCAGCAAACGCCGTTATCAGGGAACAGGGCTTGGCCTGCCCATATGCCGTAAATTTACGGACCTTCTCGGCGGCGATATTCAAGCCAAGAGTGACATTGGACAAGGCTCAACTTTCCGCGCACGTTTTACCGTCAACATTCCTGACAAACCACGTGAACAGCTCTCTTCAGACTCAATCTCATTGAAAGGTGTGAACACGCTACTGATTTCCCGAAGTGTCAGCCAAGTCACCAATCTCCAGAAATACTTCAACATATTGGGATTGGCCGTCACCGTTGCCAGAGATGAAAATGCCGCATCGACAGCATTACAATCAGGCGGTTTCAGCGTCACCTTGCTTGACCACACTGTCTCCCTTGAAAAACTGAAAACAATTCTGACGTCACAGAGCCACTCTCATACCGTTATCTATCTGGCCGACATACGCGGTGTATTGACGAAGAATACAGAAGCAATCTCAGCGGCTCTCACTTCACCGTTTAACATCGAAACCATTCATCACACACTGACAACGATTATCGCACTGGATGCCCAAGGTCTGACGCGTGAACAAATATTCCGCAAGATGACCCAACAGGAGAAAGCTGAGCGCAATGCCGGCACCAGTCTCTATGTGCAAGGGTTGTCTGTGCTCATCGCGGAAGATCACCCTGTCAATCAGGAACTTATCAATACCGTTCTGACCAAGCTTGGGTGTAAAACCACACTTGCTGATAACGGCTCCATTGCCTTTGAACGCTTTATGTCCAATCGCTATGACATGATTTTTATGGATTGCCAAATGCCAGTGATGGACGGCTTTGAAGCCACGCGAAAAATCCGCCAGCTGGAATCTGAAAACCAGTTACCGGAAGTACCAATTATCGCCATGACGGCTAACGCCATGAGTGGCGATCGCGAGAAGTGCCTTGAAGCAGGCATGACAGAGTACATTGCCAAGCCCTTTAAACAACACGACTTGATTGTGATGATGAACAGCTTCCTACCAGAGCCGGAGCCCAGCTCTGAAAACATTTCTGTTGCTGCCATCGCAGAACCTTCTCAGCCATCACAATCACCAGCCTCAACTGCTGCGGAGCTTCAACCACAACAAACAGAAGTCGAAAACGAAACACTCGATCCTTTCGATTTCTCGACACTCAAAGAGAGTACGGGAGATGATCCTGAGCTTATCAGCATGTTGGTGGATCGCTACCTTTCCACTCAGCAAAGCGATATGAATGCGTTAGCCGAGGCTTGGGACAACGATCGCTTTGTCGATGTGAAGAAAATCGCCCACAAGATGAAAGGGGCAGCCTTGATGGTCGGGGCTGTCGATTTTTCTAGCGATTGCAAAGCAATGGAGCAATACAATTTTGACGGCAACCCACGACCTGACGAGTTGTATGAAAAAATCCAGAGAGGGTCCGTGTTGCTCTGTGAGCGAATGTCTGCCAGTAAGCCTTAGCGGCGGTTGATCTCTTGTTTCTGCGTAGTAGAACATTTGCGATTGTGCAAGTGTAAAATGGTCGCTATTTGCATTCTTTTTATTAAGATTGCAAACCGAGCTCCACTATCTTAAGCGGCTACTGGTCAACATGGCTGGTTTTATTAAACTATTCAACAAATAAGAAAAACCGCCTAAAGGCGGAAACCTATAATTATTATATATTTTAAAGAGATTACGCTATGCCGACAGTCATTCCTTTCCCTGCCGAGGGGGGTTCGCGCTGTGAACCTCAAAACAGCCCCATGACCGAGATGATTCGCGAGGAGTTGAATCAACTCAGTTCTAATGAATATATGGTCAATTGCATCATGGAGCGCATGAAGCCTTTCATCGCCACGCTCGATTGTGACCTGAGTCTGGACATGGAAATCACGGAAGAAAATGAAGCTGGCGTCATGCAGATGATCCCGTCTATTCAGGATCTGCAAAGCCGCTTTGATGGCATCATCTCAGAGATTATCTCTGAGCGAATCCTGCACGAAATACACCTATTCCATCTCGAGCGCGCCACCCAAGTTTAAACTGGTGGCTACCTACATAGACAAAAAGCGGCTGTTCAGTCGCTTTCTTGTTGTTCCAGAATTATCCACACCTCCTGTCCAACTATTCCTCATATTGCGAAAATTAGGATTTTCGATTCTCAATTTGCAGCACCCGTTTTTGATGAGTCGGGAGAGCAAGCCGCAGATTTCTCAGTCATATCTAAAAGGTAATCAGCTCTGAAGGTAATCATTAGCCCCCGTAGATGCTGCACTTTCCTCCCAAAAGTCGCCATTACTTATATACTTATCATTAGTTCTTCTTTTTGAGTCGATGGCCTTGCAAGTTCAACTTTGTCTTGTTGGCGCGACAATTGCAGTTTCCTAGTCAAGGCGTAGCCCAACAAGGAGGCAACATGGGAGTAGCGGCTATCAACACAGGGTCTATCCACACGTTTCAGTCCCGTTCCGGTGCGCGGAAATTTCCACGCATTGAGTTTCCGGCACAAGTTGAAATCGATGGCGTCCTATATCCCACCAAGGAATGGAGCGTGGGTGGATTTTCTATTGATGATAACCTCTATCCTGGAAAGAAAGGCGATAAGCACTATGGGCACTTGTGCTTTGAGCTCCCTGTCGGACGCTTCTCAACCCCCATGCAATTTGAAGTGATGCGTGCCAGCGAAAGCGGTTATGCAATGGGTTGCCAGTTCTATTCGCTAAACTCCGGTCACCAGAAAACGCTGCAATCGATAGTGGATACCTACCTCACTGGTGAAACGATTTCACTGGAAAGTGTCACCTCTTACGGCGTTAAAGCGCAGCTGCACGAAGAAGAAGTTCAGCGCATGCAGCAAAACTGGTGGCGTTTCGCACTCGTTGCCTTAATTTCAGTCGCGATCATTACCGTTGCCGCCTTGATGGTGCAGTCCCGTATTCTCAACATCACCTCACAGCATGCTGCTGTAAGCCAACCCGTACTCTCCCAACGAAGCTATAACAACGGTGTATTAAACCTTTCAGATTTCAAACCCGGTCAACAAGTCAAAGAAGGCGACCTATTGTTTTCCGTTTTTACCGAGGAAGGCACGGACTTGCTCGCTAAAGACAAGCAAGAGCTGGACAAGGTCAACAGTCAGATTAACTATTTACAAACCGTGCTTCGTCAAAGTAGAGAGTCGGTGGCTCGTTACAACTCCCAACTTTTCAAAGAGCTTCAGCTACTCTCTGAAAAAAAGGATTTATTGACAGAAGAGCTCCAAACCCGCGAGAAAATCTTAAAGCTGTATGATAGGGGCTTCCGAAAAGGCAGTGTCGACTCAGTGACACGTGAACTGGAGCGCGTTGAAACTTTCGAAATCAAAAGAGACCTCCTTTCACTTGATGCCGAAATCGAAGCCATCGAAAGCCAATTAGATCAAATTTTGCTTGGTGTTCCACCCAAAGAAGCGCAAATCAGTGGTAAATCCCCGTTTGAAGCGCAAAGTCAGCTCGACATCTTGATCGCTGAAAAAGACAAGCTTCTTGAAGAAATCGAACGACTGAAAACCCGCGGGTTGGCCTATGCACCCTGCGATTGTTACATCGTTGCTATCAACGCCCGTGATGGTCAAATCGTACAAACGGGTACCGCTATTTTTGAGCTGTCTCCATCACCCAGTCCTGACCGAGGTCAACGCTCGATTCTGGCATTAATGCCACTCGAAAAAGCAGAACTGCTCAAAATCGGTATGGAAGTGGAATACAAACTTGCCAGTAACGATACAAAACAAATCGGCACAATAGAGCATGTGCAGTTCTACAGCGCCGCCAATGCGGATATCTATAACGAAGAAGGCGAATCATTGAGCGGCCTGCCAAAAACCTTACCAAGGCTTAATCAATATACGCTGATCAAAGTTGTGCCACAGCAAGGTGCCGAGACGACCATAGTGAATGAGCCCGCCACTGTGATTGCAACAGTGGGTTGGAAAGATGTCTTCAAACACTGGTTCAACCTATGAATGTCGATCGCCTTTTCATCAAGAACTTCCATCGCCAGGATCCTCGGCATATCACTATCCTTTGGTGGCTGTTCTTCGCGACCCTGCTTCTGGGGCTTTGGGGGTTGTATATCATTCTGCCTGATGTCCCGGTTCAGGAAGAGGTAGTTTACACGCTTGGCTTTATCGGATTGTGGCGCTATGGCTGGAAATCCATTCACCTACTTCGTGGGCTCTATTACCAATATGTTCGTTATCCGGTGATTTCCAGCTTGGCGGAGATGACACATAAACCGAGCGAGATATTGGTGGTGATCCCCTGTTACCGCACCACACCAGAGATCAGTGCACCCGTCTTCAAAGCATTGATTGATGAGATTGGGAACTTTGGCGTTGCATGCCGCGCGGTTGCTTGTGTTACCGACGAAGCCGATATCGGTATCATTGAATCCCAGTTCGACAAGCTCAAACAACGGGTTCCTGTCACTCTGTTCATTATCGATCAGGACGGTACCGGCAAGCGTAACACCATGGCAGATGCACTGACTCTCCTGGCGGAAGACCGCCCCGTTTCCAAAGACAGCGTGTTGATCCTGATGGATGGGGATACTGTGGTCCCTGAAGGTATATTGGCAAAAGTCTCAGGGTTTCTGATGCGCTATCACGATCTTGGCGCGGTGACGACGCACAATAAGCCCATCGTGAAAGGCAGTTCCCTCACCCGACAATGGTATCGTCAGCGCATGGCACAACGCCATTTCTATATGAGCTCACTCAGCCTGACCTATCGTGTTTTGGTACTGACAGGCCGCTTTTCAGCATTTCGCGCCTCCATGGCGCTGTCTCCCGACTTTATCGAAAGCTTGCGCTATGACCACGTTAAACACTGGCGTTACGGCAGAATCCGTATGTTAACAGGGGACGATAAAAGCACCTGGTTTTATGTGCTCAAAGAGCGCTGGAAAATGCTCTACATTCCAGACATGGCGGTAACTTGCCTGGAAGATGCTCCTTCAGGCAGTTTCTTGGGTACCAGTATCTCACTGATGACCCGTTGGTACGGCAATATGCTCCGCAGTAATATCCGTGCTATCCAACTCGGTCCACGCAAAGCTGGCCTGTTTTTGTGGCTCTGTCTGTTAGATCAACGGATCAGCATGTGGACGACCCTGATTGGCCCGTCACTGGCGATATTTGTTGCAGCACTCATTGGACCCAAGGTTGTCATTGCCTATCTGTTCTGGGTGGCTGCTACGCGAAGTTTAAATGTGATGCTGATTTCGGTGCAGTCAGGGCAATTTCACCCCATCTTTGTGGTGTTACTATGGTATGAGCAAATGGTAGGTTCTCTGGTGAAGGTATACCTGTTCTTTCACCCGAACGTACAACGCTGGACACGACAAGGCATTGCCGGGAAAGTGGAAGACCACTCGATATCTCAAGAGATTAAAAAGTGGCTTCCACATTTGGAAACCACCGCAGCATTTAGCGCACTACTGATTTTCGTGATGGTGCTTTACGGATGACAGCGATACGCTTTAGCCAGAAAAGTGACCGATGTAGAGAAAGGTTTTGGCGCATACAGTAGAACAGTATCCGCTTCCAGCAGCATCGCTTTGTTACGCAATTCATTCACCGCGCCCTGAGTCAGCACACCATCTTCAATCAGCCAATAGTCGTACCAATGCCCCTGAGAGCCGACAACGACGCCTTTATCTTCACAATGCAGCATTTCTAATGCATCACCCCACAAGACGGTGATTTTTTCGCTACCCGGATCCGGTGTGGCCACACACCCCGTCAACAGCATCGCCCCAAATAATGTTGCCCACTTATTCATTTTATCTTCATAGAGTTGGGTTAAATGATTATACCCAAACGACCTGAAGATACTTGAATTCAGAGGTCATCAATGCGTTCAATTCGAGGAAAATTTCGCGAGGAATAGTCGTTCTATTTCCGTGGAATTTAACGAAGAAGTGGGCGCATTGAGGCCCTCCCTTAGGGCGAGCTGACTGACGCCGTGCTCTTTGTTGTTCCTTTTTGATGGAGATGACTACACCTGCAAAGGAACGCCGCGATCACAACGCCAGCCAATCTCGCTGAATCCTGCATCTTCAGGTTGTTTGGGTATATGAGTATATCGGCAATCTGAGCGCTTAACGAGCCACTTCTTCCTCTTCAATGTCGTCTAATATGCATCAAAACACACTTGTTCTAACCGCAATCTCGCCCTAGAATAATACTGTACATATATACAGTATTATTATTTATGCTTGATAACATTCTCGCCCTGCATTCAGGGATCTGGACGGCGAACCGTCTCTATCAACCCAAAGCGCACTGCCGCCCCAGCGGCCACACTGTGCTTGATGAAAAGCTGGATGGCGGCTGGCCGGAATCCGGCGTGGTTGAACTGCAATTGCCCTGCTTTGGCATTGGTGAATTACGCCTGATCCTGCCAGCTGTCGTGACGGCTTTGAAAGACAGTGAACTGACCGTGTTTGCCGCGCCACCGGGAGAGCTCAACCCCATTGCCCTGTGTCAGGCAGGATTGGATTTAGAAAAGGTGATCATTCTGGATGCGTCTGTTTCATCAAGCTTATGGTGCGTTGAACAAGCTTTGAAAAGTGGTTGCTGTCGCTCTGCCGTACTCTGGGGGGAAGCACTTTCCGTGACTCAGGCCAGACGCCTTCAACTCGCTGCGACCGAAAATGACTGCCTGCTGTTTATGATCACCCACCAAAAAAGTGTTCAGGGTTTGCCGGTAAGCTGCCGCCTGTCTGCCATCCCTGATGAAGGAGGATTGAAGGTGACTGTGATTAAACGCCGTGGCCTACCTGTTCAACCTTTTCATGTGCCATTAGCGCCTGTTTTTCATACCTTCTCACTGGCCGAACAAGCAGAGCCGCATGAAACCATCACACTGTCATCTCTCCAGTTGGCAGACACCTCTAACGTGGTGCCATTGTTCCGATGATCCTCTGGTTGTATCTGCATTTCCCCGCCTTGCTGCTCGACACCCTTATCCGCGATAACAGGGTGGAAACACCGCTGATTGTGCTTTCCCGCACGACAGGCCATGTTTATCAAGCCAACGCACAGGCACAGGAATATGGCATTGTAACGGGTAACGATCTTGGCACCGCCAGCGCGCTATGTCATGGCTTAGACGTCGCTGACTATGATGAACAGGCCGAAACCGACCGTCTATTGCAACTGGCTTCCCTGCTGTATCAGGTCAACGCGGACATCATTCCTTACGCACCGGACGGGCTTTTGATGAAAGTCACTCCGATGCTCAAGCTTTATGGCTCGCTGGACAACTACTGGCAATCACTGCTGCCTGTGCTCAGTGGCGAGCAGGTGCAATATCACTTCGCGCTTAGCCCTTATCCACAAGCGGCACGCTGGCTTGCACGCGCAAAGGCAGATTGTGGTTACCTGACCCCGGAAGCGGCTGAACAGGCACTCGCTGCGCTTGCTGTGCGAGAACTGGGATTCACAGAGAGACATGTTGTTCAGCTGGAGCGCATGGGAATCCGGCACGCCAAGCAATTGCTGGCGTTACCGGTGGATTCACTCGGTCAGCGTTTCGGTAAACCGCTGACAGCTCACCTACGTTCCCTAACCCAGAAAAGCCTCGCTTTACCAGCGAGCTTCACACCGCCCGAGCACTTCTACCAGTCACTGGAGCTTTTGCATGACATTTCCAATAGCCAGACGCTTTGCTTTCCACTTCAGCGCATGCTCAAAGAAATGGAGAAGTTCCTGCACGTCAGGGAGGCGGTCACCCCCGCCATTACCATTGTGCTGACACAGCGAGAGCAAGATGACAAAGTCTTGGAGATCACTGCAGCAACGCCGGAATCTGCCACCAGCCGCTGGATGCCGCTGCTCCAACTTCATCTGGAAAAGCTTAAGCTGGATGCCCCTGTCACCCACCTTCGACTGGAAGCCAATACTCTGCTGCCAAGACAATCCCCCACTCAGGATTTGTTCGCAGGTAAACGTGGACAACTCACGCCGGGAGAACTGATCAGCCTGATGCAGGCGAAAGCGGGGAAACATGGGGTTTACAGCCTGTCACTGGAGAATGACCACCGCCCAGAGCGTGCCTTCAAGCGCCAATTGCCGTTGCAGAAAAGTACGCAGCTCTTGCCTCCCTTCCTGCCGACACGTCCTGCACTGCTTCATGTGTCTCCCCGCCCTCTGCTGTCTCGCCCTGACACACTTACAGGCCCAGAACGCGTCAGTGGTGGTTGGTGGGATAAATCGCCCATCCAGCGCGATTACTTTGTCGCCCGTAATAAACGGGGACAACTTTGCTGGGTATTTCGAACCGCACAAGGTGAGTGGTTCGAGCATGGCCTTTTTTGTTGATCCGCTGTTTGAGATCGCTGCCTATGACAACACCTTCGACTATTCGCCCACAGCCTTTTTCAGAACTGCACTGTAAAACCAATTACAGCTTCCTGACCGGCGCTTCCCACCCGGAAGAGCTGGTTGTTCGCGCTGCCACTTTAGGGTACAGCGCACTCGCCATCACTGATGAATGCTCGCTTGCTGGCGTAGTACGTGCTCACACTGCAAACCGCGACCAGAACCTCGGACTCAAGCTGATCATTGGTTCAGAAATCACCTTTCAGGATGAAAAACTGGTGCTGCTTTGCCCCAGCCGACAAGCCTATGGCGAGCTGGCACGCCTTATTACCCAAGCCAGAATGCGCAGCGAAAAAGGGCATTATCAGGTATTCAGTGATGATTTCAGCCACATCACCCAGTGTCTTTGCATCTGGCTACCGACACTCAAACATGAAGAAAAAAACAAACCCGAGGATTTTCAGCACTGGTTGAAGAACACGTTTGAAGAAAGACTGTGGATCGGCGTTGAGCGTCTGCTACTGCCCAATGAATCCACATATCTGGCCATGGTGGAATCGTTGGCAAAAGCACACGACCTGCCAATTGTCTGCACCAATGATGTACTGATGCATCACCCCCGCCGCCAGCCTTTACTCGATGTCATCACGGCGATTCGGCTCGGCAAACCTTTACAACAATGCGGCTTCGATTTGCCAAGAAATGGCGAACAGGCACTCAAACCTGTTGAGAAACTGGAAAAGCTCTATCCCGAGCGCTGGCGAAAAGAAACCCAGCGCATTGCGGCGAAATGTACCTTTTGTCTCAGTGAGCTTCGCTATGAATATCCCGCAGAGCTGGTACCAGATGGCTTCACCGCCAGCAGTTACTTGCGACACTTGGTAGAAGAAGGCATTGGCAAACGCTTCCCGAACGGGATTAAGCCAGAGATACGCGCAACCATTGATAAAGAGCTGGGGCTGATTGCCGAACAGCAGTACGAGTATTTTTTCCTCACCATTTACGACATTGTGCAGTATGCGAAATCACAAGGCATTTTGTATCAGGGACGCGGCTCTGCGGCGAACTCTGTGGTGTGTTATTGCCTTGAAATCACCGCGGTTAACCCAGAGAAAATCAATGTCCTGTTCGAGCGTTTTATCTCGAAAGAACGTAACGAGCCACCAGACATTGATGTCGACTTCGAGCACGAACGCCGCGAAGAAATCTTCCGCTACATCTACCAGAAATACGGCCGTCAGCGCGCTGCCATTGCCGCTACTGTGATTACCTATCGCTTTAAAAGCGCGTTCCGCGATGTGGGCAAGGCGTTGGGGCTCAATGAAACCCAGCTGGATTACTACATCAAAAATCTCAACCACCGCGACAAAGGGCTGGATAAAGGCGAACAGCTTGAAGCATTAGGTCTGGACACCCAATCACACCTTGGGCGTTGGCTGCTGGAATTGGTTGAAGAAATCCGCGGTTTTCCGCGTCACCTCAGTCAACATGTCGGCGGTTTTATTATTTCCGCAGGTCCGTTGTACGAACTGGTGCCGGTCGAAAATGCCGCCATGGCCGAACGCAGCGTGATCCAATGGGATAAAGATGATTTGGAATCCCTTGGACTGTTGAAAGTGGACATCCTCGCACTCGGCATGTTGAGCGCGATCCGCAAGGCGTTTGCCATTATCGACAAGCAACATCAGCGCAGTCTGTCGATTGCTGACATCATTGCCATGGGTGACGATCCCATTGTCTATCAACAACTCCAGAAAGCCGATTCTGTCGGTGTGTTTCAGGTGGAATCACGCGCCCAAATGAGCATGTTGCCGAGACTGCGCCCGAACTGTTATTACGATCTAGTCATTCAAATTGCTATTGTCCGTCCCGGTCCGATACAGGGCGATATGGTGCACCCCTACCTGAAAAGGCGTTGGGGTGAGGAGGACATCACCTACCCTTCGAAAGAAGTCGAGTCGGTGTTGTCGCGTACCATGGGCGTGCCGATTTTTCAGGAACAGGTGATCCAACTTGCGATGGTCGCCGCCGGATTCAGTGGCGGTGAAGCCGACCAGCTTCGCCGCGCCATGGCAGCATGGAAGCGCAGCGGTAAGCTAGCTCCTTTTCGCGAAAAGCTGATTAACGGTATGCAGGAGCGCGGTTATAACATTGAGTTTGCCGAACAGATCTTCCGACAGATCCAAGGCTTCGGTGAATACGGTTTTCCGGAATCACACAGTGCTTCGTTTGCGGTATTGGCTTACACCTCATCCTGGTTAAAGCATTACTATCCGGTCGCCTTTTACTGCTCGCTGCTCAATAGTCAGCCTATGGGTTTCTATAGCCCTTCGCAGCTGTTGCAGGACGCATCCCGTCATCAGGTGAAAATCCTTCCCGTCTGCGTCAATCTAAGCCAGTGGGATCACCAACAAGTGATAGTCCAAGGTCAGCCTGCGCTGCAACTTGGTTTTCGTATTGTGAAAGGCTTATCCGACATTGGTGCGGAGAAGCTGCTGCAATGTCGCCCCTACAAAGGATTCCAGCATCTCAACGAAATAAGACAATGTGGATTGAGCCGGGGGGATCTGGAAGCGCTCGCCAGTGCCAACGCCACCAAGGTGCTGGCAGATAACCGCTTTTCCGCCCGATGGCAGATGATGGATGACAGCCACGCTCTGCCGCTGTTTTCAAACACACAACCGGACAGCTCGGATGCCAATGCTATCGCCGCCCCTTCTGCGGTAGAAGACTTGATTGAGGATTATGCAGCCACAGGTCTTACGCTCGGCAAGCACCCTATCGCCCTGCTGGATGAAAACGGCAAACTGGGCAAACATCGGTTAGCCAGTGAGCTCAATACTATACGTTCAGGCTCAGCGGTCACTGTTGCTGGTGTAGTCACTGGCAGACAACGCCCAGGGACAGCCAGTGGCGTAACCTTTGTGACCTTGGAAGACCATACTGGCAACATCAATGTGGTGGTGTGGCTCGCCACTGCACGGGCACAGAACACACCGTTTGTATCGGCAAAGATATTAAAAGTGAAAGGAATATTAGAGCGCGAAGGCGATGTGGTGCATGTGGTGGCTGGACGATTGATTGATATGACTCACACCCTCGATCAGTTACTTGTCCATTCACGGGACTTTCACTGATCAAGGAGTGAACAATTATGAGAACACTTCTTCTACATCAACCACTTTGGAACGATTCACTGTGATCTTCCAGCGTTGAATCGTGAAGCTGCCATCCTGATTTTTCTGCTTGGAAACCAGGTTAAACTGGTGACGCTTGTCGATAGATTCACGCGTCACCTGACCATCACTCAGCGCGTAATAGCGCTGCTTACCACGCGCCATCAGGCGGGAAAATGGACGGAAATCGAGTCGCCACACTTCCCGCGTCATGTCGTAGCCGCTAAGGAACTTGGTGGTCGACATCTGCGTCACCATCTTGATCTTCACTACCGACTCTTCCCGTTGACGTAATTTGCCTTTACGCATCTTGCGCACGTCATCAGGAATTTTGTCGAACGGGATGTAATCCAACCACTCCAGCTGATTGCCAATACGCTGACCGGATGTCGGGTCAGTAAACATCTTGCGCCACTTAGGACGCCCTTTACGAATAAAGCGCCAAAGTACATCACGCAAGTCGTCTTTAAAAATTTCACGCATGGCATATAACCCCGCCATGGCCAGCGCGAAAGACAGGGTAATTTCACCCAAGAAGTTACGCATGCGGATAATCGCAAAGGTGACAAAAATCATCACCAGACCTGCTGCCGCACCTTTTGCCAGTTTGTTGAGGTTCTGCCCCAATACCACATCGTTCTGGCGAATCGTTACCGGATATTCAATCAGACGACGGGCAAGGCGCATCTTGTTGACCATTCGCGTCGGGTCACTCTGCGCCTTGGATGAGTTGTAGTTTTGGTCGATACGATAAGCAGCTTCAGATTCGCAAAAAGCCAAAAGCTGCTCTTTGATCGGCTTGAACGCCGCGCTTCTTGGCATGTGCGCCACCAGCGAAAGAAAACGCTGCTCAGTCAACCAGGAAAGGTAGTTATCGACATTGTTGTAGTACTTGATGAGACTTTCATCTTTCGGCACATAACGGCGCAGACGACGAAGGATCTCAACCGCCATGTCGGTAATCACTTCCAATTGCTCCACGGCTTCTTCTTCTTCCACGTCTGTCATGGTATCGAAGAAGCGGTGTGTGGTTTTCTCCAGCGAAAGCGCATATTGATACGCGTACAAGCTCAAGCTCACACGATATTTGTCAGAAGGCAATTTATCCCGGCTGGCGAGTCGGGAGTGAACAAGCGGTAAATGGTGTTGCGAAGAAAAGTAGGTACGGGTGTTAGACAGTACCGTGTAGTAAAACTCATCTTCGCTGAGCACGCTCTTGGAGAAATTCAGCTCTCCAGGAACAAATAGGTAGAATTCGACGTCCTGTCTTTTTATCTCTTCATTGATCAGCGCAATCCGTGCGGTTAACCCCTCATCTTTTTCTACAGAGATCAATTATGTACTCCAAAATATTCTCTTCTAACGGGTCTTTCCGCGAGCCAGGAAGGACACATAGTTTATACCGAAACATTCCGTGTGTGCATGCCTCCAATAGGCTTAATTTCATTGGGTGGATGTAAAAAGACCATCACTGATCAGCTGTGCGTTTTTTAACCAGCTCGCAAAGATCATTTCGTCACTTCGATAACTCGGGCTTGCGAGCGGATTAGACCCCGAGAGTTAACTGGGTTATCCACAGAAAAAGTGAATAAGTCTCAGTAGTCGGATCCTGACATCGCGTTAAACTGACTACGGTTTCAGTCGTTTAGGATAATCGAGAAACAGAACCTGTTTATCTGCCGTCGACCAGTTAGACCAACTTTGGCTGTAAAGGGCAATCACCGCTATACCACACGTTGGAAGGTTATCTATTTCAAAGGGAATATGAGCGAGAAATTCATTGAAAGCCGGATTATGACCAACCAACATGACGCTTTCATTATCGTCGTCAAACCGCTCTACAACCTTTACCAGCGTTTGCCAATCTTCTGTGTAAACCGTGTTTTTAATGACAACAGGTGGCGAATGAACAAACTGTTCTGCCATCAGTTGTGCCGTCGTCATTGCGCGAAGTGCGCTGCTGGAAACAATCAACTGGGGCTGCTTTAACCATGCCGCCAATCTGGCTCCCATCATAGATGCGTTTCGCAGGCCACGAGGATTCAGCGGCCTGTCGTGATCATCAAGGGAAGGGTCATCCCAACTGGATTTTGCATGGCGGGTGAGAAAAAGTAGCTTCACCCGTGCCTACTTGCCCAACGCTTCGCGCATGCGGGTTTGCACCACATCCACAAGAAGATCGGGTTGGAACTTGGACACGAAGCGGTTACACCCCACTTTCTCCACCATGGCTTCGTTGAAGCTGCCACTGAGTGAAGTGTTAAGCGCAATATAGAGATCGTGCATGCGACTGTCTGCGCGCACTTCTGACGTCAGCTTGTAGCCGTCCATTTCCGGCATTTCCGCGTCAGTGATCATTAACAGGATCTCGTTGCGCGGGTCTTTGCCTTCATCACACCAGGATTTAAGAAGATTCAGCGCCTGCTGGCCATTCTTCTTCTCAATGCACTCGATACCAAGCTGACCCAATGTTTCGGTGACTTGTTTGCGCGCAGTAGAAGAGTCGTCCACCACCAGCACTTTCTGGCCCACTAGATGGTTAGAGAGATCATCATCCAACACACCATCGGAAATGCCGATGTCATAGGAGATAATTTCCGCCAATACTTTTTCGACATCGATAATCTCAACCAGCTTTTGTTCGTTTTCATGGTCGAGCTTAGTGATCGCCGTAAGGTAATTGGAACGCCCCGTGCTTGGCGGCTCCATAATTTCGTCCCAGCCCATATTCTTGATATACACCACCTTGCCGACTAAAAAAGCCTGCACGGAGCGGTTGTACTCCGTCACAATAAGATTACTTTCTTCATCTTTGCTGAGCGGACGCAAACCAATTGACTGACGCATATCGATTACAGGGATGGAGTGACCTCGAATGGTCGCAACACCGCTAATTTTGGGATGAGAACCGGGCATTTGGTTAAGGCGGGGGACTTTCAACACTTCTCTGACTTTAAAAACGTTGATAGCGAAAAGTTGGCGTGTTCCTAGCTGGAATATCAACAATTCCAGTCGGTTTTCACCCACTAGGTTGGTACGGGAGTCTACAGAATCTAAAATGCTTGTCATGGGTTACTAACCGCTCTCAGATCACATCACTGTGATTTCTCATTGTCTTATCGCTGTCAGCCAGTAAAACACATAATGAGAAGGTACTCACTTCGGTTTAACTATTTAGCGCGTTACATCTTAATAATAGAAAAACTCCTTGAATAAAGCGAAATTACCCCACCTCTACTTACATTTTTATCATTGGGCTGCAAATGCCTTCTCTCACAGAGAGTTAGCAAGATTCTGATCACGCTGGAAATTCACGAAAAGTTACTGGATAAGTGTCATAAATCGGCCCATCATAGGTGTGACAAGGAAGAGGAAAAGCTACAATCAAGAGAGATATTGTGGCGTTGCTGGAAGCAATGCATCATTTTTCTTGTTTACTCATTCTGGCTAAAAACAGGCGCTATATGAAAAGCAAAGCCAATGAATCGCAGGGTATGTTGTTATTCCGACTCTCTGCCACACAGACTTTTGCCCTTGGCACTTTGAAGGTCAGAGAGATTGTACCTTTCTGCCCGCTCACTGCACTTCCTGGCTCTCATCCTACTGTCATTGGTACCGCGAATATCCGTGGTATCACTACACCAGTTATCGATATGGCGAAAGCGATTGGTTATCAACCTGTCGATAAGGAAGAGTACAAAAACTGTTTTATCATCATCACCGACTGCCAACGTCGTGTGGTAGGCTTTTTGGTACGTGGTATCGAAAAAATCAGTGAATGTGACTGGCGCAATATCACGCCACCTCCAGAAACCCTGGGCACACGAGCCTTCCTCACTGGCGTGATGAATGTTGATGAAAAGCTGGTGCAACTGCTGGATGTTGAGTTGGTGATGTCGAAAATCTTCCCCATGCCGGAAGACAAACTTCATCCTATCCTCGCCGATGTGGATCGCGAGAAACTCAAACCTATGCACATCCTCTTGGTTGATGACAGCAGTCTGGCAAGGCGTCAGCTTTCAGAAGCGCTCGACAGCATCAATATTCCTTATGTGGTTAGCACCAACGGGATTGATGCACTTGAGAAGCTGAAAAACTCAGCCAGAGAAGGCCGACCGTTTGATATCGTCGTGAGTGACATCGAAATGCCAGGCATTGACGGTTATGAATTGGCCTTTGAAATTCGTAGCAACGAGCCGCTCTCCGAAGCGTATCTGATCCTACACACCTCGCTTTCCAGTGAAATCAGTGTTGACCGCGCCCATCAGGTAGGGGCTCACGAAGCGCTGACCAAGTTTGATGCCACAGAGCTGGTGAATGCCATGCTTCGCGGCGCTCATCTTAAACTGGAAGGTGAACATGTCCGCCTTGAAGGGGCAGTTGAGTAATTTACTTTCACTTTCGTCAAAGGCACGCTTCCACGCGTGCCTTTTTCTTTTCTATCAACATGCTATATGGTTAATTCGCTTACGATTCGTGTGCCGCGAATATTCTGCGCTCACGAGGTTATAGCACACATTTTCCTGCCCAAGCTGTCACTAAAAGTTCTCGTAAAATACTGAGCTTTCCTTGATCAAAAGACTGTTTCCGACGGTCACCTTGTGGTTTAATTTCATCAGGATCACACAAAGAAGGTTATAGACCTATGAACAATGTATTCGAGATCGTTAAGTTCTCTCGTCGCAAGAATAAACTGAAGCGGGAAATTCAGGATAACGAGAAGAAAATCCGCGACAACCAGAAGCGCGTAACTTTGCTTGAGAACCTGCTTGATTACATTCAGCCAGAAATGACTCACGATGAAATCGTAGAGATCGTTAAAAACATGAAAGCTGACTACGAAGATCGTGTTGATGACCACATCATCAAGAGCGCAGAGATTTCAAAAGAGCGCCGCGAGATCAGCCGTCAAATCAAAGAGCTGACCCGTCTGGACAAAGAAGGCAAAAAATAAGCTTTCTTTCTGCGATAGCGCAGTCGCCCGACAGCGAAAACAAAAAGACCACCCTCTCGGTGGTCTTTTTGTTTTTTGGCCCTAGCAAGCCGACAGTTGCATCGGACGTAAATTCGGTGACACCAACAAAGTCGCTTCGGTGGCAGCCTGCACCTCTTCAATGGAAAATTCTGGCGCAAACTCAGTAAGAACCATGCCGCTCTCATTGATTTCAAACACGCCTGTAACCCTCCCACAGGCATTTCTGAATTCGAAACCAGCTTCCAGGCGTTTGGTAAATCCGCACTGATCTGGCTGATGCGCTCCAGATCCTGCGGGTTCAGATGCACCGTGACTTTCTCCGATTTTCCCGGAAGGGCTTCGAGGGTTTCATCTACCAGTGTCAGGATTTGCTGTGGCATCATTTTCATCATGAAGGCGCAGCATTTCGATCAGGGTGGCACGCTCTGCACCACGGAAACCTGTGCGATGCAGCGTTCAATCACGTCATTCATCACCTGATGGTCGATATCCTGCAAACGAGCTTGAGCCTATGGCGCTTAGATCAGTTTCTTTCGAACATGGATAACCAGCGCTTCTGCCAATATCACCACGGCGAAGATACTGAAAAGCACCATGGAGACCTTCTGCCATTCAAACAGGTTTTGTGCATCGTTCAGCACTACACCTATCCCACCAGCCCCCACAAGACCAAGCACTGCAGACTCGCGGACATTGATATCCCAACGGAACAGAACAATGGAGTAGAACGCTGGCATGACTTGCGGCCAATAGCCCTTTAACAGAATGCTCATCCAAGATGCGCCTGTGGCTCTCAGCGCTTCAATTGTGCCCATGTTCACTTCTGCAATCGCTTCAGCGAGAAGCTTGCCGACAAAGCCAACGCTTCGAACAGCAATAGCCATGATTCCCGCCAATACACCGGGTCCAAACAGCGCGATGAAAAGCAGTGCCCAAACCAGAGAATTCACCGAGCGGGATGACACCAAAAAGAACTGGGCAACCCAGTTAAGCGTTTTGCTCGGGGTAATATTTGGTGCATTCAGTAGCGCCAATGGAATCGCAAACACCAACGTAAACAAGGTGCCCAAAGTGGCGATGTGCAGGGTTTCAATTAGCGCTGCATGAATGGTTTCCGGATAGAAGCCGTAATCCATCGGTACCATGCGGCTGAACATGTCTGAAAACTGCGCCGGTGCGTCATACAGGAACTCAGGGATCACCTCGACCGTCTGCCAGGACCATACAATGGCTGATACAAAGCAGAGGTATACAGCAAAACGGGCTAGTCGCTCATTGAACGTGAAACGTTGCCACTCTTTATCGATAGAAGCCGTCGTCATTAGAAAATTCTCCTTACGATGTTCGACAGGAATTCACCAACGAGTATCAGGACGATAATGGTGATCAGGATGGCTGCCACAAAGTCGTAGTCAAAACGCTGGAAAGCCGAGAAAAGTGTACCGCCCAGGCCACCAGCCCCCACGATGCCAACCATGGTTGAGTTACGAAGATTGGAGTCCAATTGATAACTCGCAAAGCCGATAAAGCGGGTAAATACCTGCGGCATCACAGCAAACAGGATAACGCTGATAAAATTGGCACCTGTCGCCCTAATCGCCTCAACCTGCTTAAATGAGATTTCCTCAATCGCTTCCGCAAACAGCTTTGCGATAAAGCCGATGGACGCAAAAACCAGGGTTAAAATCCCCGCCAGAGCACCAAAGCCCACCGCTTTTACAAACAGGATGGCAATGATCACCGGGTGGAAAGAGCGACATAGGGCAATGAAGCCACGCACAGGAGTAGAAACAATGGATGGCATCATGTTTCTTGCCGCTAACAAGCCAAGAAACAATGAAATCAAGATGCCAAAAAAGCTCGAGATAATGGCGATTTGAAGGCTTTCTGCCAGTCCACTCAATAACAAGCTGGAGCGGGAAAAGTCAGGGGGAAACATACGAGAAAGTAACCTCTCGCTCTCCCCAAACCCCACTATCAAACGCTCAACACTAAGGTTCAAACTGGAAAAGCTATAAAACAGGTACGCAATGATGCCGAAAATACAAACTCTGTTTACCCAAGAGCTCTTAAACGGATTCTCAACATCAACGGAGGGGTTTAGTCCAGCCATGACTCACCTCCATAAATCACTTTTAGATCCTCTTCGCTGATCCCTTCAGGGCTGCCATCGTAGTGCACTTTCCCGTTACACATACCAATGACACGTTTGGCAAAACGTTTAGCGAGATTCACATCGTGGATGTTAACCAAAACAGGGATTTGTTTTTCTTTGGCAAAGGTTTCCATCAGCTCCATGATCTCAACCGCAGTCTTTGGATCAAGGGAGGAGGTCGGTTCATCAGCCAGCAAGATATAAGGGTCTTGCATCACAGCGCGTGCAATACCGACACGCTGCCTTTGACCACCAGATAGGCTGTCTGCGCGCTGATTGGCGAAATCTTGTAAACCCACGAATTCCAACAATTCGAAGGCTTTCTTTAGATCTTCCTTGGCATAGTTACGACGCCAAGCATTCCATGACGACATGTAGCCCAAGCGTCCACTCAATACGTTTTCTATGACTGTTAGGCGCTCAACCAAGTTGTATTCCTGGAACACCATGCCGATATGGCGACGTTGTTTTCGCAGCGCTTGTCCTTTGAGTTTTGTCAGGTCCTCACCCTCAAACAAAATCTCACCGCTGGTTGGGTCGTTAAGGCGATTAATACAACGGAGCAACGTACTTTTTCCGGTACCAGAAGGGCCGATAATAGCGATGATTCCCGGCTCATCAATATCAATATCAATGCCTTTGAGGATTGGCTTTCCTGCCACGTATTGATGAAAAAGGTTTTTAATTTTTATTCCGTCATAACTTGCTACGGCCATACTCATATTCCTTGTTGCACTTATTTTTGGGTGCACGATGCCCTACCCGTGAGGGCACCATGTTTTTTAGATTGAATTAACGAATTATTGCGTTGTGGCTTGCTTGGCCAGTTCAGCCGCTTTCTTCTTGGCGCGTTTCGCAGCGTCTTTTTCCGCCAACTTCTTCAAGCCAGCCTTGGTGTAAGCGGTACCCGTTGCGTGCGCAATATTACGGATCACAGACCAATCTTCCTTGTAGGTAATAGGCGAGAAGCGGTCTGCACCTTTAAACGCATCGCTCATTTCCTGCGTGAATCGATAGCTGAAGAAGGCTTCATTGATCTTCTCTACCAATTCAGGTTTCAGGTTATGCGCATAGCCAAAAGCAGAGGTCGGGAAACGCGGGCTGCGATAGATAATTTCCAGTTCAGAGTCATCAACACGACCTGCTGCAACCATGCGGTCGTAGACATCAGAAGCCACTGGTGCAGCATCATAGTCGCCATTGAACACGCCAAGGATGGATTGGTCATGCTTACCGGAGTACAGCACTTTGTAGTCTTCGTCCGGAACCAAGCCTTGTGCTGGAAATAGCGCTCGCGGTGCCAGATTGCCAGAATTTGACGAGGCAGAAGTGTGAGCGACTTTCTTCCCTTTGAGGTCTGCCATTTCTTTTATACCGCTGTCTTTACGGACAATAGTGACCAGGTTGTAACCCTGAAAGCCAGACTCATCACCTTTAACCGCGATTGGAACGTAACCTGCCAGATTCACGGCGTAGCCGGTTGGACCCGTTGAAAAGCCAGCCACGTGCAGGCGGCCAGAACGCATAGCTTCAACCTGAGCTGAGTTTGAGTGGACGGTGTAGTAGATAACTTTCTTACCGGTGATCTTACTGAGGTGAGCCTGAAAATCGGCGAATGCATCTTTGTAGAGTGCGGGATCTTCAACTGGGGTATAAGTGAAAACCAACGTACTTGGGTCTATCCATTCTGAAGCGTCTTTTGGTGAGTCTGCAACCAAGTCCTGATTTTCATCACAGTATCTTTCATCCAAAACACCGCGATGGGAACACTCATTTGCCATAGCAACAGATGGCAGAAGCAATGAGCCAGCGATTAACAATCCTTTTACACTGTCTTTCATAATAGAACCTTATATTCACGTTATTGTTGATGTGCAGCTTCCCTATAGCAGAAGGCATGCCAACAATATTTTTATTATTTTTCAGATGGTTAAAATTATGGCGAAATTCCCCGATTTCACTTCGGTCATTTCTGTCCAGTTTTAAAAGGTACAGAGAGTGGTTTGGGTCATTCCTGTCCAAAACGCTTAAAAGCGAAAAAAGGAGCCACATGGCTCCTTTGATTTAAAGTGCTTAGCCGTCCCTGCTGGGTTTAAAATTCTCTTTATCCAACTGATGCTTTTTCATTTTCCGATAAAGGGTTTTTCTTGGCAGATTTAAGCGAACGGACACTTCGTTGATGTTACCCGAGGTTTCAATCAAGGCCTCAGTCAATACGTTACGCTCGTACTGTTCCATCTGCTGTTCAAACGCGAATGCCTCCGTTCCCTGAGTTAGGGGGGAGTGTAAATCAAAGCCTTCTCCAACAATGCCAAGTACAAACCGATCCGCCACGTTACGAAGTTCCCTGACATTTCCCGGCCAATCGTGACGACACAGCTGTTGGATTTGCTCTGCGTAAAGCGTCGAAGGACGCGTTTTATATTTTTGGCTGGCTTGAACGACGAAATGACGGAACAGCGACTGGATATCTTCCTTTCTTTCCCTGAGTGGTAGCAAATTGAGGCTGGCTATGTTGAGCCTGTAGAAAAGGTCTGATCGGAACTCGCCCCGTTGGCTGAGCTCAGAGAGATCTGCTTTGCTCGCCGCAAGTACGACAATATCGACGGGGATCAGCTCATTGCCGCCTACCCTTTCAATGACACGCTCTTGAATCACCCTAAGCAGTTTGATTTGAACGGATATCGGCATGCTTTCGATTTCATCCAGAAAAAGCGTACCGCCATTGGCTTGTTCAATTTTACCAATGCGCTTTTTATTGGCGCTGGTAAAAGACCCCGCCTCATGTCCAAATAGCTCACTCTCAATGATGCTCTCTGTCATCCCGCCACAGTTAATCGCGACGAACGCTTTGTCTTTGCGGGCAGAATACTGATGCAATGCCCGCGCAATCACTTCTTTCCCTGTGCCGGTTTCCCCGTTGATGATGGTATCGACGCCTGTGCGCGCCAGAGCTAACACCTGATTTCTTATCATTTCCATGTGCGCCGAGGAGCCAATCACCCGGCTTTCGATAGGCAAGGCTTGTGCTGATGTAAGATCTGGAGATTGCTCTACATGAGAAGCTGCAAGGCTCAACTTTTCAACCAGCTCATCGCTTTGCAACGGCTTCTCGATAAAATCAAAAGCTCCCAGCTTCATAGCTTCGATAGCCATCGGAATATCGCCATGGCCACTCATCAGGATCACTTTGCATCTTGGCGCCCTGTGTTGAATAGCGTCCAGCATGGAGAGACCATCCAACTCAGGCATCCGCACATCACAAAGAACGACATGAGCAGCGTCCGGCGTGAGTAACTTCAATGCAACCTTGGGGTCAGTAAATCCTGAAACCGTAAATCCCTCTAATTCCAACATTTCACTGACTGCTTCGACGACATCAATCTCATCGTCAATCAGCGTGATGCGTTTTTCCATCATCTCTTTAGCCTTGTTCAAGATGTACTACAAATTCACTGCCTTGCCCGGGCTGCGAATAAACCCTGATAGAACCGCCAAAATCTTTAATGATATTGAATGCAATAGACAGCCCTAACCCTAAACCTTTACCAACATCTTTTCTTGTGTAGAACGGGTCAAAAATATGAGGAATATCTTCGCTGGGTATTCCCTTGCCATTGTCTTTGACCTTGATACTCACGCCTTCTTCATCACAGTTCACCGACATCACAATCAGCGGGTTCTCTGTGTTCTCGACAGCATCGACAGCGTTGCTGAGCAAATTGACCAAGACCTGCTCCAAACGAATAGGATTGGCAATCACACTCTGGGTCTGGTCAAGGTGACAATCCAATGCAATCGGCACATCCCGGCTGACGAACAACGCGATGGCGTCATTGATAACTGGCATGACTTCAACGGGGGAAATTTTGCCATCACTCTTTCTGGAGAAGGCCTTCAAATGATGCGTTAACGCAGCAACTTTGCTCAGCAACATTTCAATTTTTAAAAGGTTCTGCAACGCCTTGTCTGTGCGTTCTTGCTCCAGCCATTTTTGGGCACTGCGCGTATGACTGCTAATAGCAGTCAATGGTTGGTTGATTTCGTGGGTAATACCAACACTCAGTTGTCCCAGTGCGGCAAGCTTACCCGCCTGAACCAACTCGTTTTGTGTCACTCTTAATCTTTCTTCCGCCAACCGTCGCTCTTCGACTTCGGCCTCCAACTTTTTGTTGGTGCGCTTTACCACTTTTGCTGTGGCCTGAAACACTTTCAGAGACTTGGCCATTTGCGTAATTTCATCCTGGCCTCTCAACGCAATTTCTGTGTCCAGATGGCCAGTTGAAATCGCAAACATTTCATCGCGTAGGTGCAGCAGTCTCTCCAAAATGTTTTTACGCACGTAGAACCAAGCAATACCCGCTGCGGCAATCAGACTGATGACAGAAAGCGTAAGGGAGAAGTTTCGGTTTGACGCCAAGGACTGCTGAACCTGGGCAATAGATTGATCAATTTCCAGATTCACATTTGAGGTGTTGCGCTCAATTTGAATAGATAGTTGGTGCAAGTATTCACGGCTGTTTTCAAGCAAAAAAGCTTGCTGATAATGATGCTCAAGCGCCTGGTTTTTCAACCTGACTAAATGACTGGAACGGGACGCCAACGTGTAAATCACGGAGAGCTTTTCATCCAGTGCTGGAAGTGATTTTGCCAGCCCACTCGCTTGCCACAGATCGAACCACTCCTCTCCAAGCTGTTCCAAACGAATCGTGGTGTAATCCAGCTCATTGAAGCTACCGTCGTTGAACAGCTTCTCCACCAGCCCAAGCTGATAAAAGAGTAGCGCCTTCAATTGACCATACTGGAGTTTCGACTTATCCGACGCTGGAAGCTTATCGAGCTCATCAATGACCTGTTGAAGCAGTGGATAAAAACCTTCAAGCAAATTCCTCAATTCAGCATTCAGCTTTCGGGAATCTTCCGCACTTTGATAAAGCAAGCTCAAGCTATTGTTTACCTGCATCATCAGGTCTTTGAAATAGGCGTGATACTCTGGGAAATGCACCAGTATTTGGTTCATTTCCTGAATACTGTTGTCCACCCTGGTCATGGTGTTTCTTCTTTCGAGGTTTGATTCGGCATCGGCCAATTGAGAGGCGTCACTGATCACCAGACGCACCATGTCGTTCAATCTGGCGGCATGCTCAAGCGCGACAATATCTTTCTCTTTGAGCTCAACCAACGCCGACTCAAGTTTGTCGTAAGTCACCGAACTAAAAAGTGCGAGTAGCAATGTCGCCATCGACAACATAGCGAGCGCAAGCCCAAGGCGAACCTCGATCCCCCGCCACTTGAACCTGCCTTTGCGAGTTTCTTGCGTTTTAAGTTCCTCTAAAGAGGTGCCTTTTGCATTTACAACCATAGGCGTTAAAAGAGCGTCCCTGAATGACCACCCACTCCATTCACTAACTGATGAAGTGATTACTAACAACTATATAACACATCACTGTACCCCATTGAAAACGCGCTATTCTGAAGACCTCCTCGTCGCCAAGCCTCTCATTCAATTTAACTTTTGCTAATAAAAGGTCGCCTATACCCTTTTGGCAAACACAATGCACAAATACACCGACAGACTCTTTAGGTAGGGAAACTTTGGCAAATCTAAACGTTCACCAGTTGATGCTTTAAAGGCTCACTGTGTTGATTGAACAGCACGTCGACACGGAAGACGACATGCTGATCCTCGACGCCTTTCGCCAGAACGATCTTAAACATGTGTGCCAGGCCATCCGCGATGTCAAAACCGAGGATGTTTTCTATCAGCACGTGACACTGCGCTTCGGTAGCCGCGGTGAACAAAGTGTCTACCGCTTTGAGCTATCCGAAGGCATGCGTTTTGCACTCGACCTTTACAGCCTTTATCTCACGCTCCGTCAAAGTCGTTTTCAGTGAGCAGGGGAGAACCCGAAGCCTGATAAGCAGTTAACCAAGGAGCTTAGAATGGCTTTATCACTGCACACTAACTATGCGTCGCTTCTTACTCAAAATACTCTGAACAACACGAGCAACCTTCTGAACAATGCGATGGAGCGTCTTAGCACTGGTTACCGCGTCAACTCAGCAGCTGACGATGCAGCAGGCCTGCAAATCGCAAACCGCCTGGACAGCCAGACCCGCAGCATGAACGTGGCAATGCGTAACGCACAAGACGGCATCTCTATGATGCAAACGGCGGAAAAAGAACTAACAGGGACACACACTTTAAGAAAGAAGCCAAAGAGCCGAATCCCCTCAACGTAGTGAACACAATACTCAGTCGCAAGTGTTGAAAATCTAACCTTAGTTCTCAGTCTGGGTGGCGCTCGTTACGATTTACCCAGATTTCAAGCAACAAAAACATCAGGCTTAGGCCTGATTGACAGAAAATAGCAGAATAAAGAGGGATCAACTGTCAGGCAGGCGCAGACCCGATGCCCTTTGACGCTGAAGAAGCGGCAAGGCTGCTTTGATGGACGTTTCGGAACCCACCATATTTCCAACCTCTATGTTTGACGCTGTTTTTAACCACAAGCTGGTTCAATGCCAAGGCGCTCCAGCAATGGCGGTAGCGTATCAGAAATATGGCCTCTTTTATCATCACGCACTTGCCTGCCCGTCCAGTCAACCAACTCCAGATAATCGATTAAACGAAAGGGAATGCCGTCAGGCATGTCTTTTCGCGGGTACTGAGATAGCGCAGTCGCCTAACCGCGAAGATAACAAGACCACCCTCTCGGTGGTCTTTTTGTTTTCTTGGCCCTAGCAAGCCGACAGTTGCATCGGGCGTAAATTCGGCGACACCAACAGTGTCGCTTCGGTGGCAGCCTGCACCTCTTCAATGGAAAATTCTGGCGCAAGCTCAGTCAGAACCATACCGCTCTCATTGATTTCAAACACGCCCATTTCCGTCACAATCAAATTCACCTGATTGGCAGCAGTCAGAGGCAATGAGCACTGTTTCAGCAGTTTCGGCTGACCTTTCACCGTGTGCTCCATGGCAACAATCACCTTCTTCGCACCGACAACCAAATCCATTGCACCGCCCATACCGGGCACCATTTTCCCTGGGATAATCCAGTTGGCGAGATTCCCGCGCTCATCCACTTGTAGCGCACCCAGCACCGTCGCATCAACATGACCACCACGGATAATGGCAAACGAGTCCGCACTGTTGAAGTAACAGGCACCGTCGACAGCGGTAATATGCTGGCCGCCTGCATTGACCAAATCGGCATCTTTGGTGGTTTCACAAGCAAGTTGATCGATACCGAGCAGTCCGTTCTCAGCTTGAAGCAACAACTCGACGTCTTTGTCGACATGGTTCGCCACCAACGTTGGCAGGCCAATGCCAAGGTTCACAATATCGCCGTCTTTCATCTCACGGGCAACGCGCCATGCAATGCGGTGGCGGACGGTGTCTTTATCCAGTTGCGCTGTCATTGGTTGTCCTCCACTGAGCTCTGATCGACAAAGATGTGATCAACAAAAATACTTGGCGTGTGAACCGCTTCTGGCTCAATATCACCGAGCTCAACAAGCTGCTCGGGCTCCACAATCACCGTCTCTGCTGCAGTGGCCATTAAAGGGTTAAAGTTCTGGGTCGTTTTGCTGTAAAAGACGTTACCACGACGATCCACTTTCGAACCCCGGATCAGTGCCAAATCCGCTTTCAGCGGCGTTTCCAACAGGTAGGCTTTGCCATCGACTTCAATCACCCGCTTGTTCTCCGCCACAATGGTGCCAAGACCAGTTGGCGTGAGCACACCGCCCAAACCCGCACCGCCGCTTCGAATACGTTCTGCCAGCGTACCTTGGGGAACCAGCTCGACTTCTAGCGTGCCATCGTTCATTTGCTTGCCCGTTTCCGGGTTGGTGCCGATGTGAGAGGCATACAGCTTCTTCACCCGCTTCTCAGCAATAAGGCGGCTTGAACCTCGACCGGGAGAACCAGTGTCTGTGGTGATCAAAGTGATATCCTTGATGTCTTTTTTGATCAGAAGATCAATCAGACGCTCTGGAGCACCTGTTGCCATAAAGCCTCCAATCATAATGGTCATGCCATCGTGCAAAAGGCTTTCTATCTGTTGTGCGGTCGCGGCTTTTTTCATGCTCTATCACCTCAGCAACGTTTCAGGATTAACGCGGTGCCCATACCGCCACCGATACACAAGGAGGCAAGACCATAGTCTTTCTCGGTACGTTGCAGTTGGTAAACCAGCGTCGTCACGATCCGGTTGCCAGACGCGCCAATGGGATGACCAAGCGCTATCGCCCCGCCACTGAGGTTGCTGCGTTCAAGCAGCCAGTTTTCATCGACATGGTGTGCTTCTGACAACCCCTGAATCACGCCCAATGCTTGTGCAGCAAAGGCTTCGTTCAGTTCGAATACGTCCATGTCCTCGATGGTCATTTTGGCTTTCTTCAAGGTATTAGCGACTGCAGAGACTGGGCCCAGTCCCATGATTTCAGGGGCAAGCGCACCTTGGCCGTATTCCACCAGCTCTGCCAGAGGCGTGAGATTGTGTTGCTTCACCGCACTTTCTGATGCCAGCAGGATGGCCGAAGCGCCATCGTTGATACCGGACGCGTTACCTGCTGTGACGCTGCCTTGTTTATCGAACGCGGGACGAAGTGCCTGCAAGCCTTCTAAGGTGGCATTGGCTTTTGGGTATTCGTCGTCTTTCACTTCAAACTGGCGTTTGCGCTCAGTGACAGTGACTGGGGAAATTTCTGCCGCAAAGTGACCTTTTTCGATGGCATTCACGGCTTTCTGTTGGCTATGTAGGGCGAATTCATCCTGCGCTTCACGGCTGATATTGCATTGGGTCGCTATGTTTTCAGCCGTCACGCCCATGTGATAGTGATGGAAGGCATCGGTCAAACCGTCTTTGATGATGCTATCTTCCTGCATTTGATGACCCATACGAACGCCACGGCGGATTTGCCCCGACGTTACGTAAGCGGCATTGGACATGCTTTCCATGCCGCAGGTCAGCACGAGTTTCGCGTCACCTGCACGGATATGGCTGGCACCGTCCATAATCGCTTTCATACCGCTGCCGCAAATCATGTTGAGGGTGTATGCAGGAACCGTATCTGGCACGCCCGCCTTGATAGCAGCTTGTCGACCCGGCCCCATGCCAACGCCACCTGTCAGCACGCTACCGACGATCACTTCGTCAATGTGCGCAGGTTCAATACCCGCTTGCTCGACCACCGCTTTCATCGCGTGCGCGCCGAGTTCAACGCCTGATAATGAGGCCAGAGAACCGTTAAAGCTCCCGATTGGCGTGCGCTTTGCCGCCACAATAAAGATGCGTTCCATACCGCCCATACTCCAATGTCCACTGTTTGGTTTTCAGTGTATGGGAGAGGCGAAAATGGCGATATAGACAGAAATTCAAAGCGGCTTTGCGAAAATGCAAAGCAAAAGAATATACCCAAACAACCTGAAGATGCAGGATTCAGCGAGATTGACTGGCGTTGTGATCGCGGCGTTCCTTTGCCGGTGTAGTCATCTCCATCAAAAAGGAACAACAAAGAGCACGGCGTCAGTCAACTCGCCCGAAGGGAGGCCATCAATGCGCCCACTTCTTCGTTAAACTCCACGGAAATAGAATGACTATTCCTCGCGAAATTTGCCTCGAATTGAACGCATTGATGACCTCTGAATGCGCGCAGCTTCAGGTCGTTTGGGTATAATATCAGCAGGGGTTTTCCAGCAGAAAGTCCTTGAACTTGCTGGCAACGGGAGAGGCAACCCCAGAGGGGTGATAATAGAGATTAAGACTCCAGGTACTGGTTTCAAAGTCTTGCATCAGCGGGACAAGCGCGCCATTTTCAATCGCAGGTTCAGTCACAAACTTTGGCAGATAAGCCACGCCAGCCCCTTGAGTCACGCCACGGAGCAATAGGTCGCTGTCGTTCACTTCAATGGTTTTCGGCACTTTCATGACGATGGTTTCCACGCCTTTTTGGAAAATCCATTCGTTACTGCCCGTGAGTGTGGTCGCTACCAAACAAGCATGATCCTGCAAATCTTCCGGTTGCGTCGGTAAGCCCTGCTTCTCGGTGTAGTTGGGAGAAGCAACGACCACAAAGGGGGAGGCCAACAGCTCTCGCTTAACCAGCATAAGGTCCTTTTCTCTATAACCCTGAAACCGCGCGTTAGCACTGATCATCAAATCGCTCGTGCTGGCGTGGTCGAGCGCCCAAGGCGTGACATTAATATTGAAGGTCACTTTCGGGTTGAGTCTGGAATACTCGGTGATTTTATCCATCAGGTAATGATTGGCGTAAACTGGCGTACAGGCGATGTTGATGTGGCCTTTTTCATGATCCTGAAAGCCTTCCAGCTTACGGCTGATACGCTCGGCTCGGTCGACAATGGGCGAGAACTCTTCATAAAGCGTCTGGCCAGCCGGGGTTGCTTCTAAAAGGCGGTTGGAACGATGGCAAAGTGTCGTGCCGAAGTGCTGCTCTAACTCCTGAAGCCAGCGACTGCCTGCCGACACTGAAACGTTAAAATGGCGCGCTGCAGAGGAAATCGACCCAGTGCGGATCACATAGATAAAGAACGCCATTTTATCGAGCATGGAATCTCTCCGAAGCTGAGCCAGAACATGTGCTAAATCTCTTTGTAAAATATTCGGTTAACTTTTGCACGTGCGCCAACGGCAGTTTTTGGATTTGTTCTCAACACAACAAGCAGATACAACAAAGCCCAGCATCCTGCTGGGCTTTAAAGACAGTGTGAAGTTTAAGCGTGTTTTACTGATTTATTACCAGTATACGCGTGCACCGATTGCGTAGAATGCTTCACTGTCAGCGGAAGAGCCAGGTGCAACTGCCCAATCGTTCTTGTTGTTGGTGAAACCCGCAGTTTTACCATCTGCCAGCGCTACTTCACCGTACACACGGAAGAACGAGTTGAACTTGTGTACTGCTCCCAAGTAAGCGTTGGTCGCGTCACCACTTTCATCAATTGATTCTTGGGTGAACTTAGCATCGTACTCGCTCACTTCGTAACCACCATATACTGATGATTTTTCAGAAAGTGCGTAGCTCAGCGCCAGTGCATAGCCTTGGCGATCAAGTTTCAGATCGCTCACGTCGCTCTCAATCTCACTTTGAGCATACTGAACACCTACATTCAGATCTCCAAAGGAGCGCTCTACCCAGATAGAGGTGTATAGATCTTCCAGTGAACCAGCTTGCAGTTCGTAATCTACGTTGTCAGTAACTTTGCCGTTCGCGTCTTTTTCATACACTTTGAAAGAAGCATGCTCTTGTTCTGCAAGAGAAACACCAGCAGTCACATCAAAACCAGCAACGTTCACACGACCGAAAAGTTCAAATACTTCAGCGTTGGCTTTATCTTCTGGCAGGGCGTAGCTTGCATCGATGTAGATAGCATCGTTTTCGAAAATGTAACGAACAGCGCTATCGTGCTTACCACCTGAGATAGTACCCTCAGGAATGTGAGAACCACCGTAGAAGTAAGAGTTATCAACGCCCCACAGGTCATCAGCTGTCAGGTACTGTTTGCCCAGAATGACTTTACCGAAGTCACCAGAGAAACCGAAGTTACCCAGACGATTTTCCAACGCATCTTTGTCGTAGCTGATGCTGTATTCCAGTTTTGCAAATACGTCTACGTCGTCAGTCACTGAGTACTGTGCATTAACACCTGCACGTGAACTACCATCGTTCAGCGTCAGCTCTTTTTCTGGTGCTTTAGCCAGAGTGGCGCGAAGCTGACCGTAAACCTCTACCGAACCAGCGTCGCCGCTGTATGCTTCAAATGCGTTTACGTTGCCTGCTGCAAGTACTGCCGGGATTGCTACTGCTAAAAGTGTCTTTTTCATAGAATACGTTCCTGTATTTCTTATAAATTCCATTTGCAAAATGCTGCGAGATGAAAATTAACATTCTGAAAACACAGAGTTCAACGCTACAAAAATTAACAAAATAAGCTATTGACAGTTACATTGACTAAAAATCGCCCAGTTATTTATTCTTAATAAAATTCCTTATTATTTGAATACACAGTCACAAAAGTGAAACAAAACCACATTTAGTGAGGTTAATCATTCATCTTTGATTCAACAAAACCCCAGTAATAACAATCCATTAACCGCTCAATAATTAACCAATATCCACCCAGAAAACAAAAATGTGATTTGCGACACACTTCTCGATATGAGCAAATTATCATTAGTCGTTTCATCCTATTTCTTCGCGCCATGGCGAAAATTGCGTGCAACACGCCGCCTTTGATGTTGACACGGCAAATATCACAAGCCCGATTAATTGATGCTTTGAATGCTTTATTAGTGGTAAAGGCTACTTCAGCCCTAATGCACGAAGACGTTTATAGATAGTGTTTCGGCTCACGCCGGAAAGCTCAGCGATGCGGGTAATATTCCCATCTGTTGCGGAATAAAGTTCTGGTAGGGTGTCTCTCCAGCCAAGCGTTTGGAGAAGAGGCGCTTCATTTTGATAAGTATTGGACGCTTCCTGAGATGTTGGCTGCGCTTTCAGATCAAAGAAAAAGTCATCGGGAAGATGGTGGGTATGGATCATATTACCGTCGGACAACGCCAGTGCGACACGCAGGGTGTTAAACAACTGCCGAATGTTACCCGGCCAAGGGTGCTGTTCGAATAGGTTTAATACCTCATTGCTAACGGGGGGTTGATTGTCCTCTGTCAGTTCAATCAACAAGCGTTCAACCAAGGCTTTGACATCATTTCTTTCGGCCAGAGATGGGAGAAACAACGTCAGCCCATTTATCCGGTAATACAAGTCATCGCGAAACTGTTTTTTGGATACGGCTTCACGCAAGGGCTGGTGAGTCGCGCTGATCACACGGAAATCGACAGGATAGCTTTCAGTGCTTCCTAACGGCGTGACCGCTTTTTCCTGCAATACACGCAACAACCTGGCCTGCACATGCAAAGGCATATCCCCGATTTCATCCAATAGCAAGGTGCCGCCATCAGCTTGCCTGATATAACCCATGCTGCCTTTGTTATTGGCACCGGTAAACGCCCCTTTCACATAACCAAAAAGCTCTGACTCCACCAGCTCAGTGGGAATGGCGGCGCAGTTCACCGCTACAAACTTCTTATCCGCCCGGTCGGAAGATGCATGCACCGCTTTAGCAAATACTTCCTTGCCAGCGCCTGTTTCTCCCTGAATGACCAATGGAATGTCGCTGTTGACCACACTGGCAGCCTGCTTGATCGCTTTCTGCATTTTAAGATCGCCAAGATCCAAGTCTGAAAGTCTGCGCTCACCAGATACGGCTTCAACAGGCTTTGAATCATTCTTTTTTTTGAATGAAGACAAAGGCGATTGCGGTGCACGGATCATGTTGGTGAGGGGGCGTTTGAGCGTACCAAACAAGCGATAGTTCGAAATACCGAGGAATGAAAGCGTTTGGTTTTCTGGGTGCGCTGATAATTTTAGCGTGGTGATCCCAGTCACCATTTCGATGTTCAACCCTTTCAGCACATGACCGACTAACAAATCTGCCCGTCGGTTGGCGGCCACTATCTCACCTGCATCATTGAAAACCAGCAATCCCGCCCACTGGCTGGTGTGGTTATCCTCGCTGTTATTGAACACCAAGGTGTAATAGTGCTGGCGATACGTCGCCATGATGAGCTGGTTTTCAACCGACTGCGTCATCACTTTCACCATGCCATTCACATGGGAAGTAGGTAGATAAGCATCAGAGGAGATATTCAATACCCCGACAAGCTCACGTTCACTGTTAAAGATGGGTGCAGCAGAAGCAGTCATATAGCGATTCGCGATCAGATAGTGCTCATCCCGCCCGACGACAACGGATTCACCTGTCTGCAATGCCGTGCCCACAGCATTGGTACCATTAAACCGCTCAAGCCAACTCGTCCCCTGCTCGAAGAGGTGCCCTTCCATTTGGTTAATAAAGCCAGGACGCCCCCAACGGCTAAGCAAGTTTCCGCTGCTGTCAGCCAGTAAAACCAAGCTGTTGCTGTTTACCAGAATATTTTCATAGTAAGGCAGCACCTGTTCTTGTGTTGTCACTATCAGGTCTTTGGATTTGCCTTGTGCATCCTCCCAATCCCCTTTGTTCAAACGAATGATTGCTGGCGCGCTCTTTGGGTTAAGCCCAAATGAGCGGCACCGTTTCCAAGACGCCTGTATAACCTCATCGTGAGAGTGAGCCAGATCGCTCATTTGACCACCAATCCATGCGCGTTCGAACAACAATAAGACTGTCAAGCATTGTTCACATTTTGTTAACAGTCAACATAAATGTTCACACTTCTTACACAGTGACGCTGTTCACACTTATTTTAATCCCTTTAAATTCAGATAATTAACATTAATTTAACTTCTGGCACGAATCTAGCGTATGACATTCGGATTCGAAAATTAATGCGCGTTCGCGCAATTGACGATGTCGCCAGTACAGCACGTCGTTATTTAAACAGGGAGTTTACATGTCACTCGAATTGGAGAACGTCACAAGGATCAGCAACCATGAAACGTGGTTGGACGACATTAACCTGAGGATAGAACCCGGTTCTTTTAATGTCTTGCTCGGCAGAACACTGGCGGGGAAAACGAGCTTGATGCGTCTGATGGCAGGGCTGGATAAACCTACCAGCGGTCGCGTGCTCTTTAATGGACAGGATGTCACTGGCGTACCCGTGCGGGAACGCAATGTCTCCATGGTCTATCAGCAATTCATCAATTACCCCAACCTGACCGTCTTCGAAAACATCGCCTCACCGCTGCGATTGGAAAAACAGCCTGAAGCAATCATTAAGCAGAAAGTGCAGGAAACGGCAGAGATGCTTCACATTGAACAGTTTCTCGATCGACTGCCTCTCGAACTATCAGGCGGTCAGCAACAACGCACTGCCATGGCAAGGGCACTGGTGAAAAACGCTGACTTAATTCTGTTTGATGAGCCTTTGGTCAACCTCGACTACAAACTGCGTGAAGAGCTTCGTCAGGAAATGCGTGAACTGTTTGCCGAGCGCAACACCATTGCGGTTTACGCCACCACAGAGCCTAACGAAGCGCTTGCTCTTGGCGGTAATGTGGTTCTGATGCACGAAGGCAAGGTGATTCAATCCGGGCCAACCGCAGAGGTATATCACCACCCATCTTCAGTCACCAGCGCTGAACTCTTTGGTGAACCGCCCATTAATTTGATCCGTGGCCGTGTCGGCGGCGGAAACGTCTCTTTCGACGAACACATTCACTTTCCACTCAACACTGACCTTGGTGAATTAACTGACGGGGAATATCAGTTTGGCATCCGCCCTAACCACCTCAGTTTGGTGCCGAACAATGATGACGATTTAGAGCTGACCGTTGATGTCGAACTGGCGGAGATCAGCGGTAGTGAAACTTTCCTGCACGTCAGAAACCGCGACATCAATATGGTGCTCCACTTACCGGGGGTTCACGACTACGACGTTGATCAGAAGATCAGTATTTATGTGCCTACCCACAAGCTTTATGTCTTCGATGAGTCACAAAAGCTCATTCAGTCTGCGCGTCGCGTCCAGTCAACGCCGGGCATAGGGGGGTAACAATATGGCAGAAATCATTCTTAATTCCTTGGCACATTCCTACAAGGCTTCACCTCAAAGCCGCGAGGATTATGCTATCCGGAAAATGACCCACACCTGGCGCAATGGCGGTGCCTACGCCTTGTTAGGCCCTTCCGGTTGCGGCAAAAGCACCATGCTGAACATTATCTCCGGCCTGCTGACACCGTCGGAAGGGGAAGTGATGTTTGACAACCAGGATGTCAGCCGACTTGCACCACAAGAGCGCAACATCGCGCAGGTTTTCCAGTTTCCTGTGGTGTACGACACCATGACGGTATACGACAACCTCGCCTTTCCACTTCGCAACATGAAAACACCGGAAGCCAAGGTACGTTCACGTGTCAGTGAAGTGGCTGAGCTCTTGGAACTCAATAGCGTGCTGGATAAACGCGCCAGCAACCTCAACGCAGATGAAAAACAGAAAGTCTCCATGGGTCGCGGTCTGGTGCGTGAAGATGTCTCCGCCATTCTGTTCGATGAACCACTGACGGTTATTGACCCACATCTGAAATGGAAACTGCGCCGCAAGCTTCGCCAGATCCATGAACAGTTCAACATCACCATGATTTACGTGACCCACGATCAGCTCGAAGCCGCCACCTTCGCAGAAGAGATCGCCGTGATGTTTGACGGGACAATTGTACAGTTTGGCTCTCCACGCGAACTGTTCGAGCGCCCCAACCACACTTTCGTGGGTTTTTTCATTGGCAGCCCCGGCATGAACCTCTTGCCTGTTCAGCGCTCCGCTGACGGCAATGTGTCTTTTGAAGACATGCCCATCACCCTAACGGACGCCCAGCGCCAGATGCTGGAAAACAACAGTAGCAACAACATCAAGGTCGGAATACGCCCTGAGTTTGTGCATGTGTGGCAGGAAAAACGGGAGGATTCTTGGGAAGTGCCCATACAGCACGTTGAAGATTTGGGCACCTACAAAATCGTCACCGCGATGTTCGGTACCCAACCTATCAAACTGCGCATCGCTGAAGAAGCGCCGATTCCTCAAGGACGCGCCCATATCAGCTTCCCAGCTCAGTGGCTGAAGCTCTACATCGATGAGTATCTGGCCGGAGAGCCGGAAGAAAGCACAAGCGCGACAGGAGGTCAGGATGCAAACTAAGACGGAAAATAACCGCGCCTGGCTGCTGGTGCTCCCAGTATTCCTGCTGGTCGCCTTCTCCGCCATCATCCCGTTGATGACGGTGGTGAACTACTCGATTCAGGATATTTTCGATCAGAACACCCGCTACTTCGTGGGTACAGAATGGTACAAGGAAATCCTGAACGACCCACGTTTACACGACTCTCTGATTCGTCAGTTTATCTACTCTTTCTGCGTACTGGCGATTGAAATCCCGCTGGGTATCGCGGTGGCGCTGTGCATGCCTGCACGCGGGTTTAAAGCCTCACTGGTGTTAATCGTTCTTGCCATTCCACTTCTTATCCCCTGGAACGTTGTCGGCACCATCTGGCAGATATTCGGGCGGGCAGATATCGGCTTACTCGGCTGGTTCCTCAACAACATTGGGGTGGAATACAACTATGCCTCCGATCCGGTCGATGCGTGGATTACCGTGCTGGTCATGGATGTCTGGCACTGGACATCTCTTGTTGCCTTGCTTTGTTACTCCGGCCTTCGAGCTATTCCGGATGTTTACTATCAAGCCGCGAAAATCGACCGCGCATCGAACTGGGCTGTGTTCCGCTACATTCAACTGCCCAAACTGAAGAGTGTGCTGCTCCTCGGTGTCCTGCTGCGGTTTATGGACAGCTTCATGATCTATACCGAGCCCTTCGTACTGACAGGCGGTGGTCCGGGTAACGCCACCACTTTCCTTTCACAGGCATTAACCAAGATGGCTGTCGGTCAGTTTGATATCGGCCCTGCCGCCGCCTTCTCGATCATCTACTTCCTCATCATTTTACTGGTGTGTTGGGTGTTCTATACCGCAATGACCAACATGGACAAAAGGAGCTAAGCCATGAACAGAAAAACCTTTGGCCTGCTCGCCTACATTGTGTTTCTGATGACGCCGATTTACTGGCTGCTGATGATGTCATTTAAAACCAACGAAGAGATTTTAGGTGGCCTCACCTTTTGGCCACAGAGCTTCACGTTAGAGAACTATGCAGTCATCTTCTCCGATCCAAGTTGGTATTCGGGGTATCTGAACTCACTCACCTACGTGAGTATCAACACCCTGCTATCACTGGCGGTTGCGCTGCCTGCCGCTTATGCGTTCTCGCGCTATAAGTTTATCGGCGACAAGCACCTCTTTTTCTGGCTGCTGACCAACAGAATGGCGCCACCTGCAGTATTCCTGCTGCCCTTCTTCCAGCTCTACAGCTCCGTGGGTTTGTTCGATACCCATATCGCTGTGGCACTCGCCCACTGCCTTTTCAACGTACCGCTCGCGGTATGGATTCTGGAAGGCTTTATGAGCGGCGTGCCAAAGGAAATCGATGAAACCGCCTATATCGATGGATACAGCTTCCCGCGCTTCTTTGGGCGGATCTTTATCCCGATGATCCGCTCAGGGATCGGTGTCACCGCTTTCTTCTGCTTTATGTTCAGCTGGGTTGAACTGCTGCTGGCACGAACACTGACTTCTGTAAACGCTAAACCCATTGTGGCGACCATGACCCGAACCGTCAGTGCATCAGGCATCGACTGGGGTGTGCTCGCTGCAGCGGGTGTGTTGACCATTGTTCCCGGCCTGTTGGTGATTTGGTTCGTGCGTAACCACGTAGCCAAAGGCTTTGCACTCGGACGTGTATAAGGAGAAATGACATGAATTGGATGGCCTGGACACTCCCGAGCGCCCTGTTTTTTATCACCATTGCCTGCATGTTGGTGGCAATGACCGTATTCGAAGTACTCCGTCCTTGTGTGGAAAGGAAAGGATTTTTGCCTATCCGCACAACCCGGGGTGATCGACTCTTTATAGGACTGCTCGGCAGTGCCTATATCCACCTTTTCTTCATCGGAATGACGGATCTGCCTATCTGGTATCCCTTCGGGATCGCCATCGTGTGGCTTATCTCGGTTTTACGTTGGGGTTAGGACAAAACGACAAAGGAGCGAAACTATGAAGCAATTGCCTGCTGTAAACAAATGGACACCACTTGGGTTCATGATCAGCTTGCTACTGGCACCGGCGGCCCTCGCCGATCAGTACAGCGACGCAGCAAAGAAGTGGGTTGGCGATGAGTTTACCCCTTCCACGCTAAGCCAAGAGGAACAGCTCAAGGAAATGGCCTGGTTTACAGACGCTGCCAAACCTTTCCGTGGCATGGAAATCAAGGTTGTCTCAGAAACCATTACCACCCATGAGTATGAGTCCAAAGTGCTGGCGAAAGCCTTCGAGGAAATTACCGGCATCAAGGTCACTCATGACCTGATTCAGGAAGGCGACGTGGTGGAAAAACTGCAAACGGAGATGCAGTCTAACCGCAGTATCTACGATGCCTATATCAATGACTCTGATTTGATTGGTACCCACTTCCGCTACGGCAAAGTTTTCCCAATCAGCGATTACATGGTGGGTGAAGGGAAAAACGTGACCCTGCCTACTTTGGATTTGGACGATTTCATTGGCATCAGTTTCACCACAGGCCCGGACGGCAAAATCTACCAACTGCCTGATCAGCAGTTCGCTAACCTCTACTGGTTCCGCGCCGACTGGTTTGCCCGTGATGACCTGAAAGCCAAGTTCAAAGAGATTTACGGCTATGAACTCGGTGTACCGGTTAACTGGTCTGCCTATGAAGACATCGCTGAATTTTTCTCTGTTCACGTAAAAGAGATCGATGGCGAGCGCGTGTACGGCCACATGGATTACGGTAAAAAAGACCCGTCTCTGGGTTGGCGCTTCACTGACGCATGGTTCTCAATGGCAGGTGCCGGTGACAAAGGTATTCCAAACGGTACACCCGTTGATGAGTGGGGTATCCGTGTTGAAGGCTGTTCACCTGTAGGCTCCAGCGTTGAGCGTGGCGGCGCGACTAACGGCCCTGCGGCTGTTTATGCCACCACCAAATACGTTGATTGGTTAAGTGATTACGCGCCACCAGAAGCACAGGGCATGACCTTCTCGGAAGCAGGTCCGGTTCCAGCACAGGGTTCTATTGCTCAGCAAATCTTCTGGTATACCGCCTTTACTGCTGACATGACCAAACCGGGTCTGGCAGTTGTGAACGAAGATGGTACGCCAAAATGGCGCATGGCACCTTCACCTCGCGGTCCTTACTGGGAAGATGGCATGAAACTCGGTTATCAGGATGCCGGTTCATGGACTCTGATGAAATCGACCGATCCAAAACGCCGCATGGCGGCATGGCTATACGCGCAGTTTACTGTCGCGAAATCCGTGTCTCTTAAGAAAACTTTGGTGGGTCTGACGCCTATCCGTGAGTCTGATATCAACTCTCAGGCAATGACAGATGTGGCACCGAAGCTGGGTGGCTTGGTGGAATTCTACCGCAGCCCTGCTCGCGTTCAGTGGACACCAACCGGCACCAACGTGCCTGACTATCCAAAACTGGCGCAACTGTGGTGGCAATTTATTGCGGAAGCAGCAAACGGCGAGAAAACACCTCAGGAAGCACTGGACGGTTTGGCGAAAGCGCAAGACCGCGTACTTCAGCGTCTTGAGCGTGCAAAAGTACAAGGCGACTGTGGTCCTAAGCTGAACAAGCCACGTGATGCCGAATACTGGCTGAATCTGCCAGGTGCACCGAAAGCCAAGCTGAGTAACGAGAAGCCGCAAGGCCAGACCATCAACTACGATGAACTGCTCCAGCAATGGAAGTCAGCAATGTAAATATTGAAGTAAAGAGCAACGACGACGAGATGTTTTGTCTTGTTGAAGATGTAATACCAATCACAGTAGGTAGGTGATCAGAGATAGCATAGGAAAAATGCTCGAGAACAAGGCAAAAAATTTCGATAAGTAGTTCTTCTACAAACAAATTTTTCAACGCAGTTATCGAGTATTTTAACAAGCTAGGATGAGCAGATACTTACTACGATTGGTATGATGTAACGAGTCCAAGTAAGCAAAACGCCTGCTATCGCAGGCGTTTTTATTTTGCGAAGGTTTGTCACCCCGCCCCTCAGATCGATTTAGCCTTTCCCCGCTCAGAACCCGGCATATGCGTTTTGATCATCCGCTCCAGTTCCGCTTTGCTAACCGGCTTGGCAATATAATCATCCATGCCGCATCTCAGGCATTCATCCCTGTCCTGCGCCGTCGCGTTAGCGGTCAAGGCAACAATCGGTGTATGAGGCGCATATTCATGCTCACGAAGGAGTCGGGAAGCCTGATAACCATCCATGATAGGCATTTGGCAGTCCATAAAGATCAGATCGAACATGCCTTCTTTGCAATAATCGATCGCCACCTGTCCGTTTTCGGCGACCACTACTTCCACCCCAAGTTTCCCAAGCATGGCCTGTGTCACCCGCTGGTTCACCAAAGTGTCTTCCACCACCAACACACGGCCTGAGTAGGTCGAAGGTTCAGCCAAACCAATCTCTTTCGACGCTTGCTCTTCTTTGTGAGCCGACATGGAAATCACGCCGAGTTTCGCCTGTTGTCCACGGAGGATGCGCGTGAGGTGATTGCGAAGATCGTTAAACTTATACGGTCTGGAAAGGTACCCTTCGATGTTGAAACTCTCCAGCTTCACATTGTCATGTACTTCCGGCGCGGCGGTGATCATCATCAAGCTCGGGCAACGCTTACCAAAACGCTTGCGTAATTTAGAAGCGATCGAAAAGCCATCTGAATTCGGCATCAATTTATCCAGAATCACAATCTTGAACGGCTTAGCCGTGTCGATGCGCTCTGCGATCATCTCTTCCGCATCTTCAGGATGGACACAACATGTCACCTGACAGCCCAAGTTACCCAATTGTGCACTGGTGATCCGCATGTTCAAACGGCTGTCGTCCACCAGTAGCATGGCAGCGTCAGAGAAAAGCAAGGCATCAACCGGAGTTGCTTCCGGCATTTGTGCGCGCTCGAAAGTCACGGTGAAGAAGAAACGGCTTCCTTCTCCTTCCTGACTTTCCACTTCAATGTGACCACCCATGAGTTCGACGATCTGACTCGAAATCGCAAGACCCAATCCCGTTCCGCCAAAGTTGCGGCTCATGCTGCCATCAGCCTGTTCAAACTTTTCAAAAATGGTGTCGAGTTTGTCGGCGGGTATACCAATCCCCGTGTCCTTAACATCAAAGCGCACCGTGATTTGATCCCCTGCCTCATCAACCTGCTGGATATCAACACGCACACTGCCACTTTGGGTGAACTTCACAGCGTTCCCGACCAGATTAATCATCACCTGTCGAAGGCGCGGCGCATCACCCATCAGTAGTGGTGACAGATCCTGATCGAGGCTACATTCGAACTCCAGCCCTTTTTCCTTGGTGCGGAGCCGGAACAAATGCTCGATGTCTTTGCAAAGCTCAAACAGGTTGAGCTCAACAAAGTCCAGTTCCAGCTTACCCGCTTCGATTTTGGAGAAGTCGAGAATATCGTTGATGATATCGAGCAGCGACAATGATGACGTTTCCAGCATTTCGATAAACTCGCGCTGTTCGTCGTCCAAACGGGTGCCTTTCAGCAATGATGCCATCCCAATGATGCCGTTCATTGGCGTGCGGATTTCATGGCTCATGTTGGCCAGAAATTCACTCTTTTTCTGGTTAGCCATTTCCGCCTGTATCTTGGCGTTTTTCAGCTCCGCGCTGTATTCGCGCATTTTCTCTATCGTGTCGTTGTACTGGGTGTACAGCGTCACCAGTTCTTCGCCCATTTTTTTGTTCGGACGCTCAATCGGCTGCGGCAAGTTATCAGCCCCAAACTTGGTTACACCATGAGACATCCAGACCAGTGGACGGACGACATCAACATAAACGATAAAGAACACCAAACCACCAAGCACCAGCGTTGCGCCACCCAGGAAAAGCAGCAGCATGACAAAGCGTTCGATCAGCGCGTTGTAAATACCTTCAAGGCCCACTTCAACTTGCAGGTAGCCCAGTTGATAGGTCTTGCCAAATTGCTGATGAACCAATGGCCATTGGTAAGAAAACTTAGGTTCAAGCGGCATTTCACCGAATTCCGCCAGTGTCCGTCCATCATCAAAAACACGGATATAACTAATGTCAGGATCCCGGAAAATCCCTTGCGCGGTGACTTGCAACTGGGTGGTGTCTTCCTGCCAGACACTGTTAGTAATACTGGCCAGATCGGTCTTTTGAATCAGCAACGCATTTTGACGCATCTGTTCAGTGCGTGCCTGATAATCCAAATACAAGGCAAACGCCGCTACCAAGAATGCAAGAAGACTACAAATGAGAAGAACACGGCCCACTAAACGTGCTGCCATGCTGGAAGGCGGAGGAAGATTCTCTTTTTGATTCAACATAGTCTAGGCTTATTAATGTCTTAAATTTAAAGCACCTACCTTTAAGAATAGCCACGATTTGTAAACTTGGATGGTCAAAACTATGTCCGAAAAGAAATCCATTCCCAGCGTCCTTTATCGTGTCATCGGCGTGCCGGTGATATTTGCTCTGCTCTCTGCCACCGCTTCAGCAACCGTGTTGGAATACTTTGTGATACAAGATCAGGCCGAGCCACTGCAGATACAAACCAAAGGTGAGAACCATCGTGGCATTGTCACCGATGTTTTAAAACAGGCTTTCGACGGCACTGAGCACCAATTGGTCATCCACACTTATCCGTTTAATCGCTATCTTGCCGAGCTCAATAAGCATAAAGACAAAAATTGGGTCACCTATGGCAGCCCCGCTTGGGGCGATATGCAGGCCGCCAATCTTTCCGCATACCCGATTTTAGAAGTTGAGCACAGCATCCTCAGCCGGGCAGATTCTGATTTTGTTTACCAAACCCCGGAAGATTTAAACGGAAAAATCGCGGTGCTCCTGTTCGGGTTCGACTATCCCGGCCTTGAAGAGCAAATAGAAAAAGGGGCAGTCAGTGAAGTACGGGTCAAGAACTACGATTCGGCTTTCCGTGTGGTTGATCGCCTTAAAAGTGTCGGCGGCTTCGTTGAAATGGATCTCAGGCTGAAATACCACCTCAAACGCCTTGGCTTCACTCAAAACGATTACACCCTGTTTGAGGTTAACAACCTGATCCCGAAATACAACATCCACTTGGCCTATTCACCGGGAATTGACCCAGAACTGCAACAATTCATGGACAAGCGATTACAAGAGATGCGCAATAACGGTCAGCTGGCAAGCATCATCAGCGACTATCTGTAACTGCGGCCATCGGGAGAACGTAGCGATATGCAAGCAGTGAAGAAAGATTCGACAGACAGTTTTTACCGACTTTTGTCAGTAGGAGCCCGGCTCAACATCGAGCTTTCTGACGATCCCAAAAAGACGCAGGTCACCTCCCGCATTGTTGGCTATCGTAAAGATCAGTTTTTGCTGATTGACTGCCCAAGCGGTCAGGATCCCATCATCGAACGCTTTTTTATTCCCAACAACGAGCTGATTATCCGAGCCATTACAGACAGCGAATTCCGCGACGTAATTGCTTTCCGCTCTTTGGTCATGGGCGTGATTCAAAAGCCCATCCGCCTATTGATTGTGTCATTGCCGGAAAGTATTGCCCACCGACAAATCCGGCAGGAACCCCGTATAGATACCAACCTTACTCTACGCGCTGAAGCGGACGAAGGCCCATTCAAAGCACGGCTAATCGATTACTCCGTTTCAGGTTGTTGCCTTTCAGCCTCGGGCGACGAACACCTTTTCTTCGAAGATGAAACCCTGAAAATTCATATTGAATATGGCAGTGATCTACGAGGTGTAATCATCGGAAAAGTCGTTACCGTGAACAATGACAAAGAACCGCCAACCGCAGGCATTCGTTTTGATGAGAGCAGCTCTACGCTGCGTAAAGAGTTTTTCTACCAGTTGCTATTCGACATGCGGGTGAACGACAGATCGCTGGACGTTTAACGAAGAACAGGCCGATTGGCCTGTTCCAAGTTTTAAGGGGGGTTTTAAGAGCGGTTTAACCTGCGTCCAATACACCTCGGCGGATTTGGTCGAGTTCAATCGACTCAAACAGCGCCTGGAAGTTACCTTCACCGAAGCCTTGATTACCTTTACGCTGGATGATCTCAAAGAAAACGGGTCCAATCACAGTGTCGGTAAAAATCTGCAGCAAAATGCCTGTTTCCACATTGCCATCAATCAGCACGCGCAGTTCTCGTAACTGATCAACACTCTCTTCATGGCCTTCTACGCGGTCATTCACTTTCTCATAGTAAGTGTCCGGCGTGTCCATAAAGCGCATGCCCCGGCTTCTCAGCGACTCGACGGTTTTGTAGATGTCATCAGTGCTGAGCGCAATATGTTGAATACCTTCTCCGTTATACTCTTTGAGGTATTCCGCAATTTGGGATTTATCATCGCTGGACTCGTTAATTGGGATGCGGATTTTGCCACAAGGTGCAGTAAGGGCGCGGGATTTTAGCCCCGTCAGCTTGCCTTCAATATCGAAGAAACGGATTTCCTTGAAGTTCGCAATACGGTCGTAGAAATCGGCCCACACATCCATATTGCCTTTCTCCACGTTGTGGGTCAGGTGATCAATCACCTGTAATCCCGCATCAGAGGCTGCAAGACGCTCACGCCAGTCCGGGTAGTAGTCAAAATCGATGTCATAGATTTCCTTGTCGCCATATCGGTCAACAAGGTAGAGGTAAGAATCGCCAATGCCATGGATAGCGGGAATATTCAGTTCCATTGGCCCCACACGTGCATCGCACCCCGTTGCGCCTTGTTTCACCGCGTAGTCGACGGCATGTCGTGCATCTTTCACCCTGAACGCCATAGCGTTCACACTGGCGCCATGCGCTTTGGCGAAACCCTCTGCCTGAGAATCAATTTCACCATTAACTATGAAATTGATATCTCCCTGACGGTATAGCCACACGTCTTTGTGCTTGTGCTTGGCGATTTCCGCAAACCCCATCAGTGAAAACAGGTTTTTCAGATCAGCAATGCCTTTGGCATTCGGCGCGGTATATTCCACAAATTCGAAGCCGTCAGTCCCCATTGGGTTGATTGTCGTCGTTGCCATCGTTAATCCTCCTACCAAGCGATCCCTTGCAATGGGTCGCAACACTCAAAAGTTGTTACGACCTTGTTAATTCACCTAGATAGGAATAGCAGTCGGTAACGGCAGAAGGCAACGCAAGCGCGCGTGCTACAGGTGAGCACGGTGTAAAGAGGATTTTGTACATGGAGATTGACAGTGAATCACAACCCCTTATTGAATAAGGAATTTTTGTGCAAGTTCGACAGGTTCCACTTCTTCACCACACAGATCGTCGCCCCAATCTGGCCCAAGCATCACCGCATCATTAGCGAGATCCACCAGCCATTCCTCCACGAACTCCTCAACAGAAATGGCAACAGGTGCAAAGTCAGCCCACTCATCAATACAGTGAATTTCCGCCGCTTCACGGGATGACCAAAACGGCATTACATCCGTATCTTCGTAGATAGCTGAATCACAAATCACCCAACCATCTTTACAGTGTAAACCCCATATCGCGCCCGTTTCTCGGGAAGCGTGCACGAAATGCTCTAAAGGCGTGGTGTTCTCGGTCGTCATGCAGGCTCTCCTATGCATCGCAATAATTGACCAGTCAGCGGGAAATCAGTTTTCCCAACTTCTCAATCTATGCGCCATGAGAACAAAGGCGTGTATTAAAAGTGAGGATCGTGCAGAAGCGCTTGCAAACTGGCCTTAACGTCGGTTTTGGGCCTTACGAAAAGCAGCGGGTGTGCTGCCGACACGTTGCTTGAACTGCTGGGAAAGGTGTTGTTGAGAAGAGAAACCACAGGCGTCGGCAATCTCCGCAAGCGGCAGAATATTCTCTTGAAGCAAATCTTTGGCGCGGGCAATGCGGCGTGACAACACATACTGGTGTGGCGTGCAGTCGAAGCTGACTTTAAACATACGCGCGAAATGGAACTCACTGAGCTGAGCCAGTGTTGCCAAATCGCTTAAGGAAAAAGACTGCATCAGGTGGCTTTCAATGAAATCTATCACCAGCCGCTGGTTTTGGGGCGACAAGCCACCTTGTGATTGCGGCAATTGCAGTGGCAACTGACAATAACGGCGCACCAAGTGAAGCAACAGCATTTGCTGGGCGTGAGACATCATCAGCTTATCAGTCTCGCTTTCCCAATCCAGTTGCAGCATGGTCTGGCGAACCAATTGGTTGACGAAAGGATCATCAACAAAGGTGCACTCTTTAAGCTCAATATGCCGGCCTTCTTTATCGAACACCTGCTCAGCAAAGTTCTGAAGATGCTTCTGTTCGAAGTAGAAATGGAAGAAGCTGAAGGGATCGGCAAATGACCATTGCGAGCGATGATCGGTCGGCATCAGACACAGTTTGTCTTCACCACCAAACATGTCACCACCGGACAGACAGCGCTTGGTATTCTGTCCGCCGCTAAGATAAAAACTCAACGTATGATGACCCGGCTTTTCATAGCTGGCACTGCCGTGGCTGTTACTCCATACGGCTGATCCCAGGCCATTGTCCTGCCAGATTTCATTGTGCAGCCGCGCCGTGTTGTCCTTCAACACGTTGTAAACTCGCTGCCTTTTGAGGGTTTGAGACGAATCCTTGTCCATTGATATACCACTCCTTTCTCGACCCAATATATCGGCACTTCCTCTGGTTGAACATGCTTAGAAGGAAAAAAGCGCAAGAATCTATAAAAACCGCAGGATGCTGAAAGCCTAAAAAATGTCTCGGAGATAGATTGGCGAAAAAACAACGATAGTTGGCTGATGTAAGGATAAGGGAAGTTATGAACGCAACGCTGTATGTCATCACGGTATTAATCTGGGGAACCACCTGGTTGGCGATTGCCTTTCAGATTGGAGACACCCCGGTTGTTGTTTCAGTGGGATGGCGATTTGCTATCGCATCCGCTGCACTTCTGGCTTGGCTTGCCCTACGCGGCAAGCTGCCCCGACTTTCCAAAGAAAACCACAAAATGGCGGTGCTGCTGGCGCTTTGCCTGTTCTCCAATAACTTTCTCTGTTTCTATTTCGCTACCCAGTACATCCCAAGTGGGCTCAACGCGGTAGTCTTTTCCCTCGCCCCGATCCTGAATGCGCTCAACCTCTGGTGGCTAGAGAAAAAACGTCCCGACGCATCTTTCATCCAAGGGGCACTCATGGGTTTTTCTGGCATCTTGATGCTGTTTGGCGCCCAGTTCATTCACTCCGCCATGGATCTCACCATTTTACTCGGCCTTGGGGTCACCTTTGTTGGCACTTACTTCTTTTCCATGGGCAATCTGGTTTCTGCCCGCGCACAACAAAAAGGTATGCCACTGTTGCCAACCACGGGCTGGGCCATGGGTTATGGCGCGCTGTACCTGTTCACCATCGCCTTGCTGATGGGGCATTCACTCGCCTTCACCACCACGCCGCTGTATGTATCCGCGTTGGTCTATCTCGCCATCATCGGCTCTGTGGTCGGTTTCAATACTTACCTTGCGTTGGTTGGGCGCATTGGCGCGGCTAAAGCGGCTTACTGCACCGTCCTCTTCCCGCTGGTTGCCTTGTCTTTATCGACCATTTTTGAAGGCTATGAATGGACATGGCAATCGGTGCTCGGCGTGATGCTGGTGGTTGGTGGAAACCTGAGAGTGTTTGGCTTACCAGAGCCTGTAAAACGCTGGTACCACGCACACCGCTAAGCGCTCGATTTTTTATTCTGCCGCCAGCTGAATAACCCAAACCATGCTGATCAAAACCGGCCAAAGCCACGATGGGATGCCAAGCGTAAATGAGTGTTTGGTTGGTTGCTTTTTCATCGTCTTGCCCTCTCTTGTTTGATTGGGTGATTAAAGCGAACAAAGCGGGCAATACAGGCTTTAAGTAATGGCATTATGGCGAACAATAGTGACCAAAATATGGCAGTAACGTTCACGCTACCTAGGAATACCGAGATGGACAAAATTACCCTGACCGACAAATTTTCTCTATTTGATGAAGTCTGGACGCCCAAAATCATCGCCGAATCTAACGGACAGTTGGTAAAGATTGCTAAAGGCAGCGGCGAGTTGGTCTGGCATAGCCATGAGAATGAGGATGAACTGTTTCTGGTGCTGAAGGGTCAGCTGACCTTAAAGCTTCGCGACAGAGACATTGTGCTCAATCCGGGAGAATTGTTTGTGGTGCCAAAAGGTGTGGAACATTGTCCAGAGGCAAAGGAAGATACTCACTTCATGATGATTGAACCAGCGTCCACCCAGCACACAGGCGCGCTGGAAACTGATGTCACAGTGTCAGCAGATGCGCAGGAGTGGATTTAGACCTTAAAGTTGTAACTGGTCTCGCCAGCATTCGGCGTGATGGTTTTTTCGACCTGTTTTAAGAGTTGCTGCTGACCTTGGGTGTAAGCGGAGAATTTCGCCATTTTGGCTTCCTGCTCCGCTACGCGGTCTATCAAACCGCGGTAATCACCGCGCTGTGGCGAATCTTCCTGTGCTTTATCCGCCTGCATTTTCTCTTCGCGCTCTTTTCGGAGCATTTCTGCGCGTTCTGCGGGAGTCAACGACTGATCAGTTTTCACGCCTTCATTACGCGCGCCATACTGCGCCTCATCTTTCTCACGCTGACGCGCACTGAGGTACATGTTGTTCGAGTAACTGGCGTTGATCAGATTTGGCATTGCCCTTTCCTGTCAGCAATTCATTTTACACATCGGGATCTTAAATTTAGTACAGGGTGCTAGGGGCTGCTGACCTTTTGTGGTTGAATTTTGTTCTCGCTATAAGCGTTTTAGGCGCGGCGAGGTGTGTGCTGCCTAGTCATTCTAAGCAAATACACCTCAACAAAGCATAAAACGCTTAGAGCAGAACCCTTCGGGCAGCGTTTGTGGGGAATTTCTGCTGCGTTATCAGCTTCTCATGTAGGCTCGCTACACATCGAAGCCTCTGCCTTGCATAAAATCCCCACAAAACTGCTGCAAAAATCACCACAAAAGGTCAACAGCCTCTAAAGTACGGCATATATTTTCCTCTTTTACATGCCTAAACCAGCTGTACAAAAAAGAAGCAAGCGTTATGCCAATAACGCTTACTTCTGATTCTAAAGGATTGATATATCGGTTATTGCTTGAAAGTACGCTGACGTGTTTTTTCCAGCTTCTCAAGAATTTTGTCGATTCGGTCTGGGTGAACCATATATTGCTGAAAGCCCTTCATGCCTTCTTTCGCCATCGCAGGATCGGTATCACGGTCGTAGAACTGCGCCGTACCCGCCGCTTCACCTAACATCACCACACCTGCATTCAAATATTCATCGTCTTTAGGCGTCGCTTTGTTATTCGTCGGGATTTGCAGTAGCGCTTCGTTAATCATGGTCTGGATTTCAGGCTGCGCCACAAACGCCAGGAACCTACGCGCATCTTCTTTGTTCTTGGCTTTGGAAGGAATATGCAGGGTATCCATCGGCGCGTCTTCCGCCATTGGCACACTGGCATCAATCACAGGGAACTGGAAAAAGCCCATGTTTGGACGCACTTCATCGGTAAAGTTTGCCGCAAGGAAGTTACCCATCAGGTACATCGCTGCTTCACCGTTGTAAAGGAAGGGCTGGGCTTCCTGCCAAGAGTAAGATGCATGGTTGTCGAGATAGTAGCCCGGCTCAACCAGATCATTCCATTTTTCGAATACGGCTTTCACGCGTGGGTCGGTGTAAGGCACTTTGCCATCCATCAGATCGATGTGGAAATCGAGACCATTCACGCGCATGTTCAGATAATCGAACCAACCCGCTGCGGTCCAAAGATACTTAGTACCGATCGTAAATGGCGTCACGCCGTTGTCTTTGAGGGTTTTAGAGGCAGCAACCAAGTCATCCCATGTTTTAGGCACCGCAATATCGTATTTATCGAACAGGTCTTTGCGGTAGTAGATACCCCATTGGTAATAGGTATAAGGCACCCCGTATTGCTTGCCGTTGACGCTCATCGCAGGCATAGCGCTGGCAAAATCTTTGTCCATGCCATTGGCTTGCCACATGTCGCTCACGTCTTCAAACAAACCACGGTCGACGAAGGTTTTCATTCGGTTACCCGCATACCAAAACACCACATCCGGCGGAGAAGTTACCAGCCAGTTACGAATCGTGGTCTTGTAAGCTTCGTGGTCATACAGGTTGTATTTTACCGTGATATCCGGGTTCGCCTGTTCGAACTTTTCAATCACCTCTGCCCAGGCTTTCTTTGGCGCTGGGTCTGAGGCATCAGAGTTAATCACCAGCGTCCCTGCGGTTACTGAACCACTGAGCGCCAGCATCAGAGCGCTGATCATGCCCATGCTTTTCTTAGCAAGCGTTCTCATATCCTTCATCCTTACTTTCGTTAAACCGGGATCAGCCTTTGGTTGCGCCCAAGGTTAATCCAGCAATAAAGTGGCGTTGCATCGTGAAAAACAGTGCCACAGGCGGAAGTGCAGCGATAACCGCGCCTGCCGACATGTACTGCCAGGATGCAAGCCATTGTCCTTGCAATGCGTTCAGGCCTGCAGTCACAGGACGAACTTCATCGCTTTGAACCAGCACCAGAGCCCAGAAAAAGTCATTCCAAATAAAGGTAAAGACCAAAACAGACAATGCTGCCAGTGCGGGTCTCACCAAAGGGAGAACCACATACCAGAAAATGCGCCACTCACTGACCCCTTCCACACGCGCTGCCTCAATCAGAGCATCGGGAATGCCAATCATAAAGTTACGCATAAATAATGTGCAGAAACCGGCTTGGAAGGCGACATGGAAGAAAATCAGCGCCCAGTGAGTGTCATACAGACCAAAGCTGATGGTGAGGTCGCGAACCGGGATCATCAAAATCTGAAACGGAACAAAATTACCGCCGATAAACAGAGCAAACAGCCAGATATTGGCGCGAAATTTATATTTGGCCAGTGCATAACCTGCGAGGGTCGAGAGCACTACCGCCCCCGCCACCGCGGGAATACAAATCAGCAAGCTGTTCAGCAGATAGCGTCCCATCGGAGTTGCGGTGAACACCTGTGTGTAGTTTTCGACCAGTTGCAGTTCATCCGGCATACCCCAGTAATTCCCCGCGTTAATGTCGGCGATGGAGCGCACAGATGTCATCAACACCGCTGCGAGGGGGATCAGCCAAAGACACACAGCAATGTAGAGCGAGATGCGATACGTGGCGTTGACGAATTTGCCGCGCTGTTCAATCGGTCTTGGAAACATATCAACGCTCTCCTTTCAGCATTCGCCACAGGAACCAGGCGATATAGATATCCATAATCAGGAAGAGCACCACGGCGACCGCCGCACCATAACCCATGCGGTAATTGAAAATAGACTCTTCATACATCAGGTACGCCAATACCGTTGAGCTGCCCCACGGACCACCTGCCGTCATGGTCGCCACTAAATCAAATGACCTCAGCGCGCCAATCACCGTCACAACCACCGCGATGAAAGTGGCGGGTTTGAGCTGCGGTACCACCACGTACCACATCATTCGCCAGCCTTTTGCGCCGTCAAGACGCGCCGCCTCCAGCTGTTCGGGGTCGAGGTTGTTGAGACCCGTCAGGTAGAGAATCATGCAATAGGCCACCTGAGGCCAAAGCCCGGCCGCGATGATGCCGTACGTCACCAGATCTTCATCAGCCAGAATCGAAATAGGATCAAACCCCAGCGCGACGATAAATTGCGTCAGCAGACCAAATGACGGGTCATAGAACCAGGCAAAGACCAAGCCCACCACCACTTGCGAGATCACGAAAGGGAAGAAGAACAGCGCCTTAATAAGACGGATACCGGCCACCTGTTGATTGAGAAAGAGGGCAATCAGAAGGCCAATCGGGGGGGCAAGCATGAAAAGGATCATCCAGAGGAAATTGTTCACCAAAGAGGTGTAAAACGCATCTGAATCGAAAAGCTCAATGTAGTTTTCCCAACCAACCCAGGTTTTTTCTCCCAGACCGTCCCACTCAAAGAAGCTGAGCCATACACTTTGACCAATGGGATAAAGCACATATATCGCGAAGACAACAATGGCGGGGGCAAGGAAGAACCAAGGCGCCATTGCCAACTGACTTCGCTGAACAGCGGAAGGCTTGGATGCTGATGAGGAATGCACAGTCATATTACGTCCTGTTTTTCTAACGTTGATGAACCAACAACGCGCGATATCCGACGCATTTTTTGTTACCGAAATGTAACCAACGCGAGTTCGTTGTTTAAAACTAGTTCACAAAATCGACAATGTAAACGTTTCCATTCGTCGAAAAACCGCCTATTTTTAGAAAAGGGTGACCGAAACGACGAAATTCGAATCACCAAAAAGAAACTGATTGCATAGGGACCGCGGTATGGCCGACATCACACTGAGAAAAGTTATTAAGCGCTTCGGTAAAATCGAAACGATTCACGGTATCGACCTGGATATCAGCGGAGGAGAGTTCGTGGTGTTTGTTGGCCCTTCCGGTTGTGGCAAGTCTACGTTGCTGCGCCTGATTGCGGGTCTTGAAACCATTTCTGATGGCACCATCTCCATCGATGGCACAGAGGTGAATGATGTTGACCCGGCAGACCGTGGTGTCGCCATGGTGTTCCAGTCTTATGCGCTTTACCCTCACATGACGGTGCGGGAAAACATGGGTTTTGGCCTGAAAATGAACGGCGTCGACAAAGCGGAAATCGACAAGCACGTCGACCGTGCTGCCAAAACCCTGCAACTTGAAGCCCTGCTGGACAGAAAACCCAAAGCATTGTCTGGTGGTCAACGCCAGCGTGTGGCGATTGGTCGCGCTATTGTGCGGGATCCAAAAGTCTTCCTGTTCGATGAACCGCTCTCTAACCTGGATGCGGAACTTCGCGTTGAAATGCGTCTGCAGATTGCCAAGCTTCATCAGGAACTTGGCAACACCATGATTTACGTGACCCACGATCAGGTCGAAGCCATGACGCTTGCCGACAAAATCGTGGTGCTGCGAGCCGGAAATGTGGAGCAAGTTGGCTCACCTTTGGCGCTATATCACAATCCCGCCAATCTGTTCGTGGCAGGTTTCATCGGTTCACCGAAAATGAATTTTGTCCCCGGCCGCATTTCTGCCATCAACGGCAATGAGGTCGCTGTCGCTATGCCTGACGGCCAAACCCTGACTGTCAGGGTTGCCCGAGAGGTCAGCGAAGGCGAAGCAGTGACCGTCGGCATCCGGCCTGAACATATTCAGATTGGCGAAGGCCCGGGCTTTAATTTCCAGTTTCATAGTGAAGTGGTGGAACGCCTTGGCAACAGTACTTACCTGTTCGGCCAATATTGCGGTGAAGACGGATTCAAGGTTCACATTCCCGGTGACAACGCCGTGAAAGCTTTCCAGACCGTCTCCCTGCACTGTTCTCCGGACGACATTCACCTGTTCAACAGCAACGAACAGGCATTAACCCATCGTCCGGAAGGCGAGGAAGACCCTGCACCACTCACTGCCAACGCGCAGGAGTAATGACAATGCCGCTTTCAGGCAATTTGATAGGAGATCTTCTTAATGGCAACCATTAAAGACGTCGCGCGCAAGGCAGGCGTGTCAGTTGCCACGGTCTCCCGTGTGATCAACGGCTCGCCGCTCACCAAATCCGATACCGCCGATTTGGTAAAACGAACCATGCGCGAACTGGGCTACCGTCCGAATGCCGCAGCACGCACCTTGGTCAGCAAGCGAAGTCGAGCGATTGGTGTTGTTGTGGCGGACGTGTCTGACCCCTTTTTTGGCTCCTTGGTCAAACACGTTGATACCATTGCCCACAGGCAAGGTCATCATCTCTTGATTGGTAACGGCTACCACGACGCTGCAAGGGAGAAGCAGGCCATTGAATCGCTGATCCAGAATCAGGTCGCCTCGCTGATCGTGCACAGCAAAGCGCTGGATGACGACACACTCCGCGCCTTTGCGGAAGAGCATGGTTCAATCGTCTTTATCAACCGTTTGATCCCGGGTTTGGAAGATCGTTGCATCTACCTCGACAACTATCGCGGCGCTTATTTGGCCACCGAACATCTCATCGAAAAGGGTCACCGCTATGTGGCGTATATCGGTTCCAGTCACTCCATCGAAGATACGGTGCAGCGTCAGAAAGGCTATGAGGACGCGCTGAATACCTATCGCGTCACCGATGAGACCCACCCGGTTATGATGGCCTTTGATACACCAGAAGAAACCGGTGGCGAGCGCGCTATGGCAAAGCTGATGACGGATAACGAACACCTCAGCGCAGTATTTTGCTACAACGATGTCATGGCAGCCGGTGCCATCACCGCACTGACCGACCGCGGTTATCGTGTACCGGAGGATGTCTCGGTCGTGGGCTTTGATGACAGCCTCATCGCCCGCTATCTCCACCCGAAACTCACATCAGTGCGCTATCCGATTGAACAAATGGCCGCCCTAGCTGCAGAGCAGGCTATCGCATTATCAATCCAACAGCCGGTTCCAGAAGAAAAAGGCAGCTACACACCCATACTGATTACAAGAAGCTCTGTCGCCGAGTATAGCGAATAGCGCCGTTTATCAGGCGCGAAGACGCCAACAAAGGGAATGGATTCATGGCTAATATGTCCACGAAAGGAAGCGAAGCGTCGCCTGAAAACGTCGTTCATTTGCAATCCGCGCATACCAGCCTGATTCTGATGTTGAAGCCTGTCCCCGCCATGGTTTACTGGGGCAAGAAAATTGATGCCGATACGTCACTCAATGATTCGCTTTTTGACCTTCCGGTTGGACAGGCAAGGCTCGATGAAGCCATGCCACTGGCCTTACTCCCAGAACAAGGCCGCGGCGATTTTGGCAGCCCGGGCATTGAAGGGCACCGTGATGGAAAAGACTGGGCACCGGTCTTTGAATTGATGTCTGTTACCACCTCTCCGGGCAGCACACAACTTCTCCTAAGCGATCCCCGTTCTGGGCTTGAGGTTTGCACCAAGCTTGTTCTGGATGAAGACAGCGACGTGCTGACGCTGAACCACACACTGACGAATACCGGAACGACGAATTATTCCCTTCAACGGCTCGCGCTGACATTGCCAGTCGATGACGATTTTCTCGATCTGATCAGCTTCCATGGCCGATGGCCCCACGAGTTCCAACAGCAACGCCTCTCGTTCAAACACGGAGGCTTTGTGCAGGAAAACCGCCGAGGTCGTACATCCCATGAGTCTTTCCCGGGATTGGTCGCTTTGCAAAAAGAAACCCACGAACTGAGTGGCAATCTCATTGGCATGCACTTGGGCTGGAGCGGTAATCACCGCATTCAGGCGCAGGTGAAAAGTGATGGCAGGCGCTACCTGCAAGCCGAGGCACTGTTGGCAGCGGGTGAAATCAGCCTTGCCCCCGGAGACAGCTTCGCCACCCCCGACTTGTATGCCGTCTTCAGTGCAGAAGGTCTTAACGGCATGATGCAGCGCTTCCACCAATTTGTACGCCATCAAATCCTGAGCTTTCCACAATCAAAACTGCGCCCTGTACATTTTAATACCTGGGAAGGGATCTACTTTGACCACGAGCCCCAACGCATTATGGAAATGGCCACGGCCGTCGCCAGACTCGGTGTTGAGCGCTTTATTCTCGATGACGGCTGGTTCACCAACCGAGATGATGATACCCGTGCCTTGGGTGACTGGCAGGTGGACAAGCGCAAGTACCCTGAAGGGTTAAAGCCGGTTATCGAACACATTAACCAGCTAGGGATGGAGTTTGGCCTTTGGGTGGAACCGGAAATGGTCAGCAAAAACTCTGCGCTTTTCCGCGCCCATCCAGAATGGATGCTGGGTATGGATGAGCTCGGTTATCAACAGCCGGCTGGACGTCATCAGTTTGTGCTCGATTTACAGAACCCCGACGCGTTTAACTACCTGTTGTCATCACTCGACAGCCTGCTAACCGATCATCATATTGGCTACCTAAAGTGGGACATGAACCGCGAGCTGGTGCAAGCCGCACACCAAGGCAGTGCCGCGTATCACGGCCAGACGCTGGCGTATTATCGTCTGATTGATGCACTTCGTGAGAAACACCCTTATGTAGAAATTGAATCGTGCGCATCCGGCGGTGGTCGCGTGGATTATGAAGTGCTGAAACGCACCCATAGGTTCTGGACTTCCGACTGCAACGATGCGTTAGAACGCCAAACTATCCAACGCGGCATGCAGCTGTTTTTCCCGCCGGAAGTGATGGGCAGCCACATTGGCCCCAGACTGAGCCACACCACCAGACGCTGCCATGACATGTCACTTCGGGGCATTACCGCCTTGTTTGGCCATATGGGTGCGGAACTTGACCCCCAAGGGCTAGAGGATTGCGAGCTCCGCGCATTTTCCAAATACATCGCGCTCCACAAGCAATATCGCCCTCTGCTACACAGCGGCACCAGCTTTGTGTTGCCATCTGTGGATTCCGGTACCCATATCTACGGTGTGATGGATGACAGCGTGGTCCTGTTGGCCGTCGTGCAACTCTCCATGCAGGAACATGCGCTTGGACAACGACTGCGATTACCCGTTCTTTGCAAGGAAAAACGCTACCGTGTCGAGGTGGTCGATGCCCCCACGGCTTTTAGCAAGACGATGAAGCATCTTCCTGTCTGGATTGAAAAAATGCCGGTCGTTAACGGCGATCAGCTAAGCCAAATTGGACTAAGCTTGCCAGTAATGGACCCAGAAAGTGCCATGTTGTTGTCCTTTACCGTTGAACCGTAATCGTTTCATGGCCCCGCATTGAATTGACGAGTTTGAGAACTACAACATGACCCGATTTGCAGAATTGATCCGTCGTCGCCAATGGGAAAATCCCGCCGTCACGCAGCTTAACCGCCTTCCGGCACATTGCCCCATGGCGTCTTATCCGAGCGTAGAAGCAGCGCTGGATGATCAATACAACGCAATTCCCGTCTCACGACACCGCGTTTCCCTGAACGGTGACTGGCAATTTTCTCTCTTTGATTCGCCAGAACTTGTCCCTTCAGAGGTCACAAACCGAGAGTTTGATGATGCAAGTTGGCGTACGATTCCCGTGCCTTCAAACTGGCAATTGGAAGACACCTCCGACATTCCGATCTACACCAATGTGCAGTATCCCTTTGAGGTCGATCCTCCCAAGGTGCCAGACCAAAATCCAACCGGCGTTTACCGCACCACCTTCCAGTTGCATGATGGTTGGCTGGATGCACAAACCCTGATTTGCTTTGAGGGGGTCAGCTCGGCGTTTTACCTGTTCTGCAATGGCCATTTTGTCGGATACAGCCAGGACAGTCGCCTGCCTGCCGAATTCGATCTCAGCCCTTTCGTCGCACTGGGCGAGAATCAGATCACTGCAGTGGTGTTGCGCTGGTGTGATGGCAGCTACTTAGAAGATCAGGATATGTGGTGGCTAAGCGGGATCTTCCGCGATGTCACTCTGCGTAAAAAGCCCAAACACCAAATCGCCGATTTTACAGTACACACCGTGCTAGACCCGACCCACCATGTCGGCACATTGAATGTCACCACCAAGCTTGAAGGCAAGTACAACAAAGTTGCTATTCAGCTTTTTGATGAAGGCACGGACCTCAGTGGACTCGTCATTGCAGAATCCGGTCAACGCGTCATTGACGAACGTGGCGCATGGGGAGATCGCTGCGAACATTCACTCATCGTTTCCTGCCCAAGGCTTTGGAGCGATGAAGACCCGCACCTCTACCGTTTGGTCGTCATGCTGCTGGACGAGAACGACGAACCTATTGATATCGAAGCCTGCAACGTGGGTTTCCGACAAGTGGGTATCAGCGACGGCCTGCTGCAAATCAACGACCTCCCGGCTCTGATCCGCGGCGTGAACCGCCATGAATTCCACCCCGAAAAAGGGTACGTGCAAACCGTCGAAGACATTGAAGAAGATCTCAAGCTCATTAAACAATTCAACTTCAATGCCGTGCGCACCTCGCATTACCCTAATCATCCTGCGTTCTACAACCTGTGCGACAAACTTGGGCTGTATGTGGTTGATGAGGCCAATATCGAAACCCACGGTATGGTGCCGATGTGCCAGCTCTCTGACAACGCGGAATGGCTGAGTGCATACACTGAACGTGTCACCCGTATGGTGGAGCGCGATAAAAACCATCCTTGTATCATCATTTGGTCTCTCGGTAATGAATCCGGCATTGGGAATAACCACCACGCTATGTACCAGTGGGTGAAACAACGCGACCCCAGCCGCCCCGTACAGTATGAAGGTGGCGGTGCTGACACTGCGGCCACAGACATCATCTGCCCCATGTATGCACGCGTGGAGCAAGATCAGACAGACCTCGGCCTGCCAAAGTGGGCGCTGTCCAAGTGGATTGGCCTACCGAATGAAAACCGCCCGCTGATCCTTTGCGAATATGCCCACGCCATGGGCAACAGTCTTGGCAGTTTCGATAAGTACTGGGAAGCTTTCCGGCGCTATCCCCGTCTTCAGGGTGGCTTTATCTGGGATTGGGTCGATCAGGGACTGGTACGGAAAGATGATCAAGGTAGTCAATGGTGCTATGGCGGTGATTTTGGTGACACACCGAACGATCGCCAGTTCTGCATCAACGGCTTAATGTTCCCTGACAGAACACCGCACCCTACCGCTTTCGAAGCCAAATTCCACCAGCAACGTTTCAGTTACAAACTGGACGGGACGTATCCTCTGGTTGTCTCGCTTGCCAATGAATACCAATTCCATGCGCCTGAGAATCTGACGCTGCGTTGGTCTATTCAAGGCAATGGCAAGCAAATCACCAGTGGCGAAAAAGCCTTGCATTTGCTGGCGGGGAAAACGGCACAGGTAGAATTGGCAAAATCCCTGCCGTACCCTAAGCACAATCAGGAGTATTTCCTGAATATTGAGGTCGTGCTTTCTTCTGATGAGCCTTGGGCGCCGCAAGGCACCGTTATCGGTTGGGGGCAATTGGTGCTGCCGGTTTACCGCGCACTGCAATCACCTGAGTTGGCACCGGACAGATTGCCTGATGTGATTGATGAGCCAGACCACTGGACGGTCAAAGGCGATCACTTCGAACTCGACTTCGACAAGCAAAGTGGCCATTTGGTGCGCTGGTTGATTGAAGGCGAAGAACAGCTTCTTGATGCGCCAAAAGATAACTTTATCCGCCCGCCTATCGACAATGATATCGGCGCGAGCGAAGCAGACCGTCCTGACCCCAATGCCTGGCTTGGAAAGTGGCAGCAATCCGGCCTGTTTGATTTGCGCCATGAGAATCTGTTCAACACCGTCGATGTGCTGTCTGATACAGTGCAAATCCGCTCCCACCATGGTTATTTCATCGGTGGAGCTATGGTGATCAGCACGCTCTGGCGCTATGAAGTCGACCTTTCCGGCACTATCGCGCTGACCGTCGATGTCAATGTCGCGCAGGATTTACCGTCACTTCCACGGATTGGTTTGGAATTGGCTCTACCGCTCACTGACTCTGTGGCTTGGTTTGGTCGCGGACCTTTCGAGAACTACCCTGACCGTAAAGCCGGCGCCATGGTGAGCCGCTATTTCGCCAGCATCGACGACATGCACACGCCTTACATTTTTCCTTCAGAGAACGGGCTACGTTGTGATGTTCGCCAGTTGGATATCGACAATCTTCGGATTGAAGGCATGTTCCATTTCTCGGTCAGCCGCTACAGTCAGGAAAGTCTGACTGAGGCCAAACATCAGGAAGCGTTGGTGCCAGACGATCATATCTATCTGCGCATTGATGGCTACCACATGGGTGTTGGGGGCGATGATTCCTGGAGTCCAAGTGTGCATCCGGAGTTCTTGCTCGACGCCGCGCATTACCGCTACGCGCTGACGCTCTCGATGAAAAGGGACTGACAGCAAAGTCTGTTTTGCTGAGAATTTGCTACCATGGCCATCACTTTGATACCCAAGCTTAGGGAATGACGATGGCCAATGTTACCAAACACATGCTCATCACGGGGGCCAACCGCGGTATTGGACTCGCACTCACTCAACGTTATCTCGACGCAGGCTGGCACGTCGATGCCTGCTGCCGTCAGCCATTCGAAGCCGCAGAGCTCAACTCGCTCACCACGAAATATGATTCGCTGAGTATCCATACGCTGGATGTCACAGACCACGCCGCAGTTGATGCGCTGGCCCAGTCGCTCTCGGATAAGCAGTTCCACCTTATCCTCAACAATGCCGGATACTATGGTCCCAAAGGCTATGGGTTTGGCAATACCGACATGGATGAATGGCGCAAGGTGCTGGAAATCAACACGATTGCGCCACTCAAAATTGCACAAGCCTTTTATCCCCACCTTCTAGCAGCCAAAGGCACCTTTGCAGCAGTTTCGTCCAAAGTGGGTAGCATGGCGGAAAACACCTCAGGGGGCGGTTATATCTACCGATCGTCCAAAGCGGCGCTCAATTCTGTGGTGAAAAGCCTCTCCAACGATTTGTCTTCACAGGGCATTATCGCTATCGCATTGCATCCTGGCTGGGTGCAAACCGAGATGGGTGGACCAAATGCGCTCATTTCAGCGGAAGAATCTGCACAGGGACTTTATGCCGTGTTGGAAGGGCTTGAAGCGAAAGACAGTGGACGTTTTCTGAATTACCAAGGACAAGAGATTCCGTGGTGATGAAACTTATTACTTTAGCAATGAATAAAATATTCAAAAACACGGGTCTTATGCCGAGCAAGACCATTCACAATAAAAAAGGAAGAAGTATGCCTGATTTAAATGCTCACAACCTTTACCACAAAAACTACTGCCCTTTCTGCCTCAAAGTCCGTGCGGCACTGAAGATGATGAATCTTGATGTGGCACTGGTTGATGTAGGTGCGGACAGAGAAGCTTACCAGGAGTTGGTCACTGAAGGTGGCCGCGGAATGGTACCTTGCCTTCGCATCGAGCAGGACGATGGCACGGTCGAGTGGATGTATGAGTCTGACGACATCATCGAGTACTTCGAAGAGAACTTTGCTAAGTAACCGCTGATTTCAGCAAAAAGAAAACGCCGCTCATCGCGGCGTTTTTTGTTTCGAGAAAAGGTTATTTTTCCTTCGTTATTGCTCCCACTCTTTTCGCCCATGCCATAAAGCTCGCTTCCAGCTCATTGATCATGCTTTTCACCGCAATTTGGTTGAAACGGTTTGCATCAGGCGTGGAAAGAAACGCGATATATTGATCCAACTCTTCCGCCGTAAAGTCTTTGTAAGCATAAGCCAGAGAAACCGTAACCATCTGCTGCACGTTAGCAGTGGATTGCTGACGAATCGCACCCAGCTCTTGTTTCATGTTGTCCATATCCAATGGGACATCAGGTTGAAGTGCTGACATCAACCCCGCAAAAATCGCCAACTGAACTTGCTCATAAAAGTTAACGGTAATATTGGTCGCATTGAGCAGTTGATCGATTTTCTGTACCTGGGCAATAAGCTGCTGGTTTTTCATCAAAACCGGAGCCTCAGCAGACATAGCGGCGAATGCCTCTTCCGTCCCGCTTTTTGCCTCAGCCTCCGTAAACGCCTTCCCCAGCGGGGATTCATACCAGCGCATCAGCGTCGCGATTTGTTCATCATCCATAGCGCCAGAAAGGGACTGACGAATGCCGGAAAGGATGTTAGCCGGCACGATGGTTTCATCTGCAGCCTGCAACATGGCGTTGACTTCTTTTTCTGATAACGCGCCCTGTTGTTGCTGGGCTTCGAGAATACCCAGTTTCACCGTTGCCGGGAACTGGTTCACCATCTCATCCACGCCTGCGGCGTTGAGTAAGGCATTGAGAGATTTGTCTGAGGCGGCCTGTGCAAAGCCAACCACACAGATCATGAAGAAATAGAGCGTCCATTTTACTGCTTGTTGGAACATGGTTTTGTCCTTAAGTGAGGTTTTTAATGCAGCACCCGACATCCAGGCTCCATTGACCTGTGGGTGCTTAGAGAAATTGTCCTTTTTACTGGCTTCTTCGAAGCCAGACTTAAATCATCAGTGATAGTGAACAAAAAACACACTGCAGCTGTTCGGTTCACGTTGATTTGGTACTTATTTCGGTAAAAAGCAGCACAAAGTTAATCAGCTAAAAGCATGGATATTTCTCTTATTCACGCGCAAAATAACGCTTTGTTCGAGAACCTGAGATTTCCATAGATGAAACCCAATGTGACTGGCCTGAAGCGCATTTTGCATGCCACCGGGTACTCCTTTCAGGGACTTCGCGCTGCATGGAACAATGAAGCGGCATTTCGACAGGAATTGGTTCTGTTGATCGTGATGACCACCCTTTCGTTCTTTCTGCCTGTGACTCAGGTTGAACAACTTTTGATGGTGGCATCGCTGTTTATCGTGGTGATTGTAGAGCTGATTAACTCTGCCATCGAAGCGGTTGTTGATCGCATCGGCCCAGAGCATCATGAGCTGAGCGGGAGAGCCAAAGATATTGGGTCTGCTGCGGTGTTTATCGCGCTGCTTTTGGTGGTGATCACCTGGGGATCATTTCTGCTGTTTTGATAGTTTCAGCAGCAGAAAAGCAAAAAGGCGACATAATGTCGCCTTTTTGTATTTTTAGAGAACCTGAAATTACTAGGGACAGGTTGTTTCATCCACCGCTTTTGCGAAATTCGCCAACGATTGAAAGTCAGATTCTGTCCACACTGTTTTTACTTTCAGGCTATCCGGCAACACACTAAATGCGTTTTCTTTTCTCGCCGCCCTTGCTTCAAATTGCGCCCAGTTTGAAAGCAACTCACCATTCACCAACTCAACAGCCAGTGATTGCCACTCCCCGTTTTCCACACCATTGGGTGTTAAAGACAAGGCAAGATGATAGTCACGATGCAGCAGCACCCATTTGTCTGGCAACCGCTTAGTGCTGTCCCACCATTTCCCGTCCAGCGCTTCAATACGCCTAGAAGTTTCACGTTCTGGCGCAGCTTCCAGCGCAGACAGCTTTTCTGCAAAAGCGGTATCCATGGCCTCGCCAAATTCCACCAGCGTCAAATCGGGTGTTTCTCGCAAGATGGACATTGCAAGCTTGGCGCCCAGCATATTGGAGTAGAGATCTTCCGGCGAGTAAGCCGATGCGAGCTCTTTGAAACCCGCCACTGAAACCAAGCCGAACCACTGCGCAATCTCATGCCACTGGGCGAGACGAAATGCCATGACACCGGCGATATCCACCGCGATTTCATGCTTTTCCTGCGCCTTTAACGGGGCGTCGTTGCGCTTCAAAACAATGACGCGGTCGCGAAGTTCTGCGGGCAGTGGAATCTCTGCGTCTGTCCCTATGCGATAGCGGATTTCGTTGAACAGGTAATAGGTGAAATCTGCCGTGTCACGCACATGGGCGGTATCAATAAAACCGCCTTTTTGGGTGAAGATAAGCCCATTATGCTCTTCGCCAATCCCCAGCAAACTGCTGGAAACCCCTTGCGAACCATCATTGTATTGGTGGTTGCCAACACCTTTTGCTTCCAGCACGTTGCCCACCGAAAAGAAGGGAACGGGCACACCGCCAACCTGTGCTTTTAAATCTTTACCGAAGGCGCAGCAAGGGCGAACACCCACAGGTGCGTTGGCCAATGCCACACTGCTGACACTCAGAAAAAGACCACCCATTAACAGGCGGCGACCAAAAGGTTTCACTCAGCTCACCATCATGATTGTTGTTTAGAACGCTTCGTTAATGTGGAAATAGAACCCACTGCTGTCTTTGCCGATACCAAAATCGAAACGCACGTTAATCCGAGGTTTAAAGGCAAAGCGATAGCCAATACCCACCGTTGGCAACCAACTGTTATCAAACAATGCGTCCGCATCCGGCGCGATGTTGCCCGCACCCACCCAAGTCACCATGCCGTGTCGGGCATTGAATTGGTGTCGCCACTCCATCTGCGCGGAAAGCTGATAGCGGTCGCGGTACTGACCGATGTAATAGCCACGCATACGTTTGTCGCTGCCAAGCTCGGAATAGGCATACCAAGGCACATCACCTGTCACGCCCTGGCTATATACATCCCACGCCAGAATGCTGTCTTTCGACAAGCGCTGGTACTCTCGGTAATTCAGCGTGAATCTGTCGTAGTTGAAATCGGAGCCAAACGCATCTCGGTAAGACACCCACTCGGCGCTGACCAATCTGCCACGCTCCGGATTGGGTTCGAAATCCCGGCTGTCGTACTCCAGTACCATCACAGCACCACTGCTGATGGCGTCATCCAGCGCTGAGCCCGACAAAATCGGCCCATCAGACTCCTGATGAGTCAGGCGCTGAAAATCCCAGCCGACAGTGATGTAAGACTCTGACAGGAATTGATAAGACACCTTCGGAGACAGTTTCAGGATCTGCGCCTGCTGTTCGGTTTTGTTATCACTGTTCTCCGCCGCATCGCGGCCAATACCCCAGTAATAGCCCGGCGCATGGCTGATCCATCCATCTGCCAACAAACGAAGGGTATCGCCATTCAAATAGGTGCGGTTTTCCATACCGAGACCATAGGAGCCTGAGGTAGAAACATAAGATTTCACCGCCACGGTGGAATAAGGCGTGGTCTCAACCCAGTCTGAAGGCGCATACAGACCCACAGCGGCCACACCAAAGCCAATGCCTTGCTCTGGGTTCACAAATGGCCCCGGCAGCACGCCCCAATCAATGCCCTCTTCGACATTGATCGTCTCGCTCGAGCCCAGCTCTGTCAGAAGCTTATCTATCCAATCCTGTTGGTCAGCCTCGGAAGCCAGTGCCAAGGTTGGCAATGCCAGCGTGAGCAACGCCAAAAATGTCATCGCTTTCATGTTTCCCCTCAATAACGCATATCAATTGAGAAGAACACACTGGTGCGATCGCCAAGTCCCGCTTCACCAAGAAGATATAAATGCGGCGAGATTTGGTATTGCATACCGATGATCGGGTTCCAGGGGGTCGTCAAACGCTGTTCGACATGGAAACGCCCCTCGTCGTCTTGATTCACTGCTCCTAACAAACCGGAAAGGCCTGAAGGCAAGTCAAGGCTTGAAAGATTGCCTGACAATGACTGCTCAACATCCTGATACATGGCTCCAGCCCAAAGGCGCATAGGAACGCCTTTTGAGTGGAAGTCGTAGCCAATGCGCGGTGACACCACATAGGCATCAATCGCACCGTCAATCACGGTCAAGTTGGTTTTGGTGTAGCTTGCATCGACAAGACCAAACCAGTTTCCATAACCACCGGCCAACACAATGCCGCCGCCATACAAATCACCATCCAAATCGAGTCTGAATGCGATGGGATCGCTGCGCTTATCAAAACCTTTAACGCCAACGGTCACGCTGGTTTCTGAATAACCCTCTAGCTTACCCACCAGACCATATACATTTAAGAAAGGGAAAAGCCAGACATCGCCACGAACAGAAAGCACTTCGCTTTTTTGTCTTCCCGGTGCCGCCTGAATATCGATCATGTCGCGTGGGATGGGGACATCAAAACCCGGAATCACGATGTCAGGAAGAAAAGGCAGTGTTGGAATAGTCATTTCCGGCACCTTCGCCACCAACCCTTCAAACCCAATTGAATCCACCGCTATGCCCTGTTCCAGGCTCATATAGCTCACGTTAAACCCGAACGGTTTCGGTAAGACATAACCTAATGCTTCGGCCTCTTCTTTCCAGATAGGGAGGGAAAATGAGTCAGCCCAGCTCGCGGTTGAACACAACAGCAAGCTGCCAGCAAGCACACGTTTTAACGAGAACATACTTCTGCTTCCAGATGCTCCCGGATAGGAGCAATAAAAATGGGAGGCGCAATTGCGGAAGGGGCGAAGAAGAGCGCGGAAGACTTTCGCAGCAGCCTAAAGAGGCGCATATCATACTCAGCAAACAGAAAAAGTAAACTAGAAAGTGTACATGTGAAAGTAGAGATTTCCCGAGTGCCAAGCGGAACTTGTAACGCTCTGTTTGTTAAGGGGTTTCAGAGAAAGTCAGCGGCGTAATATAGGCGGATGTTTCAGATTGAGAATTGTCACTGTCAGATGTTACAGCAACCACAGAGAGGGTTTGATAGTCTTTCCCGAAAAGGCGCTGGAAGTCTTCCCGCACATTCCGGCTAACTGCGACCCATTCGTTTTTCCTGTCACCCGAGGTCGCTGCCAACATTTTGAATCGTTTTGGCGCAAATGGATTCGGCCAGAAACTGTTTTCCGGTTGGTTTGGTGTCCAGACATAAACAATGGTTCTGCTGCTCATCATGGTCATGCCCGGCACCACAGTCACCGAAATCCGCCAGGCGAAGTCATCCTGCGTTTTTAATTTCTCATTGTCCGTGGTGGGAAAGGTATCAACTTTCCATTGCCAACTCATCCAAGGCGTTGCCAACAGGTCGATTTCCTTTTCCATGATTAAGCCTGAAGCAGCATCCTGACTTTCCCCGTGTAGCACAGCTCCACCAAACGATGCGTCGTCAATCAAACGGTATCGGGTTTCATTCTTAAACGCTTTCACCTGCCATTCGGACAGTTCGGAAAAGCCAATGGTCTCCTCCGCTAAGACAGGAGGTAGGAAAACCAAATAGCAGGAAAGCAGAGCATAAATCCATTTATTCAATCAATTTCTTCCTCTAAGCGGCTGTCTAAATAAGAACGGGTATCCCCAATATAGATTTCATTTCTTCCCCTGATTTCAATATGGGATGGCTTGCGCACAAGGCATATGCAACACGCACTTAAAACGAGTCGTAAAAAAAGTCCTGACAAGTACCAAAAATAAGACACTCAGCCATCTTGAGGTTACTTAATATACACGTAAAGACGAGTGTGCCAGATGCACTGACACAAATTGAAAAGGTCGTTTGAGGCGATTTTAGTTCGCGGCCAATGGATTGATTTACAGGATATTATGCGACGAATTTACGTTTCCCTCGGCTTGTTTAGTCAGGCAGCCATAGCCTTTGCGGAACAACCCCTTCGGGTGGTATCTGAAACACTTCCACCCTTTCAGGTCATTGATGAAGAAGGGCAATTTGGCGGTCGTGCAGTTGACATGGTCCAAGCCATTTTGGACGAGGCTGGGTTTGATTCACCCATTGATGTCATGCCCTGGGCACGGGCTTACAAAACCGCGCAAAAGGAAAAAAACGTCGCCATCTTCTCCATGGCTTTTTCTGAAAAGCGCAAAGATCTCTTCCACTGGGTTGGCCAGTTGTACGCACTCGAACGTTCTTCATTGATAGGCTTAAAAAGCCGCTCTGAACTGCAAGGGGATTCATTGGACCACGCCAAAAATTTCCGTGTCTGCTCAGAGCTAGAAACTTACTCCTATCAATACTTGGTAAATAAAGGTTTTAAGCCCGACGAAAACCTGTTCACCTTACGGGGAACGCTATCAGCCATTCCAACCGACAACGGCGGCATTGCCCGCCCTGCGAAGCACCTTTCTTTGCTGCAAAACCGTAAGTGCGATTACGCCACAGGGCTTTGGTCTGTGTATGCCTACAGCGAAAATCGCAATGATGATTTGAAAGCGTATTTCTACCTTGGGGACCCAGATAAACCACTGATTTTGAACCTCGCTCTCAGCTTAGGGTCAGATCAGGTCGTGATTGACCGAATGAGCAAGGCTTACCATACGCTTCTTAACGATGGCACCCTCTATAAAATCTGCTCCAAGGACGACCCTGAACATACCTTCACACTGTCTTGTGCTGCTGTCGAGCCGCCAGAGAATAACGGGGATTTATGACCTCAAAGCTGTTCGGCACCAAAGCACCCCTGCTAAGGCGATTTGTCGCTTCAGTGATGCTATTGAGCATTATTGGCGGCGTGGTGATCAGTGTTGTTATCGCGTCGGTTCAGCTCAACCACCTCAATACTGAAAAAGAACTGGCCGCCAAACTGCAGTTGGAAAACATCCTCGACGGCGCAGCCTACGCGGCGTTCAACCTCGATTCTGCGCAAGGGCATTCGCTGCTGAAAGGCTTCGAAGGCGACCATTTGTTTCAGGCTGTCGCCATTCTCGACAACTATGACGATGCCGTGGCATCCATTGAGCAACCTCATCATCATTTGATTCCTGAGTGGTTGAGTGTGGTCCTCCCTGTCGATGAAACGGTTGTTCTCTCCTATCCGTTGACGTTCAAAATCTATCGCGATAGTCAATTTATCGACCAACATGTAGGGAATCTGGTCGGCACAGTGCACTTCCACACCTCTGAGGCCGAATTTTACGATTTGGTGTGGACCATCTGCCTTTCTACCATGGCTGAAGTACTGCTTATTGCCATCATCCTGACCATCCTCTTCCACAATCAGATTGGGCGACCACTCTCCAAAATCATTGATTCTATTGATAAGAACGCCAAGCTTGAGCGACAGAAAAACGCCAGACTGTTGAAGATAGACGGCCATGAAAACGACGAGTTTGGCTTACTGGTTCACGCCTACAACAATTCCGTGCAGCAGGCAGTCAGCTACATGCGAGAGCTGGAAAGTGCCAAAGCCGAACTCAAAGCCCTGTCTGAAATCGACCCGCTCACGAATGTTTCCAACCGCCGGGCTTTGCTTTCGGAACTCAACACCCTATGTAATCACGAGCATCCTTTTGCATTAGTGTCGTTCGACCTTGATGACTTCGGTGGCTATAACGATGCCAACGGGCACCAGGAAGGAGATGTGTTGCTGGTAAGATTTGCCCGTGCGCTGAGAGAACAACTGCCACAAGCGTCCATCAGCCGCACCGGTGGAGATGAATTCGTTTGTATTATCCCCTCCCAGAGTTACCAGCAGAGCGTGGAAGATTTGCTGACACCGCTACTCAATACACCTGTGCGTGAAGACATCACCAGCACCCAGTGGATTTCCTCGTCTATCGGTGTCGCCTTTTTCCCTGAAAATGGCCACACGCCGAGACAACTTCTGCATGCTACCGACATCGCCCTTTATATTGCCAAGGAAGCGGGACGACGCTGTGTGCGTTTTTACGATAAAGATGCCGATATGGCACGAACCAACCGTGAAGCCGTGCGAAAAGCGCTGCAGCGCATTATCGAAACCAAAGAGTTCACACTGCATTACCAACCCAAAGTCAGCATGAAAACCGGATTGGTCATTGGCTGCGAGGCTTTGCTGCGTTTGAATCACAACGAGAGACAACAGAATGTCGCCCATGTCGATATCGTAGAAGAAGCCGAACGCACTGGCCTGATTGTGGCACTGGGACGGGAGATCATGCGACGTGCCTTTTACGATATCAGCCAGATCCTTGATCACCTGCCGGACAACTTCCGCTTCAGTGTCAATGTTTCCCCCCAGCAACTTACCTCTGACGGGTTTATTGCAGAGCTGCTTTCTTGTTCAGAAGACAATGATGTGCCCCTGCAGAGCCTGGATATCGAAATCACTGAGTCTTCTCAGATGATCAATACCGATTCCACCAACAAGGTGCGAAACTGGCTGAAAAATGCTGGCGTAACGGTTTCACTGGATGATTTCGGTACTGGTTTTGCTTCGCTTGAATACCTGCTCACCTATGGCTTTGACCAAATCAAGATTGACCGCCAGTTTACTCAGGTGCTGCCTGGGGATGACGATGCCAAGGCCATCTTTAATGTGGTCAAATACCTTGCAGATAAGCTGAACATGGATGTCATCGCTGAAGGCGTCGAAACGCTGGATCAGGAGACCTATTTGCTCAATCAAGGTTTTGAATATGCGCAAGGCTATTTCTACGCTAAGCCACTTGTCATTGATGATTTCATCCAATTTGTCGCCTGTCGTCAGGCCAAGCACAGCTCTTCTGTCTAAAAATACCGCCTTACATAATAAAAATCCCAGACAGAAATATCATTTCTTCTTCGATTTCCCTTCTCCACCACTTGCACACTGCCTGACAGACTAAAAGTCATCACTTAATTATTGTATTCATATAGTTAGGTTCAGCTAACCACCGTACTGAAAGCGTGACAACACTGAATCCCGCCCGTTAGTTATTAAACAATCCGACAGTTGTGTTTCACTTATTTAACATCTATTCAACCTTCCGTGAATTTTTACTTTTAAAATTTTGCATCTTGAATAAAGCTTAAATCAGAAAAACAAAAACACGTCTTCGACGAATACTGAAATTGAACTTGCACCTGTAATAAGCACAACAAGCAGGTTATTGAACATCAGGGGAATGGCTCCTTTTATCGAGCCAAATAATAATAAAATGTGATTAAGCAGGGTGTTTACACTCACTAACAAAATGGGAGACTTCCCATGAAAAAAGTAAAATGCTTAGCGGTAACTTTTTCGAGCTTATTATTAACAGCCTGTATCGTTAATAGTAATGATCTTCGAGAGACGGATTTAAATTCGTCATTGCGACAAGGTGGATATTATTACTCCCACTTTGGAATAGAAAGAGAACAGACACGCGAGAAAGTCACCTTTGAAGACACAGAGGCAAGGGTTGCCTCAGTATCGCGGGTCACGGTAGTCAGTAATCGGGATGGCACTGTCTCCAAAGCTTTGAAACATAGAGGTAAAGGGAATTATCAAATAGATTGTCAGGTTGGTGCACATTTCTGCTTTTTAGTCATCGGTGCACTGATCAATGGGAAAAAAGTTGATCACAAATATCATGTTAATAAATCTGGATTACTCGTTAGGGAAAACGGAATATCAAAGAGATTTATTCATGATGACAGCGAAATGATTGAACAGTTTTAAATTCGTTTTTGGCTATGGTAGCGAGCCTTTAGGTTGGTAATAATTGATGCACCCAATACATTACCACCTCTACTTTACTGGTATCATCAGGCAGCGTTGATGGTAACTCAGTAAAATGACATGGAAGTTCCTTGTAGTTGGTGTAAATTATTTCAATGCAAATATTTGCATTTTGGACAGGCAATGCTCATTTGAGCTGACTCCATATTGCCTGTCCTTTTTCTTTTCTATTTTTCCCAATCTTTAAACGCAATCACAATAGTGTATTAGTTAGCCTGTACCCTCCAGAAGCGACTTGGAGGCCCCTCATGCTCAAGCAACCCAAACTGCAACCCAGCGCATTGACGAACAAATACGAACTAACCTGGGATTTTGAAATACAAGTCGACGGTGTCGATATTGTTGTCCCAAAGTACTTCCGTTACGACGGTGCCAGCATTCCTGCTGTCGCTTGGCAAATTACTTTTACGCCCTTTCACCCAGACATCATGATGCCAGCATTGGTCCATGACTGGCTGTTCTACAATCATCAGGTTGACCGCGAGCAGGCGGATGATTTCCTCTACCAACTGCTGCGCCAAAATGGGGTGGATAACCTGCGCGCCAACATGATTTGGGGAGCCGTCAGGGCAGGTGGGCACTTCTTCTGGGACAACGATGAGGAAGATAAAGAATTTCTGAGAAAGCTCTATCGCCTTGTCAAAAACAGACCAAATATCAATAGGTATCACTTTCCCCAGGAAATTGTAAACACTGCCTAAAATTACCGACTCACATTAAAGACTGTGTATTTATTGGTGGAATGTATTCAATATCTTTAGATTCCTGCGCAACTTTTTCAGTCTGCACCGCCGATATTTTCTATATTTGCAGCTAGTTCCAAAGTTAGGTTCTGTAGGTAGGCAACAGAGCGCTCTACTGGACTGATGGATGCCACATACCCGGGTCAAGGAATGGGATTTTGAACGTTTACGTCGTCGATGATAATACCGAGTTTACCGATGTCATCACACAAATGCTGTGTGAGACAGGCTATCCCACTAAAGGTTATAACCGGGGCATGGATCTGCTGCGTTTCGCCGCGCCAACCTCCAATGATGTGCTGCTGCTCGATGTACACATGCCGGATAAAAACGGCATTGCCTTGCTAAAAGAGCTGAGCAGTTTCAGCATCAAGCCCTGCGTGATCCTGCTGAGCGGGTACGACAAATCCATTCTGAATTCCGCCTCTACCTTTGCCCAATCGCTCGACTTCAACGTGATCGGTTCACTTTCCAAGCCCTTCACCCGTCGAGTACTGCTGAACATGCTGGAGTTTGCCAAACAAGGCAAAGCCGACAAAAAGAAAATGGAAGTGGCCAAGGTCAATCCGGTTGATGTAGAAGAAGCTATGGATGATGACCAGCTGGACGTTTTCTATCAGCCGCAGATCAACCTGAGGGATGGCGTTGTTACCTCCTACGAATGCTTACTGCGCTGGCATCATCCTGAGCTTGGGCTGTTAAGTGCCGATCAGTTTCTGCACACGGATTTGCCAGACAGAATTAAGCTAAAACTCTCCTTGTGGGTACTTAACCGTGTTGCTAGCGATGCCGAAGCACTTGTCCAATTGCCGCATTTCAAATCCATTTCCATCAACGTGAGTGCCTCATCGTTGGTGACGCCGGAATATCAGTTCCGGTTTAATTCACTGATCGCCGGCACCCAGTTAAAGCCCCATCAAATCACACTGGAACTGATTGAGCGTGAGTTTCTTGAAGGGCGTCAGGATGTACTGGATATCTTGGTCAACCTCAGAATTAAAGGCGTGGGGCTGTCTCTCGACGATTTCGGCACGGGGTATTCCTCCCTGTCTCTATTCCACACGCTGCCATTTTCCGAGTTGAAGGTCGACAAATCCTTCACCAAAACCATGTTGAGTAACGCTCAGTCTCTCAACATCGTCCGCTCCTGCATTGATTTGGCTAAACGCATGGAACTCAAAGTCATTGCTGAGGGCGTGGAATCCCACGATATCTATGAACATTTGCAGCACGAATGGTGTGACTCGGCTCAGGGCTACTACATTGCCAAGCCTATGCCGTTAAAAACCCTGATGAGCTGGAATGCAAATTTCAACCATCACATTTACAACTAATAAGGACGTTATTTTGGTCTCAATGCACGGATTGTATGAGCTCAAACCCGATCAGGATCAGAGCGAATTTGAACAGGCATTCACTGCTTATGCCAAACAACTCAACGAGATGGGACTCAACATTGGCTGGCAGTCTTTTTCGCGCCGTCCACACCAAGGCTACAACCTTATGCCTCCTGAGCAACACGGATTGGTTGCCATGTACTTTGAAGACGACGAGCAGGCTAACCGCTGCTGGGACGTGGTAGCAACCGACGACGAGCCTATTGCTTCCCTTCACCGGGGTGTTAACCAAAAGGTCACCAACATCAGCTTTTTCTATAGTGATGTGAACACGCACAATGTCTGAAAACGATGAGCTGCGAAAACGTATCGCTCAACTTGAAGCCGAGAACGAACGACTCAGACACGCCATCGATATTGCATCTGATGGTATCTATGACTGGCAAATCACAGAGAACAAGCTCTACCTGACTGGCAGCTGGTATGAAACGCTGGGTTATGAGAATCAGGAAGTCTCCTCCACCATTGAGCAGTGGCAATCTATGCTGCATCCTGATGATGTTGAATCTACCTGGAAAGCACTGCGGGCTCATATCAACGGTGAAGTTGAACTCCATGAGCATGAAAACCGGCTTCGGATGAAGAATGGCCAATACCGTTGGAATCTCGATCGCGGCAAAGTGGTTGAGAGGGATGAAAATGGTGTGGCGCTGCGCATGGTGGGGATTGATAAAGACATCACCCGACAAAAGCAGAGTGATGAGCTTAACCACCAGCTCGCCGCTCAGTTAATGCAAGCCAAAAAAATGGAGGCGCTGGGCGCGTTTGCAGGGGGGATTGCCCATGAGTTTAATAACCTGCTGGGGATTGCTTTCGGGCTGGCGGATTTAATCACGCTTAAACTGGAAAGCACCCCAACTTACGAGCGTGTTGGCGAGCACTTAGAGAAGCTTGAAGATGTGTTAGATCGTGGGCGATTATTGGTAAAGCAGATCCTCACATTCAGTCGGAAACAGGATGAAGACCGAACAGAACTGGACCTTAACCGTCTTTGTCAGGATGTCACCTGCGCATTGGAAATGAGCAAAGCCTTCACCTCAAATCTCGCACTCACGTTGCCGGAAGAAATCCTGATCATTCATGCCGACAGCACCCATATTCATCAGTTACTCACCAATCTTCTCATCAACGCAAATCACGCCTGCCAAGGTCTTGAAGGCAAAATCCGCTTTGACGTTTCCGCCGTTGAACTGACTCAAGAAAACATCGAATCTGAATGGCTGGCACAACCGGGCATGTTCGCCAAAATCACTATCATTGATAACGGGGTAGGTATCGTTGATAAAGTGCTGGAACATATCTACGAACCGTTTTTCACCACCCGGGCGCACGGTGAAGGTACGGGCATGGGATTGGCCATCGTTCATGGAATTATCAGCCGATACCAAGGTGGGATCAGCGTTAAAACCAAACTAAACGAAGGCACAGAGTTCACCGTCTACCTTCCGCTCTGCAGCAAACGCTCAGAAAACCACGTTATACATTCCGAGAATCTGGTTTCGTCTGGCATTCCGCTGGATGCTGATCTTCATCAGCCCAAAGTCATCTTCGTCGATGATGAAGAAATCATGCTTGAAGTAGTAAAAGCAACGCTGCCGATTTTCGGTCTGCAGGTTGATACCTTCAGCGACCCAAGCGAAGCGCTTTGGGAAATAGGGAAAACGCCTGATAAATACCAGATTCTGGTCACCGACCAGGCCATGCCACAACTCACCGGGTTACAGCTTATCAATGAAGCGCGCAAGCACAGCCCTGAACTGCCTGTGGTGCTTTACACCGGATTGAATGACTTTGCTGACCAGATTGGTGAAAGCCAACAGCTTCAGGGCTTTTTGTTAAAGCCTTTGCGGGTTAATGAACTGATCGTACACATCCGCTCTATATTGAGTGCCCGAGGGCAGTAAAATGCCCTTATTGGCTGACTCCTGCAAAATGGCGGTTTATTGCAGAGACCAAGGTCAATGCATCTTGAATAGCGACAATTAAGCCCTCCCGATCAGCAATCCAAATGCTGTTTGAACTGCCAAAGCAAGCAGATAAAGCGATCCGATGCCCTGAATACAAGGTGGCCGACACATTTAAGTGTCTACCATAACCACCTAAAGAGAACTCCAACGTTGTGATAAAGCCATCTGGTGGAGAGTACACAACCTCGTAGCGTCCCTTTTCTCCTTGAATGTGAATATTTGCACCCACACCACTCGCTGCTTCTGTGAGTATTTTTCTGCTCACGCCTCTTGGTCGTGAGCACTTAGGATAATTTAAATCCATGATGGCTGAACGCACGGGCCAAATCCGGTCACGGTAAAGCATTTCCAACTCATAAGCCGGGTAGCGAACATCGAGAAGAGAGAGTTTTGATCCTTGACTACGCGTTTCAATCAGAGAAACAAGGGTATTTGTAATGAACGTAATTAAATAGAATCCATTGTGACTCTTAATTGAAACAAGGGGAGTTAAATAACTAAACACTTTACAGAAAAAGTACCAATAAAGAATATTAAACGTTTCCTAATAAGGGGAGTAAAATGCCTACACCTTTACTGGTACTTTTTTGGCAATTTATGTTTGGGGGATTAAAGCTGACTGTCAGTTCACAGTTATAAACGAGTGAGACCAATCGTTTCCTTACGGGATGTTTGTATCAAAAAGAAGGCAATTCAGATGGGGAAGAATGTCATTGATGCCACACCATGGACAACCTGATTAATATGACGGTTGGTGCTGTCAGCGACCATTTTAGCCATCATGTCCTGAATCACGATCATTTTCGCCAACACGCGCTCATAGCTGTAGTTTGGGGTACCATCCAACGCGATACCGTTGCTCAGTAGCATCAAATCACCATTGATGTCTTTCCGTGTATTGAGCAACCAAGCCACCGTTTCCAGATTACGGGCGCTGTTATAGAGCTTTTGCTGATCGATATCGTCGAGGAGGTAAAACTCCAACTGATTGTTGTAACTGGCGCTGATCATCCCGGTGATACCAACCATCAAAGCAAACACCCGGTCACCTTCATACTCCTCAGAAAAGGCCAGATAAAGCGCATCTACCCCATCCAATCCACCCAGCTCTGCATAGCCGCCTTCAGGCCGTTGAACCGTCATAAAAGAATCCAGACGTCCAGAAACCGTCATCTCTGGCACTTTAGCCAACTCTCTTGGGTTTCTTTTGTAGAGTTTTACGGTGAGATCACGTATCGCATCGCGGATTTCCAGTATGTGAATATCCGTAATCAAGTCCATGTCTGATTTGGCAAGATTTTTAAATTCAAAGGGACGGTTACCCGCACTGCAGGCCGTCAATGCGAACGTCAGTAAAAAGGCAATCCCTGTTCGAAGCAGCATGTCGGTTCTTTATCTATTCAGTCAACGCAATGAGTGTAGGTGCGGCCTATCCATCTGGTAAATGTTCATGCTTCAACTCTGAGCCATGTCTCTAACTTCGCGTTACCGATTACCCCAATTTTTCAATCGTTTGGGTTCAGTTCCGTTTTCAGCCAGAGACCTGAAATAAACTCGATAAAGTATTCCCAACTTCACACAGAAAAACGGAGTACCGCATGGATTTTTATCAACTATCTACTCATGACCACCTTTATGTATTAGCAAATGTCTGGGATGCAAACAGCGCCAAAACTGCCGAATTTGAAGGATATCCTGCAATTGGGACCTCCAGCGCTGCCATCGCTCACTCACTCGGTTATGAAGATGGCGAAGCCATGACCTTCGACGAGCTCTTGTTCGTCGTCAGGCGGATTCTTGCATGCTCGACCTTACCACTGAATGTGGATATTGAATCTGGCTATGGGGAAAGCGCAGATCAAATTGCCGGGAATATTCGCACACTCATCGCGATGGGCGTCAAAGGCATCAACATTGAAGACAGCAAGGTGCTGGCAGGCGAGAGAAAGCTCGAAAGCATGGTGGAATTCCAACAGAAACTTAGGAATGTCATCAAGTTGGTGGGCAGTCAACGAAGAGAAGTGTTTATCAATGTCCGTACTGATACGTTTTTACTTGGGTTAGATAACGCGAAGGAAGAAACGCTTGAGCGGGCGCAGCATTATGCCAATGCAGGCGCTGATGGTCTGTTTGTACCTTTTATCTCGAAGCCGGAAGATATCAAAGCTGCAGTTGATGCCTGTGCTCTTCCTCTCAATGTGATGTGTACACCGACCCTGCCAGAATTCGGCGCACTGCAACGACTGGGTGTCAATCGGGTCAGCATGGGGAACTACGCGCACAGTTTTTCGCAAGAAGCACTGAGACGAGTGTTTAGCGAGATTCGCGATAGCCAATCCTTCATTCCGCTATTTTGAGTGAAAAGCCATATTGTTCGTTGTCCTCGCTTTGACTAAAATCATCGCCATTTCCAAGTACACAAATTGAGCAAAAACAATGAACAAAAGCTTTTTGACCAATCTTATCGCAGCAGCCGTGTTCGCTGCGGGTTACTACTTTGAAGAGCCACTGGCACTTTATGGTGGTTTATTTGCGCTGTCAGGTTCGCTGACCAACTTGCTGGCTGTACACATGCTGTTTGAAAAGGTGCCGGGGCTTTACGGTTCTGGCGTTATTCAGGCACGTTTTGAGGCGTTCAAGCTTGGCATCAAATCATTGATGATGGATCAGTTCTTCACCAAGGAAAATGTTGATCGTTTTCTGAATAAAGAAATGTCTGGCGGTGCAGCTTTGAACCTTGAACCTGTGATTGAACAAATCGACTTCAATCCAACGTTTGATGGCTTGGTGGAAGTGATTAACAACAGTCCATTTGGTGGCATGCTTGCCATGATGGGCGGTTCGGAAGCACTGGCACCACTGCGTCAGCCATTCGTAGAGAAAATGAAAACCTCAGTGGTCGACATTACTCAGCAGGATAACTTCCGTGAAGCGCTGAAAGGCCAAATTGAACAACCGGAAATGATGGGCGACATCACGGCTAACATCGAGTCTGTTATCGAGCAACGCCTGGATGAGCTGACACCAGAAATGGTCAAAGAAATCGTTCAGAAGATGATCCGCGAGCACCTGGGTTGGCTGGTCGTCTGGGGTGGTGTTTTCGGTGGTGTGATTGGCGTGATTTCTGCGCTGGTTGCCGCCTGATACAGCCTCCCCTCCCCATTGATTGTGGCACCTTCGGGTGCCGTTTTTGTCACTTCCACAGCAGATTGTTTGGGTACAGCTCACAAATATCTGATCTTGTTGCCAAAAGCTGCCCAGTTGCCCCACTTTCCCGCCGATTCACTCCTAAACTGAATTCCATATGTTTTGTCGCAAACTTGCTACAGGGTGACCACATGGCTAAATCTAAGAAACTGATAACGCTGGCCGCATTGAGCTCAGCGCTTTTTGCTACTTCAGCCTCTGCGCTGGTTCTCCCACTCTCAGTGGGGGCAGACGCTGGGCTCACTGATGTGAAATACAAAGGCCGCAGCGCCACCGGTTACTTCTGGGCCATCAACGGTAAACTGCACCTGAATGATTTCACCAGTATTTACACTGGCTACGGCGAAACCACCGCCGATATTCCAGATGAAAACGGCGTCGATCAAGACTTCACCTCTACCTCAATCCCTTTAGCACTTCAGGTGAACATTCCTATCGTCCTGGGTGATGTGTATGTACGTGGCGGTGGCAACTATTACGACAATACTTATGCGATGGAAAAAGAAGATGGTTGGGGTCTGCTGGGCGCGGTAGGTATTAACCTGTCTCCGGGTATTGGTCCTGGCCTTGCAGTAGAACTGACTTACCGTGATGCGGGCAGTGCAGAAACTAGCTCTGTTGGTGTCGGTGCCAGCCTGAATTTCTAACTGTTATGAACATAAAAAGCGCCGGGTTCTGGCGCTTTTTTTGAAATTTAAGCTTTTTTAGGGTTGAGTCCTCTCTCTACGCCCTTTAAGCAGGCAACCAATGTGGCGTTAACCGGCGTTGGAATCCCTACCGCTTTCCCCTGACTAACCACAAAGCCGTTGATAAAATCAATCTCAGTCGTCATTCCATTTTCGATGCTTTGAAGAACAGAGGGTTTGAAGTCAAAAGGAAGTCCTGCTGATGCTTTGACCCATGCTTCCTCAGGATCGGCTAATGACAGTGTCACACCCAATGCACTTGCCACTCTCATTGCCTCAGCAACAGCCTCAACACCTGTTTGTTTAATTGAAGGTATGTCGTAGAGATTACCAAAATTCAATCCAGTAATAGCTGAGAGCGCCCCTGCGGCAACATTAATCAATAACTTATCCCACATTGCTCCCATGATGTTGTCAGTGGCAACCGTCTTCAGACCAGCGTCATTAAAGATACGCTCAACTTCTTTGATTCTTGGGGTCAGTTGACCATCAATCTCACCAATAATCGTCTCTTTATCCGCGACGCCGGCCTTAACCTTTCCTGGAGTCAGCATCATGCCACCGACATAGGTTTTTCCCGCAATAACATGCTCACGGCCTACTACCTCTGATAGCAAAGACTCTTGCCCTAAGCCATTCTGCAGAGACATGACCATGGTATTTTCTCCCACCAGATTAATGGCTGACTCAATCGCTGCTTGGGTGTGAAAGCTTTTGACCAACACTATTACTAAGTCAAATGGCTCGAGGTGTTGTGTTTCAGTGACAGCAAGCACTTTCACGATGTGCTCTGCATTACCTGTTTCCAATATCAACCCAGATTTGTTTACTGCTTCTACAAATTCAGGATCAATATTAATCAAAACCACATCGTTATCAGTAAGTGCTAAATGCCCTCCAATAACAGACCCCATTGCGCCAGCTCCTAGCATCGCAATTCGCATAACTCATTCCCTATCTTGTTGGGGTAATCGCTCAGAAAATAGAGGATTACTGATAGTTAAAGTGATTTAGGAGCCATGGAGCGTTTAGCCTGCATTGAGCCTAACCGAGGTCGATTTGAGACACAGAAAGTACAATGGATGCATGTTAACCGCGCAAGCTCCGCTGTATTCAGCCCAGGGAGTAACCAGACATGAGCAATAATGATGACACAGCACAATTAAAAAAAAGTACCGTTATTGGGACGTTGATTGTTAAATTGATTAGCGAGGAATTGTCGCCAAAACACGTTTCCAGTAAAAAACAGATACCATCTATTTTTGCAGATGGTGGTCGAGATAGGTTTCCGCTTGCTCTTTGCCCATGTATCTGCCGAGCGTCTTAGCAGGCACATTGCGTAAATCCACCATAATCAGGCCATCCAACGCATTGTTGAACGCAGGATCCACGTTAAAGCACACCAGCTTGCCATTCAGACCAAGATATTGTCTCAATAGCACTGGCACACCCAACCCCTGACTCATACGGCTGATCACTCGCGATAACAGCTGTAAATCACCCAATCCTGCCAGCATGGAGGTATGCCAAGGCACAGGTGCGGATGTTTCCAGCGGTGTGGTCGGTGCCACCAGCTGCGCTATGTCCTCGTCGTAGTGGTGCACGCTCAGGCTCTCGGCCAACAAACGACGTGCTGTTAGCGGATAATCGTTACTAATGCTGACCGGACCAAACAGGGTGGTGATATCAGGATGTTTGCTCACGTAAGCTGCAATCCCCTTCCAGAGCAGCAGTAAGGCTGACAAGCTTCGCTGGTACTTTTCATCAATCACCGAACGGCCCATTTCCAGCGAGTTACCCATGCTTTCAACAAAGCGCTCGTCGTATTGGAACAAGCTGCGTGAATAGAGTCCATTCAACCCTTTCTCAGCCACAATTCCCTGCACTTTACCCAAGCGATATGCGCCGACCATTTGCCGCGCTTCCCGATCCCAGATAAACAGATGCAGGTAGTAATCGTCATATTCGTCGATATCACAAGCCATGCCAGTGCCTTCACCGACAGCGCGGAAATTCACTTCGCGCATTCTGCCGATTTCCTGAAGGATCACCGGAATATGCGTACTTTCCGTGCAATAAACATCAAACTCATTGGATGACAGAAGTTTTGCTTGCGCTGGTAATGTTGTCAGTTCCTGTTCTATCGCATCGACAGACTGCGGCGCAATGATGGGTTCGCCTGTCTGTTCCAACTCAACAGCCGTCACCGCTTGTTCACGGTTGAGCAAGTAAGTATTGAGCCTGAGGTAATTGACCAAGGCGTCGTCATTTTCAAATGCACGACACTCTTTCCACGGGATAGGTTCACCAATGGAAAGTGGGATGGAGTCACCGCGTTTATTGAGCAATTCACGCGCCAGCATTGCGGTGCGGAGCAGCGGGTGGATACGCCCAGCCCGATAGAATTTGCGGCTGTTCTGACCGCCAATGTAAACCGGTAACGCCGTCGCTTTGTGCTTCTTGACCAAGGCAGCAACTGAACGGCTCCACGCCTTGTCTTTGAGCTGTCCATCTTCGTCGAAGGTCGAGACTTCACCGGCTGGGAAAATCAGCAGCAAACCGCCATCGCTGACATGTTGGTGTGCTTCGCGTAACGCTCTCAAATTCGCCTTACGCGCACTCTCCCCTTCAAACACATCGACGCCGATAAAGATGTCACTGAGTTCGGGAATACGTTTGAGGTAGTAGTTGGCCAGCACTTTCATATCAGGGCGCACCTGACGCAGTAGTTTGGCGAGGATCACCCCTTCCACACCACCGAGCGGATGATTGGCCACCACCACTGTGCTGCCAGTGGCAGGGATATTCTTCATGTCCTCGGCAGAGACGGTGTAGTCAATGCCGAGCACATCCAGGGTATAGGAGAGAAAATGATCGGTATCTATCCCTTCCGGACGGCGGCGGTAGTGCTTATCCAAAGCCCGGAGACCTGTCACTGACTCCAGCGCTTTTTCAATCACACCAAACGGCGTTTTTCTCGGGATCTGAAAGGGACTGATCATTGATGACTCTCCTTTTAGCGGTTAACAGGCTGGATTAGCGCTTCGCCCAGTTTTTGTCACCCAAATCGATAAAGCCCGGGATGTCTTTTTCCCATGCTTTCTGAACAGAATCGTCATAGTTCAGGTACAGCTTGTTATCGACGATAGTCCAAAACTCAGGGTCACCCGGCGCTAGATCATCTTTCTCAGCGATTGCCCATGCACAGTAGCCACCGTATTGCGGTGCATACTTCTCTGGGTCAGCGAGGAATTTGTCGAGGTTTTCCTGGCTGGAGAACAACCAATCAGCACCCTGATATTCGGTTTTGAAATCTGATTTGCCTTTGACTGGTGTGCCGTCGAAGAAAGACACAGTGTCATAACCACTCACCGCTTTGCTGCTGAAAAAGCCAGTGTAAACATCGGCGGCGAAAGTCAGTGGTGAGAACAACAAAGTTAGCAGTAACAGTACGCGAGACATCTTTCACTCCTTTTATTTTGGGCAGGTTCGCTTGCCAGGGTCTGTTGACCTTTGGTGGTGAAATTTTGTTCTAGCCATAAGCGTTTTAGGCTCGGCGAGGTGTATGCCGCCTAGTTGTTCTAAGCAAATACACCTCAACAAAGCATAAAACGCTTAGGGCAGAACCCTTCGGGCAGCGTTTGTGGGGACTTTCTCCTGCGTTATCGGCTTCTCATGTAGGCCAGCTACACATCAAAGCCTCTGCCTTGTATAAAGTCCCCACAAACTGCTGCAAAAATCATCACCAAAGGTCAACAGACCCTATATAAGAACCTGTCGGGGAGGTAAAAATTTCACCTTTTTTCGCTGGCAACCAAACGCATGTTTGGTACTTTTCGAATCAAGGTTTCTGTCGCCGTTGGAACGTTTTCACACGGTGAACCATCGACATACACCATTTCCATTGCCCCCGGTGTGGCGCTGAGGTGTGTAAAGCTCACTGTGTTGGCATCGTCCCGGTGCATACACACAGATTTGTAGCCCGCTTCCGGCACATGGCTGCGGTGAAATGCCCATGCTTTCTCGACGGTTTGCGGTTCGGTCATGATGCTTTTAAAAGCTTCACGCCTTGCAATCATCACTTCCTGAAATGCCACGGAAGAAGAAATCATCGGCTCAACGCTGGGTCGCTGCGTGAGAACATGACCATCCCACTGGAAAGCAATCACGTGACCGTGGTGCGCATTCAAATCCGGTGCGAAAACCAGCAGGGTGAAGGGCGCATAAGAGCCCATATGAAGGTTATTGAGTGTGCTGACGACATCTGCCACTGACGACGAAGGTGCCAGCATTTTCACCAACAAGCCACGACTGATGAGTGGCAATTCGGGAATATCACCCTGATAGTAATTCAGTAGACAAAGAGAGAGACCATGTTGGTTGGTGGCGATCCAGGTACCGCCGCCATCCGGGTCTACAGGCATGAGAAATTCGGTGCCTTGTTCGCGAAATCGCTCCGGTGGTCGCGCAATGGCACGGCCCTTTTGCTCATCGCGGTTGAAGAAAACGTCGTAACCGTTATCGTGCAACAGCCAACTGACAGTACACATCTACTGTTCTCCACGAAAATGACTGAGGGTGGCAGGCGCAAGGCCAAAGGTTTCTGCCACACTGATCTTCTGTGCGCTCAAACTCACGCGGATAAGCGCAAAATGATGCACCGCATGGCTGGAAACAAACGCCAGTTCGCGACCCAGCGTTGACGCTGATGTGGCCGCTGCCTGACGGTTCAGGCTCACCTCATGTCGCACATTGATGGCTGAGTCCATATCAGCTTCTGAAAGACTTTCCAGCCATTCGCAAAGATGTCTCCATTCCGAAATCGCTATTTCCCGATCCGTTTCGACAGGATGTGCACGGCGACGAACGTCATAGTCGATTTCCTGTGCAGAAGCCGCATGAAAGACATCCAGAATATGGCGCATATGCTGACCAATCGAGCTTTGCAAATAAGGCGCAGCAACGAACTGGTATTGGTCATCTGACAATTGATGAAGAAGCTCAAGCGCCTGTGCCGCCACATCCAGCCCCCCTTCTACCTCGACGGCATAAGGTGCATTCAGTGATGGTTTGGAGTCTCTTGCTAACATGGAATCCCCTCAAATCGATGCTTCATTCGATTGTTTCTTGTTTTAATCGGTCGACGGATAATCACGCACCAGCGCTTTTTCCTTGCGCCATGCTCGATACAAGTCCATCAACGAAGGCACTTTATGCCCCGCTTTTCGTTGCAGGTTGCCTATTTCAAACAACATGCGGTACTGCGCCAGCAAGGTACTGAAAGCACTTTTGATGGTCGCACCACGATCCCAGATATGGGCGGCTTCACTGCTGGCGCCATTGACTTCCAGCAACACAAAATCCTCACCGCGCATCAGGCTCGCAATATCACGGAACTTCAAATCAATCCGCCCATAGTGATAACCGGGGAAATCATCAAAAATTTCATCCAAGCGCTCGACTAACGCTTCACTGATATAGTCACGTCCATCGCGGAAAATCGCTCCGCGAGAATGACTACCGGCAAACGCAAGGCGGAAGGTTTCCCCTTTGGCGAGTACCAAATCCAGCTTGTCTTCATGGCGTGAGCGATAAAGGTGGGAAAGTTTTCCGGCGCGCGAATCTTCATCAATTAACTGTGCGAGGTTACTTTCGCCGTCACCCACCACAAACGGGTTGTATTTGAGCGTCATGGAGAAAATCTGTCCTTTCTCCTGGCCTGGGTAGCGCACGTAAAACACGCCGGCTTCGGCGTTATAAGGGGCTTTTTCCTGCAGCATTAAGCGGGCGCCGTCAGGAAACAGGCGAAGGTATTCTTCCAGCTCACCTTTGTTTTCCACCAAACGCACACCTGCGCCACGACAGCCCAAGTCCGGCTTGGCAACAACAGGAAAGCCGAGCCCCGCCTGGTGCAAAGCCGTCAAGGCTTGATGCGCCTGTGTTTCAGGCGGCATTGCCGTCTTTTCCCACATGATGTAAGGCAGGATCCAAGGTTTGGCGGTTTCACCCGCCAACGACAAGATGGCGTCCTTGGACTCGCCCACCATGCCGCTTAACTCAATCCCGGGGTTTGCCACTAATGGCAAACCGAAGCTTCGGTATTTCAGGCCATTCCAAATCCATTGCAGGGCAACAGGAGCGTAAAACACCCAACCCGGCCAGAATTCAAAAAACGACACCGGCTTGCCGCTCATGTCTAGAGGCGGCATGCCATGGTTAACCGGCAAGGCAGGGGACGTTTTCTCTTCCACCAGCTTTAATCTGTGCAAACGGCTTTCTCCTTCAGCTTGCTCCCTGCAACGCGGTTGACAGCAATGAGCAAGAGCACCACAACCGGGATAAGCCCCCAACTGAGGTGGTTATTAATCCATTCAATTTCGCCCAACTGGTAAACCAGCGCGAAAACCAATGCCGTCCAGAGCGCGGTCGCCACCAAAACAGCAGATAAAAATGGCTTCAGCCCCACGCGGAAAAAACCGCTGAGGCAAAAACCCACAAACCTTAGACCCGGCACAAAACGAATAAGGAACAAATTGCCAAACGCATGGGCACGCAGTTTGCGGCGTATCATTCTCACGCTCGGCTTGGTCAGTAAAAATCCGCGCAGTTTTCTCCAGCGGCGAGCCCACAAGCCAAGTGCATACAAGCCAATATCGCCTGTGGCGATGCCAACAAAAATCGCCGCCAGTGCGGCAGGGATAGACATCACACCCTGCGACGCCGCAACGCTTGCCGTCACAATGGCCAAATCTTCGAGTAGATAAGACAGGAGGATCACCGCGAAAAAGAGGGTCACAGGGGAAAACGTCAGCAATGTGGCGGTGATGTCATTCAAAGTGGGTACCCAGCTCCATGGTTCTACTTACAGAATAGACAGGATTAGCGCGTCATTGCTTTCACTGGGCAGATAAATTCCCTGCTTTCACAAAAATAGGACAGGTAAACCAGTTGTTTAGTGACTATGGAGGCAATCCAACGCTTCAGTTTTCCCGTGCTTCAATCCATGACACACTACTGCCCCTAGAGTGCTATTGATTGAAAGGAAGTTTCCCAATGACTGATAAACCCCAAAGTGCATTCCTTCGTTTGGAAGCTGAGATGGCCGAATTTGCGCGCGAACGTGATTGGGAGCAATTTCATAACCCCAAGAATCTTGTGATGGCCTTGAGCGGCGAAGTGGGCGAACTGGCAGAGTTGTTTCAGTGGCTGACGCCGGAACAGGCAGAAAATTTCCCTTCAGAAAAGCGTCAGGCGCTTGAGCATGAGCTGGCGGATATTCAACTTTATCTCATCCGTATTGCCGACCGTTGTGGCGTGGACTTAGAAAAAGCCTGTGATGAAAAGATTGCGCACAACCGTAAGAAATACCCACCCGAGAAGTGCTTTGGGAAAGCGGTCAAATATAACGAGCTGTAACATCACGAATAACGCGCTGTAAAACAGCCGGTCTTTCTCGGCACAACAATGAGACATCATCTAAACTTTTGAGACATAACTCTGCCTTTAAGGTGTGGCTTCGCTGTCAGCGCCTGCCGAAAGGGAGAGTTTCCTTTTTTGACTCATGGTTCGGATGACAGAATGACGCCATCGACAGCGCCCCCATCTTCTAAGGACGTATTTCCAGAGAATGCGGTTTTGCTCCGCGTGATGCTGTTGTTTCTGGGCTGTCTGATTGAGTCGCTGTATGCCATCTATTTTTTACGCCAACCCAACAGCGCCGCGTTTATTTGGTATACCAATGGTTTCAGTATCGCCATGATCGCTCTGGCTCCTCCCAGCCAGCGTTTTGCCCTTGTTGGCACTGCTTTTGTTGCCATCTTACTTTCCAATATTATTTTCGGTGATGACCCTCTACAAAGTATTCAACTCTCAGCCGCAAACAGCACGACCATCATTCTTGGCAGCCTGTCTCTGGTGCTGATAAGTCGATACGCTGAACCTTTCCTTTCTCTTAAAGCGTTTAGCTTTTTTGTTTTATTTACGGTCATCCTAGTGCCGATTTCGGGCGCGGTGCTCGGTGGTTGGGTACTCAATCGAGAATTATCCATTCCTTTTGAAGTCGTTGCTCCGGCTTGGTATCTGGGAGATGTTATCGGTTTTCTCGCCATCACCCCATTGATCTATACCTTGCTGCAGCGAGATAAAGAGCTGCCTTCCAGCATTTATCGACCCACGACCGTCCTCACTATCTTCGCTATCGCAGCGCTTTCTGGGTGGCTGCTCACCCATGTCGCTTTCCCGTTCATTGCTATCGCTATCGCGTTAACATTGGCTGGTGCTGTCTTAGATAGACTCTCAGCGTTTTTTACCGCCTTTGTCGTATCAGTTACCTTGGATTTGCTCTTGGTTAACCCGGGAGAGAATTTATCGCTCTCAGTTGAACCTTCCAACCCAACCGCTCTGCTTCTTCCCATCAGTGGAGCTATGTTACTGGGTGCCATTCTAGCGGTGAAATCAGCACGTCTACTGCACATTCAAAAAATGAGTGATGAGCGCGCAGAGTTGTTTTCAAACGCCATGCAGTCTTCTGTCATCGGTACAGTAATGGTGCAGCCTGATGGCAAAATGAGTAATGCGAATCGAAGCTTCATTGACCTGATTGGCTACACTGGGGAAGAGTTGGAAAACAAAACCTTCCGCCAGTTAGTTTTTCACCGCGACAAAGACACCGCAAATGAAAAGCTCCAACTCCTTGCTCAAAGTAAAATCAGTAACTTCCAAGCAGAAGTCCGCCTGACCCGTAAAAACAAGCAAGTCGTTTGGACACGTATTGCCGTTTCAATCATCCGGGACAAATGGACGGGTAACACCCAGCAATACATCTATCAAGTGCAGGATATTGATAAAGACCGGCGCTTTGATGACGAGCGGAAAATGTGGTCCAAGAAATTTGAATTCGCCCTCGGCATTAACCATACCGCCGTCTATGAAATGGAGTGCCACACTAAATACCTGCAACTTTCCGAAAATTCCGAGCAAGCCATTGGCATTAAAGCCACTGAAGTAAAACGCCTTTACGAATGGATGTCCCGTATTCACCCTGAAGACCTGCGCGAGTACCAGCATACGTTAACCCAAAACGGGGGACACTCAGGGGCCATAGAATACCGCTTGTTGGATGATAATGAGCGATATCGCTGGGTAAGGGACAACTGCCAACCTATTGAATATGACAGCCACGGCATGACGACCAAAGTGATTGGTACCATTACTGACATTGATGACGAAAGAGCGTTGTCCCTGCAAGAAGCCATGGCAGCCAAACAAACAGAGTTGGTCGGTCAGGTGTGTGATTTTGGCCTGTGGGAATACACGCCTGAAACAGAACAGCTCTATTGGAACGAAGAAATGTACGCCTTATTTGAGCTACACAATGGCGAGCATATGACTACATCTCTTTGGCGGGAAAGAGTACTGCCTTCAGACCGCCATCAGCTTGATTCTATGTTCAACATCACCCGTATGAACAACGATCAACTCAGTTTCAACATCCAGGTACAAAACGCGCATGGACATGTGGTGTACCATCATATTTTGGCCAGGGTCATTCACTCTGAATCGGGATCCCGTTTGGTCGGGCTATGTCAGGAAACAACCTTAATCCAGCGGGAAAACGTACAACTCGAACGTGAAAACCTTTTGCTGGCCACGGCAGCGGAATCCGTCACAGATGGCATCGTCGCGCTGGATTCCCTGCTTCGGATAACCTTTATCAACCGCCATGCTTCGGTCTTCACTGGCTTCTCCCCAGAAGAGCTGGTTGGTACTAACATCGACGAACAGTTCAATATCTTTGATCGCCAGAACCAATACACCTTTGCGCACCTACTCTCGGCCTACCACCAAGACTTCCGTTTGAGGGGCACCTTTACCCTGCAAACTGAACATAATCAGGAGAAGTTGGTATATTTAGAAGCGACCCCTGTCATCCTCGATGGCGCAGCACCCAGCGGCTGGGTGCTGACTTTCCACTATCAAACAGCGACGGTAGCAGAGAGGATTGCAGGGCTGGAAGAGAAGTCAGCGATAGATACGCTAACGAAGTTGCCAAACCAACGCGCGTTTGAACATAGATTACAAAGCCACATCGACAGCTTAAAGGGCACAGAGCCGCATGCACTGGTGGTGATAGAAATCAGTGGGCTCGATATTCTGACAGATGCCTTCGGCGAGCAGATCCGTGATCAGCTCATTAAATCGGTGGCACTTTTAATCAAAGCATTGGGTAAGCAGTGCGTTGCCAGAATCAGTGATACCCAATTTAGCATGCTGCTGGAACATGAATCCGTCGAACACGCTCGCTATTCTCTGGTCACACTGGCAGAGAAAATTGGCGCGTTGAAGTACCAACAAGGTGACTTTTCCTACCCATTAGGATGCTCAATGGGTTTGACCGCAGCAGACGACACGAACAACACTCCATTCCAGCTCATCTATCAAGCGCAGGTGGCATTGGAGTCGATCTCTGAGGGCAGTCAGCACGCTATTTCAATCTTTGATGCATCCTTGCTTAAGGACGGCATTTCTTTCCGTCGCGACTTTTTGCTGCAGCGTATTGATACCGCCATCTCTGCGAATTCATTCAGTCTTTTAAGCATGCCTATCGTTCCTACCAATCAGGAAGATCAAACCTGGCATGAGCTGCTAGTCAGGCTGATCACGGAAGATGGCGATCTCTTGTTACCCGCGGAATTCCTGGCCGCCGCAGAACCTACCGGCCGATTGATCAGCATTGAGCGCTGGGTCTTCAATGAAGTGCTGGTCACGCAAGCGTCTGCACTGGCGCAAACAGGCATGTCGGTCGCGGTAAACATCTCTTCAGGGGCTTTCTACAACGACAGTTTCATGAGCTATTGTCTGGGTTTGATAAAGAAAAGCGCCTTGCCTGCCCAACAAGTTTGTATCGAAGTAAAAGAGAGCACCCTCTTGATTGATACCGTGCGTTCACAACAGATTGTTTCTTCGTTAAGAAAACTGGGTTGTGAAGTCGCCGTTGACAGTTTCGGTGCCGAGTTGACGTCGTTCGGGTATCTGCGCAAGTTCAATATCAGCCTGCTCAAAATTGATGGCAGCATTATCTCCATGATGAAATCGAGCAAGGTCGACAGGCGTATCGTTGAATCCATCAAACAAGTCAGCGACTCGCTCAAAGTCAAAACCGCAGCACAGAAAGTCAATTCTGATGAAGACCTACGCCAGGTGATGGAAGTTGGACTGGATTACACACAAGGCTACATATACGGTGAACCTGTTCCCCTCGCCAGGATCATTTCTTCCTCCAAAGTGGGGCTGGGGAATACACACGTGAAAGAAGGTTTAAGCAAAAGAAAGACAGCGGGTTAACACCCTATCCCCGTCACAGACTCACAGTACATACCTTCCCATCGCTGTCGATTTATCATTCAATCATCACTCTCACGAGCGTCATTAGCAGGGACTGACACATGGTGAATTGTGATTATTTGATCATCGGCGCAGGTATCGTCGGCCTCAGTGTGGCCAATGAGCTACAGCAACGTGAGCCCAACGCCAGGGTCGTGGTTGTCGAAAAAGAAACCCAACCCGCCAGTCACCAAACCGGACGCAACAGCGGTGTGATCCATGCCGGTGTCTACTACACGCCCGGCAGTATGAAGGCCCGCTTTTGCAAAGAAGGGAATCAGGCCATCAAAGCTTTCTGTACCGAACACCAAATCCCTTTCGAAGAGTGCGGCAAGCTGCTGGTCGCCACCAGCGAGATTGAGCTTGAACGCATGGAAGCATTAAAAGCCCGGGCGGCTGACAACGAACTGGAATTCGATGTGCTGGACGCTGCACAGCTTAAGGAAAAAGAGCCAAATATCAGTGGGCTTGGTGCCATATTTGTCCCTTCGACAGGCATCGTCAGCTACCTCCAAATCTGCGAAAAACTTGGAAGTATGATCAAGGAGAGAGGTGGTGATGTGTTCTACGGCCATCCTGTTGAATATATTCAGGAATCTAAAGATGGCGTGACCGTGGTGGCAGGCGAGCAAACCTTCCATACCGGCAAACTGATTTCCTGCGCAGGCATCATGTCAGACCGCGTTGTGCGTATGCTGGGTGAAACGCCCGATTTCCAGATGGTGCCGTTTCGGGGCGATTACTACCAGTTGGCGACTGAGCATAATGCCATTATCAGCAGCCTGATTTATCCGATTCCTGATCCCGCCTTGCCATTTCTGGGTGTCCACCTGACCAAGATGATTGACGGCTCAGTCACCGTTGGCCCAAATGCGGTGTTGAGCCTTGCCCGTGAGGGCTACTCTCGCTTTTCTTTCTCTCCGGCTGACGTGGTTGAAATGCTGCAATACGCAGGCTTTTACAAAGTGATTCGCCGCAACTTCAAATCCGCCATGAAGGAGCTGAGAAACGGGTTCTGGAAGCCGGGATACTTAAAAGAAGTGCAGAAGTATTGTCCTTCCCTCACCAATCAAGATTTGCTTTCCTACCCCTCCGGTATTCGCGCTCAAGCGGTCTACCAAAATGGCGATCTGGTGGATGATTTCCTGTTCCACAAAACCGAGCACGCATTGGTCGTTTGTAACGCCCCTTCACCGGCTGCGACATCTTGCTTTCCTATCGCGAAACATATCGTCGGACAACTTAACTAAAGCTGCTCAAAAAGCGCACTAACACCTTGTGTGTTAGTGCAAAATTTCTTTCTTTAGCTGCCCCGATACCGACAAATTTCTTTCCTTTTTTAAAGGTCAGGCATAGCATCGTCGCCTCTATTCACTAAGAACAAAAACAACAATCAGAAGTGACGATGAAAAAAACCATTCTTCTGCTGTCAGCAACCCTGCTTGCTGGCTGCTCGTCAGCGCCCGAAACCCCGGACTGCAATTGCGATAACACACCACCACCTGTGACCAGCCAACCCGTGTCTGATGCCAACAAAAAGGCAATCAACGCCCTGTTCGCTTATATTGCGAAAGAAGCGAAAAAACAATGGGGCGACGATGAGTATGTCGAGTCCAGCAAACACCGCTATGTGAAGTATCTGGACGGTTATCAGACCCGTGCACACATCGACTTTGAGGCAGGTAAGATCTATGTTTCTACCGTTGCCCAGCGCCAGCCGATGGAGAAGCTGCAAAAAGCCATCGTTCAAACGGTATTAATGCCCGCTGACCCCAAGCACGTCGAGCAGTTTACGGACAAAGATATTGAGCTCACCGGAAAGCCATTTTTCCTCGGTCAGATTGTCGATCAGGAAGGCAAGTCGATTGAGTGGGAATGGCGCGCAAACCGCTTTGCGGATTACCTCATCGATAACAAGCTGCAAAGTAAAACCATCAAACGAGGCAAAGCTTATTACGTGCAGATTGATATGGTGAAAGACCATTTGGAGCAGCGTGAATACCAGTATGCACACTATGTTCGCGACGCCTCAAAGCGTTACGACATTCCAGAAGATCTGATTTACGCAGTGATCAAAACCGAGAGCAGCTTTAACCCTTATGCAGTCAGCCATGCGGGCGCATACGGCTTGATGCAGGTGATCCCGAAAACAGCAGGCGCAGATGTGTTTAATCTGGTGAAGAAAAAGCCGGGAATGCCGACCAAAGAGTACCTGTTCGATCCGGCGAACAATATCGACACAGGCACGGCGTATCTGCACATTCTGAAAACCCGTTATCTGCGTGATGTAAAGAATGCGTCATCCAGGCACTTCAGCATGATTTCCGCCTACAACGGCGGCACAGGCGGTGTTCTGGCGACCTTCCATAACGATCGCAAACAGGCGATGGTAGAGCTTAACCGCAAGTCTCCGCGTCAGGTCTATGATGCCCTGACAACCCGACACCCGAAAGACGAGGCGAGACGATATCTGCAGAAGGTGCTCTACTTCCAAAAAGACTTTAACGAAGGGAAAATCTAGGCCGGTACGTTAGAGACTGTCTAAAAGAAAAACGCGAAGTCATTTACTTCGCGTTTTTCATTTCTTCAAAACCACCTGCATTGTGAAGATTGGTGAAGCCTTTGCTCAGCAGGTATTGATACGCCGCACCTGAGCGAACACCACTTCGGCAATACAATACCAGCGGTGTGTCTTTATCTAAACTCTGGATGTGTTTATCCAATTCCGTCACCGGGTAATTCACCGCGCCACTCAGGTGGCCATCATCGAATTCACCCGGAGTACGAACATCCACCACCATCGCGCCCTGCTCAATCATTTCCCAACCATACTCGGCGCGCTCCGTTGCCGAAGCCACAGGCGGCACCAGCAAGGCGCTACAAAGTGTCAGGGTTAATGCGATTGTTCTGTTCATTCCTTCATCCTTGGCTTTAATCTATTTCTTCTTATATTTATGCAATAAATCCAGAGGGATATGGCAATAGTCATCAGGAAAACGGGTCAGCCTGTCTTGATGCTCATCATCACTCGGCACATAGTTACTCAGGGGCAAGACTTCCACTGCAATCTTTTCCGCATCTTCCCTGGCCGCAATGAATTCGCGGGCAATGGTCAAATGCTCTGGATGGTTGCTGTATATGCCTGTGCGGTATTTCTCGCCGACATCTTCGCCTTGCTGGTTCACACTGTGCGGATCGATGATTTCAAAGAAATATCCCATCAACGTCTCTACTGAGACCGTGTCAGGGTCGAATTGTGTTCGTACACATTCGGCATAACCATCATAAGGTGTGGCCGTTGAATCGCTGGTGCCGTTAGCCCTTCCCGCTTCAGTGGATATCACACCTGGCAAGTGGCGCATAAACTCTTGCACGCCCCACAGGCAGCCACCTGCAAAGTAGATCTCTTCCAACGGTTTTTCTGGCGAAGCTTTTTTCATTGTTAATGAGTATCTTGTTTATTGGTTTAAACGACTTTCAACTACTTCATAGTGAGACACGTGAAAGTCAGGTTTCAGTTCATACTTTTCATCTTCCGGGTACAAACGGGCAATGCCGATATCTTCACCCGCAAAGGCCTTAATGCACTCCAGATCTTTCCAGTAGCTGATTAAAGTGATTTCTGAATTTCCATCCATCTCGCGCTTGAAGATCTGCGCCCCCTGAAAGCCCTCAGTCTCAGACGTTTCTTTCACTCCGGTTTCATAAAGATAAGCGATAAAACCCTCTTCATGATGCTTTGGACACCGCGCTTTCCATTCCCTTGCGATCATCTCAAACTCCCTGTTACTCGCTGAACTTTGAAAACCTTAACACGGTAAAATCCCACTTGGTGAAATTTGTCCGCTAGTCCTCATACATCTTCATCCTCTCCAACGAAAAACAGCCCTTGAAGGGCTGTTTTATGAATCATGTTTATCGGTTGGAATCGAGAGAAAAAGCTACCTCATAACAATGTACGGAGTGATACTATTCGGCCGCTCAATACCCGCCAATAGCAAGGCTTTATGTCACGGATTTCAGCCTGATAACGTCACTCTGACTGGCCTTGCGCTTATTTTCTTCCAAGTAGTCAAGCCAACCATCAACGGGCAGCGGTTTGGCAAAATAGTAGCCTTGAGCCGAAGCACACCCAAGCTGACGCAATGTATCGACATGCGGTCGAGTTTCTGCCCCTTCTGCCACCACGGATAAATCCAGCACTTTAGCCAGTTGGAGAATCGCTTTGGTGATTTCATAGTCCGACGATGATGAGTGAACGTCTTTGATGAAGCTGCGGTCGAGCTTGATGTAATCGGCGGACAGATTTTTAAGCACAGAGAGCGAGGAGTAACCCGTACCGAAGTCATCAATCGCGATTTTGTAGCCTTTGGCGTGCAGGGTTTCGATTGTCCTGACGCAGGTTTCAAAGTCCCGCATCATGTCGCGTTCCGTGATTTCCAAAATCAGCTGACTCGGCTCGCAATCTGTCTTATCGAGGATTTTTTGCAGTTGCTCTGCCAAATCTGTCATGTAGAACATTCTTGCGGAGAAGTTAACGGAGATAAGGATACTTGACGTGTCGATACCCGCGTTTTTCCACTCTGTGACCAATCTGGCTACCTTGCTAAACACCCATTTGTCGATGTCGACAACCAGATCAGATTTCTCTGCGACTTCCATGAAAGCAGACGGCGGAAGCAAGCCCAGTTTAGGATGCTTCCACCGCACCAAAGCTTCTGCACCAACAATATTGCCGGATGCTAAGTTCACTTTGGGTTGGAAAAAAACAGTCAGTTCATCTCGACGAACCGCATGGTTTAAACCGCGGTTGGTTTCGATGATGTCGTTCACTTCTGTGGTCATTTCATCCGTATAAATACGGTAACTGTCGCGACCATTGCGTTTCGCGTAATACATCGCTGTATCTGCATTCCGGATCAGTGTTTCACCATCATGTCCGTGGTCAGGGAACTCACAGATACCGATACTGGTTGATACAAAAATTGTATTTTTTTCAATGTAGTAAGGCTGCTTAATTGCCTTATTAATTCGCTGCGCGATGAGCTTCCCTTGCTCTAAGTGAGTGTTAGGAATGAGGATCATAAACTCATCACCCCCCATGCGCGCGACAAAGCCGGAATCACCAATCAATCTGGTCAATTTCTCCGCCACGTTAACCAGCAAATTGTCTCCCGCGGCATGTCCCAGGGAGTCATTAATGGTTTTGAATTCATCAATATCCAGATAAAGAAGCAGGAATTTGGTGCCATTCTCCTTGGAGTCAGCGATTTGGTTACGCAGCTCTTTCGTCGCGAGTAATCTATTCGCCAGGCGGGTCAACGGGTCATGATGGGCAAGAAAGTCGAAGTTTTTTTTCTCTTCGGTAATGGCCTGATAAGCCTCAGACAATCTCGCTGCCATGTTGTTGTAGGCATTCTCAATATGCCCCCACTCATCCGTACGTCCCAAATCAATGGGCCGTTTGGTTCCATGGGAAACCAAGCGATCGAATCCATCTTTAAGATCGTCCAAAGGCTTCTGGATATGTCTGCTGACAACGTGATTAACCAGCAGTACAGAGAACAAAAATGCCAACAGACTAATGATGATAGCGTTGAAGCGAGACTCAGTGATCACATCTTCTAACTGGGTGGTGAGCTGTAAGGTTTGCTCCTGCACACGGGATTCCGTGCTTTCCACCATTTCAAGCAAACCTGCCTGAGCCTGAACAAGTGCCGCCATCACAATCCAACGCTGGTCCAGGTTGGCGCGGATTTTCCTGAGCGTCGCATGGTATCGCTCTAAGGTCCGCTTAATTGCGATTTTCTGCGTTCGGACTGCCATGGTGGATATGTCCACGTTTTCCAGATGAAGCTGAAGAATATCCAGCTCCTTTTCAGCCTCTATGAGCAGCACTTTTTCGGTTTCGGGCGTAATGCGGCTATGAATATCCCCCAACATTTTGCCAACCATCAGAAATGACTCACGAAGCATGGCGATAATATCGAGCTCGTTGTTGTAGATAGTCACCTCTTCTTCGCCGAGGTGTTCTAACTTGCTCGCTGCCACTGCCACCTCAAGCGCGTCGAGTTGATCGGCCAAGGTCGCATCAATGGTTTTGGTCTGTTTTAGGATCCGGTTCAGCGCCAGAGAGCTGCCGAGAAAGCGGTGGAAGTTGTCGATGAACGCATCTATTTGATAGGAAAAATCCTGATTCGTAGAGAGATCTCTTAGCCTTTGCAGTTGGAAATCAATGTTAAACGCTTCTTCAGAGAGCGCAGTTTCACTGTACAGGAAGGTTTGTTCCAATAGCTTGACCCGTGAGGTCAATGCAAAGACGCGACGACTGATTTCGGAGTTCACAATCAGCTCAGAAACGTGACGGGAAGTTTCTGTTTTCAGCGTGGATTCGACATAGAACAGGGAACGAATGACGATCAGAACAGCGAAGCTCACCATCAGGAGAGAGATGAGGCTTGAGATGATAAGCCTTTGGGTAATGCTGGTATTGTTCAGATTCATCATGGCTTCCATATCTTGAGGTAGGCATCGCGGTAGCCATTTTTCGGGTCGTACACACCACGTTCTTGCTTGCCAATCAATTCACTTACATTATCTGGTGTCACCATGTGTACAGGCGCGGAATATCCACTCGGGGGAAGTTGGTTGAATGCGCGGTTCAGTTCATCCGTGATCTGCCAACCATGCAAGTAGAGAGGCTCTGGAACTGTTGCTAACTGGAAGCTGCCATTATTGATGCGCTTATAGGCCGCACGGCTTCCGTCACCGGCAGAGATGTTCTGCGGTATATGAATTTGCTGTTCAACGTTTGTTTCTAGCGAAGGGATAACATAGTCAATATAGAGGTCGTTGATGGCGAGGATGTGCGTAATATCTGCGCCATATTTCTTCCAAAGGCCTTCAAACGTTACTGGCATCTGCTCGGCAATTTTATCCAGCGGCAGCGCGTTGACCTCCAAAACTTCACAGTTTGCACAACGCCGGATGGTGTCCGCCATGGCGTTCGCTTTGATGGTGGCAATTTTATAGTTGGGGTCTGTGAATATCAGGGTTTTTGCACGCCCTTTGGAGTTGACGATAGCCAGCATGGCGGCAATCTCCGCAACAGCGAGCGGATCTGTAGTGACGTTCATGAAAAGACCCAGTTCGCTGTTCCCACCTGCTAACTCGGTTGCATGCCAACCAATCACCACGATCCCTTGGCTCTTGGCTATCTTAAGAACGTCTTTGTGATGCTGGGCGTCGATGCCACCGAGCACAATCGCATCCGGTTTGAAACTGATGGCTTTCTTGATGGCTGCTCCTTGTCGAACCTCTGAGCCAAACCCATCAATAAACCTAAGGTGCCAGTCGATATTGGAAATGGCTTCAGACATCCCTTTCCCAACGCCGTACACCCCACCATTTCTCAAGTCAGAAGCAACGAAAATAATGTTTTTGTCGCTCACGATACTTGGGCCGGTCGTAGGGCCACGCCAGACAGCATTCTCAGATATCGCTCTTCTCACTTTTTCCTGCGCATAAGCAACGTAGTACGCTGTCATCGTTTCGGCAGAACACGTTGTAGCGAAGAAAAAGATGATAAAAGTCTTGAATCGGGAAAAAATATAAGCACTCAAAGAATGAAACCAGTCCGATTTATAATTCTCATGTATCATTAATAAGCATGTTAATAGAGTTTTTCCAGTTGGTAAACCACAAGGAAGGAAAATGAAAAGAAGTATAGTGGCAGGCCTGGTTTTTGCTTTATGGGTGATGTCTTTTTCAGTTTCATCTAAAGAAAACCTAAATAATTCGAATAATGAAAAACTTAAAACATTTCAGAAAACCGTTAGTGAACCACCATTACCGACGAATATAGAAAAATTAAGCAAACCTATGCGTATTGCAGTTATTTACCCGAGTGCAGACATCTCTGATTTTTGGGTGAAAAATTTCAAAGCGATGACCAAACGCTTACTGGACTTAAAACTACCCTATGAGGTTCATGAGTACCCCTCAAAGCAAATCGAGCACTCATTGCAATCGCAATATACAGATCAAGTGCTTAATGCTGAGCCGCCGTATGACTTCGTGATTTTCGGCCCTTCCGAGCTGGACTTACAGGCGGACAACATCCAGAAACTCTCGGCGTCGGACAAGTTCAAAACCTTCATTTGGGCGTTCCATACCCCAGACAGCACATGGACCCATCAGCCTGACGCCTGGTTCGACTTTTCGAGTGCCATGGGCGCTGATGTACTTTGCGACCATGTGATAAAGCACGTGGGCAAAGAGGTGGAATTTGCTGCCAACCGAGGTATTCCTGGCATTACAGATACCCAACGTTCTCAAGGGTTTATCGACTGCGTACAGCGGAAAGGTAACTGGCGCAATATCTACGAACACTTTGGCCAATATCAGAAACTCGGAGGGGCTGACGGTGTGCGATTGGTACTCAATAATTTTCCCGAAGTATCGATGATACACAATGCCAATACCGCCATGACCATGGGGGCTGTCGAAGCGCTTGGTGAAGCAGACAGATTGTCTGACATTTATGTGACGGGCTGGGGTGGCACCGCAAAAGAGATCGAAAAAATTCGGGCGGGTGAGTTAGATGCGACGCCAATGCGGATGAGCGATGATCTGGGTGTGGCCACCGCTGAAGCCATTAAATTTCACCTCGAAGGCAGGGCTTCTGAAGTGCCTTTAATTTACCTCGGACGCATCACCGTTGTTCATAACCAAATGAAAGAAAGCGAATTAAACCGCCTAACCAGAGAAGCATTTCGTTATTCTGGCATTGAGTAGAACATATCAACAATCGACACCTTCAATTCTCACAAGTGAGAATTGAAGGTGTCGTAGAAATAAATGAGACCCGGATTAAACAATCGCCAAAGAAATATCCAATTGAATTACTTTGATTAAATAAAAGAAAAATGAAATCTGTTTCATATAAAAAGAAAGGTGACAGTTTAAGAATTATTATTCCCGAACCTATACACCTCCCACTTTCTTTATTAATAAAAACAATCTAATAGTGCGTTTAATTAACCCTAGCGAACCGGGATAGCTACCCTGACGCCCAACCCCGGTTCTGCATCAAACAGCTCAATATGGCCGTAATGCAAACCAGCCACGGCTTTTGCCAAGGACAACCCTAGACCAAGGCCACCATCGGTGCGGCTTTTGTCGACACGGTATAAACGCTCGAACACGCGCTCTTTTTCTTCATCAGAGATGCCGGGGCCATTATCGCTCACTTCGAGCCACACATTGCCGTTTTCCGGATTTTCACCGCAGCGAAGCTGGATTTGACTACCCGCTGGACAATAACGCAGCGCGTTCTCAATCAAGTTAGCTACCTGCTGGATAAGCAGCTCTCGATCGCCTTGAATCATCAGTGGTGAGTCAGGCTTCTCTACCGTCAGCGTCATCTCTGCATCTTCGGCGACATCGACGTAAATCTCAGCCACCGTCTCGATGACATTATTCAGGTCAAGCGCCATAAAGCGGCTTCGGCGTGCACCGGACTCAATCTGGGATATCCGCAGCAATGCATCAAAAATAGAGGCCAAACGCTGCGAATCTTCCAGTGCTCTATCTAGTTCCTCGATAAAAGCGTCATCGAGGTTTGGCTCAACACGATCGGCGTCTTCCCGCAGTGTCAGCAGGTTATGGCGCAAGCGGGTAATCGGTGTTTTTAGCTCGTGAGCGATGTTGGCAGAGATGTCGCTCATTGCCGCCACCGAGCCTTCCAGCCGTGACAGCATGTCATCGACAGAAACTGAAATGCGCGCCAAATCGTTGTGTGTGTATTTCACGTCGGTCCGAGCGGAAAGATCGCCCTCAGCCGCCGCATTGAGCACGCTTTCGATGTGATTGATGCGTTTTTGGCTGATACGGCTCATCGCAATAACCAAAGCAACGGTGAAAATCGACACCAGTACGCCAGCAAGCACAAAACCAGACGCCAGCACCGCAAGAATCTCGTCATCTTCAATCGGGTCATCATCTACTTTTTTATGGTGACCGGTAGCTAGCTGTTGGGACTCTTTCACTATCTCGCGGTTTTGATCTTTCAGTTCATGCTCGACATAGAAGAAAGTCACGGTTGCCATCAGTACCAGACTGATAATCGACACGCCACCAAACATCAAACCTTGCTGGGTAGCAGAGCTTTTCATCCATGACGGCAACACCGACAACAGTTTGCGCTTGGAAAAGTGGCGATGGAAAAAGTCCGTCACTCTGGCTTTCATTTCGCCTCACCGCCTTTTTGTTCAAGCTTGTAGCCCACACCACGGACGGTCTGGATCAGCGTATCGCCAAATGGCTTTTCGAGCTTATTGCGAAGGCGGCTGATGTGGGTTTCCACCACACTGGTTTGCGGGTCGAAATGAATATCCCAAACGTGTTCAAGCAGCATGGTACGGGTGATCACTCTCCCAGGGTGGCGGAGGAACAGCTCCAGAATACGGAACTCTTTCGGCTGTAAATCGAGTGGCTGCCCCTGACGGGTGGCGGAATGCTCAAACAGGTTCAGCACCACGTCGCCATAACTGATTTCAGGGCTGGCTTCAGTGGACTTCAACACAGAACGGCGGGAAAGCGCGGTGACGCGAGCCAACAGCTCAGAAAACGCGAAAGGCTTGGTGAGGTAATCATCACCACCCGCTTCCAAGCCCTGCACGCGATCGTCTACACCGCCTAGGGCGGTCAGAAAGAGAATCGGCGTGCCGACCTGAGCTGCACGCAGCGCTTTTACCAAAGAGAGGCCATCCAGCCCCGGCAACATACGATCGACAATCGCCACGTCGTAGCTTTCTGCCATACAAAGCGTGAGCGCATGCTTACCATTGTCGGTGACTTCAACCTGATGGCCTGCTTCACGCAGGCCTTTTTCTACAAAACTACTGAGGCTGGTATCGTCCTCGACCAACAACACGCGCATAGGGACTCTCTCTGTTCGGGATAACATTGCGGCTTACATAGCCGCAATGGGTTCTTCGTCGTTTCTCTTATCTGTTGGGTTGGCAATGTCGTTCGCCATCTTGCGCTGTTGCCATTTTGCCATAATGATGGCGGCAACCCCTGCCATCAAACTGATTCCCAGTGTAACCAGTCCCAGCATAAATAGTAGTGAGAAACTCACAACACCCAGAATTGCCATAGGTGCCTCTTGAACAACACGTTTCACCATCTCTTTTGCGCGTTGCCACATTGATGTGTTTTTGTTTTCGTCGCTCATGTGTACCTCCAATCAGGGACGGCATCGCCCCTACAGATAAATTCGATAATGACGTTTTAGGGTCTGTTGACCTTTGGAGCGGGCTTATTTAGAAGCCATCGCATTGATTCGGGTTTCAACGCGTTTGCCGTTTGCATCCAGAAGCTCAACTTCATAAGAAGGCTGGCCACGGTGGTCATCTTGCTCAATGCTCCACGCTTTACCGCCTACCTGGGTTTCTGCTTGCATCAGCGCTTGTTCCAGTGACAGGTAAGTCCCGTCTTTGATACCTGACAGCCAGATCGCATCTTCTACGTCGTCGTCATCGTGGTGATCGTCATGGTCGCGGCGGGTTTTCGTCAGGATCACTTCTCCTGTCGTCGCGTTCACCACGGTTTTGATTTCTTCGCCGGTTTCACTTGCCAGTTCAATCTCGTATACCGCCTGGCCCATTTCTACGTCGCGTTCAGCTTCTAGCACCACGCCGCCAGTGGCGTTTTTGGCAATCTCAACCGCCTGAACCAGGCTGACTGCATCTTCATTCAGTGACTTTGGTGCGTCACCCGCGTTTGCGGTACCTACCGCCATCATGGCGCTCAGACCCAATACAGCAGAAATAGCAGCAGGCTTAAAAATCATTGTCTTTTTCATAGTGTCATCCTCGTTATTGGTATCGGTGGACAAGGACATTTCCCTGTCGACATGGATACTCTAACCAAAGGGGCTTTCGCCAACTTTTCGCGAACTATACATTTTTGTAAGGTTTGATAAGGCTCGCTTTACCAAGCATTTGCATCGAATAGCTTGATAAAAAACAGTACTATCAACGCAATCGATACTTACCCTATGCAAGGAGTGCAACTATGGGCAGCGAGTTCTTTTTCGCTTCAATTCTCAACCTTTCCATCAACCTCATTTACACCATCATTTCTTTGCTGGTTGGCGTTTACGCCCTGTTGTGGGTGGATAAGAAACTACTGAAGAATGTGGATATAGAAGAGGAAATGAAGAAGGGCAATGTGGCGGTTTCACTTTTTGCATCAACCATCCTCATTTTCGTTGCGGTTATCGTCGCGTTCGGTTTTCGCAGTTAAACCATGAACCTCAAGTTTTATCTTCCGCTGATGTTGGTGTTGGCCGTAGTGGCCAGCCTGCTCGAAGAGAGAAAGGCCAAACTGCCAGATGTGCCAAGTTACACTGAAAAGCAGATAACCGCTTCCACCAGCGCCTTGACGCCAGCGGATATCGAATTTGATGGAAGCAATGGTTTTCTCACCTTGCTTGAATCAAACCGTAAGGTCTCTCATACGGAAATCGCCCGTTGGCGTGCGTCTTTAAAGGGGAATAACGGGTTTTACACCTACCAAACCAATAACCGCCCTTTTACGGCGCTGGCACCCGATATCAAAGGGAACTTTCACCTGACACACAGTTACCTAGAAGGCTATCTGCCTTTCAAGGTCGACAACCCTATGTTGCCCATGCTGGTGATCGCCAGAAAGAAAACCTATCAGTATGACCACGAACAATACGGTGGCCTGATGGAAATTTGGCAATCGAGCAAGCAGTCTTACTACTACCCTTCTGGGGATTGTGAGGACCACGCTATCTTGCTGGCAGACTGGTTGATAGAAGCAGGGTATGACGCGCGCGTGGCGGTTGGTACTTATGACGGTGGTGGTCATGCCTGGGTAGTGTTGTTCATCAATGGTAACGAGTATGTGTTGGAAGCGACCCAAAAACGCGGTTTTGGCCGACAGTATCCACTGGCTTCAACCCAGCCAAATTACCACCCGACAATGATGTTTACCCAAGACCATTTTTGGTTAAACACAGGTTCTGATGTCACCACAGATTATTCATCTAAACATTGGAAACTGATGAGCCGGTTCACTGAGCAGCCTTTTTAACAATTTACAATGTAAACAAGGACACTTACCCGCTAGATGGAAACGGTTTCGCTATCACCTCTCAGCCTAAATGATTGCCAAGCATTGCTGGATTTCGAGTGCCGCAACAAAACGTGGTTTGAGCAATTCATACCGCCAAGGCCCTCGGGCTATTTCAATCTGGTTGGGCTCACCGATGCCACTCGTGAACTGGTAGAAAACCAAAGCACTGAAACCCATCTTATGTATGTGATTTACGATGGCGACAAAATCGTTGCCAGAGCCAATATTCATACCATTTACGACGACCATGTTGAGATTGGCTATCGCGTTTGTCATGAATATTTGGGCAAAGGTATCGCCAAGCGCGCATTACTGGCATTGGTGGAAGTATGTCGTGAGCAACTTGAACTGGACTATGTAGTGGGAAAAGTGTCTTCGGGTAACCAAGCCTCTATCAAAGTGCTTGAGAGCGCCGGGTTTGCTTACCAAAGTAAAGCGTTAAACGCGACGTTGATTCAGGGACAGCACCACGATTTGTTGAGCTACCAGTTAATCCTTTAAAACAAACCGCCGGAATTGCGCCGGCGGTTTGTTTTTTAGGTCGTTGGATTACGGACGCAAGGTCGCAAAATCCAGCGCCTTTCCATCTTTGGATAGCGGGAAGAAGAAGGTCTCACCGCTGCTGTCATCCACACCGTCATTGTCGGTGACAGCAAACGCTTTACCGTCTTTAGTGATCGCAAAGCCTTCAATTTTATCCGTCACGAAACCACCCTGCGCTTTCAGATCTGGAATGAAATCGTATACCACTTCTTTGCTAACCAGTGGTAGTTCACCGCCCAATGCGGCGGGTTTGGCATCAGTCAGTAACACGCGGGTCAGTTGCTTCACTTTCGCCGCGTCACCAATTTGGTTATCACGTTCTATGATGTAAAGCGCACCTTCGTAGACAGTAATTTCAGACAAACCTACCCAGCCATTTTCCGCTGGCTCTGTGGGGTAGCGCACCGCTTTCCACTCACCAGATTTGGTGTTGTATTGCACCAGCTTTACGGTGTTTTCAGGGTCATCTTTCCAGCTACGCTGAATCGCAATCCAGAGGTTGTCGCCTACACGGGTGATGCCTTCTGAGCCGTAGCGTTTTTCCACAGCCAGCAATTCAGCTGGGAATTCGACCGTTTCTACGATGTTGCCATTGGCATCAGTGCGATACAGAGCGTGTGGGATCTCTTTGTCAGTGCGCCCTTCAGACGCTAACCAGAAACCACCTTTGCCATCTGTAGTAATCCCTTCCAAGTCCAGTTTCTTCGCTGGTTTGCCGTCTTTCATCACAGGAATACGCGTTGTGATTTTGGCTGGCATGGAAGAAGCATCGACCACAAAAATCGAAGGCTGCGCTTTATAGAAACTGTCGTTCACGGCGTACAGGGTGTTTTCGTTGCTTGGATCCGCTACCAGACCTGACAACGCCCCCCAACCAATGGGCTTGCCATCAACCATCACAGATTCAATTTGTGGGTAAGAGGGTTCTTCGCTGCCAATCTGATAAAGCATCACATGAGCACGCACGCCGCCATCTTCAATCAGATCTTTCTCGTTGGCCGTCGCCAGCAGACCACGCTGTGGAATCGCAACGGCAGATTCCGGTGCAATGCCAGAAGGCAACAGCTGAACAAACTCCGGCGCTTTACCTGTGTCGCGGTATACGCCGACGACAGAACCACGCTCAGACAACACGAAAATGTATTGCTGACCGTTATACGTGCCGACTTCCAAGCCTTCCGGCTCTGCGCCTTTGTTACCAGAGCGTTTTTCCGGGTAGTGACCCGCCATTGCGATGCGGTATTCCAGATCAAGGCCCGACTCAAACAGCACGTCGCCTTGCTTGTTAAAGATGGTAAAGCCGCGCGAACCGCCTTCGTAGTCACCTTCATTGGCAATGACAAAGCGCTCGTCATCCAGCCATTTCACCGCATCCGGTTCACGCTTACGGTTCTTTTGAGTGCCATCAAAGGTCAGTGCACGTTCTTCATCCAAGTCGACGTTTTCCAGGTCAACAGCACCGGCTGGGAAGTGCGCAATCACTTCACCTTTTTTGCCGTCCACAATCACCAAGTGGTTGTTCTCTTGCAGGGTGACCACGATTTCGCCAAGGCTGTTGATATCCACAAATTCTGGCTCTGGATCTTCGGGTGCGATGTCGGCTAAGCCTGTCATCGCGACTTTTTTCTGAGCCTCACAAGCAAGCTTGCCGTTTCTAACAGGCACCAGCGCAAGGTGGCCGGCTGGGAATTGTGGAAGCACACCATCGTTCAGGTCTTCATCACGCTCATTTTCAATCGCCACAGCGACGAAGCTGCCATCTTTTGCCACGGCAACAGAGTCCGGCTGGCCACCAAGTTCGCACTTTTCTATGCGAACACCTGTGGTAAGATTTCGCTGTTCAAGATAGCCAGACGGCTGAGTGTAACTTTCTGAGGTATTCACGCCGGTGACAAAAGTATCACCCAGAACGTCAATCGAGGTTGGCTCACCATTCAGTGAAACAAAGCCTTTCCCTGTTGGCTTTTTCGGGTTGGTGATATCCAGCATCCCCACGCCTTTCAACGGGCTATCGGTGTAAACCAATGTGTTGCCGTCTTCACTGACAGCAATAATTTCCGCAGAGGTTTCGTGACTTTTTTCTACGCCCGGTGGGATGTTGTTTGCCGTCGATACCGCGCTAATACGCTGGAATGAAGATTGCTCTGCGGCATGCAAACCCGCGCTGACTGATAGTGCCAACACAGAAACGAGTAGGTTGCGCTGCTTACGCATGGGGAAACTCCTTTATAAACCTATCACCAAATTCTGGGACGCTACCTTTACGACTTTAGGTTTCACTTCAATGACGCTCGCATGGCAGTTAGGTGATAGAGGTGAAATTTTGTTCAATACCCGCATTTCCATGTCTGGTAACTTCCACATCACTGCATGAGTGAGACGCACTCCTCGCATCGTCTTAGGGTGACTTTACCCCTCTGACGATTCGTGGGAGGTTGATGAACAGACAAATTAGGGAAAATGGAATGCACCTCGCCGAGCTAAATATCTCGATTGCCAAAGCCAATATCGACGACCCACTTTTGAAGGACTTTGTCGATAACATTCCCTCAGTCAATGCGACAGCGGAATCGTCCCGCGGGTATGTGTGGCGCTTCAAAGACTCCTACAGCAAGGTGCTCAGCTACCGCCTGTTTGGTAACCCTAATACCCTGATTAACCTCTCTGTTTGGGCGTCCGCCGATGCACTCAAACAGTTCATGTTCAAAACCCACCATGTGGACATCATGAAGCGCCGCAATGAATGGTTTGAAAAACCAAGCTCACACAACTTTGTGATGTGGTGGATTCCGGAAGGACATATCCCTTCGCTGGAAGAAGCAAAAGAGAGGCTGGAACATTTACGCGAACATGGCGAGTCAGAATATGCCTTCACTTTTCGTCAATTCTTCGAACCTTCAGATTCAGGTGCAACAAAGGAAACAACTCAAAGCCGAATGTAACCCACTTCACCGCATGGCATTTTGATTACGTTTTAAGACAGTTTGTTTTCAGGAAGTTGCCTTTGATCTCAAAGCGATCAACGTCCTTCATTTAGGATAACTTCAATCATCTTGAATGGCTGCGCGGCCGGACATGGTCGCGTTCCTGACGACCTTGGAGTGCGCCAATGAACCAACACGGTAAACTGAACTACGTTGAATTTCCCGCCCGCGACCTGTTAGCCACCAAATCCTTTTTCTCTGAAGCTTTCGGCTGGACCTTCACCGATTACGGCCCTGATTACACCGCCTTTTCTGACGAAGGTTTGGATGGCGGATTCTTCCGCGCGGAGATGTGCTCAGAGACCTCAAACGGCGGGGCACTATTGGTGTTTTACAGTGAGTCTTTGGAGCAGACAGAAATCAATGTGAAGCAGACTGGTGGCAAGATTGTAAAGCCGATTTTCGAATTCCCAGGTGGCAGACGTTTTCATTTTACCGAGCCCAGTGGAAACGAGTTTGCGGTTTGGTCAGATAGATAACGAGGAGGGGGCAAGCCCCCTTCTGTAATCAATTTAGATTGAAGTTCAAAGACTCGTCCACATCCAACCAAAGTGCTACTGAACGTTCTTTTCCTACCTGAAGAGACTTGCCTTCTCCCATTCTACGCATATTTAACCCTAAAGAACGTAACATGCGCTCACACCCCACAGTAGTTACAAAGACATAGGCACGGATGTCATTTTGTTTGGCAAAGTCATAAAAAGATCGAATCAAAGTGAGTGCATGATTGCCAAACCAGCCATTGCTTGCTTCCGTGTAGCTCTCCCGCGCCGTTGTAAATCGCGAAATTTCCCATACGCCCTCTTCCTCAGGAGCGGCTTCACCCTGGAGTAATTGCGGAAACACATCTTTTAGCATGTAGCTCTGCTGTGTTGGTAACGCTCTCCAACATCCCACAATTTTTCCTTCCTCATCTTTTAGTGCGATATGGCTGGCACCGGAACGATCAAAATCGTCAGACTCCATTTTCTGATTAGATTTTACTTCCCACCCCAGACGTTCCAAGAAACTGCGATGACGTAGGCGATAAATATCGTTAAGCACGGATTGATTGGAAAAACGTGTTTCTGGAGTCAGAGTAATTAGCTGGTTCATGGTCTCATCCTTTAGCCGTTGGCATTGTTTTGAACGAACGTTGCTGAACGAGTTAAAGGCTATTGCAGAGCATTTCTTTAGATAAGCTGTCTAAAATAGCAGTCATTTTATGAGCATCAATAAATACATGAAAAATAAATAAGTTGAATGGGCCTTGTATAATTTCCTATCACATATAACAGGGAGATTATTTGCAATAGTTTGCTTATTGTGGATGTGGGTGTCGTTTATCTATCAAACGGGCGTTTAATTTTCACTTAATTGGCGTCTGTGTTTCGACATTGAAGGAAATTAACTTGGACAACTCAGATAACAGTAATCTCATGACATTAAAAAATGTTGATTCAACCTTGAATTCCAATGTGATGCCGGATGAACTCGTCATTACAATAAACAAGGCAAAATCCCTCTCTAACCGGAATGGCATTGCCTGGATGCTCTTTCAGAAAAACCAACTAATACAAAGCCACACTGGCTTTTTGGGCGACCCGGTATTCAACACCCCGAAGAAGCCCCTTAAATCCTCTTCGACGCAAAGACTTTATATTTCCTCACCTCCTCATCGATTCTCTTACAGCAAGAGTGAGTTAAACGCTTTTATTCAAGAACTTAATGTTGAAACCGTTTGCTACCCGACACTATCTCCCACTCTGAGCAATTTATTGGGGGTAGAAGCCTTTAAGCATGATGACATCACTCTCATCCAACCTGAATTGGATGCGACTAATGAGTCGCTCTTCTTCGGGCCTGCCACCATTCAAAGCCAGCAAAGACCATGGACAACGTGCTTTGTTTCTATAAATGCGATGGGCCAAGGAGTGGCTTATGAGCATTTTCTATCTGGCTTTGGTGCGAAAAGTACTTTGTATCACGCACTCACGAAAGACACGATTGTGGCTGTTGAGAAAACACTCTATCAGGTTGACGCCCATCTAGACGTCATAAAAGACAAATGCTGTGCGATAGAAATAGAGAGTGTTGAAGCGTTCAGAGCCTTGCAGAGTAAGCTGGCTTCTGCCGGTCAAAGTGTCCTGGTTGTACTTTGTGGATACCCTTTTTTTTGCCAGTTGGCCAATGCCAACGTCATCGACGAAAGCAACCTATACGTTGCTTTGACAGGTGTTCCTTCCTTTGCTGAATACCCCGCTTCAACCAATCATCCCGAACCTAAGATACCCAGCTTATGGCATTGGAAAGTCATTTCTACTCAAGGCTTTGACTCTGGTGTACTAGTGAAAATGCGTAGGGAGATCGGAATAGAGAGTTGAAGTGAAAAAGCATTTAATTAGTGCGATCAACTCTATGACTGAGAATGAAATTCAAGAGTACGACATTAAATATTAAAGAAAAAATCACATTGTATGCATGTTGCTAAATTTATTCGTTTCTTCAACTCAATTTATCATTCTCGCTTTAGTGAATTTAGTCTCACCTTACTCTTTCCTGCCTAATTTACTGTCTACTAATTTGTCAATTAGATAACTACAGTGCTAAGGTCATTCATGCTGTAAGCCAGCAAAAGATAATAGAAAGACAAATAAGAGGGTAGTTTCTGGCCATCGACTGAGCGGTGTTCAGCTTTTTCTATTTGTCTAAATATTTTTTTACTCAGGCTACGCATTATGGAAAGAGAAAACGGCAATCATGGACACCCAACAACTGTATGCCATCATCAATAAGCTAGGTGACATCAAAAATACACAAGAACTAGAAACGCTCTGCGAAGAGTTTTGCGAACTGGTAGAAATACCCTTTTATTTATTTGGCGTGATTGAGCAAATATCCCTCCACGCTCCTGTCATTCATGTATTGAGTAATTACCCTAAACCCTGGTTAGATATTTATTTTAAGCAAAACAGTCAACGGGTTGACCCTGTTGTCAGCTACATCATGACCCAACAGTCTCCCATCCGTTGGGATTCCCTTGTCCAACGTGAAGAATTTCAAGATCCCAAACAACAGGAACTGATGCGTGCCGCCAAAGAGCACGGACTCCATAATGGGTTTACCGTTCCTATCAAGTCAGCGTCGGGTGATTTTGTCCTTCTGAGCATGGCAATAGGGGATGAAGATAACCATTGTGACAAACTGAACGCCGCTATTCCTTTCGCGCACACCTTGGCAACACACCTCCTTGAGTGTTACATGCTGCTGAAAGTGAAGGAGAAAGGGAAAGGTGAAGCCACACTAACTCAACGGGAGACTGACTGTCTTTTCTGGGCAAGTGAAGGTAAGACGGCATGGGAAATATCAAAGATCATCGATGTATCTGAACGCACCGTATTGTTCCACCTCAACAACTGTACCAAGAAACTTGACGCATCCAACCGTCAACATGCAGTTGCACTGGCTATCAAAAAAGGACTGCTGAAGCCCAACTTATGACCAGGAACTATTGACCCTAAGAAACGACGGTAGAATTTAAGCAAAAGAGAAGTTGATAATTTCTCTTTTGCTTACTTTTGCTTCGTTGCGACGCGACTTCAAACAGCCTCCAACTGACTGTAAGTGCTGGGCTGAGGCTCATTTCTTTTCGCCTCAATGACGTATCGTCGCTTCATTTCTTCAATAGAGTCTTGCTTGCCGATTTGAACAATGTCCGTCCCTGTAGCCATGTACTCAGCGGGAAATCCGTGACCAATAAACAGGCCAGGCGAACTGGTAATCGCATAAGCACCCACTTGATGGATAACCAAATAGTCGCCCGCATTGAGCGGTTCAGAAACATACTTATCGGCAATGATGTCTGACGGTGTGCAAAGTGGGCCAACAAGGGTATACACCTCACCGTTAACATCCCGCTCAGGAAGCGGTAATTCGGACAGAATATTGAGGTTTTCGGGGTCTACTTTACTGATGAAGTAAGGCTTTCGCATCAAGTTCGCAAAGGCTGTAGCACCGTGGAACAAGTTGTAGCCACCATCACAAATGGCATAGGTTTTATTCATGGATTGCTTGATTGACTTCACCTGTACAACAGCTTTCCCCGCCTCTCCAACAATAAAGCGGCCACTTTCAAAGAAAAGACGCCTTACTCCCGTCCTTTTCACCAGAGCATGTTGTAGGTTCAAAAGCTCTTCTTGAATCGCTTCAAGACACAAAGACTGTTCGCCCTTGTAATAGGGAATCCCAAACCCTCCCCCAACATTGAGCCACTCCAGCTTGAGCCTAAACCGCTCAGGAAGCGCTGCCAGATATTCGCAAAGCGAAGAAAAGTTGGCGAGAAAACTATCCGGATCAAGCACACGTGTTGTGGCGTAAACATGCACACCATGGATATGAATCTGACGCTCACGTGCTAGTGACAGGACACCTTCAAACTCTGATTCGGCGATACCAAACTGAGACGCCGCACCTCCCATCTTCATTGAGCCACCCGAAATATCAATATCAGGATTAAGTCGCAACAGAATGGCCGTGTCTGACTGATGTTCCTTTCGTAGCGCCGCCAATTCCAGCAATTCTTCAATACTTTCAACAGCCACAAAAGCAATGTTGTTCTTCACGCACATCGTCAGTAGCCGTGTTGATTTGTAGGGGCCAACACAGCCGATATTCTCGGGGTTTACCCCACTGGAAAGAGCAACATCCAACTCAAATGCACTGCTCACATCACAGCCCATCCCCTCCTCCACGATGGTATTAACCAAAGCTGGATTTGGATTGGCTTTCAGAGAATATAAAACGGTAGAAACATCCGGCAACACCGCCCGCTTTAACCGCTGACACTGATGTTGGATTGTCGACTGCGAATACACATAGAACGGTGTTTGCGGTACAGAAAATTGTTGAGACATCACACGCCATCCTCTTATGGGTTTTTGAACTCTGTATATGTGAGACAGCGTGGCGCAGGGGCATGGTGCACCATATCCACAGCTTCAACTTCATCACTGTTCATGTTGATGGTGATGAGACTCAACACGTTATGACAAGCCTTCTCAGCACGAAGGCTCATATAGACAAAATACTCCAGATACTCCTGATTCCGCTCTTCGCGCAAGAATTTAAAGTGATTGATTTCATCACTTTCCTCAAAAACCCAAGGGCTGCCAGAGAGCTCATGGCCGTTAATCAACGTGCGAATTTCCGCTTGGCTGAAGTCTGATTTGGCGAAGGTCAGGGGCGATACCAACATCACTGCCGCCATGATCAATGCGTGCAACATCTTCCGAAACATATTTCCTCCATTTCGTTTGTCGGGAAGCTTCATTAACCATGTCACAGCTTTCTCTGGGGGCTAACTGTCAGAACTGACAGCTGGGTGAATGGGGATAGAGGGACAACAATGATAGCCATAAGTCAGCAAACGGATTGGCATTATGACCCACTTAAATTATTGGTCGGACACTGCAGAGCTCAGGGAGCCCGTTGAAACGACGCTTTCAGAGCTCGGCTATGACAACGGCTACGTCGGCATCATCAAAAAGATATTCCGGATAAGCCAAACGCCGGTGTCTCGCAAATCACCCTCTCAGTACCTGTTTCAGGATGATTTTTGCCACCAGCCGGCACTGAAAGGCTCAACCTACCTTGCCTATACACATACTGGCCAAGAGGTTTATCCCTTCGGCCAATCGTGCCTTCGTAAGTTAAACCGTGTTAGTGAAGGTAAAGGCGCTTTGTTTGGCTCGACGGCCAGTAATTGTGCCTCGACATTTAAAGTGATCGACCTTTATCGTCGCCGGCAGCAAGAAAGCAAACAGGTCATAGTCACTTGCGACACGGGCTTTACTTCTATCCTAAAAGACATTCCCGGCTCTACCGTCACAGGCGATGCTAGAAGCGCGGTCAGTCTTGATGCCACATCCGGCAACTACCAATTTGTCGACTATCAATCACAGGTTTACCCCGCCCATTTCGGAGGAGCCTGGGAAGAGTCTGATAGCCACTCTGTTTACGAGAAAACTTATAAAGACCGTATCGTCGCTCTGATCGAATCGGCATTGGCAGCCATCAATACAAATCCGGAAGCGCGAATTGCAGTCGTGCCGCATAACGTCAATGTGTACACCTGGAATGCTATTGAAAAGAAGCTAGCTAACCCTCAACTGACATTCTTCACCGGTGGCGTCTCTGACCATGGCCACTGTTACGGCAGCGACGCGTTCATCAACCTTAAGCTGTTGGAACAACTCACCGTCTCCGATGACGCGGATTTTGCTCACGCACCTGATTTCTTTCTCTGCGTTACCGCAGGAGTTGGCGGCTTTTTCTCCAGCGTCACCTTAAAGCGCAATGAAGCCGATAAGGAATTTTTCCATGACTGATATCACCCCAAACACCGCACCTCTGCGCCAAACTATCGAGGATAATCTGGCGCATTATGGTGATGCTGCAGCAGTACGTTTTCGACACTTGGAGATCAGCTACCGCCAACTTCTGGATCTGTCGACAGCGTTGAAGGTATTGCTTGAAGAAGCGGGCCACTTGAAACCTAACGTGCCTGTTATCACTTGCTCCCGTTCACCCTTTTTCAGCAATCTATTTAACCTTTTGATGGGAATTGAAGGCATTACCTACGAGCCCATTTCACTGAACGAGCCTTTTGAACGTGCAGAAGCAAAAGCAGGGAAATGGCAGGCGTTTTTGCTGCTTACCGACGCAGAAACTGCATCAGAGCTGTCTGCCATTTCTGAGCGTGCCGCACTGACACTGGTTTGTGATACGGACTTCAACTACACAACAAAGGAACGGCCAGATAACACGGGTAAAAACCCTTTCCAGCTAGAGGATTGTGTTTACATCCTGTCCACTTCCGGTTCCACTGGGGTACCTAAATCTGTGCCGATAAAAAGCGACAATCTGCAGGCATACCTCAGTGCCGCGACACGCTTTTTCAACATCCATCGAACCGATCGTTTTTCAGTCATTCACGATGTTTGTTTCGACTTCAACATTCACGAGCTCTATGTACCTATCCACAATCACGCCTGTTTATGTGTTGCGGAGAAGTCGGATCTTCTCAGTCCAGCTACCGTTGAGAATTTTGTCGATAAACACCAAATTAGCTTCTGGTCGTGTGTCCCTTCATTTATCAACCATCTGAATCAGTTAAAAAAATTCGGCAATCATCGCTTCAACAGCATTCGTAAAACAATGATCTGCGGTGAAGCATTCCCAATGGTCATTCAGCAAGCATGGCGAGACCTTGCACCTAACAGTCGTATTTTTAATCTCTACGGCCCAACAGAATGCACTGTATCGGTATCAGGGAAAGAGGTCACCCGCCCAAGTGATGATGACGTGCTAAATGGCGTTCTCACGATAGGTAACGCCTGGGATAACACGACATTCTATGTCCTGAGTGAAGGTCATATTTCAGAGGAAGGGCATGGCGAACTGCTTGTTGGTGGTGCCCAGGTTTTCGATGGTTATTTCCGTGATGGTAAGCTCTGCCGTGACAAACTGGTAGAAGAACCGCAGTCAGGACAACTTCTATACCGCACCGGTGACATTGTCGAGCTCTCACCCGGCAAGCCTAACCACTACCTGGGCCGCGCAGATGATCAGTTACAGATCCGCGGTCATCGCATACAGAAGAATGAAATTCTACACCTGATTAGACAAGCCATACCTTGTTCAAACCTCGCGGTCGTGGAGAAAAACTCTACTAACGGCACCACCGTTGGCATCGTCTTGTTTATTTCAGGCGAGGGATTGAATGAAGTCGACATCCGGCATCAACTCGCAACTGTGTTACCCAGTTATGCCCTGCCACTCAAAATCAATATCGGTCCGATCCCACTCAATAAAAATATGAAGGTGGACCACAAATCTCTCTTCCAGCAGGTCAACGCAGAGGTGGTGTCATGACATCTGTAACGATACCGTCTAAAGCGCTCTCTATCGATGCAATCCGGGTGATTCGTCCAGAGCATAGATTGGTGCTGATTGAAGAACATGAAGCCGTGCATTGCTCATCATTCAATGCCCATATCCTGAAAAAGATGATGGGAATAGAGTCCGTCAATGTGTTGCCAGAAGGCACATCGACCGACGATATTCTGCTACCTCTGGTTTCTCGCAGCGAATCGGTTAACCCGTCACTGCTGCGAAGTGCGAACACGGGCGCGAGACGCACGCGCTTTGGGCTTTCATTAGACCGAAAATTAGCTCGCATCCACAACCTGACCCCTTTGGGTTCGGGCAATGCCAATCGCTGTGTATCACTGTTCAAGCAGCTTGATCTCCTGTTCCGAACACAGTCGGAACATCAGGTTGCCATTCACAACGGAGAATTGGCTTTTAGTAAAGAAATGCGGATCACTCGTGGGCTCTCTGTTCAAGGGGACAGCAGTACCAGTTTGTTTTTGACCCAGACAGACACGCCAAAAATCCGCGTCAGCAGTGTGCATATGCACTACGACAGACGTTTTTCCCGCGGCATCTGGGGCGAAGGTTCAGAAACTAAAGCCTACGAAGACAGCTATCGCAGCAATATGCATCAGGTCATCCACTCTGCGCTTGAAAGAGCAGGCGTCACGCTGGAGGAGGTCGACCATATCCTGCCTCACAACATCAATATCAAGTCATGGCGCTTTCTCTGCCAATCGCTCGATGTAGCGGAAGAGAAGCTCTTTGCGCGCAATATCCAGACCGAGGGGCACTGCTTCTGCAATGACATGGTGATCAACCTGAGTGACGCGATTGAAAAACATCGTCTTGCCGGCACAAACCCGACAGCCTCCACGCCGCTAAGGTTTCTGGCCGTTGCCGCAGGTGCCGGGGGAATGTTTGGCGCATGCGTGTTGGAAGTAGTTCAGCTAGAGGGATTTCTTAATGAGAGACAAGCTATTTAATATCATGGTCGATGCTGGCAAACGAAAAGCCGTCATCGACCAGGGAAAAACGTACCGCTATCACGAGCTGCTTCATGATGTCAAAACCTTGAAGAATAAGCTCGTAGAAGCCAAGGGCGAACATCAGCAAGGCACCCATATCATTATGTCCGCTCAACGCGCTTACCAGAGCATCGCTCTGTACGTTTTCAGCGTTGTTTATGGCTATACCCTGGTGCCAGTAACGGCGGAGATTGATAACCGATCTCTGGCGAGATTGCTCCGGGAATTACCTGTCGCTTTTTTCTATACCGACAATCCGGATTCACGCTTGCTTGAAGAAGCCACAGCCCATGGCTGTCCCACACTGGTATCACAAGAAGGGCATCGTCTGAATCAGTCGCGCTTCGAAGCGGGAGACGATGCGTTCCACAAGACCGCTCAATCATTTTCTTCGCCTTCGCTGAATAACCGCGAGTTATACCTGATTTTCACCTCAGGCAGCACCGGTAACCCGAAAGGGGTGAGTGTAGAGACTCAAAATCTACTCAATTATCTTGAAGCAACACGTGAGGAGTTCGGTATTCAGGCTGACGATGTATTCAGCCATATTTCTCCACTGAGTTTTGATTTCAGCATTCACGAAATCTTTCTTGCACTGTTCAACCAAAGTGCGATTGCCGTGCTTCGTGAAAATGATAAGTTCAACTTTTCCGGCTATCTCAAAGCCAATGGCGTCAGTGTGTGGGCATCGGTTCCATCAACCGTTTCATATCTACAGAAAACACGTCAGCTGCAGCCCGACCAATATCCAGACCTGCGCCTCGCTTTTGTAGGTGGTGAGCCAGTGCAACCCGCCCTGCTGAAAGCACTGAAAGATGCAGCACCGAATTGTGTCATTTACAGCTATTACGGCCCGACAGAATGCACCGTTGCCATGATGGCATGTCGGTTTGAAGCAGATGCCCACTACCCGCAGCATATGCCGCTGGGTAAACCTTTTGGTGGTCACCAACTGTTAGTGCAACCCAAACCAGACAGCGAGCTTCAACCGTTTGGCACAGGTGAAGCGTATATTGCCGGCCCTCAAGTGCTAAAAACCTATTGGAAGAACCCTGAGCAAACCGCATTGCGATTCGCGTTCAGTCCAGAGCATGGAAACCTCTTCCGGACAGGAGACATTATCCGCATCGAGGATGATGGAAACCATGTATTCATAGCCCGTCAGGATGATGACATCAAAATCGGCGGGTATCGTTTTAATACCGCTGCCTGTCAGTCATTCGTCAAAGAAAAATCGCGTGCCGAAGAAGTGGTCGTGATGCCATTTACTCAGGGGGAAGCTGGCACATTTGAGCGTCTGCTTGTGGTCACTTTGAACGCTGAGATCTCCGAATCAGCGTTGGCACGCATCTTCCGCGACCAGTATGACAACTATGTTCAGCCCCACTTCGTGAATGTTACTTCTCTTCCTCAGAACAGAAATGGAAAGCTCGACAAAAAAGCACTCATTAAACAGGTGACTTGCCATGCTTGATACGCTCATAACACCCCGCCAAACAAGAGTAAATACACAGACACCAACCGACGTTGCTATGTTCAATAACCTGGTGACGCTCGAAGGCAGGCCAACAAATCTGGCAATTTGGTGTCCGTTAAGTGAACTTGCAAATCCGCCTGAGCGTCAACAAAACGCACGATACTACTTGAGCCATCTGGGGAGCGCAGTGAAAACGCGTTGCGTTGAAGCGAAGCCGGATGTGGAAGTTGAGAAATTCTGCCTGATGCTTCCCGGCTTCAATGGAGGTCCTTTTGATTGCTTCCATCTTGCCGAAAAGCTAGCAAAACAAGGCTATTGGGTATTGTCGGCAGGTTGCTATATCAACCCAAACCTAAAGCCAAGCGAAGACCCAGATAAAGTCGCTTCTGCATTGGCGGATGCTTATCCCGAATACAGTGCCATGCTGCGCGCATTTTCGCTGCTAACAGGCGTGGTGCTCTCAGAAGAGCGCATTAATCGTATTCGTTATGTGTCTTTTTCCGCCGGTATATATCCGCTAATCCGCGCTATTTCTGCCGGGAATTGCCCAGGCTGGCAACATGAGCTCTTGCTGATGGCGCCCGGCTTATCAGCCACCCGAGGCCTCAATGGCACACTCAGCGATGCACCAATCAGCAATATTCAATTGATACATTCAGAGCAAGATAGCCACCCCACTTTTGGCAGCCCATTAGCTTATCTTGAACTGTTTGAGCGCAACAAAACCACCTTGCACCTGCTTTCAGAAGGCGAGCACTACGATTTCATCCACCTTCCCCGGCAAGCTAGCCATACCGAAGCGCAATCTCAGCATGAACAGACGGTGAAAAACGAATGCCTGACTGTTCTCGACGAATTACTACAGGGAGAAAGACCATGACAGCAAACGCAGCACAATCTGCCATGATGGATATCGCCAGAATTTACTCTACCCATACTCCTTACACGGAATTTGACGCTTGGCAGCAATTCGCACCCGCCTATGGAGAAGACATTCTTTCTGATCCACAAGCTGCCATTGATCTTGCCAACGAGTTGGTCGCTCACTACAACCACTCTGAATTTCACGAGATGGGGCCAGAGCGCGAAAACGACCTATCACTTCGCGCCGTTAATGAAATCATTAAGCGCTACGCTGAGCTGAACCCTGATCCTAATACCCCTCAATCTCCTGTCGGCGGTCGCTGCCGGGATCTCGCACTGCTAATTTGCAGCCAATTCCGCGCTCAAGGTGTGCCTGCGCGTCTTCGTTACGGCTTCACTCATATGTACTACGACACCAAACGCGCGCTGGCTGATCATGTGGTTGTGGAGTATTACGACGGTGAGTCTTGGAAACTGCTCGAACCGAGAGGAAGTTCGCGCTTGATGCAGCATCAGGACTTAGGAATTAACCCGGTCAATGTCGACCCTGCCAAGTTTATTTCAGGCCCCAGAGCCTGGCACAAAATCCGCACCAAAAAACTCAGAGCTGAGTGGTTCAGTGGCAGCACACCCAATGCACAGATGGGGCTTTGGTACGTGCGCAAAATCATGTTGTTTGATCTGGCAAGTTTATGTCGCTACGAGGCTGATGTCTTTGACCTATGGGGTTATCTCACCGACTCCAAGCCAGGTGTCATGCCCAAATTTAAGCCACATCTCCAAGCGCTGGATGATATTGCAGCGGTTGATTTCCTGAATGAAGAAGCGTTCCTTGATTGCTATCGATTACTTGTTGAAGACGAACGTTTCCTCCCGGATGGCGATATCAGTGTCTCCCCTACATTGGGTAAACGCGCTACTTTATCAATAAGGAAAGACGACTATGTTTTATATCAGTCGTAACGTTACAGCACCGGCACCCGCTACACTCAATGTTGCGGCTGACCACGATGCCCTGTTTCTCAGTGCCTCGTCAGCAAAAGTATTCAGCCAATGGTATGGCTTTGGCGAAATCCCCTATTACGACAGGACGCCATGCACCGAGTACTACGCACGGGCACTTTCAATCTATGCCCAAGCAAGCGCTGACGATGCACCCGATTTCGATGCAGTGGTACACAATCACACTGGCGCATTATGTGGGGTATTCGCTGAGCGCGTTATGTTGAAAAGCAGCCGCGCCTCTCTGACAGACAAAGACGTAGGGAGCCGTTGGTTGGGTTTTTCGTCGTCCGCTACCAAGTGCGCTACCCCCATGCAGCTTATGCAGTACTTCGAGCGGAATGTCTCGTTGAACAACATTCTTCTTGTCACGGGAGATATTGCAGACAACGAAGATTTGCGTGTTAACCCCGTCGCGCTGAGTTCCGACACTATCAATCTCGTGAAACTTACCCGTACCGAAAGCGACATTGCCGTTGTGGCGGTTTCAACCCTGTTTGATGGTGAGTTCTCCGGTGGTATCTATCTCGAGACCAATGATGGGCTTCAGCAAAAATATAACGAACACTACCAACTGAATGTTGCCAAGGTCGTCGGTCGTTGCTTGGATAAAGCTAACCTTTCGCTCGAGCAGGTTGATGTGATTCTGCCACACAATGTGAATGTGCAAACGTGGAAGAAGCTCACCGCGAAACTCGGAGTCGGCATGGAGAAAGTCTACTCGCGCAATATTTCCCGACTTGGCCACTGCTTTGGCGGTGATGTCTTCGTCAATCTTGGTGATTTCTATGACGGGATGAAAGCCGGACAAACGGCGCATTGCCTCGCAGTCGCTGCAGGTATTGGGGCGTCGTTTGGGGCAACGGTATTCACCATTACCAAAGGAAAGGACACTGAATGAGGGGCAAGATGAGCATTTTCATTGCGATTGTCGCAATCGTCATTGTCGGCGTAGCGTTTTCGATTTATCAGCTTTCTAAACAGCAAAATGATATAACACTTGAGAAAGGACTTAATGTTTCAACTTTTGGTGTTGAAGATCCAAAAGGGCAAACCTCACTCACCGCCAAATTGTGGCGATTACCAGAGTCCGAAGAGACCCCAAAAGGCGTTATTCTCGTCTCCCACGGTTTTTCAGCCAATGCAGACTCATTGCAACGATACGCGGCCAATCTTGCTCAAGCAGGATACGTGGTTGCCGCCGTTTCACATCAAGACTTGAAGGGGCTCAGGAGTGGTCAGCTTTCCAATGACCCTATGGTGGCCAGGCAAAGGCATTTGAAACTTCTGTTAGAGAACTTGTATCTCAATGATGCAAATCTAAAGCAGCTACCCGTTGGCATACTCGGTTACTCGCTGGGAGGCTATGCCGCACTCACCAGCACTCACTTTCGAGCTCTGCTTGATAAACAGGAAAATTACTGTGCATCGCTTTCGCCGGGTGACAATGTGCTGATTTGTAACCCAAGGTTCAGTCAACGTATAAGCGCACTTTCTGCAGAGCCAGAGTTAACACCCACTCCATCAATACCCGCAAAAGCCATCGCTCTCTTTGCACCCGCGTATACCGAATTGATTGATTTGGATAAATCTGCAGATGCACCCGCTATATTCCTCGCCAATGGCATCAAAGATGAGTTCATTTCAGTCGGTCAGATGGATGATCTGGCACGGCAACATAGTTATGTTAAAGAGCATCAAGAACTCATGGAAGCGGGTCACTATGCCTATTTACCGACATGCTCTTGGCCGTTTAACTATTTCATTGAAAGTTGCCGGGATCCCATTCCCATTGACAGAGCGCAATTTCAGAACACACTGATAAAAAATGTCATTAATTTTTTTGACGACAATCTTGCTATAAAATAATCATCATTCTTTTATTAAGCACCCTAATGGGTGCTTTTTTATTACCTGTTAGATCTAACACAGTTTAATTCCAAACCTAGAACAACCTATAAAATTCAACCTAATAAAAGAACTTACACTCATCACTGTAAAAAGTATCAGGTTATAAATCATCCATTTTGCGCTTAAATGGTTTTGTACTGAATAATTAATTTCCCGTACACAACCAGGACAAATGGAGTTCAAAATGGAAAGACAAGACGCATACAATCAAATGGTCACTATTCTCAAATCAACTATCACAGTACCGGAAGATATTCAACTCACGGAAAATACCAGTCTTCGTGATGACCTGGGAATGGATTCACTAGGCTCCCTGACATTCCTGATGGAATTGGAAGAATCTATTGATGGTTTTTCTATTAATCCAGAAAGTTTAGAGGAGCGCCACTTTAGTTCAATCGGCGCCATGGTGGATTACATCGTAGATAACGTTGCACTCGAAACGGCTGCTTAATTATGTATATCAATTACTGTGAACACTTCCCTATGTCAGAAAGGCATCTTAGTCAGACGCCACGAGATCGGTATGTCACCTATTTTAAAGACCTACACCGAATCTCTGATAAGCCTCTGTCTGAAGAGACTTTTCTGATGGGTGACCAGTATAGCTATACCAATATTATTGATAATGTGCTGGACAAGGGATTGCCATTTGAGCAATTCCCTGATGTCTCAGACGTCACCTTTAGCTATTGGACACCGGAATGGGATCCAGACTATTCTGCCTTCGCGACATATTTCCTCTGGAAGAGCAATCTCGATGCCGAAATTCTCGATGTCTGTGATGTAGGATCTATTGCTACAACTACCGCGCTTCACATTCTGTTTAATACTGATGAAAAGTCAGATCTCAGGAAGAAAATATTGGTAGGTATGGAACAAACTTCCGTACCCCGTTTTCTCCCAGACAATAATCTCATGCCAAATCATTCAAGTGGTTCGGCATTATTTGTTAGTCAGGCAGATAATACCAGCGCGCTATTTAAGGTTTTGGATTCTCAGTATTTAAATGAAAATACGATTTATTCAGAAACCTTCGCATTATCCAACATGATTACTAATTTGTTGGCTAACCACCAGTTGAGTACGTCTGACTGTGTGTTATTCCTGCAACGGAATAGTGCTGCTTTTAAGCAAATTGACTATCTAACTGATAGAGGGGAGCTCTCCAAAGATCTATTAGATAATGCCTATTACCTTACCAATGAATATTCCGTCAACACCTTACCGAAGTTGATATCGGAATATCAAAATAATCCTGAATCATTTCGACATGGAATTTGGCTATTTGTTGATGAAGATGCCGAATCGTTGAATACAACTCTTACTTTGCTGAGGCCGTTGTAATGTATTGTCTCGACTTCGAAAACCAATGCGCTGCTGTTGAATATCAGCATCAGGAAAATATCACTGGCGTCATCGTCTCCAAGCTTTCACTGGCAAACCATAGCTATGTGATCCTGGACACGCAGGGCTCATCCTTCGACACCTCTGTTTCACTAAATACATGGGAGATAGAAAACCTAGTATCACTGAAGCACTTCAGTGTTGTGAAGTTGCCGAAAACCACCAAGTCTCTCCCATCCCACCTGGAGGAACAAAGCTGGGAGGCTTTCACTCAAGAAGCAGTGAGCCTTTTTCATCAAGACTCTCTCGATAACTTCCGCCACCTGATCAAACGTCTAAAAACCAAAAAAGTCGGAGAAACCTCTCTGATCGACATCGAAAACGTCAGCCTGTCTGTGGCTGATTACCATCGTTTTCTTTTTCAGCTTGAGATGGTGGCGGATTCACTTCCTGAAACCCTCTCACCGCTCGCTGACCGCACCATGCTTGCATCTAACATCATTTCCAACCTTCAGGGTGGCATTTCCATTCTGGCAGGGGCAAGTGTGGAACAACACCTGCAGTTCGCGCTGCTGCTGAATGATCTGGAGTACTGGCGATGATGAATTTAGACAGATATCAAGCGACCTATGGCGAGAAATACGCCGACCATATTGAATGGTTACGTGAAATATCAACAGCGGTAGACAGCTATCAGGATGTTCTGACAGGGGCCGATTTCCGTAATCCGGCGCTGGATAAACTCCTGTTGAGTAGTTTTTCCATGACCACGGAAGAGCGTGTCCGCATGTTCGAACAGCTTTCGTACGGAGACCCGGGTTCGCTGCTGTTTTCTCCCGGTCCAAGTCTATCAGGCGTCATTTTAAATGAAGCGGGCTCTGACGAGCAGAAAGCGCAGTTTTATGACTACCTGAAAGCCCATGATTGCCGAACGTTTTTTGCTGTCACAGAACCCAACAAAGGCAGTGATGCAGGGCGACTGGAATCGCGTCTGGAAAACGACGTCTTAAACGGTGAAAAGTGGCTTATCGGAAACGGGGCCCGCGGTGAAATGGGGGTCGTGTTGTTCAAAACCGGCAGCAGCCCGCTCGCAACTCGCGCGGCGTTACTGACCAAAGAGATGATCAACAGTGGCCATCTAGAACGTCGCTTACTCAAACAACACTGTATGCGCGGAGCGCGTCTGTCATATCTGACTTTCAACAACATGCCCATACCCCGTGAAAATCTGTTGGGCGAACATCTTCACCCCTGTGAACGTGGATTGTTCTCAATGATCCGCACTTTTAACAAAATGCGCCCCTGTGTCGTCGGACTGAGTATTGGCTACGCGCAGGCAGTCATTGATCTGCTGCTTGAACATGGTGAAGAGGTCGGTATTCCACTGGAAACCTGCCGTCACTTCAACACCACCTTGGCCAGCATGCGCGAAATGAACATTGCGGCAGCACGAACTGCCGATAAAGAACCGGACAACACGGCATATTCATCAATGGCAAAAATTGAGCTGGATGATTTCGTGAAACAAATCCGTCCGTTTCTGTTCACGCACTATCAGAAACTTCAGTCAGATCGCTTTACTCACGTTCGCAAGTTTATGCGGGATAGCTATGGCGTGGACTTCATGGAAGGCACACATGTAATCCAGAAACACAATCTGGTGAACATCCTTAAGCGCAATGACTATCAAAGCCCATGGAGAGGACTATGAAACAGATCGTCTCAACCCTCTCCATCTTTGCCTCCTCGTCATCGACTTTCGTCACGCAATTGTTGGCGGTGTGGATTATCTGCCAGGAAGACCAGCGGGCGCTGTTGATCCTGACGGTCTTTATGCCGTTCGGTTTTACCCTTTCTTCCCTGTCAGATGCGTTGAGGGCTGGGGCACTCCCTGTGGTATCCAGTCACGAGGATACAAAGTCGAACGAGGTTCATGGAGCACTCGCTACCCTGTTGGCGATGGCTGTGGGTGTGTTTGGCGTATTGTCAGCGATAGCATGGGGAGTCCTTCCTATGCTTCGTCCCTACTTTGACTTGCCAATTGTCACCTACCTCGATTTTGTCGATTTGCTGACGGCAATGGCAGGGGCATTCATGCTCATTACCTTCTCTTCCGTTCTCACGACCTGTCTGTTCGCAAAAGAGAAAAACGCTACCGCCACCAGCATTGTCGTTATCGCCAATGTGCTGCAACTGAGCTTGATTTACCTGTTTGCCAAGCAAGGTCACGGCGTTATGTCGATGCCCTACGCAGCAGTGTGCTCAACCATTGCGTCGATGGCGATTGCGTTAACGCTATCACCTACACTGCGCGAATTACTGGCTCCCCGGGTGATGCATTACTTCGGTGCGATGCGGTCTCAATTCAAGCAGTTACTCACCATTGTTGTACCCATTTTCTCGAGTTATCTGCTGCTGATTGCCTGGTTGTTCTACATCACCTACGTGCTGCTTCAATACAGTGATGCTGCTGCTTCTGCATTCCCGCTATACTCCCGCGTGCAGAACATCATCATCATGCTGTCTATTGCCGTCGGCGTCAGTCAGGCAATCCGCTTCAACAAGCACTCAGCGGAATATGATTACAGCATGCTGAAAAACAGTGTGACGCAGTTTGTCACTCACTCACTGCTTTATCAGATCCCGGTACTGCTGGCGGTATTCATTTTCAGTGAGCAGATTGCGCAATGGCTGATCAATGAGCCCAGCGTTGCTGCTGAGTGTGCCGAATATCTCCGCATCATTGCACCCGCACTTCTGGTGCTTTCTACCTACGTCGGCATGACAGTGTTCATGGAGCAAACGTTCCGCTCCCGCCGTGCCTTTATCTACAACTTCCTCTATCTCGGCGGCGAAGTTGTACTGATAGAACTGGTGCGCCCTTACTGCACCACCAGCACCGAACTATACACCTTACTCGCTGTAGCGTTCTTCGCGTCTGCCATCTTCATCCTGTTTGAGATCGGACGTTCTCGCTATGAATACCATTTGATGCAAAAAATGCAGAGTGTGACCTTATGAAAACGACGCTGTACCACCAATTGATCGATATCCAGCAACGCTATCCGAACAAGATTTGTTTGAGTGATTCGCAACACGACTGGACGTTTACCACCCTTCGGGAAAAAGCCGATGACTATGCCAACGCGCTATCAGCACTCGGATTGGGATTGGGTGACAGATTGCTGTACGTCGCCGGTCGCGGTATCAACACCATGCCGCTTCTACTGGCTGCCAACAAGCTCGGCGTATTATTTGCCAATATTGACGCGCGTGCTGACAAGGTGAAAAACCAGTCGATTATCGACCAGTACGAAGCCGACCTTTTGCTCATCGCCCCTGAGCATGCTCAAAACGCTCAGTATCAGTTTGGTTACTATCGTGATGCCGAAACAGAAGCGTTCAATGCGCAAGCCTGGCTTCGCAATGACCGCGCAACCGGTGTTAATGACACTCAGGTTTCTTCGCAACAACGTCAGCGTGCCCCGGTAGCCACCGACATTGGCCTGGTGTTCTTCACTTCCGGTTCAACTGGCCGTTCGAAAGGCGTAGCGCTGAGCTATGGCAATGTCAGTTTTGCCGCCCAGTCGATCACCGAGTATCTGGAAGTCGACAGTGATGATGTGATTTACAATGCGTTGCCATTGAACTTTGACTACGGTTTTTATCAGATCCTTTTCCCACTGTTCACAGGTTGCCGCACTTACCTGACCTCTTCGTTCATGATCCCCCAGAAAAATCTGATGGAGATCCAGAAGATATCCGCCACACACTTCCCTATCGTTCCCTCCATGGCCCGTCTCATCAAGCAGTTTGGCAGCAAGAGTCAGTTCGAGTCTGTCACCACAATCACTAACACAGGTGAAGCTATCCACCGTGGAGAAGTCGATTACATGCAGGCTGTTTTTCCAAACTGCCGCTTCTTCTCTATGTATGGCCTGACTGAGTGCAAACGCACCACTTGGCTTCACCCTGATGAATATGCCAACAAACCGGAAAGTGTTGGCGTTGCCATTCCCGGCACACGCATCGAGATCTTAGATGATAACAACCAACCCGTTCCCTATGGTGAAGAAGGTCAGATTGTGGTGTCCGGCCCGCACGTCATGACGGAATACCTCGACAATCCTGAAGCAACGCGCAAAGCCATCTTCTTTGATGAAAATGACCGCCAGAAGAAACTCGCCACCGGTGATTATGGCCGTATGGATAGCGATGGTTACCTGTATCTCAGCGGGCGTAAAGATGAAGTGTTCAAGATTGATGGTTTGAAGTACTCCTGCAAAGAACATGAGCAGTGGTTGAAGTCTCAACCTGAAATCCGAGATGCCTGTATTTTGGTGGATGCAAAATCCCTCGACATTACTGCATTTATCGTCGAAGAAATCGGCAAAACCTTATCCGACGAAGCAGTGCGTGAACGTCTGCAGAAACGCTCAGCCCTCTCTTCCCACTTGCCAAAACGGATTGAGCGCTTGATTGACATTCCTATCAACGACAACGGAAAGCACAACAAGCAATACCTCAAGCAAGGTAAATACGAGGGCCTGCGTATGCCAGAGCCTGTATCCCGTGAACCACAACGACAGGTAGCGGAAACACTATGAACAATAAACTCGCCCTTTTTCTTCCTTTGTTAGTGCTGGCCTCTACCGCTTCTGATGCGCTGGCTGGTGTAAAAAAGAAAACCTCGGAGACGGAGATACCTGCTGGCTTCCAACTTAAAACAGTTGAAAGTCTGACAGTTCGTCAGCAACAACGTCACAAGGTTTATCAATCGTCATGCATGATTGCGCCCCAACACATCTATCACATCGCACCAAAAGTGGAAGGCGAAGTGATTTATGTGCGCAAAGGCGGACACCAGGTGAAAAAGGGCGAGTTATTGTTAGAAATCGAAAATGAGTCGGTTCGCTACGCCTATCAAGTCGCGAAGAACAATCTGCGCTTGGCGGCACTCAACCTCAAGCGTTACCGCTCGCTTAGTGTGAAGCAATCCAGACAAGAGATGGACCAACTCCAACTGGAAGTGGATAACCTCCGGGCAGAGGTGGACTACCAAACCGCTTTATTTAAATCCTTCAAGTTTTATGCGCCGGAAGATGGTGTGTTCGAAACGCCAAGCGTAAAAATGCACGACCGAGTGGTGCCTGGCGTATCTGTTCTTACGTTTTACAGCAACAGTTCGTTCGAGTTTACGTCCCGTATCCCGCTGCACATTTTCTCGTCGTTGGCCTTGGAAAACGAAATTCCACTTCAATCCGTTGACGATAGAAGACAGATGGCAATGGCCAACTACAGCCACTTCGAGCCGGAAGACAATGGCGAGTTTGTGAAGCTTTACGGCAATGTCAGCCATACATATGAAGGTAATGACAACGTCAAAGCAATGTCCAACCGTTCACTATTCCAGCGCTGCACAGCCAGCCTGCCCTTCTACCAGTCTGAGCAAGGGATTTTCCTCGAGAACAAATATGTTCATCTCGATTACAAGGGATTTTATGTTTTCAAACTCAAAGGTCGACGTGTCAACAAGGCTTATGTTCAGGTGCATTGGTATGACGATGGCATATTGGAAGTGGAAAGCGGTTTAAGCGCAGGTGATCGCATTGCGACAGCGGGCTCTTTTAAGCTACTCGATAACGAACTTGTGCGCGTAAAACCTCAGCCCAAAGCTGACAACAATGACACTCAACAACTAGTGGGGATGGTTCGATGAAGGCGCAATCACCGCTACAACGGTATTTTGACTCAAAGATGGGTTACATCATTTTGATGTTGCTCATCACCCTCTGTGGTTTGGCAGCGCTGAAGTTCGCCACTCTCACCTCTTTCCCTTACTCGCGCAGCAGCAGTATTTTTGTCTCTGCGCAGTTTTTCGATAAGCCTGCCAAATACATCGCCACACACGTTGCCAGCGATATTGAAGATATTTTTGCATCCCAGGACGGGCTCGAATACACCCGTCTAACGGTTGGAAACAACACCCTTCGCGTCACCGGAAAGTTCGACAAGAGCGTGGATATTGATGCCGTTGCAAGAGACATCAGTAATGCGCTGACGAACAGTACTATGGTTCAAAACAATCTGGATGAGCTGACCTCTGGCCTCGATGACGGCGATTATGCACCTGACCTGGGTTACGTGTTTACTTCTTCATCTCGCTCAGATGCACTGGTGAGCCGACTGCTGGAAACTGAAATCACACCTATCCTCCGCAGCTTGCCAGGTATCCAGTCTGTTGCCTTGTATGGCCCAAGTGATGCCATTTACATCGATATCGGTCAGGACAAACTCAATGCATCTGGCCTCGCTTTAAATCAGGTTTATGACGCAGTACGCAATGCGTTTACCCAGCCTGCCAGCTATCTGGTTGATGGCGAGAATTACGAGATTTTCCATCATAAAGAGGTAAACAACGGCATTCAGAAGATGGCGACACTGCGTATTGAAGACAGCCATTCTGAAGGAATTCATACCCTCTCTGATATCGCCAATTTCCGTGTAGATAACGAGTACACAAGGGTTAAGGCACAATTCAATGATAAAGATGGCGTTGTACTTCTGGCGACTTTTGATGGAAGAGACAACCCGCTCTCTGTCGCCGGTGACGTGAAGCAAATGATCACCACATTCTTGCAGAACGAGCCTGATTTAAAGGCACAGGAAATCATGGACAGCACGGTGATGCTTTACGGCTCTATTAAGGAGACGTTGATATCCATTATCCTTTCCGTCGTCGTCACTTGTTTGATTGTGTATTTCACTACACGTTCCGCAGCATCAGCCCTTGCTATTTCGCTTTCCATTCCTCTTTCATTGCTGCTGGCCTTCGCTTTCTTTTCAGTGTCACTGGATTCAATAAACCTCATTACGATCACTGCATTGATTATCGCTATCGGTTTGGTGGTTGATGACTCTATTGTGGTCACAGACTATCTTCAAAATCAGGGGTCAGACAAAACGAGAGCGGGGAACCGTCAACTTAACAATCTCAGAGCCATCATGATGGTGTTGGTCGCCATCACCCTCACACTGGTTGTTGTCTACTTGCCTTACATCTTCTCCAGTGCAGATTACAGTGTTGTCAGCAAGGAGTTTGGTTTGTCCATTTCAATTGCACTACTCTGCTCGCTGTTTGTTTCTGTGCTGGTCACTCCCAAGCTCTTGCCCTCCCAATTCGTCCGAAACGAAAATGGAAAGTCTGCGCCTTACCAAAACCCGGTCATGCGCAGTTATCGTCATTCACTCGTTTGGTTTGCGGAAAGCCGCGGTTTTCGTGCGACGATGGCCTTTGCATTGCTAGGTATTCTGGCCTTCGGTTACCTTTCTTGGCAGAACACAAACAATGAAGTCGCGCCGCCAGAAGACAAGCGCTTACTGATGGTACTGAGCGAAGTGAGTCCAAATGCGACATCTATCGAGGTGCAGCAGCAAGCGAACGCCCTGACCGAGAAAGTACTAAGTCTGCCTTGGGTTGAATCGACAAACTATGTCACAGGTGTGCCAGACAGCAACATGATCACTCACTACGTGCGTCTGAAAGAGCCTGAGTACGAAACATCTTCTGAGGGCTTGTTCGGAGATTTGAATAGTCTCCTTCAACAATTCAGCGAGAATCCTCAGAGAAACAATATGTTGGTCAAACAATCAGAGAGTCTGGCGTCACTGCTGGCATCTGAAACACTCAGCCGCTCGTTTGTCATACTTCCGACAGACATACCCGGTGCTTCAACTTTTCCGATTGATATTGCCGTGATGGGGAGTGACACCGAAGAGATTTTGGAAAAAGTAGAGAAGGCGCTTGGTGAGGCTCGGGCGACGGGTCTCTACGAGTTTCTTATCCATGACGCCAAGTACGTTTCTAACCAGTTCAATATCGAAACGCTTGTAGATACATCAACGTATGGCAGTGCCGAAAATCGCTACTTTGCTTCATTAATTGCCGCCTTTGCTCAGCCCAATTACATAGGAAAAACACCCCACGCTAACGACAATGTGAAAGTCTATCTTGGTATTTCCGAGTCAAGCTATAACCGAGCCGCGCCAATGCCTCAAATGACTTGGGTTGATGACTACACACTGTATGACGATGGCAGCCGCCAAATTATGAAGAGTGCCATTCAACGGGTCGAGCCTTCTTTCGAGCCAAGAGACATCAATAAAACCAATGGATTACCTAGCGTTCAAATTCGCGGGATAACCTTGTCGGGTGCAAATAAATACGAAGCCATCGAGACCCTGAAAAACATTCTGATTTCGAAAGGAGTCCCCGAGCACAACATTACGTTGTTAGGTTCGAGTCGCTCAATTTCTAAATCGGTCACAGAACACGTTCAGATCACCCTGTTCTCTCTGATTCTGATTTTCCTTCTCCTCACCGTGCTGTTTGATTCACTGGTAGCTCCGATCATCATCATGGTTTCCACCGTACCTATCACCTACTTCTCAGGTTATATTGCCCTCGACTTGTTCGGGCTTAGTGACAACATCTACACCCGCCTGTCTATTTTGACCGCTGTGGGTTTGTCGTCCAAGCAAGCCGTGATCATGGTGTATGAAGTACTCAGGCTGGCAAAGGAGAATGGACAAGAAGCCTCCATGAAAGAAGCCATCATTCAGGGATGTGCAAAGCGCTTCAATGCGGTGTTTATGACCTCATTCTCACTGATCCTCGGCGTGCTCCCACTAATATTTCAGTTCAATTTTGGCGCCGTCGCGAAATACAATATCGCCGTGGTCATTGTGTTCTGTATGACCATCTCATTCATCACCGTTCTCTATTTCGTTCCTCTGGTTATGTTGAGCTTGCCAAAAATTTTGTACCGAGGTCTTCTGTTTCGAAAATCCACAAAGCAGGAGGGGGATGCCGAGGTTTCTCTTACCCAGCAAGCAATAAAAACAGTAAGTTAAGTACTAAAGAAAAATGGGTACCAATAAAATTAGTTGAGCACCAGCTATCAGCTGGTGCTTTGGTTTCACTCGAATTCCCATCGTCTATGCTTATCAAGCAAGAGTTTCAATGGATTGAATCACTATTGCAGCACCTTCCGGGTTATCGAGCGCAATCTCCCACATTATTGATGAAACGGAAGTAAGTCAGGACAAAGCAGTCCCAACCTAAATGCCTGTGATATAAAAAATGAAGCACATTCATAACAGAGGCAGCGAGTATTGCTTGATATCGACTATCAACCTGCACAAGGGTCTGTCACTCTTCAAAACGCTTATAAAGCCTATGTGCCTCCTCCTCCTCTGAGTCACTGGATACATAGCTTTTGGCAGTTAGATGTTCCCTTCGGCGAGCATTTCTATCGAAGCATGCCCGACAATTGCGTCGACTGGATCATTAATGTTGGAGATATCGACGACAACGTCATCGTCTCGCCCTTTCTTTCCTCAATCGAGTTCCCGCTCTCTGGGCCTGTCAGTTACTTTGGTATCAGATTTCGCGTACTGGCAAATCAAGGTCTCATTCCGCACCCTATCGGGGAGTGGGATGCAGTAACACCTGATACGCGATCCCTCGAACTCGTGTCGCCATCAGTTTTCATGGAGGTGTTTGAAGGTCTTCAACGCACTACCTCGTTTAATGAAAGATGCAAATATGTTGGAACGGCTTTGCTGAGAGAGGTGAAGTACCCTTCGATAGACCGACGCTTGGTTAGCTTCATCCGCTATTGCCTCCACAATACTGAATCTGTTATTCAACTTTCGGATAAGCAATGCGCCGAGTTTGGCGTTTCCGCTAGACAGCTAAGGCGGCTGACACAACTTCATTTGGGGATGTCCCCAAAGTCTTTCTCTAGTGTTTTGAGATTTCAGAAAACAGTTAAACAGCTGACTCAAGAAAACCAAGGCGCATCATCCTGGGCGGCACACTATTACGACCAATCCCACTTTATCCGCGAGTTCAAAAGGTTCTCTGGCCTAACACCACAAGAATTTAAGCGAATGTCCGTTTTATACAATCGTCGGAATCGCCGATAACACATACTCACTTCTGTTCAACACACATTCGTTTTCAGGAGAGAAACTATGATAGAAATTAATGCCATGTTCCCGGTGATGGTGACTTCAGAGCTCGAAGCCGTTAAGCGTTTTTATGAAACCGTTTTTGGGTTCAATGCTGTATTTTATGACGACACATTTTACCTGCATCTTGTCTCCCCTAGCTCTGGCGTTCAGCTTGGCTTTCTAATGCCTGAACATGCCAGCCAACCGACGTTTCTTCATCCTATTATGAATCCGGAAGGATACGTCGTATCTCTGGAAGTCCAAGATGCAGCGAAAGCATATGCGGCCGCGAAAGAGCTGAATTTGCCCATTGCAATGACGCTTAAAGAGGAGATATGGGGGCAAATCCACTTTATGGTTGAAGACCCAGCAGGGATCCGATTGGATATCGTTCAGCATGTAGATATGGAAGGCCAATAACGCAGTTGAAAGTGAATGCTTTGAGCGATGATCACTATCTAGCCAAGCGAAATGCAATCTAGCCAGACCGTTTACAGGAATAGCAAAAAGCAGGTATCTCCACTTTTTTCGGTACCTGCTTTTCTCTTCCCCTCCTACCGCGTTACAAAATCAAACAGCTTTTCGTACAATTTCTGGCGACTCACTGTTAGACTTCGCCACCTTTCCAATCTCATTGTGACTGCCCATGACTTTTTCATCGTTGAATCTCTCTCCTGCTTTACTTGCTGCGCTACCTGAAGCGCTCTCGTCCCCAACCCTGATTCAGGAAAAAGCCATTCCAGTCACTTTGAAAGGCAGCGATGTGATTGCCCTTGCACAAACAGGTAGCAGCAAGACGCTGGCATTTTTGAGCGTTACATAGCAGCTTACTCAACCAAAGCAACAGCTTCACTGATTAGCCTACCGAGTCCATCCCAATCGCCCTCTTTCATCAGCGACCCTGGTACCATCCAGGTTCCACCGCAACAAACCACGCGGTCAATACTTAGATAATCTTTGACGTTTTTGGGGCTGATCCCACCTGTTGGCATCATCTGAATATCACGGTAAGGCGCTAACAGCGCTTTCACCATCGCAACACCCCCTGAGGCTTCGGCAGGGAAAAACTTCACAAAGTTCATTCCCAGTTCCAGTGCCTGTTCAATTTGGCTTGGGTTGTTGACCCCTGACACCATAGGAAGACCAATCTCCTGACAGTGTTTCACCGTATTCGGGTTTAAGCCCGGTGCAACCGCAAACATGGCGCCCGCGGCCAGCGCGTCATCCGCCTGTTTTGTGGTAAGCACAGTGCCTGCGCCCACCAGCAAATCTGGCTGGCTTTCACGCATAATTTTGATGGCTTCGGCTGCCACATCAGTGCGGAAGGTGACTTCGGCTACCGGAAGGCCATTTTCTACCAGCGCTTTTGCTAAAGGCTCCGCATGTTTGATGTCATCAATTTGAATAACCGGTACGACTTTATATTTCGCCAGTTCATTAAAGATTGTTGTGCTCACAGGTGGGCTCCTGAAAATGTCCTGTTTATGTTGATTCGAATACTGATGTATCTGGCATGGCGGATTTTTCTATCACCGCACCGGGATACTGAATGACTGTAGCGGCTAATTTGTGTGCCAGCGCGACCCGTCTCGGGATTGGCCATTGCTTGATATATCCTGCCAGATAGCCAGCAGCAAATGAGTCTCCCGCCGCACAGGTATCAACCACACGCTCGACGCTTTCACCCGCAATGGAAAACTGCCGGGGTTCTGCGCTCTGCAAATCCGTCACGACTGAGCAGGGTTCAGCGCCACGCTTGATCACCACTTCCTGACAACCAAAAGCTTGGCAGCGGGTTGCTATGTCCTGATCCCCCCAAACCGCTTCATCATCATCTTGAGTGATCAGCGCCAGATCGGTTACACGCAAACACTCGCCATACCAGTCCTGAACGTCTCCACCCTGCCAAAGCCGGGGGCGATAGTTGTTATCAAACACTATGGTTGTACCCTGACGCCGGGCTTCGTGGATGAGTGACAGAAGTTTATTTCGACCCTCAATGGGTAGAATAGCAACGCTGATACCGCTGAAGTACAGCAGATCCAACCCTTCACCTTTGATGATTTTCTCAAGCGGAGAAATATCATCAAAATAGCGTTTAGCAGCACTGTCACTGCGCCAATAGTGAAACGTACGCTCACCCTGAGGGTCTGTTTCCACGAGATATAATCCCGGCATTTTTCCGGGTAGACGTGAAACCAGTCCGGTCGCGATCCCTTCACTCTGCCAGTTTTGCTGCATCTCATCGCTAATGGCGTCTTCACCAAGTGCAGTGGCGTAGCTGACTGTCACTTGATCCTTTGACAATAGGCGGCTTAGGTAGAGCGCAGTATTGAGGGTATCGCCGCCATAGGATCGCGAAAGAGGCTCTCCACTGAGCTCCACCATACATTCACCCACCAGTGCAACGTGATAACTTTGCTTATTCATTTCCATTGACTCGGCATGGTATCAGGTCAGGCGCGATCTGCTCGGTAGCAGGTCACATCGACTTCGACTTTCACATCCACCACCAGATCACACACCATACAGATACGTGCTGGAGGATGTTCACCAAAGAATTCTCTAAAGACTTTATTGAAAGACTGGAAATAGCGCGAGTCTGTCAGTACCACTTTCACGTGCACCACATCAGCCAGTGTGTAACCCGCCTCTTCCATGATGTCGACACAGTTCTGAATAGCCAAACGGGATTGGTCAACAATTCCGCCTTCCACCACTTCGCCATCTATCATCGGGGTTTGGCCGGACACATAAAGAAAACCACCCGCTTCAGTCGCGCGGGAGAAAGGCAGATGTTGCCCACCAGTACCCGTGCCGCCTTCTGCGCCATATCTTTTAATTGTCATGAATTCATCTCCATTATTTGGTTGTTAGCGGGTTCGGTAATTTTGCGCCGCAGAAAACGGCCATGTCGTCCCTGAACCCCTGTTGATAGTTGGTAACTGATTTTTCCGTTGACCCAGACAGTCTGAATGCCTTTTGCAACCTGCTTGGGTTGATGAAAATTGGCGGTATCAATAATTTCGTCCGGGTTGAATAACACCAAATCAGCAAAGTAACCCACTTTGATTTCGCCACGTTTGGTGAGATTGAAACGCTGCGCTGACAAGCCTGTCATTTTGTGAATGGCCGTCGAGAGCGGAAACAGTTTCCGCTCTCGGCAGTAATAGCCAAGAACTCTGGGAAACGCCCCCCACAATCGAGGGTGAGGGTGAGGATCATTTGGCAGCCCATCAGAACCAATCATGGTGAGAGGGTACTGAAGAACGCGTTCCACATCTTGAGCATCCATGTTGTGGTATACCGCGCCTGCAGGCTGAAGCTTCTTGGCAGTTTCCATCAGGCTGAGATTGAGATCATCAGCAATGTGGGAGAGCATCTGCCCTGCCAATTCAGGATGGGGATCAGACCAGGTGATAAAGATGGGATATTCATCAGTCACCTGCTTTAAATCAAGCGTGGAGGAGCTGGCCGTATAGGGATAACAGTCACAGCCGACATCCTGTGCTTGGCGAGCCTTATCCATTTTTTTCAGGACTTCAACGGTGCGTCCCCAGTTGCCTGCTCCTGCACATTTAAGATGAGAAATCACCACTGGGACTTTTGCTGCCATGCCAACACGAAAGGCCTCATCCATTGCATCCAAAATACCTTCAAACTCAGTGCGCAGGTGAGTCGTGTAGATAGCATTGAACCGCGAAAGCTCTTGCGTTAACGCCAGTACTTCGCTTTCTTCACAGCTCTTGGCACTGGCATAGGCAAGGCCAGTGCTTAGCCCCAGGGCTCCTTCCTCAAGCGCTTGCTCAAGCGCTTTTCTCATCGCCTCAATTTCCTCCGTTGTGGCGGTACGGTAAAGGTCATCCATCACGTTGTTCCGCAACGTGGTATGTCCCACCAACGCCGCCACGTTCACGGCAGGTTGAGCGTGATTAACAGCCTCGACATAGCTGGCAAACGTTGGATACTCGAAGTCTTTTTGTTCTCCGAGCAGATTCATCGGATCGGGTGGTGCCGCTTTCAGTACCGCCGGAGATGCACTGATCCCACAGTTGCCGACAATCGTTGTCGTCACACCCTGGGAGATCTTGGGGATACATTCAGGCATACGGATCACATTGGTGTCATCATGCGTATGCACATCAATAAAGCCGGGGCTGAGCACCAGTCCGCGAGCATTGACGATCACGTCTGCGTTGGAAGTATCAAGCTGGCCTATCGCCACAATTTCATCATCAATGATCGCCACGTCAGCCACATAAGGAGGCTGGTTCTGGCCATCAATGATCGTCGCACCCTTAATTACACTGTCGTATCTCATAGTGGTCTCAGTGTTTGGCCTTAGTCTCCCAAAGGTTGCCTGTCTCCGCCGCCCCGGTAAGAATCTAACGCCAGTTTTAGTCTTCTGAGCTTGTCACGCGAACGTCGTTTGTGAGTGACGGCCAACTGCATGGAAATCACGTCCACCAACGCCAGCATCGCGTAACGGGAAGCCGAAGGTTTATAAATAAAATCCGTTTCCTGAGTCGTAATCGGCAACACCAAGTCGCCTATCTCTGCCAGTGGTGAATCCGCCTGGGTGATAGCAATAACCTTGAGGTCGTATTTTTTAGCTAACTGCGCGGCATCCAGAATGCCGGGCGTATGCCCCGTCGTTGACATGATCACCATGACATCACTGCTGTCTGCTGTTGCCGCCACCATGCGCGTCAGCAATCCATCGTGATAGGCGGTAATGGCATAACCCAAACGAAACAGCCTGTGCTGCAGTTCCTGTGAAATCATGGTGGAGCCCCCACCCATGCCCACACTGATGATCTGTCTGGCTCCGTGCAGCCAGTTCACGGCTTTCTCTATGTCTTTTTCATCCAGCAGTTTGCGGTTAGCATCCATCGACTGTTTCACGGACTCATAAACCCCCTGAATCCCAGTCTGCTCCACCGGATCAATGATAAACCTTTGACCAACAGCGAGGGACTGAGCCAGCTTCATCTTCAAATCACGCACGTTTTTGCAGCCAACAGCCTTGGCAAAGCGAGTAATGGTGGCTTCACTGACCTGCGCTTCTTCTGCCAGTTCGGTGATGCTTGCGCTCGCCGCACCCGCCAGATTATCCATGACGCACTTAGCCACTTTCTTTTCAGCATCTCGCAAAGCGTCAAAGCGTTGTGATATCTGCGAAAGGATGTCTACTTCCATCGTCATTCCGATTACCTCGAGCAATATCCTAGCGATTGGCACGTGTCGATAAAGTGATTACACGCACAATAACATCGCATTTGTTTGATAGTTTCCAACATGGAGAAAATTATATATCATCCAAAACCCACGCACCACCATAGCTCAACGGCATGTTAAGAGGATGAGGTTATGTCGGAAAGAAAGAGTTTTTTTGATAGTTATTATCACACCTTGGACACGCTCTCTTTTGAAAAAGGGGCAAAAGGCGTTCCACTGAGGACTAAACCTGAAGGCAAATACTCCCTCTTTACCGACATTCCTTTACCCGCTGCTGTCGTTTCAGAAACAGCCATCACGCACAATGCCCATTGGATGCAGCGCTTTGCCAATCAAAGCGAGGTATTGCTCGCCCCGCACGGTAAAACCACCATGTCTCCCCAACTGTTTAAGGCCCAAATAGAACAGGGGGCATGGGGGCTGACACTCGCCACCCCCGCTCAGGCACAAGTGGCTGCGGAAGCGGGAGCTAAACGAATTATTCTGGCTAATCAAATCGTTGGATTAGCAAACATCAATGCCGTGTTGGATATCATCGAACACTATCGCATTGAGGTATATCCGTGTATCGACAGCCAATATCTGGCAGAACAGTGGCAGTCGGCTGCGAATGCCAGAAATCTGCAGGTCACAATGTTGGTGGAATTAGGTGTACCAGGCGGCCGTTGTGGATGCCGCACCCACGAGCAGGTAAAAGCGTTGGCAGAATACATCGCCCACTCTTCCCATCTTCAGTTTGCGGGTATTGAGTTTTATGAAGGTGTGATTCATGCAGAACATGAAAGCGATGATGTAGAACCTGCAGTCAGGGAGTTTATATCTGGGGCAGTGACACTAGCAGAATCCCTCATTACCCTTTCTGCGCTTGATAAGCCTATTGTGACCGGTGCAGGGTCGGCGTGGTATGACGTGGTAGCAGAAGCGTTTACCGGGAAGACAAGGCTGACGACCATTATTCGTCCTGGCTGTTATCTCATCCATGATGATGGGATCTATCTGGAGGCCCAAAACGCCGTCATGGAAAGGGCTCAACGGGACGGAAGCACAGCCTGTCGTTTGGATGGGGATTTGGTTTCCGCCCTGACCCTGTATGCCCACGTCATTTCAGTGCCAGAGAAAGATAAAGCTATTATCGGGTTAGGTAAGCGCGACGTTGCGTTTGATGCCGGTCTACCTAAAGCAATAAGACTTTATCGGGATGGTCAACCACTGCCTCTCCCTGAGCTCACATCGACAGATATTATGGATCAACACCTCTTCCTCGAAGTCATGCAGGAAGACACGCTACAAGTTGGGGATATATTGGTATTTTCGACCTCCCACCCTTGCCTCACCTTCGACAAATGGCGATATATCGGTGTGGAAACGGAGCCTGACACGATAACTAAGTGGATAACCACTTACTTCTGATATATCGATAACTTACCCATTCGCCAGCTAACAACGGGCTCTGCATATTACCCAGAGTCCGATTGGACAAAGCCAGATAGCATCTGACTGTTCATCTCTCCCCATCAATTATCGGCTGACCAAAAGAACAACGAATATCACATTTTCGCAGGAAATTCCCCTGAATTTGGCCATGTTATTTTTCGACGCCGGCAGCGCTTTCTTCCCTTTCATCGCTTTAAATTCCATCACTTCGACGATGTTACTTTTTCAGGTCACAAGCAGGCGAAAAAGCCATGAAACAACATAAAACCCAATAAAAACAGATAACTAACATCAACCCTTCGCTCTTTGTGTTAGAAACTATCACACATTGATGTTTTTGCGATATACATCACGGCTAAAAGCATATTCCAGCATTAATGTTTTGTTCACTTAGCAACCAAAAGTGCCTTCTTTCATGAATAGGGACGCATCATGAAAACCCCTGAATCACTACTTCGAACTATCACAGCCATCAAAGGCCGCTTATATAAAATCAACCAATTTGTCGTCGCTATTCTCATGATCATACTGATTCTGGATGTCTGGCTCGGTGTGTTGGATCGTTACTGGTTGAAACTCCAGCTTGGGTGGGTGGAAGAGCTAGCGCGTTACATTATGATTTGGGCCATTTTGATGGCAGTCCCCTGTTGCACTGCCAACCGCGAACACATGGGGCTGACTTTTATTGCCGACCGACTTCCTGACAGGTTGAATCTTATCCTTCAGGTCGTCTTAAGTGCGCTAACCGCCTCCTTTTTTGCTTATATCTCCTATCTCGGTATTACCTTTGCGGAAAAAGGCGCGAGCCAGCTTTCAACGGTATTCGGTATGCCCATGGCCTATGCGTATGCCGCTGTCCCCGTCACATTTGGGCTTGCTGCACTTCAAGCACTTCTGGTGTTTTTAGAAGACCTCTTCGCAGCCTTATCAGCCGAATACCAAACTCCTTCTCTACCGCAGCAAGAGGATATCTGATGGTCGCTTCACTGTTTTTTTTCCTGATGTTTCTGGGCGCGCCGATTGCCATCGCTCTGGGCGTTGCAGGCCTTGTGGGTATGTATGAGATTGGTGGTTCACATTTCACCTCACTGGCTCCCAGCAAGATTTTCAACGGATTAAATATTTTCCCTTTTCTCGCCATGCCATTTTTTATTCTGGCGGGAGAGATCATGAACCACACCGGCATCACCAGCCGTCTGGTGTTTTTGGCGCAGGCATTGGTGGGACATTTTAGGGGTGGGCTGGCACATTCAAACATGTTGGCCTCAGTCTTTTTCTCAGGGATAACAGGCTCAGCCACAGCAGACGCTGCTGCTTTTGGACGCACACTGGTTCCGGCGATGGAAAAGGAAGGCTATACCAAAGATTACGCCTGTGCCGTTACTGCAGCGGGCTCCATTATTGGTCCCACCATTCCACCGTCTGGCATTATGGTCGTCTATGGCTCACTGATGGGTGTGTCGATCGGTGGCCTGTTTGCAACCGGCATCCTGCCCGGGCTCTTGGTATGTTTCGTCTGTATGGCGATCATTGCTTCCATGGGTAAGCGCAAAGGCTTACCGAAAAATCAGCAACGCGCCTCTTTGAGGCAGGTACTGGTGCTGTTTCGTCAATCCGCCCTCGCTTTGTTGATGCCTGTGATTATTCTGGGTGGCATTGTTTTCGGAATCGTGACCCCAACAGAAGCCGCCTCTATCGCCGTGGCTTATGCGCTCATCATCGGCACCTTTGTCTATCGCAACCTCTCCTTGAATGCCTTCTATCACATGATAGTGCGAACTGCCCAAATCTCTGGGGTGATTTACCTCATTATTGGTTCGGCTTCCATTTTGGGGTGGTGGCTGAGCTTCAACCAAATTCCACAGATGATTGCAGATTTCTTCATCTCTCTCTCTGACAATCCAAATGTCATCCTGGCGCTGATCATCCTGTTGCTGCTAACCGTCGGCATGCTGATGGATATCAATGTCATGCTGGTTATCCTTGCGCCAATTCTGGTTCCATTAACGATGGAAATTGGTCTGGATCCACTTCACGCGGGCATCATCTTTGTCCTCGTACTTAATGTCTCTTTAATGACCCCACCGATAGGTGCCTGTCTGTTTGTCCTGTCCTCAGTGACAGGGGCAAAGATTGAAGGGATTTCCAAAGAGTTAATGCCGTTTCTCATCGGCCAACTGCTCTTACTGTTCTTTATCGCTTATTCACCCGACGTGGTGCTGTACATACCCAGATTGCTTGGCTACTAGCCCTCGCAACCATTCAATGGGTTTTCGTTTCTACGAATGCTCATGGAAGCAAACATAACAATGGAGTGATTATGAAACACATCAACAAATCTCTTGTCGCCGCAGCACTTGCTGCCAGCCTTCTGTCCGCACCGTTTGCCATGGCAGAAAAGGTGCTCCGTATCGGGCATGACAATAAAGCGGACATCATGGAAAACCCGGCACACGCATTCACTGGCGTATTCAAAAACATTGTTGAAACTGCCACCAATGGTGAAATCAAAGTGCAGGTTTTCCCTAGTAACCAGCTAGGTTCTGCAAAAGAGCACATCCAGATGGTGCGTGATGGTCAATTGCAGGGCACGTTAGCGCCTGTCGGGCCTCTCGCTGGTTACTACCCACGTATCGGTGTACTTGACGTACCTTTTGCATTCTCAAGCAACGCAGCCACCTATGAAGTGTTTGACGGCAAGTTCGGCCAAACACTGGCGAGAGATATTGAAGGTGAGCTGAAAGACGTCAAAGTACTAGGCTTCCCTGATACCGGCGGCTTCTTTTCCGTCACCAACTCCAAGCGCCCTCTTGAGTCACTGGAGGATTTTAAAGGGTTACGTATCCGTACTATGACCTTGCCGACCCACCAGAAGATCATCCAGTCTTTGGGTGCAGAAGCTTACCCATTGGCTTGGGGTGAAGTTTACTCCTCACTGCAAACCGGCGTGATTGATGGTCAAATGAATCCAATCCCGACAGTGTCATTTGCCAAATTCAATGAAGTGCAGGGTTACCTGACGCTCACCAATCACCTGTTTGCCCCATACACCTTTATGATCAACAAAGATTTCTATGACGGACTCACACCGGAGCAACAGGCCATTGTGTCTGATGCGGTAGAAATTGCCCTGAGCTCAAACCGGGGACTGGCGAGACTGATTGAAGCCTCCAATGACCGTGGTCTGGATGGCCTGAAAGCGAAAATGAAAGTGAATGCCTTGAGTGATGATCAACGTCAGGCTATGCGCAATGCGACCCAGCCAGGCGTGATTGAATACATTAAAGAAACCCATGGCGATAAAGGCACTGAACTCCTAGAACTGTTCCTCGCCGAAGTTGATAAAGCCAACCAGAGCGTCTATCTGCAATAGCATGACCACAAAGCAGGCATACTCACTTCTTCCGATGCCTGCTTTTCTCTTTTCCCACTGTCTGTGCAAAAAAATCAAACCGCTTTTCGTACAATTTTCATAGACTGGCTGGTAGACTTCGCCACCTTTTCCATCACATTGTGACTGCCCATGACTTTTTCATCGTTGAACCTCTCTCCTGCTTTGCTGGCTGCACTGCCTGAAGCGCTCTCGTCCCCAACCCTGATTCAGGAAAAAGCCATTCCAGTCGCACTGAAAGGCAGCGATGTGATTGCACTCGCGCAAACAGGTAGCGGCAAGACGCTGGCATTCAGTCTGCCAATGCTTGATCGCACCAATCCAAGCCAGAAAGACATTCAGGCTTTAGTGCTGGTTCCAACACGCGAACTGGCCGCTCAGGTCATCAAAGCGATTGATGAAATAGCCACACCCATGGGCATCAAGACCGAGATGCTGTGTGGCGGCGTCGCGCCTGAAAACCAGCTCAAAGAGCTGGCGGACAAACCACAACTTATCGTGGCAACGCCAGGTCGCCTGCTTGATTTCATCGACAAAGAAGAAGTCTCGCTCCACGCCTTGAAGCTCTGGGCGCTTGATGAAGCAGACCGTCTGTTGGAAATGGGTTTCTGGCCTGACGTTCAGCGCCTGATTTCTGCGCTGCCAGCGAAGCGACAAACTCTCCTGTTTTCAGCCACTATGCCGCAAGCACTGGAGTCTGCCGCCGCGTCTATGCTCTTTAAGCCTGTGCGAATAGAAGCACACCAGAAAAACAGTGTGGTGGAAGAGATTGAAGAACGCCTTTATCTCGTCAACAAAGGCAGTAAAGCGCAGGCGTTGATTTCGCTGATCAAACAACATGGCTGGAAGCAGGTATTGGTGTTTGTCGGTGAACGCGGTAATGCCGATGCTCTGGCGAAGAAACTCACCAAAGCTGGAATGTCAGTGGCGGCGCTTCATGGCGATAAAGATCAAACGGCACGCGAACAAACTCTGGCCGCTTTTAAAGCCAAGAAAGTGAACGTTCTGGTTTCTACTGACCTGCTTTCCCGCGGCATTCACATCGACGCGCTGCCTGTGGTGATCAATGCTGATTTACCACCGAACGCGCCTGTCTATGTTCACCGCGTTGGCCGTACCGCCCGTGCTGGCGAAAATGGTCTGGCGCTCTCTTTGGTTTGCCATGGCGAAACTGATGCCCTGAACGCTATTCGCAAATTAACAGGAAGACCATTGGAACTGCTTTCGCTTGAAGGATTCCCAGTGACTGACCAACCTGCAACAGAAGGCATCAACAGCGAGCGCAAACGTCCGCCTCGCGACAAGAAAGCCAACCGTCGCAGCAACAGCAAGCGCTCCATCAAACAATTCAAACCGAAAACGCGGAGCTAGATTTGCTTCCACGTCTATCCCCAAGCAGATAGTACGGTCTTAAACAGAAAGCACTCACTTAGTCGCATTTTGGCACGCCATCTCACAGAGCACCGATAAAACGGTGCTATAAAGCCTCTTCCTTCCATGCTGGCAAGACTACAAAAACTGTTTTTGTGCGGCACCTCGGCATTAATTGGAAACTTGATAAAACACATGATAGTTCGGGAATATTCGGAAAACGATTGGTCTCGCCTTTGCGAGATTCATGACTTGGCTCGCCTGGATGAGCTTCGAGGGGCATCACTTGAAGATGCTTTCATACCACTGGAAATCGCTGCAAAAAACGAAGACCTCTTTGATTATCGCCTACTGGTTGCAGAGGATAATGATCAGGTTGTCGGGTTTATCGCACATGATGATGAAGAGATCGCGTGGTTGTACGTTGATCCCACAGCTTATCGTCGTGGTGTCGGCAAAGCATTGGTCAATGCCGTGATTGGCTCACCTGCACGTACTTTCTCAATTGAAGTGTTAAAAGGGAATATTACTGCGCTAAATTTCTATCAATCTGTTGGGTTTATTGAAACAGGTATCGCCAGCGGCCGCATGCCAGGTAATGAAAAGTTCCATGTCACTGTCCATACATTGGATAACGCGAAATCTACCTAACGTGCCAAAAACAAAGCCCGGATAACCGGGCTTTGTTTGGATTAGCAATCAGTCTTGGTATTCAGTCTGATCTTCAGGGCGTAGTTTTAGCTGCACACCCATCAGGAAATTACGCAGGATCTGGTCTTTACACTGACGGTAGTGTTTATTGTCAGGCTTGCGGAAAAAAGCACTCAGTTCATGCTTGCTCAAGCGGAAGTTCGCCAGTTCCAGGATCTCCAGAATATCTTCCGCTTTCAGGTTCAGCGCAATACGCAGCTTCTGAAACACCATGTTGTTGCTCAGATGGGCATCAGGCTGAGGTTGTTCACCGTCGCGCTTACCGCGTTTCAAGTTGATCAAACCGTTCAGAAAAGAAGAAAGCTCGATGCTGTTCATTTGCACGAACGCTTCGTCTTCATCTCTTTTCATCCAAGCCGCCACTTGTTCAAGCGTCACGGTTACATCAGCCAGCGCGAAAATTTCCACAACTTCTTTGTCTTTAAAGTCGAAGGTATAGCGAATGCGGCGCAAGATATCATTATTGGTCAAAGCAGATCCTAGTCTTAGGTGGTCCGGCATAATCAACACGATTTACCGGAGAGGCGGGGGAGTCTATCAGAGTTCCAGGCTTGCACCTAAGGGAATCATCCCGCGTACAAACCCTGTTTTACAGGCAAAAAAAGAGAGCCCAAGTGACCTTGGACTCTCGTTCTTTTGAATCAGTGTCTTGCGACGTTTGATAGCTTAGATGTAGTAAGCTTCAACCGTGCCTTTCAGCGTGATCAGCAGTGGCTGGCCACGACGATCCAGTGCTTTAGGTGAAGGAATTTTGATCCAACCTTCGCTGATGCAGTACTCCTCAACATCAGTACGCTCTTTACCGTTGAAGCGAATGCCGATGTCGTGCTGGAAGCATTCTTCCACAAAGTGTGGGCTACGTGGGTTACCAGAAAGGTGGTCTGGCAGCGCTGGCTTTGAAGTTGTGTCGTTCATTATATTGACCTGATGTCATTTGAAAGTGCGCCATTGTAGAACATAGATGGGTTCTAGCTCAATCGGCATCATTGCACTGATTTCATGTCGCCGAAAATGAATGGTTTGCATCGTGATGGCTGGATCTATTCAATCCAGCACCAACTCTAAGTCGACGAAACTACGTGTTTTACAGAGGCTATCGAGGATCTCTTTCCGTACTATCACCAAATCATCGCTTTTGTGTTTAAACACTTCCGCGGTGAAGCACACGATGATGAGGTAACTACTGCCGACCTTCATCGCCAGTAATTCTTTGCATTGAATGTCCCTTGCACTGAGCAGCTGACGAATGGTTGTGTCGATTTCACGCTGCTCGTCTTCATCTTTAAGGCTACCACCCATTAACTCATGAAACGCGCACCGGATTAGATCAGTAGGCTGTGGCATCATCGCTATCCCCAACAGCACCACGACAATGGCATCTCCAATGTAATGCAGAAAACCCCATGCCCCGTGAATATCCACGAAGATAATGGCAATCAGCGCAATACCAATTGCAGCAGAAAGCACGCCATCCACCAGCGAAGACTTTGCCTCTGCATCTAATAACATGCTGTTGTATTGCACTTTTTTGTTTTCATTACGGTAGTAAAACGCCAGTCCTAGACATATCGCCACCATAGCCAGGGTATAAATCATGATGGGCCCGATCACGAGCGGGGGTGTCGGCTCCCCTTCGATATAGCCAAAGATTTTGCCAATATTGGTCGTGATAGAAGAGAGCAACACACCAAGGATCATGATGCCTTTGAACAGTGTATACATGGACTCGCCAGCAAACTTTCCAAAAGGAAAATCGTCCGTCACCAGCGCTTTAACGCGGGTCAGGCGAAGTGCAACTATTGACGAAAGAAAAAGAATAAAGGAAAGGTTACCGTCCAGCAGCAACGCTTCAGAGCCTGAGAGGTAATAGGTCACCCACCCTGAAAATGCCATCACCAAATTAGCCACAATACTGACTTTCAGCGCCCTTTCTTCGGTGACAATCAACGCAGTGTCTTTCATAAGTGCCCGCCCTATCGACTCACTTCTTTGCATCCTTCATCAGTTGTAGTTGCCGAGGGTGGGATTTTCCGTCTGGTAAGTGAGCCAGAAGACAGGTTTGTTCTTGCGATGAATCTTTGGGTAGTTTTGATGCGGGGTTAACGGCTTTGACAATGAGAGATGTTGATTAAGTCTCCACCAAAACTCTTACCAAGAAAGCCCAAGATAAGGAGTCAGGAAGGTTTCAACCTCATCCCGTGCGAGACCAACCTCAACATGCACGCCACCCTGCTGCAACATCGCAATACCCGCGCCATTGTTTCGCCGATCTGGGTCGAGTAGCGAAACGACCACTTTGCCTATCCCTGAATTCAACAAGGTTTCGGCACACGCTGGCGTTCTGCCAATAAACGAGCAGGGTTCAAGTGTGACGTATGCTGTTACCGTTTTAATATCGATATTTGAACTGAGCTTCCCGAGTGCTTCCACTTCCGCATGATGGCCGCCAATAGGTTGTGTAAACCCTTCCGCAACAATATCGCCATTGGCGACAAGGACGCAGCCCACAGGAGGGTTGGGTTGGCAATAAGGCAGTGCATTTTTTGACACATCGAGCGCTCTAAGCATGAATCGCTTTTCGTCTATCACGTCCTGTTTCCTGCTTCTTTTCCCGTTGGAATGATCATCTCCGTCGACGCGCCTGACGTTCCTCGTTGAAAATGACACTGCCCCCCCAATCTCTTTACGCGTGATTGAATAGACGCCAGTCCATACCCGTGATCACTGTCATCTTGTTCTTCACTGCATTTTCCGTCGTCTGTAATCTGAATATGTAGTGAATTTGATTCCATTTGGCAACAGAACATCACTCTGGTCGCGTCCTTTGCATGTTTGATCGTGTTGGTTATAAGCTCCTGAAAAACACGCAGTAAGTCCAGCTTTTGTTGGGCGCTCAAGTGCATTTCTTCGTCACAGATATCAAGGCTCCACGCTAAGTCGATACCAGAGGCCTCCAAGACGGGCTCGATGCGTGAGCGCCACTGACCAAGGAGCACGGTAAACTGGGTTTCAAACAACGGGTTCCGGCTATCAAGAATCAGTCTGAGATCATTGAGACATTGCTGCGCTTTGAGTTGGAGATCTTCCCGGCCAACGCTCTTCACTCTTAGCAAGGTGATCAGCTCTACCAACTGGCTACCCAATCCATCGTGCATGTCAGATAACAGGTTTTGCCGTTCCGTCAGCAAAGCACGTTGCTTCTCACTTTCGTGGGCTATCGACTGCTCTTGCTCAAAACGTTTTATTGCTTCAACGACTTTGTCTTCCAACGTTTTCTGCAGCTCTTCACTCTTGTTTAGGGCGCTCACATAGCGGTACATCAGCAAGCCACAAAGTGTCAGAAAGATCAGTAAGTTTGCATGTATACTCAGCGGAAAATACATATCCAGAAGCTGCATGCCATCCAGTGAATCCAACACCCCAGCATAAACACCCACCAGACCGGATATCGCCAAGATAAGCGCACTGAGGCTGTGTCGTAAGTATGCCTGCCACAGCAGTATGTACCCGATATAAACCGCGCTCAGCGCCACGAATCCCCGCAGGAAGCTCTCGTTAAATCGCCACCATATATATTGAGGATCCCATTCATACAACGCAAAGGAGGCAACCACCAGCAAGAGGGAAACACACCAAAATACATACTCAAGCTTTCTCGCCTGAATGCCATACCAGCGGTGAAGAAACAGCACCATAAACAGGGTGAGCAAAGGTTGAAATGAAACAGACAACATCCAATAAATGTGCTGGGAAATCGGTAAGTTGGAAATCGTGAACGTCATATTGGTCATGGCCCAGCAGACCGTACCCAGCGCGAAGTAGAGGTATTCGCTGTTCTGACGGCGAAACCACCAAAGCATCAGGTAAAACAACGTGATGACCGGCGTGAGCCAAAGCATCACCTTATGAACGCCTATCTGGGACCAGTACTGACGATGATAAACAGGTTTCACCTCTTCAGGCGTACCCACATAGATTTGAGGAAGCCGCAACCCTCCACTGGAACCAATATCGACCGAGACAGATAAGTTCTCTCCGTTAAATAATCGATTTGGGAACTCATGATAAACAGGCTGATAGCGAAAACGCGGCATCATATGCTCGCGGGAGTAGGCCACAGGCGCTGTCTGCCAAATTAACTCCCCTCCGGTTCGCATTACCAAGGTATCTCTGAATGGCGGCAACAAAATCGCCGTGGTATCTCCACCCGCTTTTGGCAGTACCAAACTGTATTGCCCATAGGAAAAACCGCTACCAAGGGTGTAGTTATGCGGCAGGGAAACCTCCCGGTATGTGGGCTTACCGTCTTGCTGAATCACCTGAGTCGCCACATCAACAACGGGCAAGTTGATATGGTTAGTCACCTCAAGTCCCTTCACCATTATCAGCAGCATGATTGCAGGCAGCACGAGTACCAACACAAAGCGAAATACTGCATTGGTTAGCGCCTTTCCAGAGTGCATCGCAGACATTCTTTGGTGCATTAGATCCTTAATACCCCCTAGAACTTGGGATGGTGATTATTCCTGTCAGATTTAGGCTGTTTGGTAACCACTTCGCCCAAGGAGTTATCCATGAAATTCGCAGCCGTTACCGGAACAAACGGGAAAACCACCAGCATTGAGTTAACCCGCCAACTACTGAACCATATCGGCGTGTCCGCAATGACATGGGGCACGTTGGGGCTTCGCCACCAAGACATCACCGAATCCCTGCCCTGGTATTGCAACACCCCTGAGCGAATCCATGACCACGTGAAGGAGGTGATGGTGCAGTGGCAAATCGACGTCTGCTTGATGGAATGCTTCAGCAGGTTACTGATTTTAGGACAGTACCAAAGATTCCAATTTGACTGTGGGGCTTTTACTAACCTGTCTCACGATCATCGCGATTACCATAAAACCGAGACAGACTACCTCAACGCTAAACTCAAACTCACCGCTCATTGCAAACCGGGCGCAAGCATCTGGCTCCGCCATGAAGAGCCACACCGCGAAGCATGGTTTGATGCATGCATTCAGCACGGTTGCCTACCAAAAACCTTCAGCAGCCAAACGCGGGAAAGCGGGTGGTATGGCGTGCTCAACCATCACCAACTGACGTTGTGTTTGGCCGGTGAACACTGGCAAGGCCGCGCACCGTTCTTGGGGCAGCACAATGTCTTCAACTTGCTGACTGCCTTGGGCCTGATCGACAGCCTTTGTGGTTATCATGCCATGAAAAAAGCCCTTGCATTTATCCCCTCTCTCACTCTGCCACCGGGTAGGTTGCAAGCCATTCCAGTCAAAGATAAACGGCGGGTTTTTGTCGATTTTGCCCACAACCCTGATGGCCTGGGTCAAACGCTTTCAGCGTTAAGAGAACACTATCAGAAGCCCTTAACCGTCGTGTTTGGGTGTGGGGGCGATCGGGACAAAACCAAACGCACGCCTATGGCAAAAGAGGTGGGGAAATATGCCCAACGCATTTTTATCACTGGTGACAACTCACGGACTGAGCCGATTGAGCATATCGTTTCCCCCTTGCGCCAGACCTTGCCTCATGCGCGTTTTGTGAAAAACCGGGTCGAAGCCATTTATCAGGCACTCTCTGGCCAAACTGATGAGGACATTCTTGTCGTCGCGGGGCGAGGACATGAAACCTACCTTCCCGGCGCTTCACCTTTGCTACCTCCCTCTTTCTTCAATCAGCCGTTGTGCGATGCCGACGTCATCAAGATTTGCCTGAAGCAAATACAACAGCGCTGAACCTCACTCCAAAAGCCTGTTATCACGACATCTTTCTCTCAACACCTCTAAGGAGGAATCTATGCGAGTTGCAGTTATTGGCGATTCCGTCATGTGGGGACAAGGGATCCCCCGGCATCAAACCTACGCAAACCAACTGGTTGCTTGGCTTTCCCGAGAGCTTCGTATTGGCGCTTCCATCAATGACATGCACCAACCCATCACGGGTGACTACAAAGCCCACTCAGGCGCGATTATTGGTAAAAAGAACGAGCATCATCGTCGCCCAGCATTCGACACCCACCTGCCACAACCCACGTTTTTTGGTGAACTGCCTGCGGCTTACCCCACCATTACTAAACAATTAACGGAGCTGGATCGCCCCGAGAACATCGATCTGCTTCTGGTGAACGGCATAGCCAATGATGTCGGGTTTAAATCTGCAGCTACAGACTACGAGAAAACGGTTGAAAAGCTCGACGACCTGATTGATGAGCGCTTGGTGCCCTTTCTCAGAAAAGTCAGATCTCAATGTCCTAACGCACAAATCATATATACCGGATATTTCCCTTCGGTTTCGCCGCATTCGCGTTTTGAGAGTGTGGAACAGTTTACCGATGTCATGCATGAGTCAGGTTCTGTGCTTCAGGAGATTTTAGATTTTCGAACAGGAAACCGTTTTGCTGATGCAGCTATCGACTTCGCCAAAGCACTGTCTCCCGTCGATGATGTTCTGGGTTGGATGGCAGAAGGCCTGCAGACACCGGCAGACACGCTTGAACAAGCCAAGCTCAATGGCTACCTGTTTTATATCGCCATGGAGCTGGGAGCCATGCGCGCAGTCAATAAGGTTAACAAAGAACTCGCTGACACCCGCAAAGCCCCTATCTGGTTTCTCCATCCTGGTCTTGCAGCGACTCAAGCCATGTTCACAAGACGCCCACAAGTATGGGGATGGAACGGGGATGGAACCGTCACCAGAGAGCGCAATAAACTCTGCCCCAACTACCAAGCTGGATTGGAATATTCGGTAGCAAACGGTTTTGAGATTGAACAAAACCTCTTCTCTGCCGTGGCATGTCGTAAAGCCCACATGTTGCACCCCAACAAAGCAGGTGCGAACCAGTATTTTTCTAGGCTACGTTCGATGATGACAGATCATTACAACTTCAGCCTGCGAAAAGTGATGAACAACATCGCACCTGGCTATAGCCTCCGCAAAGCGACCCAAGAACTGGGCATTCCCTTCTATGGCTCCCTTCGAAACCTCATCCCTCATCAAACCCTGAATATGCTGGGAGCTACCCTGACCGTTCAGGCAAAAACCCGCGCCAAAAAGCTCACCTTCCACCTTCATTACAGCAACCGAAAGTTTCCATTGGTCGTCAAAGCCGTCACAAATCAAGGTGCGATGACGCTATTCGCTTCTGAGCAGGTGGTGCTTGATCTGGAAGCGAGATTACCCATCCGATCACTCAACAAACTCTCACTACGCTGCGCCACATCTGGCGTCAGGAAAGTCAGCAACGTCAATTTGCAGGTGATGATCAACGGCGCGGGCTTCGCCTTTGATCTCGAAGACGCCGCAGCTGCATTAAGACCACAGGGTATTCCCCTTCCATTCGGCCTCAACGCAACCCAATAACAGTAAAAGGACACTCATTATGGCGACAGACATCAAGCTTCAAAGAACCCGTATCGACAACATCGCCCGCATGATCCGGTTTGGTGAACAACTGGACACCAACAGTGGTGGCGGCATGGTGTTGGATCGCGACACACTTTTTATCACGGAGAATATCACCCGCTTCCGCGGTGGCAGCCAGCGCACCTTCATTACGCCTGACAAGGTTTCGACAACCAAGGTCACCAGTAAAGAAGCCTTCACTGAGCAGTTGGAGTGCCGAAGGGATTTACGAATCGGCATGCTCGCATCAGTGACAGAAGTAGTTGATAACGAACCCGGCTCTCTAAAAGTGATTACCCCGAAAGACTCACCCGACATTCACATCGACGGCCGAACCAGCACAGTCAAAGCACGACATTTCAGCCGCACCTCAGATGAACGGCTAAAACATGACATTAAACCCATAGTTTCAGCCCAGCAGTTACTTAACCAAATCGAAGGCGTGACCTATCGGTGGAAAGATACCCATCAGGCAACCGAGGAGTTTGGCCTGATTGCCCAGCAAGTAGAGACTGTGATCCCCTCACTGGTTGACGAAGACGAAGACGGGCTGAAAAGTGTCGATTACGAAGGCTTGATCCCTTTGCTGCTTGAATCCGTCAAACAGCTCCACGCACAAGTTCATCAGCTTGAAACCCGCATTATTGAGCTGGAATCGGCGTCATCCCAGCCCTAATCCCTAACCCTAAATGGAGGCCCCCATGAGTCAGACAGAACCCATGATCAAATTCGATGACGGTGGCAACGCCAGTCTGCTCCGTTACGACTTACCTGCATCGACAGCATTCACTTATGAACAGGTTTCTGAACTTGTGATACCAAGCAAATTCAAACGCAAGAAAAGTACCGACAGTACATCCAATCAGGAGAAAAGCGCTAAAAACGTGGTGCCTATGACCATGATGGCCATGAAAGCCCACGCCATCAGCCCACTTTGGCATGCAGTGCTTGCAAACGAAACGGATGAAAAAATAAACGAGCAACTCATTCAACCCGCACCAGTGAATGACGTTATCGAGGACACCCCCATCCAAAACGAAGCGATAGTGCAAACCGCCGTCCAACCACTGGACTACGTCATCAATAAGTATGGTATGGCGCAAGTGCAGAACATGCTTGAGAACGGCTATGTCATCGACAGCTATGTTGGCATTTCAGGCATCCCTAACTATGACCTCTACCTACCCAATTTGACATCAGTTCCAACGATTCGTCTGGTGGAAAAGATAACAGTCAGAAACTATCTCGGTGATTATGGTGCAGGCCGAGTGGTGGATTCCTTCTCCTTGCTACCAGGGGAAGAAGTCGAACTTTCCATCCGCAGCTTTGAGCAAACCAAAACCAACCGCTCGGAAACCCAAAGTATTCTTGATGCGCATAGTTCAGATACCCAATCAGAACTGACAGAATCACTGGATAGGGAGAGTAAAACCGAGTTTTCAGAAGACACGCAGGATAAATGGCGTCTTGAAGGTCGCACCGACTACCGGATGAAAACCAGCGCCAAAGTGGATATCCCTGTGGTGGGTAGTGGTGGCGGCGAGAATGAGCTGAAAATATCAGTCAGTGGTGGCTATGAAACCCAAACCAATACCCACCGCGCCAACACACAGAAAACCGCAGAAAGTGCACTGAAAAAACACATCGACAAGGTGAATGCGAAACGCGAAGTCAATGTTCAGGTCGATCGCAGTAGCAGCCACACTGAAGAGAACGAGTTCAGTGAAAAACGGACGATTCGCAATATCAACGTCAGCCGCACCCTGAACTTTGTCGCACGACAGATGAACCAGGAATACCTGTCTACTTTCGCATTGACCGGTGCCTATCTTGAAGTCGACTACGGCACGCCCGCCAGTATCAAACGCTACGAGCTTTATGAACTGGACGCTTTGTTTGAAGACTGTATTGCTGATCGAGACTACCGGGAAGATGTCACCAAAGTCCTCTACCGAATGCTGGCCTCTATCCGTGACCACCAAGGAAATACCCGAAGCCTGATTAAACAGGAACACATCAAAACGCCAGAAAAAAAAGCGCTGCTAAGCGTTGATCATCAAGTGACAACGCCCGTATCTGAAATCGGCGGCAAGCCCATTGATGTGCCGGGTATTGTATTGGCGGTTAACCAAAACATCCTGCAAACATCCGGTGTCGTCGTGGAAGCCCTGCTTGGTCAATCCAACGCGCTAGACCCTTACTCTATGGGTCTGCAAGCTAACGAAGTACGACGCCGGGAGCTCGAAAACAGTGGGCGTAAACTGAAAACCCATGTGATCAATGCGCTGATTGATATCGCCAACCAACCCGAGCACAAAGAGAACGCTATTGCAGCGATTTCAGCACTCCAGACCATTCACAACGATTGCTGTGAGGAAGAGAAAGGGGATAGCGCATGACGGATACACTCACCAACTCATCTTCCCTTATCACAGGGTCGACCAACCAAAGTCCGGTTGCCCCTTTGGGGCAATCTTTGGTGACTCCGAAAGAGGCTGCCCCGCCTAATCTCGGCACATCCAAATTTAAATTTCATTTGCTGGATATGGAATATTCCAGTGGTTTGCTGACCTTTTCTGTGCTGCTGGCAAACTTTGCTGTTCGCCAGCACAAGCTTTTACCGGGTCAGAAAAAATACCTTGATGAACTGGTTTCTCTTTTTAAAGCCTATGGGGATGCTGCAAGAGTGACTCACCTTATTGGCAGAGCGAGCAAAACTGGCCCTGAAGGTAAAAATAAAACCTATGCCAAAAAGCGGTTGGAAAGTGTTAAACAATATCTGGTGGGACGATGCCCAAACCTGCAAATCCTGAAAGAATCTTCTGATGGTTCATCCTCTCCCACTCACGTGAAAAACGAAGCATCACAATTGGACTGGAACCGTTCGGTGGAAATCCGAGTTTCGGTGCTCATTCCAGAGCCCAAACTTCCCAAACCGAAAAAACGTAAAGTGCCGATAATAAAAGATGTATGTAGCCAGGGCTCATCTCATAAATGGCGCTTAGAAGTTTCAATCATGCTGAGTTTTGACGTCATCATCGGTGTGGTGCTGCTCGTTGGTAAGCTCCACAGACTAAGTGGCGATGATATGCCCCTTGAAACAAAAGATGTTTACGTGGTAGGAGCCACTGCGAATATACCTCTACCTATCAAACATCTAAAACACATTAAGATGCTCAAACACATCAAGGAAGTCAGAAAAATTGTCCCCCTTTTGACGAAACCAAAAAAACTGGCGAGTTACCTGAAACACTCAAAATTAGGTGTGAGTACCAGCGTGACCTCGTCAGGGGGAAAGCTCGAATTTGTTACTGGCAACCGTTTTCACTGCTATCGATTTGATGATTTTGAGGGTAGTGTAGGAATGGCATTTGCCTCAGTGGGGTTTATTGCAGGAGGGGGCGATCTATTAACGATGAAACTCCCCTCAAACTTTCCTCAAAGCGCTGATTACTGGTTCAAAATTGGCGGTATAGGTGCTGTAAGAGGAGGTTATGACTTTCTCAATGTGGGTGCCGGCATTGGTGCTGGATACTTATTTGTTGAGTAAACATCAAAGCAGTCCCTGTTGGTTAGCTTCAAACACCGCCTCACAGCGACTGCTTACTTCAAGCTTGCGGTAAATGGCCTTAATATGATCATTTACCGTGTAGTGAGAGATACCCATCGCGCTTCCAATCTCACTGGTTTTTAGTCCCTTTGCCAGTAGCGCCAGCACTTCGTTTTCTCGGTTAGTTAAAGGATTATTCAGCGGCGTTTGCGTTCCTACCTGAATTTGATTTAACACATGTGCTGCCACCGCCGCACTCATGGGTGCACCGCCCGCCAACTGATTTTCAATCGCTTCTTCAATTTTCTCAAACGGCGTGTCTTTTAACAGGTATCCGCGGGCTCCCGCCTGAATCGCACTTAGCACATTGATTTCATCACCAAAAATGGTCAGCACCATCACCTCAGTGTCAGGGTGGTTTTTTCGCAGGTAGTGAATCAAATCCCGGCCATTGCCATCGGGCAGGCCTAAATCGACCAGCGCCAAATCGTACTCATTCTGTTCAGCCAACATCAGTGCCTCTGCCAGTGAACCAGCGCAATCACAATGGGTTATCTTATAGGAGGAGGCCAACTGCCCCAGAAACTGCTGATAGGCGGGGATATCTTCCACAATTAATAAACGGGTCACATGCCACCTCTTACTTCGGCAAAACAGAAGGAAAAAGTATCTAAGAATCAAAGCCGGATGGGTGTAATAAGCGCAAGACTGAGCACAATCTTACCTATACGTAGATCACTTAAAGAAATGGATATTTCAGACTAGAAAGTCTCACCCTCTATTACCTTGGGTTTCCTATATCGCGACTCTTTTCAACACGCTAGCATCTATGCTCACGCCTTATAAAGTGAAAACATCTGACGCGAATTGACTCCAAGGAGCCGGCATGTTTTTCACCAAACGATTCTTTCCCTATTTTCTTACTCAGTGCCTCGGCGCGCTGAATGACAACATCTACAAAAACATTCTGTTGTTGATGGTGACCTACAGCTTTATTGATTCACTTCCTGTTTCGGTCGATCTCTTCGTCAACCTTGCTGCTGGCCTTTTCATTCTGCCTTTCTTCCTGTTTTCTGCGCATGCTGGCGCGATTGCCGACAATATGGATAAAGCCAAACTCATTCAGCGTTTGAAACTTGCAGAGCTCGCCATTATGGGCTGCGCCGCTGCAGCCATCTTGACGCAAAATGCGTTACTGATGTTGGCTTTGCTTTTTATGACGGGAACCCAGTCGGCGTACTTTGGGCCTGTTAAGTACGCTCTTTTACCTCAGGCTCTGAAGGCCAATGAACTGGTAAAAGGCAATGCCTGGGTCGAAATAGGCACTTTCCTCTCTATCCTTATTGGTACGCTCAGCGCAGGTCTGCTGCTCGCTATGCCAAGCGGGACATTCATTGCAGCGTGTCTGGTTGTTTCGCTGTCATTGATTGGCTTTTTGAGTAGTGTGAACATTCCATCTTTGCCCGTTTCCAACCCAGAGAAAGTGCGTTTTTCTCCGATTTCAGGCATGAAGAACACGCTTAAAGTCGCCAAAAAACAACGCGGGATCTGGATGTCGATTCTCGCCATCAGTTGGTTCTGGTTTATGGGTGCAACCTACCTGACGCAGTTTCCGAACTTTGCCCGTGAACACCTGCACGCAGACAGTACCGTGGTTTCGCTGCTGCTCGCCCTGTTCTCTATTGGTATTGCCGCAGGTTCTTTTATCTGTGAGAAGCTGTCTTTCAACAAAGTGGAACTGGGAATTCTTCCTTTCGGTATTCTTGGCCTGACACTGTTCAGTGCGGATTTGCTTTGGGCAGTTCCTTCCGTTGAATCTTTCCCCGAGCAGTTTTATGGCGTGCAAAGCTTCATCGCTCAATCAAGCCATCTGCGTGTGATGTTTGATCTCTTTATGGTGGGTGTCAGTGGCGGCGTGTTTATTGTCCCGCTATATGCGTTTATTCAGTCTCGCGCTAAAGACGGTGAGTGCGCGCGCTCTATCGCAGCAAACAACATTATGAATGCGTTGTTTATGGTGGCCTCGGCACTGGTTTCTATCTTGGTATTGAGCGTATTGGATTTCTCGATTGTCGAATTGTTCGCACTGATGGCGGTAGGGAACTTCATCGTGGCAATTTACGTTTACCGTCAGGTGCCTGAGTTCACACAACGTTTCATCAGTTACTTATTGAGCCACTGTCTGTACCGCGTATCGGTTAATGGCCGCCAGCATATTCCTGAGCAAGGCGCAGCCTTGATTGTCGCAAACCATGTCAGCTATGTAGACGCATTGCTCCTGATGGGAACATCAACCCGCCCAGTGCGCTTTGTGATGGAAAAATCCATCAGTGAAATGCCGATACTGAAATACGTTTTCCGTCATGCGGGTGTTATTCCTATCTGCTCGCCCCGCAAGTGCGAGAAGACCTACAACGCGGCATTTGAAACCATTGAGCAGGCATTAAACAACGGCGAAGTCGTCTGTATTTTCCCAGAAGGCCGTTTAACCTCTGATGGTGAACTTGGCGAATTCAGACCCGGCGTGGAGAAAATTCTCGCTCAATCACCGGTGCCGGTCATCCCAATGGCATTGAAAGGATTGTGGGGCTCCTTCTTCAGTCATAAAAACGGCCATGCACTGACGACCCGCCCAAGACGGTTTTGGTCAAAGATTGAAGTGAATATCGGTGAGCTTTTAAAACCGAACGCATTAAACCGTCACTTACTGCAAAAGGAAGTACAAAGCTTGCTGGTGTAAAAACAAAAAATGCCACCCGGTTGAGGTGGCATTTTTCATATACCCAAATGGTTAAACAGCAGCAGGCATGACCTGAACACGAAACAGTCTGCGACAACGCTCCAGGAAAGAGCCATACACCACACCCAGTAAGCCGGAAAGCAGCGCGTTAGAAGCGACGGCTGTTGCGATTTGGCTTGGCTCGGCGCCAACGGTAAACAAAATGGCTGCATACACTGGCGACTGGAAAGCCACATAAGCCACAAAGTCAGCCACGCGCTTCATTGTTTTAGTCGAAGATAAACGTTGCGAGAACTTTTGCACATTGTCTCGGAATACGCCATAAGGCCAGGCAATCAGGATATTGACTGGAATCGACAACAGTCGCGAAGCCAAAGATTGTTCGAAAGACATACCAGACACGAAGATCTCGACCATCATGCCAGTGACGAAGCAGAAAACGACCATGGCAAACATATCAGCCACGACGCTGCGAACGCGGTTAGCGCCACCCATTTACTCACCCCAAAATCGCTAAATCAAAACGGCTAAAACAGCCAAAAATTCAATAAAAAACGGATGGGAGAAGTGCCGTTCACGCCGACTTTTTCACCTCCGTTATATCGGCTATTAGAACAAAACTCTGTTGGATTTAGGCGCTATATTTAAAATTAAAACCAGTGTTTTATTCTAATTATTGAGACAAAAATGGATCATATGACCACAATAAACCTGGCACATATTAAGCCCATTTGATCACTGTCTAGTCTGGCTTTCGGGAGAGGTCTCGGGCCATGATCAACGCGAGGCCGAGGATTTGGAGGAAAAGGGCAAGGTTTCGGTAGTTAGAGACACTGCTCACAATTTCACGGTAGGAGTCTGCTAACTGTAGATTATCGAGATATAGCGTATCTATCTTGTTTCGCAGAAGATCTTGCTGCTGGTCAATACCAAGCATAATTTTGTTGATGTTGGCCATATCTAAGGGTGTGTCTATCATATCAGAAAACGGTGAAAGCAGTTGGCTAACGAGCATCTTAGGCAGTTCTCTACCCTCTTCTTGGGTGGTAAGGATGATGAGCAAGGTTTCCCTTCGGCGCTCAAGGGCATCGACTTGCTGCCAGGTTAATTGAATAAGTTGATTGTTGCTGCTCTGGGTTTCTTCCACCACCGCCGCTTTCTCTCCCAAACCATCAATCACAAAGTTGGTCATCAGCGCGGCGATGACATTCATGACCAGTCCTGTCGCAACAATCACCCACGTTGGCAGTCCTATTTGCACCTTGTTACTCCCTCAACACAAAGCTACCGTTCTGCCTTCATGTATAGCGCAAAAACAATGCGTTAGGGGTCTCACTTATACCTAATGATCAGAGAAATTCGCTAGAAATGAAAAAGGCCAGCATTTCGCTGACCTTTAAGGCTAGTTTGATGGGAACTTTATGCGCTTTGCGCCACTGGCATCACTTGCGCCAGTTTGAGGTATGAATGCAGTTCGCCGTTTTTGTACTCGATGGCCGAGTGAATGTTCACCGATTTATTGGCAATGACCCGACTACGGTAGGTGTTGTCGTTTTTCACGATTTCCAAATCGAGTACGCCTTGTTCCAGTTTCCACCAACCTTTGGTTGGTAGGCGGTTGAACAGGGTAAATTCTTCAAGGGTGCCATCTTCTTTAAGCAACAGCTCAGTCACATAGCCCGCACTGCAGGTTTTAATCCAGCGTTGGCCTTTCACTTCCGATACCGAGAAAGAGCGCTTACTGGACATCCAGTCAAAAAGGGCGATGGCATCGACATCTGACACGTCGGGAAGTTGTTCAATATTCAGCATGGCTGCGGTGCCAGATTCACGCAGAAAAAGCTGTAAGTACGAGCTGTTTACCTGATTTTGCATCTCTTACGTCACTGTCATTCCTTGAAAAAGATGAAGATAACCGCAAGCTACGCCCTCTTCATCCCTCTTTTTGTAGGAATGTTAACCAGCGCCGAAAACAGGCCGGAATCCGATAGTCAGTGTTTGATAATGAGGCGTTAATTCAGGAACCAATATCACTAAATGAAAGGGGAATTGTGCTGAATCAATAATGAGCAACGTATCTCACTGGAGAGGCACTGTTGTGTGAACTATCTTTAAAACGAGTGGGTTCACTATCAGGTGAGGATTATGCGCTATCTCGTTGTTAAATCAATAATTATAACTTCGGCTCTGGTATCTGGTTTTGCCTTTGCTGCAAAAGATAAGTTGGGTGAAGTGGTTACAGAAAGAAACGAATCAATCTGCAAGCAGAAGTTCACGCAAGAGCTGTTTACTCAGCAACGAATTTTCAGCTCTGATCGCAACGGCTCCGATAAACGCCGAATTGCTGAGCGTAAAATCGAAGCTGCCCGCCAAAAATACAATGATACGGCAAGCTTTTGTGATGCATACGACGAGCTACTCACTTTCAATCCAGAAACACTGGATCGCCGCCCTGGTGACGCACAATTCGATTAGTGACTCTTTACTAGCGATACCAGTCGAAGTTAGACAATTAACACAAGCCACTGATAAAGTGGCTTGAAATGTTTCTAACGACAGGTGTTGCCATGTTCGCTGTATCAAAATCGTTTTCTTCAAAACCACTTCGCGCGCTGATCGCTGCATCTGTATTCGGTCTTGCATTGGCAGGCTGTTCAGACGATGAAGTCGGCGATGTCAGCTTGGGATTGTTCACGACCAAAGACATCAAAATCCAAATCTTTAATGATCCAGAAGTGCCCGGCGTCACTTGTCACATCAGCCACGTGAAAGCGGACCTCGACTTCTCTGACCCTTCTGATATGGGCATTTCATGCCGACAAACCGGTGAAATTACCCCAGAAATGATTGCGAATGTGGATCGCTCAAAATCCGGTGAAGTGGTGTTTACCGCATCAAAGAGCATCTTGTTCAAGTCCATGAAAATCCGCCGTATCTTTGATTCGAAAAACCAGACGCTGATGTACCTTTCTTACTCTACCAAAGAGACACAAGGGAGCCATAAACACAGCCTCTCAACGGTTCCACTTTGGGGTACAAAAGCATGGCAAGCACCGACAGAAGATAAATAAAACGCTGCTTGCTCATCCTTCTGGTGAGATTTTTAATGAAGGATGAGCACGCTTGCCTATCAGCAAGGTAGACTGCGCTCGTATCGTCCAACGATGTAAGTCACGTATCCGACTTTGAATACTCCCGCGATCACGATGGTCACTATGTGAGCGATGGTTTGATGGAAAATTGAAAAATTGTCCGCAAATGGGAAGCTGATGAGTAAAGAGCTCACCATTATCAAGCCCGACATAATCATCAACACGCCGCCGACCTGCGTAACCTTTTTGAAGTTAATGCCTCGTTCATTTCCAGATTGGATTACTACTTCCATAACCTTCCCCTTTAAAGATGCATTTCAAATGCACTTTAAGTAATAAAGGCTCTCCCGTCAAACTAATGCGAATGATTTTCACTCATTGGCAGGCCAGCTTGCTTTCTTGTTTTGGTATAAACGTTGGGTTTGGCGAAATACGCCGTTAATATACCGCTGTCGCATTCAACAGAGTAATTACCATGACCGCTTTTCCTTCCAAAAACCTCGTCGAGCAACAAACCACAGATTGGCTCGAGAAAGTCGTCATTGGCTTAAACCTCTGCCCGTTTGCCGCCAAGCCGCAGCGTAACAAGCAAATCAAGGTTGCCGTATGTGATGCCCAGGATGATCAGGAAGTGATGGAAAGCATCATCACAGAGTTAACATTGCTGGAAAAAAGCGACGTGGCGGATTTAGAAACCACCATCGTGGTCACTCCGAATCACTTTCTGGACTTTGATGATTACAACCAGTTTCTGGATGTCGCAGATATGCTGATTGATCAGTTTGGCTGGCGCGGTATTTACCAGATTGCGAGTTTCCATCCCGATTATTGCTTTGCAGATGTCGAACCTGAAGATGATAGCAACCTGACCAACCGTTCACCGTTCCCGATGTTTCACCTGATCCGTGAAGCCAGCATTGAAAAAGCGCTGAAGCACTACGGCGGGGACGCGGAAGATATCCCTCAAATCAATATCGACCGCGTTTGCAGTTTGTCAGCTGAAGAGAGAAAAGCACTGTTTCCTTATCTTTTTAAGGCGCACTGATACAACTAAATTCTGCCAAAACTTCATCTGATAACGTCAGCGTTAACACATCACCGTCAGCGAGTTTACCCACGCCCTTCGGTGTGCCAGTCAGCACGATGTCACCCGGTACTAATGTAAAGTACTGGGTGAGGTGACAAATCAAATCCACCACTGGGTTAATCATCAGACTGGTGTCACCGCGCTGGGTTGGCTCGCCGTTGATGTCTAAACCATAGGTAGTTGTGGCCAGATCAAAGCCTTCAAACGGCATAAATGGGCTTTGCACGCAGCTGGCATCAAAGGCTTTTGCCAACTCCCAAGGTAAGCCTTTCTCTTTCAGTTTGCTCTGAGCTTCGCGGCGCGTCAGATCAAGCGCAACCCCAACACCAACAATCGCGTCCATTACTTCTTCCGCTGTTGCCTTCGTCAGCGGCTTGCCGATTAATACGGATAACTCCGCCTCATAATGAATAGGCGCCAGACGTTCACTGAGTGCTAGCGAGGAATCGGTGCCGACGATTGATGTCGCCGGTTTGATAAAGAGCACAGGCTCATCAGGGATAGGATTATTGAGCTCTTTGGCATGCTCAACATAGTTTCTCCCAATACAAACCGCCTTGCCCGTGGTCAACCCTGCAACCTTTCCGCCAACCCATTGATGTGAATACATTCGTGACTCCCTGTCATCTAAAATAACCGTGCCATATTATCAAACATCTTTAGGGGCTGTTGATCTTTGGTGGTTAAATTTTGTTCTCGCTATAAGCGTTTTAGGCGCGGCGCGGTGTGTGCCGCATAGTTATTCTAAGCAAACACACTTCAACAAAGCATAAAACGCTTAGAGTACGGGACGCGCAGTCGAACCCTTCGGGCAGCTTTTGTGGGGAATTTATGCAGCGTTATCGGCTTCTCATGTAGGCTAGCTACACATCGAAGCCTCTGCCTTGCACAAAATCCCCACAAACTGCTGCAAAAATCATCACCAAAGGTCAACAGCCCCTAGTGATGATGGCGGTTCGATCCAAACTTGTTAATTCTTATGTCGTCTTAGTCACGATTAGTTAAGTGAGTGTTATATTATCGCGTAATCGTCCGTCTTTTTGGCCTTGAATTTCAGCGGTATTCGGTAGACACGGACGAGTCAGTAAGTCATATAAAAGGATAAAATATGAACCTCGATTACTTTGCGCTTGGGCTGCTGGTCTTTGTCGCTCTAGTGATTTTCTACGGCATCATTGTCATTCACGACATCCCCTATGAAATCGCGAAAAAGCGGAATCATCCGCATCAAGATGCCATCCACCATGCTGGCTGGGTGAGTCTGTTTACCCTTCACGCGCTTTGGCCCTTCTTATGGATTTGGGCAACGCTTTGGCGCCATGATCGCGGCTGGGGAATGAGTGCGCTGGAACATAATCAGGAAGCCATGCAGAGCGAATTCAATGCGTTGAAAGAACGTATTACTCTGCTGGAAAAGAAGCTTGAGGAAAAAACGCAAAACGTGGAGAACTCAACCACCAGCGGTGACACTGATGGGGAGGCAAAATAATGGATTTACTCCTCATTCTGACTTACACCGCACTGTGTGTCGCTATTTTCAAAATCTTCAAAATCCCTCTGAACAAATGGACCGTACCGACAGCGGTATTGGGGGGTATCGTGCTGATTGGCACATTGATTCTGCTGATGAACTACAACCACCCGCACACGGCGCTGGGCGGTAATGTGTATGTCACCACGCCAATCGTACCGAACGTTCGTGGACAGGTTGTCGAAGTGCCCGTTCAGGCTAACCAACCGCTCAAGCAGGGCGATATCCTGTTTAAAATTGACCAGACCCGATTCAAAGCCCGGGTAATGGAAGCCAAGGCAGCCCTGCAGGACGCGCAGCAATCGGTACTGACCCGTCAGGCCGCTTACTCAACGGCTAAGGCCAATACCCTCAAAGCGTTAGCTGAACGGGACAGAACAAAGAAAGAGTTTGAACGTTACCAAAAAGGTGCAAAGAAGGGAGCGTTTACTGCTTCTGATGTCGACAACAAACGTCAAATCTATCTGGCTGCGGAGGCCTCTCTAGAAGCCGCAGAAGCGGAAGAAGATCGTCAACTTCTGGGTATTACCTCTCAAATCAATGGTGTGGACACCACGGTAGCGAAAGCACAAGCTGCACTGGAACAAGCACAGTTTGATTTGGACAGCACCGTTGTCCGCGCACCGACTGACGGCTACGTGACCCAAGTGACGCTGCGCCCAGGTATGATGGCCGTTCCTATGCCGCTTCGTCCGGTGATGACCTTTGTGAATGAAGACCGCACCCGATATGTGGGCGCGTTCCGCCAAAACAGCCTGCTACGCCTGAAACCGGGTTTTGAAGCCGAGTTCATCTTCCGTGCTCTGCCAGGCAAAACCTTCCAGGGCAAAGTCGTCGAAGTGCTGCCTGCCATTGCAGAAGGTCAGATTCAGGCGCAAGGCATGTTGATGGGCGACAAGATGTTTAGCGACCAAGGCCGTGCACTGGTTGTGCTGGAGATGACAGACGACATTTCTGAACATATGCTGCCGAACGGTACCAATGTCGAAATCGCCGTCTATTCAGACAGTTTCCATCACGTCTCTATCATGCGTAAAGTTCTGATCCGTATGAAGAGCTGGCAAAACTACCTGTACCTCGACCACTAATCACCCCTCTATTCCGGCTCAACCAGAAGGTTGAGCCGGCGCATATTTCCCCGCCCATGTATCACTCTTAATAAAACAAGATCTTAGATGGATTTTTCCACCTATTCGCAGCAATTGATAAGACCTAGCTAGCAATTTATTAAATGGCACGTTGTTGGATTTACTGGTCAGGTTAAGGCTTAGAGTATCGACATTATTGTGAAACCAATTGAACGAGAAGAATGAACTCCTTTGACTTTGATGTCCCAGTTTCTTGTGTCATTTTTGACTGTGACGGCACCTTGGTTGATAGCGAAGTGCTGTCCCAGATGGCGATCGTTGAGATTTTCTCAAACTATGGCGTGAAACTGGATTTGCAGGAATGTCTTGATAATTTTCAGGGTGGCAAACTGGCAGATATCCTGATCAAGACCTGTGAGCGCTATAACCTGAAAATTTCTATTGATGAACTGGAACATCTCTATCGCCAAAAGTGTTCAGAACTGTTTGCTGACCACCTTGATCCGGTCGATGGTGTACCAGAACTACTCGATACGCTCAAAGAGGTCGGTATTGACATGTGTGTCGCCTCAAATGGGCCTGTTAATAAGATGGAAATGTCGCTGGACATGACAGGCTTGCTTCCCCATTTCCGCGACCACCTTTATAGCGCATTTGATGCCAACAGCTGGAAACCTGCCCCTGATCTTCTCCATTATGCTGCCATGAACATGGCGGTGCTGACTCAGGAATGTCTGTTCGTCGATGACACCCTATTGGGTGTACAGGCTGGTATCAATGCAGGCATGCGTACGGTTTATTTCAACCCGGGAAACAGAGAAAACATTGAGCATCCTCTGGTGATTTCGGTTAGCTCAATGAAAGAACTGCAGGCGCTGATGGAACGCCTGCCGCTGTCAGACTGCTGGGCGTGATCACACCGAGGTGATCAGTATGCCGTCATCTATCATCTTACCGAGAATTTCAGAGCCTGAACTCCCACTGATGCCTAAATCCTGGCTCAGTTGATCCAACGACTTGTTCTCAAAGACAATCACCTGACTGTCAGCTTCGCCCTCAAGACCAACGGTCAGCGTCGCTTTACCCTCTTTGTCTGAGAGAGAAACCAGATAATCTTCAATACTTTCGTTGTTCAAACCATCCAACAAATCGGAAAGGTCTAACACATCCATACTCACATCGAAGTCAGTCAAGGTATCGGTCGCCAAGGAATCAGCATCACCACGAAGGAATTGGAACACATCGCGCCCTTCTCCACCGGTCAGCTCATCGTCGCCCGCCCCGCCAATCAAGAGATCTTCACCAAGGCCACCGTCCAGAATATCGTTGCCACCATTGCCTTGCAGAGTGTCTGACTCATCACAGCCCACCAGCAAGTTCGCGTTTTCATCCCCTGCCAGCTCGGTGGTATTAATCAGATCGCTCAAGTCGGCATCTGCGTCGGCGTTGTCATCCACCCGGATGTCCAGCACGCTTTGAATTCGCAATCCACTCTCGTTGACCAAGGTGTAATTAAAAGACTCTAACACGTCGTCGCTCGGTACATCGGTCATCAGTTGATAGACATAATCACCTTTTGTATGGGATTCGTCACTTTGCCCATAAATGGTGAGCGAGCCGTATTGGGTCTCAACTATCATCACACCTTCAGATGCGTGATAAGTGGCACCTTCAAACTGCACAGATTCAAACGACCAAGTTCCGCTTAAGGCATCATTGTCGAACAGGTTCCCTGTGGCGATGTGTGCATTCACGTCACCATTTAGCCCCGACGTTTGAACCGTGGCGATATCTGCCACCACGCGGGAACTGTCGTCATAACTTAGAGTAAGCTGTGCCTGTGCACTGTTACTGTCTGAATCTGCCAGTGTGTAGGTAAAGATTTCATCTTCGACGTCGTGAGTGGTGAGTTCAGCGAAGATCGTTTCAACCGTGAGGTTTTCAACATCCAACGCCACATAACGGAAGGTGTTATCGGCCGGCGCGGAAAGCGACAGCTTGCCGTCCGTTAACGTACTGGAACCTGTGCCAACGACATTGCCCGACACGTCATAGAGGAACCAGTCCACCACTTCATTGTCGGCTAAGCCTGAAACCGTCAACGTCGCTTCGTCGACTTCATCATCGAAACCATAAATCGAAGCCGAATAGTCCCCGCCTTCATCCGACGTATCGAAGGTGAACATGTCTGCGGTGAGGTCATCCTTATCAACATCGTTGAGCGTCAAAGTGCCGGTATCAAGGGTGATGATGGTATTATCTCCAACCTGCTCAATGCCCAGCTCTGCAAAGGTATCAATCGTCGATGCGTTCTTGATAATAATGGTGTCGTTGTTGGTATCGAAATCCATCACTGTGTCATTGCCAGATTCAAACACCACGGTGTCTGAGCCTTTACCGAGCGTGAGTTCATCATCACCCGCGCCGCCCACCAATCGGTCGTTACCGCGACCACCATCTAGCGTATCATTATCAGCGCCGCCATAGAGATGGTCCTCGGCATTGTCGCCTGACAGGTTATCGTTACCCGCTTCGCCGTAGATTTCATCCACACCGTTGCCGCCAGACACTGTGTCATTACCCGCGCCTGCGTAAACTATATCTGCACCGTTCCCTGCATCAATCGTGTCGTCGCCATCTGTGCCTATAATCGCGCCTTCTTCCACTTCGTGCTCGACAATCCCTTCATGTGAAGGGTGATGCACCTCATCCAAGTCCAGCCCGTTCCCTGCATCACCACTTAAGAAGGCGGCACTTGTCAGGTTGCTGCCATAGAAAGTGACCCCATTGGTGCTATCATAAGCGGTGTTCAGTTCGCTGGCGTAGAATTCTGTCTGCACAGATGAGGTGAAGGTGTAATCGCCGTTGGCAGAGACCGTCAGTTGTCCTGAGTCCGCGCTGATGGTGACACTGCCATCAGTCAGCACGTAATCCACACCATCGTAGGTCACTTGGGTCACATTGACAGAGGAAGGTGACGTCAGGGTATCTGCACCACTTCCATCACCATTGCTGCCAGAGATAACGTTACCCGTCGCCGTCGAAGACGCAGCAATCTCGTCACTGTCATTGGCGGCAACAATATCGTCTACCCGATTAACGGTGACACTCACATTTTCCGAGTCGACATAGGTTCCATCGCTCACCCCTACCATAAACGACAAGCTTTCCAACGGATCGGCAGCACTGTCGCTATTAATCGCCGCTACGCCCGCTGCGGTCAGTAACACCTGATTCCCAACGAGTGTGAAATAGCCTGCGTTATTATTACTCAGGCTGTAAGTCACTATATTTTCATCAGCGTCAGTCGCCGACAGGGTTGCAACCACATCGTTTTCGGCGACGTTTTCTTCCGTCATTTCGTTGACTGAGACAGTCAATTCAGGCGCATTGTCATTCACGCGCGCCACAGAAACTGTCGCATCGTCGCTGCCTGTGCGGGAACCATCTGATGCCGTGACGGTAAAGTTGATGGCGCTGATTTCAGCCCCATCATCGTTGATCGCTGCCACACCCGCCGCAGTCAGCTTCACTTCATTGCCATCAATG
>NZ_ANFM02000010.1 GCF_000333895.2 Grimontia indica | reverse complement strand
ATAAAATCCCCACAAACTGCTGCAAAAATCATCACCAAAGGTCAGCAGCCCCTAGGCTATAGTTAAACGTATAATTAGAAACGACACTTTTGATACCAATTTGGGACAACATGAGATCCCAGAAAAAGGTGCGCAACATGATGATGAGTCGCAAGGTACTGGTTGTCGATGACAGTCCGACATTTCAAAGCTACGTTTCCTCTCTGTTAGAAGATGCGGGATTCGAGCCCGTCGTCTTTGGCAGCCTCGCGGAAACGAAAGCTTATCTGGAAACCAAGCCTAGTTTTGTTAGTGCGGTTCTCGATTTCTGCTTGCCTGATGCCCCTAAAGGCGAAGTGATTGACCTTGTGCTTGAAGCTGGGCATCGGGTCATAGTGTTAACAGGAAATGGGGACAAAGAGCTCAGAGAGGAGCTTCTTGGTAAAGGGATTGTCGATTACATATTGAAAGACAGCGCGGTCTCTCTCGCCTTTTTGGTTCCTTTGCTAAACCGTTTAGTCCAGAACATCGACAAGACAGCTCTGGTTGTTGATGATTCTCCTGCCATCACCCAGTTTCTGAAAGACCTTCTTGAGCGTCAATACATCACGGTTCACACCGCCTCAAATGGTATCGAGGCTCTCGAGGTGATGGATAACGTATGGAACGTAAACCTTGTTATCACCGATAATGACATGCCGTTGATGAATGGCGTTGAACTTACCCAGCACCTAAGAATGAATAACGATCGTGATGAACTGGCGATCATAGGCCTTTCAGCGTCGGATAATCCCGACCTCATTCCGCAGTTTCTCAAAGCAGGCGCCAATGACTTTCTCAATAAGCCATTTAACCAAGAAGAGCTTTATTGCCGCATTCATTCGCAACTGAATATGCAGGATGCCAGTGAACAACTCTACTTTTTAGCTAACCGTGACCATCTTACCGGTCTTTGGAACCGTCGATATTTCTTTAACTTTACCGACGAAAATCCCGCACCTCATAAAAGCATCGCAATGATTGATATCGATAACTTCAAGAACATCAATGATACCTACGGACATGATGGCGGCGACCATGTACTGAAATATCTGGGGCGGACACTGAACATGGCGTTTTCCTCAGCGCTTCCGGCAAGATTCGGTGGTGAAGAGTTCGTGGTTCTCTGCACGGAAAACAGCGATGTTTTTCAAGCTGAACTGGAAGCATTTCGGCAGGAAATTGAACGCACAGTTATCGAATATAATGACCAAATCATCAAGTACACTGTGAGCATCGGGCTTGCGAGTGGAAACCAGTCTCTCGGACTCTTACTGAAAGAAGCGGATGACAAGCTTTACGAAGCGAAAGCTCAGGGGAGAAACCTGTTGAGATCATAAAAAAACCGCCTTTCGGCGGTTTTTCCAATTTAGATGATTTGGTTCTTTTTCCACTCTTCAGTCTTCGCTGCTCGAGCTTCACGCTTCTTGCGCGCATCACACGGCTCAGGGCAATCACATTCTTTCTCGATACCCACTGCGCCCAAACCACCACAGCTTCCGCTGATCGTTTTGCGCTGAATAATGAAGCCAATAGACATACCAGTAATCACCAGAATGAATACCGCGAAGGTTATCAGATACACAGACATCTTATTACCTTTAACGTGTTAGATATGGTTTGAACGCATCCGATGCGACTTCGTTAAATCCATTATCCGTCTTTACGATGAAAAATGCAGGAATATTTTCCTGGTTCGCTAATGCAAGCGCCGCATCTGGGCCCATCACCATAAAGGCCGTAGAGAGGCCATCCGCCGTCATACAAGACTTATCCAGTACAGTTACCGACACAAGACGATGGTTGATTGGCTTGGCTGTTGCTGGGTTAATAGTGTGCGAGTAACGAACACCATTTTCTTCAAAATAGTTGCGGTAGTCACCTGACGTGGCGATTGCCATATCACCCGGTGCAATGATTTCCTGCACGGTTTGCTGTTCAGACGTTGGCTTTTCGATGGCAATACGCCATGGCTGCCCTTCTGCATTTTTACCTTTTAGCTGAAGCTCACCACCGATCTCAACCAAGTAATTATCGATACCCAGTGACGCCAGATAGTTTGCCACTACATCGACACCAAAGCCCTTAGCAATCGATGACAAATCGACGTATAGGCCCGGGTTGGTTTTGATCAGGTTGTTACCCTCTACAGACAAGAACTCAATCCCTGTCATTGCACGGCGCTCTTCAATCTGCTCGTCGGTTGGAACACGGTCAGGACGTCCTTCAGGACCAAAACCCCAAAGGTTAACCAATGGGCCAACGGTGACATCCAATGCGCCATCAGATAGCAGGTTCAGACGAATCGCTTCTGCGACCACTTTTGCCGTGTCTTTCGAAACAGTAAATGGTTCACTGCCTTTTTGCTGGTTAAACAGACTCAGTTCAGAATCCTTGCGGTACGTAGACATCTGATCGTTGACCAACTCCAGACGTGCATCAATTTCCGCCTGAATATCACTGGAAGCAGGAAGTTCCATATCAGAAACATATTTCACCGAGTAATAGGTTCCCATGGTGGAACCTGTCAGGTGTGCTTGCTGAGGCGCTTGTTCGCATCCAGTCAAAACCAGCAGTGCGCTAATCATTAGACCGGCAGACAACAGGAATTTTTTCATTACATCATCCAGTTGATTATAAAAGGGATCAGAAAGAATCACTTTCGACTTTGGTGAGCTAGAAAAGCCATTCAGAAAACAATGATTCTGTCTGATTAGATGCAAAATGGCTGACCCTAAGGCCAGCCATTATCTCCTTCAGACAGCGGGGCGATTAGCCACCGAAGTCATCCAGTAGGATGTTCTCGTCTTCAACACCCAGGTCTTTCAGCATGCCGATCACAGCAGCGTTCATCATTGGAGGACCACACATGTAGTACTCACAATCTTCTGGCGCTTCATGATCTTTCAGATAGTTCTCGAACAGCACGTTGTGGATGAAACCAGTGTAGCCATCCCAGTTGTCCTCTGGCATAGGATCAGACAATGCACAGTGCCAAACGAAGTTTTCGTTTTCTGCTGCCAATCCATCGAAATCTTCTACATAGAACATTTCACGCTTAGAACGCGCACCGTACCAGAAAGACATCTTACGGCTAGACTTCAGACGCTTCAGCTGGTCGAAGATGTGTGAACGCATTGGTGCCATACCTGCACCACCGCCCACAAATACCATTTCTGCATCTGTGTCTTTCGCGAAGAACTCACCAAACGGACCAGAGATCGTACACTTGTCACCTTCCTTCAATGACCAGATGTACGAAGACATGATGCCTGGTGGTACGTCTGGGTTGTTAGGTGGTGGCGTCGCAATACGCACGTTCAGCATGATGATGCCAAACTCTTCTGGGTAGTTCGCCATTGAGTATGCACGGATGGTTTCTTCGTTAACCTTGGACTCGTAACGGAACAGGTTAAACTTCTCCCAGTCTTCACGGTATTCTTCTGGAATATCGTAATCTGCGTACTTAACGTGGTGAGCAGGCGCTTCGATCTGGATGTAACCACCCGCACGGAACGGTACTGACTCGCCGTCTGGAATTTGCAGCTTCAGCTCTTTGATAAAGGTTGCTTTGTTATCGTTAGAGATAACAGAACATTCCCACTTCTTCACGCCGAAGATTTCTTCAGGGAGCTCGATGTCCATGTCAGTTTTCATTGCTACCTGACAGGCCAGACGCTCACCTTCACGTGCTTCACCCTTGCTGATGTGGTCAAGTTCAGTTGGCAGGATATCACCACCACCTGATTTCACTTTCACGCGGCACTGGCCACATGAGCCACCACCACCACAAGCTGAAGATACGAATACACCTGCACCAGCCAGCGCGCTCAGAAGCTTACCGCCTGGTTGCGTGGTGATTGCAAGGCTTGGATCGCCGTTTACAGCGATCGTGATGTCACCTGATGGTACCAGCTTGGACTTGGCGAAAAGAATCACCAGTACCAGTGCCAGTACGATTAGAGTAAACATCACTACACCAAGAATAATGTCCATTGACTATTCCTTAATTCGCGGTTTACCCGACTTACAGTTGAACACCGGAGAAAGACATAAAGCCTAACGCCATCAGACCTACAGTGATGAAGGTAATACCCAGACCACGAAGTGCAGGTGGTACGTCAGAGTACTTCATCTTTTCACGGATACCTGCCAGCGCAACAATCGCCAGCATCCAGCCCACACCAGAGCCGAAACCGTAAACCACAGACTCCATGAAGTTGTAGTCACGTTGAACCATGAAAGATACACCACCGAAGATTGCACAGTTCACTGTGATCAGCGGCAGGAAGATACCCAGTGCGTTGTATAGCGGCGGGAAGAAGCGGTCCAGAACCATTTCCAGGATCTGTACCAGTGCCGCGATAACGCCGATGAAAGTGATGAAGTTCAGGAAGCTAAGATCCACGCCTTCAACAATCGCACCGTTTTTCAGTACCAGGTTGTAAATCAGGTTGTTAACCGGAACGGCCACAGACAGTACTACGATTACCGCAACACCTAGACCGAAAGAGGTTTTTACTTTCTTGGATACTGCCAGGAAAGTACACATACCCAGGAAGAAAGACAGTGCTAGGTTTTCGATGAAAATCGAACGAACCAGCAGACTAATGTAATGTTCCATTACGTCCTTACTCCTTCGCTTCTACTTGTTCAGGTTTGAAGTAACGCACAACCCAGATCAGGAAGCCGATCAGGAAGAACGCTGATGGGGCCAGAAGCATCAGACCGTTTGGCTGGTACCAACCACCTTCTGAAGTCAGAGGCAGAATTGACACGCCGAACAGCTTGCCTGAGCCCAGCAGTTCGCGGAAGAAGCCAACAGAAATCAGTACGAAACCATAACCCAGACCGTTACCGATACCGTCGATAAATGATGGCAGCGGTGGCGACTTCATCGCGTACGCTTCTGCACGACCCATAACGATACAGTTGGTGATGATCAGGCCAACGAATACCGACAGCTGCTTAGAGATGTCGTAAACGTAAGCTTTAAGGATCTGGTCTACCACGATTACCAGCGATGCAATGATCGCCATCTGAACGATGATACGCACAGAGTTTGGAATGTGGTTACGAATAAGCGATACGAACAGGTTCGAGAATGCCGTTACGAAAACTACCGCAAGGGTCATTACGAACGCTGTTTCCAGCTTGGTGGTTACTGCCAGTGCAGAACACACACCCAGTACCTGAAGGGCAATTGGGTTGTTATCCAGTACTGGAGACCAAAGATTCTTTTTCAGTTCTTTAGAATCAGCCATTGATCAGCTCTCCCTGTTGAACTTTCTTCAGGAATGGGCCAAAGCCGTTGTCACCAAACCAGAAGTCAAAGGTGTGCTGTACACCGTTTGAAGTCAGAGTCGCACCTGACAGACCGTCTACACCGTAAACATCTCCAGGTTGAGCACCGCCTTTAACAACTTTCAGCGCAGGCATGCCTTTGTCATCAAACAGCAGTTTGCCTTCGAACTGTGCACGCCAGCGAGGGTTTTCAACTTCGCCACCCAGACCCGGAGTTTCACCGTGCTGGTAGTAAGCGATGTCAGAAACGGTCTTGCCGTCTGTGTCCAGTGCAACGAAAGCATACATCATGCCCCACAGACCACTGCCATGTACTGGCAGGATCAGACGCTCAGTTTGACCCGCGTCGTCTTTCACCAAGTAAACCTTGGCGATGTCAGACAGGCGGCCAATCTTGGCGATATCTTTGTCTGCAGTCAGTTTTACTGACTGAGATGGGTCAGACGCTGCAATGCGTTGGTCAAAAGCCTTCGCTTCTTCAACAGTACCTACGAGGTCACCTGTTTTCAGGTCAACCAGACGTGGTTCGATGAACTTGTCAAAGGTTCCAGTGATGTTGCCGTTCGCATCGATACCAGCAACAGAAAGGATGTTGCGCTGTACGTCCAGCACGGCATTTTTCTCTTGCAGAGGACGCAGAGAAACGGCCGCGAACGATACCACGACTGAACACACGAGGCTCAGCGCGATAACTACGGTCAGCGTTTTTTTAATGCTATCGTTATTGCTTGACACGAGCCAGTCTCCGTTTGATGTTGCCCTGGATTACCAGGTTGTCGAACAGCGGCGCAAACAGGTTCGCGAACAGGATAGCCAGCATCATACCCTCTGGGTACGCTGGGTTAACCACACGAATCATCACTGCCATCGCACCGATCAGGATGCCGTACCACCATTTCGCTTTGTTGGTAAACGACGCGGAAACTGGGTCAGTTGCCATGAACATCATACCGAACGCGAAACCACCCAGAACCAGGTGCCAATGCCATGGCATGCTGAACATTGGGTTGGTGTCAGAGCCGATGATGTTGAACAGGGTCGCTGTAGCGACAAGACCAATCATGGTACCCAGAATGATGCGCCAAGATGCGATTCGCATCGCGACGATCATTGCACCACCAATGAAGATTGCCAGCGTTGACACTTCACCGATTGAGCCAGGGATGTTACCAATGAATGCATCCATCCAAGAGGTTGCTTGGCCTGTGATGTTGTTAACCAGCGCACCTTGACCACCTTGAGCCCATTGGCTCAGTGCTGTCGCACCTGAGTAACCATCAGCCGCAGTCCAAACCAGGTCACCTGAAATCTGTGCAGGGTATGCAAAGAACAGGAACGCACGGCCAGCAAGTGCAGGGTTCAGGAAGTTACGACCGGTACCACCGAAAATTTCTTTTGCTACAACAACACCGAAGGTAATACCCAGTGCTGCTTGCCACAGAGGAAGTGTTGGCGGAACAATCAATGCAAACAGGATAGAAGTAACGAAGAAACCTTCGTTGACTTCGTGCTTGCGCACCATACAGAACAGGACTTCCCAGAAGCCGCCCACGATAAATACCGTTGCGTAGATAGGCAGGAAGTAAGTGGCACCCAGTACCATTTTACTGCCCCAGCCAGCATCTGGTGTCAGCGTACCGCCCAACATTTCTGTCAGCCAGTAGTGCCAGTTACCGCCAACAACTGCTGCCAGTTGCTCTGCACCGTACATAGAGTTCAGTGCCATGATGGCTTGGTTACCAGCGTTGTACATGCCAAAGAACATGGCAGGGAATACAGCCAGCCACACCATGATCATGATGCGCTTCAAATCGATGCTGTCACGAACGTGCGCACCGCGTTTGGTCACTAGGCCTGGGGTGTAAAGAACAGTCGCTACTGCTTCGTACAGCGCAAACCACTTCTCGTGTTTACCACCCGGCTCGAAGTGATGCTCGATATCTTCAAGAAAATTCTTCAGGCTCATCGCTTACCCTTCCTTCTCAATTTGATCCAGGCACTCGCGGAGCATAGGGCCAAAATCGTACTTGCCAGGGCAAACAAAAGTACACAGAGCAAGATCTTCAGGATCCAGTTCCAGTGCGCCCAGCTGAGACATGCTGTCCAGGTCACCTGCACAGATATCACGCAGCAGCAGAGTCGGCTCGATGTCCAGAGGCATCACACGCTCGTAGTTACCGATTGGCACCATAGAGCGCTCACTACCGTTTGTGGTAGTGGTCATGTTGAACAGCTGGCCTTTAAAGAACTGGCTTAAATATGCGCGGGTAACGGAGAACTTGTTCTTACCTGGAGTAATCCAGCCAAACAGTTCTTTTTCACGACCTTCACGAAGCGCGCTCACCTGAAGGTGATAGCGACCGAGGTAACCGTGAACACCACCAGCGTTCGTACCACTTAGTACGGAGCCAGAAATGAGACGGATTTCACCAGGCATCAACTCATTGTCAGTGATGTCTGAGATAGAAGCACCGATTTGCGTGCGGATGAGACGAGGGTTGTTAACAACCGGACCCGCCAGAGAAACGACGCGATCTGTATAAACTTCACCAGTGAGGAAAAGCTTACCGAAAGCGATAACGTCTTGATAGTTCAGGTGCCAAACCTGCACGTCCATACCAACAGGGCGAAGGAAGTGAATGTGGGTACCAACCAGACCTGCTGGGTGAGGACCATTAAACACTTGCTCTTCCACATTGGCTTGGTTGCTACGCGGCAGGCTGGATTCGCCTTTACACACAAACACCTTACCGTCGGTCAGGCGTGAAAGCACGTCCAGACCTGCTACAAAAGCTTCTTGCTGTTCATTAATGATCAGCTCTGCGTTTGCAGCCAGAGGGTTTGAGTCCATCGCTGTAACAAAAACAGCTGCAGGACTTGCGTCAACCGCTGGTGTTTTGCTGAATGGGCGGGTACGGAGCGCCGTCCACACACCTGACTCAACAAGTTGGTCTACGACCACTTGACGATCCAGGCCTGCGATGTCGGAGGCTTCGTATTTGTTGAAAGTGACTTGCTCGTTGCCTTCTACTTCGATGACAACAGACTGAAGAACACGTTTTGCACCGCGGTTAACTTCAACCACAGTACCCGCTGCAGGAGCAGTAAATTTAACGCCTTGGTTCTTCTTGTCTTCAAAAAGAACCTGACCTTTTTTCACTACATCCCCAACACGAACATGCATCGTTGGACGCATGCCAACGTACTCTTCGCCAAGCAAGGCGACTTTTTTGATGGCAGGGCCATCATTTATCACCTGAGCTGGAGTCCCGGCAATTGGGATGTCCAGACCCTTTTTTATTGTAATCATACGCACTTGCACTACATTAACGGGAAAAAATTCTGTTATTGCGCAGTTTAATACACGACTTTCCACTGTCTAGCTGAGCGACTCATTCGCTCACCTTCGCAACTTCCTCATCACCAACCCGCAACAATTCAAGGCATGGGGTCAGTTTTCAAGCGGTGGATTCTATCATTAACCAAAGTCGTGATTCCACGGCAATCACCGTGATACACCCTGAATTTTCAGCAACTGAGCAAACTATGCTCAATTGTAAGCGATAAGTATGAGGCGGTGCACAGTTTAGGGTGCAAATGTGATGTGGATTAATTGTTACAAAATCAACATCTGACACTTGGACCTGTTGCTATCTTGAACAGCTGGATACACCCAATTTATTTAACATTTGCTCATACTTTGGGACAGTCACTGTCCCGTTGCTTGGCATCTGATATTCAAAAGCGATTTTCCTTTCTGCGCTAAAAGGGCTGTTTGAAACAGCCCTTACTTATTGGTCTATTCGGCGTCTAAAACCGAACCACCGTGACATGGCGGGGAGACGGGTGCTTGACCATTTAATTCGCGCCACTCTTCTTCAGTATAAGTATGAATTGCAAGTGCATGGATATCATTTTGCAATTCTTCACTCAGGGTCTGGTTTACCGCACGGTGCCTAGCGATAAGGCGTTGCCCTTCAAACTGTTCACTGACCACAGTCACTTTAAAGTGACTTTCTGAGCCTTCAGGGACGTTATGCATGTAACTTTCGTTTTTTACATCCAAATGCACCGGTGAAAATGCGGTGTTGAGCTTACGCTCAATTTTTTGCTGAACTTTCATTCTTCCCTCTGACTTTAGACGCAAATTTTAAAATAGGTCGTGTCTACGAACTTTTTGTCTTCAACAATTAAAAGTTGACGGGTATGTATACAAACAACCCGAAGTTGCTTGGATATATCCCTATTCTCTCTCCATCCCAAGCCGTTTCGTTATATTATCTGCGACAATATACTCGATTATCTCTAGCTGATACACGCCATGAAAACCACGTTAGACATTGCTGGACAGACGTTTGCACTCCACCGCTATCCTATTCAGAAGAACGAAACCCTGCAGGCATGGGATGCAGCAGATGAATACCTGATCGAGGAACTTGAGAACAGTGTGTTACCAGACAACGCACACATCTTGATTTTCAATGATGGTTTTGGGGCATTGAGCTGCTGGGCGATTCAGAAAGGATATCGTGTCACCATGGTGAGCGACTCCCATTTAGCCCAGTTAAGCACCGAGCAGAACCTCAAAGATAATAACCTTGAAGGCGTCGATATCATTTCATCTTTAACGCCCCTGCCAGTCGATGCCGATATCATCGTGATGAAGCTGCCAAAATATACCCGTTTTCTGATTTGGCAACTCCAGCAGATTTCACATTCTGCGCGGATGAATGTTCAAGTATTAGCGGGTGCAAAAGCCAAAGACATCCACACTTCAACACTTAAGCTGTTTGAAAAACACCTTGGTGCTACCCATACCTCGCTCGCTAAGAAAAAAGCACGATTGATTTTCTGTCAGAAAGAAAAGCAGCTTGAATCAGCGCCGGTTGAAACGACGTCTTTTGACGTTGCCGATTACAAAATGACATTGCAAAACCATGCCAACGTGTTTTCGTCGGAAAGTTTGGATATCGCCGCTTACCTCATGCTTGAACATATCCCTGAAGACCAAGGGATTAAGCACATCATCGATCTGGGTTGTGGGAACGGGGTACTTTCTGTGGAAGCTGCCCGTTGCAATCCACAGGCAATCATCACAGCTGTGGACGAAAGTCACATGGCAGTGGCGTCAGCATCTGCAAACTTGCTCAGTCATGGTATTAAACCAGAACGCATAAATTGCAGAGTGAACAACTGTCTGGAAGGTTTCGAACCAAACAGCGCTGACTTAGTGCTGTGTAACCCTCCATTCCATCAACTCAACACAGTGACAGACCACATTGCCTGGCAAATGTTTTGTGACGCCAGACGGGTTCTTGAACCCAAGGGACGCATTGTAGTGATTGGTAACCGTCACCTCGGCTATCATACTAAATTGAAACGTCTTTTTGGCAATGCACAAGTCATTGCTTCTAATCGTAAGTTTGTTATTGTCGAAGCATATAAACAGCCAGACTCTAAAGGGATGCGTTAACTCATGAAAAAACTTCTGCTTGTTTCCGGACTGGTATTGGGCCTGAGTGCTTGTTCGTCACCCCGCGAACCTCAGATGACGATTGCCCCACAACCTTCTATTTCTTCGGTACCCGTTGCGCAAAGTAAACCTGTTACCGTTGAAAGCCGAGATCTGCGCACTGCTCAGTTTGTGGCAGTGGTAGACAATGGCCGTAAAAATGTGCAGCCAATTCAGGCAACTTCAAACGTTCGCGTGGTATTGGAAGATGCCCTGATCCGTCAACTGAATTCTCAAGGCTACAAAGTGGTTGCCGACAGCAAAGGTAAACTACGCATGGATCTGCTGGACGCGCTGGTGAAAGTGGAGCACAGCGTGTTCTCACACACCATGAACACCAATGTTCAAATCCAATTGGTTGCCGATAATGGGCAGAACAAGTTCGTGAAACGCTACACTGGCAAATCAACCACTGAAGGTTCCACCAGTGCGTCTGTCGAAGACATGGAAATGGCCTTGAATAGCCTGCTCGAAGCTGTACTGCAAGACATTGCTCGCGACCAACAGCTGATGACCTTCATGAATGAGAACTTCTAATGAAAACCGTTTTTAAAACAGCATTAGTCGCTGCCACACTATTTGCAGCTAACGCGATGGCAGCGAACCCTGTTGTCAACGTTGAAACTAGCGTGGGTAACTTCAAACTCGAGCTTTATCCAGAAAAAGCACCGAAAAGCGTCGAAAACTTCCTGAAATATGTGGAAGACGGTAGCTATGTGGGTACGCAATTCCACCGAGTGATTCCAGGGTTTGTCGCACAAGGCGGTGGCTACGACGCCAAATTCCAGCCTCGTCCAAGCACCTATGGCGAAGTGATTAACGAGTCCAAAAATGGATTGGGTAACGAACGTGGCACCATCGCTATGGCAAGGCGCCAGGCGCCAGATTCTGCCACTCGACAGTTTTACATTAACCTGCAAAACAACAGTAACTTAGATGGCAACAGCTACAACTATGGTTACACCGTGTTTGGCAAAGTCATCGAGGGGTTTAATACCGTTGAGAAAATGGCAAAGGTTAAAACCGTCACAATCCCTGAAACTCGTATGCGCGATGTTCCCCAGCAACCTATACTTATCGAGAAGATTCTCATTACCAATTAAGTAGCAGGTTGAGAGGGAATGCTAAAACTCGTTGCAGACAATCCCGAACAAAACAATGATGAGCTCGCCGGTGAACATGTTCGACAACATGCACCGGCTTTTGCTGCAGACGTCATTCGCTATGTCTTGCAGCAAGCTTCCTATGAAGATCTCAAACTTTCCTGCCGCAACCAGTTTCTTGAATGGTGGCAACTCTCTATTTCTGGAGGCTCTCCGGAAGATGATTACGAATCTGTATATTGGTATCTGTTGTACATGATCGAATCGCGCCGCGAAGATGAATTGCGCGGTAACAGATTTGTGAACCAACGTCTTAAAGAATGTGCTTGTTATCTGATCAATAAGGGAAAATTGCCACGTTTTGCGCGTGGCATTCGTCCTTGAAGCACGGTAGCATGGGGTTACCTATGCACATAACAAGGACGTACACTCATGTCCCCTTCTTCTCACCCTACCTGGCGGGAAACGCTAAACAGCTATCTTGACCGCAGGCTCCTTTGGGTTTTCATGTTGGGCTGCGCAAGTGGCTTTCCATGGCTTTTGATCGGTTCAAATATGTCTGGCTGGCTCAAGGATGCGGGCTTAACCAGAACGGCGATCGGCTTATTCGGTTCTATTTTTGCGGTTTACGCGATTAACTGGATGTGGGCACCACTCATCGACCGCGTGAAACTTCCCGTGCTTCACCGAACATTAGGGCAACGCCGCAGCTGGATTTTCCTGATGCAGGTGATCATGCTGGTCTGTACCCTTTTCATCGCTAATACTGATCCTTCATTCAATCTTTGGCTGACTTCAGTTCTGGCTTTCACCATAGCATTGGCTTCTGCCACCCAAGACATTGCCGTGGATGCTTTCCGTATCGACAGTTTTGGTGAGCAGGAAAAATCCAAAATGCCGCAAGCTGCCGCCATGGCGGTGATTGGTTGGTGGACAGGTTACAGCCTTCCAGGGTATTTCGCTTTTATCAATGCCGATTCGATAGGCTGGAATGGCGTTTACTATGGTATGGCAGGTTTTATCGGGCTACTCATCTTATTTACCCTGTTTGTTGGTGAGCCAGATTCACAACGCGACGAACTCCAGGCAGAAGCAGAGTCCCGTTACGCCAAGCGTTTAAATCAAGGCGAAAACAGTGTTCTGGTGTGGTTCTCCGTCACCATCGTTGAGCCTTTTGCTGAGTTCTTCCGACGCAATGGCGTGAAAGTCGCGCTCACGCTTCTTCTCTTTGTGTTCCTGTTTAAGATTGGTGAGGCCTTCTTAGGGCGTATGTCGATCGTCTTTTACAAAGAAGTGGGGTTCAGCAATGAACAGATTGGCTATTACTCTAAGCTGATCGGCTGGGGAGCCACTGTTGTTTTCACTTTGATTGGCAGCGCGATTAACGTTCGCTTCGGCGTCGTTAAAGGGCTTCTGATTGGTGGTATTGCCATGGCTGCCAGTAACCTGATGTTTGCGCTGATGGCGCAGGTTGGGCCAAATGAGAACCTGTTCCTTGCCACAATCATCGTGGATAACTTCACCAGTGCATTCGCAACCATTGCGTTTGTATCCTTCCTGACTTTCCTTACAGGCAGGGCGTTCTCCGCAACCCAATATGCTTTGCTGGCCTCTCTGGGTAATTTGGGGAGGACAACCCTCTCGTCCTTCAGTGGCTCACTAGTCGACTGGATTGAACAGTTTGAATGGATTCACAACATCAGCTGGCTTGATCCTTGGTCCTTCTTCTTCATCCTCACCACTATCATGGTCACTCCAAGCCTTGCCATGATTGTTGGACTCAGAAAGCACTTTAAAAAGCTGCAAGACATGCAGAAAACGGCTTAATCTGTGTTTAATCCGCGACAACCGTCGCGGATTGCCCTCATACTTTCTGTTTAAACCGTCACTCTGATCATCTTTTGAAACACATATCTCGAATGTAATCCATTTCAACGCGATCTAAATCACATTTAGCAAACGATTGCGATTTCATTGCATTTTCTTTTTTGAACTTTCCCATAGAATGGCGCTCGTTACGGCGGAGGTCCAACCAATTAAGGTCCAGTGCCGCTCCTTTCTCACGATGTTAAGAGAACAGAAAATGCGTAAATCACTTCTAGCTCTAGGCCTAATGGCTGCTACTTCTGCACCAGCAATTGCTGCTGATTACTCAGACGACGTTCGCAAGAATGATCACACATGGATGCAATTCAATGTGATGCATACCATCGACGAGAAGCCTGGTGATGCAAACCACACCTACCTAGAAATGGAGTTCGGTGGCCGCTCTGGTATTTTCGATCTGTATGGTTATGTTGACCTGTTTAACCCTAGCAATAGCTCAAGCAGTGAGAAAGACGGCGCTGATCGCCTGTTCATGAAATTTAACCCACGTATGTCTATCGATGCTGCTACTGGTGTTGATCTGTCTTTTGGCCCAGTTCAAGAGCTTTACATTGCAAGCGAAAACATCATTGATGGTGGCGATGCGGGTTACAAAACTAAGTGGGGTATCGGTTCTGACGTAATGGTACCTTGGTTTGGCAAAATGCAGTTCAACCTGTATGCGCGTCACGACCTACAAAACCACGAATGGAACGGTTACCAAATCTCAACTAACTGGTTTAAACCTTTCATTAACTTCGAAAATGGTTCATTCATTTCTTACCAAGGTTACCTAGACTACGAGTTCGGTATGGATGACAACAATGGTGCAAACTCAAGCCACGGTGGCGCGATGTTCAATGGCATCTACTGGCATGTTGACAACTTCGCTCTTGGTTATGGCCTGAAGCTGTACAAAGACGTGTACGGTATTGAAGATAGCGCTGGATTCCCATCTTCTGGTGCGGGTCACTACTTTGCAGCTACCTATAAGTTCTAACCAAAGAGCTTAAAGCGCCGGTATTTAAGAACACTCTTAAATCAGATTTATATGAGGCAGCCACTTTGGCTGCCTTTTTACTTTTCAGCGTTCGGCTCTTGTATCAACAGTGGTATGCTTTCAGCCAGTTAAACAATAAGGATGATGCATGCGTTTTACGCTTGTCGGTGCCGGTGCGGTCGGTGCGTTATGGGGTTTAAAACTACTTGAAGCTGGGCATCAGGTTCATTTTGTCACCCGCAAAGAAGAGTCTGACATCACGCTGGGATTCGAACATCAGAGTCCACTGATTTTTCCCTGCAACCAATCCGCTCGAATTGAAGAAAGCGACTGTGTTCTGGTTTGCGTCAAAGCCTTCCAGGTGCTGGATGCCATCCATCTTATACAGCCTTATCTTCATCCAGATACCCCAGTAGTCTTGATGCACAACGGCATGGGTACAGCTGATGCTGTTCTTCAAACACTGGACACAAACCCTCTCGTACTTGCCACGACCTCCCACGGCGCTTTAAAGCTCTCTCCATCGGTATTACGACATACTGGCCTTGGGGAAACACGCCTAGGCGGTGCGAATGTCAGTGGAAAACAGTGTGACTTTCTTGCTGACGTTTTCAGCCATGCTCTACCCAGTGCTCAATGGGAAAAAGAAATTCAGACAGCGCTTTGGCGGAAACTGGCCGTCAATTGTATGATCAATCCTATGACTGCACTGCGTCAGTGTCAGAATGGCGAGTTGCTTTCTGATAGCTTTCGAGCGCAGCTAAACACATTAAGTGAAGAGATCGCTTTGGTTATGCAAGCCGAAGGATTAAATGCCGCATCGGATGACGTCTTACAACACGCATTACAGGTCGCGAAAGCCACCGCAGAAAACCACTCTTCGATGAACCGGGACGTGCACTTCAAACGTCACTCGGAAATAGACTTTATTACCGGCTACCTGATCAGCCGAGCAGAATCACACGATATAGCGGTACCGGAAAACCGGGCGCTGTATCAAGCCATCAAGAATTTGGAGCAATCCTATGACCACGCCTAGCGTATTGGTGTGCCTAGCCCAAGGCACAGAAGAAATGGAAGCCGTAACGGTTATTGACGTTATGGTACGTGCTGGATTTAACGTCACCACCGCAAGTGCTGCGGAAAATGGAGAGCTCACTTTGACGTGTTCACGTGGTGTAAAACTGACAGCAGACATTCCACTGGTCAAAGTTGCCGATGAAGAGTTTGACTGCATTGTTGTGCCGGGCGGCGTCGAAGGCGCTAAAGCCTTGGGAGAAAGTGCATTGGTTGTTGAAATGATTAAACAGCAGCAGTGTGACCAGAAATGGGTGGCGGCAATCTGTGCGGCGCCTGCTTTGGTGATTGAGAAGAATCAGCTGTTCCCAGACGCTTATAAAACCTGCCACCCTGCATTCATAGACCATATTCCGACAGATAAGCAGAACAGCCGTCGGGTCTTCACTGACCACGACCACAAACTGCTCACCAGCCAAGGTCCGGGCACCGCGTTGGAGTTTGCTGTTGAGATTGTTTACTTGCTGGGAGGCAAAGACAAAGCCCGCGAAGTCGTAGAACCAATGGTGATCATTCCTAACCTCCATTACGAAAAGAAATTCGCTTAACCCTGCACTGGGTATACCTCAAACAAAAAAACCGACCTCGATAGGTCGGTTCTTTGTTTCTAAATCTTGTCGCTGCGCTTTCTCGGATCAGCCTTACGGACGGTATACCTTCACGTTCGCGTAGCCATTTTCTTGCAGATAGAGCGCCTGCAGTCGGCTCATCACGCCGCGATCACAGTAGAGCAGATAAGTTTTGCTCTGATCCAGATCGCCGAACTTGGTCGCCAGTCTGAAGAATGGAATGTGAACCACTTCGGCGCCATCAATCTCCAGCGGTTTCTCATCTTCTTCTTCAGGGCTACGGATATCCAGCACCACTGCACCGTTAGCAATTTCGTCCACCAGTTCGACGTCTGGCGCTTTTTCTTTACTCTGCTTGCCGATATCACGAATATCAATGATTCGCGCGTCGTAAACCACTTTATCCAGAATGCTGAAATCAAAGTTCGCTTCTTCCGCTTCTAACTTCGCTTTTTCGGCCTTGATGGTCGGTTTACGTGAAATCACGCCACAGTATTCCGGCATGGTTTTCGCAAAATCTTCGGTGCCGATATCGCGCGCGAGATTGATGATGTCTTCTTTATCCCAGTTGATCAAAGGACGCAGGATCAAGGTGTCAGATACGTTATCGATCATGCGCAGGTTGGTCAGCGTCTGGCTTGATACCTGACCCAGTGCTTCACCGGTGACCAATGCCTGAATACCGTACTTCTCTGCGACCATTGATGCAGCGCGTATAAACATACGCTTCAATACCACGCCCATTTGGCCGTCATCCACTTTCTCCAGGATTTCAGCAACAACAGGTTCGAAGTCGATAGAGACAAACTTCACCTTGGCAGAAGAACCAAATTTCTCCCAAAGATAGTGCGCAGTCTGCTGAACACCAATCTCATGCGCCGCACCACCAAGATTGAAGAAACAGTAATGCACCTTACTACCGCGTTTGATGTGCAGGTAACTGGAAACACCAGAATCGAAACCGCCTGAAATCAGACTCAGTACATCTTCCTGTGTGCCCAGAGGGAAACCACCCAGACCTTTGAAACGCTCACGAACCACATTAACGTTTTCTTTGTCTACTTCCAGGTGTACGACGATGTCAGGCTTTTTCAGCTGAACACGGGCGGATTCAACATCTTGGTTCAAACCACCACCGACGTAACGTTCAACATCAATGGAAGTGAAGTCATGATTGCCACGACGTTTGGCACGCACACAGAAAGACTTGCCTTCCAACTGATGTGATACCGTCGCTGAAACGATTTCATAGATGTTGTGCAGATCAGTAAATGGCGTTTGCTCAACTTCCAGCACATGGTGAATACCTGGCGTGTTGGTCAATACACTCAGTGCAATATCACGCTCAGCCGCGTCTTTTAGCGAAACCTCAATATGATCACGACGGTTGAACACCGGCATAGCGTCTGACTTTCGCTTAAGAATATTTCGGATGTTAGTTTCCAGAATTTTCGTGAAGCGTTTCCGTACAGATTCACTTTTGACCATCACCTCAGGGTGAATTTTGACGATAAATTTCATAACAGGTTTCGCTACGGCTTTAACAAAGGCGCGGATTATACCTCAAGCATAACGTATTCGAAATAACCACACAGAAGTGAGAACAAAAAAGCAGCGCTATTGCACTGCCTTCTGTAAGGGCTTCAAACCATCAGTTTTCCTGAATAGGTTGAACTGGAGCACTGGTAGAAATCTCGTCAGATTCCTTAGGTTTACCCTGCATAATCGCAATTTCAACGCGGCGGTTTTGAGCGCGACCTTCCGGCGTATCATTCGGTACGCGCGGTGAAGAACCCGCCAAGCCTTCAACCCGCATTCTCATTGGGTCGAAGCCATCGACTTTTTCCATCTCCTGAGCGACGGACACCGCTCGTTGTGCAGACAGATCCCAGTTTGAACGATACAGTTCGGAATCGAGAGGGGAATTGTCGGTGTGGCCGGAAACACGAACCACCCCTGGTACGTCCTTCACCAAATCAGCAATCTGACGTACCAAAGGCCGGAATTTAGGCTGAAGAAAAGCAGAGCCTGCTGGGAATGCACCGTTTTCGCGAATACGTATAATCAGTTGCTGACCAAGGTTTTCCACCTCTACAGCGCCCTCTTCCACTTCACGTTCGAGTGCCTGCACGACCATTTGGGCTGTGCTCGACATTTGTTCGGTGTTCTGTTCTTGCTCCTGCATTGAAGCTTCGCTTGCCGTCGAGCCCCCATCCAATTTTGCTGAATCTCGCTGGGAGCCACCTGCACGATCGGATTCGCCCTCTTGGAAATCGAGGGTACGCTGCGTCATATCGATAGTTTGCTGCATGATGACTTCAATCGGCGTCGGCTCAGGACGACCCGGACGGAACTCCTGCGCAATCACACTGGTCCCTTTCGGAATGTCTTTGACTTCCAGAAGGTTCTGTACACCAAAAGCGAATTTCATCGAGCCTGCGATCTGCTTGAACTTCAGTACATCCATTTCCGAGAAGGAAAGCAGAAGTACGAAGAAACACATCAGCAGCGACATCAAGTCAGCGAAGGTCCCCATCCAAGCGGGTAGCCCGGGGGGGGGACATTTGCATTCATCATCCATACCCGACTCCTTATCCGTCTACGTCAACAGTACGTTTCTTCTCGTTGAGGTAGTTTTTCAGGTAGCCGTCAATAACACGCGGGTTCTGACCATCCTGTATTGCCAACAAACCGTCCATGATAAGACGACGGTTCATTTTCTCCTGGTCTTTACGCAGGCGAAGCTTTGCCGCAATAGGAATCGCGATCATGTTTGCGAGCATGGCGCCGTAGAGTGTTGTCAAAAGTGCTACCGCCATCGCAGGACCGATCGCCTTTGGGTCATCCATGTTTGAAAGCATGGCTACCAGACCGATCAGCGTACCGATCATCCCCATCGCCGGGGCAACGTCCGCAAGTGCGCTGTAGAACTGCGCACCACTGTCGTGTCGTTCATCGGTCATGACAATGTCTTTTTGGAGCGTCATTTTCACGACTTCAGCATCATGGCCGTCCACCAGCATATCGACGCCTTTTTTCATGAAGGAGTTGGTCACTTCCATCTCTTCAAGTGCCAGGAAGCCACCTTTACGCGCCGCATCCGCCATCTCTACGATTTTGGCAATGAGGTCTTCCGGATCATCGGCTTTGAACATGAAAGCCTTGCCTGCGATTTTAAATGCGCCGAAGAACTGACCCATGGTGTAGTTCATCAATACAACAAACAAGCTGCCGCCGAAAACGATCAGAGTAGATGGAACGTCTACGAACATACTGATGGTGCCACCAAGCAACATCGCCATGACGATGAAGGCAAAGGCGCCCAAAATACCTAGAAGTGTCGCCAGATCCACGGAACGATCCCCTTAATTTTTTTACTAGCCAGAAAGAGTAGTGACCTATCCCCAAGCAACCTGAATCAGCAGGTTATTAAACCGCTTGAGTATGACTGAATTCGCTGTCTGCCCTTCCGTTAACGGCAGATGTAGCGATAGATTTAGCGCGTACTTTAAATTTTATACCCTTCTCATCTCAAGATGCAGATTTTCCTCTCAAGATTAAGCTCAATGTCCGATTTCGTGAATCAGAATTGAGCCCACTATTGGCTGACAGAATATTGCCGCCGCCCAATAGATAGGCAAAAATCAGGCCTAAATCGTCGCAAACCCCAGAAAATCTCCGCGGCAGCGCAGATTTTTACTCAAGCGTTTGACCCCTAACAGGCACTGGGTTAACTTCTCCGCCATTCTGATAGTTCTGGATTTATCATGGCTGCTAAGAAACCTGAGAACATGACCTTTGAAGAAACCCTCAAAGAGTTAGACACGATTGTTAATGGCCTTGAAAGTGGTGACTTGCCGCTGGATGCGGCGCTAAAACAATTTGAACGCGGGATCTCTCTGGCTCGTCAGGGACAAAAAACGCTCTCTGATGCCGAGCAACGCGTCGAGATCCTGCTCGCGCAAGATGACAACGCCCCTTTGGAAAATTTTGAAGACACGCGCGATGAGTGATACCGCTTTAACATCCACCCTCATTCATTACCAAAACCGCAGCAATGCGGAGCTCTCCCACTGGCTCGACAGTTTGGGGAATGACGACCAGCCTCTGATTCAAGCAATGAAACATGGCGCTTTGCTGGGTGGTAAACGCGTTCGTCCTTACCTGACTTATGTCACTGGTATGCTATTCGGTGCGCCTGAGGAAGCATTGGACACTCCTGCGGCTGCCGTTGAATGTATTCACGCATATTCCCTCATTCATGACGATTTGCCTGCCATGGATGATGACGCACTGCGCCGCGGTAAGCCGACCTGTCATGTTGCTTTCGATGAAGCCAGCGCGATACTGGCTGGCGATGCCTTGCAGACGCTGGCGTTTACTATTCTGGCAGAAGGTGATCTCTCCAAGGAAGGTGACGCGTACAGGATTCAGATGGTCAAAGAATTAGCATCGGCATCCGGTGCCGCAGGCATGTGCCTGGGACAAGCGCTGGACCTGGCGGCGGAAGGGAAAAAAGTGGATCTCTCTGCGCTGGAAACTATCCACCGTAACAAGACCGGCGCTCTAATCCGTTGTGCGGTTCGCTTGGGCGCTTTGGCTGCTGGCGAGAAAGGCGTAACATATCTTTCACAACTGGATACATTTTCCAACGCTATCGGCCTTGCGTTTCAGGTGCAGGATGACATTCTAGACATCATCAGCGACACCGAAACCCTTGGAAAACCACAAGGTTCCGATCTCGAAGCGGAAAAAAGCACCTACCCGGCTTTGCTGGGATTGGAGGGCGCACAGCAGAAAGCTGAGCTTCTTTACCAAGAAGCACTACAAGCCCTGCAAGCGATCCCCTACAATACAGAGCAATTGGAACTGTTCGCCCGGTATATCATCGAGCGCAAGAATTAAAACAAATAGCGCCATAAAACGAATATATGACTCTCGATATTTCTAAATACCCAACGCTCGCATTGGCAGACACGCCTGACGAACTCAGAACGCTACCACGCGACGTTCTGCCAAAACTGTGCGACGAGCTAAGAACATATCTGCTCAACTCCGTGAGCCATTCAAGCGGCCACTTTGCATCTGGCCTTGGTGCCATTGAGCTGACCGTGGCGCTTCACTATGTTTACAACACCCCATTCGATCATCTGATATGGGATGTTGGCCATCAGGCTTACCCTCACAAGATCCTGACCGGTCGCCGTGAACGCCTGACGACTATCCGCCAAAAAGACGGGCTTCACCCTTTCCCCTGGCGTGAAGAAAGCGAATATGACGTGCTTTCTGTCGGCCATAGCTCTACCTCAATCAGCGCAGCGTTAGGACTTGCGATTGCCGCCGCCAAAGAAGGTCGCGACCGCAAAGTCGTCAGCGTGATTGGAGATGGTGCAATCACCGCAGGCATGGCTTTTGAAGCCATGAACCATGCAGGTGATGTTCATGCCGATATGCTGGTGATTCTGAATGACAACGAAATGTCGATTTCAGAAAACGTTGGTGCGCTCAATAACCATCTGGCTCAACTGCTTTCAGGCAATTTCTACACTTCTATCCGTGAAGGCGGCAAGAAAGTGCTGTCCGGCGCACCACCGATTAAAGAGCTGGTTCGTCGCGCGGAAGAGCACCTGAAAGGCATGGTTGTGCCAGGCACCCTGTTTGAAGAACTGGGTTTCAACTACATAGGCCCAGTTGACGGTCACGATGTTGAAGAGCTGGTTAAAACCATCAAGAACATGCGAAACCTCAAAGGGCCGCAGTTCTTGCATGTCATGACTAAAAAAGGCAAAGGTTACGAGCCAGCGGAGAAAGATCCGATTGGCTATCACGCCGTGCCTAAGTTCAACCCGGCTGAAAATACTCTGCCAAAAGCCAAATCATCCGGCCCAACTTTCTCCAAAATCTTTGGTGACTGGTTGTGTGACATGGCGGCAGAGGACGAAAAGCTACTGGCGATCACCCCTGCCATGCGCGAAGGCTCAGGCATGGTGCGATTCTCTAAAGAATTCCCAGACCGCTACTTCGACGTAGCGATTGCTGAGCAGCATGCGGTTACCCTTGGTACCGGCATGGCGATTGGTGGCTACAACCCAGTGGTTGCGATTTACTCCACCTTCCTGCAACGCGGTTATGACCAACTGATCCACGATGTCGCGATCATGGACTTGCCTGTGATGTTCGCGATTGACCGTGGTGGATTGGTTGGTGCAGACGGTCAGACTCACCAAGGTGCATTCGATCTCAGCTTCATGCGCTGTATCCCGAACATGGTGATCATGGCGCCGAGTGACGAAAACGAGTGTCGCCAAATGCTGTACACCGGTCATCTTCATCAGGGCCCAAGTGCTGTTCGTTATCCTCGTGGCACAGGTTGCGGCGCGACCGTTGAAAAAGCCATGACCGCATTGCCGATCGGTAAAGGTGTAGTTCGCCGTCAAGGCGAGAAAATTGCCATTCTGAACTTTGGCACCATGATGCCTTATGCACTGCAAGCAGCAGAAAACATGAATGCTACCGTTGCAGATATGCGTTTCGTGAAGCCATTGGATGAAGCCCTTATCGACGAACTGGTCGCATCTCATGATGTACTGGTCACGGTCGAAGAGAATGCGATTTCCGGCGGTGCAGGTTCTGGTGTGATTGAATACTTGATGAAGTCCCGCCAAATCAAGCCAGTACTGCAAATCGGCCTACCGGATAAGTTTATTCATCAAGGTACTCAGCAAGAACTTCATGAAGAGTTGGAGATCGACGGTAAAGGCATTGAGGCCCAAATCCGACGTTATCTTGGCGAATAACTGCAAGACCAATAGACCCTCGTTATTCTCATCAAAACGGCGCTTTCAGCGCCGTTTTCTTTTCTAAGTTTCACACCGCTCACATTCACCAACGAAAACACGCAACTTCTCATATTTGAGACTACGCTTATTGGGTTGCTTAAAACTGTTATATCAATTGGTTACTGTCATGGCGGTAAGGAAATGAAAAGAACCTATTTACTCATTCTCGGCTTTTGTCTGGGCTTTTTTATCTTTCCTGGTTCAGCAAGTGAAAACACACCCCGCGTTGCCTATCTGGTGTCCGACGCGCGGATCCCTTTTTGGGACATTTTAAAACGTGGCATAGAGCATCGTGGGGAAGAGTTGGGGTTTGAGGTTGATGTTTACTCGGCGAAAAACAGCAAACAACAAGAACTGCAAAACACGATGAAGGCGCTGAAATCAGGGATTAGTGGGCTCATCATCTCCCCGACCAATTCCTCAAGTGCGGTGACTATTCTAAAACTCGCGAAAAAAGCTGGTGTTCCCGTGGTGATTGCTGATATTGGAGCCGATGATGGCGATTACATCAGTTACATCGCCTCGGATAACTTCACTGGCGCTTATGATTTGGGATTGATCCTGTCAGAAGCATTCAGCGCGCGGGGCTGGAAAGACGCCACAGTTGGCATCATCTCGATTCCACAAAAACGCGAGAATGGCCGGGCAAGAACCCAAGGATTCCTCCGCGCCATCGACGAAAAAGGTTACCAGCCGGCAGGTCTCAAACAGCAAGTCGACTTCTCATATCAAGAAACCTACGATCATGCGATTGCCCTTATTGAAGCCAATCCCGACCTTAAAGGGCTGTGGTTACAAGGTTCAGATCGCTATCAGGCAGCACTGGATGCCATCAGGGATGCAGGCAAGAAAGGCGAAATCCTATTGCTCTGCTTTGATGCTGAGCCAGAATTCCCCGCCATGCTCGAAAACGGAAAGCTAGTCGGTGCTGGTATGCAACAGCCTTTTCTGATGGGTGAGATGGCCATCTCTACACTTCAAAAGCACCTTCAGGGAAAACCGGTTAAGAAGACCATTTCTTTGCCCGTGTTAGCTGTATCAGAAACCAATGTTGATTCTCTGATGCCGCAAATCAGGCGAAACGTCCTGGGAATGGAAGACAGTCGATGACGGATAAACCTTCTCGTAAAGGTTCACTGTTTACTCACCTGGCGATCGCTATCTGTGTCGCCGTGATCGCCGTTTTCTCTTTATCCTCGGTGCTGGTTTATCTCGATCAGCGACGTGAAACCGTCGCCTACATGGAAGAAAAGGTACAAGAAAGTACAGAGCGTCTCACCGAAACCATTGCCCCTTTTGTGGAGTCCTACGCCCCGAATGAATACAGCAACCTCATTCGTGCTGAAGCCCGTCTTCATGACCTCTTTGCGGTATTGGTTCATGACAGAGCAATGGCGAACATTCTCGGCCAAACCGAATACGTTTATGGCTATATTCGCAATGAGAAAGGAGAACTCGTTACCTATAACGACGATATTCCTTTGCACAGTAAGCTTTTAGAAAACACCATGTTTTCACGCTCTGCCCCCATTCTCACTAAAGAAGGAGAAATGCTTGGCAATATCGTGATCCACATGTCTGATGAGCAACTGAGAAAGAACCTGACGCAACAACTGCGGCAAACAGTTGCCTCCTCCATCGTTGCAGGTACGGTTCTCATCAGTCTTCTGCTGTACTTCTCTAACCGCTTTTTCGTCAAACCACTCGAAGACATCGCGGAAGCCATCAGCACCCGTGATATGAGTGGTATTCCCGTCGCGCATATTCCTGACTTCGCGAACAAAGAGCTCTCCTCCCTTAGCACCACCATGAACAATATGATAAGCCTCATCCGCCACTCCCATAACTCGCTGAGTCTGGAGCATTCACGACTCCAAAACGTGATTGAAGGTACCCGAACGGGCACTTGGGAATGGGATGTGGTCAGCGGATATATTACCTATAACGGCGCATGGTCAGATATTTTGGGCTGGGATTTAGAGGCACTCAATGGCCCTCCGAATCAGGACTGGAAACACTTCATCCACCCTGAAGACAAAATACTTTCTGAGCAACAACTCGCCAAGCTTTTTGCTCGGGAGCAAGACTATTACGACTGCGATATCCGCCTCAGGCATTTTTCAGGGCAATGGGTCCACGTATTGGCCAGAGGGAAAATTGTGGAATGGGATGACCAAGGTCGCCCCCTCAAAGTGCTCGGAACCCATCAGGATATTACTGCCCATAAGAAAGCCGAAGAAAACCTGAAACTGGCCGCCAAAGTCTTCACCCATGCCCGAGAAGGTATCATCATAGCCGACAGCCAAACCCGAATTATTGAAGTGAACGAAGCGTTTTGCCGCATCACAGGTTATTCACTGGGCGAAGTGAAGGGTAAAAACCCGAGCGTTTTGCAATCGGGCAAGCAGGATGGAAAGTTCTACAAGGATATGTGGCGCTCACTTGAGAAAAAGGGGCACTGGAGTGGTGAAATTTGGAACCGACGCAAAGATGGCGAAATGTATCCAGAACTTCTTACCATCAGCGCGGTGACAGATGAACTGGGGAACCCAATCAACTATGTCGCTGTCTTTTCTGACATCACAGCCTACAAGGAACACGAACACAAACTGGAGAAGATTGCGCATTTCGACCAGCTAACCGAACTGCCTAACCGTCTGCTTTTGGGGGACCGACTGAAACATGCCATGAAGCAGGCCAAGCGCCACAAGCAATTCATCGCTGTCATTTTCCTCGACCTTGATGGCTTCAAACCCGTCAATGATACCTATGGTCATGAAGTGGGAGACCTTTTACTTCAGCAACTCGCCATTCGGATGAAAAATGTCCTCAGGGACAGCGACACCATCGCCCGGATTGGTGGTGATGAGTTTGTCGCCGTCTTAGCTGATCTACAGTCGCCAGAGTGCTGTCAGCCCCTGCTCCCCCGCCTCTTGGCCGCCACTTCAGAACCGATGGAGGTCAATGGCAACTTGGTTCAGGTATCGGCGAGCTTTGGTATCACCACCTATCCGCAGTCCGAGGATGTGAACTCAGACAAACTGTTGAGACAGGCTGACTACGCGATGTATCAGGCCAAGCTCAAAGGCAAACGGCGTTACCACTTCTTTGATGCTGATTTAGAGAAAAGCCTGAAAAGTCAGAACGAGAAACTCAGCCAGATCACCAATGCCATTGAAAACGGCGAACTCTTTCTCCGATATCAACCCAAGGTAAACCTCCGAACCGGTGAGTTGATTGGCTTTGAAGCTTTGATCCGTTGGCTGCACCCGAGCAAGGGCGAGCTCACCCCAATTGAGTTCATTCCTCAAATCGAGAACCTTGCCTTGATTATCGATGTCGGCAACTGGGTGATTGATACAGCTCTGGCTGAGTTGGTTTACTGGCAGGAAAACGGACTGAGTACCACGGTGAGCGTCAACCTCGCCCCCCACCATCTACTGCAAAAAGACTTCATTCATCATCTCCGTTTACGACTTGCCCGCTATCCTCAAATCAAGGCCGAGCAGTTAGAGTTGGAGATCTTAGAGACTAGCGCATTTGAAGATTTTGAAGCCGTTTCTGAAGTCATTTGCCAGTGCCGGAAGCTCGGCGTCGCATTTGCAATAGATGACTTTGGTACAGGCTACGCCTCCCTTACCTATCTGAAACAGCTGCCCGCACAGACACTCAAAATAGACAGAAGTTTTATCCGGGATATGCTGATAGACCCTGATGATTTAGCCATTTTGGAAGGTGTGATATCACTGGCGAACACCTTCAACCGCGAAGTGCTGGCAGAAGGGGTGGAAACGAAAGAGCAGGCTCAGATGCTAGTCTGGCTGGGCTGCGATCTTGGGCAAGGGTTCGGCATTGCCAAACCTATGATCAGGGAAGAGGTAATTGGCTGGGTAGATAACTGGCACCCCGATCCAAGTTGGTGTGAAGTGCCAACATTGAACGACGCGCTCCGCCCTGCGGTTGAAACAATGGCTCAAAACCGCTCGCGAATTGAGCGGCTTCGTCAGTACCTCAACCATAGTGAGAGCGATTGATTCCAGTCTCGAAAAGCTTTCAATCCTGTCAGTTAAACAAGAAGGTATAACCTGCCCAAAGCGTTACCATCGACATCAGGCCAGCGACTACATCATCCAGCATAATGCCAAAGCCGCCATGAACTTGCTTGTCCAGCCAGCTGATAGGCCAGGGTTTGACCATGTCAAAGAAACGGAAAATGATAAATCCAGCCAGCACAACCTGCCAATCAGTCACAGGGACAAGGAACATGGTGATCCAAAAGCCGACAAACTCATCCCAGACAATACTGCCATGGTCGTGTACGCCCATATCGCTGGAGGTACGTTCGCAAAGGTAAATCCCTGCCAACGAACCCAACACAATAGCGATTGCCAATGCGATAGGAGACAAGCTCACAAGTAAATAATAAAACGGCACCGCAGCCAAGGTGCCCATGGTGCCGGGTACTATGGGAGAAAGGCCGGAGCCAAAGCCTGTTGCCAAAAGATGAACAGGATTCGAAAGACGAATTTTACTAATTGGATTATCCATACATCACTCGGAGAAATGATCCCAGCCGCCCAGGGACCAATCGACAGGCTTTCCCTGCCATTGCACGGTTATACCTTCACCATGGCGAACCTGACCGATACAGGTCACTGCGGTGTTGGTATGCGCAAAAGCCGCATCCACCGCACCACGGTGACTCTCAGGTACAGTAAAACAAAGCTCGTACTCTTCGCCACTGGTCAATGCGATTTTCCTTGCTGCTTCTTCACCGCCTGCAAACGCTACTAACTCTTCAGATACAGGCAGGGTTTCTGCATTGATAACAGCGGACACACCGCTGGCTTTCAGGATGTGCTTAAGGTCCGCCACCAGACCATCAGAGATATCCAACGCAGACGACGCAATTTCACGAAGAGCCTGTCCAGCCAGTACTCTTGGCTCAGAATAATAGTGGCGATTCAGCAGCGTGTTTTCGGTGTCATTCTTAGGCGCGTTGCCATTCAAGATAACGTCCAAACCTGCAGCACTGTCGCCAAGGCTCCCCGTCACATACAACCAGTCCCCGGCTTTCGCACTATCACGACGAATGGCTTTACCCGCAGGAACAAAACCTTGAAGAGTCATCGTAATACTCAGGGGACCTTTTGTCGTGTCACCACCCACCAATTGGACTTGATAATACTCAGCAAGCTTGTAAAAACCGCCACAGAAGGCTGCAAGCCAAGTTTCATTCGGTTCAGGGAGTGTCAAAGCAAGAGAACACCATGCTGGCATAGCGCCCATGGCAGCGAGATCGCTTAAGTTGGAAGCCAACGCTTTGTGCGCCACTTTTACGGGATCAGCATCAGGGAGAAAATGGGTTCCTGCCACCAGTGTATCGGTCGTGACGACCAGTTGACAGTTTTCCGGCACCGTGATGATAGCTGCATCATCCCCTATGCCTAAGTCCACATCGCGGCGCGTGACTGGCTGCGATTTAAAGTAACGGTTTATCAGGTCGAATTCGTTACCGGCCATCAGTCCTTTCCTAAGAAAAAGGCCAGCGTCGCTGGCCTTTGAAGTCTTAACTCGATATTACTTTTTACGCAGCGTCGGTACCGCTTTATCCAGCACACCGTTCACGAATTTGTGGCTGTCTTCCGCGCCAAAACGCTTCGCCAGCTCAATCGCTTCGTTAATAACTACTTTGTAAGGAACGTCTTCGCGTTTGCACAGTTCATACATAGCCAGACGAAGAAGTGCGTGTTCCATTTCGTCCAGATCCTGAATTGGACGAGACAGGTAAGGACGCATTTTGCTGTCCATTTCCTGATAATTCAGAACAACACCTGCCAGTAGATCACGGAAGTAATCTACGTCAGTTTCTGGTTGGCGCAGACGTGGTTCTTCCGCCTGATGCTCTTCTTCTTCATAGTTGTCTGCCGCAAGGAATTGAGCTTCGATATCAGCTACGTTGCCTTGCGTTAGTTGCCATGAGTAGATTGCTTGTAGTGCAAAATGGCGCGCGTTGCGCCGTGCGGCTGGTTTCACAGTAACCCCCGATTAGGATTCGATTTGGGACAGTACGTTTACCATTTCAAGCGCGCTTAGTGCAGCCTCTGCCCCTTTATTACCAGCCTTGGTACCCGCGCGTTCGATGGCTTGTTCAATGGTGTCTACGGTCAGCACGCCGAATGCAACAGGAGTATCAAACTCAAGCGCAACCTGTGCCAGACCTTTGTTACATTCTCCGGCCACATAGTCAAAGTGTGGCGTACCGCCTCGGATCACTGATCCCAGCGCGATAATAGCGTCGTAACGGCCGCTTTTTGCAACACGTTGCGCCACCAACGGCAACTCGTAAGCGCCTGGGCAACGTACTACAGTAATATTGTCTTCACTTACTTGGCCCTGACGCTTCAGCGCATCAATAGCACCATCCAGCAGGCTTTCGTTAATAAAGCTGTTGAAACGGGAGATAACGATAGCAACTTGAGCATTTGGTGCTGCGAATGCACCTTCGATTACCTTCATGGGCCTTCCTATGACTTATTTATCCGGATTGAGAAACCGCGGGATTCTATCACACTTTTCAGCAAAGCCGCCAGCGCTTATGCCGCTTGGGAATTTATACCAATCACAGTAGGTAGATGATCATAAATAGCGCAGGAAAAATGCTCGAGAACAAGGCGAAAATTTCGATAAGCAGTTATTCTACAATCAAATTTTTCAATGCAGTTATCGAGCATTTTAACAAGCTAGGATGAGCAGATATTTACTACGATTGGTATTACGTCCAATCCAGCCTGTTTCGGAATAAAAAAACGCAGCTTAAGCTGCGTTTTCTTTGTCAGCGTCGTTTCAGTTTAGTCAACGACATACTCGACCACTTTCAGACCAAAGCCTGAAAGTGCATGGTAACGTTTATTGGTTGAAGACAACAAACGCATGTCCGTCACACCCAAGTCCGCCAGAATTTGCGAGCCTACACCAACACGACGACTGGTACCCTGCCATTTGGCTGCTGCCGGTTTCTCGCCTTTGTCCTGAGCTTCAAAAGTCCGCACTTTGTTAATGATGGACTGAGAAGACTCTTCTTTGCCGAGAATCACAAGCACACCGCCATCAGCATTGATACGTTTCATTGCATCGCTGAGTGACCAGCTACGCTCTGCAGAACGGTCAGAATGCAGTAAATCGGTAAAGGTATCTTGGAGGTGCACGCGTACCAGCGTTGGCTGGTTGCTCACTTCTCCTTTACGCAGGGCATAATGCACCTGGCTGTCGATGGTGTCGCGATAGGTGATTAGGTCAAACTCACCATATTCCGTTGGCAGCTTACACTCAGCTACGCGCTCTATGGTGGTTTCGTTGTTGTTACGGTATTCAATCAGATCAGCGATGGTACCCAGTTTGATACCGTGCTTCTCACCGAATTTTTCCAGATCCGGACGACGTGCCATGGTGCCGTCTTCATTGAGTATTTCAACGATAACACCTGCAGGAGAAAAACCCGCAAGACGCGCCAAATCACAACCTGCTTCAGTGTGTCCCGCTCGGGTCAGTACACCACCATCCTGAGCCATCAGCGGGAAGATATGTCCCGGCTGAACCAAATCTGCAGCAACTGCATTCGGTGCAACCGCCGCTTCGACCGTACGTGCACGATCAGCGGCAGAAATACCCGTTGTCACGCCCTCTGCTGCCTCAATAGAAACGGTAAAGGCAGTCGAAAATTGCGCGTTGTTGTCGCTGACCATCAGAGGCAAACCAAGGCGCTGGCAACGATCTTTAGTCATGGTAAGACAAATCAGACCGCGGCCATATGTCGCCATAAAGTTGATGGCTTCCGGCGTAATTTTCTCTGCTGCAATGATGAGGTCGCCTTCGTTTTCACGATCTTCATCGTCCATCAGGATAACCATTCTGCCCTGACGGATGTCTTCAATAATCTCTGCTGCGCTGCTGATTGGCATGGTTCTGTCCCTGTTCTTACCGGCAATCCGGTTCTGTTATCTCAAAAAGCCCGACTGAGCGAGCTTTGCCATGGTCAAACCGCCTGCACCACTTTGCTGCGCAGCACGGTCGCCCATCATTAATCGTTCAAGGTAGCGGGCAATCACGTCTACTTCGATGTTGACTTGGTATCCGACAGTGAAATCTTCGATCGTCGTTTCCAGAGCGGTATGCGGAACGATGGTAAGTTTGAATCGATTGCCATCCACTGCATTGATCGTCAAGCTGATACCATCAATCGTCACCGAGCCTTTCTCGGCCAGGTATTTGGCAAGCTCTGCTGGTGCTTCGAGCCAAAACTCAATCGCACGCCCTGTTTGAGTGCGTGAAACAACCGTCGCCACGCTGTCGACATGGCCGGAAACCATATGACCACCAAAACGCGTTGTAGGCAGCATGGCTTTTTCCAGGTTCACTTTCTGGCCCGCTTTATAGGTTGCAAAAGCAGTACGGTTAAGTGTCTCACCCGATAGGTCCGCCACATAACCCTTTCCGGTCAATTCGACCACGGTCAGACACACACCATTGGTGGCGATGCTGTCGCCCAGCTTCACGTCAGCCAGATCCAGCTTGCCACATTCCACGGTCAGCGAAATGTCACCACCTTTAGGGGTGATTTTCTGGATATGACCAACCGCTTCGATAATTCCTGTAAACATATAGATTCGCTTTGATTGTTACTTTGGCTGTGTTTTTTGCATGCGAAGACGCACATCATCGCCGATACAGGTCACGTCTGTCAGTTCGTAGGCTGGCACCTGACTCATACAGGTCATGCCCTGCAAGTTCACCAAAGCACGACTGTCGCTTCCCATTAGTTTAGGGGCCTGATAGATAATCAGCTCATCCACCAAGCCAGCCTTCAGAAGACTACCCGCCAGAGTCGCGCCCGCTTCCACCCAGATATGATTGATGCCATGAGATGCCAAGGCACGCAGAGCGCTATTAAGATCAAGCTGTCCCGCTTCTTTGGCGACGGTAAGCAGTTTTACCGTGTCATTACCTGAATCTGCGTGAGATGCCGTTACGATGATAACTTCCCCGTCCAATGAGAAAAGGTGCGCATCATCTTTCACCTTTCTCTGGGTGTCGAGGATCACGCGGACCGGCTGACGTAAATTGTCTTGCGCATACTGCGCTTTCACGGCATCGGGCAGTTGTTCCCAACGCACGTTAAGAGACGGATTGTCGTCCAGTACCGTCTGACTGGTTGAGAGAATGGCACCTGCTTGAGCACGAAACACCTGCACATCGGCGCGGGCTTCATCCCCGGTGATCCATTTACTCTGACCATTTGCCAGCGCCGTGCGACCGTCAAGACTGGAGGCAAGCTTTAACTGTACAAACGGCAAACCAGTTTTCATTACTTTGATAAAACCGGGATTCAGTGCTTCAGCTTGTGCCTGCATTAAACCTACATCAACCTGAATACCCTCATCACGCATACGCTGTATACCGCGCCCTGCAACTTTTGGGTTTGGATCGACCATGGCACAAACGACACGGCTGACACCCGCAGCAATCAATGCATCAGCACAAGGAGGAGTGCGCCCGTAATGGGAGCATGGCTCAAGGGTGACATAGGCTGTGGCGCCTTTGGCGTTTTCACCTGCAGCACGAAGGGCGTGCACTTCTGCGTGCGGTTCACCGGCACGGAAGTGAAAACCTTCGCCGACAATGTCATCACCCTGAGTGACGACACAACCAACGCTAGGGTTAGGCGCGGTGGTATAGATGCCGCGTTTTGCCAGCTCGATGGCTCGCAGCATCATTTGAGAATCAAAAATTGAAAACATGTATCCGCTTATTTTTCCAGGCGGGCGATTTCTTCACCGAAGTCTCGGATATCTTCAAAGCTGTGGTACACAGACGCAAAGCGAATGTAAGCGACTTTATCGAGTTCTTTCAGCGCATCCATCACCAAATTGCCTACCAGCGTCGAAGACACTTCACGTTCGCCCGTTGCGCGAATCGTTGATTTGATGGTGTTAATAGACTTTTCGATATCGTCCGTGCTCACCGGGCGCTTTTCAAGAGCTCGCTGAATACCGCCACGCAATTTATCTTCGTTAAATGGCTCTCGGTTGCCATTGGTCTTGATGATACGCGGCATCACCAGCTCTGCAGTTTCAAACGTAGTATAACGTTCGTTACACGCCAAACACTGGCGACGACGACGCACCTGATGGCCGTCTGCGACCAGTCGTGAATCAATGACCTTGGTGTCATTCGCACCACAAAATGGACAGTGCATCTCGCCTCCTTAAACAATTGGTGAACAGTGTAACCGATTTGCAGACCTGAGAAAGCGCGAAAGTGGTGAAAACAGGCACAAAAAAAGCACCCGAAGGTGCTTTTTTCAATCAGATAACGGCTTATGCGTAAACTGGCAGACGTTTACAGATTTCCAGTACTTTCGCTTTCGTCGCTTCAATCACTTCCTGGCTTTCGATGTTATCCAGAACATCACACATCCAGTTAGCCAATTCTTTCGCGTCATCTTGCGTGAAACCACGACGGGTGATCGCTGGAGAACCAACACGGATACCAGAAGTCACGAATGGGCTGCGTGGATCGTTAGGAACACTGTTCTTGTTCACAGTGATGTTCGCGGCACCCAGTGCTGCATCCGCTTCTTTACCTGTGATGTTCTTGTCGATGAGGTCAACCAGGAACAGGTGGTTTTCAGTACCGTTAGATACCACTTTGTAGCCACGCTCTTGGAACTGCGCAACCATCGCTTTAGCATTGTCTACTACGCGCTGCTGGTATGCTTTGAACTCTGGTTCCATCGCTTCTTTGAACGCAACAGCTTTTGCAGCGATAACGTGCATCAGAGGGCCGCCCTGACCACCAGGGAATACCGCTGAGTTCAGCTTCTTGTACATGTCTTCGCCTGCGTTAGACAGGATCAGACCGCCACGAGGACCCGCCAGCGTTTTGTGCGTGGTTGTGGTCACGATGTGTGCGTGTGGGATTGGCGTTGGGTATACACCCGCCGCAATCAGGCCAGCAACGTGCGCCATGTCAACGAACAGGTAAGCACCTGCTTTGTCAGCGATTTCGCGCATGCGCGCCCAGTCAACGATTTGCGAGTACGCAGAGAAACCACCGATGATCATCTTAGGCTTGTGCTCAAGCGCCAGCGCTTCCATTTCGTCGTAGTTGATTTGGCCAGCTTCGTCGATACCGTAAGGAATCACGTTGTAGTGCTTACCAGAGAAGTTAACTGGTGAACCGTGAGTCAGGTGACCACCATGAGCCAGGCTCATGCCCAGAACGGTGTCGCCTGGGTTCAGCAGCGCCATGTAAACCGCGCTGTTTGCTTGAGAACCTGAGTGTGGCTGAACGTTCGCATACTCTGCACCGAACAACTCACACGCGCGGTCGATTGCCAGCGCTTCTGCTTTGTCTACGTACTCACAACCGCCGTAGTAGCGCTTGCCTGGGTAGCCTTCCGCATATTTGTTAGTCAGTTGGGAACCTTGCGCTTCCATAACGCGAGGGCTGGTGTAGTTCTCTGACGCGATGAGCTCGATGTGCTCTTCCTGACGTGCAGTTTCTTCCTGGATCGCGGCAAACAGCTCCGCATCGTAATCAGCGATGTTCATGTCACGCTTTAGCATCTGTATCTCCTGACTCAGATAGTTCCCTGGGTACCAAGTTGACCGGATAACTCGCTTAGGCAAATCATCGGGTCAACCTGGTTTGGGTTGATTTACACCAAATTAAAAACGCCAGTATCCATGCGGACGCAAACGTTTTCGTCATTGCATTCCTATTGGCTGCGATTCTACAAAATTTGTTGCGCAACAGGTAGTAGGAATCACATTTTTTTTGCCTGACTGAACATGGTCTTTTCTCATTCCAATCATGAATTGAATTCACATTGACCAATGTCACAGACTGTAAACCACAAATCTTTACACCTCGTAAGCTGCTGCTGACACAAGCGCTTACGCGAGTTTACCCCGACTCTTTCCTCCCTTATGCAATCTCATTAAGATGCCCTGCTTTTCATCTATTTACTGTGAAAGCGACACCGCGGAATGATTCCAGAGAGAATCAAACATCCCGGATTTTTGTGAGTACATTCTTGCGTCGTGAATCCCTTTAAAAACGACACATTTTTAGGAGTTATTGCGTTGAGTTATCAGCCCAAACATTCACAGTTTGAAGACATGATTGCCGTCCTGTCCGGTGCGTTCATTGTGGCGCAGGGTGTTTATTTCCTGCAGCAGGCAGGTTTGCTTACTGGCGGTACGACAGGTCTGGCACTTTTGATCACCCAGTTTACCGACCTCTCATTCGGTACCATTTACTTTCTGATGAACGTGCCTTTCTACATTATGGGATGGCAGCGTTTTGGTACCCAGTTTGCCCTTCGTAGTGTCTTTGCAGGTGGCATGGTGTCGTTAATCGTCGACCACATTTCACATGTATTTACTATTGGCTGGCTACAACCCCTGTATTGCGGTTTGATTGGCGGATTGCTAATGGGTGTGGGCATGTTGATGATCTTCCGCCATAACGCAAGTCTCGGGGGCTTCAATGTGCTGGCGCTTTACTGTCAGGACAAGTTCGGCGTTCGTGCGGGCAATGTACAGATGGCAATTGATATTGCCATCCTGCTTGCTTCATTTTTCTTTGTTTCGCCATGGCTGCTAGCGTGCTCTGTTGTTGGCGCTTTTGTTCTGAACCTGGTGCTGACTATGAACCACAGACCCGACCGTTACGTGGTCTGCTATTAAGTCAGGTGATCCAAACGAAAAAGCCTCCCGATTGGGAGGCTTTAAACTTGGATGAGAGACGATTAAATCGCTTCTTCGTCTTCTTCACCAGTACGGATACGCACGACGCGCTCTACGTCAGTGACGAAGATCTTACCATCACCGATCTTGCCAGTTTGTGCTGTTTGCACAATGGTCTCAACGCACTGGTCTGCGGCATCAGCAGCCACGACGATTTCCAATTTTACTTTTGGCAGGAAGTCCACCATGTACTCCGCACCGCGGTACAACTCGGTGTGACCTTTTTGGCGGCCGAAACCTTTAACTTCCGAAACTGTCATACCGGTAATGCCGACTTCCGCCAGTGCTTCGCGCACGTCGTCAAGCTTAAACGGCTTGATAATCGCTTCAATTTTTTTCATGTCTCATTCCCTTAAATTCTGCATTGCGCAACATCACTAATTGTAACCCTACACTGTTCCGTTGGCGCGGTTTTCCTTAACAATTTCCCGTATTAAACCAGAGACTTCTTCCATGTCGTGGTTTTGGTCTCGCCACACGCAAAGGGTGGCTCATAGCCTGAGTTGGTCAACAGCGCCTGCATAGGTTTACGTCCGATCACCGCACCGCAGTCCACTTTTAACTCACATGCTACCGTTGCTGCGTAAGCTTCCAATGCATTTAGCAAATTTTTACCAATGCCTTGAAGGCGGCTCGCCTGATCGACTTCAAGCAGGGTCAAGGTCGCATCTTCCACCATGATGCCGTTGTGGCGTTTTTCATGTTGAAGCACAGCCACAGCAACAGGTTCACCCTCTTTTTCGGCAACCAGCATAGGGAGCTCTTTCGTCGATTCAGGATCGTTCAGTTTTGCCAACGAGGGAAAACGGCACTGCAGGGATTCCGGCACCTGTCCGGATGGAATAAGCGTAAAGCTGATTGCACTGTCCATTGCATTTCTCTCCATAAAATTGCCGGGACACTTTACCCTTTCGCCGATACCGGATGCAATCGGATAAAAAAACCGCCACCAGAAGGTAGCGGCTTGTGTCACAAGTTTGGCGTTTTAAACGTCCTCAGTTAACCCAGCTTGACGCGCGCGTTACGGAACATACGCATCCAAGGGCTATCTTCACCCCAGTTATCTGGGTGCCATGAGTTCGCCACAGTGCGGAATACACGCTCTGGGTGCGGCATCATGATGGTCACACGACCGTCACGAGTGGTGAGGCCAGTGATACCGTTTGGAGAACCGTTCGGGTTCGCCGGGTAATCTTGCGTGACCTCGCCGAAGTTATCCAGATAACGCAGCGCGACAGTGCCTGATTGCTCAATCGCAGCGAGATGCTCAGCATCACGCACTTCTACACGACCTTCGCCATGAGAAACCGCGATAGGCATGTGAGAGCCCGCCATACCACTCAGGAACAGAGATGGGTTCTCCTGAACCTGAACCAAGCTGAAGCGCGCTTCAAAACGCTCAGATTCGTTGCGAACGAAACGCGGCCACAAGTCTGCGCCTGGGATCAAATCGTGCAGGTTAGACAGCATCTGACAGCCGTTACACACACCCAGAGCGAACGAATCGCCACGGTGGAAGAAACGCTCGAACTGCTCACGTGCCTGCTCGTTGAACAGGATAGATTTCGCCCAACCTTCACCTGCACCCAGTACGTCACCGTAAGAGAAGCCACCACATGCCACCAAACCGTTGAACTCTTCCAGCGAAATGTTGCCTGCCAGCACGTCACTCATGTGAACGTCTTTAGCGTCAAAGCCAGCACGGTCAAACGCCGCTGCCATTTCAACATGGGAGTTCACGCCCTGCTCACGCAAAATTGCCATTTGAGGACGTGCACCCGTTGCGATAAATGGTGCCGCGACATCTTCCTGAACATCGAAGGTCAGGTTAGCTGACAAGCCTGGGTCAGTAACGTCTTTCTTCGCATTAAATTCTTGCTGAGCACCGCGTGGGTTATCACGCATTGCCTGCATTTGGTAAGTGGTTTCCGCCCAAATGGTACGAAGCTCAGTGCGGTTCTGATCCAGCACCAATGCATCACCATTCCAGATACGAACAGCATCGTCTTCTGTCAGGGTACCAATCACATGGCTACAGGTTTCCAGACCGTATGCAGAAAGCGTCGACAGCACAGAATCCAGATCTTCGGTGCGAACCTGAACCACAGCGCCCAGTTCTTCGTTGAACAGCGCTGCCAGCTCATCGCTGCACTCGCCTTCAGCAGATAGAGTGTTGATATCCACTTCCACACCCACGTGACCAGCAAACGCCATTTCCGCCAGTGTCACATAAAGACCACCGTCACCACGGTCATGGTAAGCCAGCAGTTTTTCGTCGCGTACCAGCGTTTGCATTGCATTGAAGAAGCCTTTCAGCAGCTCTGGGCTGTCAACATCAGCAGGCTTGTCACCCAACTGCTTGTAAACCTGCGCAAGCGCGGTTGCACCCATGCGGTTTTGACCTTGGCCAAGGTCGACCAGAACCAGTGCGCTGTCGCCTTTGTCAGTGCGAAGCTGAGGCGTGACTGTCTTGCGTACATCTTCGACACGGCCGAATGCGGTAATGATAAGAGACAGTGGCGAAGTGTTTTCTTTCTGCTCACCGTTTTCGTCCCAGCGGGTCTTCATAGACATCGAGTCTTTACCCACAGGAATGGTCAGATCCAGCGCTGGACATAACTCTTCACCCACCGCTTTCACTGCTTCATACAGACCAGCATCTTCGCCCGGGTGGCCCGCAGCGGCCATCCAGTTTGCAGACAGCTTGATACGCTTCAGATCGCCGATGTCAGAACAGGCAATGTTAGTCAGGGATTCAGCGACTGCCAGACGCGCAGACGCAGCAAAGTCCAGCAGTGCAACTGGCGTGCGCTCACCCATCGACATGGCTTCACCGTGATAAGTGTCGTAGCTTGCTGCCGTTACCGCACAGTTCGCCACAGGCACCTGCCAAGGGCCGACCATTTGGTCACGCGCAACCAAACCGGTTACGGTGCGGTCACCGATGGTGATAAGGAAAGTTTTCTCTGCCACTGAAGGCAAACGCAGCACACGCTGGGTGGCTTCTTCAATGTTGATGCCATCACGGGCAATTGTCTGACCTTCCACTTTCAAAGAGGTCACATCACGATGCATTTTCGGTGGCTTGCCAAGCAGAATGTCCATTGGCATGTCGATTGGTGTGTTGTCGAAGTGGCTGTCTTCCAGCGTTAGATGACGCTCTTCAGTCGCTTCACCTACCACTGCATATGGCGCGCGTTCGCGCTTACAGATGGCATCGAACACGTCCATGTTTTCTGGCGCAACCGCCATCACATAGCGTTCTTGAGATTCGTTACACCAAATTGCCAGTGGGCTCATACCCGGCTCGTCATTCGGTACGTCACGCAGCTGGAATTTACCGCCGCGCTCGCCGTCATCCACCAGCTCAGGCAGGGCATTCGAAATACCGCCCGCACCCACGTCGTGAATAAACGCAATTGGGTTTTGCTCGCCAAGCTGCCAACAGCGGTCAATCACTTCCTGACAGCGGCGTTCCATCTCAGGGTTTTCACGCTGAACAGAAGCAAAATCCAGATCTTCGGTCGACTGACCAGACGCCATTGAAGACGCGGCACCACCGCCCAAACCGATATTCATCGCAGGGCCGCCAAGAACAATAAGCTTCGCGCCAACTGGGATTTCTTTTTTCTGTACGTGCTGGTCACGGATGTTACCCATGCCGCCCGCAATCATGATTGGCTTGTGGTAACCACGTACTTCTTCACCGTTGTGCGAGGTCACCTTTTCCTCGTAAGTACGGAAGTAACCCAGCAAGTTCGGACGACCAAATTCGTTGTTAAATGCGGCGCCACCCAGAGGGCCTTCCAACATAATATCCAGCGCATTAACAATGCGGTTTGGCTTGCCGAAATCAGTTTCCCAAGGCTGCTCAAAGCCAGGGATACGCAGGTTAGATACCGTGAAGCCCACCAGACCCGCTTTTGGCTTACCACCGATACCGGTTGCGCCTTCATCACGGATTTCGCCGCCAGAGCCGGTTGAAGCACCAGGCCATGGAGAAATCGCCGTTGGGTGGTTGTGGGTTTCCACTTTCATCAGGATATGTGCGTCTTCCTGATGGTAATCATATTGGCGTGACTCTGGATTCGGGAAGAATCGACCCACATTAGAACCTGTCATCACAGCTGCGTTGTCTTTGTACGCTGACAACACGTATTCACTGTTGTGTTCAAACGTATTCTTGATCATCTTGAACAGGCTCTTTGGCTGTTCAACACCATCGATGGTCCAGTCCGCATTGAAAATCTTGTGACGACAATGCTCAGAGTTTGCCTGTGCAAACATCATGAGTTCGATGTCGTTCGGGTTACGACCCAGTTTGGTGAAGCTTTCCACCAAGTAATCAATTTCGTCTTCCGCCAGCGCCAGACCCAACTCAACGTTGGCTTTTTCCAGTGCTTCGCGTCCGCCCCCCAAGACATCTATTGCCGTCATTGGTGCAGGCGTTGCCGCTTGGAACAATGCAGAAGCTTCGTCGAACTGACCAAATACCACTTCCATCATGCGATCGTGAAGCAGGCCAACCAGCGTTTTTTGCTGCGCTTCTGACAGTTCACCAGACAACTCAACATAGTAAGCAGTACCACGCTCAAGACGTTTGATTTGAGCTAAGCCACAGTTGCGAGCAATGTCGGTAGCTTTAGAAGACCATGGGGAAATGGTGCCGGGGCGTGGTGTAACAAGGAAGAGGGTTCCTGTAGGTGCATGCTCTGCGATCGTTGGACCATAAGTGAGCAAGCGATCCAGTTTTTGCTTCTCGTCCTCACTCAAAGGCGCGCTGAGATCAGCAAAGTGGATATACTCAGCATAGAGGCTGGTCACAGGCAAATCATTGGCTTTGCAGCTTTCCAGCAGTTTTTGGACTCGAAATTCGGACAGAGCGGGGGAACCACGCAAAATTTCCATGTGCGTACGTCTCTCGGTTAGCGGTGAATTAAAGTAATATTGACCTAACCCCATGATTTACATTGCGCAAATGAGATGGGAAAGCCATGTCGATACCACTTCTAAAGGCTTCGGGGCGGTATTATAGGGGAAAAAAGTGAGCGACGTAACACTTGACGCAACCGTTTGCGTAACTTTTTTTGACTGGCGTTTATTGTCACTATTCTGAGGATTCCCCAAGTAACGGTTGCAGCTTAACTTTCCGCATACGGCGAGCTTTGATATAACAGTCTTCAAACTTTAGAGGTAGGCATAACTTTTTGAACTCGAACGCTGTAAAACGAACCTATCAACTACTTACCGGTTTTTTCCTGATGCTTTTCCTCGCAGGCTGCGAGTGGAAGTATGATGACAGAACCGCGCTGGAAAAAATCCGCGACCGCGGCGTATTGCGCGTGGGCACGCTAAATAACCAGCTTTCTTACTACATTGGTCCCGATGGCCCAACCGGCCTCGACTATGAACTGGCCTCCCAATTCGCTCAAAGCCTGGGCGTGAAGCTAGAAATGCAACCCGCTTATACGCTGTCAGGTCTGTTCCCTGCCGTAGAGCGTGGTGATGTTGATATCATCGCGGCTGGCTTAACCATCACCAAAGACCGTCTGGAGCATTTCCGCCCTGGGCCTGCTTATTACTATGTTAGTCAGCAGTTGGTATACAAAAACGGTCACTGGCGTCCGCGCAATCTGACCGAACTCAACAAAGACGGCGCGCGCGTTGCTGTGGTGGAAGGTTCAAGCCATGCTCTCACTCTTCAAGCTATTCAGCGTGAATACCCAGAACTTATTTGGGAAAGCGTCAAAGACACTGACGACGATGAGCTGCTCAAACAAGTCGCTGACGGTAAGCTGGATTTTACCATTGCCGATTCCGTGGACATTGCACTCGTGCAACGTACCCACCCTTCCATCACTATCGCCTTGAGCCTGACAGAAGATGAACCTGTGGCTTGGTTTATGAAGAAGTCGCAGGATGACAGTGTTTACGCTTTGATGATTGAGTTTTTCGGTAAGAAGACCCAAAGCGGTGAATTGGCGGCACTCGAAGAAAAGTACTTCGGCCACGTCGACAGCTTTGACTTTGTCGATACCCGCGCCTTCTTGCGAGCCATTGACTCCAAACTGCCTGAATGGGAGCCGCTGTTTAAGAAGTACGCTGATGAGTTTGACTGGCGTCTGCTGGCTGCACTTTCCTATCAGGAATCTCACTGGAATCCCCGCGCTGTATCACCAACAGGGGTGCGTGGCATGATGATGCTGACACTGCCGACAGCAAAATCAGTGGGTGTGAAGAACCGACTCGACCCAGAGCAAAGCATTCGCGGTGGTGCCGAGTACCTGCGCAAAATGCTACATCGCGTACCTGACAGCGTTAACGAGCACGAAAAAATTTGGTTTGCGCTCGCTTCCTACAACATTGGTTTCGGCCACATGATGGATGCGCGACGCCTGACCAAGGCGCAAGGTGGGAACCCAGATTCGTGGGCCGATGTTAAACAACGTCTACCTCTGTTGGCGAAGCGCCAGTATTACAAACAAACCCGCTATGGCTTTGCGCGTGGTTATGAGGCGCTAAGCTATGTGGAAAATATTCGTCGTTACTACCAGAGTATGGTTGGGTATGAGCAAGATAAAGCGGAAGCCATCACTAGTGATGCAGCTGACGATCTGGATGGCTTGCAAACCATCAAAGTGGAAGACGTACCTGGCGAAGGTGTCAGTGAAGTGATTGATACGCTTGAATCGACACCCGTGGCAGATGAAGCAGAGAGTGCGGGAAAAACACCAGAAACTCAGGAAAAAGCCGACACGAAGAACTAGGTTTATCAGAGAATCATGCTGTCATCGTGCTTTAATAAAGGACGACTATAAATATCAATAAGCGCAGCGGGGCTGCGCTTATTTTTTCAAAAGGAACGTACGATGTTTGCCAAGAAAAGAAAGGCACAAGCTAACTTTTCCCGTAACTCCAGCGCGGCGTCGAACCGTCGTAAACGCCAACGCAATGTGGCACTGAAGAAGGTGCTATGGCGCCAACGCACGTTCGCGATACGCGAATTCGCCATGATGGACGAGAGTTTTTAATTTTCGTCAGAAGGGCTTTGCGCAGCTTTACGCGCTTCTTTTTCCGCTTTCTTTTCTGAGCGACGACGGCGGAAAAATGCCTGCAGTTGCTCGCGACATTCCTCTTCCAACACCCCACCCTGATACTGAACATGATGGTTAACGCCGTCATAACTCAGCAAGTTCATGACACTTCCCGCCGCACCAGTCTTGTAATCGGGCGCGCCAAACACCACTTTGCCAATCCTGCTATGCACCATGGCGGACGCACACATTGGGCAAGGCTCCAAGGTGACATAAAGCACCGCATCCAACAGGCGGTAGTTTTGCAATACTTTACCTGCCTGACGTAGCGCCATCATCTCCGCATGAGCGGTGGCATCATGTTGGCCAATCAAGCGATTCCAGCCTTCTCCAATGACCACACCTTCATGCACGACAACTGCACCGACGGGAACCTCACCTTCGGACTCTGCTTTGCCCGCCAGCTCCATCGCCCGGCGCATAAATTGCTGATCTATTTCGCTCTGTGTCACTGTGTACTTTAACCTTACTCTTGCTATGCGGCGGAGTATATCACCCTATAGGCGCTATTCCTTAGGCTGATTTGCCAGTTTGGCCGCCAGAAAGTCCACCAATAGCTTGACACGAAGGGGCTGCAGACGGCGGTGTGGGAAAAGTGCCCAAATCCCCTCCTCCAAATCCTCATAGGCATTCAGTATTTTGACGACCTCACCGGAGCCCAAAGCCTCCTGCAAGTAGTAATCCGGAAGCTGGATTAGCCCATTACCGCGAGTTGCAGCATCGAGCAACGCAATACCACTGTTACAACGAAGGTTTCCGCGCACCCTTACTGTACGTTCTTTTCCTTCCTCTCTAAAACGCCAATAGTCGTGTTGCCCACGCAGGCAATTGTGTTGTGCCAGTTCAGAAAGGGTGTGGGGGGTACCAAATTTGGAAAGGTAATCCGGAGAACCACAGACAATAAGACGACGTGTGGCAAGACGCTTGCACACCATGGAAGAATCTACCAATCGCCCCAGTCTCAATGCGACATCACAAGATGAATCGACAAGGTCTAGCGTCGCATTGGTCAGATCTACCTCTATCTGAATTTCAGGATAGGCATCCATAAAATCCAGTATCAATGGCATGACTACTTTTTCCCCATAAGTTACCGGAGCAGTCAATTTGATATGGCCGTTTGGTGTTTCGTGTAACTGGGTGACTGCACTCTCTGCTTCTTTTAACCCGTCTGCCAGCAACCGACAATGCTGATAATAGATATCGCCTTCTTCTGTGGTCGATACCTTTCGCGTTGTACGAAACAAAAGCCGGGTATTAAGGCGCTCCTCGAGCAAAGCCACCTGCCTGCTCACATGTGCCGTTGAAGCTCCGAGACGGCTGGCCGCTTTGGTAAAGCTTGCGGTTTCGACCACGGCCAAAAACTCTGAAACCCCTTGCCAATCTGACATTATTTCTCACCAGTAAAAGTTAATTGCAATTTAAATGGATTATCACACGAATAGAAATAAATAGACTATCACTCAAATTCAGCGTGTCACAAAAGTGAACTCGCTCCACCAAGATATATCGCCTAGGGTTAGACGTTAAGGGACTAGCCCTTTACTAATGAGGATGCTTTCAATGGCAGAACAATTTATCAAATCACGCGCAGCAATTGCCTGGGAAGCCGGCAAACCACTTAGCATTGAAGAAGTGGATGTCATGCTGCCAAAAGCGGGCGAAGTACTGGTGCGTATTATCGCAACTGGCGTTTGCCACACCGATGCATTTACCCTGTCAGGTGATGACCCAGAAGGTATTTTCCCTGCAATTCTGGGCCATGAAGGTGGCGGTATTGTTGAACAAGTGGGTGAAGGTGTCACCAGCGTTCAAGTGGGTGATCATGTTATTCCCCTTTACACCCCAGAATGTGGCGAATGTAAGTTCTGTAAATCAGGTAAAACCAACCTGTGTCAGAAAATCCGTGAGACTCAAGGCAAAGGCCTGATGCCAGACGGCACCACCCGCTTTTACAAAGATGGTCAGCCAATCTACCACTACATGGGCTGCTCAACTTTCTCCGAGTACACAGTGTTGCCCGAGATTTCTCTGGCCAAAGTGAACAAAGATGCGCCGCTAGAGGAAGTATGTCTTCTCGGCTGTGGTGTGACCACCGGTATGGGCGCAGTACTCAACACCGCTAAGGTCCAAAAAGGCGACACTGTGGCTGTGTTTGGTCTGGGTGGCATCGGTCTTTCAGCTATCATTGGTGCAGCAATGGCAGGTGCAAGCCGCATCATTGGTGTTGACATCAATGAGAGCAAGTTCGAGCTGGCTCAAAAGCTGGGTGCAACTGAGTGCATCAACCCAAGCAAGTACGACAAACCTATTCAGGACGTCATTGTTGAACTGACCGACGGTGGTGTGGATTATTCATTCGAATGTATCGGTAACGTCAATGTCATGCGTTCAGCGCTAGAGTGCTGCCACAAAGGCTGGGGTGAGTCTGTCATCATCGGTGTTGCCGGTGCTGGCCAGGAAATCTCTACCCGTCCATTCCAACTGGTTACCGGTCGCGTATGGCGTGGTTCTGCATTCGGTGGTGTGAAAGGCCGTTCAGAGCTACCAGAGATCGTAGAGCGTTACATGGCGGGTGAATTCGCTTTGGATGACTTCATCACTCATACCATGGGTCTTGAAGGTATCAACGAAGCATTTGACCTGATGCACGAAGGTAAAAGCATCCGTACTGTTATTCACTACGACAAGTAAGAGCCGTTAAGTTAAAACCCCACGCAGGCGGCAGCTAACCGCCTGCTTTGGAGTCCTAAATGAGTCTTGAAAATATCAGCAGCAACCGCAGTTTTGGCGGCTGGCATAAGCAGTACACTCACACCTCGCGAACTGTTCATAGCAATATGCGTTTCGCCATTTTCTTGCCACCTCAAGCGTCAGAATCAAATCGTGTGCCAGTACTTTACTGGTTGTCAGGACTGACCTGCAGTGACGAAAACTTTATGCAGAAAGCCGGCGCACATCGTGTCGCTGCTGAGCTGGGTATTGCTATCGTTGCCCCTGACACCAGCCCACGTGGCGACAATATTCCTGATGATCCTGAAGGTGCGTACGATTTTGGTATCGGTGCTGGTTTCTACCTGAATGCGACTGAGGCACCTTGGAATCGTTTCTATCACATGTACGATTACGTGGTAAAAGAGCTTCCTGCTGTTATCGAAGCGCACTTCCCGGTCAGTGATGTGAAGGCGATTTCCGGTCACAGCATGGGGGGACACGGTGCCCTGACAATCGCACTGAAAAACAGTGACGATTACCGTTCTGTTTCTGCATTCAGCCCAATTGTGAATCCCGCTGCTGTGCCTTGGGGCGAAAAGGCTTTTACCAACTATTTAGGTGAAGACCGCCAAACTTGGCTGGAATACGACAGCTGCGCCTTAATCAAAAAAGCCGAGAAGCACTTACCGATGCTGATTGATCAAGGTGATGGCGACCAGTTCCTGCATGAGCAACTGAAACCCGGTAACCTGCTTCAAGCTGCTGAAGAAGCTGGTTATCCGCTGGAGCTTCGTATGCAGGAAGGCTATGACCACAGCTACTACTTCATTTCGAGCTTTATTGAAGATCACCTACGGTTTCATGGAGAGCATTTGAAGTAAGGCTTCAAACAACAAAAAACCCGGCCGAAGCCGGGTTTTTCTATTCTTGCTGAGCCTGATCAGAAGCCCAGTGGAATGTTGAAGCTGAAGAACACAATCAGCAAGGTTGTCCATACAGTCAGGAACGCTGCTGAGTATGGCACCATCATCGCAATCACGTCGCCAAACGTCAGATCAGATTTGTACTTACGCATGAAGGCTAGAATCACACCTGCATAGGTCATCATTGGCGTAATGATGTTAGTCGACGAATCTGCTACGCGATACGCAGCTGCTACCAAATCAGGTGTCATATTCGGGTTAACCTGATACAGCATAGGAACGAAAATTGGCCCCAGCAGCATCCACTTCGATGTCAAACCACCCACAAACAGATTGATAAGTGCAGTGGTAAGAATGAAGCCAATGATGAGCAGGATTGGGAAGTTTTCCAGACCCAGTGAAGACAAGGTGGTCGCACCTAGGTAAGTGATATAAACACCCAAGCCTGAATAACTCAATACCGCCAGGAAGTTATGGCTGAAGAAAGTCAAAACCAAAACATAACCAAAGGTGTTCATCTGCTTCACCATGGCATTCACTACGTCTTGTAAAGACTTGAACTTGCCCGTGCTGTAACCAAAGCAAATACCCGTTACCGCAAACACCATCGCAATCAAAAGGATGACGTTGTTCATGTAAGGGGTGACTGTGCGGCCAGCCTCATTGGTGTATGGCGCAAGTGGACCCATTGCCAGCGCAACAATCGCAGCCAGAGAAGCAATCAGGCCGAGACCTGCAGCGCGCAGACCCTTTTGCTCGCTTTCGCTGACAGAGAAATCGCTCTGATCCAAGTCTTCCGGTAGCGTGTACTCCATCTTTTCCAAACGAGGTGCGACAAAGCGTTTGGTGACCCAAGCACCCAGAATCGCCAGCATGAAGGTGGAAACAAAGATGAAGAAATAGTGCATTGTCGCAGGGTTTAGCACTTCACCTGCTGCGGTCTCAAAAGGCACGCCTTGAGATTCTGCAAACACACGTGCATTCAGACCAATAATGACGTCAACCGGGGTTGCAGGAATCAGGTTTGCACTGAAGCCCGCAGAGACACCTGCGAACGCAGCTGCCATTCCGATCAATGGATTTTTACCCACACCTGCGTACAGCATACCTGCCAATGGGATAAGCACCAGGTAACCCGCATCCGTCGCGATGGAGCTCATGATACCCAGGAATACCAGCAGCATCGGCAGCCACTTCTCATTCAGGCGTAGGCCAACACGCTTAATCACTGCCCCCAGAAGGCCTGAGTTCTCAGCAATGCCGACACCCAGCATCACCACGAGAATGACACCGAGTACGCCATGGCCGAACGACAGCCAGTTTTCAAGGATCGCATTATCAAACATCCAGCGAACGTTTTCTGTTGCCAGCATGCTCTTCACAGTGTGGCTGACAGGGTTACCATCTGCCCCTGTGGTTTGGAATTCCATTCCGCCGATCAAACCTGTAATGGCCAATGCAGCCACAAAAAGGAACATAAAAATGATCACAGGATCGGGGATTTTTTTACCTACGCGTTCAATAAACGCAATCGCGCCATTCTGTTGCGGCGCTCCTTGTGAAGCTTGACTCATGTCATACCACCTTTTCGATGAGTTCTAACCTTGATTGACCATTCGCCGAAACGAGCATGCGATGAAATCAGGTATATCCGTTACTTTTGCCGCAAGAACTTAGCAGATGCCACTTTTGGAGTAAAACTCCAATAAATGAGATTAAAAAGGGGATAATGCCAAATCAACATTAAGAGTCAGGACTTATGGCAGATTGAAGACAGCACCGCAGATAATAGTGTGAGATAACGCAAACATCCCAGAAGATACATCTTTTATACAAAATCTCAAAAATCCATTAATGCATAGATGTATGTTTTGATAATGTTGCGTTGATGTAGCACGTATTGTTGGAGAAGAATTCAAACGCAAGAAAAAGCCCTGCACGGCGGCAGGGCTTGGATTACAACAGATTGCTGTTACATCTGGTAGGTGTAAGGTGCTTGGATACCCAGAGGGATGCCCAGAGCCCAGTAAGCCAGAAGGAAGATTGACCAACCGATCAGCATCGCAATGGAGTAAGGCATCATCATTGAAGCCAATGTGCCGATACCTGTGCTCTTCACATAACGTTGGCAGTAAACCACGACCAGTGGGAAGAACACCATCAGTGGAGAAATGATGTTAGATACGGAGTCACCTACGCGGTAAGCCGCCTGAGACAACTCAGGAGAAATACCCAGCGCCATCAGCATTGGTACAAGGATTGGACCAATCAGCGCCCATTTTGCCGATGCAGAACCGATAAGCAGGTTCACACACGCGGTCAACAGAATCATACCGATGATGGTCAACTGACCCGGCATGTTCAGCGCTTTCAGGAATGCCGCGCCTTCCAATGCCAGCAAGGTGCCGATGTTCGACTGGCTGAATGCCGCCAGGAACTGCGCACAGAAGAATGACATCACCAAATATGCGCCCATGGTCGCCATGGTATCGCTCATTGCTTTAATGATATCGCCTTGCGTTTTGAAGGTACCTGCCACGCGACCATAAACCACACCTGGAATCACAAACAAGATAAAGATCAGCGGTACGATAGATTTCATCAGCGGCGCAGAGAACGCAGTCAGTTCACCTTCAGGTGAACGCAGTGCTGACGTTTCAGGGATAAGAGCAACCACCAGCAGAACGATACCCGCCAGCATTGCAAAACCTGCGCGGTTGAACGCTTTACTTTCAATAGCGGTGAAGCTGCCGAGATCAGGTGCTTTTTCTGCATCTTCATCAATTGGCAATTTGTTCAGGCGTGGCTCGATAATTTTCTCAGTCACATACCAGCCGATAGCCACAATCAGGAATGAAGAAAGACCTGTGAAATACAGGTTCGCCAGTGGGTTCACCACGTAGTCTTTATCCAGAACCTGCGCTGCAGATTGGGTAAAGCCAGCCAACAGAGGGTCAATACCCGCTGGAATAAAGTTAGCTGAGAAACCGCCCGACACACCGGCAAACGCCGCAGCAATACCCACCAGCGGGTGACGACCCGCGGCGTGGAAGATGATGCCGCCCAAAGGAATAACCAGAACGTAACCCGCATCTGCTGCCGTGTGCGACACAATCGCCACCAGAATCAGCGCTGGCGTCAGCAGCTTCTTAGGTGTCACGTTCAGCATTTTTTTCAGGCCAGTGGTGATAAAGCCAGATGCATCCGCGACGCCCACACCCAGCATGGCTACAAGCACAATACCCATAGGTGCAAAGCTGGTGAAAGTCGTCACCATGTTCGCGAGGAAGCTTGCAAGCGCTTCGCCTGTCAGAAGGTTATTAATCTCTACAGCCTGGCCGGTAACAGGATGGATCAGGCCGAAATCAACCTGAGAAAGAACGGCGGACAGGCCCCATACGATTAAAAGTCCATAGAAGAACAGAAGTGCAGGATCAGGGATTTTGTTACCCGCCCTTTCAATCCAGTTCAGGAACTTTTCCATACCGCCACTTGGCGCGTCTGGAGTATTGCTCATGGCATGGTTACTCATTTAAAGCTCCGAGTTTTTACAGTGTGTGTTTGCATCGTAAGGAGCGGATTCTTTGATGAATTCGCAACGACGTCATAATTATTCAACAGCACAAAATACACGTAACCAACCAAATTGATAGTGACTAATCTCAATTAAAATTACGGTTTCAGCACATAAATTCAATTACCACACAAGCAATAAACACAAAGCAAACAAAGACAATCCAAATTCACAACAACCACGCTAAAGTGGCTACTTTTGGCGTGAAATGGTGAGTATCAGCCACCCTGAGAACGGAAGACGTATCGCAGGTGAGAGAGAAAGAAAAAGGCACGCTATGCGTGCCTTTTGAATGACTGGATTTGAAGAGGGATTATTCCCACTCGATGGTTGCAGGTGGCTTACCAGATACGTCGTAAACCACGCGGCTGATGCCGTCAACTTCGTTGATGATGCGGTTTGAAACGCGGCCCAGGAAGTCGTATGGCAGGTGCGCCCAGTGTGCGGTCATGAAGTCGATGGTTTCTACTGCACGCAGAGAAACGACCCAATCGTATTTACGGCCGTCACCCATTACGCCGACAGAGCGTACTGGCAAGAACACGGTAAATGCCTGAGAAACCTTGTTGTAAAGGTCTGCTTTGTGTAGCTCTTCGATGAAGATAGCATCCGCACGGCGTAGCAGATCACAGTACTCTTTTTTCACTTCGCCAAGTACACGTACACCCAGACCTGGACCTGGGAACGGGTGGCGGTAAAGCATGTTATACGGCAGACCCAGCTCCAGACCAATCTTACGCACTTCGTCTTTGAACAGCTCTTTCAGCGGCTCAACCAGACCCATTTCCATGTCATCCGGCAGACCACCTACGTTGTGGTGAGATTTGATAACGTGCGCTTTACCGGTCTTGGAAGCAGCAGACTCGATCACATCTGGGTAGATAGTGCCTTGCGCCAGCCATTTCGCGTTCTTCAGCTTCTTCGATTCTTCATCGAATACGTCTACGAACACGTGACCAATCTTCTTACGTTTTGCTTCTGGATCCGCAATACCTTCCAGCGCTGACAGGAAGCGGTCTTCCGCATCAACGTGAACAATGTTCAGGCCGAAGTGGTCACCGAACATTTCCATAACCTGCTCTGCTTCGTTCAAGCGCAGCAGACCGTTGTCTACGAATACACAGGTCAGCTTGTCACCGATCGCGCGGTGGATAAGCATAGCAACAACAGAAGAGTCCACGCCGCCTGACAGGCCAAGGATCACTTCGTCATCACCCACTTGTTCTTTGATGCGCGCAATCGCATCTTCGATGATAGATGCTGGCGTCCATAGCTTTTCACAGCCACAGATATCCATCACGAAGCGCTCAAGCATGCGGTGACCCTGACGGGTGTGCGTCACTTCAGGGTGGAACTGAACGCCGTAGAAACGCTTCTCTTCGTTTGCCATTGCTGCAAACGGACAAGTATCAGTCGACGCAACTTTCTCAAAGTCAGATGGAATTTCTACCACTTTGTCGCCGTGGCTCATCCATACATCCAGAACGCCTTTGCCCGCTTCATTGATGGCATCTTCGATACCTTCAAACAGGCTACCTGGGTTGTCCAGCGTCACTTTCGCGTAACCGAACTCACGCTCGTTTGAGCCTGAAACTTTACCGCCAAGTTGCTCAGACATGGTTTGCATGCCGTAGCACACGCCCAGTACTGGAACGCCCGCGTTAAACACATATTCAGGCGCACGTGGCGAACCGTCTTCGGTCACGCTCTCCGGGCCACCGGAAAGAATGATGCCGTTCGGGTTGAAGTCACGGATATCCTGCTCTTCAACATCCCAGCCCCACAGCTCACAGTAAACACCGATTTCACGGATACGACGCGCAATCAACTGGGTGTACTGAGAACCAAAGTCGAGGATCAGAATACGTTGGTCATGAATATTTTGGGTCATTTCAGCTTGTCTCAAAAAGTCATCGATACAGGGGACTTCCGTCCCCATGCTATAAATTTCGGCTTTAACTTACGGGCGTGAATTACTGGCCAGTACGGTAGTTTGGTGCTTCTTTAGTGATGGTCACATCGTGTGCGTGCGATTCCGTCATACCAGCGCCAGTGATGCGAACGAATTCTGCTTTTGTGCGCAAAGCTTCAACCGTCGCGGAACCGGTCAGACCCATGCACGAGCGCAGGCCACCCATTTGCTGGTGAATGATTTCTTTCAGACGGCCTTTGTATGCCACGCGACCTTCGATACCTTCCGGTACCAGCTTGTCCGCTGCGTTATCGCTCTGGAAGTAACGGTCAGAAGAACCTTTAGACATCGCACCCAGCGAGCCCATACCACGGTAAGATTTGTAAGCGCGGCCTTGGTACAGTTCTACTTCACCTGGAGATTCTTCCGTACCTGCCAGCATAGAACCAACCATCACACATGATGCGCCTGCAACCAGTGCTTTACACAGGTCACCAGAAAAGCGGATACCGCCATCAGCGATACATGGCACGCCGTATTGCTCTGCCACTTCGACTGCGTCTGAAATCGCAGTGATTTGCGGAACACCCACACCGGTAACAATACGGGTTGTACAGATTGAGCCTGGGCCGATACCCACTTTCACTGCATCTACACCCGCTTCAATCAGGGCTTTTGCACCTGCGCCAGTTGCGACGTTACCGCCAATGATTTGCAATTCAGGGAATTTTTCACGGGTTTCACGAATGCGTTGAAGCACGCCTTCAGAGTGACCATGAGAAGAGTCGATAAGCAGCACGTCAACGCCTGCTTCAACCAGTGCAGCAACACGTTCTTCGTTACCTGCACCTGCGCCAACCGCGGCACCAACACGCAGACGGCCTTGCTCGTCTTTACATGCGTTTGGTTTGCGCTCAGCTTTTTGGAAATCTTTTGCAGTGATCATGCCCGCGATGTGGTGATCGTCATTAACCACCAGGATTTTTTCTACGCGGTGTTTTTGCATCAGCTTTTGAACTTCTTCTGGGCTTGCACCCTCTTTCACTGTCGCCAGACGCTCTTTCGGTGTCATGGCTTCTGACACTTTCAGGCTCAGGTCAGTCACGAAACGAACGTCACGGCCAGTGATGATACCCACCAGTTCATTGGCTTCAGTGACAACTGGGAAACCGGCAAAGCCGTGAGTGTCGGTCAGTGCTTTTACATCAGCAATGGTTTGATCAGGCGTCACAGTAACAGGGTTTGAAACCACACCGGCTTCAAAGATCTTCACCAAGCGAACTTGTTCCGCTTGTTGCTCAATAGACATGTTTTTGTGGATAAAACCGATGCCACCTTCCTGAGCAAGCGCAATTGCGAGGCGCGCTTCGGTCACTGTGTCCATCGCCGCTGAGATCAGTGGGATGTTCAGAGAGATTTTTTTCGTCAGTTGAGTGCGCAAGTCGGCAGTGTTCGGAAGAACTGTGGAGTGTGCTGGAACCAGCAGTACATCGTCAAAAGTAAGGGCTTCTTTAGCTATTCGTAACATTGCAATATCTCACGCCAATATAATATGAGGGAGTTCAAAATATTGCCGCCGCATTATACTGACGGCGCAAACGTTTGGCTACAGATTTTTACGAAAACGTTTGGCTTTCAGATTTCGCCTCTTTAACATGGCTTCATCTTGCTGAAAACAAAGACGCATTCCGCTATGAATCTCACCAACAACAATATCTATACCGTCTCCAGATTAAACGCTGAAGTACGTTTATTGCTCGAAAACGAAATGGGCATTGTTTGGCTGGTTGGCGAGATTTCAAACCTCACCGTGGCAACATCTGGTCACTGGTATTTCACCCTGAAAGACCGTCAGGCTCAGGTCAAATGCGCCATGTTCAAAGGCAATAACCGACGGGTGACATTTAAACCTGCCAACGGAAATCAGGTGTTGGTGCGTGCAAGGCTTTCTTTGTATGAGCCCCGCGGTGACTACCAAATCATTGTCGAAAGCATGCAGCCCGAAGGTGACGGCCTGCTTCAACAACAATTTGAAAAACTGAAAATGCAGCTTTCCGCAGAAGGTCTGTTTGCTGCCAGTCTGAAAAAACCACTCCCAGAACAACCCAAGCGGGTTGGCGTGATCACTTCTAGTACTGGAGCGGCGCTGCATGATATTTTGCATGTATTGAAACGCCGCGATCCTAGCTTGCCTGTGGTGATTTATCCCACCCAAGTGCAGGGCAAAGATGCTGCGATTCAAATAGCGCAGGCTATTGGGCGTGCCAACAGCCGCAATGAATGTGATGTGCTGATCGTTGGCCGTGGTGGTGGTTCGCTGGAAGACTTGTGGTGTTTCAACGAGGAAATTGTTGCCCGTACCATTGCCGCCAGCTCCATCCCGATCGTCAGTGCAGTTGGCCATGAAGTTGATGTTACCATCGCGGATTTCGTCGCCGATGTCCGTGCCCCTACCCCGTCAGCAGCAGCAGAGCTTGTCAGCCGAGATATCTCGGTACGTGATCAGCAACTCTTGCAGCGTACTGATCGCCTCGCACACGCTTTCAGCCGTCATTTAAGCCGCTCTCAGGAATGGCTGACACGCTTGCAACACCGATTGGCGATGCAGCACCCCAAAGCGCAGCTTCAACAACAGTCTCAGCAGTTTGATGAGCTTGAAAGGCGTCTTCACCAATCCATGCGCTATACACTTCAAACGGAAGCACAGCGCCTGGATAGAGCAGCGCAAAAGCTTGAGAGATACTCACCCGCGAACCAAATTCCTGGCCAGAAAGCGCAACTGGGCTATGTGGAGCAGCGTCTTATTGAGGCCATGCGCCGCCAACTCCGACAACAACAACATGCACTGGCACTGCAGATGGAAACACTGGATGCGGTGAGCCCACTGGCAACACTTGCACGCGGTTATTCAATCACCCGAAACGATAAAGGCGAAGTGATTCGTTCAGCATCGTCGCTTAAATCTGGCGATCAGATCAGGTCAACGTTTGGAGATGGAGAGATCCAATCTACGGTGATCTAGGGGCTGTTGATCTTTGGTGGTTAAATTTAGTTCTAGCTATAAGCGTTTTAGGCGCGGCGAGGTGTGTGCCGCCTAGTGATTCTAAGCAAATACACCTCAACAAAGCATAAAACGGTTAGAGCAGAACCCTTCGGGCAGCGTTTGTGGGGTATTTCTGCTGCGTTATCAGCTTCTCATGTAGGCGAGCTACACATCGAAGCTTCTGCCTTGCATAAAATCCCCACAAACTGCTGCAAAAATCATCACCAAAGGTCAACAGCCCCTAAAAAGGATCTTTAACCAGAAAGGTGAAACGGTGTCTCAGGACACCGTTTTTTGTTCTTCAAAAACGATTCTCGCGCTCGACTTCGATTTCAGCTCGTTGCAGCTATTGCAGAAATAGCTGGTCGCCCCACAAGCCTGAAGCTTTTCCAATAGCGCGTCGCAAGTGGCACAAAAAGCCTGTTTTACAAAACTTTTCTCGCAGGTTTCACAACGGTAAGTGCCGTTGTCCCACACCAAGTCACTCTCGCATTCAGGGCAATGATTTCCCATTCAGGTTTCCTTAGCTTTTCACTTCGCAGTTTTTTGGTCAAAGGATGCACAAAGATCCTTTTACCGTTATTCTAACCCTTAGATGCTGGCAAAACGAGCAGCCTAGTGCTGGATCCTATAAAGATCGTCAGATCGCAGCGATTATGGGATCCGATCAGCGATCACCCCCTAAAAAAATATTTATCAATACAACCCCCGAAAGCATAAGTTACATGTTCTGCATATGGATTTTTAAAAGGATAAAATGTCGATGTATAAATTAAATACCATTGATTTCGATATTTTATAAATTATAGCTGTCATAGTAGCCGCGTAATAATTCGCCTTTCCTTCCTAGAACGATATTTCACGCCTAATTGCTTATTTTTTGTGACGAAGATCATCTAAATTTCCTCATTCGACGGTCAGATCAGACTGAATTAGCGTTCAATCAGCCCAATCTGATAGCCCTTATCGAGGCTAACAGCTCAAATTACGGGCGGGAAACACGGAAAGATGACACTTTTGTCTAAATTACATGGGCTGTCATTCAACCTTCATCTATCCAGATGCAATCCGTTTTTTACGGGCGTAAAAAAGCCGACCTTTAGGTCGGCTCTTGGTATTTAGTGGCAGAGAGTTACTTTTTGCCGCGGGTTTTCACCATGTCCATCAGACGCTTACGTTGACGCGCCTGAGAAATGGTTAGCTTCTCTTTCTTACCTTCAAACGGGTTCTCGCTGTTCTGGAACTGAATACGGATAGGTGTACCCATGATTTCCAGAGACTTACGGTAGTAGTTCATCAGGTAACGCTTGTACGAATCAGGCAGTTCTTTCACCAGGTTTCCGTGAATAACGAAAATCGGTGGGTTGTAACCACCCGCATGTGCATACTTCAGCTTCACGCGACGGCCACGGATCATAGGTGGCTGGTGATCATCCTGAGCCATGCTCATGATGCGGGTCAGCATCGCGGTGCTGATTCGCTTGGTCGCAGACTCATATGCTTCCTGAATCGACTCAAACAGGTGACCCACACCTGTACCATGCAATGCAGAGATAAAGTGAATACGGGCGAAATCAACAAAGCCAAGACGACGGTCAAGCTCTGACTTCACGCGCTCTTTCACATCGCTGTCCAGACCATCCCACTTGTTTACAGCGATGACGATCGAACGACCTGCGTTCAATGCAAAGCCCAACAAGCTCAAATCCTGATCCGAAATGTTCTCGCGCGCGTCAATAACCAGCAGCACAACGTTCGAGTCTTCGATCGCCTTCAGTGTCTGGATAACAGAGAACTTCTCAACTTTCTCGTTAACACGCTTACGTCGGCGAACACCTGCGGTATCAATGATCACGTACTCACGGCCGTCACGCTCCATTGGAATGTAGATGGAATCGCGCGTTGTGCCCGGCATGTCGTAAACTACGACGCGGTCTTCGCCAAGGATACGGTTAGTCAGGGTCGATTTACCCACGTTTGGACGACCGATGATACCGAATTTGATTGGCAGGTTACGCAGACGCTCCAATGCAGATTCTGCATCTTCTTCGGTCAGATCTTTATCTTCGTCTTCGGCATCTTGTTCGCCCGTCAGGTCGACCAAACCTTCTTCACCTTCTTCGCTCGCGAGCTCTTCTGCGAACGGCTTCAGTGCGCGATCGATCAAAGCGAGTACACCACGACCATGTGCGGCTGCAATCTGGTACATGTCTGGCATGCCCAACTGCCAAAACTCCGCACTTGCTGCGTCTGCATCAATGCCATCAACTTTGTTGACGACAAGGAAGGTTTTCTTTTCACGGCTACGCAGGTGGTGCGCAATTGCTTCATCGGCAACGGTCAGACCCGCACGGCCATCAACCATAAACAGCACAACATCGGCTTCTTCAATCGCTGCCAGTGACTGCTCAGCCATCTTGGTTTCTACACCCTCTTCGGTACCGTCGATACCACCGGTGTCCACCACGATGAACTCATGCTCACCCAGCATAGCTTTTCCGTACTTACGATCCCTGGTCAAACCCGGAAAATCGGCAACGAGCGCATCGCGCGTCCTTGTTAGCCGGTTAAAGAGTGTCGACTTCCCCACATTAGGACGCCCTACCAGGGCTACTACAGGAATCATACTGACCTCTTAAAATCTCAAATTCATTAATAACAGCGGCTCCTGACCGGTCAGGATCAGGAGCCGAATAATTGATAAGCAACTGTATTTACTGTACTTGCTTCTTACTTATTGTGCCATCACGGGTTGTGACGATATAACCGCCATCTACGTTTAATGGGCTCACCGCAAAACCGCTGTCATCCAGTTGCTGCTGCGCCACAAACTCACCAGAGTTCGGGTCCATCCAATGCAGATAGCCTTCTGCATCACCCACTACAACGTAACCGGAAATAGCCACTGGTGCCGTCAACTGACGGTACTCCAAATCGCGGTTCTGCCAAAGCTCAGTGCCACTGCGCGCATCTACTGCCACCACATGATCTTTGTCAGTGATAAGAAACAGATAGCTTCCCGCCACCAAAAAGTCAGTCGATGAACTGTAAGTGCGTTTCCACGCAGGGCGACCTGAACGCAGGTCAATCGCAACCAATTGGCCATTGTAACCCACCGCGTAAAGCAGTGCGCCGTCAATCACAGGTGTCGCATCAACATCAACCAAGCGGTCGATTTCAGTGGCACCTTTCGGGCTCGCAATCGGCTGTTGCCAGATGATGTTGCCATTCTCAACGAATGCAGCACCCAGACGCCCGTTTGCCATGCCCCAGAACACACCACCTGACGTTGATACCGGAGAGCTGTCTCCACGCAATGTCAGGTTTGGCACGTCACTGGAAATACGCCAACGTTCTTCACCGGATTCTGCATCAAATGCAGCCAGTTCACCACGGCTGGTGTTAACAATCACCAGACTTTCATCTGCCAAAGGCTTAGAAAGGATTTCGCCGCCTGCGTTGCTACGCCAAACGGTTTCTCCGGTTTCTTCATCCAACGCAATCAACGCACCAGTTTCGGTCCCCAAGTAGATCTTACCGTAAGAGGCCGTCAGACCTCCGGAGATCAGTGCGGCAGAATCTTCACCCAGATCGACACTCCAAAGGGTCGAACCGGTTTCAGTGTCCATGGCTTTAACCACACCTTGGCGATCAGCCGCAAACACTTTGCCATAAGCCTGTACAGGAGACAGGTTGCTGAAATAATTTCCAACACCGTTACCTACACTGGACTTCCAAACCTGACTCAGGGTGAATTCGCTCTCAACCACTGGCACGGGTGCCATCTGGATGGAATCTTCCTCACCCGCACAGCCAATCAGCAGTGTTCCCAGCAAGGCAACTGCACCAACACGTTTCCATCCCTTACGCATCATACTCAGACCTTATTGAGACAGGTTGTCCAGTTTCATCTGAACAACTGGGTTGGTCGCTGCTGCAATGGAAGCTGCATAAGCAGAACGCGCTGCGGCTGTATCGCCTTTACGCAGCTCGATATCGCCGCGAAGTTCTTCAACCTGTGCTTTCCAGCTTTCCGCCGTTACACTGTTCAGTTGTGTCAGTGCAGCGTCGTAGTTACCCTGCTCTGCTTCAACACGTGCTAAACGAACTGTCGCCAGTGTTTTCAGTGTTTCGTCTTTTGAGGACTGCACTTTACGCAGTTGCTCGGCCGCTTTGGTCAGATCGCCTGCATCAACAAACGACTTCGCCAATTGCAGCTCAAGCAGGGTCGCGTAAGAGCCTTCATTATCACCGATGAAAGCTGTCGCTTTCTCTTCCGCCTGCGCATCGCCTGCAACCAGTGCGCTTACTACTTGTGTATACGCTTCTGATGCCTGCTCACGGCTGGTTTCCATTTCCGATTGGTAATAACGCCATCCATAAAGGCCGCCCAAACCGATTACTGCGCCGAGGACAACGGCTTTGCCGTTATCCCGCCACCACTTTTTAATCGCTTCAACTTGTTGTTCTTCTGTGGTGTAGACGTCCACGTTTTGTCCTCTCTTAAACTCGTTGAGCCAGTTTATCGGCTACTTCATCCTGAGAAATGGTCAGCTGTTCGCCGCCTTTAAGATCTTTGAAGGTTACTTGGTTGTTAGCGACTTCATCTTCGCCAAGTACCAGAGCCACCGACGCACCAACTTTGTCAGCGCGTTTGAATTGCTTCTTAAAGTTACCGCCGCCAAAGTGGGTCATCACGCGCAGACCAGGAACCTGCTCACGCAGTTTCTCAGCCAGTTGCATGCCCGCTACCAGCGTGCCTTCGCCTGCAGTGACCATGTATACGTCAACCGCAGCTCGGGTATCATCAAGTTCCAGCGTTTCCATCAGAAGCACCAGACGCTCAACGCCCATTGCAAAACCGACTGCCGGGGTAGCTTTACCGCCCAGTTGCTCAACCAGACCGTCGTAGCGGCCACCGCCACAAACTGTACCTTGAGAGCCCAGGCTTTCAGTGATCCACTCGAAAACGGTACGGTTGTAATAGTCCAGACCGCGAACCAGTTTCTCGTTTACCGTGTATTGGATACCTGCTGCGTCCAACAGTTCACAAAGACCTGCAAAATGTTGTTTTGATTCTTCATCCAGATACTCCGAAAGCTTCGGTGCATCGGTCAATACCGCTTGGATATCCGCATTCTTGGTATCCAGCACTCGCAGTGGATTGGTATGCATGCGGCGTTTGCAATCTTCATCCAAGATCGCTTCATGCTGCATCAAGAATTCCACTAGCGCTTCACGATAATTCGCACGTGCTTCCAACGAACCGATAGAGTTCAGTTCCAGACGCACATGTTCATGGATGCCCAGCTTACGCCAAAGGCGTGCAGTCATCATGATAAGTTCAGCGTCAACATCAGGGCCGTTCAGGCCAAACACTTCCACGCCAAACTGGTGGAACTGACGGTAACGGCCTTTCTGTGGACGCTCATGACGGAACATTGGACCAACGTACCACAGACGTTGCTCCTGGTTGTAAAGCAAACCGTTCTCGATACCGGCGCGCACACAGCCCGCTGTGCCTTCAGGACGCAAAGTCAGGCTGTCGCCGTTGCGGTCCTCGAAGGTGTACATTTCTTTCTCAACCACGTCGGTCACTTCACCAATGGCGCGGCTGAATAGATGAGTCATTTCCACGATCGGCATGCGCACTTCGCTGTAACCGTATGCGCTGATAACGTCTTTAACAGTGCCTTCGACTTTTTGCCAAAGTGGAGACTGTGTTGGGAGGCAGTCGTTCATGCCTCGGATTGCTTGAATAGTTTTTGCCACGTTAACTCTCGTAACCGATCTGTTTGTTCTAGCTGTAAGTGAGCGCGCTGCGCTTACTCTTGTGTGTTCACGTCGATGCGGTTGTTTTCATCCAACATTGACGCTTTCGCCCGGATCTTCGCTTCCAGCTGATCGATCAGGTTGTCATTTTCAAAACGTTCTTTCTGGCGTTTGCCATCATCGTAATACGCGCTGCGTTTGTTACCACCAGCCACACCGATGTGTGATACTTCAGCTTCACCCGGCCCGTTAACCACACAGCCAATCACTGAAACGTCCATAGGCACAACAACATCTTCCAGACGCTGTTCCAGTGCGTTTACGGTACCAATCACATCAAACTCCTGACGGGAGCATGTTGGGCAGGCAATAAAATTCACACCGCGTGAACGGATACGCAGTGATTTTAAAATATCGAAACCGACTTTGATTTCTTCTACTGGATCAGCCGCCAATGAGATACGCAGGGTATCACCAATGCCTTCACTTAGCAGCATGCCAAGGCCAACTGCAGATTTCACTGAACCTGCACGCGCACCACCTGCCTCGGTAATACCAAGGTGCAGAGGTTGATCAATGCGTTTTGCCAGTTGACGGTAAGATTCAACGGCCAGGAATACATCAGACGCCTTCACACTCACTTTAAACTGGTCAAAGTTGAGGCGATCCAGAATATCAACATGGCGCATCGCCGATTCCACCAGTGCTTCTGGTGTCGGCTCGCCATATTTTTCTTGAATATCACGCTCCAGCGAACCACCGTTCACGCCAATACGGATCGGAATGTTCTTGTCACGCGCTGCGTCAACCACAGAGCGGATACGTTGTTCGTTACCAATATTGCCAGGGTTAATACGAAGACAATCAACGCCATATTCTGCCACCTTGAGGGCAATACGGTAGTCAAAGTGAATATCAGCAACCAATGGGATGGAGCACTGCTGTTTGATCAGTTTGAACGCTTCGGCGGCGTCCATGGTCGGCACAGAAACGCGCACGATGTCTGCACCCACTTTTTCCAGTGCTTTGATCTGAGCAACCGTCGCTTCCACGTCGGTTGTGCGGGTGTTCGTCATTGATTGAACTGCGATCGGAGCGCCATCGCCAATTGGCACATCGCCCACATAAATACGCGTAGACGGACGACGTTTAATAGGAGATTCGGTATGCATTAGGTGTACTCTGGATTACTTTGGAAGGCTCAAACGCGCTACCCGTCCTGATGGGTAGCCACTCAGATCAACGTTCTCGCCATTGTAGGCAAGACTCACAGCAGCTGGTGCACCCAGCACCAACTTAAACGGTGTATCACCGGATAGTTCAACGGTTTCGCCTGCAGATTTTATCCCTGTCAGCAGACGTTTGCCACTGGCATCGCGGATATCCACCCAACAATCGCCATTAAAGGATAAAGATAAAGTCGGCTCCGTCACCACCGGGGTCGAAACAGTTTCTTCAACCTGTTCTGGCGCTTCAACCACTGTTGAAGTTTCAGCGACTTCTTGCGGTGCAGATTCTTGCCCAACTGGGGACTCGGTCTCGACTTCAGGCACAACCTCGGTGACTGTCTCTTCTGCCACGGTATTGTTGTCTTCTGCTTCTATTAGAGCAGGAGCGATACTTTCGGTCACATCCTGAACCTGCTGATTTTCCAAACCTTCGCTTAGGTCAGCGGCTGCAGGTGTTTCTTCTGTGATAGAGGCGAGAAGGTTGGTCCCTTCCGGTAGTGAGAGTAGAGGATCGTTTTGTTGGTTCTGCCACCACCAAAACGCTGTCAAACCCACAGCCACAGCCAAAATAACCCAGGTCAGACTCATGACGCGGCTATCGTCTTTGTCACGACGGGTCTTTCGCGAGAAGCTTTGCATCTTCTGCACGTTATCTTCTGCTTCGGGTGCAGGCTTAAATGTGTGCAGGAGTTGGTCAGCGTTTACGCCGACCAGCTTGGCATATGAACGAATATAACCACGTGTAAACGTGGTTATCTGTTTTTCATCGCAGCAGTTTTCTTCCAGGTCTTGAATAACGGAAACACGAAGTCTCAGGCGGTCAGCCACATCCTGAGCGGATAGCCCCATCGCCTCTCGGGCTTGTCGCAAAACCGTTCCCGGATGTGTCGACTCAACCTCAAACTGCTGTTCTTCGTTTTGTTCAGTATTCATTCGTCAGGTACTGTCTAAATTCTTTTGATTCGGGAAATTTGTCAGCCAGCAGGCTCGCGTAACGTTCCGCTTCCTTTGGCCGTCCGGCTTTGTTCTCCAGGTCATTCATTATTAACAGCGTCGCAGGCTGATAGCCATAGCGTTTGTGAAAATGGAAAAGACGTATTCTCGCTTCATTCAGCTCATCGTCTTCCACTTCCATACGGGCGAGTTTTACGGAAGATAAAGGCCTGTTCGGCTCATGGTCAATAGCTTTGGCGAACCATACTTTCGCGTTACCCCTGTTCCCCTCTTTCATTGCGCAAAGAGCAGCGTTTTCGTAACTACCGGATAACTTGTAATAGTATGGTTGGTCAATCGCCCTCGCAAACGCCCGCTGCGCTTCGTCGTATCGTTCCTGTCGACATAAAAAGACGCCGTAATTGTTCTGAACGTCACCATTTTGTGGTGAATGACGTAACGCTGTTTTGTACTGTTGTTCAGCTTGGTCGTACTCGCCAACTTCCTGAAGATAGTAGGCGAAGGAAATGAGTGAGCGATAATAAGTGGGTGCAAACTGCACCGCCGTTTCAAGATTTTGCCTCGCTCGCTCCCATTGTCCTGCCTTCAAATAGGCAAGACCAAGCGAAATTCTGGACTCAGCTGCGTCAATGCTATCAAACTTCGCGGTATTTTGCTTCTCTGTTACTGTGACACAACCAGCTAATAATCCCATCAATAACAGAGCGCTAAGCGTCCTTGCCATTATCCCATCCTAATCAGTCTGACAAATCAGACTGATTTCACTGGGATTTGCTCCTCAACATTCAGTCTGCTTTGCGTGCGTTTGGTTCGGTCTATCACATCGCCGACGAGCTGACCGCACGCCGCATCAATGTCATCACCACGGGTTTTACGAACGATAACCGTGTAGTCGTATTGCATCAGTGTTTTCTGGAAACGATCGATGCGTGAGTTACTCGGTTTCTTATATGGTGACCCAGGATAAGGGTTAAAAGGAATCAGGTTTATCTTCGCAGGCGTATCTTTTAACAGCTCTGCGAGTTGGCGCGCATGCTCCATATCATCATTGACGTGATCGAGGAGAATATACTCTACGGTGACACGGCCACGGTTCGCATTTGACGACGCAATATAACGACGTACAGACGCTAAAAACGTTTCAATATCATAGCGATCGTTGATTGGCATGATTTGGCTGCGTAGCTCATCAGTCGGCGCGTGAAGAGAAATCGCCAGAGCGACATCAATCTTACCTGCCATCTGATCCAGACCGGAAACCACACCGGAAGTTGATACAGTGACACGGCGTTTTGACAAACCGTAGGCCAGATCATCCAGCATCAGATTCAGCGCTGGGATCAGGTTCTTCATATTCAGAAGAGGCTCACCCATACCCATCATGACCACGTTGGTAATTGGACGACGGCCAGTTTCTTTTTCCACGCCGATTTCTTTAGCTGCACGCCAAACCTGTCCGATGATTTCAGACACTTTGAGGTTACGGTTAAAGCCTTGTTGGGCAGTAGAACAGAATTTACAGTCGAGCGCACAGCCTACCTGGGAAGACACGCACAAGGTTGCACGGTCATCTTCAGGGATATAAACGGTTTCAACGTCCTGATTACCAACACGCATTGCCCATTTGATGGTGCCATCAGAAGAATATTGAGCAGTGCTAACTTCTGGCGCACGGATTTCGCAACGCGCATTCAGTTTTTCACGAAGCTTTTTGTTGATGTTGTTCATCTGATCAAAATCATCAACACCGAAATGGTACATCCACTTCATGATCTGATCGGCACGGAACGCCTTTTCGCCTAACTCTTCGGCGAAAAACGCACGTAGCGCCTGTCGATCGAAATCCAGCAGATTGATTTTTTCTGTTGTCATCAGATTGCCTCGTGAACAATAAATCAGTAACCACATCAGCCACTCAACATTGGCTGATAAATGGCGGTTCGCCTTAAATCAAGGCGCGAAATTGTACAGCCTTTGTGATCGGGATTCCACCTGTTACTTATAGGCTTATTCTAGTGTGTAAATCTGCCAGAAACGAAAAAGGAGAGCCAAAGCTCTCCTTTTGTCTTATCCATGAAGCGATTACAGAATACGAGGACAAATCTCATCAGCGGCGAAAAAGTAAGCAATTTCTCGCTCTGCCGAAGTCGGGCTGTCAGAGCCGTGTACTGAGTTAAAACGCATGCTCTCAGCAAAGTCTGCACGCAGTGTGCCGCAGGCCGCTTCTTCTGGGTTGGTCTTACCCATCAGTTCACGGTAACGCGCAATCGCGTCTTCGCCTTCGAGAACCTGCACGGTCACCGGACCAGAAGTCATGAACTCAACCAAACCGTCGTAAAATGGCTTACCTTCATGCTCGGCATAAAAACCTTGTGCCTGTTCTTTTGTCAGGTGAAGCATTTTTGCTGCGACAATTTGCAGACCAGCCGCTTCAATACGCTGATAAATAGCGCCAATCAGATTACGTTTTACTGCGTCGGGCTTAACGATTGAAAAAGTGCGCTCAATAGTCATTCTATCTTCCTTTTATTTTTCTACAGATACGCGAGCATTGCTCTGTTATCTGTTTGTATTCACAAAGGTAGCCTACCAGAGCGCAATGCCAGACCCTACCCTGACATTGCGGAAGCGTTAACTGTGTTGATAAAACACCTAACTTTTGTAGCGATTACTGGCTTGACTCATTCATCAGAATACGAGCCAGCGTTTTAACGCCCATACCCGTTGCACCTACAGACCACTTATCGCTTGGTGTTTTGCGGTAAGTCCCGGAGCAATCCAGGTGAACCCAGCCTTCTTTGTAGTTGTCGACAAAGTAGGAAAGGAAAGCTGCCGCCGTGCTCGCACCCGGTGAGTATTGACCTGCGCCAACGTTTGCAAGATCGGCAAAGTTAGATGGCAGCATCTGACGGTGGAACTCAGCCAGTGGCAACTGCCACATGCCTTCGTTTTCCGCTTCTGCCGCTGACAGACAGCGTTGAGAGAGCGCCTTATCAAAGCTAAACAGTGCATGGTAGTCATTGCCTAGCGCTGCCTTTGCAGCACCGGTCAAAGTAGCACAATCGATGGTCAGAGCTGGGGTAAATTTGTTCGCGTAAAGCAGGCCATCCGCCATCACCAAGCGCCCTTCGGCATCTGAATTCAGTACTTCAACGGTCACGCCGTTTTTGTACGTGATGATGTCACCCAGCTTGTAGGCGTTGCTGGAAATCATGTTCTCTGCACAGCAAAGAATCAATTTCACACGCTTGTTGAGGCCTTGAGCGACTGCCAGTCCCAGACCACCGGTCGCCATCGCTGCGCCGCCCATGTCTGCTTTCATTGAGTCCATGAACGCCGACTGTTTAATGCTGTAGCCGCCTGAGTCGAAAGTAATACCTTTACCGATAATACAGGCGAACACTTCAGCGTCTTTGTCGCCGGTTGGGTTGTAATCAAGCTGAAGCATCGCCGGCTTACGCGCTGAACCACGACCTACGGTGTGGGTACCCACCCAGCCTTGCTCGAGCAGATCAGCACCGGAAACAATTTTGTAGCTGACATGTTCAGGATTTGGCGCTTGGGATTTGATGAATTCACCGGCGCGGACAGCCAGTTGTTGCGGACCGACTTCTTCTGCAGTTTCATTGATAATTTGACGTACCCAATCGGTCGCGACAATGCGATCATTCAGCACTTTCTGAGCAGCGTCTTCCAACTCTGCATCGAAATCGAAACCAGGCTTAGGACCACGCAGCCCCTGATAGAATGCCCACGCGGTTTCCAAATCCCAGCTATCACCAACCAGAGAAACTTTGCGAATACCCTGCATATCCAGCTTACGAGCAGCTTGCTGAACCGACGTGAGTTTATCGTCACCTGAGGCGTGAACCACTGCGCCTTGCTGATTAAAAGAAACCAGTGCATTCGCACCCCAAGTCTCACCCGCAGCTTCGTGTGATAGCGTGATACGCATTTTGTCAGTCATGCTGAACTCCTTTTTCCTGTTACCCCGCACATCGTTGCGGAGCATTAAATTTGGGCTGATTTTTCTTTTTAGAGTACGCCATCTTTATGACGTTTTATCAGAAGTGCCCCAAATCGTCTGTTCATAGAGGTTCCAGCTCAAATTTGGGGATAAAACAAAGCGGGCATCATGCCCGCTTGGATAGTCTCAATCTGCCTGCTTTACTGGCGTAAAACAAGGTCTTTAATCCATTTCTTCCATCCAGCACAGGATGATTGCCTCTAGGATCTTCTCATTCGAGCGATTTGGGTCGTCTGAGAAGTCTTCAAGCTCCGTCACCCAACGGTGCAGGTCAGTAAAACGAACCGTTTTCGGATCAGTATCAGGGAATTGTTCTACCAGCTCAATCGCGATATCACGCGAATCGGTCCATGTCAGGCTCATAGTTTTTGCTCCCTTATCAGATTAGTGATTTTCTGCAGCGTGGTTTAGGGTATAACGCGGAATTTCTACCACCAGATCTTCATCAGCCACTTTTGCCTGACAGCCCAAGCGTGACTCAGGCTCCAGACCCCATGCTTTATCCAGCATGTCGTCTTCCAGCTCATCGCTTTCATCCAGAGAATCAAATCCTTCGCGGATGACTACATGGCAGGTCGTACAAGCGCACGACTTTTCACAGGCATGTTCAATCGCAATACCGTTACGCAGTGCAACGTCCAGCACAGTGTCACCGGTCTTTGCTTCCAACACCGCGCCTTCTGGGCAGAGATCCTGGTGTGGCAGAACAACAATCTTTGGCATGTTTAAACCTCGTCAATGGAATGGCCAGCCAGTGCTTCACGGATGGATTTATCCATACGACGTGAGGCAAACTCCTGACTCGCTTTATCTGTATCTTTGATACCTTGTTCAATAGCTGCGGCATCGTCACCGTTGCGGAGCGCAATCAGCGCTTCAATCGCTTTCACCAGCGCTTGCTGCTCTTCGTCTGACAGCAGCGCTTCGCCGTCTGCTTGCATCGCAACCAGCAGACCTTCAATCACACGATCGGCTTCAACGCGTTGCTCCGCCAGGTAACGGGCGTCTTTGTCGTCCTGCGCATGGGTGAACGACGATTTGATCATATCGGCAATTTCGGTGTCGCTCAGGCCGTAAGACGGTTTCACCTGAATCGATGCCTGCACCTCGGTGCTCTTTTCCATCGCTGTCACAGATAGCAGGCCATCGGCGTCAACCTGGTAAGTCACGCGAATGTACGCTGCGCCTGCAGCCATTGGTGGAATGCCTTTCAGGGTAAAATCCGCCAGCGAACGACAATCTTCCACCATTTCGCGCTCGCCCTGAACCACGTGCACTTTCATGCCCGTCTGGCCATCTTTGAACGTGGTGAACTCTTGCGCACGCGCAACAGGGATAGTGGTATTGCGTGGAATGATTTTCTCGACCAGACCGCCCATGGTTTCAATACCCAAAGAAAGCGGAATCACGTCCAGCAACAGCATTTCACCATCCGGCTTATTACCTACCAAAATGTCGGCCTGTGTCGCTGCACCGATGGCAACAACTTTATCCGGATCAATGCTGGTCAGCGGTGTGCGGCCGAAGAACTCGCCAACTTTTTCGCGAACCAGTGGTACGCGGGTAGAACCACCCACCATCACCACTTCCAGCACTTCTTCAGCGGAAACGCCAGCATCTTTCAGTGCGCGACGACAAGACAACAGGGTTTTCTTTACCAGCGCGCCAATCAGATCGTCGAACTGTCCGCGGCTCAGTGTGCCTTTCCAGCCAAGCACATCGATATCTGCGGCATCGCTTGCGCTCAAAGCAACTTTTGCGCTGTTAGCGGCATTCATCAAGCGCGCACGGTCATCGCCGGAAAGCGCACCAAATCCTGCCTGCTCGGAGATCCAGTCTGCGACAAGGTGATCAAAGTCATCACCGCCCAGCGCTGAATCACCGCCTGTAGCCAGCACTTCAAACACGCCTTTTGAAAGGCGGAGAATAGAGATATCAAACGTACCGCCGCCTAGATCGTAGACAGCGATAACTCCTTCCTGACCCGAGTCCAGACCGTAAGCGATCGCAGCTGCGGTTGGTTCGTTCAGGAGACGAAGTACCTTCAGGCCGGCAAATTTAGCGGCATCTTTGGTCCCCGCGCGCTGCGCATCGTCAAAGTAAGCAGGAACTGTGATAACCACACCTTCCAGCTCTCCACCCAGCGCTTCTTCTGCACGTGCATTGACGGCACGTAGGATATCCGCAGAAACTTCAATCGGGTTTTTCTTGCCTGCACGGGTGTTGATCAATGGCAGACCATTGTCAGATGCAGACAGTTCATAAGGAAGGTTGGGATAGCGGGTTTGAACGTCCGCCAATGAGCGGCCCATCATGCGTTTGACGGAAGAAACCGTGTTTGCGCTGTCGGTTTCTGACATCGCTTTTGCTGAATATCCCACCGTTACGTCATCACCGTAGTGAACCACAGAAGGGATCAGCGCTCGACCATCAAGGTCATTAAGGGTGCTCGCAGTGCCGCTTCGGACTGAAGCAACGAGAGTATTGGTAGTCCCTAGGTCAATACCCACCGCAAGCTTGTGCTCGTGCGGTGCAGCACTCTGACCAGGTTCTGCAATTTGTAACAGTGCCATAGTGGTTCCTGTAGCCTGATCAGCGTGCTGGATTAACCCAGCAGCCGATCTTCGATTCGTTCGATTTCTTGCTTGAGTTTGACTAAGAACTTCAGCTTGCGAACGCTTATCGCCGCATCCTGCCACTGCTCGCCATTTAGTTGTTCTTTCAATTCGGCAAGCATGGCTTTGTGGAGTTTCTCCACGCCTTGTTCAAAGTCGAACAACAATACATCCGGCTCATCGCTGTCTGCAATCTCTTCCAGCTCTTCTCTCAACTCCATTTGCTGCATCAAGAATTCTGGATCTTGCATCGTCTGCTGCTCATCGCGCAATTCTACGCCATTGAGAGAGAGAAGGTATTCGGCACGACGCACCGGATCACTCAGCGTTTGATAAGCATCATTAATTTGCGCGGCTTTCTGCACAGCAAGCAGGCGTTCCTGCTCAGATGCAGTGGCAAATTTGTCCGGATGGAAACGTCGTTGAAGTTCGCGAAACTGCGAAGAAAGAGAGCTACCATCCAGCTCGAACTGCGATGATAGCCCAAATAGTTCGAAATGATTCATATCATCTCACGAGTTAAACGTTAAAGCTTTCGCCGCAACCACACTCGCTGCTTACGTTGGGGTTGTTGAATTGGAAGCCTTCATTAAGGCCTTCTTTGGTGAAATCAAGTTCAGTACCATCTAAGTACAAGAGACTTTTACTATCGACGATCACTTTGACGCCGTATTGTTCAAAGTCGAACACCTGATCTTCTTCTTGAAGTTCATCAACAAATTCCAGTACATAAGCCATTCCCGAACAGCCTGACGTGCGAACACCCAAGCGAAGGCCGATGCCTTTTCCGCGGTTTTCCAAGAAGGTGCGGACGCGTAATGCCGCCGCGTCAGTCATAGTAATGGCCATATGTACAACAACCCTTTAAATCGTATTAAGCTTCGTGTTTTTTCTTATAGTCGCTTACTGCTGCTTTGATAGCATCTTCCGCGAGGATTGAGCAGTGAACCTTCACAGGAGGAAGTTCCAGCTCTTCTGCAATTTCAGCATTCTTGATAGCTGCTGCTTCGTCCAAAGACTTGCCTTTCACCCACTCAGTGACCAGTGAGCTTGACGCAATCGCTGAACCACAGCCGTAGGTTTTGAACTTCGCATCTTCAATGATGCCTTGCTCATTTACCTTGATTTGCAGTTTCATCACGTCACCACACGCTGGTGCGCCAACCATGCCGCTACCTACGTTTGGATCGTTTTTGTCAAAAGCACCCACGTTACGTGGATTTTCATAATGATCGATTACTTTTTCGCTGTAAGCCATGATCTTATCCTCAAAACCCTGAGACCGCTTAGTGGTGTGCCCACTCAACAGTGCTTAAATCAATACCTTCTTTGTACATGTCCCACAGTGGCGACATTTCGCGCAGCTTGGTGACCGCTTTGCGTACTTGCTCAACCGCGTAGTCTACTTCTTCTTCAGTAGTAAAACGGCCAAACGAGAAGCGGATAGAGCTGTGTGCCAGTTCGTCATCCAGACCCAGCGCACGAAGTACATACGAAGGTTCCAGGCTTGCAGATGTACATGCAGAGCCGGAAGAAACCGCTAAATCTTTCAATGCCATCAACAGTGATTCACCTTCAACGAAAGCAAAGCTCACGTTCAGGTTTGACGCGACGCGCTGCTCAAGGTCGCCGTTTACATAAACCGCTTCCAGATCTTTTACGCCATCGTAGAAGCGATTACGCAGTGCCAGCGAGTGCGCCATGTCTTGCTCAAGTTCTTCTTTCGCAATACGGAACGCTTCACCCATACCCACGATTTGGTGAGTTGGCAATGTACCAGAGCGGAAACCGCGCTCATGACCACCACCGTGCATTTGAGCTTCGAGGCGAATACGTGGCTTACGACGAACGTACAGAGCGCCGATACCTTTCGGGCCGTATGCCTTGTGTGCGCTCATTGAAATCAAGTCAACTTTGATTTCCTGAGTGTCCAAAGGCAATTTACCGATAGATTGCGCCGCATCAACGTGGAAGACCACCTTGCGTTCACGACATAGTTCGCCGATCGCTGCAATGTCTTGAACCACGCCAATTTCGTTGTTCACGTGCATGATAGAAACAAGGATGGTGTCTTCGCGAATGGCGTCGGCCAGCTTGTTTAGATCGACGATACCGTTTGATTCGGGCTCGAGGTAAGTCACTTCAAAACCTTCACGCTCCAGCTGACGGCATGGGTCCAGTACAGCTTTGTGCTCAGTTTTGCAGGTGATGATGTGCTTGCCTTTCTTACCGTAGAAATGCGCTACACCTTTAATTGCCAGGTTGTCAGATTCTGTTGCACCAGAAGTGAACACGATCTCACGTGGGTCCGCGTTTAGGTAGTTGGCGATGTTTTCACGGGCAGTATCCACTGCCTCTTCCGCCTGCCAGCCGAAACGGTGCGAACGGGATGCAGGGTTACCAAAACAACCGTCAAGGGTCAGGTACTGCATCATCTTTTCAGCAACACGCGGATCCACTGGGCATGTCGCTGAATAGTCAAAATAGATTGGCAATTTCATTTGTGTCTCCAAGTACTCCGGCACTACTAATTACGAGCGAAAATTCACACCCAAAGTGGTGGCTGGCTTTTCACTGCCACTGGAGTTTAAACCATGTCTAACAATTGTTGAGGACTCAAGTGAGGAGTCCTGACGATCCGCGACATGCTTGACTTCGTTGTCTTGCATGAGTTCGCCGAGCGTAATGTCATTTAAAAAGCTGCTGATACGGGAGCTAAGGTCACGCCATAGCGTGTGCGTCAGACAGCGTGTTCCGCCTTGGCAATCGCCTTTGCCCTGACACTTGGTCGCATCGACCGATTCATCAACAGCGGCAATCACCATGCCGACTGCAATTTCATTTGCATTCACCCCGAGTCGATAACCGCCACCTGGACCACGTACACTGGAAACCAGGCCTGCTTTACGAAGGCGAGAGAAAAGTTGCTCCAGATATGACAGAGAGATCCCTTGACGCTCTGAAATATCAGCTAGAGGCACAGGCCCCATCTCGGAGTGCAGCGCGACATCGAGCATCGCAGTAACGGCATATCTGCCTTTCGAAGTCAGTCTCATAACATCCTACCTGTGAGCGAGTAATGCACTGAGTCTGACATACCCGACTAAAAGGGTCAAGTATTTAACCTACTAATTTAGTCAGGCTTTTAGCCGCAATTTTAAAGCGGTTATTTTTGCTTCTCTTTGTTGTGTTTTTCAACCGAAGAGAGCACACCACGAAGAATATTCAGTTCCTGACTTTCTGGTCTTGCGCGGTTAAACAAACGACGCAGTTTAGTCATCACCATGCCCGGGTGGGATTTATTGATGAAGCCAGTGGTATCCAGAACCTGTTCAAGGTGAGCGTAAAAACGCTCCAAGTCTTCAGCCAGCGGGTAAGGCTGCTCTTTCACTTCCCCTTTGTATGCCTGACTGTCCAGCCAAGCCATTCGTGCTTCGTAGCAAAGGGTTTGCACCGCCATGGCAAGGTTCAGCGAGCTATATTCCGGGTTAGCCGGAATAGCCACGTGAAAATGACAAGCCTGAAGTTCTTCATTCGTTAGGCCTGTGCGCTCACGTCCAAACACAAACGCCACAGGGTATTGCGCCGCTTCTTCAATGGCTTTCACGCCGCATTCGCGAGAGTCCAGCATTGGCCATTCCAGTGAACGATTACGGGCACTGGTTCCAATCACAAGACCACAATCAGCAACCGCTTCTTCCACGGTATCAACGATACGCGCGTTGTTAGCAATATCACTGGCTCCGGCAGCAAGCGCTATCGCCTGCCCATCGACCTGACAATCAGGCGCGACCAACACCATATGTTTCAGCCCCATCACTTTCATTGCCCGAGCAGCAGATCCGATGTTGCCTGAATGTGTGGTGCCTACCAGCACGATTCGAATATTTTCTAACATTTCGCTATCACTGATTTACTTTGAGGAAGAAAAGCCGCCGGATTCTAACACAGCAGCTTTTGTTTTACCCTTTTTACAGCCCGTCATATAAGACGAGCGAACAAAAAATAACCGCTTCCCTTTTGGTTCAGCTCTGATATACTCGCCGCCGCTTTCCGTTCTTTAACATCCGTTGGGAAATTCGTATGCATCCTATGCTAAATATTGCCATTCGCGCAGCGCGAAAGGCAGGCGACTTTATCGCTAAATCTGCTGAGAACTCTGATAACGTTGAAACGACTCAGAAAGGTTCTAATGACTTTGTCACTAACATCGACAAAGCAGCTGAGCAAATCATTATCGACGTAATCAAGAAGTCTTACCCTGAACACAACATCGTGACTGAAGAAGCCGGTGTGGTTGCAGGTAAAGATACTGATTACCAATGGATCATCGACCCACTGGATGGCACCACTAACTTCGTTAAAAACTTCCCACACTTCTCTGTGTCTATTGCTCTGCGCATTAAAGGCCGTACTGAAGTGGCGTGTGTTTACGATCCAATCCGTAACGAGCTTTTCTCTGCTCAGCGTGGCGCAGGTGCGCAGCTGAACAGCAAGCGTATCCGTGTAGGCGTTGCGAAAGATCTGAACGGCACCGTTCTGGCAACTGGCTTCCCGTTCAAAGCGAAGCAACACTCAGAAGGCTTCATCAAAGTTGTTAGCGCTCTGTTTGTAGACTGTGCTGACTTCCGTCGCACTGGTTCTGCCGCTCTTGATCTGTGTTATGTCGCTGCTGGTCGCGTAGATGGTTTCTTCGAGCTGGGTCTGAAACCTTGGGATATCGCTGCAGGTGAACTGATTGCCCGTGAAGCTGGTGCAATTTGTACTGACTTCGCTGGCGGTACTGACTACGTTCAGTCTGGCAACATCGTGACTGCGAACCCTAAAGTACTGAAAGGTATTTTGGCGAAAATTCGCGACAACGCGAATGAAGCGATGAAAAAATAAGGTTCTTTGGAATCAATAAAACGGCGTCCCTCGTGACGCCGTTTTTGTTTGTTGGCTGCGTAACTTAAGCCTTTAGAACCATATATCTAGTGCTATTGCTCTTGCTAGGACCTGCTTTTCCTAGGCCCTAGGACCTAAAATAAAAAAACGGAGCCAATCGGCTCCGTTTTTTATTAAGGCATACTGTCGAATTCTTCGCCTTCTTTTTCCACCGGTGGCGGTGGAAGCAGATGCTCGCGGGTAATACCCAGTTTGAGCGCCAGCGCAGAAGCCACGTAGATAGACGAGTAGGTACCGATAGTAATACCAATCAGCAATGCAGTCGCAAAGCCGTGGATCATGGCACCACCTTGAAGGAACAGCGCGATAACTACGAACAAGGTTGTACCAGACGTAATCAAGGTACGGCTAAGTGTCTGCGACACAGACGCATTCACGATTTCATCGGCATCACCCTTACGCATCTTGCGGAAGTTTTCACGGATACGGTCATAAACAACGATAGTATCGTTGAGTGAGTAACCGACAACGGTCAACAATGCCGCAACAATCGTCAGGTCAACTTCAATCTGCAGGAACGAAAAGATACCCAGCGTGATAATCACGTCGTGTGCGAGAGAAACAACCGCACCCGCGGCCAGACGCCATTCGAATCGCAAGGAGACATACAGCAGAATACAGATCAGCGATACCAGTATCGCCAGACCACCCGCTTCTGTCAGTTCGTCACCCACATTAGGGCCAACGAACTCGATACGGCGCATTTCTACTGCCTGACCCGTGCCTTCTTTAATAGCATCCAGGATCTGGTTACCCAGTAATTCACCTTGCGCATCTTCGCGTGGACGAAGGCGAACCATCACGTCACGTGCAGTACCAAAGTTCTGAACGATCGCATCACCAAAGCCTTTTGCTTCCAGTGACTCACGAATCAGTGGCAGGTTTGCTGGTTGCTCAAAACCCACTTCAATCAGCGTACCGCCGGTGAAGTCCAAGCCCCAGTTCAGCCATTTGGTAGACAGGCTGAAAATAGAAGCAGCAATCATGACAACCGACAGGAAAAATGCCGGCTTCGACCAACGCATAAAGTCGATGCTAAAGTCAGGCCTTAATAGTTGAAACATCTTAATGCCTCCTTAAATCGACAGCTTGTTAATGCGCTTACCGCCGTACACCAGGTTAACCAGGCAACGGGTACCGATAATTGCAGTAAACATAGACGTCAGAATACCGATCGACAGTGTCACAGCGAAGCCTTTCACCGCGCCTGTACCTACAGCAAACAGAATGATTGCAGTGATCAGTGTGGTGATGTTCGCATCGGCAATGGTGCTGAATGCGTTCGCATAACCTTGGTGGATCGCTTGCTGAGGATTGCGCCCTTCATTGAGCTCCTCACGGATACGCTCAAAGATAAGGACATTGGCATCAACCGCCATACCCACTGTCAGAACGATACCTGCGATACCCGGCAGAGTCATGGTTGCCCCTGGAATCATCGACATCACACCGATAATCAGGATGATGTTCGCCGCCAGCGCACAGTTCGCAAACAGGCCGAAACGACGGTAGTAAACCAGCGTAAACAACATGACCGCCAGCAGACCCCAGATACAGGCTTTAATGCCCATATCAATGTTCTGTTGACCCATAGATGGACCAATAGTGCGCTCTTCAACAATGGAGATTGGCGCGATCAAAGCACCTGCGCGCAGCAGCAGTGCAAGGTTATGCGCTTCAGCTTGAGAGTCGATACCCGTGATACGGAAGTTACGGCCCAGCGCAGTTTGAATCGTTGCCTGGTTGATCACTTCCTCATGCTTGGAAAGAATCACCTTGCCGTTTTCATCACGCTTACCGCTGTCTTTGTACTCTGCAAATACCGTCGCCATCAGCTTGCCGACATTGTTCTTACTGAACGCTGCCATTTTGCTGCCGCCGTCGCTATCCAGCGAGATGTTTACCTGCGGACGGCTGTATTCGTCGAAGCTTGAGCTCGCATCAGTGATGCTTGAACCACCCAGAATCACACGTTTTTTCAGCACAACCGGACGTCCGTCACGGGTGTATTTGATTTCGCTGCCCGGTGGAACACGGCCTGCAGCCGCAGCAGCTAGATCGGCGCTGTCATCCACTTCACGGAATTCCAAGGTTGCAGTTGCACCCAAGATTTCTTTCGCACGTGCCGTGTCCTGAACACCCGGTAACTCAACCACGATGCGGCTTGCACCTTGGCGTTGCACCAGTGGCTCAGCAACCCCCAACTCGTTAACACGGTTACGCAGGATAGTAATGTTCTGCTCAACGGCGTAGTTACGGATTTCCTGAAGGCGCTCTTCAGTGAACTTCGCAGAAACGGCAAAACGGGCACTATCGGTGGTGAACACCATATCTGGGTGCAGTCTAGCGAGTTCACTTTCTGCAGCATCCATGTCCGCTTCATTACGCAGCATCACTTCAATGTTGTCCTCACCACCCACGCGGATACCGCGGTAACGGATTTTGGCTTCACGAAGTTCAGTACGGAAGGTGTCTTCCTGCTGGGTAAGCAGTTTTTCCATTGCCGCGTCCATGTCCACTTCCATCAGGAAATGCACACCACCACGGAGATCCAGACCCAGTTTCATTGGGTTAGCACCAATGGCTTCCAGCCAATCAGGCGTTGCAGGAGCAAGGTTAAGCGCAACAATCAGACCGTCTTCTTTCAGTTCGCTGTTTAGAGCGTCACGAGCTTCAATCTGATTATCAGTGTCGGAGAAACGAACCAGTACAGTGCCGTTTTCTAGCGCAATGGATTTATAAGAGATTTTATCTTTTTCGAGGGAAGATTTGACGGTGTCCAGTGTGGAGAGATCAACCGAGGCGCCACGCGCCCCGGTGATTTGAACCGCTGGATCTTCACCGTAAATATTGGGAAGTGCATAAAGGGCGCCGACAAAAATGACCAACACCACCATAATGTACTTCCACAAAGGATAACGGTTTAGCACTGCTAGGATCCTTTATGGCTATGGGGTTACAGCGACTGAATGGTGCCTTTTGGCAGAACTGCAGTCACAAAATCCTTTTTGATGGTCACTTCGTTGTTGTCGCTCAGTGCGATAACGATGAAGTCGTTGTCATCAGAAATCTTAGTAATTTTACCCACCAGGCCGCCACCGGTCAGAACTTCATCGCCCTTGCCCATTGATGCCATCAGGTTCTTGTGCTCTTTCACACGTTTCGCCTGTGGACGGTAAATCATGAAGTAGAAAATAACGGCAAACAGGCCAAGCATGATAAATAGCTGCATACCGCCGCCTTGTGGTGCGCCTTCTGCTGCTGCATGAGCTTGAGAAATAAACATTCAGTAACGTCCTCGTATCAATATGAACATTTTCTAGATTTTCGCCCCACCGAAAGCACTCTTTTGGCGAGGCGAGAATTCTTAGTCTTCTTTCAGCGGTGGCACTTCACGGCCACGGCGTTCGTAGAATTCCTTAACAAAGGTCTCTAATCTACCTTCGTCAATAGCGTTACGCAAACTCTCCATCAGACGCTGGTAGTAACGCAGGTTGTGGATGGTGTTAAGGCGAGCGCCAAGAATTTCGTTACAGCGATCAAGATGATGCAGATACGCCTTGCTGTAGTTGCGGCAAGTGTAACAGTCGCACTCTGGATCCAGTGCAGTTGTGTCACTTTTATGCTTCGCATTACGGATCTTGATCACACCGCCAGTCACAAACAGGTGGCCGTTACGCGCGTTACGCGTTGGCATCACACAGTCGAACATGTCGATACCACGGCGAACACCTTCCACCAAATCTTCCGGTTTACCTACGCCCATCAGGTAACGTGGCTTATCTTCCGGCAGTTTTGGACAGGTATGTTCCAGAACGCGATGCATGTCTTCTTTTGGTTCACCCACCGCCAGACCACCGACCGCATAACCATCAAAACCAATGTTGGTCAGGCCTTCGACTGACACATCGCGCAGGTCTTCATAGACAGACCCTTGAACGATGCCAAACAGTGCATTTTTGTTGCCCATTTTGTCGAAATGGTTGCGACTGCGCTGTGCCCAACGCAGACTCATTTCCATCGATTTCTTCGCTTCTTCGTGTGTCGCCGGGTAAGGCGTACATTCGTCGAAGATCATTACGATGTCAGAACCCAGATCGTATTGAATTTCCATCGACTTCTCTGCGTCCATGAAAATCTTGTCACCGTTTACAGGGTTGCGGAAATGCACACCTTCTTCGGTGATTTTACGCATTGCACCCAGGCTGAATACCTGGAAACCGCCTGAATCGGTCAGGATAGGACCCTGCCAGTTCATGAAATCGTGCAGGTCACCATGGGCACGCATCACTTCCTGACCTGGGCGCAGCCATAGATGGAAGGTGTTACCCAGAAGAATTTGTGCGCCAGTATCAGCCACTTCTTCCGGTGTCATCCCTTTTACGGTGCCGTAAGTACCCACAGGCATAAATGCCGGGGTTTCAACAGTGCCGCGTTCAAAAACCAGACGACCACGACGAGCGCGGCCTTCTTTCTTAATCAGTTCGTATTTCACGATACCTCCGAAATGCCAGAGAAACAGTCTGGCGCTAATGTGCCTGTCGCACAGAGACAAAACTGGCTGTCGCAATCATGCTGACAGCCAGTTGAATTTGGAGTCACCCCATCACAAATAGCGATGCGGTATAAAAGCCAGCGTCTGATTATACCTCAGTCTGGCGGGTGACAAACATCGCATCTCCGTAACTGAAGAAACGATATTCATTGTTCACGGCTTCTTGATAGGCATTCATCACGTGGTCATAACCTGCAAAAGAAGACACCAGCATGATCAGCGTCGATTCTGGCAGGTGGAAGTTCGTCACCAATGCATCCACCAGCTGCCATTCGTAACCCGGATAGATGAAAATCTGAGTATCGTTGAAGAAAGGCTTCAATTCAGTGCCTTCATTCTTTGAATGCTGAGCTGCACTTTCCAGTGAACGGACTGACGTGGTGCCTACTGCAATCACGCGGTTACCGCGCGCTTTGGTTGCCAGAACTGCATCGACCACTTCTTGTGGTACTTCAGCATATTCAGAGTGCATCACGTGATCATTGATATCATCAACACGCACTGGCTGGAAGGTACCCGCACCAACATGAAGAGTCACAAATGCCGTATCTACGCCTTTCTCTTTGAGAGCTGCAAGGATCTTCTCATCAAAGTGCAGACCAGCTGTTGGTGCTGCGACTGCACCCGGTTTTTCGTTGTAAACCGTTTGGTAACGCTCTTTGTCCGACTCTTCATCAGGGCGATCGATATAAGGCGGCAACGGCATGTGACCAACCTGATTTAAGATATCAAGTACAGCTTGCTCGCCGCTGAAGTGAATTTCAAAAAGCGCATCGTAGCGGGCAACCATTTCTGCTTCAAACTCGTCATTTTCACCCAGAAACAACTGTGTACCCGGCTTAGGCGGCTTGGAAGCGCGGACATGTGCAAGGATCGACTTTTCATCCAACATACGCTCCACCAGCACTTCGATCTTGCCACCAGACGCTTTGCGGCCGTAAACGCGCGCAGGGATTACCCGGGTGTTGTTGAACACCATCAGGTCACCTGGCTCGACAAGATCAAGAATGTCAGTGAATTGCTTATGACTCAGCTCGCCGGAATTGCCGTTCAGTTGCAGCAAACGGCTCGCGGTACGATCGGGTTGTGGATAGCGTGCGATCAGCGAGTCAGGAAGGTCAAAATGAAAATCGGATACTTGCATTGAAAAAGCCCCATTCTACAGCAGCCCGCTAGTATAGGCTGCTGTGCTGCAATATCAAGCAGGATGGGGCTTGCCCGCTACAAATACAGCTGGCAAATTGTGAGGAGTTATGACAGTCGACGACGGAAAGTCAGAAACCCTAATGAGAGCAATGATAGCCAAGCGAAAGAGCCGCCGCCTCCTCCTCCTGAGTTCAAAATAGCAGGAGAGAAGCTATTGCAGCTTCCCACCTGACAGCTACTCACCCAGCTTGAGTAGTTAGATACTTGCGTAAATACGTCCGGCAACCGATTTATTGGGCAATTTTGGCTACTTGTTTTAACGCCAAAGCTCACCACGCCAACAAGTTTTGAGGTGCCATTGTCAATCCAAACCAAAGGACCACCAGAATCTCCATTACACGCAGTAATAGAGCTCTGTTCAGCACAAAGGTAATTGTTTTCATAACCAGCAATGGCAAACAAGTTCAAATCAGTCTCAGCGGCCCATTGACTGGCACATGTGCTATCAGAAACGGCAGAAAGCGTGGCTTTTTGCAAAATATCAGTGCTTTGGGTGCCAAATACGTTCGTAAATCCCCACCCTGTTAACTGAAGGTCTTGGTTATTGTTCCCGGCGTTGCTATCCAAAGCAGATTGATCAGCAAGTGTCGCCAGAGAAATGCTGGATGCATTAGCGTTGATATCCGAACTAAGTTGAAGCAAGGCAATATCATTAGAGAAGTTGTCTTTGTTGTAGTCCCTGTGGGCAAATGTGGCTGAAACACCAGAACGGAAATTATTGAAGTCTGCGCCATCAATAACGGCGGTGCCTGTGTAAACAGAGACTTCACTAGCTGGAGCAAGGGAGTACGCATCGTTTTCATCAGCAAGGTCGAGACAGTGCGCTGCCGTTAACACCCAGCGGGAGCCGATAACGATGCCTCCACAAAATGCGGTTCCGCCTGAACGTCTGATCGTGACAGCCGCCTGCCAGGGCGCTTCGGAAATCGTGGCATCTTGCCCACCAACAATTCGGGGACTGACAGCATTCTCTGCATTGCTTGATGGAGCAAACGCACTTGTCAGCATCGCAACCGCGACAACATACTTCTTACTAAACATATTCCTTTGCCAACCCATTATTCCTAGACTTTGAAAAACCGTATCTTAATCAGTCAGGCTGGCAAAGGAATCAGTAGCGGGTATGTCAGAAAAGTCTCGCTCTTACACCATCTCTTCATCCTTGAGACACTGAGGGTAAGATCCTATTATTCCAATCAAATACCTTATAGAAAATCCGGTCAGGGCAAAAAAAAGTGCAAACAAGCCAATCCCACCACCCCCACCGGATCCCTGCACTACCGTCGAAGACCTGCTCGCACAACTCCCACTTTGGCAGTTGGAAATCCAACTGATGTAAGTGGCAACCTGGGTAAAAACGTCTGGAACCGTCGGGGATGCGCACTGCGAAGCCACACCGAAGCTCACCAAGCCTATCAGGGTTGCGCCGCCATCTGCATCACCAGCGCGGGAAGGGTCGTACCAAATTAGTGGGCCGCCTGAGTCTCCGTTACAAGCACCCACACCGCTTGCCTGAGCACAGAAATACTTAGATTGGTAATCAGACACATTAGTCAGAGTTGTTCCCCAAGCAGAGGCGCAACTTGCATCTGTCAGTGCAGAGAGCGTCGCTTTTTGCAGTGTTGTGGTCGTTTGGCTTCGTCCGGTGTCCGTATAGCCCCAGCCAGTTAGCTGCATATCATTGTTATTGAGGTTCCCCGTCGCATCGACGGCAGCTTGTACCGTGTCATTGGGCAACACCACGGTTGAAGCATTAGGATGGACATCGGAGGAAAGTTTTACCAAGGCAATATCGTTTTGCAACGTATCTTTGTTGTAACTGCTGTTGGTATAAATAGAGTCAACGGAAGATTGAAAGCTGGAAAAATTTGCCCCATTAATTTCCGCTGTTCCCGTGTAGACCGAGACAGAGTTGGCTGATGCCAGAGAAAAAGGGTCATCGTCATCGGCAGTATCAAGGCAATGTGCCGCGGTCAGAATCCAGCGGGAAGAGATCACCACCCCGCCACAAAAAGCGTTACCAATTCTGATAAATGCCTGCCAGGGAGCATCGCTGATGGAAGCATCTGTCCCACCAACAACATTGGGAGACGGCTCTGCGGCCTGCCCCAAAAATGAAGAGAAAAGTAAGGATAGTATTGCGAGTTTCATGCGCATTATCATCGCCCCTAAAAACAAAAAAGTGTTGTTTGGCGCCGCTGCGCCCCGGTGCGTTGCTACTGCTTGAAACAACCTTGGCGTCATTCAGAATTTCCGGATGGAAGTTTGAATGTCGTCACCTAAAGTCCCTGCCTTTTTAGCTACATTCGAGATATAGCCTTACTAATTATATGTATTTCTGGAGGCAGAATGTTTACCGTTAATGACATGATGAGTTCCGACCCCATCACGCTCTCTTCTAAGGATAAGATATCTGACGCAAAGTGCCTGATGGATTCCCGCCGTATTCGCCACGTTCCTATCGTCAGTGCTTCCGGAAAATTGGAAGGATTGGTCACTCAGCGTGACGTCCTCGCTGCTCAAACATCCAGTCTGGAAAAAGCAGTTGGCGACAACGACCCGATGCAAGCGCCTTTGTTGCGCTTCCTCAAGCGTTCTTTATATACGGTGTCACCGTGTGCCGGGCTCAAAGAGGCTGCACTATATATGCAGAAACGTAAGATTGGCTGCTTGCCTGTCGTTGAGGACGACAGACTGGTCGGTATTATCACAGACAGCGATTTCGTCGCCATCGCCATCAACCTGCTCGAGATCCAGGAAGAAACAGAGCCGATGGAAGAAGAGGAAGAAGTGGTCTGATAGCGACAAACACGTGCCACTTGAGATAGGCTAGGTTTTCCGTTTCAAGGAAAGGTCCAGAGGGCGCGTGAATTATCTGGCACATTTACATATAGCCAAGCACTGCAACAGCCAGTTGATGGGAAACCTGATGGCAGATTTTGTTCGCGGAAAGCCCGACGGTAAATTTCTGCCAGAAACGACGAAAGCCGTCTATCTTCACCGGTTTGTGGACCGCTACATCGACAGCCATGAGGCCATCAAGCCCTGCCGCGCGCTCTTTCCCAAACACCTTTACCGATTCAGTGCGATTGCTCTCGATATGTTCTGGGATCATGCGCTCGTCCATCATTGGGATGCCTTCAATAACGCCCGTTTCGATGAGTTTGTCGCCCTCGCCGAGAAAAACTGCCGCACCGCGACTGAGCAAGAACCCAATCCGCTACCGGAAAGGTATCTTTTTCTCTCAGATAAAATGTGGCGCGAAGGCTGGATTCCCTCTTATGCAGATATCAACACCCTGCCCTTTGCGCTGAGACGCATGTCATCCCGAAGCCCTCGGATGGGCCCGCTGGCTGAGACGGCAGAGACCTTAGTCGCTCATCGACAAATACTGATGGATGCTTTTCCTTCTATATATAGAGATGTGCTTAGCGCTGCTCGCGATTTTAACCACCAGCCTTAACTCTCAGAAGTCTCAAATCACAGGCACAAAAAAAGCGACCCGAAGGTCGCTCAAAGCGTGGATATTGGAGCTCTGACGGCTCTTGAACAGCTAGGTTTATTGCATGTTATAAAGGCAATCGGGCCGATAGGTATGGCTGGATTATCAGCCCGATTGGGATAGCGCTTTAGAACTGGTCTTCTTCCGTAGAGCCCGTCAGAGCTGTTACCGAAGAGTTACCGCCCTGAATAGTGTTCGTCATCTTATCGAAGTAACCGGTACCCACTTCCTGTTGGTGAGCAACGAAGGTGTAACCACGCTCAGCTGCTTCAAACTCAGGACGCTGTACTTTCTCCACGTAGTGACGCATGCCTTCACCTTGCGCATAAGCGTGCGCCAGATCGAACATGTTGTACCACATGTTATGGATACCCGCGAGAGTGATGAACTGGTACTTGTAGCCCATGTCTGACAGAGCTTGCTGGAACTTCGCGATGGTTGGCGCATCCAGATTTTTCTCCCAGTTGAACGATGGCGAACAGTTGTAAGCCAGTAGTTGATCTGGGTACTGAGCGTGGATAGCTTCAGCGAACTGACGTGCTTCTTCCAGATCCGGCGTTGCGGTTTCACACCAGATAAGGTCTGCGTAAGGTGCGTAAGCCAGACCACGAGAAATCGCCTGATCGATACCCGCACGAACCTTGTAGAAACCTTCAGAAGTACGCTCGCCTTCGATGAAGTCTTTATCGTAAGGGTCACAATCAGATGTCAGCAGGTCTGCTGCGTTCGCATCAGTACGCGCAATCACAAGGGTGGTGGTGCCTGCAACGTCGGCAGCAAGACGTGCTGCAACCAGTTTTTGAACGGCTTCTTGGGTAGGAACCAGCACCTTACCACCCATGTGACCACATTTCTTAACCGATGCCAGCTGGTCTTCAAAGTGAACACCTGCCGCACCTGCTTCAATCATCGAACGCATCAGCTCGTAAGCGTTCAGAACACCACCGAAGCCTGCTTCTGCATCAGCCACGATTGGCAGGAAGTAATCGGTACCTTCTTCCGGCGTGCCACCTTTAGACCACTGGATTTGGTCTGCACGACGGAAAGAGTTGTTAATGCGCTTAACCACTGCTGGTACAGAATCTACCGGGTACAGTGACTGGTCAGGGTACATAGAAGATGCGGTGTTGTTATCCGCAGCTACCTGCCAACCTGACAGATAAATCGCCTCGATACCTGCTTTTGCTTGCTGGACAGCCTGACCACCGGTCAGCGCGCCAAGACAGTTCACATAGCCTTTCTTCGCGCTACCGTTAACCAAATCCCAAAGCTTGTCTGCACCACGCTGGGCAATGGTCTGCGCTGGAACGAATGAACCACGTAACTCAACCACTTCTTCTGCTGTGTAAGTACGCTTCACGTTTTTCCAACGTGGATTTTCTGCCCAGTCTTTTTTCAGTGCGTCAATTTGCTGCTGTCTTGTCAGAGTCATTGTGCTTCCCTCTCTCAATGTTTGATAAATCGGTAATTAGTCCAGCAATTCGTATCCAGATAACGTCAGGAAATCTGCCAGCTCATCACTGGTGGTCAGTTGCTCCATCAAACTGGCCGCCTGCTGGTATTTCCCACCGTTGAATACGGTTTCCCCTAGTTCCTGCTTCAGCACATCCATCTCTTCGGCCAGACAGGCTCGGAAGAAATCTGCGGTGACGGTCTTGCCGTTGCTGAGCGATTTTTCATGTTTAATCCATTGCCAGATTGAAGCGCGGGAGATTTCCGCCGTCGCCGCATCTTCCATCAGGCCATAGATAGGCACACATCCATTCCCCGAAATCCAAGCTTCGATGTATTGCACCGCCACGCGAATGTTGTGTCGCATGCCTTCCTCGGTGCGGTCACCTTCACACGGCTCTGTGAGCTCTTTGGCTGTGATAGGTGCATCTTGCTCACGCATAACATCGAGTTGGTTTTTACGCTCACCGAGCGCTGCATCGAAAACCGCTTTTGCCGTGTCCGCCAGACCTGGGTGAGCCACCCAAGTACCGTCGTGGCCGTTATTGGCTTCCAGCGATTTGTCTGCATTGATTTTGTCCAGAACCCAGGCGTTCTTCTCCGGGTCTTTTGACGGGATAAACGCGGCCATGCCGCCCATTGCCATCGCGCCACGGCGGTGACAGGTTTTCACCAGAAGACGCGAATACGCGTTCAGGAAAGGTTTTTCCATTGTCACCACCTGACGATCCGGCAAAACGCGGTCCGAGTGGTTACGGAATGTTTTGATATAGCTGAAGATGTAATCCCAACGGCCGCAGTTCAGCGCCACAATGTGGTCTTTCAGCGCGTGCAGGATTTCATCCATCTCGAACACAGCTGGCAGCGTTTCGATAAGCACGGTTGCCTTGATGGTTCCGCGAGGCAGATTGAACTCATCTTCCGCAAAGCAGAACACGTCGTTCCACCATGCAGCTTCTTGATGTGCCTGCAGTTTTGGCAGGTAGAAATACGGACCAGAGCCGTTTTCCAACAAGGTTTTATGGTTGCGGAAAAAATACAAACCAAAGTCCAACAGCGCACCTGGAATCGGCGTACCATCCAGCAGCACGTGCTTTTCTTTCAGGTGCAGACCACGAACACGGCAAATCAGCACCGATGGGTCATCGCCGAGGGCGTAGTGTTTGCCTGTCACCGGGTTGTTGTAAGAAATGGTGCGGTTAATCGCGTCGGTCAGGTTACGCTGGCCTTGCAGCACAGGGCCCCATACCGGCGAGAATGAATCTTCGAAGTCCGCCATGAACACTTTTACGTTGGCATTCAGGGCATTAATCACCATTTTCCGCTCTGGCGGGCCGGTGATTTCCAGGCGGCGGTCCTGCAGGTCCTCAGGAATACCGCGAATACGCCAATCACCGTTTCGGATTTCCGCCGTGTCAGGCAGAAAGTCAGGCGTGGCACCCGCATCGAATTGCGCCTGACGTGCTTCTCGGGCTTCCAGCAGTTCTGGTACACGGTGCGCAAAGCGGGTAGCAAGTTTTAGGATGAAAGAGAGCGCTTCATCAGTCAGTACATCAGATTCCATCTCAGTGATCGGCGGAACAAACGACAATTCCTTTAAAGCTTGTTGTGCTTGTGAATCCATAAAATGCCCTCCATTTCCATTTGTAACTAAATCACAACAATACCAATTATTCCCTTACTGCTTCGATTGCTTTCTTATCGCCGAAACACCTTTCTAAACTGGCGTATTTATTTTCACCCGTCAACACTACCAAAGGCGTTAGACTTAAGTCTTAAATCATTTAAACCATTAAATATCAATATCTTATAAAATATAGAGTTTTAACTCAAAACACTGAATTAAAACGAATCTCAGATTGTTCTTCCGTTTGTGACTTTCTCATCCCTTAGTGCGATTTTTGTAAGCACTTACGAAATTAAATTACTTTTTGAGTCAACTTGTTGAATATCGAATTCGCATGTTTTAAACGTAGCAGTGAATATCAATTTCTGCAGAAAATCTTTTTATAACAAAAGCTTAACAATGGAAGCGTTTGGCAGCCGCTAACAAACATGCAACTTAAGTGCTTAATAATTGGCGAAAAATATGTAGGGATACCGACAGAATTTAATTTCAGAAGCGCAGGGGAGTTACCAAAGTGTAAAAAGGATTTAATTCGAATATGGGTTAAATATTTAGAATAAATCACCAAAGTTATTCTAAAACCTAATGAGAGCTAAAGAATCTTGAAAAACCAGAGGAAATTTCATCGTTTTAGGTGTCGTGATGCATATGTTGACGATGAAAGTTCCCCGGATTTGAGTACCACAATGGTACTTAAAGGAGAGTTTCAACCAGATCCGCGAGTGCTTCAAAGGTCGGTTTGCGGCTCGAAGTAGGACGCCAAACCAAACCGATCTCGCGGTAAGCCTCACGTCCAGGTGGTTCCATCACCACCAAATCGAGATTTTCGATGAGCCCATGATTGATGGCCATTTGAGGAATGAAAGTCGTCCCCAACCCATTCGCGACCATTTGCACCAAGGTATGAAGGCTGGTTGCGGTAAATGGGTTAATTTTCTCTGTGCTTGTGAGCTGACAGGCCGACACGGCGTGGTCTGTCAGGCAATGTTCACGCTCCAGCAGAAACACCGACTCATCCGGCAGATCAGAATAGTGGATAGGAACAGGGATCCCTTGTGCCTGAGCACTGTTTAGCACCATCTTAAACGAGTCTTTCCCCACGATTCGGCTTTGCATGCCGCCGATTTCGACAGGTAGCGCCAGAATCAGCACATCCATTTCACCGCTTTTCAGCGCCATAAGCAGATTTGCGGTGGTGTCTTCTCGCAGCAGTAAATCAAGCTCGGGAAAGCGCTGGTTCACTGCCTGCACCAAATCACAGAGAAGAAAAGGAGCGATAGTGGGAATGCAGCCTACACGCAGCTTGCCCTGCATCGGGCTTTCACTGACTTGTGTCAGCTCCATTAAATCTTGACTACGTGCCAAGATTTCCCGACTTCGAGACACCACATCTTCACCGATAGCCGAAAATACCAGTGTTTTGTTATCGCGCTCAATAAGCTGAGATCCAATCAGGTCTTCAAGGTTTTGAATGCCGGAACTTAGTGTAGACTGGCTGACGAAACACTGTTTGGCCGCCTCACCGAAATGGCGCGTCTCGTACAGTGTGACCAAGTAATGGAGTTGTTTGAGAGAAGGGAATTTATTCATCGATTTTTCCGATTAGGTTAATCTATTTAATTCACTTTTTTCAATCTAGCAGTTCCATTATAGTTTGTCCCGTTCATAGATGAATCAAGGCATTCATGCCTGAAAATTAGACATTTTAGGAGCTGAGAAATGGTACTAGTAGGCCGTCAAGCCCCAGACTTCACTGCAGCAGCAGTACTGGGCAATGGTGAAATCGTAGAAAACTTCAACCTGAAAGAATTCACCAAAGGTAAGAAAACGGTTCTGTTCTTCTACCCACTGGACTTCACTTTCGTATGTCCTTCTGAGCTGATCGCTTTTGACAAGCGTTTCGCTGACTTCCAAGAGAAAGGCGTTGAAGTCATCGGCGTTTCTATCGACTCTCAGTTCTCTCACAACGCATGGCGTAACACTGCTGTTGAAGACGGCGGTATCGGCCAGGTTAAATACCCACTGGTTGCAGACGTTAAGCACGAGATCTGTAAAGCGTACGACGTAGAGCACCCAGAAGCTGGCGTTGCTTTCCGTGGTTCTTTCCTGATCGACGAAGACGGTCTGGTACGTCACCAAGTTGTTAACGACCTGCCACTGGGCCGTAACATCGACGAAATGCTGCGCATGGTTGACGCACTGAACTTCCACCAGAAGAACGGTGAAGTTTGCCCAGCACAGTGGGAAGAAGGCAAAGCAGGTATGGACGCATCTCCTAAAGGTGTTGCAGCGTTCCTGTCTGAGCACTCTGACGACCTGTAATATTTGGCTAACTGCTCGCGCAGTTTCCCCCTAACGCGTAAGCGTAAAGCCAAAGTCAGCTATAAAAATAGAATGAGGCCCGGACCACCGGGCCCTTTTTGTATTTGGGCCCCGGCAAATCTCGGATTTATTCGCCTCTTGGTTAAGCCCGCACTTCAGCATTCCAAAGGGACTTTATAGGTCCTGGGTCCTAGGGGGCGAGGTCCTAGGAAAAGCGGACTTAAAAGGTCCTAGATCCTAGGGAACAAGGTCCTAGGAAAAGCGGACTCTCGGTCATTAAATTGATTTCCAGACACACCCAACTTTCAGCGCCTTTTCTCGCATTGCTCTAATCTATATCTTCGTTTTCCTGCTTTTTCCCTTATCTCAAATCTCGTCCCTGCTTTCTCTGCCCTTCCCGCTCTTTCTCTTATCTCAAATCTCATCTCTGCTCTTCCTCGCTCTTGCTCTTCCTAGGACCTAGTACCCTAGGCCCTGCTCTTCCCCAACTTTTACCAAACTTTTACACGCCCCCATCTTCTATTCCGAATGCAACTCCTTGATGATGAGCGTTCAAATTCCAAGGAGTGTTGTATGTCTGTTTTGGTTGAAGTGTGCATTGATAGTATTGAATCCCTTCCTATCGCTGAGCGCGCGGGCGCAAAGCGTATTGAGCTTTGCAGTTCGCTGGCGACAGGTGGCCTGACAGCCAGTGCGGGTTACATGAAAGCGGCGGCGCGTGTGGCAAGTATTCCGGTTTACGGCATTATCCGTCCCCGTGAAGGCGACTTCCTTTACTCCGGTGATGATGTGGAAATCATGCTTGAAGACATTCACACCGCGAAACAGGCAGGCCTTAACGGCGTGGTGATAGGTGCACTGCAGGCTGACGGAAAAATCGATGAGACGATTGTTGGCGACATGATCAAAGCTGCTTCCGGCATGGGCATCACTTTCCACCGAGCGATTGACCACTGCTCTGCCCCGTTTGATGCACTGGAATTTCTGATGGCACACAAGGTGGAGCGCATCCTCACCTCCGGCCTTGCCAAGCGTGCCGAAGACGGCATTGAAATGCTGAAAGACATGGTTACCTTTACCCAAGGTCGCCTTTCAATCATGCCGGGTGCAGGCGTTTCGCCGGACAATGCCAAGCGCATTGTCGATGCCACAGGCGTCACCGAAATTCACCTATCCGGTAAAACCACCCGCCAATCTCATATGGCGTTTAAGAATGAAAACGCCACCATGGGCAACGGTGACGATTTTGCCATCACAGTCACCAATCCTGAGACAATCAAAGCCACACTCTCAGCGCTAACTCGCTAAGCTCGCACTTTTCCGAAAGGGGGATTGAAATCATCCTCCTTTCTTTTTTAGGGTGGCAACACAACCCGAGGAAAAGGACGTGGCACATGGCGAGCGAAGAACAAGACAAGCCAACGAAAAAGAAGAAAGGGAAACTCAGCAGCGAAGCCTATGAGAACAAACTCGCTGAGCTACAGACGGAACTCGTTAAACTTCAGGAATGGGTCAAACTCAAAGGCCTGAAAGTGGTCGTCGTCTTCGAAGGGCGCGATGCTGCGGGTAAAGGCGGCGTGATAAAGCGCATTACTGAAAAGCTCAACCCTCGTGTTTGCCGCATTGTCGCGCTGGATAAACCCACCGAGCGCGAACGCACCCAATGGTATTTCCAACGCTACGTTTCGCACCTTCCTGCAGCGGGCGAAATCGTCCTGTTTGACCGAAGCTGGTATAACCGCGCAGGTGTTGAACGCGTGATGGGCTTTTGCAACGACGAGCAATATGACGAGTTCATGCGTACCTGCCCCGAGTTCGAGCGCATGCTGCAGCGCTCCGGCATCATCCTGTTGAAATACTGGTTCTCAGTTTCCGATGAAGTGCAGGAAAAGCGCTTCAGCGAGCGCATCAACACCCCGATGAAGCGCTGGAAGTTCAGCCCGATGGATTTGGAATCCCGAAGCCGCTGGAAAGAATACAGTGAAGCGAAAGACAAGATGTTCGCCTACACCGACACCAAAGAATCTCCATGGTGGGTGGTGGAAGCCGACAACAAAAAACGGGCGCGCCTGAACTGCATTTCCCACCTGCTTTCCAGCATTCCGTATGAAGCCATCAGCTATGACACCATCGATCTGCCGGAGATCAACAAAGAAGGCTATGTGCGTGTGCCGCTCGAAAGCCAAAGCTTCGTACCGGATGTCACCGAAGCGCTATAAGCCAACCACCACTCACCCCAAAAGCGCAGCCAATATAAGCTGCGCTTTTTTGTCTTGAAAACACACCTCAAAGACGACCTTTCCAGACAGCGTCAAAACTTCGTAAGCCACTGTAATTACGTCATAAAAATGTCACCGCTGTGCATTTACTGCCAGTTCACGATTCTGAATTGAGGGACTGCTTCAAATAACAGATTTTCTCGCTCACTCACCTTGTATTTCCATCTATATATTCCGCCCCAAATCACACACATCAAAAAGAATAAAGACGATGAACAAGAAACAGTTAGCCTGCCTGATCCCGGCATTGCTCGCTGGGGCAAGCTGCTCAACAGCCTTCGCCAGCACACCTAGCTCTCAAGCCGTTTACTTCAACCAGAAATCCTTGCCTTCAGATACCCAAGGTTCACTGGCTGCCAGCGTCAGCATGGCACAGAGCGTGATCATGCCAACCATCCACGGTATTGAAGGTGATCGCCAGCCGCATCTGGTCGCACTGCGTAAAGCACTGGTGATCGTAGAACCTCACACCACTGATGCGCTTCAAAACAGCGAGATCGCCGTGGTGGTGAAAAACAGCCAGGGCGAAGAGGTGCACCGCACGACCCTGCTGCCGCCTTCTGCGCAGCCAAAACCTGCGGGCCAGATTGATATCGACCTCGATATTGTCGTACCGGAAACCTACGCGCACCGCATCTCGTCACAACAGGCGATTGATGTCATCGCCTATGAATCCGGCAAGGACGCTTTCAAAGCGCTGCTGACCGAGCATGACACCCTAGAAATCGCCACCAGCAACGGCAACTTTGCCTACGACTTTATGCTGCCGGAAGGCGCAGAGCTCGACGGCAAGATTGTCACCTTCTCCTCACAGGCCGGATACAACTCACGCATTCACTACACCCACGGCTCAGACACGCTTTCTTCCGGTAACCGCTTTACCTACAACAACGTTGGCGGAAAATGGTTTGCCCAGTCTGATGCCGATTACGGCAAACTCGCCTACAGCGACAAAGCCTACACAACGGTTTTGCCCGCAGAAGTGATTGAGCCGGGCTTCAGCCTGACGCTCAGCAATGGCCTTCAGGAAGGCGTGGTCGAAGGCATTAAAGTCGGCGCTAACACCACACTGATCCTTAACACTGTCGATGTGGGTCTGCTGACGCCACCGCGCGGTGAATTCCGCTTTATGACCGATGAGAAACTGCACCGCGATTACTTCCAGTCTGTGCAGATCAGCAAACTTATCGTGAACCCCTATGCGCCCATCCATCTGGAAGAGATCATGCTGCCGGATGGCCGCCTGCTGGTCGACGTAGACCCAAGCAAAGCAGACGCTTACGGCAGTGATTCCCATTACCGCATAGCCCGTGAACTGATTTCCGCTGGCATCAACAGCGCCAACTATGGCGTGAACAGCTATGACGTGATGAACGGTTCCCAATGGAACATCAGCGCGCCTTACCACGCGGCCCAAGTGACGGTGAACAACTCACGGGGCAACTACAGCGATGGCATTATCAATCACGGTTTGCTCGGCTCTTATGCCGGTGTGGCGTCAGTGGTCAGCTCAACAGGCAATGAATTCAGCCACGAAGTCGGCCATGAGTTCGGCGCAGGCACCCATGCAGAAGCTCACTATCTGGGCGGATTCAAAGGCTCGGTGCATAACAGCTCCACCAATATCAACTCAACCTGGGGCTGGGATCTGTTTGAAAACCGCTTCCTGCCGAACCTCAGCAAAGCGCGAACCAATGGCTCGTCATGCTACGAAGGCGAATGCGCAGAACCTTTCAACGGACACAGTTTCGGCTGGGGCACCATGGCGGGTGGCTGGCCGCTGCACCCGGCAGGTAATGAATACACACTGCACACCCCTTACGAGCTGAACGTGTTCCAGCATTTCATGGAAGGCAAAGCGAGCTTTGACCCCGCCTCCCCAACCGGATTCAGCAAATGGGATGCAGAAAGCCAGACCATGCAGCCATGGGACAACAGCCTGAAGGACGATCTCGCCTTTAACATTGTCACCATCAGCGACAACAACACCCTGAACGAGTTTGGCGCGGAAAGCCGCAAGTTCCACGAACTGTTCGAGAACGCAGACGCCGTTCGCATCAACACAGGCAACGGCTACTGGGCGCGTGATTTCTACCTGCCGACAGACCAAAGCTTTGAAGGCAAAGTGGTGGTGTTCCGCTCATCAGCAGGCTACAACTCCCACATTCACTTTAACGGTGACTCCCAGCTTCTGGTGAACGGCACCAAATACGCCTACCGCTTTGAAGCAGGTCAGTGGGTGGAAGTGGAAAAAGACATCATCGACAAAACCGTACCACGCATTCCTGAAAAACAAGGCGTTGCCGTGACCACACTGGTGGGTTACTACGACCCAAGCAACACGCTGCCAAGCTACATCTACCCTGCCCTGCATGGTGCGCATGGTGCCGTATATGCCGATAACTTCACTGCATCGTCGTGCCAGTTGGACGTGCTCACTCAGCAAGGCGGTACCCAACGCTTCAACCTGCACAACCGACGCTTTAAAGAAGGCTTGATGAACCGCTTCCACGTGAATGTGGAAACCGCGCTCAACCCTTACCGTGCCGAGCTTTACTGCAACGACAAACTGCTTGCCGATATCGCGATTGCCGCGCCGACGGTGGAACTCAAAGCAGGCATCGTCACCACAGAGCTTGGCGAAGCGCCGACCCTGTCAGGTGTGACAGACGTGACCCTGCAACAGGGCGATAGCTTTGATGCACTGCAAGGCGTGAGCGCGTTTGATAAAGAAGATGGCGACATCACCGCTAGCATCCGCGTTTTCGGTGATGTTGATACCCAAACACCGGGCGATTACCTGCTGAGCTACAAAGTCACCGACAGCGAAGGCCAGACAGCGTCAGCCACCCGCACCATTGCGGTCGAAGCCAGCGCGACATGTATTGCCAGCTGGGAGAAAAACCGCGTATATGTCGGTGGAGATAAAGTCTCGCACCACGGCGTGGTATGGCTGGCCGCCTGGTGGACCAAAGGCGAAGAGCCGGGCAACACCGGCGAATGGGGCGTTTGGAAACAAACTGACGACGAGAGCTGCGGCGGCACTAACCCAGAACCAAACCCAGAGCCAACACCAGATCCGGATCCAGAAGTGACACCGCCACCACCGGGTGAATACCCAAGCTACAAACCGGGCGCGGCTTATCAGGAAGGTGACATTGTAAAAGGTCAGGACGGCAAGCTATACCAATGCAAGCCATGGCCAAACTCAGGCTGGTGCTCTAACCCAAGTTATGCGCCGGGTAAAACACCGTTCTGGCAAGATGCCTGGAACCTGCTGAAGTCATACCAATCGTAGTCAATACACAAAAAAGCGGTGGCCAATGACCACCGCTTTTCTCTTTGTTCTTATCTATATTCTTATCCGCATTCTTCTTCACTTTCTTCTACGAAAGCGAAATGCAGATTCACTCGCCTTTACGTAGCGGGTTCACCTTACCACCTGTGACCGGGTCAGATTTCCCTTCCGCTTTCATGCGCTCTGCGCGGCGGCGGCGAATTTCTTTCGGGTCAGCCACCAGCGGGCGGTAGATTTCAATGCGGTCGCCGTCGTGCACCGTCGCATCCAGTTTCACCAGACGACTGAACACACCGACTTTGTTCTTCTTCAGGTCGATTTCTGGGTAGGCATCCAAAATACCCGAGTGGCTGATGATTTCTTCCACCGGCGTATCTGGCGTCACAATCGCCTTAAACACACGCTGCTCATCCGGCAACGCATACATCACTTCAATATGCAGCAACTTACCGTCACTCATAAATGTCTCTCGCCCTGTCGGTGAAAGCCTTCACCATGTTCATCGCCAACTCGTTAAAGACTTTTCCGAACGCCATTTCCACCAAACCGTTGGTGAACTCAAAATCCAGATTCAGCTCGATTTTGCACGCATCCGCATCCAAAGAAGTAAAATGCCAGCCACCCACCAGTTTTCGGAAAGGGCCATCAACCAGTTCCATTTTGATTTGCTGACCGTTTACCAGCAAATTGCGCGTGGTAAAGGTTTTGCGGATACCGGCTTTCGACACATCCACCGACGCGGTCATCGCACTGTCATTGGCTTCCAGCACGCGCGAACCGGCACACCCCGGCAAAAACGAAGGGTAAGCTTCAACATCATTAACAAGTTCAAACATCTGCTCTGCACTATACGGCACCAACGCAGAACGGGTAATACGCGGCATAGCGTCTCCTCTCAGGTCGATTCCGGCATCATATCACCAGACCGTATTTTTCCCCAAATTCCTTCAACGTGCCTCCAAACCGCACAAACGGCAACGAACAGGGACACCCAGAAACACCGCCATCGACGGTTTATGGGGCCGGGCGCCTGAAAATCCGATAAAAACTTGTTTCGCCCACCATAACCACTACGTATAATGCCGCCATTATGGTAAAGAAAAACGCAAAGAATAAGGCGGGCAGCAACACGATTGCTCAGAACCGCCAGGCTCGCCACGAATACTTCATCGAAGACGATATTGAGGTAGGGCTAGAGCTACAAGGCTGGGAAGTGAAATCACTCCGTGCAGGCAAAGCCAACATCAGCGAGAGCTACGTGTTCTTCCGCAATGGTGAAGCTTTCATGTCTGGCGCGACCATCACTCCGCTGAATGTTGCTTCTACACACGTAGTGGCAGACCCAACACGCGTGCGAAAACTGCTACTCAAGCGTCGTGAACTCGACAACTTGATTGGCAAAGTGAACCGCGAAGGTTACACAGTTATCGCGCTTTCCATGTACTGGAAACAGTCGTGGGCTAAACTTAAGATTGGTCTGGCAAAAGGTAAAAAACTTCATGACAAACGTGATGCTTCCAAAGATCGCGATTGGCAGCGCGACAAAGCGCGAATCATGAAGCACTCAACCAGATAATCGTTGACGCAGCAGCATGTTATGCTAGTATCTGCGTCCACATTCCGGGGCTGATTCAGGATTCGACAGGATCAAGAAGGCTCGTGGAGCATGCCGAGGGGCGGTTGGCCTCGTAAAAAGCCGCAAAAAAATAGTCGCAAACGACGAAAACTACGCACTAGCAGCTTAATAACCTGCTCAGAGCCTGCCCTCCCTAGCCTCCGCCTGTAGGACGGGGAATCAGGGCAGTCAAACCCAATCAGGATAGCGAGGGAAGCTTTGACCGAAGAGCTGAACCGCGAAATAGAATTTCGGTATGTCTTTTTGTAGCGTGTCTATTCGCAGCACACTGACGAGATTAAAGATAGACTAAGCATGTAGCGCCATTAGTTAGACTGATTTTGGACGCGGGTTCAACTCCCGCCAGCTCCACCAAACGTTTGGGAAAGCGCCAACTCGAAAGAGTTGGCGCTTTTTTCTTGTAGTACAAATGGTAAAGCAGCTTCTACTTTAAGCCCATCAGCTTACTTGTTAAGAGCTTGAAAGGCATTCTTAATACTTTTAAAGCAGACCAGATATGCAACTACGGTCGCTCTAAAAGCTATATGAGCAGGCGAATTACCTATTATCAAACCGATGCTGATAAAGCAGTAATAAAATTATTGTCACTGCGGCTTTGGCTAGTATTATTGCTATGTTTTTCTGATATTTGTGGTGCTAATGAAAACTGGTGAAATCCTTGTAATAGACTTGTTCGCGGGGCCGGGAGGGCTTGGTGAAGGTGTGTCATCGGTGCGAGATGAAAACGGTATTGCGCCGTTTAAAATTGGCATGTCAGTTGAGAAAGAAGCGTCTGCTCATAAGACGCTCACAACTAGAGCTTTCTATCGGAAACTTTGCGATACCGAAGATGGTCTCCAGAGTTATAGCGCTTATTTAAGTGGTGACTTGACCCGAGATGAGCTTTTTGAGCGCTTCCCCCAGCAAGCAGAAGAAGCCCAAAAAGAAACCTTGTTTGGCCCTCACGCACTAGGTGACGACAATAAGCTGATTCACGAGCGTATTCTTGATCTAATTACTAACCATCATGGTCCGAAAGTCGTAATAGGAGGTCCTCCTTGCCAAGCTTACTCGCTAGCTGGCCGCTCACGCAATGCGGGTATTAAAGACTATAAAGCCAAAAAAGATCAACGACACTTTCTGTACAAAGAGTATCTTAAGGTAATCTCTATTGCTAAGCCTGACGTTTTTGTTATGGAGAATGTTCGCGGCATTCTCTCCGCGAAAATAGATGATGAAGTGATGTTTCCTCGTATCTTAAAAGACTTGCGTTCTCCAGGCCGAGTAACCAAAATCGCCACACCTAGATACAAAATATTTTCCCTCGTGGTAGATACAGAGAATGCCAATGACCCTCACTACTGCGACCCTTCTGATTTTCTTATTAAAGCGGAGAAATATGGCGTACCACAAGCTCGTCATCGTGTCATTTTGCTTGGCGTTCGAGCTGATGTAAAAGGAGTTCCGGGAACGCTAACTCAAAGTGGCGAACAAACAACAGTAGAGCAGGTCCTGGCAGATTTACCTAAGTTACGAAGTGGTTTCTCTAAGCGTAAAGATGATACGAAAGACTGGGAAAAGCTAGTTTCGAAAAATGGCACACTTGCTAAAAGGTTACTGAGAAAGCAATTTGATGATGCTAATGAACTAGACCTGAAGCCATTTAAAATGCTTCAAAGAAGTGCTAGTCACCCAATTTCTCATCCCAAGAAAATGCCAAACCATTTGATTAAGTGGTATAGAAACAATGCCCCAGCATGTGTACTAAATCATGAAACTCGAGGACATATGGAAGGTGATTTACTCCGTTATGCCTTTAGTGCTGGATATACAAAGCTGAGTGGTGGAACTTCACCTAAAGCGAAAGACTTTCCTAGTGATCTCGCTCCCGCTCATGAAAACTGGAGTAGCGGTTCACATGCAGACCGTTTTCGCACCCAAGCAGCAAATAAATGTGCAACGACAGTCACTAGCCACATATCAAAAGACGGTCACTACTTCATTCACTACGACCCCAAGCAATGCCGAAGCCTGACTGTTCGTGAGGCAGCCCGTTTACAGACATTTCCAGATAATTATAAATTTGAGGGGAATAGAACGCAGCAGTATGTGCAGGTAGGCAATGCTGTGCCACCATATCTAGCACAGCAGATTGGTAAGATTGTGATGGAGCTACTCGGAAAAAGTCACTCTGGATGTGAATAATCAGGCGTACCAATTCGACTAAAATACGCCCCCAACCGCTCGACCAAAGATGGTACAAACTCGTTAGAAAGAGTTGCGATTCTCTCAGCCGTAAGAGTAGCTCGCATCTCAGGTGTAGCTTCTATGCATTGCATAATGTTGAACTGTGCATGAAAAGGCCCTAATTCTTCACCTGAACTTAGCTTAAACTGAGGAATAAAGTGCAACTTTGGAGAACGATTTCCATGATTGACTAGGTTGCCTATGCTTTTAGTTGCTACTTCTTTAGCTTTTCTATTTGCTCCGTCAACTTTTTCTCTGTGCAGATTCACCCAGTCATCTTTTTTGGATAGCAACTTAACAAGTTGAAATGTAGCGTTTTGCTCTCTTGCTAAGTCACATCTAGGGGTTACCAAAATATGAAATGCTCCGTCATATTGAATTATATCACCTGTATCTAACCTATCTTGAAGAGGCGGTAAAAAGTAGTACTCTTCAGGGTGAACTGCTGATACTTCATTCAGGAACGATGCATGTAAATGAGTCGCCATATGACGAGTTAAGGCTGCTTTCGCAAAAGCTATGTCTCGACTACCGCTTAGCCAAAAACTCCAGCGAGGCCAAACAGATTTTGTAAACGCTTTTGCCATAGATGTATTAAAGGAATCCTGCATGGTTTGAATTGCAGAAATCATATCTGCTTTGGCGTCTAGCCAATCAAGAATACGCTCGATTTCTCCTTCGCCTTTACTGAAAACTCTTACAAACTCTTTGAGATGTTCTTCTACAACTTCTGTACCGGGCTCTCCAGTGTGAACCGCACAAACCGTCAAGGAATTATTTGAGAGGCGGGAAAGAATCTCATTGCCATTATGAGTCTGCTGACCGTTTTCATCAAGACGGATATCAATAACTGCAGCATCAAATCTTGTATATTTTATCGCTTGTTCAGCCTCCTGCAAATTGGTGACAAAATGAGGAGATATTATATATTTCGGTTCATCTTCAACAGCATAGAAGTCGAGTTTTTCCTTCCATCCTTCAATGATTTGTTGTACATCCTCGACAATTAATAATTTCAATTTCATTGAATAAGCCTACTGATAAATTGGATATGTTATTACAAAGCATGTATCAATGGAGTCACTGTCTAAATTCAGGTCTCCATTGCTATTCTTACATGCTTCTTTTGCAATTGATAAGCCCAAACCATGCCCGTCAGATTTGAGTGAAAAACCAGCTTCAAACACGGAATCTTGATCTTGAACATCAATAACTGGGCCATTATTAGATATAGATATTTTTGCCATCCCATCGTCAACATGGGATGAAACCCGAATAGTTTTATTGTTATTTTCAGTTGAGTTCAACCAATGAACAGCATTATGGAAAATATTCATCATTGCTGACTGTAAGTCACCTGAATAACCATAGAGCTTGAGGTTTCCATCAACATCTAAATCCAAAGAAACTGAACTCTCTATAAACAACTCATCCAAAAGGTTTAAAGTATTTTCAATATTATCTATTGCAGAAAACTCAACTGGGCGACCCCTTCTCCTTCCCGAGATTGGATCTAAAGATTTAAACAATGATGTTAAACCTTTCGTTCCATCAAGAATTGCCTGGCCATAGGTAGGGTAATACTTTCTAATCAACTCACCTTTTGGGCTATTCTCAAGAACCAAAGGAGCATTTTTAATAATTGACTTTGCAGATGAACTAATAGGTTCTAAATAAGTTCGACCATCATGTATTACTTGAGCAACAACCATACCTAAAGCTGCTCGAGACTCTAGCAGTCGTTGATACGCTTCAATTTCATCTAGAGCTTTTGTTAAAGCTTGAGATTCTTTTTCTATCTTTAGCAAAAGAGGCTTTCGATCTTCCTCGGCAAGATTTCCAACAGCTTTAGTTATTGAATCAAGCGAGGATAGCTCACGAGCTTTATCAATTCTTTTTGTTGGTTTTCTGCTTATTCCAGCTTTTGCTCTAAAATCAAATCGTTTTTGTTCAACTCTAAGTAAAACGCCAGTAATAAGTCCGACCAAACGCTCAAATGCGCTATTCGCCTCCAGTCCTTCACGACTACTTCGTTCAATTAGGTTTGACTCTGCTTCCGTTCCAACACTAATCGTACCTGATATTTGCCCGTGACCAATTCTTTTAGAAGGTTGCTGAACTCTTCGGTTTTCTAACTTTAGCCAGTCATTATCAGGCTCACCATAAGGGCGAATCCTAAATCCGGTTCTATATATACCGATACCAGTGTTCTCAGAGATCATAGCCCTAGCATTTCTCAAACCAAAATCAGAAAATTTCAACCCCATTCGCTCAAAGAGTTTTTCAACAGAATCTTTTTCTAAATCGTATAATCGCAAATCAACTTCAATACTCCCACATGAAAGCTCTCCAATACCGAGAGGAGGTGCATCAAGTTTTAAAATCGTGGGTAAGTTATCTCCACGAATAATAGTAAATGTACCAGAAAAATTCCCTTTCTCATCGAAAACACCCTTGAGGCGATAATCTGACTCTTTACTTATTTTATAAGGAGTAATTAGTGTATTGCTAGTATGTGCTGGATCATGTTCTTGATCTTCTAGTACTTCTGCTAGTCGATTTGTTTCGAAGAGTAGTTGAGGTCCATTAAAGCTATACGGTGCTGAATTTTTATCAGTGAAGTGTTTAAGGTCTAGAAATATGTTGAACGGTGTATCCGTTTCACTCTGCGGTGTTGCAAGGCGACGAAGCTCTCGAACGAGCTTGCGAACTTTTCTTTCATCCCAGACAGTGGACAATTCTTCGATTTCAATGAGCACGCCAGTATTCACTGGGTTGTGTGATTCTGTTTGTTGAATATCAATATCAATATCGTCAAGATATTTATTTGATTCGAAAATATTCCAATCGAGTTCTAAACGACTAATCTGAAACTTGTTGTCAAGTTTGGCAATTGAAGAAAGCTTGAGCTTTTGCCCTAGACTAGCAGACGCAAAACGACCTACCCCTTTTGCTCCTAACACTGTGCGAGCACCAGACCTAGAAGTAGTGACTTTACTTTTGATATCAGTTGCTGGCTCAAGCCAGTCATTTAGGATGTTATCATAGGTCATGCCATGGCCGGTGTCTTTTATTGTAATCTTCCCATTGTGGGTATCTGTGGGAGGAGTAATCACAATCTCAACCGATGGTGAATCTGCATCATAAGAATTTTTAACAAGCTCTATGATAGCTGCCTCAGGGCCGCTAATTAATTTGTCGCCAATTGTGCGTATAAGCCTAGCTCTTGGTTTTAATTTAGCCACAGTTTGACCTCTGAGTTTTTGTTTTCATCATGCTTACTGGCATTATCACCAGCGATTATATCCTCTTTGGGAAGAAATAAGTGAGTGATGAATGAGCAGTTTTTGCTTTTTCTTCAGTTATCTGATTCTGCTCTATAATATTTTGTCTTGCCTGTTCTCTGTTCATCTACAAGAGCCTAGACCGACACTGGTATCCGTCTCTAAATATTTAGCAAATCGTATTCAACCCTAACATTGTCGAATGCACCTGAAAATAAATGGATAGCCTCGACCAAGAGCTCTCATTCTAAAACCAAAATAAACTTCGCTACTCACCTGTGCCCTACCTCTTGTAGAACGGCTATTCGACCGAATAGTTAACCGCCCTCCAACTCCCCCACCAGCCAGGAATTCTTAGCCCCGCCTCCAAACTGATACAAACCAACGAATTAGCTGTGTGTAAAAACACAGATCACGGCAACGCGCTCAAAGATAAGCTAGCTTTCACAAAGTGGTAATGACAGGGATGATGTCGATGAAAGTGCTGTTTGGAAAAACCGTGTGTAAACCGTTTTGGGTGTTTGGCTTATTTTGCGCCTCTTTGCTTGTTGGCTGTCAGTCAACGGGAAGCGCTAACTCCCCGAAAGAGAGTGCCCCCAAAGCATATGCTCCCTCCACGCCTGCCAGTGCAGAACAAGGCTACAACGATGCGCTGAATGCGATGGTTAATCGGTTTATACGACGCTATTACAAGTCATCACTCGATACGCTCACTCCCCTGGCGAACAACCGCGAAAGTGTTGGGCAGGCTTTTTCTCGGCTTCTCTTCAATCTCGACCCCATCGGTGTGGTGTTAACGGATGAAGAGAAAAAGGCGTTTGAGGAGCGCTATCGCGATCTGTTCGTTTATCCCCTAAACCTTTCCACCAAAAAGGCTCAGGACTTTTACACCGACTATCGTGAAAAGGAAAACCTCGCCATTAGCGAGATGAAAAACTGGCTGGCCGAAAACGGGGCTGAGGTTTTAAAAAATGCACCAGACAATGCGCTGAGTTTTATCTCAGCAGACGATGGCGATCTGATAGACGACAGAAGAGCAGCATTCCTGACCTATAAGCTGGTCGCTATCAACGGGTTTACTGACAACCCGGCAGAGACATTGCGCATTATTGAAGGGCAATTGGACTACCTTCAGTCGAAAACTGACCGCGTCGACTTTTCCAACATCGGGCTGTTTATTGGCGCCCTGCTTCCTAATTCAGTGACCGGTGTTCGCTATGTTTCTGAAAAAGAGTATCAACAAACGACGCTTCCTCCCGTCCCGCACATTGGCGCGACGTTGGCACAAAAACCTGCGTGTTACTCCGTCACGGGTATTACCAACACATCCACCCTTAATGCGGGTTTAAGATCGCTGGACTGTATTGTCGGTGTGACGAGATCCGGGGAGTTTTCAGCACTGGGAGACAGCGACAATGCCAAGCTCCAAGAGCTTGTCACAGGAATGCGCGGTGAAATGGTCACGCTCCATGTTCTGCGCAATAACGGGGGAAACATTACCTTCCTTGATATTCCTGTCCCGTTGCAGTTGGGCACACTGGCGGATTTCGCCTCCAGTGAAAATGGCATCCACACGCAGGGCGTTGATTTCTCCCTGCTGAACATCGACGGCAAGCGTGTCGCTTACATTTGGATGGCTCACTTTTACGATGGTATCGCTGAGGCAACCGGAGAGTTTTTAGAAGTCAATAATCCCGAACTTGTAGTGTTCGATCTAAGAGGAAACCAAGGCGGCGCTCTGCCAGAGATGACAGGTTTAGCGGGCCTGTTTCTTGGGGATGAAGATTTCGGAGTCTATTACGATGCGTTTGGCAGAAGTAAGCGTGTTTCTTCCGAGACCAGCAAGGTATTCGATGGGAAAGTGTTGGTGTTGACCGATGTACAGACAAATTCCGGCGGGGAAATATTGGCGGCTGGGATTCAAAGTTCACCTGATTCGACGGTGATTGGCAAGCCAACTGCGGGCTCTCCCTTGGTGATTCAGTTCCGCTCACTTCACCATATCTATGACTTGTATGATGAGAAATTTGGATACATCAGTTATCCCGTTATGGAGTTTCGTCGGTTAGATGGCTCAAGGTTGAATGAGGGTGTATTGCCTGAAATTTCGTGGGAGTCTGAGTTACTCAAACAGAGCCCTTACACGCTGCCATACAGAAACGCAGCGGACTTGGAGAATGAACTCCGGGAAGTCATCCGTATCAGTGGATTCTCTCAATGAGTTTGGGTTAAAGGGCCTTTAAGGGATAGCGACCTGCTATCCCTTACCGCGGATACACTTTCTGTTATACCCACTAGGGGATAAAGAAACGCTTCCTCCCACACACAAAAATGTTTTGGACGATTGAATCTGGACATCTCACCTTCCAACTGGAAACCTTACCCACTGATTGTCATTATTAATCTTGAGTCGTCGTGATTGCGACGACGTTTCTGACTGGGCCACGGAGAGCCAAATGCGAATTCTTATCTGGGGGCTGATGCTGTCACTGCTGTCTGCCCCTGCTCTGGCGAAATGGAATGACCCTGAGTATGTCAAAAGGGCGTTTAAAATCATTGCCCTCAGCAATGAGTATGACAATCACCAGCACCCTGTCCGCAAGTGGCAAAAGCCGATACGTATCTATATTGATCATCGCGTTGGTGACAAAGAGCTCCACAGCATGCTGGCCAACACCCAAATTGAAGATTTGGTGCGGGCAACAGGGCATGACATCAAGGTGGTGAATTCGCCGGAAAACGCTAATCTCCGCATGGTGTTTACCCGCCAGAGCCGCTGGCAGAATGAGACCCGCCAACTTTGGCCGAAACAGAAAGACTTTCCGTTCCGCGGTGCTATCTGCATGGCGCATTTCTCTTCTTCATCTCAGGCAGAAATCGAAGAAGCACTGATTGTTATCCCGGTCGATCTCGCCCGCGAACGCGGCAAGCTGTTCGCTTGTGTAGTCGAGGAACTGACGCAGGCGATGGGCCTACCCAATGACTCTGACAAGGTCTTCCCTTCCATCTTTAACGATGGCTCTAAAAACAATGTGATGACAACTCTGGATATCACCTTGCTTCGCTTGCTCTATTCGTCAGGTGTTAATGCAGGCATGAAAGAGCAGGACGTGATGCCGCTTTTAGATAGCTGGTTTAAGCAAAATCCGAACTGGCTGAAACAATCGACGGATATGTATCTTAAGAGCAAATTCGTGTCTGAGTTTGGGTTGAATTAGTCTCTCTCCGAGCCGCTTCTCACCAAGAAATTGAGCAAGAAATTGCCCCTGCATGATCTGCCTTTCGGTTTTGCTTCCACTCCGTTGTGCAGCTCGCGTTTGTTCGGTATTTAACCAAAAAACAAAAGCACATCAGGAAAGAGTCAGTGGCGTACAGGGTTGTAAAAATGACCGAACTTGCATCGTATGAGTTCGGCAAAGTCGAAGGTGGATTTTCGACACTGGGAGAGCGGGCATTGGAAGCCGTATTGCCTCAAGGTGTCACCATACAAAAGTTCCAATCCCAGCTCGCATCGGGCGAATACGTGTTACTGAGTGATGCGCCTGTCACGCCAGCTCTGAAATCCACAACTGACTCGATGAGTGATAAGGTTTGGAAGGTCAACCCTGATGCCGAATCCAGCTTTTCCCCTGAAGCCAAATCTGCGCTGACTTCCCGAACAAAAGCCAAAGGCTTTACCTCTCGCTCGGGCTCAGAATCTCAAGCCCCTGCAGAAACGCCTTATACCCATGAGCCTAAAGTAGAAGAAAAACAGGAAAAGCCTGCGCAGGATTACGAGTATCTGTTTGAGGTAGCCTGTTCTGAAGAGGTACTTGCCAGCGAAGTGGGGTGTCAGTTTGCGCTCGGTAAAACACCGAAGGAAGCAAGCATTGTCAGCTGGGAAACCAAACTCTCGGATACGGGCACCGTATTCTCTGCCAAAGCCACAGATGACACGCCGCGCAAGCTTATCGCTAAAGTTGCCAGTGCAGAAAAAGGCGTGAGTAACCAGCCTCCTGTAAAACTCAAACCCAAAGGCACAGACGCCGTTCGGGAAGCGTTTATTCCGGTGATTCCTGCCCTTCAACTTGGCGACCGTTTAGGCTTTCCAACTGAAGGTTACTTCTATCATTTCCACAAAAAGAAGCTGGTTCAGGAATACAAAATTCTCGGTGAAGGACGCTGGGCATTTCAGGCCACACGTTCAACGCCATTTAGCCTGAACAATGAGCAAGGGCTGAATAAATACCAGGGCGCGATTCTGCTTTACTGGAAAATCGACAGCAAAGTCGTCACCGACCAGCATCTTATCTATCTCGACAGCCCAATCACGATTGAGCAACTGGGTAATGTGAATGACCAATGGCTGAGTGAGCATGGCGTGATGATAGACGTCCCGAGCCTGCTTGATGCCAAGAAAGCCACGACGGCCTCCAAAAAGCCTTATAAACCGAAAACCTACAATGCACCTGTTGACGTTGTCTACGACCACAAAGAACGCCTGCTAAACGGTTCAACACTCAAAGCCATCAACAACGAACGATTGGTAGAGAGTGGGTTGCCGGTAGTGAATGTTAATACATGGGGAAAAGCCAAGTTAGCGTTCGATTTGGGCTATTGCCAGATTGAAGAAACCCAACCATTAGAACAGTTCTGGGGAGACCTGTTTTCAGACGAAACACCCACAGACATTCAGGAACTTATCAAGAAATACAATGAGCATTTGAACAATCCCGCCAGACAGGGAGAGATTGTTGTCCTGCCGACTGCAGAGCCAGAGACCGAGGAAGAGAAAAGCCGTCTTGATGCACTGATTGAAGAAGCGAAAGCGGCAAGTAAAGAGCTGGGCAAACTGACGGATGATGCAGTGGCTACCGTAAACCGCCACTTTGAGCTTTTGGACTACTATGCGTCGGAAACATTAAAAACTGTTAAAGAAGATGGATTGCCATCGGATGCTTACGCACACGCTTCATTGGGTGTTGGGGCTATTGCTGCAGGTATTGGACAGCATCTTGATAATATTAATGGCATATTATTGGAAATTAATAGCTTATATGTATCTCAGGTTGCAATGGCGAGCCGCGTGGGTGGGATTAATTATGGAACTTTTGTGGCTGAGCGAGGCGAATTATTTAAGAAACTCGATGGCAGCTTTGCTGCACTTTCAAAAAGAAATGTTCAAGTTCCCGCCTATGTCCAAGTCAGAAAAAACTTGAAGCTCTCAACCAGATCTATCATCCACAACGCAGATGAAATCATCGCTAAAGGGGTTGTACCAAATCTAGGTAAACGAATGGCAAATGTAGCTATGGGAATGTTCGCATCGAAAGGGCTTGGTTATGCCAGTATTGCCCTAGGTGCAGCAAGCGGAATTAACAATATTTACGAAGCTTGTTCGATAGACACCCCTGATAATTGCGGAAGAGTTGTAACCAGAGAAACCTTTGGATTTGGTGCAGGTATCTTGGGAGGGGTTATAGGTGGCAATCTCGCTATGGCGGGTATTGCGCTATTAATTGGCATTACCGGCATTACATCCGCACCTGTAATCGCTATAGCAACAGTTGGTGCAGTTGTGGGAGGCGGGGCCTTTGGTGGTATAGCTGGTTCAACTGCTGGTAAAGCGACTGGAGATACTGTGTACCTAGCATATGAATGGATTGGGGATATTTTCTAGTTATGTCGGATTTTGGCTCAACACTCGTACTACTACTGGCTATTGTAGGAACGTTATCTCTCGCCTTGATTATTCCGGGCATTATCTCTTTTTGCGTTGTTTCTCTGGGGAGTCTTAAACACATCATTTATCTTGATAGCCAGCTAAGCAGTAAATTAAACGAGCTTTATGATGGGGAAAGTAACCTAAAACACATAAATTTTGTAATTATTGGCGGCCGATTTATAACCTATTGCTTTACCTTTCCATTTATTCAAAAGCGTGCTCAATCAATGTCAATGAAGTACAAAGTATTTATGTGGATGAACTTTGTTGGCTTCTGGAGCTTTCTGCTCACGATGCTTCTGGCCTTTTTCGTTCGACATTTGCACATCTTGAATTAGACACAAGCGCATAACAATGGAATGGTATGAAGTAGCAATTGTGCTCATCAGCGCAATTTTCGGTGGTTATTCGTTTTTATGGGCGATTCCTGGAACGATTATGAGTGCCATGGTTGCACTCGGTGATATTGAACGAATTGTATTTATTGATAAACAACTTGCTAAGAACCTGAAGAAGTATTATGACGAGAGAGGTTATTTAAAGCCTGAATATCAATTGTATACTTCAATTGGCACACGACTATTTGGCTACTGGGTTGCTTATCCATTTATTAAGAAAAGAGCAACCACCAAGTCTAAAAAATTCAGGCTATTCATGTGGATAAATTGCTTAGGAATGTGGAGCTTAGTTGGTACAACATTTTTTGTTTGCTTGGCAAAGTTGCTGGGGATTATTCCCTAACCTTAAAAATGGATACCCATGCACATTGAAGAGCTAAAAATAGTAGTATCAGGCTTATTGGCAATCTACGCCATATTGTGGGCTCTTCCCGGAACCATCATGAATGCGGTTGTTGCTTTAGGTGATCCTCAACGCATTATTTTCATCGATAAACAGTTATCAAAAGACGTTCAAAAGCTTCATGCCAATGGGACGAGTATGCTTTTCACCAACATAGCGACACGTCTGTATGGATATTGGATTTCCTATCCATTTATCCGTAAAAGAGTCTCTACGACATCAAAAAAATTCTCTTTGTTTATGTGGTTCAATTGTCTGGGAATGTGGAGCGTGATTGGCGCGCTGTTGCTCTCTATGATGTCTAAGACAGCTTGACGCTGTTACCCAATCATCCCCTTCAACCACTTCACAAAGCTCTCTGTGCTCTCATCCTGCACATTGCTGATCAGGTAATACCCTGCGTTGGCTTTGATGGGCGAAAACGGTGACACCAACCTTCCGGTTTCCAGCTCATTGTCGATAAGCGCCATCCTAGCCATGGCGATGCCTACACCTGCTTCGGCGGCGGACATAGCCATATCAGTCCGGTTGAAAAAGTGGCCGCGGTCAGTGGGTACCGAAAGCTGCATTGCCTTGGCCCAGTTTCTCCACTCCAAATCTTTTTCAGCTTTTTCCCACGGCATGGCATCGTGCAGCAAGGTAACTCCCTGCCAATGTTCGGATTTACCAGCATCGTTTTGCAGCCACTGGTGACGCTCCAGATATCTTGGGTTCATCACCGGCAGCAGGTATTCGTCCAGCAGAAGTTCGGTATTCGGATGTTTGAAGGTATGTGGGCGATAGTCGATGGCCAGGTCAAAGTCCCGCGTGTCCGCGTTTACCAGCGCGCCTTCGGCAAAGATCTGTACCTGAATATCGGGGTATACATCGTGAAAGCTTTCGAGTTTTGGCACCAGCCATTTGAACGCAAAAGAGGGTGTGAGCTTGAGGCGGATTTCCTGTTTCTTTCCGGTGTTACGCTGCAAGCTGGCGATTTCTGCATCAACTTCTGCTAAATGGAAACTCACATTCTGGTGAAGCTGTTTACCCTTTTCGGTCAGACGAATACCACGGGAGTGGCGTTCAAGCAGAGTGAAACCCAATTGCTGCTCCAGCTGCAGCAACTGTTGGCTCACCGCCCCAGTAGTTAGGTGCATGGCTTTAGCGGCACTGGTTAATGTGCTGTGCCTCCCAACTTCCGAAAAAGTATAAAGGGCACCGAGATGTTGGCTTTTGAGTGTCTGCATCTTTGCTTTTAGAAATTCTATACACAGTGATTAATTTAAATCGATTGTTAGGGTTATGTAAACAACGCAAACTCGCCCTGTCTGATTGGGGAGAATAATCATGAAAGCATTGGTCTTGGGAAGTGGCGTTGTCGGTTTGATGAGCGCCTGGTATTTACAGCAGGCAGGCTACAAAGTCACTGTTGTTGATCGCCAATCTAAAGCGGGCGAAGAAACCAGTTTCGCCAATGCAGGGCAGATTTCCTATGGTTACTCCTCCCCTTGGGCGGCCCCTGGCATTCCACAAAAAGCCATTCGCTGGCTAATGGAAGAACACGCACCACTGAAGGTGAAACCGACACTGGATCCACAGCTGATCAAGTGGGCGACACAAATGCTGTCGAATTGTCAGCTTGATCGTTATCAGGTGAACAAATCCCGCATGTTGGGCATTGCTAACCACAGCCGTGAGTGTCTGCTCGCGCTTCGTGACAAGCACAACATCGAATATCAGGGCCGTCAGAAAGGTACACTGCAAATCTTCCGTAATCAGAAGCAGCTTGATGCAGTGGAAAAAGATATCGCCCTTCTGGAGCAAAGCGGCACCCGTTATCAACGCATGACGATAGAAGACTGCATCAAGCAAGAGCCGGGGTTGGCGTCTGTGAGCCACAAGCTGACTGGCGGTCTCTACCTGCCGGATGACGAAACGGGTGATTGCTACCTGTTCTGCCAACAAATGACTGAGCTTGCCAAAGCACACGGCGTGGAGTTTATGTTCGACACCGAAGTGAAGAATGTGAAACGCGAAGGCACCCGCATTGTCAGCGTGGTGACGGACAAAGGCGAACTGGAAGCAGACGCTTATGTGGTCGCGATGGGCAGCTACTCAACCAAGTTTATGGCAGGTCTGGGTCTGAGCATTCCTGTGTACCCGGTGAAAGGTTACTCGCTCACCGTGCCAATCACTGACGAAACGCAGGCACCGACATCAACTGTGATGGACGAAACCTACAAAGTCGCTCTGACCCGCTTTGACGATCGTATCCGTGTCGCAGGCACCGCTGAGTTGGCAGGGTTCGATCCTTCTATTCCGGAAAAGCGCAAAGCGACGATTTCTATGGTGGTGAAAGATCTGTTCCCACACAGTGGCGATTTCGACAAGGCCGAGTTCTGGACAGGTTTCCGCCCAATGACGCCAGACGGCACGCCGCTGATTGGCAAAACGCCGTTCGACAATCTGTTCACCAACACAGGTCACGGCACGCTGGGCTGGACCATGGCATGTGGCTCTGGTCATCTGCTGGCGCAAATCATCTCCAAAGAGATCACCAGTAATGTCGAGGGTCTGGATTACTTCCGCTACGCGGGATAACACACCTGACTAACGGAAGGAGCCACTAGGCTCCTTCTTTGCTGTCTTCTCCCGAAAACTTCCCTTCCCACTTTTCCCTTCCCGCTTTGTATCAAGAATAACGCGCGCACTTCTGCCCTCCACATCTAGGCTCAATGCATCTCTTTTCAATGAGGGTTTGTCATGTCAGTCATTCAACAGTTCAGCCTTGATGGTCAGGTCGCCATTGTGACCGGCGCTGCCGCGGGTATTGGTCGCCGGATAGCAGAAGTATTTGCTGATGCAGGCGCAGAGGTGGTGGTAAGCGATCTGGATTTGGATGCCGCAACAGAAGTGGCTTCGGCCATTAATGCGACAGGTCGGCATGCTATCTCAGCGGCCTGTAACGTCACCAAAGAAGAAGACAGAGTCGCTTTGATTGAACGTGCTGTCACGACATTTGGCAAGGTGACAATCCTTGCCAACAATGCAGGCGGTGGCGGCCCAAAGCCCTTCGACATGCCAATGGCAGACTTTGAGTGGGCGTATCAACTCAATGTGTTTGCCCCTTTCAGGCTGATGCAGCTTTGCGCGCCGGAAATGGAAAAAGCCGGCGGAGGCGCAGTGTTGAATATCAGTTCGATGGCTGGTGAAAACAAAAACTGGATGATGGCGTCTTATGGCTCGTCGAAAGCCGCTATCAATCACCTCACCCGCAATACCGCTTTTGATTTGGGTACCAATGGCATTCGCGTGAATGCCATTGCGCCAGGCGCAATCCGCACTGCGGCGCTGGAGAAAGTGCTCACCCCGGATATTGAAAAAGCCATGCTGAAACACACGCCACTCGGAAGGCTTGGGAAAACCGATGATATCGCGCTGGCCGCACTGTTTCTGTGCTCGCCAGCGGCGTCTTGGGTGAGTGGTCAGGTGCTGACAGTCAGCGGCGGTGGTTCGCAGGAATTGAGTTGAAGATCATCTTTAACGAAAGTTAACCCCTCCTCGCCTCTCCCCTGAAAAGGGTGAGCCAAGACCGGTTGTATCGTTCCCTTTAAACGGGAGAGCCAAGGATGGGGTTAAATAGGGGAAACCTTACTTTTCCATCTCTGCTTTCAGGTTGTCTAACCCCGCTTTATAGAGGCCAGTGATGGCTGAAATGGCTGTTGCGTCATTGAGGTTTTCAGGCGGATCGTTGTTCGGATAGCCACGGTAGAATCCGGCCTTCCACGTCACGATACTTTTGTCACCTTCTGCTTTCACTTTGATGGTGGACTGGTAATTGGTGACGGGCAACAGGGCTGTGTTTTCTTTGGTGATCTTGTATTTGAGCATCATGGCGTCAGGGTTGTAGCGTTTGATTTCTTCCGTCACGCTTTGATCGCCCACATACACCACACGCACCGCCCCTTTCTCGGTAGGGTTTCCTGATTCCATTACCACTTTGGTGACAGGTGGCAACCAGGAAAGGCTGTCGAATGCCCCCACGGTTTTCCAAACTTTGTCAGCCGGCGCATTGATGGTGACAGATTCCGAGACTTTGAGCCTTGATGGGCCATGGGCATTGGCCGTGGAAACGCCGACAATCCCTGCCAGCATCACAATGACGGGAAGTAGTTTTCGTAACATCCGCTGTTCCTTCTCAAACCGTTTTGTTTCTTTTATAGCGACGATCAGGAAGGAACAGAATCACGCCAGTGGCAAAAGTGTTTTCTCCACTGGCACGTAAGAATGGGCTATGCCGCCTTCACCATCTTCGGATTGTACTTCTTAATAAACCCTTTGATCTTCGGCGCAATCGCCTCGCGGTAACGGCGGCCGTTGAATATCCCGTAATGGCCCACGCCTTTTTGCTCGTAATGCATTTTCTTGGATTTAGGGATGTTAGGGCAGATGTCGAGCGCAGCAGCTGTTTGACCTCTGCCGGTAATGTCATCCAACTCCCCTTCAATGGTCAGGAGTGCTGTCTTTTTGATGGCAGCAAGATTGATGGGTTTGCCACGATAAGTCATGGTGCCGTTTGGCAGGTCATGTTCCAAAAACACCTTTCGGATGGTGTCGAGGTAGTAATGAGCGGGCAAGTCCATCACGGCCAGATATTCGTTGTAGAACTTGCGGTGCGCTTCCGCGTTATCACCATCACCTTTGACCAGATCGCCGAAAAACTTAAAGTGCTTTTGCACATGGGTATCAAGGTTCATCGACATAAAACCCGAAAGCTGAACAAACCCTGGGTACACCACTTGTCCTGCACCTTCGTATTGCTCGGGTACAGTACAAATCACGTTGGACTCAAACCACTCTAAATCCTTGCCGCTGGCGTAGTCGTTTACTTCGGTGGGATTGATGCGGGTATCAATAGGGCCGCCCATCAAGGTCACGGTTGCAGGCGCGGCAGGATTCTTCTCGGCAGACATCAGCGCTGTCGCCACCATCAAGGGCACACTTGGCTGGCATACAGCAATGGCATGGGTATCTGGCCCCAGTAGCTCTAAGAATTCGACCAGATAATCCACGTAATCATCAAAATGGAATTCCCCTTCCGTGAGCGGCACATCGCGGGCATTACGCCAGTCGGTAACATACACATCGTGATCCGGCAGGAAGGCATCAATAGTGCCGCGCAATAGCGTGGCAAAATGGCCGGAAAGCGGTGCAACAAACAATACTTTAGGCTGATTGGGTTGCGCTTTGCTGCGGCGGAAATGCAGCAGATTACAGAAAGGCTTATTGGCAATCACATTGTATTGAATCGCGAGCTTTTCGCCTTTGATAACGGTGGTATCAAGCCCCCAAGCAGGTTCGTCGTAGCAGTCTGTCAGCCGCTCCACCAGCTCCATTGAAGCATCAAGCGTTCGGGTTACCGGTGAGGTTTTCATTGGGTTCCAGGGCGCGGCATTCACATCCCTGATAAATTTGACCCAACTGTTCAAAGGCTTGATGGCATCCATATAGGTTGCGTTGAATTGGTAAAGCATAAACCGCCCCTTAATTCTGGCTGACTACAAAGGTGGTTTCATTTTTATTAGCGATAGGTTGCCGCTTATTGATTAACCACACAATTAACATACTAGCCCAGATCGCGGCGTTAACGCTTTGGCAAACTTCTATACAGACATTGGTGCAAAAATAACCCTGAATTCACATAAGCACTCATGCACATATCATCAAGTAATTCCCAATACTCGTCAGAAGATCTCACTTTAATCCGAATGTGATACGAAATAAGTCGCCATTGTGACCATGAAAACACTGTGGAGATATTGCGAAAGTATCCGGTAACAGGTTAGACCTCCATCACGAAAAAGTGGTTTTCAAACCGCTACATTGCCACCTGTATAGACAACTTATTAGCTGTATAAGCATGGTGGTATGTATGCTTTCAACCTTACTCTCCGAGCACCGCATTGCGGTGGTAGATTCCGTTTCTGACTGGAAAGACGCCATTCATCAGGTGTGTGCGCCTTTAGTGAAATCCGGCGATATCGAGCCTGATTACCAGTCTGCCATTATCGACACCACTGAGTCGCTTGGCCCTTATTACGTGCTGGCACCAATGATTGCCATGCCACATGCCCGCCCGGAACAGGGCGTGAACAATAACGCGCTTTCCCTGCTCGTCGTCCGCAATGGCGTCGAGTTCCACAGTGAAGAAAACGACCCGGTGAAACTGCTGCTTCTGTTGGCTGCAAAAGACAGCGATCAGCACATCGAGCTCATCACCAAAATCTCTGAGTTCTTCTGCTCCGACGAAGACGTTTTAGCCGTCACCGAAGCGAAGAATACACAAGACATCATTGAAATTATTAAAAAATATTGAGGGTAACACTATGCGTATCATGGCCGTTTGTAGCACAGGTCTGGGTTCTTCTTTCATGATCGAAATGAAAGTGAAGGAAGTTATGCGTGAGTTGGGCGTTGAGGCAGAAGTGAACCACACCGATTTGGGTTCCGTGACGCCAGACATGGCAGATGTGTTCATCTGCACCCGCGATTTGGCAGACAGCATTCATGCCGGTGATGTGATTTCTATCCCTAACATCACCGACAAGAACGCAATGAAAGAACAGCTCGTCGCTTACATGAACCGTTAATTGAGGGTTTCGCTATGCTCGACTTCATCACTGACATTCTAAGTACACCTGCGATCCTTATCGGTATCGTGGCCCTGATTGGTCTTGCTATCCAGAAAAAATCGAGCTCTGACGTGATCAAAGGCTCGATAAAAACTGTCCTTGGTTTCATCGTGATCGGCGGCGGTGCCGGCATTCTGGTGAGTGCTGTTACCCCAATGGGTGTGCTGATGGAAGAAGGCTTCAACCTTCGCGGCGTCATCCCGAACAACGAGGCGATTTACGCCACTGCAATGGCGGAATTCGGTGCAGCAACGTCCATGATCATGGCGTTCGGTATGGTGGCGAACATCTTCTTTGCCCGTTTCAGTAAGTTCAAATACATCTTCCTGACGGGCCACCACACCCTGTACATGGCATGTATGATTGCGATCATCCTGAGCGTGGCAGGCTTTAGCGGCGCGTCTTTAGTGTTCCTGGGCTCGGTGTCTCTGGGCCTTATCATGGTGCTGTTCCCAGCCATGGCGCAGCCATTCATGCGCAAAATCACTGGCAGTGATGATGTGGCATTCGGTCACTTCTCTACCGTGGGTTATGTGGCATCTGGCCTTGTCGGTAAGCTTGTCGGCAAAGGCTCTAAGAGTACCGAAGAGATGAACCTGCCGAAGAACCTGGTGTTCCTGCGCGACTCTTCCATCTCTATCTCGCTGACCATGGGTATCATCTACCTGATCCTCGTGATGGCAGCAGGCAGTGAGTTCGTCACCGAAAACCTGAGTAACGGTCAGAACCCGATTGTTTACGCGATTCTGACAGCTATCGGCTTCGCAGCGGGTGTGTTCGTTATCCTGCAGGGTGTGCGTCTGGTACTCGCAGAGATCGTGCCGGCATTCACCGGTATCTCCCAGAAACTGGTGCCAAACGCGAAACCAGCGCTGGATTGTCCAATCGTATTCCCTTACGCACAAAACGCGGTACTGATTGGCTTCCTGTGTAGCTTCCTTGGCGGTCTGGTGAGCATGGGCGTGCTGGGTGTGATGGAGCTGACACTTATCCTTCCTGGCGTGGTCCCTCATTTCTTCACCGGCGCAACGGCAGGTGTGTTCGGTAACGCAACCGGTGGCCGTCGCGGCGCGGCAGTGGGCGCATTCATCAACGGTGTGGTCATTACCTTCCTGACCCTGTGGCTGCTGCCTGTACTGGGCGACCTGGGCTTTGCCAACACCACATTCTCTGACTCTGACTTCGCTATCACAGGTATCTTCCTGGGCTATCTGGCGATGCTGGGCAAAGAGGCGGTCATTCTGGGTGTGGCAGCTGTTGCTGCACTGGTTCTGAGCACCAACTTCATCGGCAAGAAAACCGCCGAGACAGCAGAAAACATCTAATTTCAGCGCGGGCTGACCACCAGCCCGCCCTTCTCTTTCTCCCGAGGTAACTATGCAATCTTTACTCGATCTGCGTCAGATTGAGGCCTTCAATCTGTCCATCAAAAAAGAAATGGCAAAGGCTTTACTGAACATGGGTTACGGACACTTTGGCGGCTGCCTGTCTGTGACTGAAACACTGGCTTGCCTGTATGGCCGCTACCTGAAGCACGACCCTGCAAACCCGAAAATGCAAGACCGCGATTTGTTTGTGCTATCTAAAGGCCATGCAGGTCCTGCGCTTTACGCTACTCTTGCTCTTCGCGGCTTCTTCGATATCGAATGGCTGAAAACCATCAACGGTAACGGTACTAACCTGCCAAGCCATGCGGACATGAACAAAACACCGGGCGTGGATATGACAACCGGCTCTCTGGGTCAGGGCATCTCGTGTGCAGCAGGTATGGCGGCGGGCACCGAATCAACGGTTTATACCATCGTTGGTGACGGTGAGCTTCAGGAAGGTCAGTGCTGGGAAGCGGCGCAATTTGCTGCGCACCACAAGCTGTCGAATCTGGTGGTGTTTGTCGACAACAACAAGCGCCAGCTTGACGGCTACATTGATGAGATTCAGGCGTCGTTCGATCTTCGCGAGAAGTTCGCTTCCTTCGGTTTCAACGCCATTGATGTCGACGGTAAGAGTGTCGAAGCTATCTGCGCCGCGATTGAAGCCGCACAGGCTGAAACCGAGCGCCCAACCGCCATCATTCTCGATACCGAAAAAGGCCAGGGCATGCCAACCGTGGAAGCGATTGAAGCCAACCACCATTTGCGTTTAGACGACAACCTGCGCGCAGCCATTGAAACTGACATTGCGATGCTGGAACAAAAAATCGAGGAGCTGAAATGAGCAAAGAACTTCGCGTTATCCATGCAGAAATGCTGATGGAACTGGCTGATCAACACGACAATGTGATGGTGCTGGAAGCCGACCTTGCAGGCAGTGTGAGCACCAAGAAATTCGCGGACGCTTTCCCGAATCACTTCCTAAACTGTGGTATTGCTGAAGCCAATATGATTGGCGTGGCGTCCGGACTTTCAGCGGTTGGCAAAGTGCCCTTCGTTCACTCGTTTGGCTGCTTCGCCACCCGTCGTTGTTACGATCAGATTTTCCTTGCAGGCGGCTACGCAGGCCAACATATCAATATCTTCGGCAGTGATGCCGGCGTTACCGCAGTCACCAACGGCGGTACCCACATGCCGTTTGAAGACACAGGCCTGATGCGCTTGGTACCCAATGCGACTGTGATTGATGTGTCAGACGAATCGGTGCTTCGCGCAGCAATGCGTTATGCCTATGAGCACAAAGGGGTGAACTACATACGTTCTACCCGCAAAGATTTGCCGGCGATTTATGGCTCAGAAGATGAGATTGAGATCGGTAAGGGTAATCTTTTGAAAGATGGTGCGGATCTCACCCTCATCGCGGCGGGTATCTGTGTGCATGACGCGCTGGAAGCGGCAGAGCAGATCGAAGCTAACACAGGTAAAACTGTTGCGGTTATCGACATGCACACCATCAAACCGCTGGATACCGAGCTTTTGATTACAGAAGCGCGTAAGACGGGCCGTGTGGTAACCATTGAAAACCACAATGTGATTGGTGGCTTGGGTGATGCGGTGGCTTCTGGACTGCTTTCGGGCGGTGTTGCGCTGCAAAGCTTCCATAAGCTGGGCGTGCAGGAGCAATACGGTCAGGTGGGCTCACTCGATTTTCTGAAAGATGCATACGGCATCAGCGCCGAACGCATTGCGGATTTCTGCATCACCTTGTTAAGCGCTTAGCCCTCAACTGTCGCACTACGCAAGCGACAGTTTGTATTCACCTAGCGATAACATAAACTAAGCGGCGGATCAGGGATCCGCCGTTTCTGTGTCTGCAAAATAAATAACACTCAATAACATTGCAGTCAGTCGGCTAATAAATAACGAAAAAAGAGACGCTATGACGTTTAAAGTGACAGGGAAGCAACAGGAAGTCATCGACTTCATTGAGCGCAAAATCTCGAGCGCTAACCTTTCCCCCGGCGACAAGCTGGATACGGAAGCGGGTATCGCCAAACACCTGGGTATTACTCGCGTGACCGTGCGCGAAGCTACCCGCTATCTGGTCGAGCAAGGCATGGTCTATCGCGTAAAAGGCTCCGGTCTTTACGTCGGTTCAGGACAAGCTGCGCCGAACGGCAACTTCCATGTGCTTTCCCCCTTTGATGAACAAGCCCAGAAAGCAGGCCAAAGCGGTGTCAGGCGCGTGATTTCCAGCGCGATTATCGAAGTGCCTAATGTGCAAATCGCCCATGCTCTTCGTATCAAACCCAATGAAAAGGTTTACTACATCGAGCGTTTGATGAGCTTTGGCAACATGCCGGTGTCTTTTGAGCAAACCCATATCCCGGTCGCGGTTTGCGATGGCTTTGAATTCAACCAGATTGAACACTCAAAATACGGGTACATGGAGCAGATGACAGGGAAGAAAGTACAGACTCGCGAACAGGATATCTCCGCCTTTAACCTTCGTGATGCTGAGCTGGCAGAGCTTCTCAATGTCGATGAAGGACAGGCTATGATCGAGCTTCGCGAAGTGGTCTCATTTGATGATGGCACCCCCTTCGAGTACACCATCGCCACAATTAACAGCGATTTGTTTAATATTCATCAAGTTACCCAACGGTAGGGCCTGTTGACCTTTGGTGGTGATTTTTGCAGCAGTTTGTGGGGGTTTTATGCAAGGCAGAGGCTTCAATGTGTAGCTCGCCTACATGAGAAGCCGATAACGCAGCAGAAA
>NZ_ANFM02000011.1 GCF_000333895.2 Grimontia indica | reverse complement strand
GCGCATTGAGGCCCTCCCTTCGGGCGAGTTGACTGACGCCGTGCCCTTTGTTGTTCCTTTTTGATGGAGATGACTACACCGGCAAAGGAACGCCGCGATCACAACGCCAGTCAATCTCGATGAATCCTGCATCTTCAGGTTGTTTGGGTATATTCAAAAAGGTCGGGCATCACTACCTTAATCAATGAGGAAAAGATGATGAAGGACCTCAAGTTAAAGATTTTGCTATTGCTCTCTTTCCTGATCTTAACAGGATGTATGAACGAGAAAGTCACCATTGCGGCGTTCAATCTCTCATTTGACCGCGCCACTTTTGAGCAACTCCAGGATGAAATGGCAACCTCACAAGAAGAGCAGGATGTGCTTGTTGCTGCGTATGTTGAAGACAAAGATGGGATGAGTGATGAAAACAAAGCGAAAGCGGAGAAAGTGATCCAAATCCGTAACGTCGCAGCAATCATCCAGCAAAACCGACCGGATATCCTGATGATGGGCGAATTCAACAATGAAGGATATGGGCAGGATCTCAGTGCCTTGCATGGCTTTCAGGATAACTACCTGTCAATTGGACAAAGCCTGAACAGTATTGATGGGGGAGACGTGCTTGAGCCTATTTCATATCCCATCATAGAAAGCTTTTCTACCAATACTGGCCTGAACAGTGGATTGGATTTAGACAACAATGGCAATGCAGGCCAGTTGCCTGGCGATGCATCAGGCTTCGGTTTTTATCATGGCCAGTACGCGTTTGCTGTTATGTCTAAGTTCGGTATCAGGAAGAACAAGGTAAGAACATTCCAAGCCTTCAAATGGAAAGATCTGCCCACTGCGAGTATTCCAACTATTACTAACTGTGACGATGAGAACAACCCAATTCCTGAAGGACTGGCTTGCGGTGATAACTGGTACACCGATGCAGAATGGGAACAAGTAAGGTTGTCTTCAAAAAATCATGTTGATCTTCCGATAGTCATTCGTACGCCTTATGGCAAAGAGATTGTGCACCTTCTGTTGTCACATCCCACACCGCCTGTGTTCGACACCGTGACCCAAAATAACAAGCTGCGGAACCGTGATGAAATTCAGTTTTGGATTGATTACATCAATGGCGAGAAGTTTATCTACGACGACAGCGGCAAAAAGGGCGGGTTGAAGAAGAATGCACACTTTGTCGTCATGGGAGACTTAAATGCCGATCCTGAAGCGGGTGATGGTGTTCGAGAAACTATTGCTGGGCTGCTTGAACACCCACGAGTCAATCAATCCGCGACAGTGGGTGAATTTGTGCCAACAAGTGCTGGTGCTTTAGAGGAAGCAGTTGATGCCCCGTTTCCTGAACGTGTTACCAGCACCTTTGGACTTCGTGTTGACTATGCATTTCCGTCGTCAATGCTGAAAGTAGAAGACTCCGGCGTATATTGGCCAGCAAGCGATGAACCGGGGCGACTACTGATGAATGACGATCGTGTGGGGCGCTTTGGCAACGGCAAAGATATTTCTTCGGATCACCGGATGGTTTGGTACACACTGGAACTGTACTGAACGAGTGATGAATGATGATAAAGCCGGGCGAAAGTCTGGCTTTTCTTTTTGCGGTTGGGGAATGTTTAGTGCGATGAAAGAGGATGAAGAAGTTGCCACTCTTTCTCAGAAGAACGGCAACGCTTTTGGGGAGTTAGAATTGTTTCGGTGCAAAGCCGGTAACGACTTCCAGTTTCAACTCTTTACCCAGTTTAGTCAGAGGATGAACGACGACCAGACCACGAACTGATTTCTTCAGCTTGCCCATGTCTGCTTGCTCTTGTTTGGTGATTTCACGCGAGAAAGGCATATCCAGCAGCGCCTTACGCTCCTTGTTCAGGGTAAAACTTTGCTTGTGCGTAAGTTGGCTGATTTTCTTGTTCAAATCTTCAATGTCGTTGGTGAACTTAGTCACCATCACGTCGTCACCACGAGACTTAGCAGCATCAAGTTTGACTTGGCTTTTGTTCAAACGGTTTTTCAGTTGTTGTAGTTCTTGTTTAATGCTCATGGTAATCGACCACTCAGATTGACTTGGGCGCGGAGTGTACCACAGGCAAAGCAAGATGGTAATGACATTTCCAGAAGCAAAAACGGCACCTATCGGTGCCGTACGTTTTCTTAAGCGCGGAGGCTCAGAAATCTTCCTGAATCACTCTTTCGATGTTTCTCTCCGCCAATGCAGCGATGGTGAGCGATGGATTTGCGCCGCCGGTGTTACCCGGAATCAGTGAACCATCCATCACGTAGAGGCCTGAGTGATTTATTACCCGTCCAAACAAATCCGTCGCTTTGCCAATTTCCATACCACCAACCGGGTGAGCGCCCGTGAAAATAACATCGTCAAATCCTGGCGCTCCAAGCTTCTGCCAATTAACCCAAGCCATCTTGTTGTTTACTGCACGAACAGCGTTGGTGGCGTCTGCTTGCAGCGTTTTAGGGTAATGCAACACCGCATCGTCTTTTGCGGCGTCGTAATAGAAGTAACCGCGGTTTGTGAAGTCTGCGGTCACTGCCAACGTCATGGAAACCCCAACTTCTGCGATAGCAGCGTTGGCCCAGTTTTCTGCGACAACTGGGCTTTGACCCGCATTGGTCACATAAATCGCTGAAGGTGACGGTGAGGCTTGAGGGCCGCCTTGTGGCAGTCCAAACCAAGATTGACGGAAAGCCATCCGGTTTCCGTTGTCGCCCCAGTTCTTACCGACGAAATCGTTCAGCTCCGGAAGTGTTCCTTTCGCTTTCGCACGGACCAGCATTCTTGGGGTGTGATAAGCGCCAGCCGCCATGATAAGTTTGTCACAGGTGACTGTTTTGGCGCTAATTACGTCACCGTAAGGGTTGTATTCGACCACGTCTAACTCGTAAATATCGCCGTTCGGCCGAATTTCTCTCACTTCATGATTGTGATGAACGGTGACATTCCCCGTCGCTTCCGCCATCGGAATGTAGTTTTGATCCAAACTGTTCTTACAACCATTACTGTTACCGAAATTCGTTAGGCCAATAGTGCTGGAAGGTAACGAGTGTCCGGTTAATTCGTCTCTCACTGTCCCCCAGTTCCAGTTTCCATCAATTTTGTAGGACCGATAGCCCGCTCTCGCGGCTTCTCTGTCCCAATCCCTGCAGTGTTTAAATGGCAGACTATTGTATATGTCGTCCGGCATTTGGGAGAAATTGAGCACTGATTTCACCCGTGGGTAATAAGTGTTCACCATGTAGCTGTAGGAAATGTCTGAGGGGAACAGGCGTTCAAAGTATGCCTGCTTTGGAACCGCTTTCACGCCGGTGTAAATGACAGATCCGCCACCCACTGCGGTGCCAAGAAGAAGGTCAGAACCGCCTGTATAGTTTTCTCCTGGTCTGTCGATGATATCCAATACACCACAGAAGTTATCAATGGCCTTTGAATCGATAGCATTGAAGAAAGGCAGTCGGTAAGTCAATGCAGGGAAAGTGGTAGTGGTGCGATGCCAGAACATTCTGCCATCAGCAAACATATCGTGAGCAAAAATTTTCCGTGATGGGCTTAGCGGCCAGCGATTCCCGCGCTCTAACACTGCGGTTTGAATACCTGCTTCCCCAAGGCGAAGTGCACTAACCGCTCCGCCAAACCCACTTCCGATAATTATGACAGGATAGTGGTAGGAAAGACGGGGTGGCGAATTGAATAGTTCTGGCAATAAAGTTTCGTAATTAAATAGCAGGGGAACGATTGATGCTTGGGTATTGCTGGCGTAAGGGGCAACAGCCGCTGCAACAGATACGCCCAAGGCTGATTTGACGAATTTTCTTCGCGCAGGGTTATTCATTTGTTCTCTCCTTAATACAGAATCCATGATGAATGCCTAACTGCTCGTGCAATTAGATGATGAGGGACAAAGTACAACTGAGATAAGTCCTGTTAACTAGATGAAGTTAAAGCTCCCGCATATGAGGCTGTGTGGAAGGCGTGTCCAGATTAGCATTCATTTTAGGCGGGATATTTTGCATGTTTAAGAAATAAGGAAAGGAAAAAGCCGGCTTACGCCGGCTTTGATAAGGTTTTTACTTACCACCCTTTGGAGATTTTTTTGACGGTCACTGTCATTTCAGTTCTGTCACTTGCTCCATCGTTATCTGTCACTTTCAATGATGTTTGATAAGTTCCGCGTTTGCGGTACTTATGGAGAATAATGCTGTTTCGAGTATCAAAACTTGTACCGTCACCAAAATCCCAATGGTGCTGTTTGATACTGCCATCTTTATCGGTGGAGCGGGAAATAAACAACGCCCATTTGTGGAATTGAAGGACATCGTAGTCAGCTTTCGGTGCCAGATTAAGTGAAATGGTTTTGGTGATGGTATGAGTTTGACCAAATTGATCCGTCACGGTCAACGAAACAGTGTAATCCCCACCCTGTGTATAGACATGTACCGGATTGGTCTGGTTTGAAGTATTTCCATCCCCATAATCCCAAAACCATGCGGTGATTGGACCTTCACGGTCAGTAGACTGGTTGATGAAACTAACCTGATAGCCATCAACTTCGAATTCAAAACCTGCTAGGGGTGCAACATCATCCAGTGAAATTTCAATGATACCGAATTGGTTATCTTCGGCTTGCTCAACAACGGAAATCATCAGACCGTATTCTGGAATGTTGCGGCCCGCATCGGGTTGATCGGCATTGGAATAATCATTTCGATCAGAAAAATGAGCGTTGGCATTGAGAGCATCGTCTATCAGAGAGCCAACGTCTTCACCACTGACATCAATACCGGCAAACTGATCCTGTAGGCTGAATGTTGCATCGTGGATTTGGTAGTGTGTTGAAGCAGCATTGCCAGTCTTGCTCCAGGTGACGGCAGATTGGTCTGCGTCAACGACACCAAGCCAACCGTAGCCGGGATGTTGTCCGACCCAGTTATCGCTGTATGAGTCATCCGCATACCAGATCACCAGTCCCGGTTCGTACTGCCAGACTTTCCCGTAACGGTTTAGATGTTTAAGCCCTTGATCAACGTCGGCATAGCTGCGCCATTGCAGCATGTAGTAATGGTCGTAAATACCGAAGCCATCATTGAGGGTGTAACCGTTAAGTGAAAATGCGCTTTCACCTTCTGCGTCGTCTGAAAAGAGTGCGCTTCCATCGGCAATTATTTGGATGTTATCAGCGTAAAAACCTTGTTCGATCCACCCACCGTCTGTGATGTATTCAAACGTGAGTGTGACATCTTTACCTGCAAATTGTGAGAGGTCAAAAGTTGCGGGTACCCAGCCGTCGACATTGTCAGGGTGATCTTTTGAATAACTGTGTACAGCAGGAACCAATCCGGATCCCAGTGGATCTTCATAAGTGGTGATATTCCCGGGAATTGCTTTGCCGTCAATCAAGACTCTGGCAAAGTCGTAGTTGGGTTCAACATCGTAGTGGGAGTCAAATGTCAAAACGATGCTTGCTGCATCAGGCAGTGATATATCTGCTGACATGCTGGTGTGAAGGTCATCCCCTTTGCCGGAATAGTACTGGTACTGTCCCTGTTTTGGAGGGATTTCCGGAATACGTTTTCCCGGTAGGTTGATGCGAACATGATTAGTGCCGTCGTTATTTTCTGTGGTTTCTGCCAATCGAACCGTTTTCGTGTTTCCTGCCAAATCCTCTAACGAATAGGTTTCCGGTGATAACCAGCTTCCCCCCATTTTGGCAAAGAGGAACTCTTTTGCCCAGGCACTGAATGCTACTGGTTCTGAGCCGGGAATTTTTCCAGCCCAAGAACCGGAAGACATAATCGACCATGCGGAAACTGGCTCTCCACGCCCTGAATATCGTGTGTCATATTCGTCGGGCAATCCCAGGTCATGGGCATACTCGTGCGCCGTTACTCCTGCTGCGGCATCAATCGGCTGCATAGTGTAATCGTAGGCTGCGTATTTGCCATTCCAGTAACCCAAACCGCTGTCAGTTCCTTCAAGTTCATAAACGGAAGAAAGGCTCCAACGGTGAGACCAAATTGCATCAGTGCCAATAGCTCCGCCGCCAGCTTCCTCGCCGACAGATGAATGGAAGATCATGAGATGATCTATTAAGCCATCCGGTTCGAAGAAGTCACCGTCGCCATCCTGGTCATATCGGTCTTCTTTATCGAAATCTGCCAGATTAATGGAAGGGTCTTTCGCGAGCGCATCCAGTGCTTCCATTACTAACGCTCTTGCGTTGATATCGCTGCCACCAGAATCAGTTCGAGCACCGTAGAAAGCCGCTGGATTTTTAGCGCGATACCAACCTGCGACCAAGCCATCAACGCTATAAGAGCCTCCAGATTCTTTTTCGTAATAAGCTTTCATGGTGATGAGAGGATTTCCGTCTGGCCCTTCATAAGAGTCGCCAAACAGTAGATTCTGATAATGCGATGCCGGATAGCTCTCGTAGTACATATCCGTTAAATCTGGCGTTAGCTGGTTATCGTCAAAGGGAAGATCAGGAAAATCAATCAGGATGCCGAGCACTTTATCCATACGTTGACTAGTAGCAAGTAGCGAGAAAAGGGCACGCTTATTCTGATCTGGAGCACTAAGCGACTCTTTGCGAGCTAATACATCGTGCTTGAGCTCTAAAGACTTTTTGGAGAAGACACCATCGTCTTTGGGCTCGGAACGGTTAAGGTATTCGGAGAGGGCTCTTTCTATTTCGTTTTTTGTTGAGTGGTTGTTGATGACTCCAGTTCTACGAAGGTACTCAATGATTTTCTCTTCATTGACGATAGCCCGATCGCTCGGTGTTTGCCCATGAGCCTGATAAGCCATCGCGATGGAGACTAACAGGAGCAGGGAGGTAGCTTTGACGTTGTTCATAAGGTGAAGATCCTTCTCTTTGGTTATGTTGTCGTATCTCTTTGCTTTGTATCGAGAGCCATTTGGGGCACTCAATTCGTTTTATCCTTTGGCTGGGTCTTTTTGTGGTGTGGAGGCTTAGGCTGATTGGGTTCTTTAGGAAATTGTCCGAGGTATTTTCTGAGTTGGTGTTGGACCTCTTCTTCACTCATGTCCTTGGTGATAATGCCTTTTTCTTTCAATGAATTGATAATCATTTGGTCGTTGGCCGGCATGGCAATTGAAAGGCGCGGAGTGGTGACGAGTGCAATGAATACGGTAATCAGCACTAAAGCAATCCAAAGTGATCGATGGAGTAACGCTGAAATCATGAATAGTCCAGAAAAACATATTGTATGCATTTATAAATAGGCATGATTAAGGGCAGGGAATGAATACGAAATGAGAAACGGGATCCTCTTTGGAAAATAAACAGAGATTGGGATTATCAATAAAAGTAAGTAGCCAGAAATTTGGAAGAAAGATTGAAGATCGAGCTTGCTGCGTGTTGTGGTAGAATCTTCGCAATTTTTCAAACGGTACTGAGCCTTATCGAGTCTTACGCTCGTATCGTGAGTGGATTTTCTTCAAAACAGCATTTCTTTGGATATCGATTTGACCGCTTCAATCCATCAAAACAACGCTAAAACGCTTTTCGCTGCGCTTGATGATTGCATGCTGAAAGACAAGTTCCGTCTCAGCAAACGCATCAAGGGAGCACAACGCATTAAGAAAGACGAAGCCCGTCAGGCTGTCTTCGATGAGATCGCGCTGGACATCGCTAAGTCGATGCAAGTGCGCATGCAACGCTTGGCTAATAAGCCAAACATTACTTTCCCTGAGCAACTGCCAGTCAGTCAGAAAAAAGACGACATTGCAGAGGCGATTGCCAACAATCAGGTGGTGATTGTCGCCGGTGAAACCGGTTCAGGTAAAACCACGCAGTTGCCTAAAATCTGCATGGAACTGGGACTTGGTGTATCAGGCGTTATTGGCCACACCCAACCCCGCCGACTGGCTGCACGTTCAGTAGCAACCCGTATCGCTGAAGAACTGGAAACTGAACTGGGTAAAACGGTCGGTTACAAGGTTCGATTCAACGACCAGGTGTCGGAAGAGTCCCGTGTGAAGCTGATGACGGACGGTATTCTGCTCGCGGAAATCCAGCATGACCGTTTTCTGAATCAGTATGACTGCATCATCATCGATGAAGCGCACGAACGCAGTCTGAACATTGACTTCATCCTTGGCTACCTGAAACAGCTTCTACCAAAGCGTCCAGACCTCAAACTGATCATCACATCAGCGACTATCGACCCTGAACGTTTTTCTAACCACTTCCGTGGCGCGCCGATTATCGAAGTCTCTGGCCGAACTTATCCTGTGGAAGTGCGCTATCGTCCTCTAGTCGAAGATAGTGAAGATACGGATCGAGACCAACTTCAGGCGATTTTCGATGCAGTCGATGAGCTGCATGATGAAGGGCCGGGCGATATTCTGATCTTCATGAACGGTGAGCGTGAAATCCGTGATACGGCCGACGCGTTGAATAAACGCAATCTGCGTGATTGCGAGATCTTGCCGCTCTATGCACGTCTGTCATCGGCAGAGCAAAACCGCGTGTTCCAGTCCCACTCTGGTCGACGCATTGTTCTGGCAACTAACGTCGCAGAAACCTCGCTGACAGTGCCGGGTATCAAATACGTGATTGACCCGGGTACGGCGCGTATTTCGCGTTACAGCTATCGCACCAAGGTTCAGCGCCTGCCTATTGAACCTGTTTCTCAGGCGAGTGCGAACCAGCGCAAAGGTCGCTGTGGTCGTGTGTCTGACGGTATCTGTATTCGCCTGTACTCAGAAGAAGATTTCCTGTCGCGTCCTGAGTTCACCGATCCGGAAATTCTGCGTACCAACCTAGCGTCCGTTATCCTTCAAATGACGGCCATTGGTCTGGGTGACATTTCTGCATTCCCATTCGTTCAGCCGCCTGACAGTCGCAACATTTCTGACGGTGTTCGTCTGCTTGAAGAACTTGGTGCGCTGAAAGAAGGCAAGAAAGGTGATGACCACAAACGTCTGACCGAAACGGGGCGTAATCTGGCACGTTTGCCAATCGACCCGCGTTTGGCGCGTATGGTGCTGGAATCAGCCCGTCTTGGCTCATTGCATGAAGTCATGGTGATTGCGTCTGCGCTGTCGATTCAGGATCCGCGTGAGCGTCCATCTGATAAACAACAGCAGTCTGATGAAAAGCATCGCCGCTTTAATGACAAAGAGTCAGATTTCCTCGCTTATGTGAATCTTTGGGAATACATCAAAGAGCAGCAAAAAGAGCTTTCCGGTAACCAGTTCCGCAAGCAGTGTAAGAAAGACTATCTGAACTACCTTCGTGTTCGTGAGTGGCAAGACGTTCATTATCAAATTCGCCAGGTGGTGAATGAGTTGGGCTTCAAGATTAATCAGGAACCGTCTGATTATCAGTCCATTCATATGTCGTTGCTGGCTGGTTTGCTCTCTCATATTGGTCTCAAAGATCAGGAGAAGAACGAATATCAGGGTGCGCGTAATGCCCGTTTCAATATCTTCCCAGGATCAGGCATTTTCAAGAAGCAGCCGAAGTGGGTGATGGTCGCCGAGCTGGTTGAAACCTCTAAGCTTTGGGGCCGTGTTGCCGCTAAGATCCAGCCTGAATGGGTAGAGCCACTGGCGAAACATCTTATCAAGCGAAGCTATTCCGAGCCGCACTGGGAGAAGAAACAGGCAGCGGTATTCGCGTTCGAGAAAGTCATGCTTTATGGCATTCCTATCGTTCCAAAGCGTAAGGTGAATTACGGCAGCATCGATTCGATTGTCAGCCGTGAGATCTTTATCCGCTCTGCGCTGGTGGAAGGGGATTGGGATACCAAACATAAGTTCTTCCATCAGAACCGTAAAATGCTGGCGGAAGTCGAGGAGCTTGAGAAGAAATCACGTCGCCGCGATATTCTGGTTGATGATGACACGCTCTACGAGTTTTACGACCAGCGCATCGAACATACCGTAGTTTCCGGACGTCATTTCGACAGCTGGTGGAAGAAAGCCAGCCGTGATGAACCAGAAAAGCTGAACTTCGAAAAAGCCATGCTGCTGGCAGGCGATGCCAGCCATGTGACTGAACTGGATTACCCGAACTTCTGGCATCAAGGCAATCTGAAGCTCAAGTTAAGCTATCAGTTTGAACCAGGTGAAGATCACGATGGTGTGACGGTTCACATTCCGCTGCCGGTGTTGAACCAGATTGAACCTGAAGGGTTTGATTGGCAAATCCCGGGATTACGCCACGAGCTGATTGTTGCGCTTATTAAATCGTTGCCAAAAACGTTACGTCGTAACTTTGTGCCGGCACCAAACTATGCGTCTGCATTCCTGCAGCGTGTTACGCCAATGGAAATGCCCTTGTTGGATGCGTTGGAGAAAGAGCTCAAACGTATGACTGGCGTGACCGTGCTTCGTGAAAACTGGCAGTTGGACCAGTTGCCTGAGCATTTGAAGATCACTTATCGCGCGGTGGACCATAAGAATCGCAAGCTGAACGAAAGCTACGATTTGTATGAGTTGAAAGATGGCTTGAAAGAGAAGGTTCAGGAAACCTTGTCTCAGGTTGCGGATGACGATATCGAGCAACAAGGGCTGACCACCTGGAGCTTTGGTACGTTGCCGAAAATGTATCAGCAAAAACGCGGTGGCTTTGAGGTAAAAGCTTTCCCGGCGATTGTTGATAACAAAGATTCGGTGGGCATTAAGCTTTACGAAACCGAAGAAGAGCAGCGTCAGGCGATGCAACAAGGTCAGCGTCGTCTGATCCTCCTTAACGTGCCATCGCCAATCAAATATCTGCACGACAACTTGCCGAACAAGTCCAAACTCGGTTTGTACTTCAACCCTTACGGTCGTGTGCTGGATTTGATTGATGACTGCATTGCCTGTGGTGTGGATAAGCTGATTGAGTCACAGGGCGGTTTGAAGTGGCAGCCTGAAGAGTTTGAAGCGCTGAAGGAATATGTTCGTGCAGAACTGGGTGACACCGTGGTGGAAATCGCCAAACAGGTAGAGCAGATATTGACGACGGCATTCAGCATCAACAAGAAGCTGAAAGGTAAAATCGACTTCACCATGGCGTTCGCCCTGTCGGATATTAAAGCTCAGGTTGAGGGATTGATCTTCAAAGGGTTTGCGACGGAATGCGGCTGGAAGCGTTTGCCGGATATTCAGCGTTACCTGAATGCAGTGGAGCGTCGTCTGGAAAAACTGCCGATTGATCCCAATAAGGATCGTCTGCACATCCTCAAGATTGAATCTGTCACTAACGACTACAAAGAGCTGCTGAATAAAATCCCGAAAGGGCAGCGTGTTCCTGAGTCAGTGAAGGAAATCCGCTGGATGATTGAAGAACTTCGTGTCAGCTACTTCGCCCAGCAACTTGGTACGCCTTATCCGATTTCAGATAAGCGAATCAAGAACGCTATAGACGCTATCTAGCTCTGCTTTACAGTCATGCTTCATCTTAGAAGCACTTATCTATAAAAATAGAAAGCCAGCGTTGTCGCTGGCTTTCTCACCTTTTGCCGCTATGGCAACATTCCTTCATACAGGTGATGACAAACGGCAAGCATATGCCTTTCTCACCGACCACATGCAGGTTACGCACGAAAGGAAAAATGCGCAGCTTGTAAACTAAAAAAGCTAACTTACTGAAAAATATAATTAATCGTTTCAGATAAGGCTCTGGCACGAATTTTGGTATGACATAAATGGGATTAGCCGATTTGCATTGCTCGGCACGCATTTTTAATCACATACCATTTACGGGGAATGTTATGTTTAAGGCGTTGAAAGCGACTTTTGCGCTCATTTTATTACTGTTTTCTGCGAACGTATTCGCAGCCATTCTGCCAGATGCACAGTCTATGTATCGGCAACTTAGCCTCTCTGACGAGGTATCGTTCGACAAATTCCAAAAAGCCTACAATCACTTCCGCACACACAGAACAGGAAAATCTGTTTTCACTCTCATTGACTACGGCAAACCTTCTTCAGAAAAACGTTTTTGGGTCGTTGATGCAGAAAAACGCAAAGTGCTGTTCGCTTCTTATGTCTCTCATGGCAAAAACAGCGGCTCGCTATACGCGAAGAAATTTTCTAATGTGGTTAACTCGCGTCAAACTTCTATCGGCGTGTTCCGCGCTGCGGAGACTTACTACGGGAAACACGGCTATTCATTGCGTCTCGATGGTTTGTCTAAAGGTGTGAACGACAACGCGCGTCGCAGAGCGATAGTGATTCATGGTGCGGCATATGCTCATCCAAATGTCATTGCGAAAACAGGTCAGCTGGGTCGCAGTTGGGGTTGTCCGGCGCTACCAAATTACTTGTCGAAGAAAGTGATCAATACCATCAAGGACGGTACTTATATTTACGCCTTTGCTTGATGTTTAAATACGAATTTAAGAGCGGCGCATTCAGACGAATGCGCCGTTTTTTTGTTTGTATCTGCAACAGCAAACAAAGTTCTTGATGAGATATCTCAAATACCTCATCCAAACTGGTAATAGGGCGCTTCGCAGGAAAAATGGATATCTACCTTCTGAATATATTGTGTAGAGACCATGAAACCTACTCCATTGCTTTTAGCCATCAGTTTAGGTCTGGCAACCAGTCAGCATGTCCATGCCACAACTTGCTTGCACTATAAGCCACAATTAGCGATTCCATTTGAAGAGTCTGAAATCAGTCACTGGGAAAACTATGTGTTCAGTGAAAAACTCGATGGTATTCGAGCTTACTGGAGCGGCCAGTACCTTTTTACACGACAAGGCAAACTGATATACGCACCGAAATGGTTTATTGATGCGTTACCGGAAATACCTCTGGAAGGTGAGCTTTGGATAGGCCGTAACCGCTTTGAAGAAACGATGGCGGCGGTCATGGATGGCAAGCCTGATGACAAAGAGTGGAAGAAGGTGAAATTTATGGTCTTCGACCTTCCTGCCAGCCTAGATAGCTTTGATGTTCGCTACAAGCAGTTTAAGAGCATGGCGCAAGGACTAAACATTTCTCATCTTGATTTTGTTGAACACAAACCTGTTGAAAGCAAAGCATCTCTGTTGGCATTACTTGAGACAATCAATGATGCAGGCGGTGAAGGTTTGATGCTCAGAAAGCTAAGCGGTGTCTATCAGGCCGGGCGCTCGGCAAATGTCATCAAAATGAAAGTGGCTGATGATGCCGAAGCTGAGGTGATTGGGTATGTAGACGGCAAAGGAAAGCATGAAGGCCGGATGGGTGCATTAGTAGTGAGGATGCCCAATGGGAAGGAATTTAAAATCGGGACAGGCTTTTCTGATTTTCAACGGGAAAACCCGCCAGAGCTTGGCGAGCTGGTAACCTATCGCCACAATGGTTTCACCAAAAATGGCATTCCAAAGTTCGCACGTTTTATGAGAGTAGATGCCAGTAAGCAATAACCTTTATTCGCTGGATATAGAGTTAATGTTATGGGTCACACTTTGCATATTCCTATTGGCGAATAACTGAATCGTCTCAAAAACTTATTGGAAGAGTGTTTTGAGGAGATTGCTATGGGAAAGAATCGTCGTCCTACCATGAGTGACGTGGCCGAGCGCGTTGGTGTCACCAAAATGACCGTCAGTCGCTACCTCAAACATCCACACAAAGTCGCTAAGAAAACAGGCGAGAAAATCCAGATTGCCCTCGATGATTTAGGCTACATCCCAAACCGGGTTCCCGATATTCTTTCCAACCGCAGCAGTAAAACGCTTGGCGTCATCCTTCCTTCTCTTCGTCATCCTGTTTTCCAGCAAGTGATCGCCGGTATAGAAGCCATTATAGAAGAAAACGGTTACCAACTGATGCTGGCTCACGGCGGCTATGAGGCAGAGATTGAACAGCAACGTATTGAGTCATTGCTTTCGTTCAATGTGGACGGGCTGATCTTGGCTGACAACGACCATACCGAGAAATCACTGAAGATGATTCACACCGCGGGTATCCCTTATATCGAAATCATGGACGCGACAGAAAATGAAACTGCCCAAAGCGTTGGAATCGATAACGAACTGGCGGCATTTTCTATGGTCACCCTGATGATTGAGCGCGGCTTCGAACACATTGTTTGTCTGAATGTGAAAAAGGGGATCCGAACCTCAAGCAAGCTTCAAGGTTATGTCGACGCGATGGAAGACGCAGGGCTGACACCAAGGAGTATTACCGCCAAGGCGGAATCCTCAGTATCCCTGGCCCGTAAAATGACGACTAAGGTATTGGAACGCTACCCGGATACCGATGCTTTCTTCTGCACCGATGATGAACTAGCCGCTGGCGTATTGATTGAGTGCCAAAATCAGGGATTGTCGGTTCCAGAGCAAATTGGCATTGCCGGTATTCATGCACTTGATATCGGGCAGTCTATGATGCCGAAATTGGCCAGTATCATTACGCCTGATAGAGAAACTGGCGAACATGCTGCACTGGCTTTATTCAGTCAAATTCATGGAACCCAAATTGACATGGAGCCGCTGGGCTTTGATATTGATGAAGGCGAGAGCCTTAGCTTATAAACCAACCTAAACGCCCTTAAAAATCATGTTGTTTGGGTGTATTGGATTCCCTGCGTATTCAGTTTGATACCATAAAGTGACGTTGTTGCAGTGATGAACAGGTAGGACTGATCTTTACCGCCAAAAGTGCAGTTACTGACCCGCTCAGGTACGGGTATTAATCCAAGTTTCTCGCCGGTTGGTGTAAAAACGGCAATTCCTTCATCGCAGCTGCAGAAGATGTTCCCTTGAATGTCTACTCTAAACCCATCTGGGATCCCTGGCTCGACAATACAGAGGGTGTCCCCTTTACCGAGTGAACCGTCTTCTTCGACAGTAAACTGGCGGATTTCTCGTCTGCCCTTGGTGGGAAATTCGACTATCGACATATCGGCTACGTACAGCGTCTGTTCATCCGGCGAGAAAGCGAGGCCATTCGGCCTCTGCACGTCCGTCGTCATGATATCCAGATCACCTGTTACCGGGTCGAAGCGATAAACATAACATCCAATCATCTGGCTTTGTGCCTGAAATCCCTCGTCATTCCCTAAAATCCCATATGGCGGATCCGTAAACCAAATGCTGCCATCTCGCTTAACCACAACGTCATTTGGGCTGTTCAATCTTTTTCCATCAAAGTTATCAACGAGAATAGTGCTGACACCGTCTGGTGTAGTTTTGCTGATGCAGCGCCTACCATGTTCACAACTGATAAGATTGCCATCTGAGTCAAGATAATTCCCGTTCGAAAAATGGGAGTAATTTTTTTCTATTCTGAGGCCATCCGCTTCACTCCATCGATAGAGCTTGCAGCCTTTGACATCACTAAAAAGTACCTCATTAGTTTCCCTCAGCCAGACCGGACCTTCTGCCCATATTACGCCAGAGCAAAGTTTCTGCGGTGTTTTTCCTTCAGCGAAAATATCATCGAAATGAATGGTGTAATCCATGAAGCGCTATCCTGATTCTTTATTTTATTCTGGCTTGCCATCTATCGTTCTGCTGACATTCAGTGGGTTATCTGCTTTCAACTCATCAGGTAGAAAAGCCTCTGGAACGTTTTGATAACAGACAGGACGAACAAATCTATCAATCGCGAGTGTACCCACAGATGTGGTTTGACTGTTCGATGTTGAAGGATAAGGACCGCCATGAACCATCGCGCTTGATACCTCAACCCCTGTGGGGAATCCGTTAAACAGGATTCGCCCAACTTTGAGCTCCATCGCTGACACGATGCCATGAACACACTCAGTGTCATCATCAGAATCGGCATGCACAGTACCCGTCAGTTGACCTTCAAGGCGTTTAATGACTTGGATCATATCTGTTGTGTTCTTACAGGTAACCAGCATGGAAAAAGCCCCAAATACCTCTGCATGTAGGCTTTCGTCTTCAAGGAAAGCTCTACTAGATACTTCGATAAACGCGGGCTGACAACTGTTTGGGCTGTCTGCTTTTCCCTCGACGATTACGTTTACCTTTGAGTGACCCATCATTGTGTTTCGCGCACTGTCGTAATTTTTAAAGATATTACTCGTCAGCATGGTCCCAGCACTACAGTCCGTAAGTTGCAGCTTTACTTGTTCAATAAACAGAGACAACGAGGGGCTAGGAGTTGCGAGTATCAAGCCTGGGTTGGTACAAAATTGTCCCGCACCCATCGTCAAAGATGCGGCAAACTGATTAGCTAAACCTTCAGGGTCAGCCTCAAGAGCTTTCGGCATCAACACCACTGGGTTAATACTGCTCATCTCTGCGTAGACTGGAATAGGCTCCCTCCTTGATTGTGCTGTTTGCATCAAAGCCAGACCAGCAGCTTGAGAGCCGGTGAATCCAATAGCTTTCACACTAGGGTGAGCAACAAGTTCATGTGCGATGGAGTTACCATTTGCAAAAACCAAAGAGAAAGTCCCGGGGTGTAACTCACATGATTTAACAGCCTCTGCGATACATCGCCCAACTAATTCGGATACCCCCATGTGTGCCTGATGTCCTTTTACAATGACTGGGCAACCAGCCGCCAATGCTGATGCGGTATCGCCACCTGCAACAGAAAAAGCAAGTGGAAAGTTACTGGAACCAAAAACAACCACTGGTCCTAAAGGCTGCTTCGTCATACCAAGGTATGGGCGGGGAAGTGGGCTTCTATCGGGGAGAGCAGAGTCAATTCTGACATCCTGCCAACTGCCACTTTCAAGAACATCTGCAAAGAGGTTCAACTGCGAACAGGTCCTTCCTCTTTCACCCACTAGCCTGGCTAGCGGTAGACCTGTTTCCAAAGTCCCCCGCTCTATAAGTTCGTCACCGAGCGACATGATGTTTTCAGCTATTTTTCGTAGAAATCTCGCCCTATGTTTCGGTGATGTGTGCCGATAACTCCCGAATGCTTTATCTGCTTCTATACAAGCTGCCATTGCTTGTTCACTGGATGCGCCAGCGAAGGGAGGACTAAAAGGTAAAGCGGTCGCAGGATTGATTGAATACATCTGACCGGTTTGGCCGTTGACTTCTTCGCCAGCAATAAACATTACGCCGTTTACAGACATACTCAGACTCCGTTTTGAGTTGAAGAGGATTGAAGGACCATTGAAACGTCGGGCTCCGCGAGGCAAGAGAATGAACGCTTCACGTTTAAATTATTCGCATCGAGCACTGCAACGGTGTCATTAGTCAATGAAACAAAAACATCACCGCTCGTTGGATGGAAGCTGACAGCAATTGGATCGGCAGGTAAGTCAATTATCCCTATATTTTCGAGTGCTAAGGTAAAAATACTGATGGACTGACCGCCGTAATTGGTGACATAAAGATGGTTGTCAGGAGACAGGTAGGCTCTGGTGGGATCGGCCCCTGTGTCTGCCCGCGCAGTCACTTCTAGCGAAGTTGTATCAACCGCGACAACTTGGTTATCAAGGCGGTTGGTCACAAATAGTGTCTTTTCATCACGGGTTAAACAATTACCCTCGGGCTTTTTACCCGGACATATGGCAACGGGGGCAAAGACAGGGTCCCAAGGTTTAATCTTTGTCACAGTATGGCTGAGAAGGTTCAGACAATAAGCGGTACTGCCATCCTTTGTTAGTGAAAACAGGTGCGTTTTAAGACCACCGGAAGGCAGTGCTCTATCAGGCGCGCAGGCCGTTCTGGGTGACTCAAAGATGACCATGACATTTTGGGATTCACTCATGGCATAAAGGCGGTCTTGGTTATCAAGCGCTAAGCCATGAATACGATAATATGGCCAAGTACTAATGGTGTGGACGTGCTCCTGAGTTTTCAAATCAATCACGAAAATACTACAGCCGCCATGGTCTTCGGTAATCCCAGAGTTTTGCACGCCGTAATGGCCTACATACGCAAACTCATTTTTAGAATCTACAACAAACTCGTGAGGAAACTGGCCCAACTCTATTTGCTTTACCGCTTCACCGCTTTCGACATCAAAAAAGCCGATTGTGTGCGCGCTCTTTTGGTTCAATAGCAAAATATCTTTATTCATGCCTAATCCCTTCAATACATCACATCAACAATCACAACTGAGTCTGTACTTGGGCTTTCCTGCACCAATTTGTTGCTCAGTGGTCTGCCGAACTCAGGCACTTCAATTTCAAACACGTCACCGTCTATGGTCTTTACCGAATCTGCAAAGCTGAGCGTCGACGTACCGAAAAAGTGTATATTGACGTCACCGGGACGACGGAAAAGACTGTACTTGAAATGGTGATGTTCAAGATTACGGATGTTGTGGGACATATTGCTTTCGCCTGTCACAAATGGCTTTTCCCAGATGACTTCGCCATTTCTAAGAATCCTGCTGGTACCTTCAAGACTCTCCGGAATTTCGCCAATCAGCAGTTCTGGTCCAAAGCTACAATTCCGGAGTTTGGAATGCGCTAGCCACAGGTAGTTGTGACGCTCGGTGACATGGTCAGAAAATTCGTTTCCTATTGCAAAGCCGATGCGATGGGGGTTCCCAAGACCGTCATTAATATATGCGCCTACGAGTTCGGGCTCTTCCCCTGCATCTTGCGCGAAAGAAGGGGAGGCCATCGCACCAAATGGCATTTGGACAATACTGCCGTTTCCTTTGTAAAACCATTCGGGTTGAGAGGCATAACGTGTCTTTGTCGCGATACCGTCTTCTATGCCCATCTTGAACATCTTCATGGAGTCCGTCAGTGTCGACTCATCCTGCTGGATTTTGCTATGCATCGAAGAACGTGTGTCCGCGCTGCCTAAGTGAGTTAGGCCAGTGCCCGTGACAAAGGCGTGGGCATCGTCCGGATGATGAAAAGGAGGAAGAATCAGACCTTCATCAATCAGTTGCTGATAGCTGATGGCTTTATCCGACAACAAACCGTCAATCAAGGATGTTAATGGTATTGAGCCTTTTAAAGCCATTAAAGCTACGTCATAGGTGGTCAGTGTCTTCTTTAGAGGTATCACCTCGTCAGCATTAATAACCTTTGCTAAGCAAGGCCCTTCGTTCGACAGAAATTGGATTACACGATAGTGGGTCATGTTGGCACCTATCCGATGATATTAAAGTGGTCCAAATATTTGGTTGATATTGACAAGCCCAACCCAGGCATATTGTCATCTAAATCCAGATATCCATTGACGGGAGCAGGGTCGCCTTCAAATATGTAGTAGAAGAGTTCGTTACCAACTTCTACATCATGAACAGGGAAGAACTCTGCAATAGGAGACGCCAGTGTGGACATCGTCAGGTGGTAATTGTGCATTTGCCCCGCATGAGGAATGACAGGTACGCTATAAACCTCGGCTAAGGCATTAATTTTACGTGCGGCTGTGATACCACCGACGCGATTGGTATCGTACTGAATGACAGAAATTGCTCTTTTGTCTAACAATTGCTTGAAACCATGACTGGTAAATTCATGCTCTCCACCGGAAATCGGGATACTCGTCAACTGATTAAGTTCAGCATAACCGTCGATATCATCTGGGATCACTGGCTCTTCTAACCACCTCGGTTCAAAGCGCTCAAGTTTTGGCAAGATGCGCTTCGCGTATTCCAGATTCCAACCCATGTAGCATTCAAGCATCAAATCATTGTCGTAGCCGATAACTTCCCGAACTGCTTCAACGGACATTAGGTTTTGTTTAACGCCTTGAGGGCCGTCGTTTGGGCCGTAACCGAAACGCATTTTCATCATGTTGAAGCCTTGATCCAGATAAGACTGCGCTTCTCTTTGCATTTCATCTAAGTCAGTTCGGTACAGCTTTGAGGCATAAACAGGGATTTTTTCCTTCGTTCTGCCTCCAAGCAGTTTAAATACCGGTTTATTCGTGGCTTTGCCCATGACATCCCATATAGCGATATCAATGGCAGAAATAGCGGCCATACCGATTCCTTTGCGCCCCCAAGCAATGGTGGAGCGATACATGCTTTGCCAAATATGCTCGTAGTCAAAAGGATCATGACCGATGACAAGTGGAGCCAGGTAATGGTCAATGATGTTTTTAGCGATGCGCGGTGCCAGGGCGACATTACCGATGCCGACAATACCGGTATCTGTTTGTATCTCCACTACCGCCCAATCATGAAAGCGGAATGTGCCCATTGAATCGCCTGAACGCCAAAGCATATCTGTTGCGTTCGAACAGAAGTTAGAAGAGGGTGGAACAGTGTGACCCTTCCACTCGAAAACTCGGGTTTTAATCGATGTAATTTTCATTGGCTTCCCTCTTTAAGATCATCGATTGGAGGAGGATTTTCCCTAAATTGTGATTCACCCATGACACAGGCTAAATTGAATGCTTTGCGCATGGCATTAAAGTTGGCTTTGTTTTCTCCGGCGATGTCGAAAGCCGTTCCGTGAGCTGGGGTAGTAATAGGAATAGGGAGCCCACCTTGGACAGTCACGCCATTTTCAAAGCCCAACAGTTTTATAGCGATCTGTCCTTGGTCGTGGTACATGGTGACAACCGCATCGTATTCACCGTCCCTGACTTTCAGAAATATGGTGTCTGCTGGGAATGGACCGTATGCGTTGACGTTCATCTCTTTCAGGAGACTGACCGCTGGAGCTATGATGTCGATCTCTTCTCTGCCACACGTACCGCCATCACCACCGTGAGGATTTAGTGCTGCTACCGCTATTCTTGGATTGGAGATACCGGCTTTGATGAGGCTATCGCTGATTAAACAGCCTGCGTAGACGATACGTTCGCTCGTTATGTACTGTGAGATATCTGTCAGGGGAACGTGTGATGAAATTCTGGATGTCCAGATGCCATCTAACGTATTGAACTCACAAAAGTAGTTATCGACATCTAGAAAATCCGCGAAAAAATGGAGTTCGTCTTCAAAAGCCATTCCAGCCAATTTCATGGCATGTTTGTTGAGTGGGGCAAAGCAGATGGCGTCTATCTTTCCGTCTCGCGCGGCCTCGAGACAGAGAGAAAGTGCATCGAGTACTGATCTTCCGCTTGCTTTGTTTGCAACAGCAACCTGCAAAGATTCTTCCGCCATCGTGTTGATTGGCAGGAAGTAAATCTTGTTTTCACAGGCTTGCGCTAAATCATCAAGATTGGCGATGTGTGCCGTGTCTATTTGGACACCGACGTTCTTCTGCGCTTTGCTAAACAGCCATTCGTCTCCAACGATCACGATTTTGCATCGTCCGCGATCGAAGTGAGGGTCTGCAAAGTTCTTTACAACTAATTCGGGGCCGATACCTGATGGATCCCCCAATGTCACCGCCACTATTGGCTCATTTCTCGCCATTCTATCTTTCCTGTTATCCGCTTTTCCCTGTCGGATCCCACCAACGCGCTGAGTTCTGTGAGGCATGTTCTCGGCGGTATGGGTCGCTGCTGGGTGCTCAATATTTACACTAAATGGTATTTAAAACGTACCAGTTGATATTTTGTCTGACAAGGTGAAAAGACAGGCTCTTACTAGTTTTAACCACAGTTTATGTAGACTTTTGGAGATATATTGCCGGATAAGTTATTGATATTTACTGATGGCATTATTACCAACATGCGTTGAAATACCAATGTTACAAATTTAAAATATTGTTATTAAAGGATTAAAATATGGATTGTCGATTTTTAACCAAAAATAATTAAAGAATATTGTTAATCGTCTCATCAACAATAAATCATTCATGTATTGCGTTATCAAATTTGATCAAAAGCCAATTATGAACAAAAAATGATCAGGCGACGATCTGAAAATGAATTCTTCTGGTACTTTTAATAGACCAGTTACGCTTAAGCTCGTTTTTCTGGGCGACAGCAGACTGAGAGGTGAAGTTGTTCTTTTACTTCTCGAGACAAAAGCACCGCAGGTTGGTTGTTACATTTTCAAGGACTGAACATGCCTCAAATCAGAATTAAAGAACTCGTGAAACGTTACGAACACGTCGAAGTCATCCATGGGCTGGACCTGACCTTTGAAGACAACGAGTTCACCGTGTTAGTCGGCCCATCGGGTTGCGGTAAATCAACAACACTTCGCATGATTGCCGGTTTAGAGAGAGTCTCTTCTGGCGACATCTATATAGGTGATAGAGAGGTAAGCCAACTAGAGCCGAGAGATAGAGACCTTGCCATGGTGTTCCAAGACTATGCGCTTTATCCGCACATGAACGTAGAGAAGAACCTCTCTTTCGCGCTTCGCCTTGCCAAAGTGGACAAAGCCGAAATTGCCCAACGGGTAAGAAGCGTTTCTGAAATGCTTGGTCTTGATCATCTGCTCCATCGTAAGCCAGGGGAATTGTCGGGAGGACAGCGCCAACGTGTCGCAATGGGAAGAGCCTTGGCACGTGATGCTTCTACGTTGCTGATGGATGAACCTCTTTCCAACCTCGATGCAAAGCTGAGAGCGCAGATGCGTGCTGAGCTCATTCTTATGAGAAAAAAGGTCAACAAAAACATTATCTACGTTACCCATGATCAGATAGAGGCCATGACGCTAGGAGATAGAATTGTGGTCATGAACGACGGGTACGTTCAGCAACACGGCACGCCAGAAGAACTTTTTTGCCGACCGGTGAACAAATTTGTTGCGGGCTTTATGGGTTCGCCTTCAATGAACTTCTTATCTGGCGAAGTAAGGCAAACAGAAGACGGGATCTTTATTGACGGTGATGGCTTTCAATTCCAAGTAGATCCGGTGCTTGAGCATAAAATAAAACAACTACCATCATCTTCTGTCTATGTAGGTGTTCGTCCGTCTTCATTTTCTACAAAGCCTCTGGAACATGCGAACAAAATAAGCCTCCCAGTACTAGTTACAGAGTACTGCGGTTCTAACTCCATCATTGTTTCTGAAATCGGCGGCAACCGGGTTGCTATTGAAGTGACATCCGAATGTTTGCCTAAGAGAGACGAGTACGTTGATTTTTACTTCAAGTATTCAGACCTCTATATCTTCGATGCAAAAACCGAAAAAGCACTTTACCCAGACAACTGATCGAAGACAGGGAAGTGTTATTCATTACTCACCAATTACCCCAAGCAGTTATGCGGGAGGAGAAATGTTAAGGAATGCAAGAAATCTGAAGAGTTGTGCCATTTCGTTGCTGGCTTGCACAGGAATGATGTTTTCGGCCAGTTCGCTAGCGAACCCTTACAAGCCATATGAGGGTGAAACATTGGTCGTGAATTTCCCAGCACACCCTCACTATGATGCCGTGATGAAGGTGCTCCCGGAATTTGAAAAGCAAACTGGGATAGATGTTGAAGTCGACCAACTTCAGTATTTGGCCATGCGCCAGAAGCAAACACTGGAGCTTACAAAAAGGAAAGGTGACTACGATCTGATCGCTTATGTTGTTTTCTCAAAAGCGGATTATGTATCAGCTGACCAGATAGAGCCGCTTGCTCGCTTCTTCATGAATCCAAAGCTGTCTGATCCCAACTATGATGCCGATGACCTCATTGATGGCTACGTTCAAAACGTAGGTGTTGCTGGGGGTAAGAAAGGTTACCTACCGGGCCCTACAGGTGCTTTGTTCGGTATTCCATTTGGCTCTGAAACCTCCGTACTTGGCTATAGGAAAGACATTTTTGACAAGCATGGCCTTAAAGTGCCTGAAACTTATGAAGAGCTACTTGAGACCACTTGTAAAATACAAGAACTCGAACCAGGAATGGTTGGCTTAGCGACACGTGGTAAATCAGGGCACCAAATTTCTCATGCTTATCTGCTCCACCTAGCACCGTTGGGTGGGAGGATATTCGATGACGAGTGGAATCCCACCATCAATAGCCCAGAAGGCATCAAAGCCGCTGAAGCGCTCAAGAAAATTCTAGAGTGTGGCCCCGAAGGTGGTACGTCGTTTGGATTGTCTGAAGCGAAAAATGCTTTCTTGCAAGGAAAGGCTGCGATGTATCTAGACACGACAATTGTGGCTGGAGAAGTTGACGATCCAGAGAAATCAAAAATCGTAGGTAAGGTTGGTTGGGCAAAACACCCTATGGGTGAGCGACGGGCTTCGCAAACCGGTGGGTTTGGTCTGGCTATTCCTAAAAATGCTCAAAATAAAGATGCGGCGTTCTTATTGATGCAATGGCTGACCTCCAAGGAAGCAGACAAGATGATCGCGCTAGCAGGGGGCAACCCATCACGTTTCTCTACTCACCAAGATCCTGACGTCGTCGCTAAATTCCCCCAAATGGAAATTTTCGGAGAGGCGCTCAAGGACGCCGACCCCGACTGGCGACCAATCATCCCTGTATGGGGGCAAATTAATACTGAGTTGGGCACCAATCTATCCAAAGCGATGACGGGAGAAATCACTATCGAGGAGGCGTTGGATAGAACTAACAACACCGCCAAATCGATCATGGAAAAAGCAGGCTATTACACTTATCAATAAAAATAGGGAGGCAGGCTAACCGCCTGCCTCTAACTATCCAACGGAACTGGAAAATGCAAATTATGAGTTCATTGTCGTTGGGCAAAAGCGAAAAAACGGAGCGGCGGACATTACGTCACTTCCTTAATAACGCTGCCCCTTACCTATTCATGGCACCTGCAGCAGTCATTCTGGTTTTCGCCCTGGTCTATCCGGTCGGCTACATGATGTTTGCCAGCTTCTTTGACTGGAGACCAAGCCAGCCTTTTTCCGATGCCGAATTTGCAGGGCTGGATAATTATATTTGGCTGCTTCAGGACGCTGGATTTTTAGAATCTTTCTTTGTCACTGTCACTTTCGCTTTCACCGTCGTGCTACTGGAGATGGCATTAGGTGTTGGTTTGGCGTTGATGCTGGAAAGGCCAATGAAGGGGATGTCCGTTTACCGGACGATATTCATTCTCCCAATGATGATTGCCCCCATCGCCGTTGGCTTAGTTTGGCGCTACATGTACAACCCGCAGTTTGGAATATTTAACAAAATGCTTAATGCCATGGGCTTTGAGAGTGTCCCTTGGTTGTCCGATCCGTCTTGGTCTCTGTTTTCTATCATTCTCGCGGACATCTGGCAGTGGACCCCCTTTGTCATGATCCTTTCCTTGGCGGCACTCCAGTCTCTGTCTAGCTCCGTGGTAGAAGCCGCGCGCCTGGATGGGGCGAACAACTGGAATTTGATTTGGCACATCAAGATTCCACTTATGCTTCCTGTTCTTATCGTTACGTTGCTACTGAGGCTGATCGATGCATTCAAGGTACTGGAAGTCATCATGATCCTTACCAATGGCGGGCCAGGGTTATCAACTGAAATACTGTCCCTGAGGATTTTTAAAACGGTCACCGATAGTCAAGAGCTTGGTCTTGCAGCAGCACTTTCAAACATGCTTCTGGGCTTGGTGTTAATCATCACCATTGTGATGTTTGTCTTTAACAAAATGCGTGAAACACGTAGCAGCAAAATGAAAGCTGCAGCAGAGAAGTATTAGGGAGATTGGGACATGAAACGAAGCACAGTAAACACGGTCCTGTACTACTCGGTACTCCTCTCACTTGTCGTTTTTTCATTGGGGCCGATCGTCCTGATGTTCATGACGTCTTTCAAGTTGAAAGTGGACATCATGAGCGATAGCACGGCATGGTTTTTTATTCCAACGTTGCAGAACTACGCAACTATGCTTGATGACCGTTCGTTGGTGAACAACGTCAGTAATTCACTGTATGTGGCTATCGTATCAACTGCGATAACGTTAGTGGCGGGTTGCATGGCAGCTTATGCCATTGTGCGGTATCGGTTCTTCGGCAGGGATGTGGTCTCAATGACGACGTTGGTGATGCGAATGGTTCCACCGGCTGTGTTGCTGGTTCCTGTCTTCGGTATATGGACTTTCGATTATCAGATTGATGGCACTCTCAACGGTATTGTTCTCATCTACACAGCGATGAACTTACCATTTGTTATATGGATATTGCAGAGCTTCATTACTCAGATACCCATTCAGTTAGAGGAAGCAGCAAGGATGGATGGTGCAAATCCCTTCCAGGTTTTTTTCCACATCATCTTGCCCGTGATTCAACCAGGTTTAGCCGCAGCTTCGATCTTCACATTCAGAATTGCATGGAATGAGTTCCTTATTGCCAACGCTATTTCGGACCGAAGTACGAGGACAACCCCCGTGTATATTGTGAATTCATTGACGGAATACAACATTGACTGGGGGGCCATCATGGCCATGGGTGTGCTGTTGGCGATTCCACCCATCATCTTTACCTTTATTGCGTCGAAACAGATTATCTCGGGGATGACTGCCGGTGCTGTGAAGGGGTAGCAATGAGGTGGTTGTTAGACAAACTCGCTATCAAACCTCTGTGTCGTTGGCAGAAAAGGGTGATTGCATTTGCATCGATTGTGTTAGCCATGGGGGCGTGCATATTTGTCACGTTACTCGTTTACCCCAATATCGCTATAGATGCTAAAAATCCTGATCTCGCTTTACTGACCCCAGACATAAAAAATGGCGAGTATGTTTATCATTTGTCCGGATGCGCAGCGTGTCATACGGGTTTGGGGAATAGCGCAAAAGCTGCAGCGGGTGGGAAGAGGATAAAAACGCCATTTGGGACGCTTTTATCTTCCAATATCACGCCGGACGAGTCCTTTGGTATTGGGAAATGGAGTGTCGCCGAGTTTGAAGGGGCGATGAGAAAGGGTATTTCACCTGATGGTCATTTTTACTATCCGGCATTTCCATACACCACATATTCGCGTATGAGCGACCAAGATATCGTTGACCTTAAAGCATATATCGATGCCAGCATTGCTCCAGTGGCCGAAAAAGTAGAAGAGAAGGAACTCCCGTTTCCCTTTAGCATCCGCTCTGGGCTAGGAATTTGGAATGCCCTCTATGCCGGCCACGACGACATCGCTTTTTCATTGAGAAACTCGGTATCTCCTGAACTATTGCGTGGAGCATATTTAGTGGAAGCACTGGGCCACTGTGGCGAGTGCCATACCCCAAGGGATGCTTTGGGAGGCATTGTGCGTGACGAATGGATGCATGGTGTGGAAATAGGAGAATTCAATCCAGCGCCGAGTTTGATGAATTCCTCAGATGCGCTCGGAGAGTGGTCCAAAGAGGATTGGCGTCGCTTTTTGAAAACAGGGTTGTTACCAGACGGAAACTACACTGGTGGAGAGATGGCACTTGTGGTTGACGAGATTACCTCAAAGCTCAGCGATGAAGACGCGAATGCAATGACGGCATACTTTCAGTCACTTCAGGAAGGAGGAGAACGGTGAAACTTTTACTGACAATTCTTATGCTGTTTTCTTTCTTATCTAATGCAGAGGAAGCGACGCAGTGTAATACGTACCAGAATCAGGCAAGGCTTATCGACAGTGACCTCACTCTCTGCTGGTCGTTGGATGACGAGGCCATAAAAATTAAAGCGTTTCATCCTGGCGAAGTCTGGATTGGACTTGGCTTCGGTAAGACGATGACAAATGCCGATGCGGTTATTGGATACATAGATAAGGCTCTCGTTGTGGATAGTCACATGTCGGGCAGACTTCAGGTCGATATCAATGACGACCCTGAACAGAATATCACCGGCTCATCCATTGAGTTCAAAGATAACGAGACCATACTGGTATTTGAACGCATGCTGGATACCGGCGACAGCATGGACGTGGTGATTAATCCATCTCAATTTACTGACTTATTGTGGGCCGTTGGTGGGAACAAGTCGTTTGGCCTCCACCCAGAATATGGGGTACAGCAAATTCATTTTGAGAGTGGTGAGCAAACGCAAAGAAGCTTTTCAAACCTTATTATCCTTCATGCGCTTTTACTGGTACTGAGCTGGGGGGTCTTGTCTCCAATCATTATTACAGTCACACGTTATTTCAAGGTTACCCCTGGGCAAAACTTTCCAATTGCTCTCGATAACAAGTTTTGGTGGGTCACTCACTGGTTAGGTCATGCCGGTGTTATTGTTTTGTCTATCATTGCATTTGGATTAAGTGTTTGGAGTATTGGCGGTTTTGACCTTTCAACCCTACATGCAAAGGTAGGCATAGCAGTGTTGGCACTATCAGTTATTCAGGGAGGATATGGCTGGGCAAGGGGAACAAAAGGAGGACCTGTTGATGATGACGGGAATCCTGTGCCCAGAAACATGTGGTATGGCGATCACTACAACATGACGCTGTATCGTCGGCTCTTTGAGTGGTTACACAAATCGATGGGCTATGTTGTTCTAATAGTCTCACATCTATGTTTGTACACAGGATTCTTTCTCTTCAACCTTGGCGCCTGGGCTTATATTTTGTTGCTTGTTATGGAAGTATTCATGGTTGGTGCGTATGTGCTATTCAGTCTCCAGCACCGTTGGATAGATACGTACCACGCTATATGGGGCTTTAGCCGGTCTCACCCTGGCAACAGATTTAGTAAGCGGCCATACGAAGAGTAATATACCCAAACTCGCTGAAGCCTACATCTCCAGGTTGTTTGGGTATCTCTACACGCTCAAAAACCACTTTTACCACGCATTACCTCTAGTGTAGTGTCGTAAACGCTATTGAGGTGGTTGACCATCATCTCTTCCGCTCTGTCTGGGTCTCGGTTTTCTAAAGCCTGATATATCCTCACGTGTTCTTTATAACTCTTCTCGATGCTTCCATCGACAGACAGCACAACGCGCCTGAATTGAAGGCCAAAGGCATAGAGCTCTTGGGCGTATTTGTTGAGTAATTCGTTAGGAACGCATTCGGCAATTAAACGGTGGAACTGTTTATCAGACAGTTGAAAATGGACGGGTTGGTCGAAGAGCTTTTGTTGTTGTTCAAGCAGCGAGGCCATGGTCTTGAGGCCAAACTCATCGATATTCAGAGTCGCTTTTCTAACGATCGCCCGTTCAATGATTTTTCGGGTTTCAAATACGGTATCTATATCATGATTGTTTATCTGAAGATCTGACAGGCTGGGATTCAGCTCCTGACATTTTTGTAGGAGGTCTGTTGTTCTGTTAATGGTTGTTTTTGCACCGTGTGAGATGTTAAGCAAGCCGAACTCGGATATCAGCCCTAATGAGCCGCGAACCGTTTCTCTACTTACACCAAAAGTGTTTGAGAGTTCTCGTTCGCTGGGGAGCTCGTCACCGTCTCTCAATAGTCCAGTGAAAATCATTTCCAATATTTTTTCAGCAAGAATTTCTTTTTTGGTTTTATTTCTTAGTTTGTGTTCATTATCCAAAAATAACAGAGACATAATGGGCAAGCCTTTTACTTTCTTCGCGATAGCGTCGACTAAAAACAAAAGCAGATTGATGGTTAACTGGTCTTTAAAGCATACCAGAAAACGAATGGATTTTTGTAGTACTTGCGAGATTTGTATGGATATAAATTGATCAGGCGTGATCGTGATGAGGAGACAGTTAAAAGAGATAAAGAGCAGAGACGTTGTCCGCTGCTCTTTGGTGAGTAAAAATCAATCTATTTAGTTTGTTGGCGTGGAAGCCTCATCCAATAGGTACAAGATGTTGCGATATGGAATACCGCTGTGATGAGTTAATCCAATCTCACACGTTCTACTGTTGCTGAATCCCCGCATACAACCATCTGGTATCTGAGCTTTGAGCGGTGAAAGAGCAGACTCATTGAGCTCAGGCGTGAAGAAGCCTTTGTCGCCAGCAAAGCCACAACACTCAATATGCTCAGGCACAATCACTTCCTTTGCGCACGCTTTAGTGGCTTTGAGCACAGTCTCTGCTAATCCCATACGTCTCGAACTACAGGTGATATGAAGCATGACGGTTTCATCCAGTGGCTGGATATCCAGCTCATCAATAAGGTGCTTCAGGATAAAGCCTGCAGGCTCCATGATATTCATGGTTTGGGAAAAGTGTTCCTTACTGAGTTTGGTGCAGGGACTGGTATCCATCAGAACCGGGAGTGTCCCGTGCTGGCTGGCATGCCAAAGTACGGCTTCCAGTTCTTGGCTTTTGTTCTTGGCGATAGAATTCATGCCTTTACTGTCATAAGGCATACCGCAACAGAGAGATTTGAGTGAGTTTGGTGTAATGACTTGATATCCCGCACGCTCAAGAAGTGACAATGTCACCTCAGTCAGTGAGCGTTTGTCATCACTGGTCACTTCATTGCCCATATTGCGTGAGGCACAGGAAGGGAAGTAAACGACTTTTTTCTCTTTAGCTATGGCAGATGGCTCGACTGGGGCACTATTAGCAACAGGAAAGCTCTCATGCCACCTTGGGGTTCTCCCTTTGGTCAATTTACTAAGTCCATTGACGGTCGAGCCGAGCGCTTTTTGGCCCAGCGTTTTCTGCATCACTCTATTGGCGCTTAGACCGAATCGAGTCATGGCTGTAACTGCGGAGAAATGATCTGCCGTCCAAGTCGCAATCGGCGTGAAGCGTTTGTACTTTTCTGTGCGTACTTTCTTGATGAGATCGCCGGTATTGATACCGACAGGGCAGCGGTCAGCACATAACCCCGTTGCGGCGCAGGTATCTACCCCCAAGTAGTCGAATGCCTTTTGAAGCTCTGCGTGTCTTTCTGTATTGCCTTCGCGCTCGAGACGGCTCAACTCGCGATAAATAACGATACGTTGACGAGGTGAGAGCGAAAGGGTTCTCGAAGGGCAGACAGCCTCACAGAAGCCACATTCGATGCAACGATCAACAAGATCATCCGCTTTTGGCATGGGTTTCAGGTTTTTTACGTGAGCATTAGGGTCATCATTGATGATCACGCCGGGATTAAGCAACCTTTTGGGGTCGAACAAGGTTTTAATGCGTTGCATCAGTGAATAGGCATCAGTTCCCCATTCTAATTCGACATAAGGCGCCATGTTACGGCCTGTACCGTGTTCTGCTTTCAAAGAGCCGCCATATTTCACGGCAACGAGTTGCGCTACGTCGTCCATAAATTTGCCATAGCGTTCAACTTCTTTTTCGCAATCAAACCCCTGTGTGAAGACAAAGTGCAGGTTACCCTCAAGTGCATGGCCGAAGATGATAGCTTCGTGGTAATCGTATTGGGTAAACAATGCCTGCAGTTCACGCACGCCTGATGCTAGACGTTCAACGGGGAAGGCGACATCTTCGATAATTACCGTTGTACCCGCTTCACGGACAGCGCCAACGGCAGGGAACATGCCTTTACGAATCCCCCATAATGTTGCGACGGTGTGAGCGTCTGAGGTGAATTCGACTTGATGTGGCACTTCATATTGAGCGATGGACGAGAGAATAGCGTCGCATTGCTGGTCGAGCGTTTCCTGATCCGCGGCGCGGGACTCCACCAGCAAGGCGCAATGTTCGAGCGTTAGCGACGGCAGAAAGTCTGGCATGTTGGGCTTGTCGGCTACGGAGCGCAGCGCGCGCCCATCCATCATTTCTACCGAAGAAACGGGCGTTTTAGAAAGGGCGGTGACGGCATGGGATGCGGTTTCGATATCGTTAAATACCAACAAGGTTGATGCTTTGTTCGGGTGCTCCACCACAGTGTGGTAAGTGATCTCTGCAATAAAGCCCAATGTGCCTTCAGAACCCACCATCAAGTGCGTGAGCACATCAATAGGATCAGTGAAGTCAATCAAAGCGTTGAGTGCATAGCCGGTGGTGTTTTTTAAGCGGTATTTATGAGCGATACGTGACTTCAATTCGTCATTCGCGTTCACGCAATCACAGAGTGACTGAATACCTTCAATCAGATGCTGGTGGCTTTGTTTAAATTGGTCGATCGATTGGCTATTTGCAGTATCGAGAAGGGCTCCATCGTGAAAAACGATCTTCATCGACTCGACGGTTTTATAGGTGTTCTGTGCAGTACCACAGCACATGCCACTGGCGTTGTTCGCCGCAATACCTCCGATTTTGCAACTATTGATAGAGGCAGGATCTGGCCCGATCTTTCGGTCAAAAGGGGCGAGATAGCGGTTGGCATCTGCACCGATCACACCTGGCTGTAGCCGGATTTTCTCACCGTCTTCGAGAATGGTGTGGTTACGCCAGTTATCTGTGAGCGTAATTAACACCGAATCAGACACTGCTTGACCGGAAAGGCTGGTGCCTGCCGCGCGGAAGGTGAACGGAACATTCAGTTCGCCGCAGGTTTGAATGATGAAAATCACATCCTCTAAATCATCCGCCTGCGCGACAATTTTAGGGATTAAACGATAGAAGCTGGCATCCGTACCATAAGCTAAACGACGGGTTTCATCCGTGATGAGGCGTTGCAGTGGAATCCTTTGTTGCAGCGCTTCATGAAGGGTATTGTAGATTGAGTCAGCCAATGTTTGGCTCATGGTTACTCCTTAACCAAAATCAGGATCAGGCGCTTCGGTCCGTGAGCGCCGTAGGCGAGTGTCTGTTGGATATCTGCTGTTTTTGAAGGGCCAGAAACCAATACCAAATTGGTTGGTGGTTGGGTCTCCCATCCCGCTTCTTTCCAAAAAGTAGAAGCCATTAACTCGCTGAAATTAGACACAATGTCAGATTCATGAAGGATAGCAATATGAACAGGGGGAACCAGTGACAGGGCTCGCGGTTCGTCTTCGCCAGTAACAATGGCGAGGGTGCCAGTATCGGCAATAGCGGCTTTAATCACATTAACGCTGGCATCGACCTCTTGGAACAAGGTGGTTTTCAGCGCTTCCATAGTTTGGTCATATTTCATCGCCGTTGCGTTAGAGCATTGATTTGCGACGGCCTCCTTCAACGGACTGTTTTTCGAAAACAGCACTTTGCCGAATCCATTACTTTGAATGCATTCTGTCAACGCAGTCTCAATGCTTCCTTTCTCGGTGCGGATAATTTCCGTGTGGCTTGCCTCCATGCATCCCAGTAAGCGTTCAACGCGTGTTTGACTGTTTTCCGATGACCAGGCTTGCCACGCTGGCAATTCATTGCTTTTCGGCGCTCGTGGTGCCGCGTTCAACTTAGCGAAGATTGAAGCGCGGGCTTGTTGACTCTGTGCTTTCATTTTTGGCCTCCGTTGCGCTGTGCGAGCTTGGTTTTAAGCGAGGTTTTGGCGAGTTTCGGCTTCACGCGACACTGCGTCCAGTTACCGAGATGATTCGGGATGAGTCCGTTCATCTTTCTCGCGGCATCGAGGCCTGAGTGGTAGAGCGATGGGTGAGTGGCGGCGAAAGCGAAACTTTTCATCGCAGCCTTTTCTAGCGTATTGCTGGCCGCATTTTGTCCCTTTAAAGCATCATGACTCGTTTCCGGCTTGTTCTTAGATTCCTGACGCAAACGCTGGAGCAGGGAAGGGATAGGAATGCGAACCGGACACACTTCCTCACAAGCACCGCATAAACTGGATGCGGTAATCAGCTCTTTGGTACTGTCTATTCCCATCAGATGCGGAGAGATAATCTTCCCTATGGGGCCAGGATAGACTGTTCCGTAGGCGTGGCCGCCAATGCGGGTATAAACCGGACAGTGGTTCATGCAAGCACCACAGCGAATACATTGGAGTGTTTTACGCAGTTCTTCGTCGTGATAAGCCTGAGTCCGGCCATTGTCCAACAAAATAAGGTGGACTTCTTTAGGGCCATCGAACTCGCCCTCTTTACGTGGACTGCTGATCATATTGAAGTATGTTGTGATGTTCTGGCCAGTGGCGGAACGGGTTAGGGCACTGTAGAGCGGTGGTACGTCAGACAGGAACTCGACCACCTTTTCGATACCTGTAATGGCAATATGGACGCTGGGAATAGTGGTACACATGCGACCGTTGCCTTCGTTCTCGACCAAACAAAGTGTGCCAGTTTCAGCGACTGCAAAGTTAACACCTGAAACACCAATCTCAGCTTCTTGATAGGCCTCGCGAAGAGCATTGCGGCCAGTTTGAATTAAGGTATCGACATCTGTCGTTGGCTTAAAATCCTCGAGGTTATGCTCGAAGGTGTCCGACACCTGCTGCTTGTTCTTGTGAATCGCGGGCATGATGATGTGCGAAGGGGTATCTCCATCCAATTGCACAATGTACTCGCCCATGTCGCTTTCCAAACAGCGTACACCTTGCTTTTCCATGTGGTGGTTGAGGGCAATTTCCTCACTCACCATAGATTTCCCCTTCACCATGAGCGTGGCTTGGTGTTTCTCTGCAATTTCACTGAAAATTGCATTGGCCTCGTCTGCATTGAGTGCCCAATGAACATGAATGCCGTTACGGGTGAGCTGAGTTTCTAGCTTATCCAAAAGCTCTGGAAGCTTGCTTAAACAGCGTTGACGAATGGCTTCAGCCCGGTCACGTACGGCTTTCTCTTCGGCTGCATCAGGAAAGGCGTCACGCCGTTTGCCACGAAGGTAGTCCATCGCTCCACGGAAATTCTGTCGAAGCTCTTTGTCACCCAGCGCTTCTTGTGCCTGCAGGTGGAAATGTTCAGGCGTATTGTGACTCATTGTTCACCTCCTGCGGTTCTGGTGCGCTCGGCCAAAAAACGGGCGATATGTTTACCCTTGAAGGTTTTGCCTTTGTATTCCAACGCGCCATTGATATTGAGCATGCAACCCCAATCTGCGCTGACGAATTCAACGCCGCCGGTGTTTTTCAGGTTGTTTGATTTGTCATCCACCATGGCTTCACTGATGTTCGGATGGCGAACAGAGAAAGTGCCACCGAATCCGCAGCACTCTTCTTCATACTGGGGATGTTTCACTTCCACATTGTCGAGTTGTCCCAGCAAATGTGCGGTGTAAACGTGTACGTTCATTTCTCGTCGTGCGGCACAAGAGGTATGCATAGCGACGGTGGTTTGTTCTCCTTGGTCTTTGAATTGTGCGCGACAGACATTGGCCAGAAACTCGGTGAGCTCAAAAACACGTGCCGAAAAAGACTTTGCGGTAGCTTCAAGGGGATGATCTTTAAACAGGCGAGGATAGTGATGAACCATCATGCCACCACAGGAGCCGGAAAGAATGACCACGGGAATGTTTTCTGGAAACAGAGCCATTTGGTGTTCAGCAACGGCTCTGGCTTCTTCCGTATAGCCCGAGCTGTAAGCAGGCTGTCCACAACAGGTTTGTTTAGGAACAAACTCGACGTCTATGCCTTGTTGCTCTAACAGAGATATAGCATCTAACCCAGTGTCAGGGTCAAAAGCATCCACCAGACAAGTGGCGTAGAGGTAAACCTTCCGTGGCTTTGCAGGGTAAATCCGAGGTTGTTCCATTTGCTGTCCTCGCGACATTGCTTTCATTGAGTTCTAGTCACTCTTTCGGAGACTGGATTTTCTAATTATTAGAATTTGAGAATATGCACCGACCACCTTTCGATAAATAGCATTAAATGAATTTATTGTTTCCAAAAATGCCTTAATGGATGCTAGATGTGCGAAAAGCGCCAAAAGGCGCTTTTCAAGGTGTTGTTGGGAAAGGCCTACAGCAGCGAGTCTGCCATTTCTCGACCTGCACCGCGGATGTCATCTATGGTCTCTACAATGCTTTCATTCAGGCCAAGCATGCTGTATTCCAGTTGATGATTAAGCCAGGTTATTTTGGCTTCGCCATCTACAAGATCATCCCATTTATCATCGACTTTTGATGAGAAGTTGATAATAGCAGCCAATTGAGAAAAGTTGTCGCCTTGAACAGCCCCGTATTGGTGAGCGATTGCATCGACGAGGGTATCTGCGAATTTCCAACTTCTTGCCAGTTGACCGCCAAGCTCTGCATTGTCGGTATTTAGGACGATTTGTTGCGCCTCGGGCTTGGTTTTACCCGCTTCCATGTGTAACTCCACCTTCTGGGCTTTATCAGGATAAACGGTGTAAATCAGCAGGTCGCCGATGTTATGAAGCATACCCGCCGTAAAGGCTTCGTTTTGGTCCGCCTTCAATTCTCTAGCCACGGATTTACATAAGGTCGCGACTTCGAATGTGGAGCCCCAAAAGGCATTTAAGTCCAGTCCTTCAATTTTGGGGAAGGTACTCATCAGCGCTGATGCTGTCACCAAGGTTCTAATTGGGCCAAGTCCAAGGCGAATAACAGCTTCGTCGACGGAACTAACGCTTCTTCCACGTCCAAAATGAGCAGAATTCGACAGGCGTAACACGCGGGCACTGATCACCTGATCCATTGCCATTTTTTCAGAGATTTGGTTCATGTCAGAACCGTCACTGTTCACCAAATCCATCAGTTCCTGAACGACCTTTGGAATCTTTGGGAGCTTATCGATATGAGAGAGTAGATTCGCAGTTGCCATATTTAACTCCAGCGCGCTATTGATAAGTTAAATATAGAACAGTGTGTGAAAAGTGTGACTAAATATTGAACATAAGACATTGACGCAAATAAAAAACCCCGAATGAATCGGGGTTCATATGGTATGTCGTACAGGTTATGCAGGCAGTTCTGATAAAAATTCGGATTTTCGGCTGTTAAATTTATCAACTAGCGCATCGACTGCTGTTGTTTCAAATTCTCTTAAGCCGCTACACACCATTTTCTTTTTCCCTTCGCCAATCACTTCACCATTTTCTTTAAAGGCGAAAGCCAAAATGACAGCTCCACGCTTACCTGAAACTTCCATGCTGGAGTGGGTCAGCTCTACAGTAGGGTTAGAGAAATTAAGGTGCTTGAAATTGAGCTCCATGCTCTCATACATCACCAGCGGGCGGTCTGGATTGATCATCATGCCGCTTTCTTCCATCAAAGGAACCATGATGTGTGGAAAGTTCATGCCGGAAAACTTCACATAGTTTTCAGCGACGTTTGCCGCAAGCTTCTCGTCAACAAGGTTTTCACCTTCACGGTGCATGGTGAGATAGCATTTATCATTCGCGTCGACCACATCGAGGTTCCCGTTGTCGTCTTCACGAATATTGAGACCAAGGTTATCGGAGATCATGCCTGCGAAGCTCACTTTCATGTTCTGACTGATACCCGCTTTTGCGAGGAGAACAGAGAACAGAAGGTCACCAGGAACACAGAATCGCTTCGAGTCTTCATCGTGTATTGGGTTAAAGTCACCGGCAACGAGTTTGGCGAAATGGCTGGCTTGCTGGCGAGTGAAAACGAACTGGCCATCTTTTTGGCTGAAGTAGTTATTTAACTGCATGATCTCTTTTGGTGGATGTCCACTGTTAATCTTGCTGGGCATTGTAACTGAGTGAATAGTACTAAATGGTCTAGCCAGTTACAGAATGTGTCCTTGATATATGCGATCGAAGGATTTTGTTTGCAGTGCTTTGACCATGGTTTTCGGAAAAAACAATAATTCAGGCAACTTATTAAGAGGCATCCAAACCATTCCAATCTGGTCTTTGTCGAGTTCGGAGGCTTCTGTTACCTGACGAAAGTTAGTCGCTTCCACAAACAATTCAATTTGATGAAGGTGTTTAGGAAGGTAAGTGGTGTCTAATTCATCAGCAATGACTTCGCGAACAAACAGAATGTCTCCCATGTCTGCTTCGCCACCGGTTTCCTCTAGCAGTTCTCGTTTAAAGGCAACGTCCAGCGTTTCATTGTGTTGTATACCGCCACCGGGAATGATGTACCAAAGGCCGCGTTCATCGCGGTGTTCAGCCAGCAAAATCGTATTTTCGTGATAGCAGACAGCCCGCACAGACACTCTAAGGGGATGCATCAACAAGCTTCCATTCCATTTGAAGATTCAAGGCAGAATACAGAGTAGGAGAGTAAGGGTCTATTTCCTTGTTGAGATAGTTTAACGATTTGCAGATGCGGTCGCTTCTTCTGCTGTATAGAAACGGAAGAAGTTTTTACCGTTATTTTTCACGTAGTACATGGCTTCATCGGCTTGTTCAATGAGAGCACTGATGGTCTCATCGTTATCGGGATAAACACTGATACCGATACTTGAACCGACACAGGCAGTCTGTTCGTGGCCGATTTCTACAGGAAGGGCAATCTGGAACTGGAGGTCTGACGCGATATCAGACACGGCCGTTTCATAATTCGGGTTGTAAGAGAAGCCAATCAAGAACTCATCACCGCCCCAACGGGCGACGACATCTGATCCACGGAAGAATTGCTTGATGCGTTTAGCAACTTCAATAATCACCTTATCACCCGCATCATGCCCGTATGTGTCGTTAACATGTTTAAAGCCATCCAAGTCAATCATCAGTAACGCAAACTTACGCTGTTTCTTTTCAGCTTCTTCCAGAGACACTTCCAATTTCGCCATGCCAGCCCGTCTGTTGAGCAGTTGGGTAATTGGGTCATGTTCTGCTTCATAGATAATGTTTTGCTCTCGTTCGGCGCGCTCGGTGATGTCATAAAGCACGATTTCAAGCAGGCTATCATCGGGATTATTAATGTCTTCGACTTTTGAAAACAGACAATGCACCCAGCGGTCGGCGGCACGGACTTTGTGTTTAAGTTGAATGTCCATGGCGCTGAACTGGTTACCTGGCTTGAGCCAAAACTCTTCAATGAACTCTTTAATTTCGGCAGGGTCGTTGAAGTAACTGGTGAAGTCAGTCTTATTGAATCGCTCTGCATCGACGATAAAGGTTTGACCAAGCAGCCTAAGTAGCGCTGGATTGGCAACGATGAGTTTATTGCTGGCATCGATTAAACCAATGCCGGCACTGGCGCGCTCGAATATAAAGCGGAATTTTTTAGAGAGATTTTCCGTTTCTGCCCTTAGCTCCCGCTCATTGTCTATCTGGTTGTTTACGGCGTCTAACAGGCCATTGATGTCGCCAACCAGCGCACCTATTTCGTTTTCTTTGTGGCCGATAGGCACATCAATCCTTGTGGCGTCGCCGGGGGTTATTAAGTGGAAGCGGTTCGCGATGTTTTTCATTGGCTCCGTCAGGATGCGGTTGACGATAACCAGAGTAAGCAGGGCGATGATCACCGAATAGAAAACCAGTACGATAACCTGAATCTTTGCCAACGATATCGCATTGTTTTCGATATACCTTTGGTTTGGGTACACCAAAAGATCACCAACGAATTCGTTTTCATCAAAAGGAGAAATAATAGGAAAAATGATGGCTGTGTCGGTTTGGTCAAGTTCGCTGTTTCCGGAAAACGAGGCGGATAACCCATCTTGGCTAGTTAGTCGCGCGGCAGAAATAATGTCATTCGCCTCAAGCCCTCTAAGTACTTCTTCTGCCAGTTCTTTGTTACCTAAATACATCGCTATCGAGGCAGTTTGCTCAATGGTGGTGATAACCTGGCGTATCTGGCTGCGTGACCGGTCAACTTCCTGGTGGTAGGAGATGTAGAACCAAGTGATGGAAGCGAAGATCGAGAAGAGTAGCGCCCCTGTGGCCACCCCGGTGGCAACCCGAATGTGTATGCGTTTATTGAGTATTTTCAAATCGATATACCACTTTCAAACCATCAACCAGATCGGCTTCGTTGATATAAGCAATCGCATTCTTGTTATCTTTTACTAAAGCAATGACGTCAGCGGAAGAACGAACGGTCTGTGGAGGCTCTGACTTACCAGTAAAAAGTAACCTTGCCCAGTAAGCGTTAATTTGCGCAGCTGATTTGCCGACTAGCATCCGATAAAAATACTCACGTTCTTTGCTTTTTTCGGGAAGATCGGTTGTGTTCGCTGATTCTCCATTTGGATAGGAGTTGTAACGACCCATGTACAAATCTATCAACTGCCGAGAGGACAAAGAGCTTAGCGGGTTTTCTGCATTCACAACCACAACCAACTCTGCACGGACTCCTGGAGACCATGCTAGCCATATCAATGTGAGTATCGCGAATACAAATCTTTTCATGTCAGAACACAAAACTCAGGCTTATAGAGAAGGTATCGATGTATTCAGGTACTGGCTTTGTTAGGCTTTTTTCAGTTACTGACCAGCCCCCGATCCTATCGTTGTTCAACCAAGTTCTTTCTATTTGTCCTTTTAGTGATAGCTGTGGATTGATGTAATAACGCGCTCCAACACCGAGCGTCTCCTGGTCGATCACTCGTGCATCTAGGTTGGACTTGATTACCCCATATGCAGAACTGATCTCTGGCACTGATAAAACGTTGCCAGGTGGTGGTTCTAATTCGTAGAAGTTGCCTACTGATTTTGCTTTTGAAACGAAACCGTAAATGGTGAGGTCATCAACTGTTTTTCCAAGGCTGGTATATCCCGCCATCAAATCTGGAAAGAAAGGCCAGTCTGCATCCGTATAACTCAATTCGGTTTGTACGTTCCAGTCTCCGGTTTCATATTGAGCGCCAATCGAATAGTAGCGAAACCATGTTGATTCAAATTCAAAGTCCTGCAATGTGCCTTGAAGTGAGGGCCACGCTGCTAAAATTTGCGTGTTCCCTCCAGCTAAAGCGATCAAAGACGCCGCTGGGTTTCCCTCATCAACTTTGGCCGAGGCTGCCGACGCTGAGAGGTTCCATAGATCAGACAGAAAACTAACCTTTGCTCCCACCAGAGGTGACAATGTCACCTCGTACGAGCTAAATACGGTGTTTATGGATACTTCGGACTGCCCACCAAACACTTTGGCTTCTATGACGCCATCTGCGAATGGGGTGGTGTAAGCAATGTCACCACCATTCAAGCTGGTAACAGGAATATTGGCGTAGAAATCCGTGATAGGCTTTGTCCATAGGTAAGCAAAACCTACATCGCGGTATTCTGACAACATATAAATCGGAGTGGCGATACGTCCGACTCTGACGGTCACATCTGGAGAGATTTTGTATCGAAGAAAGGCCCAGGTAATGCTCTTATTTAAATCGTTTTCTATGCGTTCCTGAACAACCCCCTGAATCACGAAGTCCCAATTATCGAAGAGATTGGCATTAAGTTGTAATCCGACCGCAGAACCCGCTTTAAGGCTCCACTCGTCAAAGACACCTTCTTTGGTTAGGTCATAAACGAAACCAAAATCTTCGGAGCCTGAGTGAATGGCAGATATATTTCCGAACCCACTGACCTTGACGTGCTCATTAGCCGCAGCATGACCTGAAGCTAATGTAGCTGCTGAAGCGGCAAGTAATGTGAGTTTGAGCGGTCGCAATTAGTCGTTCCGATTCATGTTTGGGACACTTATTAAATATAAGACATATTTCTGGTTTCTCTCGTTAAATCTTGTTTTATGTGGAATTTCGACCATGGTCTAGTCCCGTCACCCTGTTTTGCCAATACCAACAGTGATATAAAGGATTAAAGCGCTAGCCAAAGAATGACACGAATAAGCGCGCAGAAATCACGACCAGAAAGGAAGCCCAACATGCAATTTCCCTATAAAAACATTGTCATATTGACTGGTGCAGGTATCTCGGCGGAGTCGGGGATTCGTACCTTTCGGGCGCAAGATGGTTTATGGGAAGAGCATCACATCGAAGACGTTGCCACACCGGAAGGTTTCGCGAGAAACCCAGCATTGGTGCAAACCTTTTACAATCAGCGACGCCGACAGCTTCAGTCTGGTGTTGCTCCCAACCCTGCTCACGAAGCATTGGCAAAGCTGGAACGGGAGCTTGAAGGTTCGGTGATGGTCGTTACGCAAAACATCGACAATCTTCATGAGCGCGCAGGAAGCGAAAACATTATCCATATGCATGGCGAATTATTGAAAGCGCGCTGTAGTGGCTCTAATCAGGTGTTGGACTGGAAAGATGACATCATGGTCGATGACCTATGTCATTGCTGCCAAATGCCATCGCCCATGAGGCCACATGTTGTCTGGTTTGGTGAAATGCCACTTGATATGGACAAGATCCATACCGCTTTGGTAGAAGCAGACCTGTTTATTTCGATTGGTACGTCGGGCTCTGTTTATCCTGCTGCAGGGTTTGTGCACGAAGCGGCCATTAATGGTGCGAGAACGATTGAAGTGAATCTGGAGCCAAGTGCAGTAGAGAGCGAATTTGATGAAAAGCGCTATGGAAAGGCGAGTATTCTTGTACCAGAACTGGTCGGGGAGATCTTGGCGCTTCAGGATTAACTTGCCGTTAACAATAGATTAAAAAGCGGCCACTGGCCGCTTTTTGTGTGTTACTGACCCGCTTTCAACTTCTGGAAGTACTCTTCATAAAGCACATTCGCTTCGCCAACTGAGCTTTGCCATTCACCTTTTTCCATCACATCTTGTGGTGGATAAACGCTTGGGTCGTCTTTGAACGCCTTCGGCAGGAGAGGGTAAGCCGCTTTAACCGGTGTTGGGTAACCGATTTCGATAGCCAGTTTCGCTGCATTCTCTGGACGAAGCAGGAAATCGATCATCTTGTGTGCAGCGTCCACGTTTTTAGCCGTTGCAGGGATCGCGAGGCTATCCATCCAGAAAATCGCGCCTTCTTCCGGCCATACGATGTCTACAGGTGCGCCTTCGCTACGAGCGATGTAAGCAGAACCGTTCCAAAGCATACCCAGTGCAACTTCACCTGCCATATAAGGGTTTGCTGGGAAGTCTGAGTTGAACACCAGCACGTTTGGCATGATCTTCTTCAGCTCTTCGTAAGCCGCTTTGATTTCTTCCGGGTTGGTGGTGTTAGCCGAGTAGCCGAGTTTGGTCAGAGCGATATGGAAGAATTCACGAGCGTCATCCATCATCAGCAGTTGGCCTTCGTAGTTAGGACTCCAAAGGTCGGCCCATGAGCTAACAGAATCTTTTTCAATAAAGTCTGTATTTACACCAATACCTGTAGCGCCCCAAATGTAAGGGATAGAGTATTGGTTATCTGGGTCAAACGGCTTGTTCAGGTTGTTTGGATCAAGGCCGTCGAAGTGGCTAAGTTTGCTTTTATCGATTTTTTGCAGCATGCCTTCGTCGCGCATCTTCTTCACATAGTAAGTCGATGGCACAACCAGATCGTAACCTTCAGGGTGTGTTTTCAATTTTGCATACATGCTTTCATTTGACTCGTAGGTTGAGTAAATGACTTTGATGCCAGTTTCCTCTGTGAACTGCTCAAGCACTTCGGTAGGAATGTATTCAGACCAGTTGTAGAAATAGAGCTCTTCTTCTGCAATCGCAGCGTGAGAGAAAAGAGAGAAGGACAGTGCGCTTCCCAGCACAAACTTAGACCAGGGTTTCATCGACAACTCCTGTAGTTTTTCATTGGTATTATTGAGAATAACGGGTGGTTCAAGCCATCCGTGACTGAAAAATGCGAAAACAACAGAGGGGAGCAACCTTCAAGATTGCTCCCCTCGTATCATTATCGCACTTTGTCGCGTGCCAGCATTTGAGAGCAAATAACCAGCACGAGAGAGACGATAAGCATCAGCGTCGCCAGAGCATTCACTTCCGGAGAAACGCCAACCTTAACCATTGAGTAGATTTTCAGTGGCAAGATTTCATAGCTTGGACCCGTCACGAACGAACTAACAATGACGTCGTCCAAAGACAGGGTAAAGCTCAACAACCAGCCCGCAGCAACCGCAGGTGCAGCTAGAGGCAGAATGATTTTCGTCAGAATCGTCCACTCGCTCGCAGCTAAGTCTTTCGCTGCTTCAAGCATACGCGCATCAAAACCATTCAGTCGGCTGTAAACCGTCACCACTACAAACGGCAAACAGAAAGTAATGTGCGATAACAGCAGGGTCAGGAACCCCAATTGCGCGCCCATCAACACGAACAGCGCCAACAGCGAGATTGCCATCACGATGTCAGGAGACATCATTACCACGAACAGCATGCCATTCACGAAGCCTTTACCGCGGAAGCGATAGCGGAACAGGGCAACAGCAGTCAGACTGCCGATAACTGCCGCTGCAGTTGCAGAAAACACTGCGATTGTCAGTGAGTTCCACGCCGCCTGCACCAGGCTGTCGTTATTCAAAAGCAGGGTGTACCACTTGGTAGTAAAACCCTTCCACTCCATACCGAATTTACTTTCGTTAAACGAGTTAACGATAAGAATGACGATAGGGATGTATAAGAACGCATAGACCAGCGACATAAAGCTGGTACGGAAAAACTTACTCATTCCAGCTCTACCTTCTTGTTAATCAGTTTGCCAACACGCCAGTAGGCGAACAGCATAAGACCCATCAATACAGTCAGGGAAATACTCGCTGCTGAACCAAACGGCCAGTCACGAACATTGAGGATCTGACTCTTGATGACGTTACCAATCAACAGGTTCTTCGCGCCGCCCAGTAGGTCAGATACGTAGAACATACCCAATGCTGGAAGCAGAACCAGAAGACAGCCAGCGATGATGCCCGGCATGGTCAAAGGTAAAATAACTTTGATAAATGCCTGAAGCTTGCTTGCGCCTAAGTCTTTCGCCGCCTCGAGGTAGCTGTTGTCCAGCTTCTCGATGCTTGAGTAAAGCGGCAGAATCATAAATGGCAGCAGGATATAAACCAGGCCAATCATCACCGCATACTCGGTGTACATAATCCGTAGTGGCTTGTCGATAATGCCCAGCGTCAGCAGGCCTTCGTTAAGCAAACCACGGGTACCCAGGAAAATTTTCAGGCCGTACGTACGGATCAGCGAGTTAGTCCAGAAAGGAATAATCACCATAAACAGCATCACAGGACGCCATTTCACTGGCATTCGCGCAATAATGTACGCAAACGGGTAACCAATCAGCAAACAGAGCAGGGTAGCAATGGCCGCCATATAGAATGAATGCCAAACCACCTTCGCGTAGAGCGGGTCCATCAACTTGGCGTAGTTGCTCAAGGTGAAGGTCATCTCAATCAGGTTTGCGTCATCGCGGGTCAGGAAGCTGGTGACAATAATCATCAGGTTCGGGATAAACACGAACAGCAGCAACCAACCTACAATCACGCCAATGATGGCGTTTTGGAGATTAAGCTTCTTCATCAGGCAGTACCACTTCCCAGCTTTCAACCCAGGTAATCGCGACTTTCTGATCCAAAGAGTGGTCTACATCTGGATCATCTTCGTTGAAGAATTCGCTGACCATGACTGACATGCCAGATTCTAGCTCTAGCACTGAATCCAGCGTCATGCCCTTGTAGTTGCGCTCGCGAACGTAACCGATAATGCCATTACCAGAATCTGCCGCTTCGATTTCTTCGATACGCAGATCTTCAGGGCGAAGCAGGACCTTCACGCGGTCACCCGCTTTAACGTCCAACTTACAGTAAACCTGACATTCACGGCCTTCGATGGTGGCAGTAATGCGCTCTTCATCAATACGGGCAATAACATCAGCGTCAAACACGTTGATTTCACCGATGAAGCGAGCAACGAATAGGTTTGCTGGTTCTTCGTAAATTTCACGAGGTGTGCCGTCTTGAACCACTTCACCGGATTTCATTACGATGATGCGATCGGACATCGACAACGCTTCTTCTTGATCGTGAGTAACGAAGATGAAAGTAATGCCAAGCTTACGCTGGAGTTGTTTCAGCTCTATCTGCATTTGCTTACGCAGTTTGTAGTCCAGCGCAGAGAGGGACTCATCAAGCAGCAGTACTTTTGGTTTATTCACGACAGCGCGAGCAATCGCGACGCGTTGCTGTTGACCGCCCGAAAGTTGATGAGGTTTGCGTGGTGCAAATTGTTCCAGTTGAACCATGCGAAGGGCTTCCGTCACACGTGGTTCGATTTCACTTTCAGCGACTTTCTGCATGCGCAGGCCGAAAGCAACGTTATCGAACACTGTCATGTGCGGGAACAATGCATAGCTTTGGAAAACGGTATTAACATGACGATGTTCTGCGGGGATAGCAGTAACGTCCTGCTCATCAATGATAATTTGGCCATCGTCTGCATCTTCAAGACCAGCAATCAAACGAAGTACTGTGGTCTTGCCACAACCTGACGGACCTAGAATTGTTAAAAACTCACCGTTGTTAATTTCAAGATCGAAGTTAGAGATGATCTCTTTACCATCGAAGCTCTTACACAGTCCTTTTAACTGGACAACGGGTTTTTTAATTGGTTGTGTTGCGTTCAATTCTACTCTCACTCCTTACACCACGGGCGATTAGCTAAGTAAAAATTCCCCTAAAAATTAGACCGCGCATGATAGACGTGCGAATCATGAAGTTAAAGCGTTTTTTTGTGTTTTATCGGGAATTTTTCGCCCTGAATTGACGCGGCATAAGAAAATGTAGAAACCGCGAACAAAACCGATTCTTGTGACCTGCATCATCCATTTGAGGACGCGGGCGCTCGCAAGTATAGACCCTTAATGTGACGTCCAAAAATGCGACACCTTGAGACGCATCCAAAAAATATCACCTATAACTTTAAGAGTGGGGAAATTTCTTAGGCTAAAGACAAAAGTTACTTTGTTATGAATAAACAACAGTTGAGCAATGCACTGCACGTTGGCGGTACCTTAGAAAATGCGCTGAGTGGTGATTACAACTTGAGTGCTTCCAGCGTAGTTCAAGAAGCCGTTAAGCTAACGCAAAAGCATTTTTGGCAATTTCTGCCAGCGACAGTGATTTTGACCATTGCGCACATTCTGATTTTTCTTGTGGCATTGACCATCATGAATGGCACGCCTTACTCGGTGATGGAAGCCTTTATAGGCAAACAGCAAATGACGCCTGATCTTATGGCGTCGGCCAGAATTGCTGTTTTCGCGGCCACCGTGCTATCCGCACCACTTTATGCCGGTGCGAGCCTGATGGGTTTAAGCCACGCGATAGGCTTTAGAACCAAACCTAGGCATATCATAAAAGGGTTGGCTTATGGTTTGGCAGTGACGTTGGCAATGAGCTTTATCAACGCATTACAAAGCTTCAGCAGCCAACTCATTCCGTTGCTGGGCATTTTCCTCGGCATTACCTTTTCCATGACCATTCTGCTTATCTGTGAAAAACGGCTGCGCCCGGTGGAGGCGATGATCGTTTCATTTAGGGCGATTATAAAAAAACTGATACCATTGACCTTGGTTTACATCGTCATTGCTATCTTGTTTGTCTTTTCATATGCGACGGCAGGCTTGGCCTTGGTCTGGGCGCTACCTTTCATGTTCAATGTGAAGGGCGTGCTTTACCGTGAAATGTTCGGTGTTGGTATTGAAGTGACCGTGTCACAGGAGGGAGATGACGATTCTTCTTCTGATGGCGGTAATAAAGAGGTTTTCAACGCGTAAATGAAGCTTTCCCATGCTGTATTGGCTTCGGCTCTGTTTATTTCTGCGTGTAGCGACGCCCCACAATCTCCCATCACAGTAGACAATCTACAGCCGGCTTCACCACCACCTTCGATGGTCGTGAAGCCTGATTTTGGCTCTTACCAGATAGTCGATGAGAAGAAAAAAGCGTTCGTGGCTTTCATGAAACCCGGCATCAATTACGTCAACGGACTGATCAAAGATGCACGAGCGCGTCTGATTGAACTAGATAAAGGTAAAGCTCCAAATCAAGAAGACAAAGCGTTTGTTGCACGTGTGGCAGAGCTCTTTAATCTGCCTTTACCTGAAGCCGGTGCCGACAAGGCGTGGTATCAGGAAGCATTAAAACGTGTCGATGTGATCCCGGCTGACCTTGTTCTGACTCAGGCAGCGAAAGAATCTGGGTGGGGCACATCACGCTTTGCCCGCGAAGGAAATAACTACTTTGGGCAGTGGTGTTACACTTCGGGCTGCGGCATGGTGCCAAGCGCACGTTCGCAGGGTAAAACCCACGAAGTTGCCGTGTTCAAAGACACTTACCAATCAATCCGCGCGTATTTCCTTAACGTCAACCGCAATAAAGCGTATGCCCAGTTGCGGGATATCCGAGCTGACTTGAGAAAATCAGGTGAGCCGATTTCCGGCGTTGCTTTGGCTAATGGATTGAAAAGTTATTCTGAACGCGGCCAAGCTTATGTCGAAGAAGTGCAAAGCATGATTCGATACAACGAGAAGTATTGGAGCCAAGGATGATTAAAGGACTTACGGCTGTCTTGTTGGCAGCTGTAATTTCAGCACCTGCTGCTGCGGCGCAGGTAAAGTTCAGTTATAGCAAGCTATACACCCAGCTTAAGCATAACTATGGTGAAAACCATCCAGACGTAAAAATTGGGTATTTTATGGTTTCTCCTTCTTCAGGGGCGACTTGTCAAATCACCAAAGCCTGGATGACCAAAAAAGCACATTACGAAGAGTTTGAGATCCCAGCATCACAAGAGCTACCACTTCCCATTGATAACCACCTGCGTAAAGTGAATCCCGATGTGTTTATTGAAACTGCTGGCACCCAAGCTTGTGATATTTCATTCCAGGTGTTGGCAAAGAGCAGTTTTGGTTCTGAAGTGACGGAAGAAGAGGTGAATAACCTGGTTCCTCAGATGACGACCATGATGCAGGATTTAGGCGGTATGTTTGCTTCTTGGTTTATGCCGGAAGTGGAAGGTGTGACTGTACATTTTGCTGATGCACAACCTGAGCTGAAAACCTCAGAAGGGCGCACAATCGATGTAAATGGCAAGGTCGCTGTTATACGCGCTTCGGAGTTAAAGAGTGGGGAGCGTGTCTTCTTCCCGCAAGAGCCGCTGAAAGTGACGCCTTGGATTCCGCAAAGTTAGCCTCTGGCCTTTAAAAAAGAAAAAGCCCGCTGCTGCGGGCTTTTTTGTCTCTGTTGGTCTGCTTAGTTCACTTGAACCACGTCCAGTTTCAGCGATGGATCAAATTCAACTACATCGTCTTCTGATGGTTGTGTATCGCTGAATTGTTCTTTATCGAACGCAGTATCACCACCATTAATGACACCAGAATCTTTATCGATGCTCTTGAAGTCGAACAGTTCGAAGTCAGCCAGGTGCGATGGCACCACATTTTGCATTGCTCGGAACATGGTTTCGATGCGACCTGGGAAACGACGGTCCCAATCGCGCAGCATTTCTTTGATCACCTGACGTTGCAGGTTTGGCTGCGAACCACACAGGTTACAAGGAATAATTGGGAACTCAGCGGCTTCTGCATAACGCTCGATATCTTTCTCACGGCAGTACGCCAGAGGACGAATCACAACGTGTTCACCGTTGTCGGAAACCAGCTTAGGTGGCATGCCTTTCATCTTGCCACCGTAGAACATATTCAGGAACAAGGTTTCCAGAATGTCATCACGGTGGTGACCCAGTGCAATTTTAGTTGCACCTAACTCTTTAGCTGTGCGGTAAAGAATACCGCGACGCAGGCGAGAGCATAGTGAACAGGTGGTTTTACCTTCTGGCACTTTGTCTTTAACAATCGAGTAGGTGTCTTCTTCTACAATCTTGTACTCAACACCAAGACCATCAAGATATTCAGGCAGCACGTGCTCAGGAAAACCCGGTTGCTTCTGATCCAGGTTTACTGCAATGAGTTCAAAAGAAATCGGTGCGCTTTTCTGTAGACTCTGCAGAATCTCCAGCATGGTGTAGCTGTCTTTACCGCCACTCAGACAAACCATGATACGGTCGCCGTCTTCAATCATGTTGAAGTCAGCAATGGCTTGGCCGACGTTACGGCGAATGCGCTTTTGCAACTTATTCTGGTTGTACTTTTGTGCTTTGGTGATTTCTTGATTCGACATGTTAATACTAAGTGCCTCTAAAATTTCTCTACGCGATCAAGCCAGCCAATGGCATATGGTAATGGCACATCGCTCCCCGATGCGAAGGTTAGGCGCGTATGATACGGATTTCGTGGCAGGATGCCAGTGCCGAAGGGAAATAGACTTAAAGTCATAGACAAAGAAAAAGCGCCTTTCGGCGCTTTTCAAAATATGTTTCTCAGCCTAAGCCAACATTAGGTGCGAGCGGGCTGACATAACCGTCAGGTTTAATCGCTAAAACGTCACAGTTGAGTTGGTCAATAGTATGTTCAGCGGTATTGCCGATAAAGATGGCCGACAATCCCACACGCCCTGTTGTTCCCAGTATCACTAACTCAGCATCAAGCTCTTTGGAAACGGCGGGGATAACATCCTCGGGCAAACCTTCCAGGCAGAAAGTCTGCTCTTCATCAATGCTATGTTTTTGCCGCAATGCTTTCATCTGAAGCAAATGGTGTCCTCTCACGGCGTCAGTGTATGAAGCAGGATCGAACTCAGGAAGCTCTATCGTGACGTTCACCGGTGTTGCAGGGTAGGCGTTAACGAGGTTCACTTCTGCGTTAAGAAGTTTACTCATCGCTTTTGCTTCATCGATCAGTTTGTCATTGAGCGGCTCATGAGTTTCATTTTCAGAAGAAACATTCACCGCGGTGAGGATCTTTCCATGCTCAGGCCAGCTATGTTCTTTTACGAGAAGAACGGGGCATGGGCATTTGCGAAGCAGGTGCCAGTCAGTTGGCGTGAAAATCAAAGAACCGAGCTTATCGTGCTGATGTGTCGCTTTGATAAGCAAGTCATGCTCTCCATCAAACACTTTTGCGATCATGCTTTCGTAAGGACGATTGTGCCAGACAAGGTGTTTTACAACGTCTATCCCTTCACACGCATTGTTTTCAACGACTGAATCTATCCATTCTTCTCGCTGTTTGAGCACGCCTGCACGCATTGCCTGACGCTCTTCTGCGGAAAGCATAGAGGTCATTTCATAAGAAAAGTCATAGATGGCAAGGAATAGGGTTATTTTGACAGGCGCAGAAGATTTTCTCGCGATATCCATCGCACGGGAGAGCGCAGGTTGTTCTTCGTGGTCGGGATCGATAGCGACGAGCAAGTTGGTATATCTGTTCATAACAACCTCCAGCTGGGTGATGCCGATACTTTAATTTAACCCATTGTGGCAGGAGTTTGCGATAAATTCAGATAGATAAACGTAAAAAAAGAGAAATGGCGCGTGTAGCGCCATTCCATAAGTCATTTGTAAAGCAGGGGGATTTACTTGGAAACACCCGCCAAACGGCTTAATTCATCGTGGTCAAGAATCGTAATGTATTTGCCTTTAACACTTAGCATGCCGCTCTTTTGGAAACGGCCAAGCAGACGGCTGATGGTTTCAACAGTTAAGCCAAGGTAATTACCGATATCACCACGTGTCATCGTCAAACGGAACTCTTTTGCTGAAAAGCCACGCTGAGAGAAACGAGTAGACAGGCTGTGTAGGAATGCGGCTAGACGTTCTTCTGCATTCTTCTTAGAAAGAAGCAGGATCATTTCCTGATCACCTTTGATTTCGTTACTCATCAAACGCATGATCTGCTGACGAAGCTTAGGCATTTTGCCTGATAGGTCATCAAGAATCTCAAACGGGATTTCACATACCATAGAAGTTTCCAACGCCTGCGCAAAGCTAGGGTGGGACATATGGTTTATCGCGTCAAAGCCAACGAGATCTCCAGCTAAGTGGAATGCTGTGATTTGCTCATCACCTTGCTCGGTGATGGTGTAGCTTTTGATGGTGCCGGAACGAATGGCATACAACGAACGAAGTTGATCGCCCGCTTGGAATAATGGCTGACCTTTTTGAATCGGCTTTTTACGCTCGATAATTTGGTCAAGCTGATTCAGCTCACTCTCGCTTAACGTAAAAGGAATACAAAGCTGACTGATGCTGCAGTCCTGACAATGGATTGCACAACCGCCAGATTGAACACGTTTAGTAGGAATTTTGTCTTGAATCATGAGCCTGCTTAGCCAAATTGATTTGAGTCAATATTTTACCATTTCCGGAAGAGAAAGCGAGACTTAGTACAACTGATTGTATACAGAGTAAGCGGTAACAATTCCGTACATTAGCAGTATCAATGATGAGATCCTTCGGAATATCAGATTGTTAAGGAGGTTCTTGGTTGCTTCTGCAGCAGAGCCAACCAAAATCATTGCAGGGAGAGTTCCTAAACCAAATGCGAGCATTATCAACAATCCATCTAGTGCATTTCCGGCCACAGCTGCCCAGCTCAACGCCGAATATACCAACCCGCAAGGCAACCAGCCCCACAACATACCAAATGGTAAAGCCGCCAAGGGGGAGCGCAACGGAAGTAACTTAGTGGAAAGGGGGGAAAGACGTTTCCAAAGCACTTGGCCCACTTTCTCCACATAGGCAAGGCCATTCCAGAACCGACCAATGTACAAAGCAAGCAAAATCATCATGATAGCAGCAGCCAACCTTAGCCAAAGTAGCTGTTGGGTGATTTGCGTTACACCGACAACACCTGCTACTAATCCACCTGCAATAGCACCAATCAAGCCATAAGAAAGCAGGCGGCCGCCGTTGTAAAAGAGAAGGAAAGGGAGCTTATGTTTATTTTGGGGAGTCCCCATAGAAACAGCGGCGGCGACACCGCCACACATTCCTAAACAATGGCCTGCACCCAGCAGGCCAACTGTAAAAGCAGCAATGAGATCACTGATGGGCATTATTTTTGTTCCGACGAGGTGTCGCTCTGTTTCTTTGATGAGGATGTCGACTCATCCTCATCAAGAAGGATGTTCATGCCTTGTCTTTCAAGATCTTCAAATTGCTCGGATTTTACCGCCCAGATAAAAATCCCCACGGCGACACAAACCAAAGCAATTGCGATGGGGATGAGGATATACAGACTTTCCAAACCGTTACTCTCCCTTCAGCTTTTCAATGAGGTCTTTCTTAAATAAACGAAGCGAGTTCGTAACGACGATCACTGAGCTGCCTGACATACCAGCTACCGCCACATAAGGTGCGACAAATCCCATCACCGCCAGTGGCAAAATCACAAGATTGTATCCTAATGCCCAAGCCAGATTCTGACGAATGATTTTTTGGGTAAAAGCCGCCAATTTGCGCGCATCGAGTAGCTTGGTGAGGTCATCACCGAGCAATACCATATCCGCAGAGGCTTTTGCCACGTCAGTGCCTCCGCCCATGGCAACCGAAAGGTGCGCACCAGCCAGCACGGGCGCATCGTTCACACCATCACCAATCATCATGGTTATTTGGTCATGCGGCAGAGAATTTAAATACTCCAGTTTACCTTGCGGCGAGACACCCGCGACCAGTTCATCAATACCCAACTTATCAGCAACAGCTTGAGCTGTGGCAGAGTTGTCGCCGGTTAGCATGGTGACTTTGATACCAGCTTCGTGGAACTTTTCAATCAGCGTTTTGCTTGATTCACGGATTGGGTCAACAAGCAAATATGACGCTACCGCCTCACCGTTTCGGGATAGCCAAATCTGGTGGGTACTTTGCTTGGAAATTTGTGTGTTGTTTAACGCAAACTGAGGTTTGCCGATACGCCATTCGTCACCATCGATTTGACCTTTTAAACCTTCACCGATGACGTTTTCGACGTTCTCTAACCCCTTAGTTTTATCAAAGCCGCTAAAAGCTTCCGCGATAGGGTGGTTAGCATAGGACTCTAAAGACGCAGCGATGGAAGTTGCCTGATTCGCATCTATGTTTGCGTAAATCTGGGTATCAGCAATTGAAACGTTGCCTTCAGTCAGTGTGCCGGTTTTATCAATGACTACACGGTTGATGTGAGTTAGCGTTTCGAATACATGGCCCCGACGCAGAAGAATACCGAGTTTGCCAAAGGTGGATGTCGAACAGGTCAGTGCGGTAGGTGTTGCCAATGACAACGCACAAGGACAGGTTGCAACCAAGACCGACAGCATGATCCAGAAAGCGTCTTCTGGGCGATGACCTTGCCAGTACCACCAAGTACATGCCGAAATGACAAGAATGGCCGCCACGAAATAGCGCGCGACGATATCAGCAATTTCAGCCACTCGCGGTTTAGCAAGCTGCGCTGCATCCTGGAGCTCAACAATATGGGCAATAAGGGAGTCTTTTTTCTCAGCCGTCACCTTCACATTCACGTTTCCGTCAATGTTCATGGTACCCGCATAGACATGCTCACCACTTTGACGTGATTCGGGCATTGACTCACCAGTCAGCATGGATTCGTCAACTGTCGTTACGCCATCTACGACCAATCCATCTGCAGGGAAGGGTTCACCAGGTAATACACGCACGACATGACCAATGGTCAGCGACTTAGCAGGGATTTGCTCACCCGATGCCAGTGTCGCCAGACGCGGGATCAGCTTAAGCAAGTTTGCGCTTGCAGCAGCCGCCGTTCTTCGGGCGCGCATTTCAAGGAATCGGCCAACCAGCAGGAAGAAGGTGAACATGGCGATGGATTCGAAGAACACTTCGCCTTTTCCTGTGACTGTGGCATACAAGCTGGCGAAATAGGCAAACAAAAGCGCGATTGAAACAGGAACATCCATTCCGAGCGTTCGGGCTTTGAGGTTTCGCCAAGCATTGATATAAAAAGGCATCGCGGAATAGAGTAGGACCGGCGTTGCAAATATCAGGCTTACCCAGCGGAAGTAATCACGAAATGCTTCGTCCATGTCTCCGAATACTTCGAAGTACATAGCAACAGCCAGCATCATGACCTGCATGGTCGCGAGACCAGCAATACCCAACTTATAAAGGTATTGCTTCATAGTGTGGTGATATTGCGCTTCCTGATTATCAGCTTCGAAAGGTGCCGCTTTGTAGCCAAGCGCGTGAATCTTATTGAGCAAAGTACTGAGTTTGGTTTTTGATGGGTCCCAACGAAGCGTTGCGCGGTTGGTTGTGGTGTTGACGCGAATGCGCGAGACACCTTCTTGGCTATTTAGTTGTTTTTCAATCAACCAAGCGCATGCGGCACAGGATACGCCATCAACTGATAAAACAACTTCATCTATACCGCTTTCATGACGCACGAATTCCTGTTGGACGTCTTCGTTGTCATAAAGAGAAAGTGATTGAAGTTCTTCCGGTACGAGGCTGGCTCTTTCTGCCGGGGCAGTGCGGTATTCGTAGTAAGAGGTGAGGCCGCTTGCCACAATGGTGGTGGCGACCGCTTCACATCCAGGGCAACACATAATTCGGGTGGCGCCCTGAATCTCGACTTTATAAGAGTCACCGGTAAGAACCGGCTCTCCACAGTGATAACAATCTTTCGTCATTCCTTGCTCTGACCATACAACTCTACTGGGTCTTCAGATGGGAAATTTGCGCGGCCATTTAGAGCCCACGTCCCATCAAATGCGTTAACTTCAACGTACCAAGGGCCAGTGAGCGGTTCGCTCAGGGCGAGTCGGTAGCGGCCGGAAGCATCAGCGTTGACCATCTGTTCGATATCTCTATCAGCAAGCGTACGGTGTTGGAATGTGATTTTTAGAGTAGGGTATTGCGTCAGCTCACCTTTATCCAAGGTGAAAATAGCGGTGTCATTCTGTGCAGACAGGAAAGCGGAGATGGCGAGCTCATCGGCTTTCTTCAAGCGGGATATGTCGATGTTAATCCCTTTACCTTCTTTGTAATAATCTTCGGCGACAAGGGATACCTGATTTTTGCTGAACAATGCAAAAGTGAAAAGACTGGCAACGACAACGCTACCTGGAAGGGCTATCAGGAACCAGGGCCAAAACTGCTTATACCATGGCTTAATCATATCGCTTTCCTGTGTGAACTGAATTCTTGGGGAAAAAAGCCCCTGCAAGCAGGGGCTTAACTAACTAATTATTGATTTTATTGGTTTTGCGGTGTGCTTAGCTGCCAGACATAAGCAGAAAGCAGCTGGATCTTGTCTTCGTCCAGAATGTCTTTCCAAGCTGGCATAACGCCTTGGCGACCATAGCGAATGGTTTCTTCAACGGCTTTACGAGAGCCGCCGAACAGCCACACGTTGTCAGTCAGATCAGGTGCACCAAATGCTGGGTTACCTTTACCGTCTGTACCGTGACATGCTGCACACACAACGAAGCGTGTTTTACCTTTCGCAGCTTCCTGAGCGTCAACCTTACGGCCCGACAGGCTCAGTGTGTAAGAAGCGACTTCACGAACGCCATCTTCACCAAGCGCATCAAGCCATGATGGCATATTACCCACTCGACCATTAACCAGTGTTGCTTTGATGGTTTCTGGCTCACCGCCATACAACCAAGCTTCGTCGGTTAGGTTAGGGAAGCCAGACTGACCTCGAGCATCAGAGCCGTGGCACTGAGCACAGTTTTGAATGAACAGGCGTTGACCCACTTTAATTGCTTCAGGGTTCTTAGCAATTTCAGTGATATCTTGCAGTTCATCTGAACCTGGCTTGTATGCGAGTTTGCGGAAGGTTTCGCCGAAAATCGCGTTCGCAGATGCTAGCTCGCGCGCATATTGGTCAATTCCGTCGCTATTAGCCAGCAACTGACGTGACTCTTCAATATTCGCAACGTCCTGAGCGGAACTTTGCCAATTGAAAACGCCTTTCCAGTTACCCAGACCAGGATACAGTACGAAGTAAACCGCGCCGAATACGATGGTCGCCCAAAACATGTACGACCACCACTTAGGCAGTGGGTTGTTCAGCTCATGAATACCATCGTATTCGTGGCCCATATCTTCACCATCAGCCACGCCATCAAGGTCTTTGCTACACCAAATAATCAGTGCGGCACAACCCACAAGGGTACCAATGGTAATGACAGTGATAAATAGACTCCAAAACGTAGTCATTTGTTATCTTCTCCTGTCTTTTTATCGCCTTTCTCCTCGTCAGCGAAGACGAGGTTAGCAGCTTCGTCGAATTCCTTTTTACGGCGACTGCTATAGGCCCAAAGCACAATCACAATGAAGCAGACGAAAATCGCTAGCGTCCATAGGGCATGAAAAGATGCCATAAGAGCTCCTTATTTCATCGCGTGGCCGAGTGACTGCAGGTAAGCGATGATGGCATCCATCTCCGTTTTACCTTCAACGTCTGTTTTCGCATTTGCGATTTGCTCATCAGTGTATGGAACACCGAACATATCGCGGAAAACAGTCAGTTTCTTAGCTGTGTTGTCGCCAGTCAGAACATTCTCTTCCAACCAAGGGAAGCCAGGCATGTTTGACTCAGGCACAACCGCACGAGGGTCGATAAGGTGAACGCGGTGCCACTCATCAGAGTAACGGTCACCAACGCGCGCCAAATCAGGACCTGTACGCTTGGAACCCCATAGGAATGGGTGTTCCCAAACACTTTCACCCGCCACAGAGTAGTGACCGTAGCGCTCAGTTTCCGCACGGAAAGGACGAATCATCTGGCTGTGACAAACATTACAGCCTTCACGGATGTAAATGTCGCGGCCTTCCATTTCCAGTGCAGTGTATGGGCGCAGGTTATCAACAGGTTCGGTCGTTTGCTTTTGGAACAGCAGTGGTGTGATTTCAACAAGCGCACCGAGACTGATAGCAATGACCGTGAGGATAGCGAAAAGACCAACGTTCTTTTCTACAATTTCATGACGACTAGAACTCATTCGTTGGTCTCCTTATGCTGCTTGCTCAACGGATTTGAGGCTTGCTTTTGGTGCGGCAATCGTCTTGTAGGTGTTGTAAGCCATCAAGAGCATGCCTGACCAGAAGATTGCGCCACCAACGAAACGTACAAAGTAGAATGGATAAGAAGCTTCCAAAGATTCTACAAAGCTGTAGGTCAGGGTGCCGTCAGTGTTAACTGCACGCCACATCAGACCCTGCATTACGCCGGAAATCCACATTGCAACGATGTACAGCACGGTACCTACAGTTGCTAGCCAGAAATGGACATTGATCAGGTTGATAGAGTACATACGCTCTTGCCCGAACAATTTTGGAATTAGGTGGTAAACCGCACCGATAGATACCATCGCTACCCAGCCCAAAGCGCCGGAGTGAACGTGGCCGATTGTCCAGTCGGTGTAGTGTGACAGTGCGTTAACTGTCTTGATTGCCATCATCGGACCTTCGAAGGTAGACATACCGTAGAAAGACAGAGAAACAATCAGGAATCGAAGGATTGGGTCATAACGCAGTTTATGCCAAGCACCTGACAGCGTCATGATACCGTTGATCATGCCACCCCACGAAGGAGCGAACAGGATAACGGACATCACCATACCCAGTGACTGAGTCCAGTCAGGTAGAGCAGTGTAGTGCAGATGGTGAGGACCCGCCCAGATGTACAGAGATACCAGTGCCCAGAAGTGAACGATAGAAAGGCGATAGGAGTAAACCGGACGACCTGCTTGTTTCGGGACGAAGTAGTACATCATACCCAGGAAACCTGCAGTCAAAAGGAAGCCTACAGCATTGTGACCGTACCACCATTGGATCATGGCATCGATGGCGCCCGCATATATCGAATATGACTTCATTCCGGAAACCGGAATTGCCATGCTGTTTACGATGTGCAGGACAGCGACGGTGATGATAAATCCACCGAAAAACCAGTTAGCAACATAGATGTGCGAGGTTTTACGTTTGATTAGCGTTCCAAAGAACACGACGGCGTATGAAACCCATACGACCGCAATAGCGATATCGATTGGCCATTCCAGCTCTGCATATTCTTTACCACTGGTGAAACCCATAGGTAGTGTTATTGCTGCAGACAGAATGATTGCTTGCCATCCCCAGAAGGTAAATTCAGCCAGCTTACCTCCGAACAGCCTTGTCTGACAGGTGCGCTGTACAACGTAATAAGACGTCGCAAACAGGGCGCTGGTGCCGAACGCAAAAATCACCGCATTGGTATGCAGTGGGCGTAAACGGCTATAAGTCAGATAAGGAATGTCGAAGTTCAGCGCAGGCCATACCAGCTGAGCGGCAATTAGAACACCAACACCCATGCCCACGATTCCCCACAGGATAGTTACCAGGGTGAATTGACGGACAACGCGGTAGTTGTATTCCAGTTCAAGCTGCTTTTCTTGGCTCATATTGCATGCTTCCACTTTTTGATTACTACACTCACGTATTACAAAGTGACTTAAACGTCACAATGCCACCCCAGAAGCAATGCAATGCGAATAGTGATTGATTTATACCCACTTGATGCATTCCATTGCTATTTCATTGTAAAAGTGGCATTTTCATTGGTGATAATACTTCAGTTATTCAGTTAAATACAGGGTCGAACCCACACTCGGTTTACGCTCGGGTAACATTTCTACTAAAACTTTGAGCTCTGTAACACGGGAAAAGCATAAATCACATGGCAGCAGAAAAATTAACCACAGGTCGTTTAGTACAAATATTAGTCGTTATGACAGTGCTCGTAACCGCTTTTATTTGGAGGACCGTAGACTATTCCAATACCCAGGAAACTTTAAAATGTTCAGTAGTAGCGGGAAGTTGCAGTGTTTCTATTAATGGTGAAACAGTGGAGATTAAGGTTGAAAATCAAGCTGATAATTCGCTTATTATGCTTGTTGATTCAGTCTATGTACCCGGTGAGTTGCAGTGGTTAGGTCAGCCTGAAAAAGTCATAACTTCTCACAAATTTTTTGAAAAAGAAGATAAAAAACGGGTCTATATTTATGCTTTACCTACTGATGTTAATTCTGGGTCAGCGCATAAATGGCTTTTAAACATTGATCGAGATCAATTAGAAATTAACTTTTAACATCGAATTAATATTTATGCGAATGGCGTTAACAATCTTGAATTAAGTCATTCAAATTGGCTGAACGTCTTAAAAATCACATTAAAGCAGCTAAAGGCTGCTTTTTTACTGCCTGTTAATCTATCAAATTACCAAAATAAAATGCCTGATGCCGCACTGCTTTAGCATGTTCTGAGCACAGGTAATGGATAAGATCTGACGCATCGGTTGCAATATCGGCACACTTTGGACCCTGAGTGTATTGATCACCGCCAATGACGACATGATTCACTTTTAATCCTTTGTGAACAGTTTTATTGGAATGGGCAAGTTGGCATAGCTTTAAGTGAAGTGCTTTCAAAGAGTCGCTAGCATCTTCGCTTTTATCGGGAACGATAACGTAGGTCAGGGTGAGTTCATCAATAGTGCCCGAGGCGTTAACTTTAAGCGAAGCAAAGAAGGTTTCATCCAGCGGCATCTTGAGTTGGTCAATCGTGCTTTCAGATACCAGAACGACCACACCATCAACCGGGGCAACATTCGACGTAGCCCAGTCAAACTCGTCAGCAATCATTGGGCGATTGAAGGGCAGGCAATGTCGATATCTGACTCTTGGCTCATCGGCGGCAATGGCATATCCGTCTTGCTCATTGTCTGCCAAATACACCACAGTATTCCCTTTTTGGGCGAGGCGCTTGCTAATTATTTGTCCTAGTGGGAGATTCGCATTAATGACGATATAAAGCTGGCTATCCATTGCTCAAGCGGAGTTTTTGGTCGATGTTGGCGATTCTATCGTCTATTAATAGAGAATTCAGTGATTAAGCGAAAAGAATCACGGTAAAAACTGGTGTTTGCAGAAGTGAGAAGGCTATTATTGAAGGTATTGCCGCAACCAAGCTGTGTAGATGTAAATGAGAATTGCGACATCATCATCAACTGCCCCCAAAGCCAGTGAGGCCATACAAGACTTAGCCAGGGAGATATCTCAAAAAATCTCCTCTCCTTCGCTCATGCTTGTTTATTACACAGAAACGCAAGACGCTGAAGCGATCAAACGTGAACTGAATACGCATTTCCCCAATACCTATGTCATTGGTTGTTCCTCATGTCAGGGAACCATGACGGACAAAGGTTACGTTGGCGGGCATTCTATTTCAGTATGGGCCGTTGAAGATGCAGACGGTGCATATGGGTCGGCACTCTGCGAATTAAAAGAAGGTGATGACATCGCCGAATCCGCACGGACAGTTCTCAGCAGAGCTATTGATAGCAGTGGACGTCCCGGAGAGTTGCCCGCGCTCATCACATTACATGCCACACCGGGTCATGAAGAAACCATTCTTCAGGCTATTCGAGAAGAGCTCGGTGTCAATATTCCTATTATTGGTGGTTCAGCCGCTGATGACGGTGTCAGTGGTAAATGGTCTCTGATGGACAACGCGCGCGTGACGTCGGAAGGCATCGCCATGGCCGTCTTTTTCCCCTCTGCTCGTGTCAGCTATTCATTTCACAATGGCTATGCTGCCATGGGGTCAAGTGCGGTCGCTACCAAGGTAGACGGTCGTACACTCGTCGAATTGGACGGTAAACCTGCTTTTGACGTCTACGGAAAGTGGTATTTCAACGCCACAGGCAATGCTATCGATCCCGATGGGCTGTTTGCCCAGTCAACGCTTTTTCCTCTGGGTCGTCAGACAGGCGAAATCCATGGAATGCCTTACTATACGCTTTCTCACCCAGCCACAGTCTCTCCGGAAGGTGGCATTCAGATGTTCTGTAATATTCAGGAAGGTGAGACAGTTCATTTCATGTCCGGCACGACGGAAATGTTGGTGTCGAGGGCAGGGCGCGTTGTAGATTCAGCCAACGACCACGACAAGAATACCTGTGACCCAATCGGCGGATTAGCAATATATTGTGCAGGATGTATGCTTCATGTTAGCGATTCTCTGCACAACGTCGCAGCGAATATGCGTCTATCAATGCATCATGCCCCCTTTATTTGCCCGTTTACCTTTGGCGAGCAAGGACAGTTCCTCGGCGGAGAAATTGCCCACGGAAATTTGATGATATCTGCCGTATTGTTCCACAAGGATGAGCTATGACAGGCGCAATCTCAGAGAAGTTGCAGGAAACACTGTTCGAACTGAACCGTGTTGAAGAGAGAGAGCAAAAGTTCAAGGAAGAAAACCGCGCGATTCTGTCAGCGATCTCCGCGATGTCTGGTGCCAGCAACAAAATCGAAGTGTTCAACACGCTGTTGAAAGTGATTGAGCGCTATGTTTCTTTTGATAATGCAGTGGTGCTAACCCGTAACAAAGAAACGGAAGACAAATATTCCTGTTTGGTGTCTACATCACCACACGTAGAAAACTTTATCTGGGAAGACGGCGGGACCTTCTCCCGCTGCGTGAATGGCCAGACCGTCGTACTTTATGCGCCAGAAAGAGTAAAAGAATTCTCCTTGTTGCAAGGCGATGATTTTGACTCGTGCCGCTCCGCGCTGATCACCGGGATGACGGTGAATGCCAGCGAGTCGATCCTCATCCTGTTCGCTTCAGAAAAAGGGCGTTTCCAAACCAAATCACAACAGGTTATTGAGCGTTTCCGACCGCTAATCGAACGCACAATCATCGATATTGACTACCGCGAACGTCTCCAGTGTTTGGTGTCAGTCAAGACTCAGGAATTGACCGCGAGTCGCCAGCGTTTTCGTGACTTTGCGAAAACTGCCGGTGACTGGTTCTGGGAAATCAATAATAACCTTCAGTTCACCTATCTTTCTTCGCCATCAAATGAATCATTCTCTGCTGAGCCGCAGGGAATAATGAACCAGTTGAATCGCCAGCCGGATGTGAAACACAAATTACTCGACTTGATTCAACTTGAACAACCATTCTCTGAAGTGGAGTGGAAAGTATTCCAAGAAGGGAGAGAGCAGTGGATCAGCTTGTCAGGTCGACCGTATTATGACAAGCGTGGGAACTGTATGGGGTTTCGGGGTACGGCGAAAGACATTACAGCCCGAAAGCAGCGTTTACACGAACTGCAACAGGCAAGACAACAGGCAGAATCTGCCAACGCCGCGAAATCCCAATTTCTGGCAATGATGAGTCATGAAATCCGTACGCCACTCAATGCGGTAATGGGGTTACTGGATACTTTGCAACAATCGCCACTGGATGACGAGCAAACCGTTTGGGTTTCCCAAATGGATAAGTCAGCACAATTGCTCCTTACCATCATTAACGATGTACTTGATTTATCGAGAATTGAATCAGAACGCTTCTCTCTGCATCCTGAAAGTATTAATCCACGTGACAGTGTCACTGTAGTATTCAGCCAACTCAACGAAGTTTCGTCCCGTAAAGATATCAAAATGGAAATGGACATCGCCGATGATGTACCTGACAACATTTATCAGGACGGAAACCGCTTCACCCAGATCTTATTAAATCTTGTTGGTAACGCAGTGAAGTTTACCGAGCACGGTAAAGTCAAAGTCTCAATGCGTGTCCGTAATGGAAGGCTGAAGCTCTCTGTGAAAGATACCGGAATTGGTATCAACGCCGAACGTAAAAAAGATGTGTTCCTGCCGTTTACTCAGGCAGATGGCAGCATTACCCGCCAATATGGTGGAACCGGTCTGGGGCTTTCCATCTGTAAAAAGTTGGTGACCATGATGAACGGCAGCATCGACTTTGACAGCGAGCAAGGTGTAGGCACCACCTTCTATATCGATATACCTCTTATTGAGCCTTCGCCGACAGAGCAGGTGAAAAAAGACAATGTTGAAGAAAGTGACCTTCACGCATTGAGCATTCTGGTAGCAGAAGACAGCAAAGCCAACCAGATGGTGGCAAAGCTAATGCTGGAGAAAGCGGGGCACCATGTCGTCGTAGCAAACAATGGCAAAGAAGCGGTCGATTTGGTTCATGATGGACACGTCCAGTTCGATATGATTCTGATGGACATGTCGATGCCAGTACTTTGTGGTATTGAAGCGACCAAGCAACTGCGCGCTGAAGGCTATGAATTACCAATTATCGCTTTGACAGCCAACGCAATGAATGAAGACAAAGAACGTTGCATGGAAGCCGGAATGGATGACTTTGTTACCAAACCTATCCGTGCCGTAGTACTAAAACAGGCGTTACAGCGTCACGCAAAGGTTAAAGATTGAGCGGGTTGGGTGTTCTTTGTCCGACTTTGGCCGGAATGTGACGCCGTCACATTTTTACAATCTGTCGCTCCACCTCTATATCCTCGTGATTATTGCGGCTTAACAGATAGTTACTGAACGCCTGCGCGATAGGCGACAGTGCCTTGTCACTTCGATGGACCAAATACCAATGCCGAATGATCGGCATGTCTTCCACATCCAGCACTTTAAGTTTTCCTGCTTCCAACTCTAACGAAATGGTATGGCTGGAAACGATTCCTAAACTTAAACCGGCAGACACCGCTTGCTTAATCGCTTCACTGGCACTCATTTCCGCCGAGACATTTAGTTCGTGCCCGTGTTGAAGGAAAAAGCGCTCAATCGAAAATCGTGTTCCCGAACCTTTCTCTCTCACAACCATTGGCTCTTTCGCTATCACAGATAAAGGAATCTGCCTTTGTTGGCAGAGCGGATGATTAACAGGGGCGATGACTACCAATGGGTTCTCCATAAATACCGTCGCTTCTACATCAAACTCCGCTGGCGGCTTTCCCATGATCACCAGGTCACAATCATTACTTTTAATGTCTTTAAGTAATTGTTCGCGGTTCGTGACTTTCAGGCTGATTTTTATCTCCGGGTGTTGCTGAGAAAACTCAGCCAGCAGTTTCGCCGCGAAATAGTTTGCGGTACTAGCGACGGTTACTTTGAGTTTTCCGCAGGTCAGTGATTTCATCTTCTCAAACGCATCTTCGGCATCGCGTAGCTGCTCAGAAATGCGTTCGCAGTAACCCAGAAGCTCCTCGCCGGCATGAGTGAGAAATAGGGATTTCCCTAAATGCTCAAACAACGGCAAGCCGATATTGTCTTCGAGTTGTTTTATCTGCATCGAAACGGCAGGCTGAGTGAGGTGCAGTTCAGCGGCAGCGCGCGTGAAACTTAAATGCGTTGCAACTGCCTGAAAAATATTGAGCTGTCTTAACGTCAAATGCATAACAACCTTCCTTGTTTCTTATGCAGAGAGTGCTTTTAAGATTAGGCAGATGTCCGGGTAATGCTCGCGAACAAGTTTGGTAATGCATCAGGCAGTCTGTTGGCATCATCCAAAACTGAATAATGGCCTTCACCAAATATCTGAGCGACGTAATTGTCCGCGTTCGGATCTATCGTCAGACAGAATGGAGTGATGCCTTGCATTAACACATCATCGATAGCATGTTTGGTATCAGCCTGAAGATAAAGCAGATCACGGCTGTCTATGTCCGCAGGTTCTCCATCGCTGATCATTAACAGTAGTTTTTTTCGCTGGGGTTGCTGAGCCAAATATGTTTTGGCGTGTCGCAACGCTGCGCCCATTCGGGTTGATAATCCGCCCTCCATAGCAGCTAACCGGGACTTTGTTATGTCATCGTAGGCTTCATCAAAATCTTTAAAGCGTTGGTAGCGAACATCACTTCGTCCGTTGGAACTGAACCCATGAATGGCAAATGGATCACCAATACCATCAATCGCATTTGCCAACATCACTGTCGCTTCCTGGGCAATATCCAACACTCTGATATCACAATGATTTCCAGGTAGTACATCCATGGTCGATTGAGAAAGATCCAGTAGAACCAATACGGCTAAATCCCGCTCACGCCGAATAAGCCTCTGGTCAATGTTCATATCCGGCAGCGCGCCACGACGAATTTCCTTCATGGCATCAATGGCCGCATCCAAATCCAATTCGTCACCTTCAAACTGTTTTCTTAGTCTTTGAAGCCCTTTAGGTTGAAGCGCTTCAACGATGGCTTTGATTTTCCTGAGTTGAGCTTGCCGGCTTTCTGCGAGTTCATCGATTTTAGAAGCAGTGCCTTTTTTCACCGAACGCTCGGTGAGAGTTACCCATGCCGGGCGCACTTGATTTGCCACGTAATCCCATTCTGGATAGTGGAAAGGGGATGATATTTGTTGTTTGCCTTCCAGTTCATTCATGCTGACGTTTTCAGGATCGCCATCCCGAAAAAACTCTGACTCCAGAATCCACACTTCTTGCGCGTTATCATCAGCCAGTTCGTTGTCTATTTCATTGACCATTTCCATCACATTGACGGTTCTCTTAACCTGAGGTTCGGAAAGAAGCGGCCATTGATAAAACTCATCACCGTTTTCAAACCAGAGATAAGTATTATCGTCACGATAGCAAAGCTGATTAGGCAAATAGCCTTCATCACTGATCTCTATATCAGAAGCTAAACGACGGGCTAGCGTGTCTGTATGGACTTCCCGTTCATAAGCGTTCTCCATGCTCAACAATGTATTGAACGCATTGACGACGTAAGTGAGATGAGCTGGAGCAGCTTCAGCATTACCTGATAGTAATGCCAGTGACAGTTGGTAGGGTTCGCCGTTGCTTTTTTTGATCTGATCAAGATGGAAGGGCATCCATAGCTGACGCAATCCGGGAAAATCTCTGATTGCTAACGCTTCGACGCGGGCATCTTCTATAAGTCCGTAACAGTAGCGCTGAATGCCAGAGTAATCGCCGTGTGGTTTTGGTCGAGAAAACATCAAGTGCGCTGCGGCATGAGTAACAGATGCTCGGTATAAATTTTTTGCTGAAAGTGTTGGATTGCTGGGATCCTGAGCTTCCATGGCATCCGGCAACAAAATGATACCGCTGTGAATAGCAGATAGTGGCGAAGAATTTTGTTTATTTTCGGCGTCATCGATCTCAATGATTCTGGGACGGAGAAAGAAATCACGGCCCCAGATGGCGCGGAGGTAAAAATTAAGTTGGCGTTGGGCATCTACAAAAAGGGTACCACGGCGCTGCCTTTGAAAAATATTCTGACTTTCCGGCGACGTCAGTGTGAAGTAACTATTTAGGGAGTCTATCTGGTTTGCATGTAATTTAGCGCCAATGAGTGCCCAGTGACGTAAGCCCAAAATGGGTAACGATGTGAGAAAACCGGGGGATCGCGTAAGAAATATCTTAAGACACCTTGGCGCAGTACGAGCTAATTCCTCAACAAGTTTTTGGTATATGTTAAAGCCTTCCTTTGAGCAAAGCCTTTCCGCGACTGTAGGCAGGGTATTCAGATATTGAGATAGGCGCTCTGAACCTAACCATTCAGACAAGGTAACAATGGTATTTCTTATATCAAATGTGACGCTGTCACCTATGTGGTTATGAGTATTTGGAACGGATAACAGGAATGCAGTTATTGATTCATCAGACTGATTTTTATCGAATAAATCTAATGCCGCCGTCAAATATTCATTCAGATCAATGGTACTCATCAGTGCTTCAGCTTCCTGAAAGCCAGTTTCAAAAGCGAGCTTTAATCCATCCGTTTTTTCTACCAGCTGCGCTTCAACTCTTCGTTTATTCGCGCGCATTTTATCGTCCATAATCAGCCCTCTAATATCGAATCAAAAGCAACCTTGAACCGTCGCTTCCAAGGTTTCCCGGATATCAGCGTCATCACTCAGAGGGCGAACCAAAGCCATGTGACAAGCAGCGACGGGGGGGATTCCTTTTTGGATGAGTTGTGCGGTATAAACCAATAGTCGGGTCGAAATGCCTTCGTTGAGCCCATGCCCGACCAGATTCCGGGCATGTTTTGCTATTTGAATGAGTCGGCCTGCTGTTCCTTCATCGATCCCGGTTTCATGGCAAACGATCGAAATTTCGGTTTCTTCATCCGGATATTCGAACTCCAATGCAGCAAAGCGCTGTTTAGTTGACGTCTTAAGGTCTTTCATCAGCGTTTGGTAACCGGGGTTATAAGAGATCACCAGTTGGAAGTCGTTATGTGCCTGAAGCAGTTCACCTTTCTTTTCCAGCGACAGTGTTCGGCGATAGTCAGTCAATGAATGAATTGCGACGGTTGTATCCTGACGCGCTTCGACCACTTCATCGAGATAACAAATCGCTCCGATTCTCGCTGCGGTCGTCAAGGGGCCATCTTGCCAGTAGGTGCCTTCTGCATTGAGTAGGTAGCGTCCAATTAAGTCGGAAGCTGTCATGTCTTCATGACACGAAATCGTGATAAGCGGTTTACCCAATCGCCAGGCCATATGTTCGATAAAGCGGGTTTTCCCACAGCCCGTGGGACCTTTGAGCATCATAGGAATGCGGGAATCATACGCGGCTTGGTACAGCGAAATTTCATCGCCAGATTCTTGATAGTAAGGCTCGTTGGCAATCAGATATTGATTGTTAAGCGGCACAGGTTGGACTGCCTGACTCATAGTGAACTCCGTAACGAATGAGCTAAACCAACAGGGAAAAAGGGCTGGGAGACGCAGGACCGCACATTCCCAGCCAAGCCCTATCGAGAAGGTTTACCCAAACAGCACCGGAGAAGTTTGGGTAAGTTCGGGGTTACTCAAATCCTGGGGCGCGGTAGATAACCATGGATGCTCCCTGACTTTGGCGATAGTTGTCATAACCAATCAAACGAACATGGTGGTTCGGATTCAGGTTATGGCAGAGCTGCGCTTCGTTCAGGATCTGATCGACATTGGTTTCACCAAACATGGGCAGTTTCCACATGTACCAGTAAGAGCTTGCCGCTTCTTCCGGCTCAGTGTGCTCAATGGCCGGGTTCCAACCTTTGCTGACAATGAACTCGACCTGACGGCGAATCTGTTCAGCGGTCATTCTCGGCAGATAAGAAAAAGTTTCAAACTTGCGGCTGTGCGGGTCAGTCAGCCGCGACGAATAATCCATCACTTCACTCATTGGGATTCTCCTTCATCTATCACTAGGCGTGCACAACATCGAGTTTGTCGACTGTATCGAATTCAAACTTGATCTCTTTCCACGTTTCCATGGCGGCCTTCAACTCAGGGCTGTGTTTCGCTGCCTGTGTAAGAATGTCTTTGCCTTCACGTTCCAGCACACGGCCTTCGTTGCGCGCTTGTGTACAAGCTTCCAAAGCGACACGGTTGGCAGCTGCGCCTGCAGCATTACCCCAAGGGTGACCCAAAGTACCGCCACCAAACTGGAACACCGCGTCATCGCCGAAGATAGACACCAACGCCGGCATATGCCACACATGGATACCACCAGACGCCACAGGCAGAACGCCAGGCATAGAGCCGAAGTCCTGATCGAAGAAAATGCCACGGGAACGATCTTCCTTAATGAAGCGATCACGCATGATATCGATCCAACCCAGCGTCGCCTCACGGTCGCCTTCGAGTTTGCCCACCACGGTACCGGAATGAAGATGATCACCACCTGACAGACGCAGGCATTTCGACAGCACGCGGAAATGGATACCGTGGCGGGGGTTTCTATCAAGAACGGCGTGCATCGCACGGTGAATGTGGAGCAACATACCGTTTTCACGGCACCAGTTCGCCAGACCTGTGTTGGCGGTAAAGCCCGCGGTCAGGTAGTCGTGCATGATGATGGGCATGTCGAGTTCTTTCGCAAATTCAGCGCGACGATACATTTCTTCCGGGGTAGGCGCGGTCACATTCAGATAGTGGCCTTTACGCTCTCCGGTTTCACGCTCAGCGCGGTGAATGGCTTCGGCGACATACTCGAAACGATCACGCCAGCGCATGAAAGGCTGGGAATTCACGTTCTCGTCATCTTTAGTGAAATCCAGCCCGCCGCGCAGACCTTCATAACACGCGCGGCCATAATTCTTCGCCGACAAACCCAGCTTGGGTTTAATGGTGCAACCCAACAGCGCACGGCCGTATTTGTTGAGCTTGTCGCGCTCGACCTGAATACCGTTTGGCGGTCCGCCACAGGTTTTCACATACGCGATGGGGAATCGCACATCTTCAAGCCGCAAACCACGAATCGCTTTAAAGCCGAATACATTACCAACGAGCGACGTCAGCACGTTAACCACAGATCCTTCTTCAAACAAATCGATGGGATAGGCGACAAAGGCATAGAAGGTGCTGTCATCGCCTGGTACATCTTCAATCGCGTAAGCGCGCCCTTTGTAGTAATCCAGATCCGTGAGCAAATCAGTCCATACCGTCGTCCATGTGCCGGTCGAAGACTCTGCAGCAACCGCGGCGGCGGCTTCTTCTCTTGGTACACCCGGTTGGGGTTCGATTTTAAAACACGCCAGAATGTCGGTGTCAGCGGGGATATATTCGGGCATCCAGTATGTTTCCCGGTACTCCTTTACACCTGCCTGATAACTCTTAGCCATAACCCATTTCCTTCTGTGAATCGCCAGATGGCTTGAAACCTTCTGATGAAGATTGCTTGTGATTAAGTGTTGGGAAATGGCGGCCACAAGTGAAATTGGTTCTTCTTATGCTCAGGATAAGAAGTTCTGTTAAAAGGCAGATTTTCACCATTTTAATGATGAAGTAGAACGTTAAAGCATTGAATTAATTCAGTAGTGCTTGATTGATGACGATTCGACAAAGCAGAGTTTTTGTCAGGCACTAATTCACTAACAAACTGATTTCATTTGGTTAAGTGTTCGAATATCAAGGCTATAAGTTTTCCTTATCATCTTTACGGCTATTCCTGATTGGAGTCACCGTAACCGACTGGATAACTTGGAATGCAGAAGGAATTTTCATTTTGCGTCCAAGGAGACCGTCATGGCATTGATCAGTTTGAGACAATTGCTCGACCACGCCGCCGAATTTGGATACGGCGTTCCCGCATTTAACGTCAACAATATGGAGCAGGTACACGCCATTATGGGGGCTGCTGCCGAATGCGATGCACCTGTGATCCTGCAAGCATCAGCGGGAGCCAGAACTTATGCTGGGGCAGGGTTCCTGCGTCATTTAATGCTGGCTTCTGTCGAACAATGGCCAGAAATTCCCGTCGTCGTGCATCAGGATCACGGGGCTTCACCCGCCGTCTGTCTGCAATCTATTCAGCAGGGATTTACCTCTGTCATGATGGACGGATCCTTGCTCGAAGACATGAAAACGCCCGCGAGTTACGAATATAACTGCGACGTAACAGCGCGGGTGGTTGACATGTCCCACGCCGGTGGCGTTTCTGTAGAAGGGGAATTGGGCTGCTTAGGCTCACTCGAAACGGGCGCAGCAGGGGAAGAAGACGGATCTGGCGCGGAAGGGATATTAAGCCACGACCAACTGCTGACTGATCCGGAAGAAGCCGCCATGTTTGTGCGTCAAACAGGCGTTGATGCTTTGGCCATCGCTATTGGTACCAGTCATGGTGCTTACAAATTCAGCCGCCCGCCAACTGGCGACATTCTTGCCATCGAGCGTATAAAGGTGATTCACGAAAGGATCCCAGATACCCATTTGGTAATGCACGGTTCATCTTCAGTGCCGCAAGAGTGGCTGCAAATCATCAATGAGTTTGGTGGTGATATGGGCGAAACCTACGGCGTGCCGGTTGAAGAGATTGTCGAAGGGATTCGCCACGGCGTTCGCAAGGTGAACATTGATACCGACCTTCGCATGGCAAGCACAGGCGCGGTGCGACGCTTCCTCGCACAAAATCCCAGCAACTTTGATCCCAGAAAATTCCTCGTAGCCGCCACCAAAGCCATGGAAGCCTTGTGTAAAGAACGCTATCAAGCCTTTGGTTGCGCAGGTATGGCATCGAAAATTAAACCTGTCAGTCTGGAAGTTATGTCTTCCCGTTATGCTTCCGGCGAATTGAATCCCTCCGTCAGATGAAATCGATCTGAACCTACAACGCATTTCATTTGAAGGAGAAAACTATGTCAGTGAAGCATCCCATTGTGGCAGTGACCGGATCGTCTGGTGCTGGTACCTCAACAGTGAAAAACGCGATGGAACAAATTTTCCGTCGCAACCAGTTCAAAGCTGCCGTGATTGAAGGCGACAGCTACCACAAATATGACCGCGCAGAGATGCGCGAAAGGCTGAGGAGGGCGCAGGAAAAAGGGAAGAACCTGAGTCATTTTGGTCCTGAAGGCAACGATTTCGCCGAACTGGAGAAAACCTTCCGCGCCTATGCAGAATCCGGTACTGCGCTGCGTCGTTACTATGTTCACAACGAAGAAGAAGCCCAGCTACATCAATCACGTCCTGGCACATTCACCGATTGGAGCCAGATACCCGAGGGCTCGGATCTTCTGTTCTACGAAGGTCTGCATGGCGGCGTGGTCACTGCTGCCAGCAATGTCGCGCAATACGTTGACCTTTTAATAGGTGTGGTTCCCATTGTGAACCTGGAATGGATTCAAAAAATCCACCGAGATACCCATGTTCGGGGCTACAGTCGTGAAGCCGTGACCGACACCATTTTGCGTCGTATGCACGACTATGTTCATTACATCACACCGCAATTTTCTCTCACGGATATCAACTTCCAGCGCGTGCCTATGGTGGATACCTCAAACCCGTTTATCTCGCGGGATATTCCCACACTGGACGAAAGCATGGTGGTGATTCGTTTCCGTGATCCCAAGAAAACCGGCGTCGATTTCCAGCACCTGCTCAATATGATCCACGGTTCGTTTATGTCCAGACGCAACAATATCGTCGTGCCTGGCGGAAAAATGGGATTTGCGATGGAGCTGATCATGCAGCCACTGATTGAAGAACTGGTGCTGCACGGTTCTAACCGCGTGAGTGTTGAAACCACCCATGATCGCTTCTCGAAGCGCGTGCCAGCGTTGTAAGGAGGATGCATGATCAGGAAAGGAACGACATTTACCCGTTTTATCATCGAAGATTTACGAAAACTGCCCGAAGCGACAGGTGACTTTACTTTACTGCTCAACACCATCGTCACTGCCTGTAAAGAGATTGCAGACGATGTGAGCCGTGGGCAGCTCATCAATGTGCTTGGTTCAGCAGACACCGAGAATATTCAGGGCGAAACCCAGAAAAAGCTCGATGTGATTTCCAATGAAATCCTGATCAAAGCGCTGGAATGGTCAGGGCATTTAGGCGCGATGGCATCGGAAGAAATGGAAGAGGTCTATGCAATTCCCGCCAAGTTCCCAAAAGGAAAATACCTGCTGGTTTTCGACCCGCTGGACGGTTCTTCAAACACCGAAGTGAATGTCTCGATTGGGACGATTTTCTCGATTCTTCGCTGTCCATCGGGCATTTCAACCCCGACAGAGCAGGATTTTTTACAACCTGGTGCCAGCCAGGTGTGTGCAGGATACGTGCTCTATGGCCCAGCGACCAATCTAGTGCTGACCACAGGGCAGGGCGTGAATGGCTTTACGCTGGACAGAGACATTGGCGAGTTCATTCTCACCCATCCCAATCTGACCATTCCTGACAAGACCAGCGAGTTTGCCATCAATATGTCGAACCAACGCCACTGGGAACCTGCGGTAAAACGCTATATCGACGAGGTTGTCGAAGGCAAAGAAGGCCCACGAGGACGAGACTTTAATACCCGTTGGGTAGCGTCCATGGTCGCAGAAGTGCACCGAATTCTAATGCGTGGCGGCATATTTCTTTATCCGCGGGACAGCCGTGAGAACGTGAAAGAAGGGCGCTTGCGTCTACTTTATGAAGCTAACCCTATGAGCTTCATCATCGAACAGGCGGGAGGCGCAGCATCAACGGGTAGGGAACGTATTCTTTCCGTTAAACCTCACCGTTTGCATCAACGTATTCCCGTCGTTATCGGCGCCCGTGAAGAAGTGGAAAGAGTGGAACGGTATCACCTCAGTATGGATAAAGAAGCGTAACTTAATGACCTAAATAGGAAATTAAAGGTAAATCATCATGATAATAGAGACTTCTGAAACCCACTCGTCTTTGGGCGATTTTTTGAAAATGCGGGAAAGCGATCTGCAATCTCTGCTTTTCGATATCGTCAGAAGTACGGCGTTCAAAACGATACTTCCACTGTATCAGCGCGGTTTGGCTAACACCGATATTGGCTACAAAGACAATAATGACATAGTGACCGCCGCCGATACGGAGATGCAGAACCGTTTGATTGATGCGTTTTCTACCTACTGGCCAAACATTGGGGTACTCAGTGAAGAACAGCCTATAGAGACACAACAAGCTGTTTTTAAAAACAAAAAAAGGCCGTTCTGGGTGTTGGATCCGATCGATGGAACCAGCAATTTTGCCTTTGGCATACCGTATTTCTGCACATCTTTGGCACTGATCTTCGAAGGAGAGATTCGTGTTGGTCTGGTTTACGATCCGATCAGGGATGAGTGTTTTTACGCTTCTCAGGGGAATGGCGCTACACTTAATGGAGTCAAGCTGTCTGGTTTCACCCAAATAAATCAGTCGGATAGCGAGAATAACTTAAAAAGCGCAATGGCTATGGTCGACTTCAAGAGGTTGCCACAAGCACTGGCTACAGAACTTGCTGCCAAGCCGCCATATCGTTCACAACGAAGTTTCGGGGCGAGCGCGTTGGATTGGTGTTGGATAGCCGCAAACCGATGCCAGCTTTATCTGCACGGAGAACAAAAGCTGTGGGATTACGCAGCAGGTAGTTTGATTCTGTCAGAAGCCGGCGGCATGTCATCGTCGTTTGATGGCAGCAAAGTGTTTAACCAATCCATGCAGGCAAGGTCGGTCATTGCCGCCACACAGCCAGCGCAGTTTAAGCGATGGCAACAACACATCAACCAACATCTGTAACCGAAGCGGCATCAGCCACACAAGCCAGGCCGCCGCATCCGGCTTTCGATAATTCACCAAAGCTAGAAGAACTCTGTTGGAACAGAATGATCCAATATGAGCGTCTTAGAGAATTGGTAATTATCTATTTTATGGTAAATAGATAATTACGTTCAATAGACTGAAATATTTGAAGAAAGTGGGTAATGACAGACGTAGGAGAGTCAGATTTGGCGTAGCTGCATATCTTATTTAACATAATATACATAATGCGTACTTAAAGGTTGAGATTTAACAACCCAACATAGTCCCATATTGAGCTTCAGTTTGTTCATATCGAATCACGACTGTCAGCTTTCTATGTCACGCCTGATTGGCATCATTCTGACAAAATAGATTCTGCGTTTCCTTAAATGTCTTTCAGTTATCACCACGCTGCCAACCCTAAAGCCGAAAAGCTCCTTCTTATCAAAGCATGCGGCTATCTACCGAACGACCTCAACTGGCAAGGCTTCAAAATCGATGAAACCCGCGCCATTCTAATCACTCCATCAGGCGCGGTTTTCCACCCCAGAGAGCTTGAAGCCGCGCAACGAGTATTTTGAGCTGGTTCGCCGTCATGGACACGTCCCTGACGCCCCGCAACGCCCGACTAAGCCCCCAGTAACGGAATATCGAGGTGGTCGAAGGCAGAAAGCTGCACCTTGGGTTCCAACCAGAGATAAATAAAGGAGAGCCGCGCCCGTTTCTTGCGGGCGCTCTAAATTCAATCACTAGTAATCAGCTATCTAACTCGATGGAGTATGCCCTCTGATTAATATAAAATGATTCAGAATATCAGCATATTAGTCAGGAAAAACAATATTGGGACTTTACAAATATACGACTTTCGAGAATGTAAAACATTTGCTCGATGGCACTATACGATTTACCCAACCAAAGGCTTTCAATGACCCATTTGAGTTACTACCAGAAATGCATATTTCTAAGGTTTTATCTGGTTTTTCAATCAGTGTATTGAGCCCTCAAACGGAGCAGAACCTTGGCCTCATACCGGAAAGCGAAGAGTCAAGGCACAGTGACGACATTGCGTCGAGAGAGTTACTTGACGAACTAAATAGCAAGCTTGGAATCCTTTGTTTGACAAGAAATGCTGACTCACTATTAATGTGGTCTCACTATGCTGATGAGTACAAAGGGGTCGTTGTAGAGTTCGACGAGGAACACGAGTTTTTTACCGGACTATTCCCAATAATGTACCGGAAAAACAGACCTAGACTAGATCTCGCCTTGTTGATAGAGAAAGACAATGTACTTAGGGTGTCAGATATTTCCTACAAGCCCTACCAATGGGAGTATGAAAATGAGTTTCGAATTACTCGAAGCTTAGATGATTGTAATAAAGTTGGAGTGTGTCCTCGGGGTTTTGATATCTACACTATGGATATTCCACTGGAGTGTATAAAGGGAATAACTATGGGTGAGAGAATGCCCATTGAACAACAAAGGTATCTGCTTTCGAAAATCCAAGAAACAGATGTTAGCTTAGGGCTCGCGGCAATTTCCAACAAGGGATATACATTTAGGCCAGAACCAATTAAGTACAACACACCACTATCAAAGATGGCACCTACAATGTCTCCCCGCACAGCACACATATTCAAAGAGCTAAATTGTGAACTTGGAGAAATCGCTCGTTGGATGATTAAGACTCATCCATTATCTAAAGTTGCAATTAAGACTCTTTAAGTGAATAACTAAAGCCGTTAACAATTAGGACGGCTTTTTATTCAACTTCTCGAGAACCCTAATACGATTTTCTTGATCTTCTTGGATGCTTTTTATCCACCGCACCTCAGTTTTCAGTGCCGCTATAGTCGCTAGGCTTGAGGCCAAACCTGTTCCAATTGAAATAGCCAAAGTTTCCAGTATACCCACCCTACTTCCCCTTAAGTTTGAATGAGAAAAACTCCAACAGATAACGCACCATAGAGCGAAATCCAAACGTATCAATGACCACCGCTGCCACTACATACCAATAATATTCAGGGACAGCTTTCAATGCGGTAAAACCTGCCTCCACATATGGCGCATAATCTGGCAGAAAAGACAGCATTAACGGCACAGTCACTACTCTAGATAGTCAGCACAATTGACTCACCGAGACATGTCAAAATCTAAAACGCTATCTATCTCAATAACATGTCGTTTTCTCATCATGACGCATTGAGTATTGCTTAATTGAACGATGTTCTATTCGAGCTTTCCCGTTTTAATACCCTGTTTTCACTATATTCGCCGACTTCCTGGTTGAGTTAGCCTGTTAACGCTCAACAAACCAACAATAAAAAGGAAGGTGAATAATGTCGCCAATGTTAAAACGCGCACTCTGCGTCAGTTTAGTGTTAACCCCTGCTCTGCTCTCATCTACAACCGCTACAGCGACCGTCACGCAATTCGAAGGTCAAAATGATTGGGTGATGAATAAAGAAACCAGTGATGAACGATTTAAGGTGTTGCAGAAGCAAATGCGCGGCTTCGACATGACCATGTTTGAAACCGGCGCACGCTTCAATACGTTCTACTTTGCGCTAAAAAACCAGAACTACGACATGGCAACCTATCAATGGAAGAAGATAAAGAAAACCATAGTGAATGGCACTGAGCGTCGTCCTGCGCGCAAAGCCAATGCTGATGCCATGTTCATCAACTCGCAATGGAAAATGATGCAGGCGGCCATTGATTCAAAAGATGATGCGAAGATTTGGGAAACATACGAAACCACCAAAGCGGTTTGTAACGCTTGCCATGTGGCTGAGAAGGTTCCTTTTGTAAAAGTGGTGGATCCTCAATATCCCATGATGCCTGTACAATAAACTCTGCCGAAGCACGTTGTTAAACGGCGTGCTTCGCTTTTCATAGGGTTGCCTTATCGTTCAAGTGTCGTTCTCGTCCAAAATCAACGGCCACTTCATTATCAATCGCAAACCCATCAAATAACATTTCAGTCATCGCTTCTCCCCCGTTAACTGTTCTTACATGCCCTTCCCTTTGCTACTGGGTTGTGACGGCGGCTATGTCACAACACTTCAAAGTACCAGTGCAGACGTGTTCGCTAACGACAGCATGCATGTCTGTGGGCTACCCTGACCTGACACTTCTAATGTGAACAATGAGCTATTCAATCGCGCGGGCTATGGGGCTCTGATGTCTATACCCAAACAACCTGAAGTTGGTTGGGTATAGATGCTGCGCGGGTTTTGAATGATTGCAGAAACCGATCCTTCCTTTACGGTCTATTAGCTTCCTCCATCATTACACACATTGTTACAGCTCTAAGGAATACATGAATGGAAACGTTAATCGAACACCGTATTATTGCAGCCGAATGTTTACATTCTCTTGGAGCAGTCTGGCTATCGGCCATGGATTAAGACAGGGACCGTTTTGCAAGGAAGCCTTAATAAACAGCAATAAAAAGGCTTTACGATGAAGAAAATGACTATCGCATTGGTTGTCGCGTTATCCGCACCCACTTTTGCGTCTGATACGTCAGACGATACTTATCTTTTCGGCGGATACAAAGGCGGTGATCGTAGCGGTTTTGCTCTAGGGGCTGGCTATCAGTTCAGTGAAAGCTTGGGCTTCGAAGCCTCTTACGCCTATGGTGGTGATGAGAGTTTCTATGAGTTCGAAGGAAACAGGGTTACCTATCGAAACAAGGTTAATGTCACTTATCATTCCACACACTTTGATGCGGTATGGAGCAAGGAAATGTCGCCCTACTTCATCCCGTTTGCTAAAACGGGGATCGCTTACAACGTTGGAAAATCGGACATGACAAGCACCTTCAGTTCTGGAAAAATGTCATCCCGTGACAGTGAGATTAGACCTCATTTGGGCTTAGGTGTTGAGATGCGTTTGCCTTCTGAAAGTAACGTATTTGCCAGGATGGAATACAACACCTATCTCATGTCCAGCCCAGCCAGTGACAGTTGGTGGGGATTAAATCTGGGTTACCGGTTTAGCTAATAACTACCGCTATAAGCTTTATCATTAAAGGATCTGAACTTGAGGCCTTTAGGTTGGCTTACTTTGTATTTCTACTGGTAACTTCAAAAAATAAAGCCCTCTTTCGAGGGCATTTTCTTACGAGTTGTGTCTACTCAAACTTTGAATTTGTTTAACTCACTTTCCTGCTGGCCAGCTAAATCCGATATCGCGACACAAAGCGACTCCTGCTCTTTGGCTTGCTGAGAAAGAGTTTCACTGATGTCACGGATGTTGTCTGTATTCTGTTGGATATCAGCGGCAGTATCACGCTGTCTGAACGAGGAGTTAGAGATCTCAGTGATCAGTTCGTTAATACGGTAAATGTGGCTGTGGATGTGGGTCAATGCTTCATTCGCGCCCAGTACTTCTTCCTGTGTACTTGATGCCGTATTGCGGCTTTGAATAATGACACTTTCCGCTTCGCCAACACCAGCTTGAAGCTGGGCAATCATGTTTTTGATTTCTTCCGTTGAAGTTTGGGTGCGTGAAGCCAGTGCACGAACCTCATCGGCAACAACAGCGAACCCTCGACCCATTTCGCCAGCACGAGCCGCTTCGATCGCGGCATTTAATGCCAGTAAGTTGGTTTGCTCAGCAATGTCGGTGATCACGGTGAGGATGGATTCGATGTTCGCGCTGTAGTTAGCCAGTTCGTTGACTTTGGATACTGCGGTTTCCATTTCGCCCATCAACACTTCTATAGACGCTTTGGTTTGCTCAACAGAACGCCCACCTTTGTTAGTGGCCTCACTACTTTCCGCTACCGCTTCGGCGGCGTGGCGCGCACGCTCAGCTACGTCATTGGAGATCTCTGTCATTTCATGAATGGCGTTGGACACCAGATTGATCTCATTGAGCTGGTGATCAGCGCCCTGCGCTGCATTTTTGGCAGTGGATACTGTCAGGCTGACATTGTTGGAGACTTCGCCAGAGGTGGTTTTGATATTGGTGACCAGCGCTTGAAGGTACTTGATAAAGCCGTTGAACTCGTTAGAAACGCCACCGAATTCGTCATTACTTTTAATGGTAAGACGCTTAGTGAGGTCGCCGTCACCGCTGTTAATTTCTTCCAGACTTTCACGGAGGTTTTCCAGAGGTTTAAGTTGACGGGAAATCAGCAAGCTAAGCAAAATCCCAATAAGAATGGCGCAACCGGCCGTGGTCGCTGCTGCGGTAAATCCAAAATTATCGCTGTGCGCCATAACAATGGATTTATCAAGCACAACACCTATCAGCCAGTTACTGCCTCTCAGACCATCAAGCGGCTGAAATGCAGTGAAAGCAGCTCCGGCATCGACCTCAACTTCCTGAAATGTATCATCCAGCACGGGTAATGTGCCTTTGAAGAGCTCACTGAGTTTGAGTCCATTTAGCTCGCCATTTGGGTGGCTGATGATGGTGCCGTCTGCACTCAACAAAAAGGCGTAACCGGCATTGTTGAAATTGAGGGTGTTGAGCGCTTCTGACACGGTTTTTAAGCTGAGATCCCCACCAAAGGCTCCTTTGGATTTGCCGTTATCATAAAGATTGGCAACAACGGAGATGAGAATTTCTTTGGTCGCGGCGTCCGGATATGGGTCGGTCAGCATCGCAGAATCGTTTTTCTTGGCAAAGGGATACCAAGGACGTTTCCGAGCATCCCAGCCTTCTGGATTCCAAGTTGGATCATTGGTGATGCGTTTCCCATCGGTGTCGAGCCCTCCAAATATCAGGATAAACTCGTCTTTAAGCATCGGAAGATCGAAGGTGCTTTGAATGGTTTCTGCACTGAAGTCGGCATTGATGTTTCCGGCCATCATATCGATGAGGGCGAGTTTACCGTTCAGCCAGTTGGTTATTTGCTCTCCCATGGCAGCAGTGGTTTCAAGGGTGTTTTGTTGTGAGCTGATCAGCTCTTCCTGTTTGACGCTCTGGTATTGAAACCAAGAAAGCGCCGAGAGTACTCCGATAACAACTGTTGTCGAAAGTAGAGCAACACGATAAGAGACTTTCATTTGCGATACCCGTCATTGATTAGGTGGATCAATTTTTCTTATATGTATCGTTTAATGAAGCAGACCATTTAGTCTCAAGCTAGGGCTTGTTAATGATTATTGTGTTATTTGTAAATATAATGAGCTGAATGTGTCAGAATATTTTACACCCGGAGTTTTTTCCTCGATCTTTCAGTGTATTGAACTTGAAGCATGAAAAAGTGAATCGCCTGTTTTTATAGACTTTTCACCCTGACTGAGACCTTTACTCCGCGGTACTCTACTTGCTCTATTTCCTCAAACCCAATGCGGCCGTATAAACCTCCGTCTAGCTGTTCGGTTTGGAGGTGAAGTTTTTCAATACCCAAGTCTCTCGCCAAGCGCTCTAACTCACCAACCATATGAGATGCGACCTTCTTGCCTCGATGCGCTTTTTCTACATAAACGCCACCGACCCAATGTTCCTTGTCGGTGTAGATGCTCATTTCGTGATAACAGAGGTAGGAACAACCGAGGATCTCGTCACCTTCAACGGCATAGATCATCAGTGGCAGTTTGTCTCTGTTGAGGTATTCGCTCAGATTGGTTTGATTGCGCTCTAGCGTCGCTTCCGGGTTCAGGTGGCCCCATTCATTGAGAAACCACTGAGCAACGGTAGGAAGTGTTTCTGGCTTATCTGCAAGGAAGATGAATTTCATGATTTGGCCTTTTCCAGAAGGTTCTTGGTTTTTAACCAAGAATACAGACCATAGAAGATACCGCCTAATGGAAATGCCCAAAGCGAGAAAGAGAGCGCTTCTATGAAGCCTTTTCCGGTAAAAAGTGGCGTGATAGCGGCGTAAAAAATCGCGGTAGGAATTCCCCACAACAACACACCGTAAACCAGTATGTGTTTGGGCATCCCCATCGCGATCTTTTGTTCTAGTTTCTTGAGGTCTTCTGGATTCGTCACTGTCGGCTCGTATGCATGATAATTAAGTCATGCGTTCTTTATGCCTTGGTGACTTGCTCCTGCACAGTTGCCGCAATGATTGTTGCGAGTTCAGTCGCAGGCGTTTTGGTGCTGTCGAGTTTGAGATCATATTTCAGATGATGTGGTGATGTGTAGAAGCCATGCCTCACTTCATCTAACGTTCTATCTCCTCGGTCAAATGTGCGTCTCTCTAACTCTGGAAGTTCGCAGACAAGACCAACATATAAACGCTCATGGCGCTCGAAAGCCAGATCCATTTTCAGTGCTCGCTGTGGCGTTGAAATCACAGCATCAAAAATCACTTTGTTGCCTGCTTCAAGCAATGCATTCACACAAGAGAATGCCCCGTTCATAAGGGTATTTGGGTCCAGTGAACGCCAGTCATTTTCCTGATTACAGCGCTGAAGCACTGACGGTGGAAGTGAATAGACTAATGTGTCGATAGAAAAATACAGCCAGTTTTCCGGAAGAAACTGCTCCTGGAGAGCTTTTGCCAGCGTGGTTTTACCCGCTCCAGAGGCGCCATCGAGAACGATTAAATTTGGGCTCATAAAGAAAATTGCCTCTTTGTTGTTTTTGTTGGCGACATCATTCTTGTTATGTGAATCTGAGGGAAGTTTTTCCGGTTTATGTGGAAGAAAAATGCGATCCATACGCACTCTGTTTCAATGATGAGCCACACATTTTTTAGGTAATTTCACTGCAATATCGAAGGTGTTTGTAACTGACCGATGTACCGATTGCACTCAGAATAGACCAATCTCGAATTACTGATTACTCGCCTTGTAGCCCGCCACTGCTGTACTAATGTTCTGAAAAACACAGATAAATATGAGCCTAACCCATTGGGCCGTAACAACAATAACGTCAGTAACTACATCAGGGGAAATAACGTTGGCTAGAGTTCTTATCATCGCTGGTGACTTCGTTGAAGACTATGAGATCATGGTGCCCTTTCAAACGCTTCAGGTTTTAGGGCACGCGGTTTCTGTGGTTTGTCCGGGGAAATCAAATGGCGAAACCATCAAAACAGCTATCCATGACTTCGAAGGCGACCAAACCTACACAGAAAAACCAGGCCACAAATTCACGTTGAATGCGGATTTCGATGCGGTATCCGAAGCCTCGTTTGACGGTTTACTTCTACCTGGCGGACGCGCACCAGAATACCTACGTTTGAACGAAGATGTGCTCAACTTGATCACTGCGTTCAACAACAAAAACAAACCGATTGCTGCCATTTGCCACGGCGCCCAGTTACTCACGGCATCATATGTGGTTTCAAACCGCGCGATTTCCGCTTACCCCGCTTGCGCTCCGGAAGTTCGTTTGGCTGGCGGTGAATTCACAGACATTGCAATGGACGAAGCCATTACCGACGGTAACCTCGTCACCGCACCTGCATGGCCAGCGCACCCTGCATGGCTCACACAGTTCCACACACTGCTTACTCAATAACTATAACGATCCATCACTAAGCCTCCCATTTGGGCGCGATTCGCGCCCTTTTTTTATTAGGCTTACTTTTCGTTTAAACCTCAATTTTTCAGATAGATAAGTAGTAGGATTTTCCTGTTATTCAGATTGAACTTATGCGAACGAAAAATAAGTTATAGTGCGTTAAAGTTGTGTTTATACGCTATAGCCACTGTTCAGTTTCCGTCTTCGCGGAATAGAAAACATCAGGTGCGAAATCCCGTATTGAGTCCGGTGTTAGCTGGGGTTTCGCCACCACGACATAGCGCAGTGGTCCATTGAATGTCATGGCGTCGAAAGGATAACAGGTCACCAGTGTGACGCGATCATCGTCCGTTTGCTCTATCCATTGAGTGTCAGATTCATGAGCGATGCTGATTTCTTCCACGCTGTAATACACCTGAGTGCCGGCGCGGGTCTCAATGCTCATGGAATCACCCGGCTTTATCTCAGCTAATCCCGCGAAATGGGTGTCGTTATGACCGTAGATGACGACGTTTCCCCTCCTTCCCGGCAAAGCAGTTTGCATCTGCAGTGTGGGACCAAACGCCAGGTTTCGCATGTTTGCGCCAGACAACACCCACTGCGGCTTGTTGTTCTTCAATGCAATCTTGGCGATGGGATAAGTATCAGCCCACGGCCAAGGGGCTTGGTTCTCGCCCGTTTGTTTCTGCTTCTCCCAAGCATGGGCAATCATGAGTTGGGCGAGTTGCGCCTTGGCTTTGATGTATAGGCCATTTGCCATGATGACACCTCCACACAGGAAGCTGGCGATAAAAACGAGTTGCCAGGGCTTCTGTGGAAAATAACGACGGATGACTTCCATGTATACTGACCTTCTATTGGAAAACGTCACGCGATGCGCGACTGAAGCGAATCCCTACCGCACTGACAGCCAGCATTAATCCACCCAGTAACATCATGAAGGTGCTTCCTAAACCACTTTGCAGCATGGCGACGTTGTTTTTGGGCGCATGTGGATTGATTTGATGTGGCTTTGCTTTCTCATCCAACGGTCGGCTTGGGTTGTTATCAACGGCGGCCAGCGATGTATGCTTGGTGACAATGTGATGGTTTAAACCCAGCTCTGTGATTCGGTTTTCTTTCTCATCTGCACTCAAGCTTTGATTGAGGGTGATACTTTCGATTTGTTTGCGCGCCCAAAGTACGTCGATACCTGTCGCAGCGCCCGCTTGAATGGCTTCAAGGTCAATATCGAGTTGCCAGGGTGCGTCACTTTGAATGCCTGTTAGCTGTAATGTGCTCGCGTTTTCGGGGATGGTAAACGCCAAATCCAAAGGCTGGGTTTTGTACAGATCCGGCACTGGATTTGGCCACGAATCGACAGGCTCGCCGTTATCCCATTTCACGGTGATGTCTTTCATTACTGGGCTTGAAAGCTTTTCAAACAGTGGCTTTAGGGATGTAGAAACTTCGTTGAGGTTACTGATATGGGTGAAGCTTCCTTTACCTGATACGGCGGCGCGCTGCATAAATGCGCTGTTTGGCGCTGATCCGATCCCTACGGTAAACAATCTTCGATCTTTCAATCCTTTGCTGATTAAGCCGTACAGTTCGTCTTCATTGCCGATGGCACCGTCTGTCATAAAGACAATTTGGTTCAGGTAACCAGCCATTGGCTCTGACGCATACGCCAACTCTAATGCTGTCGCCATTTCGGTGCCGCCATCAGCTTCAATGCCACGCACAATGCTGCTGACTAAACCAATATTTTGAAGCGTTGCTTTGACTGGCACGGATGAATAACGACGCGCTTCGTGGTTAAAGATAATCAGGTTGAAGTAGTCATCGGCTTCGAGGCTGTGCAGCGCGTAGATTACGGCTTCTTTGGCTTGCTCGATGGACTCACCGTACATGGAGCCGGAGATGTCCAATACCAAGGTAATGTTTTGGGGGATGCTGTTGGTCTGCTTAGATTGCGGCGGCATCGCCATCAAAAGGCCGTATTTCTCGCCCTCTTTTTCCTGCACAAACAAGGCGGCAACCGGCATGCTGGCTGCCGCTGGTCGCCACTTGAGTACAAAATCCTGATTGGCGATTTCCATTTCGCTCAGTGTGACGGAATAGCGGCTATCAGAGACTTTCTGGACATTAATAGATGCCGTGGTGCTTTCGACAAAATCAATGGGCAGACCCATGTTGATGTCCGCTTCCAAGGTAAAAGCGATTTCGTCTTCAAGCAGCGGATCACGATACTCCGGCGTGATTTCATTGGCATCCGGCACCTGACGCGTTGCCACAGCCCAACCGTTTTGCATTTCCTGCAACGGCGTTACCACTTCTTCAACGTGCTGTTCGCCTTCTTCTGGGACTGGGGCTTCTGTGTCGCCTCTTGCCTGCAGTGCCGTCGAATCAGGCAAACCCGGAATGTAGCGATGCGTGAAGGTGGTTGGGAAACGAAGGCTGAATTCGCCATCTTCATAGTGAACCGTCTCCTGATATTGGATATTCACCACAATGGTTTCACCAGGCGCGACATTGGCAATCTGCGTAGAGAACAAGTTCGCTCGGTGCTGTTCCACCAACGAGGCTTTTTTGCCCTGCTCAGCGGCACGGTTGAAGGTTTCCCTCGCTTGCTGTTTCTTTTGGATTTCACCTTCAATGATGCGCTCACCAATTTGAATCGTCAGATGATCAACCGCTGCGTTCTGAGGTAGCGGAAACAGATAACGGGCGTTAATCCAATCGTCTGTTGGATTGGTAAAACGCTGTTCGACCTTCACGCGATTGACCAAGCCATTTATCACCATATCTGCACTGGTGGAAAGCTGAGGCGCAGCCGTCCAGAGTTTGTCTTCGCTGTTTTGCGTTTGTATATACAAGCCGCCTTCTTCCTCACTGGCAAAGGCAATTGCCGGGAGAAACATGATGAAAAGCGCTGTCAGCAGCCAATCTGCTAACGGCGCTTTGAATGAGACTTTGGAGATTTTCAGGGAGTACATTGCCACTTCCTTGACCTGTTGTTATTGACTGGCATTACACCAAATCAATCTGTCGGTTCCGGGTAGCAACTGAGGCCAATTCAGACCAATTGTGGCAAGATTATGGCAGTGCAACACCAATAAGTTATAGTGCATTATAAGATGTGAAACAGCAGGAGACATGCTCCTGCTTATCTTATTGATTTAACGTGTGGTCAGTCGTATTTACCCTTTCACACAAACCACTTGCTTCAGGGTATGTACGACTTCAACAAGGTCTTTCTGTGCTTCCATGACTTTGTCGATGTCTTTGTAAGCGTGCGGGATTTCATCGATCACTGCTGCATCCTTTCGGCACTCAACACCTTCCGTCGCGGCAACCTGATCTTTGATGCTATAAACCTTTTTCGCCTGTGTTCTCGACATGACACGCCCAGCACCATGGCTACAGCTTTCGAAGCTTTCAGGATTACCCAGCCCTCGAACGATAAAGGACTTCGCCCCCATGTTACCCGGGATGATCCCCAGTTCGCCCTTGCCAGCCCTCACCGCGCCTTTACGGGTGACATAGCACGACTTTCCAAAGTGCGTTTCCCGCGAGATATAGTTATGGTGACAATTCACCGCCACGTCTGCCGTTTCAAATGGCACTGGGATTTGTTTTCTCAGTGCTGTAATCGCATTAATCATCATGATTTCACGGTTCTTAGCGGCGAAATCCTGCGCCCATTCGACAGCTTCCACGTAATCGTTAAAGTAGTCGCTACCCTCTTCCAGATAGGCAAGATCCTGATCGGGAAGGTGAATCTGGTGCCGTTCCATCTCTTTCTTGGCCAGTTCAATGAAGTAGGTACCTATTCGGTTTCCTACGCCACGGCTGCCAGAGTGAAGCATGATCCAAACTGCGTCGTTTTCATCCAGACACAGCTCGAGAAAGTGGTTCCCCGTTCCCATGGTGCCAAGATGGTTAACGTGATTACTTTTCTTGATGGCCGGATGCTTATGGCAGATCGCTTCGAAGCGCAGTTCCAGCTTTTTCCATTCTTTCGCTACCACGTCAGGGATGTTATGCCACGCGCCACGGTCGGTTTTCCCTCGCCCAGATGTTCTTCCATGAGGAATAGCAGACTCAAAGGCATGTCGGATATCACTTAGGTTATCCGGGAGCTGTGAGGCTTTCAGCGAGGTTTTGGTCGCTAGCATCCCGCAGCCGATATCCACTCCTACTGCCGCTGGAATGACGGCTTTGACCGATGGGATCACGCTGCCAATCGTGGCTCCCATACCAAGGTGGACATCCGGCATCACGGCAATATGGGAATGAACAATATCCATAGATGCGATGTTATTCAGTTGCTGACGTGCCTTATCTTCAAACGGTACGCCTTTGGTCCACGCTTTTATCGTTGCTTTATTTTCGTTTTTGATTTCGATGTAGTTTTCAGTACACATTGTGCTTTCCTTGATGACGCGCCTTACCGTATTTGCTTAACGGCAAGACGCGTTTTCTATGTCATTTTCACCACGCCTTGCATGAGTCCTTCCAGACCACCGTAGACGTTGAGGTTGCTGATTTTGTCCGCGACTTTTTCAAGTGCTTCCAGCTCTTTCAGGCGCATCAGTGTTGGGTTGTTTTCCATCACTTTGGCGGTGTTGTGCAGGCTTCGCGTCGCTGCCGTTTCCTCACGACGTTTGATCACGTTGGCCTCTGCCGCTTTTTGCGCTTCAACCACCTGGTTGAGAATCGCTTTGATTTCACCGGGTAAAATGATGTCTTTCATACCCACGTTGCCTAACTCGACACCGACCGCTTTCAGATTTTCTGCCACCAGCTCTTTCACGGTTTCACCCACGTAGAGCTTGTCCAACAGCAAATCATCCAATGCTTTGGTGCCAATGGCTTCACGCAGCGCTAACTGAAGCAGTTTGTAGGCGTATTGCTCGACATCATCCACGCTGCTGGCAGCTGTTTCAGCATCCAGGATGCGGATGTTGGCGGTTAAGTTGATGCGCAGGCTAACGCGATCTTTGGTCATGATTTCCTGACCTGACACTTCCAGAATTTGGGTGCGCGTGTCATAGCTTTTCAACTGAAACTCGCGGTTGAACTGCCAGTAGCCATAAGTGCCCGGAGACAATTTTTCCGACAGCTTACCGTCGATGTACAACAGACCGACATGGCTGTTTTTCACTGTCGCCACCGCCACAGGTTTCACTGCGACCGTCGATTCACTGCGGATCAAACGCGTCGCCAGGTTCACACCGGCTTTGTTGATCAAATACAGCGTCTTATCCTCCACCAGCGGTGTATCTGCAATGTCGATACGATCCAATCGGATGTCACCGGCATCTTTCCACATAAACAGACGCTCTCCCGGTGCCACCACACCACGCAACATGCCATCAAGATACAACATGCCTACTTCTGTATCCTGAAGTTTCTCGTGTTGGATGTGCTCCTTCAAAGAGGCTGAGCCTTGGTATAAACGCTCTCCGTTTTTCTGGGAGAAATACAGCTCGTCGATATCGAAAACTTCGAATTCAATATCGTCTTTCATGTCCCAAATTTTGTGTAAGCCCGGCATAAGCACTTGGGTTAGTTTCTGGTTTTGAAAAACCAGTGCGCGTTCGTTTTCTGCAATTTTGATGGTTTTACGAAACATAATCTTTTTCCTTGTTTAAGTGAGAAACGAAAGGACACAGCGTGAAGATGCAGTGGCAACTGTCGCTCTTGGTAAAGGGAGCTTCCTGCCTGCTTTACCCTTCTGCACGGTTGCGTCTTCATCTCATTGGTTGCTCCGTTCGTTTCCTTGTTTCCATTTCTATGCGTTATCTGAGTGGGACTCGAACCCACGACATACGAATTAACTTCGCCGTTCTACCAATTGAACTATCAGTTAAGGTGACTAGAGCGGGAATCGAACCCGCAGGTGACGGAACATGTCCGCTGCTTTACCGTTTAGCTATCTAGTAGTTTTTAGGGAATCGAACCCTCGGCAGTTTCCTGCTCCCTCCCAGGGGAAGCGTGGTTGGTATACACAATCACAGTGTGAGATGCACCGGGGTGGCATTCAGAACCACACGCCGCTAACCACGAACTTGTTATTCCAAGTCACGTGCCAGTTTCAAAAGAAGAGTAAGAATTAACTTTTATTTCATTGTTTTTATTGAATTAAAATATTTTCAGTCGATTATCAGTCGCCAAATTCATTGCCGTTAACATTCAATTATTCGATACTTTTAGATATGGATATATCTTTTTGGATATGAATGCGGTGATGAAGAAAACGATTGTTGTCAGCCTTTTGGGCACACAGTTAGACAGAATTGGAAAACGGGTTGATAGATGGACACGCTGGAGACCAAATGTAGGATTGGTTCAACAAGAGAGCCTGTCTATCGACACGCTTTATTTACTGCATGACAACCATTCCAAGCGCCTTGCCAATAACGTTGCCGTTGATATCGAGTCAGTCTCGCCAGATACAAATGTGGCCCTGTGCCAGATGAACTTTAGCGACCCTTGGGATTTTGAAGAGGTGTACGCCAAGCTTTATGACTTTTGTGAAGCGATGGATTTCGACATCGATAATCATGATTACCTTTTCCACATCACGACGGGCACTCACGTGGCACAGATTTGTAGCTACCTTCTGACGGAGAGTCGTCACTTTCCGGGGAAGCTAATCCAGTCTGCGCCAGACCTGTCCAAGGAAGATAAGACCATTGGCCGTGTGCAGATTATCGATCTGGATCTGTCTCGCTATGACCAGCTCGCCACGCGCTTTGATAATGCACGAATTGAAGACGAAACCTTTCTGAAAGGCGGCATAGAAACACGCAATGAAGCCTTCAACCGGATGATTTCGCAGATCGAAAAGGTCGCGATTCGCTCCACTGCCCCTATCCTGCTTACCGGACCAACAGGTGCAGGGAAAAGCCAACTCGCTCAGCGTATCTATCAGCTTAAAAAGCGCCGTGCCTTGCTCAAAGGAGAACTTGTCACTGTGAACTGCGCAACGCTTAAAGGAATGAATGCGATGGCGGCGCTGTTCGGACATACCAAAGGCGCTTTCACGGGCGCTTCTGCGGCGCGTGAAGGTTTTCTTCGCGCTGCCGACAAAGGGTTACTGTTTCTGGATGAAATTGGCGAGCTTGGGCTTGAGGAGCAAGCTATGTTGCTTCATGCCATCGAATACAAACGGTTTCACCCTGTTGGCAGCGACAAGGACGTAAACAGCAACTTTCAACTCATCGCCGGTACAAACCGTGATTTGAAAGCCATGGTGATAGAGGGCACGTTTCGTGAGGATTTGCTGGCGAGAATCAACTTGTGGACGTATCCACTTCCTGGGCTAAAAGACCGCAAAGAGGATATTGAGCCTAATCTGGATTATGAAGTGATGGCCTTCGCCGAGAAACATGGTGATCGCATCCGCTTCAACAAAGAAGCGCGCGATAAGTTCCTCTCCTTTGCGCTCTCTCATCAGGCCACCTGGAACAGTAACTTCCGCGACTTAAGCTCTGCAGTCACCCGATTGGGCACATTGGCGGATTCATCCAGGATCGCGGTTGAAGATGTAGACGATGAAATAGCGCGTCTATCAGGTATGTGGAGCGGCTCGTCTAATGAAAGCTCCAGTTCCTATCTTTCTCTGTTAGATGACGAAGTCAGGGAGGATTTGGACACCTTTGACGTGCACCAGCTTAACTATGTGTTGAGTGTGTGTGACCGACATGATTCGATGGCGTCTGCAGGACGTGAATTGTTCAATATCAGTCGCACGAAAAAGGTTCAGTCTAACGATTCAGCGAGGCTTCAAAAGTATCTGGCAAAGTTTGGGGTTTCTTGGAAGGACTTGAAGAAAAAATGACCAATGAATGTCTTGTAGCGTAATGAAATTTAGAAGATAAATTCAGAATCATGAATACTTACGCATGAACTATTTTACTTCCCTCGGGAATTTTTTCACTTTAGTGATAAGTCATTCAATTCAATGAATAAAAGAAGTAAAACTGCACGAATACAAAAACGGACGCTTTTTAGGCATCCGTTATTGTATTTATTCTTTGTTCACCACCAGCTCGGTGAAGCCAGTATCGGGATCATGCTCTCGACTGAACCCGTAACCTTCAAACCGTAACAAGCAGACTTCTGCAGTGTGGCTGACAACACACCCATCCATCAAGTGACCGCCTATCACTGCGCCCTGTTTATCCGCAACCGAAATATGTAGATGAACATGCTCTAGCGTGAGCGTGCCAGAAACAGAAAGGATTTCGAATGGCTCGATTTTGCTCAGCGTAGATTTTCCATCCGCCACCCGAATTTTTAGTTCAGACAGACACCCCACCAGCGATGCAACACAGCCAGCGCTAATCTGATGCGTTTTCACGGCGTCTAGAATCGACTGCTTGAGATCTGCACCTCTGGTAAGACGAAATGCGATGGGTTCAACGGATGACATGGCGACTTAAATGATAACTACTTGAAAGACTTGTGAGGAAACACGTTGCGGATACGTTGTTGCACTTTGTGGTCAATATCTTTTGATAGAACCAGCTTGGCAGGATTAAAACGGTTTCGATACACCTTGATGGTGCCGCTGAAAGGCGTTCGCTTGTTGATTTCTTCACAGTCATGAAGAAACCCATGAGGAATTTTCCCTTTCTTATTAACGAGCTGACCGTCCTTAAACTTGATAAGAATAATAGGACGATCAACCAAAAGATAAGCGAATAAAGCGATAAAGCTGGCTGCGAGAAAATACTCCATGCACACTCCTTACATGTCGAGCAAACTACTCAAATCCTTCTTCAGCGCATCTACTTTCTTGTTAGCATTCTGGGAACGGTTGGCTTCACCAATCAGGTATTCAATCGTGTCCGAGAGCGTCGCATCGAGTTCCTGCGCTTTCAAAGACAATTTTTCCCAAACTCGGAAGTCCAGGTCAATCGACTTTTTGCGAGTGTGTTCTTGTTCAGCATTAAAGTGACGCTTACGCTTCGCACGAATCGCCTGCTTGAGCTTCGTATCAAGCTCCGAAGACATGTGCTCGCCGATCCATTCGATCACTTTTGTAGGCTCGTGTTCGAGCGCTAACAGCGACTTCACCGCGGCTTCGACCTCGCTGGTGTCGACATAACGTGTAACGTTCGCACCTTCTTTATGCTTTTTGACCAGATAGCTCCATTTCCATCCGGCTTCGAGGTTTTCAAGTTGTTGATATTTCATAATTCGAGTTTTATTTGGTTGAGAGCAAAATAAATGTGAAATACAGTGACAGCGTAACAGCAGTTTACTTTTTAATCAAATTAACTCTGCGTATCTCTTTGATCTTTTCTATTCAGATATCAAAACTGAACCCTTTTGTATCGAGACTTTATTCACTTCGTTTCTTTAACACCGACAACTGGTTATCTTCGCTACTTTGAAGGAGCGTATTCATTTATACTCATCGGTAATTAATACACTGAAAAAGTTGATACCCAAACGTATGCAAGAAGTTTCCTGGCAGTCCGTCGTGCCGCAGTTTTCTCATGTTGAAGCGCACATTCGTCAATACGCCGCTATCGAAGCGACCTCTCCTTGTGCATTGCAACCGAGATTAAAAAGCAGCATTGAACGTCTCGTTCATGAGCATCACTTCCCGCGTCTTCTTCTGGTAACAGCACCAGATGTTTATGACTACCTGAAATTGCTCGAGAGCATGACGAAAGCGGCGCTACCGTCAGATGATATGCCTGTGGTCATCGCAGAGAATATCGATGAAGTTCAGCTGTTTGGCGCAGTGTATCCGAATAATTCAGATGTGACAACGTCACGAACAGTGAATGGTCTCCTCCATCAAGCAAATGGCGGCGTGCTTCTCATTTCTCTTGGCTGCATTCTTGCGCAACCCAACGTTTGGAGCCGATTGAAGTCTCTACTTTCAACGAACAAGCTGGGCTGGAAAAGCGCAAAACCAGATGTTTACTGCGAGCTACCACCACCTTCAGAAATTTCCGTCAGAGTTATCGTCGTTGGCGATCGCGCATTGATGTCTGACTTTGAAGCTGGCGAACCTGAATTACATGGTTTGGCGAGCTACACCGAATTCGAACAGGACATGTATCTGACTGAAGAGAACGTTGGTACCTACCTGTCGGTGCTAAAAGGCCATCAACAAGCTTTCGGTATCAAGCCTCTCGATCCAGAAGCCGCTCAACGTGTGATGCAGGCTGGTGCGAGATATACCGAAGATCAGGAAAGATTGCCGCTCTGCCCGCTCTGGACACAAACCTTGTTGCGTGAAGCTGACTATCAAAGCACTGGCGAGACAATTGTGGCAGCAGATGTTGAAGCCGCCATCGAAGCCAAATACTTCAGAGAGTCTTACCTGCCATTACGCGCAGTTGATGACATTCATAAAGGTCAGGTATTCATTGATACCCGTGGCGAACACATTGGTCAGGTAAACGGCCTAACAGTAATTGAAATGCCCGGACACCCGATGGCATATGGCGAGCCAGCACGTATTTCCTGTGTGGTTCACTTCGGTGACGGCGATATTGCCGATGTTGAGCGTAAAGCAGAACTCGGCGGCAACATACACGCCAAAGGCATGATGATCATGCAGGCGTTCGTTAGCGCTGCGCTGGACTTAGACGAGCCACTGCCATATTCCGCGTCCATTGTATTCGAACAGTCTTACTGCGAAGTAGACGGTGACAGTGCTTCCCTTGCTGAGCTTTGTGCGTTTGTCAGTGCCTTGTCCCAAACCCCAATTAATCAAAGCATCGCCATCACCGGTGCTGTTGACCAATTTGGACGTGTACAGGCCGTTGGCGGCATCAACGAGAAAATCGAAGGCTTCTATCACATCTGTGAGCATAGAGGCCTGACAGGTGATCAAGGTGTTATCTTGCCGATGACCAACCTCAACGCGCTGTGCCTGAGCAAAGAAGTCACTGAAGCTATTCTCGACGGAAACTTCCACATTTGGGCTGTCGAACATGTTGAGGAAGCTTTCCCACTGATCACGGGCTTACCATTTAGCGGTGATGAAGAAGAGGAAAATGGTGTTGAAACTGAGACACTTCTCGGCAAAATCGCCCAGAGAATTGATGTTTTTCATCACGGTGAGACCCGTCACACATCCTTAATAAATAAGCTTAAAAACTGGTTAAACCACAACTGATCCGAGTTGTTTAGCGTACACGTGTACGCTAATCTGCTCCTATCTTTTTGCAGGAGCAGTTTAATGCTAATGAAACGCCACTCTTACGACAGAGACGACCTCCTAGCCTCTAGCCAAGGAGAGCTTTTCGGACCAGGTCGTCCACAGCTTCCAGCACCAAACATGCTGATGATGGACCGCATTTCTAACATCACGGACGAAGGTGGTGATCACGGCAAAGGCTTTATCATTGCCGAGCTAGACATTACTCCAGACCTATGGTTCTTTGATTGCCACTTCCCTGGTGACCCAGTTATGCCTGGTTGCCTTGGCCTTGACGCAATGTGGCAACTGGTTGGTTTCTTCCTCGGATGGGTCGGTGGAGAAGGCAAAGGTCGCGCACTGGGTGTTGGCGAAGTGAAATTTACTGGCCAAATCCTGCCTACCGCGAAGAAAGTGACGTATGAAATCCAGATGAAGCGTGTTATCAACCGCAAACTGGTGATGGGTCTGGCTGACGGCCGTGTGCTGGTGGATGGCAAAGAAATCTACGTAGCGAAAGACCTGAAAGTAGGCTTGTTCCAAGATACCTCTTCTTTCTAAGTCGATATCGACACGCCAAATTCTAAACCGCCTCCGGGCGGTTTTTTGTTAATTGTGTTTTACCTCCTCTCCCGCTCCCACCTAATAAGCAACGCGCTAGCCACTATCGATCTGTAACGAAGCTTAAGTAGAGTCAAACATATATAGTTATAGTGCATTAAATGGTAAACAAAAGCCCCGTTTTCCGGGGCTCATGTATAGTTTGGTGTGGGTTAAAAAGTTACTTCAGCATCGATACTTTCGTATCTCGACCTTCGCGCCAACCTCCTAGCCATTGGCTGCGCGCGTCCATGGCTTGATAGGGACATGTCTCAGAGGATCGACCGTTTACACCAGCTTGATAGCCTTTCGCTTGTGCTCGCTCTAAACGATCTCGCTTCTGTCTTTTCATATATTCGCCCTCTTATCCTAAGATGGTTGTATCTTTTCAGTGAGGTTTCATTCAAGTTGATCTTTTATGACCCTCACCAATTAAGATTCACGCATGGTTAATAAATAATCAAGCATCGAAAGGCTCATCCAACAAAAATTTGTGAAGATGAGCCAGAAAGTGAAATTACTTTTTACGGCGGAAAATTCCGCCCAGTGCCAATAGGCCGAGACCTAGTGCCCCCATACCACCACCGCTACGTTCGATAACATTTTTTTCTTCTGGACGAGGAGAAATATCACCCGACTGGCGAACCAGTTTTACAGCTACCAGCTCTTCGGTTCCGTTACACCTTGCGTTATGCGCTACTGAGCTGTATCCACCAGCACAGTAGAAAGCTGAAGCGGCAATATCGCCATTTGCAGCAATATCAAATGCTTCTGCGATACGGAAGTGGTTAGCATTTCCGGTTGGATTGTCATCGTTAGTCAAATCATCCAGACGCCAACCACGCGTGCCGTCAAAGTCAGCACTCAGTGTACCGTGCGCATAGATGTAGCCACGTTGACGACGTGATCGATCACGTGAATTCTCGATATCAACCTTACCTACCAGCTCATTATTGTCGTTGATAGCCGCAGCAGTCGCGTTGTACCCGTTAAAGAACAGAGCACTCTGTGACGTACCCAGAAGCGTGGTGGAACTGCCATTGTTAACAAATACGGTTTCTGCATAAGCACCGTTATTCAGGCGCGCATTCTTTGCCACCCCAACGACAACACCACTACTGTTAATATCAGTCGCTTCGGTGTATTGATAAATGATGTCTCCGCTCTGACGAATATCGACACCAGGGATCAGCGACATATCCCAGCAGCGTTTGGTGGTTCCTGTGATACAGGTAGCGAAGTCGGCAACTGGTGTGTATTTAACAGCTCGAGCATAAAAGCCACTGTCGTTATAAGTATTAAAACCAACCATGGTTGGAGCACTGTTACTTACAATAGCCGCTGCATTTACGCTAGCTTGCGCTGTGTCGTCAGTGTTGCCCGTCGCTCCATTAGGAAAATCCGCAATAGCAAAAGCATTGACGGCATCAGCCGCACCAGAGCCTGATGCCAACCAAATAGAAGCCTGATTGGCAAATTGGAAGTACTGGCAAGCGCGATCCGAGTAATTCAGGTTAGTTGCACAGCTTGAAAGATTGGCTAGACCAGTGTCTTCAGGAACTTTGTTCCCGTTACCCACATCAGCCATGTTTGCTACTGAAGCTGAACCGAAAACAATAGTCTGACCTGCTGCTTCAATCACGCCGTTCGCGTTGGTTTGTCCAATCGCTTCTATGACTGTGCTTGAACCGGATGGTGGCAACATTTCTGCTTCACCGTAAAAGCCCCTGCGTTGGAATGCTCGTGCGTGAATAGATCCAGAGTTGGTGTAAGGACCACTTGAAGCACCTACTGGAACGCCTCCATCTGTCACTGAGTTAACAACTACATTGGTCGACGAGGGATCTGCACTGCCCGGGGGTTCAGTGCCATAAACACCATTACCAAAAGGATTAACAGACGTTCCGTTTACTGTGGCGACACTATTGCTGCTGAAACCATTGCTCCAGGCATCAATTTCTTTCTTCAAACCACCAAGGCAATTTTGCGAGCTATCTTCACTATCACAGACAGCTCCGCTCGCTTGAACACCGTACCACCTTTCATCAGCCCACTCTTCACAAGTGTTGTAACCCAGAAAATCGCGGCAGTAACGGTAGAGATCGTCCTGACTGTTAATGAAGTGCTCAACATCTACCATGTAAGGCAGTTCTTCTGAGTAGTTCAGACCAACAGGACCACTCAAACCTTCAACAGCAACCTTCGATGAATCAGAAGAAATGGCTGTTGTTTGAGATGAATTACTTGAAGGTGCATCCATCAACTGGACTTGGTACAGGGCAGCATTTGCTACCGCAGGGATACCAGCCACCGCAAGTGCGATAGCTGATAGTTTGAATTTGTTGAACTGCATTACGATTCCTTTTGCATCTCTTCGAGTTCTTCCCATCTTTCAAAGGCGGTTTCCAACTCAGCTTCTGCATCGCTCAAACGCTGCAAAACGGGCTGTGTTTCTTCCGTGCTTTTCTGGAAGAACGCAGGATCGTTTACCGATTCCTGTATTTGCGCGATTTCATTCTCTAGGTTTTCAATAAGCTGTGGAAGTGCTTCAAGCTCTCTTTGCAACTTGTAAGACAGTTTTTTGCCCGGCTTATTGTTATTTGCCTGTTTTTTAGGCGCTTCTTCCTTTGGAGTTTCCTTCGCTTTCGGTTTTTCTGACTCGATGGTCTTTAGATAGTTCTCACGTTGCTGCATCGCATCGTGATAGCCACCAACAAATTTGCGGATGACACCATCGCCTTCGAAAATCCAACTGTGAGTAACGGTATTGTCGACGAACTGACGATCGTGGCTCACCAACAGTAACGTACCCTGATAATTGGCAAGTAATTCTTCCAAAAGTTCCAGCGTTTCGATGTCCAAATCGTTGGTTGGTTCATCGAGCACCAAAAGATTACAGGGTTTTAGGAAAATGCGTGCCAATAGAAGCCTGTTTTTCTCGCCACCTGACAGTGCTTTTACCGGCGTACGGGCACGGCGTGGATGGAACAGGAAGTCTTGTAGATAACCGAGCACATGTCGCTTACGGCCCCCTACTTCTACTTCCATCTTGCCTTCTGCCAGATTGTCGATAACTGTCTTTTCCGGATCCAGTTTTTCGCGGTACTGGTCAAAGTAAGCGACTTCCAACTTGGTACCCACATGGAACTTACCGGAGTCTGGCGCGATTTTTTCCAGCATCAGCTTCAACAGCGTACTTTTACCGCAGCCATTGGGTCCGATCAGCGCAATACGGTCACCGCGCATCACATTGAAACTGAAGTCACCGATGATCTTTTTACCATCCCAGTGGTAGTCGATGTCACTCGCTTCAAACACAATCTTGCCCGAGCGCACAGCTTCATCCAGTTGAATGTTTGCATTGCCCTGCACTTCTACGCGATCCGCACGCTCTCGACGAAGCTGTTTCAGAGCGCGCACACGACCTTCATTGCGGGTACGGCGTGCTTTGATACCCTGACGAATCCAGGTTTCTTCCTGAGCCAGCTTCTTATCGAATTCAGCATTCTGCTCAGCTTCTACGCGGAGCATCTCTTCTTTGCCTTCTAGGTACTTCTCATAGTCGCCCGGCCAGGAAGTCAGTTGGCCACGGTCCAAATCGACAATACGGGTTGCCATAGATCGAATAAATGCACGGTCGTGTGAGATGAAGACGATGGCACCTTTGAAATCTTTCAGGAAGGTTTCCAGCCAGATGATGGTCGCCACATCTAGGTGGTTGGTTGGCTCATCAAGCAGCAGAACGTCTGGATCACACACCAGCGCGCGAGCCAGCGCCGCTTTGCGCTGCCAGCCACCAGAGAGCTCAGACAGCTTTTTAGTGCCATCCAGTTTCAACGCGCCTAGTACCGTGGTCAGTTGGTTTTCAAAGCGCCACGCACCGGAATGCTCCAGTTGCTCTTGAACACGTGCCAAGCGATTAATGTTCTTCTCGCTTGGGTCATGCTCAATTAAGCCCAGAAGGTCGTGATACTCTTTGAGTTGCGCACCAACCTCTGCCAATCCTTCAGCGACATAATCAACAACACTTCCCTCAGCATCACGCGGAGGATCCTGCTCTAGGCGGGAAACTTTCAGATCTTGTTGGCGGTTAATGCTGCCGTCGTCGAGTTGAACTGTGCCATGAATCACCTTCATTAAGGTTGATTTACCTGCGCCATTACGGCCAACCAAACAAACCCGCTCGCCCTGCTGCAGGACAAACTCTGCGTGATCCAGCAACGGGTTATCACCATAAGCCAGTTGCGCGTTAGTGATGTTAATCAATGCCATGTTTTACTAACCAAGTGTTTAAAGCTGAAGAATCGAATGGCCAGCCCAGTTCATCGTCGACTGAGCCGTCATTATTTTGGAGAGAAAGCACCGGAATAGTGACGCCGTAACGCTCAAACAAAGCGTCATCAAACGCTATGTCTACAACGCGCAAGGCAGCGGTTTTACCCGCTGCCTGATATAGCGCCAATGCCTCTTCACATAAGTGACACCCTTCCGTGCTGTAGAGGATTAAGGCCATTAACCTTCCTTGTGTGTGATAATCCAACAGTTATGAATCTGCTTGTTACGCTCAAAATCCATAGGGATTGAGCGGTTTGTGATGTTCTGAGCTTGTAAGCCTATCTCTGCCAGCGCTTCGACATCCATTTTGAAGTTACGCTTGTTGTTAGAGAAGACGATTTCTCCGCCTTCACGCAGCAGACGCTTAAGTTCAGTCATCAGTTTGATGTGATCACGTTGGACGTCAAACGTATCGAGCATGCGCTTAGAGTTCGAGAAGGTCGGCGGATCGATAAAAATCAGGTCATACTGCCCTTTCGCCAATGACAGCCACTTCAGGCAGTCAGCTTGCTCAAACATGTGTTGGCGACCTACTTTGCCGTTAAGCTTCATGTTACGCTCAGCCCAGGCAAGATAAGTCTTCGACATATCTACCGTGGTTGTCGATCTAGCACCGCCTACCGCCGCGTGAACGGTCGCTGTACCGGTATAAGCAAACAGGTTGAGGAAGTCTTTGCTTTTTGCTTTTTCACCCAGCATCTTACGTGTATAGCGGTGATCCAGGAATAGGCCTGTATCCAGGTAATCATAGAGATTCACTTCCAGCGTCACACCGTACTCGTGAACCTTCATAAAGCGCTTGGCTTCACCTAGCTTCTCGTACTGGCTAGTGCCCTTTTGCTTCTCTCGGGTTTTAAGAACCACGTTATTGGCATTGACGCCCGTCACAGCAATTGTGGCGCGAACCATATCCAGCAGGCGGCGACGTGCTTTCTCTTCTGGGACGGTTTTAGGTGGCGCGTATTCCTGAATAACGATGTTGTCGCTGTAACGGTCAATTGCCGCGTTGTAATCAGGCAGGTCTGAATCATATAGACGGTAACATTCAACACCTTGTTGCTTAGCCCACTTTTCCAACTTCTTGATATTTTTGCGAAGACGGTTGGTAAACTCAGGCGCTACATCAGCGAGAGGAGCAGAGTCGCCTTGTGACGTTGTCATCTCGCCACGTGCAGTAATGTGATAAGTCTTCATCACACAGTCAAGCGCGCCATTACGGAGCTTGTAAGTACTGTCTGCTCGCATGCGCAAGCAGCTCAGCAACTCGTCAGAACCCGAGTAGATAGATGCAATTGAGCCTTTAAATTGGCTCTTCAACTGCACACCTAATTGGGTATATAACGCGATAAGGCCCGGCGTAGTGCCCAGACGCTCACCATATGGAGGGTTACAAATGATGTTACCCTCTTCGAAGCCTTCTGGACGCGTCAGTTCCGCTGCGTCACCTAACTCAAACTGAATCAGGTCTGCTACGCCAGCACGACGGGCGTTTGCCTTAGCGGTTTCCAGCACGCGGCGGTCGTTATCGAAGCCGAAGAATTTACTTTCGCACTTCGCAGGCCCTTTCTTCGACTTGAAAGTTACTTCCGCGTGTACTTCCATCCACTCTTCACGATTGAATGATTTCAGTGCTTCAAAGCCCCAGCGCTTGCGTTTCAGGCCTGGTGCCACTTCTGCGGCCATCATCGCCGCTTCAATCAGCAAGGTACCTGAACCACACATTGGGTCCAGCAAAGGCTTATCAAACGTCCAACCACTTTTCATGACCAATGCCGCAGCGTTGGTTTCACGAAGCGGTGCAGCTCCAGATTCTGTGCGATAGCCGCGTTGGTGCAAGCCAGAACCCACCATGTCGATACCCAGCAGGCCTTGCTCTTTAGAGAGTCGCATGTGAATACGTAGGTCTGGCTGCTCACGATCGATGCTAGGGCGATCTAAATCCGCCTTCACGAAGCGGTCTACAATCGCGTCTTTCACTTTCAGCGCACCATACTGGCTATTGCGGATTTCACGGTTTGTACCATTGAAATCAACAGCAATACGCTTTCTCTCGCTGAAATATTGTGGCCAGTTAATGGCAGATGCGCCCAGATACAGGTCCATGTCGTCACGCACTGCGAATTCACCCAAAACAAGAATGAAGCGTGACGCCGTGCGGCTCCATAAACAGCACGTGTAGAGAGTCTTTTCATCCGCGCGGAAACGAACACCAGCGCTTACAGCTTTCACACTGCTAGCACCCAGTTTTTGTAGTTCTTCTGCTAGCAGATTTTCTAAACCGCGGGAGGTAATTGCTAAATATTGATTCATGGAAATGGATTCTGAGGAATGTTGCGCGCGATTATAAACGAATTCAGACGCCAACGCTCTATCAAGGGTGATATATCTCACTATTTTCCTTGATATACGGATGCTCCTTTTTTGCCGAGACTCTGGGGGCTGTTGGGCAAGACATAGCCATGCCTAATCACCCCTCAAAAAAGACGCTTCGCACAAAGTCGATTTCTCACAATCCCACGCTCACCTTTCCATCACCCCTCACTTATCCACAGGCGGATTTTCGTTTCCCAAGGGAAACATGCTTAATCCGCTTAGAATGCCGCTATCTTTCGGCGACAATTTCTCATTTCATTCATTGCCCTTCGAATAATAAGTAAGCACACACTTATCCACAAAGACATATTAAATATGACTTTGTGATTCTAAATTTGGTTAGATTAATTCCCAACAGGAAATGCGAACAAACCCTTAAATCTGGTATATACCAGTGAGCGTTTTTGGATGTATCTCCCTCTATAAAGGAGGAAGAAATGGCATTAATGTTTACCAAATTGAGCAAATTTTGGCTTGAATGAAGAAGAAAGAGAGAGCAAAAATACAGCAGATAGTTTCACTTAATGTGACATTCGTCACTATTAATATCCGGAGCATCTCCCCCGATTATCAGCTAAATCGACGAAATGTCGGACTAAGTCTGTCGGATTATTTACCAGAGAATATTGAGAATGCACCGAAGATTTTTATCACTCAGCGAGTGAAACCTGAGCCTCATTCTTCGGCAAGATTGATGAAGGATTTCCGTCGCGTAAAACCTTTTTACAGAACATAAAGGCACACGTTATCGAAGCAGCATTGTCCTTTTTCATGCCATGAGATCGGGTCATTTCTCTTTAGGGATAAAGAGCAAGCATATGTTTCTGGCAGGGTGCGCTGAGCGCTCGATTTTGGGTTTGGGAGTAAGGGATTTTTTAAGTCAAACAACGGAAAGAAAATGGGGCTGATAGAAGCCGCTCTATCAGCCCACTAACGCATAATGACCACTGCCGTTATCGTATTGCTGTTGGTATGTAAATAACCGGTCATTCATTACTTTTATAGCTTCGCAAAACCGCATATTTTTAGTGTCGTTCAGCATAAGCGGGCTCTCACTGGCATGCATGCACAAGGATGCTGAGCCTGCATTTTCAATAACCAGGAATGCTTCGCTGCCGTGATCGGTTTTCAGTTCAATAATGGAACCTAGTTCTGGAGAGAGGTCCCCTTCCTGAGCCTGAAAAAACCAGCTTTTAGGTAGAAGCGGTTTATGGAAGCGTTTTGCTGCCACTGCGTTCAAAACGATTTCGGCCTTTCTAGGGCCAGATAAAGGTAAGACGCTTACTGCATCTGAGTAAGCTTGAAAGAGTGATGCGTCATCGACTGAAAATGGGGTATCGACAAACGCATCGGGGATGAGGTGTTTCTTTTCAATAGCAACACGGAAAACCATCTCCTGACCCAAATCCAGCATCAGCGTTTGAGCTTCGGAATCGAAGTACCACTTCCACGCATTATTTGGCTTCAACATCGTTTTCGCTCCTGCGACAACCTGAGATTCGGTCCGTGACCATTGAAATTAAAGGTGCTTTCGGAGAAGTTTAATCGGCAGGAGAGAAAAAAAAAGGGGAAACAAATTCCCCTTCTCGTTCTAATTTCTTAATTTTCAGGCTTAAATATTTCGAACTATATCTTTTACCAGACGTGGGCCGTGGTAGATGAAACCAGAGTAAACCTGAACAAGTTCCGCACCTGCCATCATTTTCTCTTTTGCTGCCATCACTGAGTCAATACCACCTACACCGATGATGGGTAGTTTGCCATTCAGTTCCAGATTCAAACGACGAATCACTTCCGTGCTCTTGTTCTGAACAGGACGGCCACTCAACCCACCCGCTTCATGTGCGTGCGGCATGCCTTCCACCAGCGAACGATCAAGAGTGGTGTTAGTTGCAATCACACCATCAATACCATGGCGCACTAAAGAGTCTGCCACCTGAACCAATTCGTCTTCGGTCATGTCTGGTGCAATCTTCAATGCGAGAGGAACATACTTGCCCTTCTCTTCTGCCAGTTTGTTCTGACGTTCTTTCAAAGAAGAAAGAAGATCGTCCAACGCTTCACCGTATTGCAACGAACGAAGTCCTGGCGTGTTTGGCGAAGAAATGTTAACCGCGATATACCCTGCATGGTCATAAACTTTGTCCATACAGATCAGGTAATCGTCTTTGCCATTTTCCAGCGGCGTGTCTTTGTTCTTGCCGATGTTAATGCCGATGATACCTTCGTACTTTGCCTTCTTCACATTCTCCACCAGCGCATCGACACCATGGTTGTTGAAACCCATGCGGTTGATGATGCCTTCTGCCGGAAGCACGCGGAACAAACGAGGCTTGTCGTTACCATCTTGAGGGCGTGGTGTTACTGTCCCTACTTCTACGAAACCAAAACCCATTGCGCCAAACGCGTCAATGCATTCGCCGTTCTTATCAAGGCCAGCCGCAAGGCCAACTGGGTTTTTGAAATGCAGTCCCATGACTTGAACAGGACGAGGAGGAAGATGCTGACGATAAAAGATATCGAGAGGAGTGCCGGTGAAACGCGAAAGATTCTTGATAGCCAGATCATGCGCATGTTCTGGATCCAACTGGAAGATTGCCGATCTGGCGAGGCGGTACATCATGTAACCTCCAAAAAAAAGCCCCGTATAAACGGGGCTGTATTATTAACGCTTTATCGGCTTAATTCAAATTTAAAAGCGTAAGTTCCCGCAATGCAACGGAGAATTTAGCAAATTCGTGGGCGGAACCGACTTTAAACTCGGCAACGATGCTTTCCCAACGACCTAAACTCACGGCATGCTCTACCATCCACGCTTCTAAACCAAGCTCTGCGCTCTCGCCTTTCTTCATTCCTTCCAGAATATGAGCAGTCAACATGCGTTGTTGCCAATCCAGATCTTCGCGGAACGATGCACGAGCCAGTGCCTGCCAGTGGTTTTCCACTGGTTGGTTTGTGATCTGCTTAAGGAACCAGTGCAGCGACAGCGTGTCACCCAGTACAAAGTACAGACGGGCAACCACATCAAACGGTTTCTTCATTTGATCTGAAACCTGCGCCAGATCCAAACCTGCGTAGAGACTGGTCAAACGGGCAACCTTATTCGAGATGTCTTTTGGCACACCCTGAATAATGTACTCTTCCGCTTGTTCTTCATGCTCTTTGATTTCCGCAGGAACCAGATATTTTTCAAGGTTGTCCGCCAGGTTCTTAACCGCTGGTTTGTAGAACGCCACTTGTTCTTCCAGACCTTTCCCTTTCATCGGATTACGGAGAATCCAACGCGTGGTGCGGCGCATCATTCGTCTGCAGCGATACATCACTGCATACTGAACCTGTGCGGGTAGCTTGTTATCCAATGCACGAACATCTTCAAACGTCTGACCAAAATCAAACACTTCACGGGCAATCGCGTAAGCCGCCGCAATATCACCGACGCTTGCGCCAGTTTCATCTTGCATACGGGTAACAAAGTTAAAGCCCATGTCATTCGACATTTGGTTTGCGAGGCTGGTTGCGATAATTTCGCCACGTAGAGGGTGCGTTTCCATCGCATCGCGATAGTTACGTTGTAACTCCTGTGGGAAGTATGCCGGCAGTAGCTTACCGAAATGCGGGTCTTGGGTGATTTGCTCAATCACCAACTGCTCTTTCAGCACCATCTTGCCATAAGCCACCAATACCGCGATTTCTGGTCGGGTCAAACCTTGACCACGTAGTTGGCGTTCAGCCAGTGTTTCATCATCTGGCAGATATTCCAGTGCGCGATCCAGTTTTCCGTCTTTTTCGAGGTAATGGATAAAGCGGATTTGCTCTTTCAACAGAGAAGCTTGTTGCTCAGAGGTCACTGAGATTGATTCACTCTGGCAATAAGCGTCATCAAGTACGATGTCAGAGACTTCATCTTCCATACGCTCGAGCAGCTCATTGCGCTGTTTGTATGTCAAATCCCCTGCAGCCACCAGACCATTCAACAAGATCTTGATGTTGACTTCGTTATCTGAACAATCCACACCACCGACGTTATCGATAAAGTCAGTGTTAACACGGCCACCGTTCATTGCGTATTCAACACGGCCGAGTTGCGTCATGCCTAAGTTACCGCCTTCGCCAATGATACGTGCACCCATTTCGTTGCCGTTAACACGTACTGCGTCGTTCGCGCGGTCACCTACGTCAGTGTGGGTTTCGGACTCTGATTTCACATAAGTACCGATACCGCCGTTCCAGAACAGATCCACATTGGTTTTCAGGATCTGTTTGATCAACTCATTCGGTGTCATGGTTTGCTTGCGCACACCCAACATCTTCTGGATTTCCGGTGTCAGCTCGATGGATTTCGCTTTACGCGAGAACACACCACCGCCCTTCGAAATCAGCTTAGGATTGTAATCTTCCCAGCTTGAACGTGGCAGTTTGAACAGACGATCACGCTCAACCCAGGATTTCGCTGAATCTGGGTTTGGATCAATAAAGATATGCAGGTGGTTAAATGCGGACAGCAGTCGAATGTGCTTAGACAGCAACATACCGTTACCGAATACGTCACCGGCCATGTCACCAACAGCCACACAAGTGAAATCAGTCTCTTGACAGTCGATACCGATTTCGCGGAAGTGACGTTTCACCGATTCCCAACCACCTTTTGCCGTGATGCCCATGGCTTTGTGGTCGTAACCGTTTGAACCACCTGATGCGAATGCATCACCCAGCCAGAAGTTATACTGGTCAGACACAGAGTTCGCAAGATCAGAGAAAGTCGCTGTCCCTTTATCGGCCGCAACAACCAAGTAAGGGTCATCTTCATCATGGCGAACGACGTTAAGTGGTGGCGTCAAATCACCTTCAACAATATTGTCAGTGATATCCAACAAGCCTTGGATAAAGATTCGGTAACAACGCTGACCTTCTGCAAAGATCTCGTCACGGCCGCTTAGCGAGTGTTGCTTCTTACAAACGAAGCCACCTTTCGCACCCACAGGCACAATCACGGTATTCTTAACCTGTTGCGCTTTCACCAAGCCAAGTACTTCAGTACGAAAATCTTCCTGACGGTCAGACCAACGCAGACCACCACGGGCAACTTTACCGCCACGAAGGTGAACACCCTCGATATCTGGCGAGTAAACAAAGATTTCAAAGAAAGGTACAGGTTTAGGAATTTCAGGAATATTGCCCGGCTGCAGTTTCAAAGACAGGTAATCTTTGTTTTCGCCAGTTTCCTTATCTTTCTGGTAGAAGTTCGTACGAAGGGTTGCAAGGATCATTTCCATGTAACGTCGGATGATACGATCATCATCCAAGCTTTCGACTTGCTCCAGCTCTTCTTCGATCTTCTGAATGATCAGTTTCTGATCTTTATCGCTGTTCTTCTTCGGATTAAATCGCTTGCTGAAGAGTTGAACCAAAAGCTGCGCGAGATCTGCGTGTGAAGCCAGCGTTTCTTCAATGTAAGACTGACTAAATGGGAACGCGACCTGACGCATGTAACGCGCATAAGAACGAAGAATCGTCACTTCACGGCCACTCAGGCCCGCATTCAAAACCAGACGGTTGAAACCATCATTCTCTAGTTTGCCGTGCCAGATACCTGCGAACGCATCTTGGAAACGCTCGCGCGCGTCAGACAATACAAAGCCATTGCTCACGCTGTGCAGCATTGAGAAGTCTAGGATCCAATAAACATCGCCAGACGTCGTCTCGACTTTGTACGGTGCTTCACCAATCACGCGAAGACCAAGGTTTTCGAGCATTGGCATTACGTCAGAAAGGTGAATCGCTTCATCTTTCTGGAACAGCTTCAATCGTACTGCACGCGAATCTTTAGGCTCTTCTTGAGGGCGATAGAAAAGCATATCCAGCTTTTTCTCTTCGCTCAGTCCTTCAAGGCGCTCAATATCCGCAACCGCTGAACCCGGCAGCATCGCCTCTTTATATGAGCGAGGGAATGCACCGAGGTAACGTTTGGCAACTGGTGTACCTAGGTTCTCACCAAAGGTCGTGATCACCGCTTCTTGCAGACGATCATCCCAGGTTGATGCTGCTTCAGTCAGGTTCTGTTCCAATTTCTTCACGTCAATGTCAAAGTTGTTGTTATCTACACGGACAATGTAATGGGTTCTCGCCAACGGACTTTCTGAGAAGAAAGTGTTGAACTCAACGTCCTGATCCGAGCCAAAGTAGTTGCCCAGAATGCGTTGGGTTGCGCGGCGGAATTCCGTGTTGTATCGCTCACGCGAAACATAAACCATGCAGGAGAAGAAACGGCCGAATGGGTCGCGGCGCACGAAGATTCTCAGCATGTCACGGTCTTGAACCTGAACAATCCCCATACCAATATCGAGCATCTCTGCTTCGCTGGCCTGGAACAGTTCATCACGTGGGAAGTTTTCAATGATATTCGCCAGCGCTTTCCACGAATGCGATCCTTCGTAGTAGCCACTGATATCTAGGATCCGGCGAACTTTGTTTTTCAACACTGGAATGTTGGTGGTTGACTGGTTGTATGCCGACGATGCGTAGAGACCATGGAATCGATGCTCACCGATAACATTGCCCTTCTTGTCGAAGCACTTGATACCAATGTAATCCATGTATGCTGGACGGTGAACGCGCGATTTGCTGCTGGCTTTATTAATGACCAACAAGTCTTTGCGAAGTGCAGTTGCACGTGCAGATTCCGGCATTTCAGACAACTTTAGACCAGGACGTTTTGGATCCAGCTTTTTCGCCAGACCTAAACCCTCTAGCGATGAGGCTTTCAGTTCGTGGTCACCTTCTATTGCATTCAGTTCGTAGTACTTATATGCCATAAAGGTAAAGTTGTGGGATGCAATCCACTGCAGGAAATCCACCGCTTCTTGTTGGAGGTCTTTGCTGACCGGCGGTTTGTCTTTCTTGAGTGATTCAATCACTGATTTGATCTTGTTTTGCATTGGCTGCCAATCATTAACAATCAATGCAACGTCCGTGAGGGTTTCCGTCAACTCTTCCTCCAGAGCAGACATCTCCTTCTTCGAACTCATTCGGTCAATTTCTAGGTGGAAGACAGTTTGCCTTACCCCTTTGTCGTCTCCGATTGCTTTAACACTACCCTTCGCATCTTTCTCAACTGACAGTGGTCCGTTCAACATCAGGTGTGATGCAATGTCCAGACGGTTGAGCGCCATGCGGACAGAGTCAACGAGAAACGGAGCATCTGGGGTGAGAATTTCGACGATGGTATGGGTGGACTGCCATCCGTCTCCACTCAGTGTAGGGTTAAAGACTTTAACAAAAACTTTGTCTTGTTCGAAAGCGTTCAAATGATGCCACAGGCTGATAACAGCACCGTAGAGGTCGGATTCATTCCTTTCCTGCAAATCATCATCTGAGATGGGACCCAAAATCCTTTTTGCCAAAGTTTCTACAAGCGGTTGCTGTGTCTTGTCCAGTTTTTCAGCAATAAGATGATAAACCTTCTCAAGTAACACCGGCACAATAGGGTCACGCGCGGTCATGGTTTACTCCATATATTTTTTATGTAATCGCTATGAGTATAGAGGTTAATTAGTCTTTGCGACTCATGGAGTAGTTTACGGCGTCATTTATAATTTCGTTACATCAATTTTCGTTAATTAGATTCGAGTTTTTAGTTATGTGATTGCCGTACGGTTTAACCAATTTGTTCAAGAGATTTAAAACGGTTGTTTTCGTCAACTGTTAAGCGAAATCGCCCTTTTACACCCAGTTGACTCAAATATGGACGCAGTCTTGATGCAGGTAGTTGCAGTGTTAAACCATTGTCGGTTCTGACAACTACGGTTGACGCAGCACCGCTATAATGCTGCTGAAAAATGTGGTAATCGATGTCCACAGAAAATAAATAGACACTTGAGTTCATAAAAAAGCCGTCTCCTTTTAGACGGCTTTTAAATTACCTAATCGATATTAATTAGCAAGCGTACGGTTTAAGCTTCCAGCGCTTTGTTGATTTTCTCGTAAAGATCTTTCGCAAGATTACCCAAAGCAGCCAAACGCTCGAGTTGTGCGCGCATTAAATTCTGGCGTTCTTTATCGAAACGCTTAAATTTGAGCAATGGATCTATTAAACGCGATGCAACTTGTGGGTTCGATTCGTTCAGTTTAAGCAATATTTCCGTTAAAAACGCATAACCCGAACCATCTTTCGCATGGAAATGCACAGGGTTAGCATTGCAGAAAGATCCGACCAGTGAGCGCGTACGGTTAGGGTTCTTCAAGCTAAATGCTGGGTGGCTCATTTGCGCCTTGAGATTTTCGAGTGCGTTCGCCGCAGGGTTACAACCTTGCAGTACAAACCACTTGTCCATAACCAAGCCATCATGTTGCCACTTATCACTGAAAGACTGCATCAGGGCATCGCGGTTTGACAGTTCAGCATGGTTTGCTGCCGCCAATGCTGCAGCAGTGTCGGTCATGTTATTGGATTCTTCATAGTGCGCCGTCACCAAAGCTTCACCCTGCTCATTAGAAGCGAGATAGCTTAAGCAAACATTACGCAATGAACGCTTTCCGATTGCTGCATGGTCAATGGTGTATTGGTCTTGCTTCAGCGTGTGGTAAATCGCACTGAACTCATCAGCCAGATCTACGGCAAGACGATGCTTGATTTCACCTCGTACTTTATTGATGGCATCAACGTCGACAACATCGAACCAACCGCCAATTTCATTTTCACTAGGCAGCGTGAGTACTTCTGCAATCAACGCCACATCCAAGTCTTTGTTGAGCAGGACACCACGGAATGCATCAACCACTTCGCTCGGCAGTTCCACACCTTCGCCTCGCTGGACTCGTGCAACATTTGCTTTGATATGTTTCGCCAACAACATTTGGCCAGCATCCCAACGCGCAAATTCGTTACGGGCGTGTACCATCAGGAATGCCAGTTCTTCGTCTGAGTAGTCGTAGTTAAGTTTTACTGGTGCGGAGAATTCAAGCAGCATTGAAATCACTGGCTTCTCAGTGATGCTATCGAACACAAAGGTTTGTTCTGCGTCAGTAACACTTAGAACATGATGTACTTTTTCACCGTTACGTTGTAACTCAACAACATCACCATTCGCATCATACAGCTCAATATCAAATGGGATCAGCAGCGGCTGTTTCTCTTTTTGATCTGCGGTGGCTGGCGTGTGTTGTTTTACGGTGAGCGATAATGTCTGAGTCGCTTCATTGTATTCATCGGTCACATCAAGTGTCGGCGTACCCGATTGGCTGTACCACAAACGGAATTGGCCGAGGTCAACGCCGGAAGCATCTTCCATTGCTTTCACGAAATCTTCGCAAGTTGCTGCTGTTCCGTCATGGCGCTCGAAGTACAGCTTGATGCCCTTTTGGAATTTCGCTTCACCAAGCAATGTATGCATCATACGAATGACTTCGCTTCCCTTTTCGTAAACGGTCAGGGTGTAGAAGTTATTCATTTCGATCACTTTGTCAGGACGGATCGGATGTGCCATTGGGCTGCAGTCTTCAGCAAACTGAGGGCCACGCATCACACGAACATTGCTGATGCGGTTTACCGCTCTAGAACCCAGATCGGAAGAAAATTCCTGGTCACGGAAAACGGTCAGCCCTTCTTTTAAGCTCAACTGGAACCAATCGCGACAGGTTACACGGTTACCCGTCCAGTTGTGGAAATACTCGTGACCGATAACCGCTTCAATGCCGAGGTAGTCTGTGTCCGTTGCCGTATCAGAATTTGCCAGCACGTATTTCGAGTTAAAGACGTTAAGACCTTTGTTCTCCATCGCACCCATATTGAAGAAATCAACAGCGACGATCATGTAGATATCAAGATCATATTCAAGGTCGAAACGATCTTCATCCCACTTCATGGAGTTTTTCAAAGAGGTCATCGCGTGGGTAGCGCGGTCTAAGTTGCCTTTGTCGACAAAAATTTCAAGCGCCACATTACGACCGCTACGAGTCGTAAAGGTATCTTCCAGCAAATCGAAATCACCGCCGACCAAAGCGAACAGGTAGCTTGGTTTTGCATAAGGGTCTTCCCATTGCACCCAGTGGCGACCACCTTCTGCTTCGCCTGAGCCAACTTTGTTACCGTTGCTCAATAGGAATGGGAATGCTGATTTATCCGCAGTAATTTTAGTGGTGAATTTCGCAAGAACATCCGGACGATCCAGATAATAAGTAATACGGCGGAAGCCTTCTGCTTCACACTGTGTGCAATATGCACCATCAGAAAGGTAAAGTCCTTCTAGTGATGTGTTTGCGGCAGGATCAATTTCTGTTTCTATCAGCAAATCAAATTCTGCTGGCAGATTGGAAAGCAATAGTCCTTCTTTGCTTTCCTGATATTGGTTCCAAGCTTCCCCGTTCACTTCAACACGCTTCAGCGACAGTCCTTCACCATCCAACATCATAGAATCTGAGCCAGCCACCTGCTGCACCACTTTGCTCTTCGCAATCACACGTGTAGAAGATTCGTGCAAGTCAAAATCCAGGTCGATATGGGTGATCGTATATTCAGGAGCTTTATAGTCCTTGCGATATTTGGCCTGAGGTTGTTGCGTCATGTCAGATTCCTTTTATTGCATAACGTAGACAGACGAGCCGTGTCGCCTGTTATAGAAATGGGACAATCGTCTAAGATACTCGCTTCATAACCGCATTACCACACACCGACCGGTTAAAAACGAATCAAACTCGCTCTCATTTACTCGATTTATAGAAGGAGATCCTACTCTAAACATTAAAAAGATTGATGGCGTTCGCTGTTAGCCCGGAAATGCCTTATCACAGTAAGGGTTTCCCATTTGAATATATATATACCCAAACAACCTGAAGATGCTCGCATTCAGAGGTCATCAATGCGTTCAATT
>NZ_ANFM02000012.1 GCF_000333895.2 Grimontia indica | reverse complement strand
CCTGGTTCGTAGCCAGGTACTCTATCCAGCTGAGCTACGAGCGCACAACAATTCGGGCTTGTTTTTCGGTATCGACCAAAAAACGAAAATAATGGCGCGACCGGGAGGATTCGAACCTCCGACCGCCTGGTTCGTAGCCAGGTACTCTATCCAGCTGAGCTACGGTCGCGCAGTGCAAGAATGGCGGTGAAGGAGGGATTCGAACCCTCGATGCGGCTATAAACCGCATACTCCCTTAGCAGGGGAGCGCCTTCAGCCTCTCGGCCACCTCACCGTCTTGCGGAGGCACATATTACTTTGAGCCAAGAATAAGTCAAACACTTTATCGGGAAAAATCTGCAATCTCGTTGCGTTTGCACACTTCTCCGCCATTTGCCGCTTTGGCGAGGCAAAACTGCCACCAATTGTGTTTTAAATGAACAACCTGACCACCTTAAAAAACCATAGTCTGGCAGTCTTTCTGGGGCATTGGATCGTCAGTTTAAATGCGTTTAGATAAAGAAAAGGCCGAGTCTATGTTCGGCCTTTCTGAAAACTTAAATACGCGGTGCTTAGAAGTTACCGCCAGTTGGCGCAGGGTTGCCCTTCTCTGCCTGTATACGCATGTAAATTTCTTCGCGGTGAACAGACACTTCTTTAGGTGCGTTCACACCAATGCGTACCTGGTTACCTTTTACGCCCAGCACGGTAACAGTCACTTCATCACCAATCATCAGCGTTTCACCCACGCGACGAGTCAAAATCAGCATTCTTCTACTCCTTGAGTATTTACAACTTTCTTATTCGTTGAGTCTGTTTGGTCTTCTAACTGCACGAAGTAAACTCACACGGCAGCGTAAGCTCCGAGATGGACTTTCAACTACTTTCCTTCCTTGCGAGCATCCGTTGCGGGCCAATACAGATAACCTGTGCCCGTCTGGCCTTTCAATATGGCTTATTTCTTTAGCTAACTCCAGTTAACCAATGAGATTTCGCATACCGAATCCAGACATTGTGACCCCTGTGCCCAGAAGATCACGTTGTCAGATACTGCGAGGCGGGAAAAGTTCATCCTACCGGGCAAAAATCAGGTGCATGCAGCGAATAAAACATAGCCACACACACATTAAGGCGATGCACTATACAGAGTTAAAAAAAAAGTGCAAAGAATAAACTTATCTTAGTCATCGAAAGAAAAAAGGCTTCCATCGGAAGCCTTTCTTTACATCAACTTAACGGCGTTGAATTGCGCTTAAAGGCGCTCTGTCAGCCAAGGAGCAACGGTTTCCAGAGCCGCTGGCAGCGCCGCAGTATCAGAACCACCTGCCTGTGCCATATCAGGACGACCACCGCCTTTACCGCCGACTTGCTGTGCAACCATGTTGACCAACTCACCCGCTTTCACTTTGCCAGTCAGGTCTTTGGTCACACCCGCAATCAGGCCAACTTTGTCGTCAGACACATTGCCCAGGAACACCACACCGCTGCCCATTTGGTTTTTCAAATCATCAACCATGGTACGCAATGCTTTGTTATCTGCACCGTCCAGCTTGCTGATCAGTACTTTAATACCGTTAATATCCTGTACTTTGTTGATCAGGCTTGCGCTTTCCTGGGCAGCCAGTTTTTCTTTCAACTGCTGGATTTCTTTTTCCAAAGATTTCGCACGGCTCTGAGATTCAGACACCTTCTTGGCAAACTCTTGCTGCTGACTGTAGAACGCATCTTCTGCACCTTGACCCGTTACCGCTTCAATACGACGTACGCCTGCTGCGATACCGCCTTCAGAAACGATCTTGAGCATACCGATATCACCAGTACGATTGGCGTGAGTACCACCACACAGTTCGATAGAGAAATCGCCCATGGTCAGTACGCGAACATTGTCGTCGTACTTCTCGCCGAACAGTGCCATTGCACCTTTCGCTTTTGCCGCTTCAATGTCCATGATTTCAGTAGACACGTCGTGGTTACGGCGAATTTGTTCGTTCACCAGTTTCTCAACGGCGCGCAGTTCTTCTGGTTTCACCGCTTCAAGGTGAGAGAAGTCAAAACGCAGACCTTCAGCACGGACCAAAGAACCTTTCTGTTGAACGTGCTCGCCCAATACAATGCGCAGCGCTTCGTGCAGCAAGTGAGTTGCTGAGTGGTTCAGTGCAATCGCCTGACGACGCTCTGCATTCACTTTAGCTTCCACGTTGTCGCCAACGCTCAGCATACCATCAACCAACTTACCGCGAAGACCAATAGCCGCGCCGTATTTTTGGGTATCGATAACTTCGAACTTGCCCGAATCTGTCATCAGGAAGCCCGCATCACCGCACTGGCCGCCTGATTCTGCGTAAAACGGCGTTTGGTCCATGATGATCACAGCTTCGTCTGCTGTTGCCAGCGTCTCTGACGCCATACCATCAACAAAGATATCTGTGATCAGGCCTTTGCCTTCGGTCGCACCGTAACCGGTGAACTCAGAGTTACCTTCAACTTTGATCACAGAGTTGTAGTCAGTACCAAATTGGCCTGCTTCACGCGCGCGTTGACGCTGCTCTTCCATCGCTGACTCAAAGCCTTCTTCATCAATAGTGAAGCCACGCTCACGTGCCACGTCGTTAGTCAGGTCAGCTGGGAAGCCGTAGGTATCGTAAAGTTTGAAGACGGTTTCACCGTCCAGCACTTTGCCATCCAGCGCTTCCAATGCATCGTTCAGAATTGCCATGCCGCGATCCAGTGTGCGACCGAAGTTTTCTTCTTCAATCTTCAGCACTTTCTCAACCATTGCTTGCTGGTTCTTCAGCTCTTCACCTGCGGTACCCATGATCTCAGCCAGAGGACCTACGAGCTTGTAGAAGTAAGAGCCTGTTGCGCCCAGCTTGTTACCGTGACGAACTGCACGACGAATAATACGACGAAGAACGTAGCCACGGCCTTCGTTTGAAGGCATGACGCCATCAACAATCAGAAATGCACATGAACGGATGTGGTCAGCCACAACACGCAGAGACTGGTTAGACAGATCTTCGTAGCCAATCACTTCCGCTGCTGATTTGATCAGGGTTTGGAAGATGTCGATTTCATAGTTTGAGTGAACACCCTGCATGATCGCAGCGATACGCTCGATACCCATACCTGTATCAACGGAAGGCTTAGGCAGTGGTTCCATCGTGCCATCGGCATGACGGTTGTACTGCATGAATACGTTATTCCAAATTTCAATGAAGCGGTCGCCATCCTCTTCTGGAGAACCTGGAGGACCACCCCAGATATGGTCGCCGTGATCGTAGAAGATTTCAGTACATGGACCACAAGGACCAGTATCACCCATCTGCCAGAAGTTATCTGACTCGTATGGCTTACCACCTTTCTTGTCGCCAATACGAACGATACGGTCAGCTGGAATACCGATCTTCTCGTTCCACAGCGCGAATGCTTCGTCGTCTGTTTCGTAAACCGTCACCATCAGGCGGTCTTTTGGCAGTTGCAGTACTTCAGTCAAGAATTCCCACGCAAAGGCGATGGCGTCTTCTTTGAAGTAATCACCGAAGCTGAAGTTACCCAGCATTTCGAAGAAGGTGTGGTGACGGGCAGTGAAGCCTACGTTTTCCAGGTCATTATGCTTACCACCGGCACGTACACAGCGCTGCGCTGTTGTCGCTCGGGTATAGGCGCGTTTTTCTAGGCCTAGGAAGCAATCTTTAAACTGGTTCATACCTGCGTTTGTGAACAACAGCGTTGGGTCGTTGGCAGGCACGAGCGATGAGCTAGGCACGATAGTGTGCCCTTTGCTTTCAAAGAATTCGAGAAACGCGCGGCGGATCTCGTCGGTGCTCATGTACATTGGCTAATCCTGAAAATTGGAGTTGTAGTAATCACTGCGTCGCGTAACAGGCGACGTGATCAGAGTCAATTGGCGGTCATTGTAAACAACCTGACCAATTGCGAAAAGAGGCATAAACAAGATAGATCGCAGACTATGCCTGCAATCGCTGGGTTTTAGTCGTCTTTCGAGAGGGCGTAGCTGATTTGGTCGAAGCTGAAACCGCGACTTTGCAGGTAACGGGTCCATTTGGCGCGTTGCTTGAAATCTACCGTCGGTAAGGTGCCGTCGTAATTACCGAAACGGCGTTTGGCCAGATCTTTTGCCAACTCGAACCAATCATGCTGTTGGTTTTCCTGCGCAATTTCCAACAATGACGTGCTGATGCCCTTTCGTTTAGCGTCAAAGCATATGCGTTGCCAACCATGACCTTTCGAGGCCCCATGGCGAAGCAGCATTTCGGCAAAACGTTTATCATCCAGCCAATTGTGGAAAAGACAGTGTTCTATTGCGGCATCGATTTCTTCAGGAGGGCACTGACGCTGCGCCAGTTTCTGACGCAGCTCCAGTTCAGAATGGTCGCGGCGGGACAGCATGCCCACCGCCAATTCTTTTGCAGTTAAACTCAGAACGCTTCCTCTTCAGGCAATTCAGCGTCATTGTTCTCTGCTTGTGGCTGGCCGGTTTGCAGCAGCATATCGCGCAGAGTCTTATCCAATTCTTTCGCGATTTCTGGATTTTCTTTCAGGAATCGACATGCGTTCGCTTTACCCTGGCCAATCTTATCGCCGTTGTAGCTGTACCATGCACCAGCTTTCTCAACCAGCTTGTGTTTCACACCCAGGTCAATCAGCTCACCGTAAAGGTTGATACCTTCACCGTACATGATTTGGAATTCAGCTTGCTTAAATGGTGCTGCAATCTTGTTTTTCACGACTTTCACGCGGGTATCGTTACCCACTACTTCGTCGCCTTCTTTGATAGAGCCGATACGACGGATATCAAGACGAACAGAAGCATAGAATTTCAGTGCATTACCACCAGTAGTGGTTTCTGGGTTACCGAACATCACACCAATCTTCATACGGATTTGGTTGATGAAAATCATCAGGGTGTTGCTGTTTTTGATGTTCGCCGTCAGTTTACGCATCGCCTGAGAAAGCATACGTGCCTGCAGACCCATGTGAGAGTCACCCATCTCACCTTCAATTTCCGCTTTCGGCGTCAGTGCCGCCACGGAGTCAATGATGATAACGTCAACTGCACCTGAACGCGTCAGTGCGTCAGCAATTTCCAGCGCCTGCTCACCAGTGTCTGGCTGGGACACCAGCAGGTTGTCGATGTCGACGTGCAGTTTGCGTGCATATACAGGGTCCAGTGCGTGCTCCGCATCGATAAACGCACAGGTTTTGCCTTGCTTTTGTGCTTCTGCAATAACTTGCAGTGTCAGAGTGGTTTTACCTGAAGACTCAGGACCATAGATTTCAACAATACGGCCGTATGGCAGACCGCCTGCGCCCAGCGCGATATCCAGAGACAGAGAGCCAGTAGAAACGGTCTCAATGTCCATCGTGCGGTCATCACCCAGACGCATGATCGAACCTTTACCGAATTGTTTTTCGATCTGTCCCAGGGCTGCGGCTAACGCCTTCTGTTTGTTGTCGTCCATTTGATTCTCCAACGGAAGCAATAATCGCTCAGATAACTGTTTAATTGATGCTAAGTATACTGTCCATTTATACAGTGTCTAGCCCTGTATAAAATTTTTCTTCGCTTTTCGTGTTACTGCTCCGGTTTTTCGCTTTCTAAATAAGAGAGTAAGCGACACAGACTATGTGCAATGGTATTGCTGCGAATTTCATGCCTGTCACCATCGAACAAACAGGTTTCTGTGACAGTGCCTTTGCGGGTTGCCCAACCAAAGCACACCATGCCTACCGGCTTTTCTTCACTGCCACCGGTGGGACCTGCAATACCGCTGACGGCCAGAGCGAAATCAGCATTGGCTTCTTTTAGTGCACCTGCCGCCATTTCTGCAACCACCTCTTCACTGACGGCCCCATGATCCACCAGCGTGTCTGTTGCCACACCGACCAATTCACGCTTAGCGTCATTGCTATAGGTCACAAAGGCACGCTCAAACCACGCAGAACTCCCTGCTACCTCGGTCAGTACATAGGAGATACCACCGCCTGTGCAGGATTCTGCCGTAGTCACCGTTTGGTTCGACGCTTTCAGTCTTTCGCCTATTTGTGTTGCCAGCTTAACGAGTTGCTCCATGATGTCCTCTTACGGCCTTGTTTTTACATCATCGCGAGATCGATACTTTACCCATTCATCGCGATTCACGTATCCTTGTTGCCTTCTCTTATCTTTGTAATTTTGCAGGCCAGATAGTGACAGTACAAGCGACAGCAAATCACACGCCGATGATGCAGCAATTTCTGAAAATCAAAGCGCAGCATCCCGAGGAACTTCTATTCTACCGAATGGGTGATTTCTACGAGCTGTTTTATGACGATGCTAAACGCGCATCCCAGTTGCTTGATATCTCTCTGACCAAACGCGGTGCCTCAGCCGGTGAACCGATTCCGATGGCAGGCGTTCCGTACCATTCTGTAGAAGGATACCTCGCCCGTCTGGTTCAGCTCGGAGAATCGGTTGCGATTTGTGAACAAATCGGCGATCCAGCCACCAGCAAGGGGCCTGTTGAGCGTCAAGTTGTCCGTATTGTGACACCAGGTACCGTTTCCGATGAGGCGCTGTTAAGCGAGCGCGTCGATAACCTGATTGCGGCGATTTTCGCTCACGGAGAACGTTTTGGTTACGCCACGCTGGATATCACTTCTGGCCGTTTCCTACTGAGTGAACCCGCAACAGAAGAAGAAATGCAGGCAGAATTGCAGCGCACTCGCCCGGCCGAACTTTTGTATCCGGAAGATTTTGCATTTCCATCGCTGACCGACATGTGCAAAGGCAGCCGCCGACGCCCTATCTGGGAGTTTGATTTAGAGACAGCAAAACAACAGCTAAACCAGCAATTCGGCACCCGGGATTTGGTCGGCTTTGGTGTTGAAGAATGCTCGCTTGGTCTTGCTGCTGCAGGTTGCTTGATGCAGTACGTCAAAGACACGCAACGCACCGCCCTCCCCCACATTCGCGCTTTGGTCAAAGAAAACAAAGACCAATCCGTGATTCTGGATGCCGCCACACGCCGCAACCTGGAACTGACCCAAAATCTGTCGGGTGGGTTGGAGAACACTGTTGCCTCGGTCCTCGACAGAACCACTACGCCGATGGGCAGTCGCCTTCTGAAGCGCTGGCTTCATCAGCCGATGCGTGATTTTAAGATTGTGAACCGTCGTCTGGATGCCATCACGGCACTGAAAGACACAGGGCTCTACGTCGATCTGGCAAACTCACTTCGCCCTGTTGGCGATATGGAACGTATTCTGGGGCGACTGGCGATTCGCTCTGCACGCCCTCGTGATATGGCAAGACTCCGCGGCGCATTGCAGCAATTGCCGGAAATCGAAAGCTTGCTTGATGAGGTGCAGGATGAAGCGATTGCCCCGCTGAAACAGGCCAGCGCCCCAATGCCGGAACTTGCTGAGCTACTCGAACGCGCCATTGTAGAAGCGCCACCGGTAGTTATCCGTGATGGTGGTGTCATTGCCCCTGGCTATAACGCGGAGCTTGATGAATGGCGCGATCTGGCTGATGGCGCCACACGCTATCTTGAGGAACTGGAAGCACGTGAGCGCGACCGTCACGACATTGATACGTTGAAAGTCGGATTCAATCAGGTCCATGGTTTCTACATTCAGGTCAGCCGTGGTCAAAGTCACCTGGTGCCGCCTTACTACGTGCGCCGTCAAACACTGAAAAACGCTGAACGTTACATTATCCCAGAGCTCAAAGAGCACGAAGACAAGGTACTCAATTCTAAGTCAAAAGCACTGGCACTTGAGAAGAAGCTCTGGGAAGAGCTGTTCGACCAACTGCTACCACATCTCGAGAAGCTGCAACGCGCTGCTGAAGCGCTTTCCACCCTCGATGTGCTGGCTAACCTGGCTGAACGTGCTGAGTCACTGAATTACTGCCGCCCGACGCTGACTGAACAACGTGGCATTGATATCGCTGGCGGTCGCCACCCAGTGGTTGAGCAAGTGATGGACGCACCTTTTATCGCAAACCCAACCTCACTCAATCCAGACCGCCGTATGTTGATCATAACGGGTCCTAATATGGGTGGTAAATCGACCTACATGCGTCAAACTGCGCTGATCACTCTGATGGCACATATTGGCTCTTATGTGCCGGCAGAATCCGTCACCCTAGGTCCTGTCGACCGTATCTTTACGCGTATCGGTGCATCCGATGATCTGGCCTCTGGCCGCTCAACCTTCATGGTCGAAATGACAGAGACGGCAAACATTCTTCATAACGCCACAGAAAACAGCCTGGTATTGATGGATGAGATTGGCCGCGGTACCAGTACCTATGATGGTCTTTCACTGGCATGGGCGAGTGCAGAGTGGCTGGCAGAAAAGCTCAAAGCGATGACGCTGTTTGCGACCCATTACTTTGAGCTGACGGAATTGTCCGGGCAAGTGCCGGGGCTAGTGAACGTGCATTTGGATGCCGTAGAGCATGGCGATGAAATCGCCTTTATGCACGCGGTTCAAGAAGGCGCGGCGAGTAAATCATACGGTCTTGCCGTTGCAGGGTTAGCAGGTGTACCCAAAACCGTGATTCAACGAGCGAAAACCAAGCTTCGCCAACTGGAAGCCAGCGGACACGAAGTAGTGACAGGTGAGCAAGCGGCACCAACCAGCAGTGCCGCCGCCCAGCTTTCACTGCTGCCAGAGCTTAGTGAAGTGGAAAAAGCGCTGGCTGATGTCGAGCCGGATAACCTGACGCCAAGACAAGCACTTGATGCCTTGTACCGACTGAAAGCGCTGCTTTGACTTATCGACGCGTCAGACGGTAAAAACAGAAAAGCCCCAAAAGGGGCTTTTTTCTTGAGCACACAAAGTGTTGATAAAAAGGTGCTATCAGTGCTCAGTGTTGAACAGAGACTCGATGTTCAGTCCCTGATGCGTCAGCATGTCACGTAAGCGACGCAAGCCTTCAACTTGGATTTGGCGAACACGTTCGCGTGTGAGGCCAATTTCACGACCCACATCTTCCAACGTTGACGCTTCATGACCCAGCAAGCCGAAACGACGTGCCAGCACTTCACGCTGCTTAGGGTTCAATTCCTGAAGCCAGTGAACGATAGACTTTTTCATGTCATCGTCTTGCGTGGTGTTCTCTGGACCGCCTTCTTTCTCGTCAGGAATGATGTCCAGCAATGCTTTCTCTGAATCACCACCAATCGGATTATCTACCGAACTGATGCGCTCATTCAGGCGAAGCATGCGGTTGACATCTTCAACTGGTTTGTCGAGTTGCAGAGCGATGTCTTCTGCTGTTGGCTCATGATCCAGCTTTTGTGCCAGCTCACGGGCGGTACGCAGATAAACGTTAAGCTCTTTAACCACATGGATAGGCAGACGGATAGTACGCGTCTGATTCATGATGGCACGCTCGATGGTTTGACGAATCCACCACGTTGCGTAGGTAGAGAAGCGGAAACCACGCTCAGGATCGAATTTCTCAACCGCACGGATCAGACCGAGGTTGCCTTCTTCAACCAGATCAAGAAGTGCGAGACCACGATTAGAGTAACGACGGGAGATTTTAACCACCAGACGGAGGTTACTTTCGATCATACGTTTGCGGGCAGCTTCATCGCCGCGAAGGGCACGACGTGCATAGAGTACTTCTTCTTCCGCTGTCAGCAGAGGAGAGTAACCTATTTCGCTTAGATAGAGTTGCGTTGCATCGAGAGCTTTCGAGGATGCTGCAAACGATACGGACTCTTCTACCTCTTCAGCTACTTCGTCTTCAGACTCGATTTCAAGTTGTTCCATGTCAACATCTTCAACAACCAAGTCGTCGACTTTCTTTGCAGTATTATTCTGACTCATAGCGCCTCCCAATTTTGGCGTAGCAGCTAGACAGTACAGCAAGATCTGTCTCGGATTACCGTTTCGGCAAATACCTTAACGGGTTCACCGATTTTCCTTTATAGCGAATCTCGAAGTGCAACCGGACACTGTTTGTACCAGAGCTGCCCATAGAAGCTATTTTCTGCCCCTTTTTGACGCTCTGACGTTCCGAAACAAAGATGCGGTCATTATGCGCATAGGCACTTAGGTAGTCATCATTGTGTTTAATAATGATTAAGTTTCCGTAACCTCGTAGCGCATTACCTGCATAAACCACTTTTCCATCTGCTGAAGCGTTAATGCTTTGACCACGGTTACCAGCGATGTCGATCCCTTTATTTCCAAGCTCTGAGCTAGAGAATCCTGAGATGACTCGCCCCTTAGAAGGCCATTGCCAACTAATTTTTTCGGGGGCACCTGATGGTTTGTTAACGGTTTTATCAGTAGATGGTTTGTTTTTTGTTACAGGTTGACTGTACTCCTTCACTTTTTGCTGTTCAACATTTTTCTTATTTTGAGAAGATGATCCCGACTTATTTTGCGAAGCGATTTTTTGATTATCTTGCTTGGATTTAGCAGAAGATCCTGAAACAGCAGGAGGTGTTGTTGCCACAACTGCAGGTGCGGTTGCTGCACCAGCAGTCGCAGCAACCACCACAGCGGCACCCGCGCTAGCATCCTTCTTACCATAGGCTGGAGGAACATATTTCTCCCGCCACAAGTTCAGCTTCTGGCCGGGGAAAATGGTATAGGGTGCGCTAAGGTTGTTGGCAGAGATAATGTCGTTGACGTCACGATCTGTGACGTAAGCGATATAGTACAGAGTGTCGCCCTTTTGAACCTCATAGTAGCTGCCGCGGTAGCTACCACGTTCAATCTGTCCATAATCAGGGCCAACACTAGAGACAGGTGCAGGGCTTGTCACAGAGCATGCAGACAATAATCCCAATACAGAGAGAAATACTAAAATTTTCAACTGAATTGAAACCACTACCACCAAAAGTTACCTATGCCAAATCACCAGCTACAAGTGGTACAAATCGAACCGCTTCAATGGCTTTTGTTTCAAATTCGTCACCACTGCGTGTAACACGATACAAGGTTTGATCGTTCTCCCCGACAGGTACAATCAGGGATCCACCGTCTGCCAGTTGCTCAATCAGCGCCTGAGGCATGCTTGCTGCAGCTGCTGTTACAATAATGGCGTCAAAAGGACCTTTGCTTGCCCAACCTTGCCAGCCATCCCCATGTTTTGTCGAGATGTTATACAGCTCAAACTGCTTAAAACGGCGCTTCGCGACCATTTGCAGCTGCTTAATTCGCTCCACGGAATAAACATGCTCAACCAGTTGCGCTAGCACACATGTCTGAAAGCCCGATCCTGTACCAACTTCTAGAACACGACTGTCGTGTCGCAGCTCTAGAAGCTCCGTCATTTTCGCAACGATATAGGGCTGCGAGATAGTCTGCCCAAAGCCTATCGGCAGCGCATTGTTGTCGTAGGCTTGATGCGCCATGGCTTCAGAGACAAACAGATGTCGCGGCAAGCGTCCTATTGCTTCCAGCACACGTTGATCTGATATTCCCTGTTGGCGAAGTAGTTGAATAAGTGAATGCGAGTAATTCACTAATGTCACCCTTTGTTATTTCGTTGCGTTTGTAACCCAAAGATTCAGAGTGTCGATCGTATCATGCGCTGTCAGATCGACCTGAAGTGGTGTCAAAGAGACACAATTATTTTCAATGGCATAGAAATCAGTGCCTGGCCCAGCATCTTGCTTTGCACCCGGAGGGCCAATCCAATAAATCGCCTGTCCACGCGGATCTTTATCTTTGATCATGTCTTCCGCACGATGACGCGCACCCAACCTTGTCACCTGCCACCCCTGAATTTCATGCAAAGGAACATCAGGAACATTGATGTTTAACAGGCGATTGCGCGGCAATGGCATCTCTTTATCATTGAGCACCACTTTTTTTACCACCTGCGCAGCTGTATGGAAATGCGTGTTACCGCAAAGAGAGACGGCTATCGCAGGCACTCCCATGAAAAAGCCTTCTGTCGCAGCGGCGACCGTGCCTGAATACAGTACATCATCACCGAGATTGGCTCCGTGATTGATCCCCGTAATGACAAAATCCACTTTATCTGTGACGATCGCGTTCAACGCGACATGCACACTGTCAGTCGGTGTGCCCTGAACAGCGTAACGGCGTTCACCCACTTCGCGCAGGCGAAGCGGGTTTTCCAGTGTCAGGGAGTTAGAAGCGCCGGAGCGGTTTCTATCCGGGGCGACAACGGTCACCGTCGCGATCTCAGACAGCACTTCTGCCAGTACATTGATGCCGTCAGCAAACACGCCATCATCATTACTGATCAAAATGTGCATCTGATTCTCCCTCTGATTTGTCTTCCATGATTTCTCGCATCACCGCTGTCGCAAAGCATCCGGCAGGCAGAGAGAACTCAATCGTTAAGGTGTCACCTTCATGTTGCCAGCTCATTTCCTGAGGATAGAGCAGCAACGGGCGACGCTCATGACGCATGCGGTTACCGCGAATCACCGCCAGAAGATGTGGTTCAGTATCTACGATATCCTGTTCAAACTGCTGCGCCTCACCTTGAGTAGGCAGTGCATTGTCTCCGGTCATTGGGCCGGAGATTTGCCATTCGTGTTTTTGCAACTGTGCTTCCGCAGAGGCGACGTCTTCCACCACTTGGACCTGCTCTTTGTCGTCGATCAGTAAGTCGCCCAACATTGGCGTATGGCAAAGTTGCTTTTCGATCCGCGCAGACAACACTTGGTTGAACAGGAATGATCGAGCCGCAGACAGGTAGAAGCTGCGTTTGCTCTTATCACGTACTCGGAATTTATCCTGCCCCCAATCGCGCGCTGATGTCACGTTGTTACCATTACGACCAAATCGCTGGCTGCCAAAGTAGTTTGGTACACCTTGGTCGCGAATGTCGGCAAGGCGTGCTTCAATTGTGTCATCACCGTCAAATTCTGTGATCACTAACTTGAAGCGGTTACCAATCAGATCACCCGGTCGCAGTTTTTTGTCGTGACGGGCAGTGTCCAAAATGGCATCAACACCTTCATGTGTCGCGACAAACTCGCTTAAATCCGGATCTGGCTGCCCTGGCAAGTGCACACTAAACCATTGTTCCGTCACTGCGTGGCGATCTTTCAGACCAGCCCAGCTCACATCGCGGGATTTAACACCACACGCTTTAGCCAGCTCATTAGCAACGTATTTAGTGTTCTCGCCAATCTTGCGGATACGTACCAGAAAATGCTCACCGTGTCCGGCAGGCGTGAAATACAGTGTTTCGCTAACGAAAAAATCTTCTGCTTTGGCCTTTAGACGGCCAGTTGCTGCTGGCTGACCATGCAGGTAAGCCAGTGCGTTCATTACATCAGTCATTGGAATCCTTACGGATGATCACCACAGCCTCACAGGCGATGCCTTCTTTGCGGCCGGTGAACCCCAGTCGTTCGGTGGTTGTCGCTTTCACATTCACGTTGCTGACATCCGTTTCCAGATCCTGGGCAATTGCCGCACACATCGCATCAATATGCGGTGCCATTTTCGGCGCTTGCGCCATGATGGTGACATCCAGGTTACCAATCACATAGCCTTTTGCTTTCACTTTGGCGTAAACATCGCGCAGGAGAAAACGGCTGTCAGCCCCTTCCCACTCAGCGTCGGTATCAGGGAAGTGACGGCCAATATCGCCAGCCGCAATTGCGCCAAGCAGAGCATCACACACTGCGTGCAGCGCCACATCACCATCAGAGTGCGCGACCAGTCCTTGCTCATAAGGTACTTTCACACCGCCAATGATCACTGGGCCTTCACCGCCAAACTTGTGTACGTCAAAACCGTGTCCAATACGAATCATGTTTCTTCCTCACTTATCACTGGCCGCTATTGCGTTGGGCCAGGAAAAAGGTGGCGAGCGCGAGATCTTCGGGCTGCGTCACCTTGATGTTGTCTGCATGTCCAAAAACCAGCTTAGGTGCGCCACCAGTAAGCTCAATCGCGGAGGCTTCATCAGTCACTGCCAACGATTTATCCAATGCGGTTTCTAATGCATTCAATAACTGCTCACGCTTAAACATTTGGGGCGTTAAGGCATGCCAGAGTTGCTCACGGCACACTGTGGTTTCAATCTTGTTGTCTCCCGTACCGCGCTTCATGGTGTCTCGCACCGGACAGGCTAGAACAGCGCCATGGGTGTGACTAGTCGCCTCAGCAATCAGTGCATCGATGTCCTGATGTCTGACACAAGGCCGGGCAGCATCATGCACCATCACCCATTCCGCATCAGTTGTGCGAAGGCCAGCCAAGACGGAGTCTGCGCGCTCTTTGCCACCAGTTGTCACCACAACACGCTTATCACTGCAAAGGGATGTTGAATGGAAATATCCATCCTCTTCACCAATCGCAATCACGACCTTATTGATACTTGGGTGTTCCAGCAGGTAATGCACCGTGTGTTCAAGCAGCGTTTTATCTTCGATGGTGAGGTATTGTTTTGGCAGGTCCGCGCGCATACGCTTTCCTACTCCTGCCGCAGGGACAATCGCGACCACTTCAGGCGCGACAGATTGCGGCGAGCTCAAGGTTTCTTCACTGGCCGGGGTATTCATGTTTCTCTACTTTAAAGGCGAGAGGGCTAATCGCTGACAACCCGGAAGAAGGTTTCTCCCGGCTTGATCATACCCAGTTCATTGCGGGCGCGTTCTTCAATCGCTTCTTGCCCACGTTTGAGATCTGCTATTTCTGCGTACATTTGCTGGTTACGTTGGTGGAGTTTATCGTTGGCTTGAGCAACGGAATCAGCAACGGCGGTCACTGCAAGGTAATCGTCTACCCCGTTCTTGCCCCACCAAAGGTGATACTGGAGCCATCCAAACAATACGAACAGCAAGACTGTCAGCATTCGCATTGAATTTTCCTCCCCACACTCAACGAAATCAATTTGGCATTCGAGCCAGACGCAGAATATTACCCACAAAGTCTAGGCTCAGTGGGCACTTACATAAAGAATAGCGGTAATAATCCCACATTCACCCCTATCACACCAGCAGTGGCAGCAATAGAACAGCGAATTGCAGGCTTTTCGTAAATAAGTGACAGGAGAATGGTCAGGCGTTGAGGTGATAAACCGGATTGGGAAGCGCATCCAGCAAGCTAGAAAGGTCTTTTGCTGCAAACGCAAAGGTATATTCCGGTGGACCCGGTGTGTACATCAAAGATTCAAATTCAAACAACACGCTATCGACTATCAAGAGAATATAGTCTGGCATACCAAACGGGCAAACCGCCCCGGGTACACAGCCAAGACTTTCTATCATCTCTTCGTCTGAGGCAATGGAAGGTCTTTGCCCCACCAGCGCTTTGATTTTCTTACTATCCAATCTCGCATCACGATGCGTCAGCAAAAGCGCATGACCGCCCTTCTTAAAGTTGAGGAATAAGCTTTTAGTGGGTGTTGCTGTCCAACCCAGACGCTTGCCGACAATGTCATCGGTGGCAAAATCGAGGATGGGTTCATGTTGCCATTCTTGATAGCTCACACCACACTGCGTCATCAAACTGATATTCTTTTGCAGAATTTCATCCAACATCTGCGCCATTTATCCCTCCAGGCCCATCATCCATTTTTGCATCAAAAGAAATGCTACATAAATCATCATGCCAGCAACCAGAATATCAATGGTTTTCCGCACATTAGGCTTGGAAAGCACTGGCGACATTTTCGCAGCGCCCAATGCAATACCATAAAACCAGACCATAGATGCCAGCATAGTGCCGACTGCAAAGGCGGTTCGCTGCGCGGGTTCAAACTGACCGCCAATTGAACCTAATACTACAACGGTATCTAAATACACATGGGGGTTCAGCAAAGTCACTGCCGCGGCACCAATCAATACCGCCTTAAGTCCTTTGCCCGTTTTTTCTCCCTCCGACTCGGCACTTTCCTCTTCGCCAATCCAAGCACGTTTAAGCGATTGATAAGCGTAGGTCAGCAGAAAAGCTATACCTCCCAGCGTCACGACACTCAGCAAGGTTTCATTACTAGAAAGCATTGCACCACCGCCAAAAACGCCGAGGGCAATCAAAGCAAAGTCGCAGAGAAAGCAAAGTGTCGCCGTCGCAACATGATGATGACGGCGGATCCCTTGATTGAGGACAAACGCATTCTGCGCGCCGATCGGAATGATCATACTGAGCCCTAAACCAAACCCTTGTAATAAAACACTGCTACTCATCACTTTGTCTCCACATCCCTCAATATTGCTGAGGCACAAATTAGAGGGGTGACAAAAGTAAGTAAAACTAATAATTTTAATCACAGATAAGCAAAACTGATGAGACGTAGATGAAGGGATTAGATTACCGCTGGCTGGATGCACTGGATGCAGTCATCGCCAACGGCGGCTTTGATAAAGCAGCAGAAGCGCTTTTCATCACCCAATCGGCCGTTTCCCAGCGAATCAAACAGCTGGAAACTTTGGTTGCACAGCCCGTATTGATTCGCGAAACGCCTCCGCAGCCCACCGCCATTGGTAAAAAGCTGCTTGGCCTTCACCGACGTGTTCAACTGCTTGAAAAGGAAATGCTGCCAGAGCTGACACCCGAAGGGCTGGCAGGTCCTATTACTGTACCTATCGCCACCAATGCAGACAGCCTGGCGACCTGGCTGCTGCCAGCTCTTTCCCCGTTAATGAAAGCGCAGACACTCGAAATCAACCTGATCGTCGATGATGAGAGCCGCACGCTGAATCGCCTTCGATCAGGCGAAGCCGTTGTTGCGGTTAGCAATGAAGCCACACCACTGAAAGGCTGCGTGGCGGAATCTTTGGGGGTGATGGAGTACCTTTGCGTTTGCACCCCAGCCTTCAAAGCCACCTACTTTCCAGATGGCTTGAACGCAGAAGCGGTGAGTCGCGCTCCTGCTGTGGTGTTTGACCGTTTCGATGATATGCACACTCAGTTTGTGTCTGAACGTTTTCAACTGCCCACTCCCGGCTGGCGTAGCCATATGGTTCGCTCGTCTGAGGCTTTCGTCAAAATGGCCAAACTAGGTGTGGCGTATTGCTTGATACCCCGCCTGCAAATTGAGCCAGAACTCGCATCCGGGGAGCTTATCGATCTTTGTCCAGGCGATGGTGTCATCCGCCACCTATACTGGCACCATTTCGCGACGGAAAGTGGCGTATTGGCGGAGATGTCATCGGCCTGCTTAAATTATGCGCGAAAGACTTTCGGCGAAGGAAAAATATCCCGCACAGTGTGAATTATTTCCGCCTTGCCGGAGTCATAGCCATATAACTTCAAAAAACAACATGGAACCCAGACCATGAAAAAACACCTTATTGCTTCGTTAGTTGGTGCAGCCATTGCGCTGTCTTCACCGTTTGTTTCAGCCGCTACACCGGATTTCCCGCATCTGGAAACCATGGGAGTTGGTGAAGTTGTCGCCCAGCCGGACACCGCCACCGTGGACGTTGCCGTCTCACTTACCCGCACGTCTGCCCAAGCTGCCAAAAAGGCATCTGATGACGCGGTGGCTACGCTTTTGGAACGATTGGAGAAAATGGGGATTGCGCGTAAAGATATCGAAAGCGCCAATCTTAACCTTCAGCCTCAGTACAGTTATCCGAAAAACAGCGAGCCAAAATTGAACGGCTACCGCGCCACACGAAACGTGACGGTGACCGTGAGTGATCTGTCCCGGCTTAACCGTGTGCTGGATGGCGCATTGGCCGATGGCCTCAATCGCGTGAATGGCATCAGCTTTTCTTCGAGTAAAGAAGCTGAGCTCAAAGAAAAAGCGCGCATGGCAGCCATTGCCGATGCAAAAGCTAAAGCAGAGTCATTGGCAAAAGGCTTTGGTGAAACACTCGCAGGCGTTTGGGAAATCCGCTACATAACATCGACGCCGGTTCGCCCAACCATGATGCGAATGGCAGAGGCGTCCAGTGTTGCATCAAGCTACGATGACGCAGAAATCACTATCCGTGATCAGGTGGAAGTGGTTTATGCGTTAGGGGAATAAATGCCTGTCGTTAGCAAACCATAAATAGAAAAATGGCCGCTATTGCGGCCATTTTCCTTTCTGGGATAGACATTTGTTAGGGGGAACAAATCGTCAATCAATGGAGTATACGAGCGCGAAGGGTACCTTCGATCGCTTTGAGTTTCTCCAATGCTTTTTCAGAGTGCTCGGTTTCGACGTCGATCACAACGTAACCGTACTCGGAATTGGTTTGCAGGTACTGACCAGCAATGTTGATACTTTCTTCTGCGAAGATGGTATTGATTTTGGTCAGGATACCTGGCTTGTTCTGGTGAATGTGCAGCAGGCGCGACGTGCCAGTGTGCTCAGGCAACGATACTTCTGGGAAGTTCACAGAAGACAGGGTTGAACCATTGTCTGAGTACTTCACCATCTTACCAGCCACTTCGATGCCGATATTTTCCTGTGCTTCCTGAGTTGAACCACCGATGTGTGGTGTCAGGATCACGTTATCAAACGCTTGCAGCGGAGAAGTAAATGGGTCGCTGTTGGTTTTCGGCTCTGTTGGGAATACGTCTACTGCCGCACCGCCAATGTGACCGCTTTCCAATGCGCCACACAGCGCATCGATATCAACCACTGTACCGCGCGCGGCGTTGATGAAGATCGCGCCCGGCTTCATGCGCGCAAACTCTTCGCTACCCATCATGTCTTGGGTTGAGTCGGTTTCCGGCACGTGAAGGGTGATCACGTCACTCTTGTTCAGAAGCTCTGACATTGACGCCACTTGCGTCGCATTACCCAGTGAAAGCTTGTTTTCAATGTCGTAGAAGAAAACACGCATACCCAGGTTTTCCGCCAGAATACCCAGTTGGGTACCGATGTGACCGTAACCAATGATACCCAGGTTTTTGCCACGTGCTTCGAACGAACGGTCCGCTGACTTCATCCACTCACCGCGGTGAGCCATAGCGTTCTTCGCTGGAATGCCACGAAGCAGAAGAAGAATCTCGCCAAGAACCAGTTCGGCAACACTACGGGTGTTTGAGAAAGGTGCGTTAAATACTGGGATACCGCGCTTCGCTGCCGCAGTCAGGTCAACCTGGTTGGTGCCAATACAGAAACAACCCACTGCTACCAGTTTTTGCGCTTTCGCAAACACTTTCTCAGTCAGTTGGGTGCGGGAACGAATGCCCACGAAATGCGCGTCAGCAATTGCCGCTTCAAGCTCTTCACCGGCTAGAGAGCCTTTGTGATATTCAATATTGCTGTAACCTGCACCCTGAAGAACTTCCAGTGCAGTTGGGTGAACACCTTCAAGGAGAAGGATTTTTATTTTGTCTTTTTCAAGCGACACTTTAGCCATTGCAGTTCTCATCCTTAAAAAAAAACCTGTCGTTAAATTCGGTTTCCGTCTTCCAGACGTCAAAGGCCGCTTTTTGATAGGATTATGTCGGCCTTGTACAATTAGTGACTAAGGTAACAAAAATTTATTTGCATGGGTAAGAATATTACGTAATAAGTGCGAAAAAAAACGGCGCCATGAAGGCACCGCTAACTTATTGAGTTACTTATACGCAAACGTTTGGCTTTTGCTTCAAAAAAACTGAAGTGTTAACCCATTAACGCTTAACTGTTTTTAGCTTTTTACTACACCGTTTGCAGTACCTTCCAGCACTACATCTGCGCCACGGTTTGCAAACAGGCCAACAGTCACTACGCCCGCAATCGCGTTGATCTTGTCTTCCAGTTCTTTGGCATTGGTGATTTGCAGGTTGTGCACGTCCAGAATCACGTTGCCATTATCGGTGATACAACCTTCGCGGTAGCAAGGATCGCCGCCCAGTTTGACCAGTTCACGCGCCACGTAAGAACGCGCCATTGGGATCACTTCCACTGGCAGAGGGAATTGACCCATCACATCCACTTTCTTGCTGTCGTCGATGATACAGATAAATTTCTCGGAGATCGCCGCCACGATTTTTTCTCGCGTCAGTGCAGCACCACCGCCTTTGATCATTTCGTTGTTTGGATTTATCTCATCCGCACCATCAACATAAATGTCCAGACTCGCCACTTCGTTTGCATCAAAGACCGGAATGCCAATCTTCTCCAGACGCTCGGTAGATGCAACTGAACTCGACACTGCACCTTTGATTTGCTCTTTCATGGTTTCGAGGGCATCGATGAAGTGATTAACGGTGGATCCAGTGCCAACACCAACGATGCTGCCTTTGGTCACGTATTCCAACGCAGCCCAACCAGCCGCTTTTTTCATTTCATCCTGAGTCATGAGGATCTCCTGGGTAAATAGGGGTAATTCGCGACGCCGATTATACAGATCTGATTTTAGAGCGGGCAGATTTTTATAAACGCAGATCCCGTTATTCGGGATCGATACAGATCAGGTTAGATCGCCCACTTCCAATGCCTAGATGGCGTCAAAATCTCTGGTAAAGGCACGTCCCACGCTTCAACAGGAAGGTCATCAACCTGCTGGCAATCATGAGCGATACCAACGGGTTTTGCTCCCCGTCCTGATTCATACCAAGGTGCCAGTGTGCGATCGTAATACCCGCCGCCCATACCCAGGCGCTGCCCGCTTTTATCGAACGCCACAAGCGGTGTACAAATCGCATCAAGTTGCTGTGCAGGCAATACATCAAGCACGCTAAGTTTCGGCTCTAGAATACCGTAGCGGTTTGGTACCAAGGTGGACTTAGGATGATAGTGCAGGAACAGCAAATGCCCTTTGCTGAAAGGATGAATCACCGGCAAATAAACATCTTTCCCCTCTCGCCAGCAATGCTCAATCAGAGGCTGGGTGTCCAGCTCACCATCTACTGACAAATAAAGCGCAATTCGCTGAGCGTTGAGGATGCTGTCAGCTTGCTGAAAATGGGAAAGAAGGTTTGTCGCCGCATGACGCTGTTCGTCATCAGTCAGAGATTGCCTTTTGGCTCGGGTCGTTTTTCGCAGTTCATTGCGAAGAGAAGAAGTGTTCGCTTGCATCGGCTGTCCTTGCCGCAAAGCTAATGGGGATTGGCCCCGGAGTGCCGTTGGGATCTTTTGCCCTTGAACCCTGCGGTTCAAGGCGGATGAGAAGAACATACCGTAGGCTTCTCGGTACAAGCCGAGCCTGCTCAAAAGCATGTAACATCCCACCCTTAGATGTGCTTATCGGCTCAGGGACGCGGATCCGCTGACGCACACTCCAGGGTCAAACTGGTTCGGAAGGCTTATGCTTCCTTCGACGCGCTGTGTTTTAACAACGCCTCTTCAATCGTTTGCTGCAACAGCACAATTCGCTGTTCCATATCATTCTTATCGTCGGTGTTTTGCTGTCTTTCTGCACGCAATTCGTAGCAGATATTCAGGGCCGCGATAGTGAGCAGTTGCTCTGTATTCGTTACTTTAGTGCGCTCAGACAATTCGTGCAACCGTTGATCAAAGTCGTCTGCCGCTTCTTTCAGCGCTTGTTCCTGACCTGCCGGACAGTTAACACGCATTATTTTGCCAAGGATCTGAATTTCAACAGCTTGCGTAGTCATATTCTTTTCTGAGCTCCCTTCAAAGCGCGGTGTCGCACCCTGACGTCACGGGCGCAAACTATAGAAAATGGCAGATTAAACTTCAAGTCTATCCTATCGCGTATTGTCTCTCGACGGACTAAGCAGACGAAAAGTCGTCAATGTGATGAAAATCAGAGCTATCGTGAACCTGATTCTCGCTTTTGCTTTCTTCTATCGTGAAGAGAGGTTCAGTGACTTAGGACTAACTGGTAGTATACGGACAAGACAATTTCGGTACCCAAGGTGACCCCGTGACCCAAGTAACTTTACCTGAATACAGCAACATGGTTTCCACGCTTCGTGCTGACTCTCTGGCCGTAACGCCAGCAGAAATGCATGGCCTTCTGGCGGGAATGTTGTGCGGTGGACTAGACCCTGAGCTGGGTAACTGGATGCCGATGCTTTATGACTACACCAATGATGGTGCAGGCTGGCCACATGAGTCGAAAACACTGGCGGCAACCAGCGTTGGTCTGGCGAGCCAGCAACTCACTGGTGGTCAGATGGATTTCGAAGTGCTGTTGCCGGATGAAAGTGAATCTTTGCTTGATCGTGGTGATGCGCTGTCTGAGTGGGTAAGTGCTTTTATCGCAGGTATTGGTTTAGTCGGTATCACTGCAGGCAAACTGTCTGATGACTCCAAAGAAGTGCTGGCAGACCTGACGGAAATTGCCCAGCTTGGTATTGACGAGGACGATGATATGGAAGAGCAGGCATTGCTTTTCGAACAAGTCATCGAGCACGTCCGCGTCTGCGCAATGACGCTGCATGCCGAGCTTGGCATCAAGCCGCAGACCGAAGAAAAACCAACCCTGCACTAACAGATCACTGTCGGAGACTGACGCAGAATGGATGCTGAGCCATCAACACAAAATTTTGATGTCGTCATTGCCGGTGGCGCAATGGCAGGTGCCACTTTGGCATTGGCCATTGAGCAACTGACACAAGCAGGCTTGTCCGTGGCGGTGGTGGAAGCCGCCATTCCGGACAACAGCCACCCTGGCTATGATGCCCGAAGCATTGCCCTTTCCTATGGTAGCTGCCAGTTGCTCGATAACATTGGTGTGTGGAAAACCTTGTCACCATTTGCCACACCGATTAGCAAAATTCATGTTTCCGACCGTGGCCACTTCGGCCTAACCGAGATGAATGCCCGTGATGAAGGTCTGGATTACCTCGGTAATGTGATTGAGCTTGCCGACGCCGGGCGCGTTTTTCACCAAGCGTTGGGTAAAGCCAAAAACATCTCGCTGTTTTGCCCGGCTTTTGTCACTGATATCAAGCGCGAAATCGACAATGTCACTCTGACGCTCAATGATGGAAAAGCGCTGACAGCCAAGCTGGTAGTTGCCGCAGACGGCGCACTATCATCTTGCTGCGATATGGTGGGGATTGAACGCCATGAGCATGACTTTGAACAGGTTGCGCTGATAGCGAATGTCACCACAGAACTCGCGCATCAAGGCCGTGCCTTCGAACGTTTTACCGAAACCGGCCCTGTCGCCTTATTGCCGATGTCTGAAGGCAGAAGCTCACTGGTATGGTGCGTCAAACCTCATGAAGCGCCGGCTATGCTTTCCATGTCTGACGATGAGTTTGCACAAGCACTGCAACAGGCTTTCGGGTGGCGCTTGGGAAGGCTACTGCATGTTGGTCAGCGTGGCAGCTATCCGTTGATTCTGCGTCAGGCAACCCGTCTTATCAGTCACCGCTTTGCTGTAGTCGGGAATGCGGCACAAACGCTTCACCCCATTGCGGGACAAGGCTTTAACCTAGGCCTTCGCGATGTGGTATCGCTTGCAGAAGAAATCGCCAAAGCGCACGCTGATGGCAAAGATTGCGGTCAAATGCCTGTGCTTCAATCATACCTCGCACGACGAGAACCAGACCGCGATACCACAGTCGCCACGACATCAGGTTTGGTTCACGGCTTCTCCAACACCACAGCACCACTGATTCTGGGACGAAATCTGGGACTGGCAGCAATGTCGGTCTTTAGCGAATTGAAAGCACCATTGCTGCAACGTGCAATGGGCTTGGTAGAACGATAATGAAAATGACAAATGTAGACATCGCCATTATCGGCGGTGGCATGGTTGGCCTAACACTCGCAGCTGCACTGGCAGACAGCGGTCTTCGCATCGCAATCATCGAAGGCAAAATGCCGGAGCCTGAACTCTCTCCCCTGCCCGACCTTCGCGTTTCTGCGTTGAGCCGCGCCAGTGAGCGTATTCTGAAAAACGTCGGCGCGTGGGAAGGCATTCAATCCCGCCGCTCAAGTCCATATCAAAAAATGTCGGTATGGGAACAAGACAGCTTCGCCGCAATTGATTTCGATGCGATGGATTTGGGTCAACCCAACCTTGGTTACATCGTTGAAAACCGCGTTATTCAGCTGGCACTGTTTGAGCGCGTAAAGCAGCAACACAATGTCACCCTATTCTGCCCAGACCGCTGCGCCAACATGATGTTTGGTGAAACAGAAGCCTGGCTAACCCTTGAATCGGGCAGCGCCATTACCGCAAAACTCGTGGTCGGTGCTGATGGTGCAAACTCCTGGGTACGCAACCAGCTATCGATTCCATTAACCCATTGGGATTATGGACATAGTGCACTGGTCGCCAATATTCGGACCGAAGAGCCACATGATGGTGTCGCACGTCAGATTTTCACTCCGGATGGCCCGCTGGCTTTCCTGCCGCTGTCTGAACCAAACCTGAGCTCGATCGTTTGGTCGCAATCACCGGAAAATGCCGATGCTCGTTGCTCCATGCCTGAAGACGAGTTCAACAAAGCCTTGAGCGCTGCATTCGATCTCCGCCTCGGCCTTTGCTCGGTTGAAGGTGAACGTGCGTCCTTCCCGTTGAAGATGCGTTACGCGAGAGACTTCGTGGTCGAGCGCGTCGCCCTGATTGGCGACGCCGCCCACACTATTCATCCGCTAGCGGGTCAAGGGGTGAACCTGGGTCTTTTAGATGCCGCCACCCTGGCGCAAGAGCTGATTCGCTTAAGTGATGAAGGCAAAGATATTGGAGAGAAAACCAACCTCCGCGCTTTCGAACGCTGGCGTAAAGCTGAAGCCGCGCAAATGATTGCGGCAATGCAAGGGTTCCGCGATTTGTTTGCAGGCGAAAACCCAGCAAAGAAACTCATTCGTGGTATTGGTCTAATGGCAGCCGCCACACTCCCGGGTATCAAAACCCAGTTTATTAAGCGGGCACTTGGGCTGACAGGTGATTTGCCAAAACTAGCGAAGAAGTAGATTTATTTAAGGACCTAGAAATAGCATTCATACCATTGTGAAACGACAAAACGGCACTGAGCATTTTCATTTCCTCGATTCTGCTCTTCTCCTAGGACCTTCTGTCCTAACCACATAAAAAAACGGCGCCTTTCGGCGCCGTCTTCAATCTAAATCCGTTAAGGGTAAGCGATTACGCTTGGCCTTTAACTTCTTTCAGACCGTTGTAAGGTGCTTTGCCAGCCAGTGCTTCTTCGATACGAATCAGTTGGTTGTACTTAGCAACACGGTCAGAACGGCTCATAGAACCAGTCTTGATTTGGCCAGCCGCAGTACCTACCGCCAGGTCAGCGATAGTTGCGTCTTCAGTTTCACCTGAACGGTGAGAGATAACAGCAGTGTAGCCTGCGTCTTTAGCCATCTTGATTGCAGCCAGAGTTTCAGTCAGAGAACCGATCTGGTTGAACTTGATCAGGATAGAGTTAGCTACGCCTTTCTCGATACCTTGAGCCAGGATCTTAGTGTTAGTTACGAACAGGTCGTCACCAACCAGCTGGATTTTGCCGCCCAGCAGTTCTGTTTGGTGCTTGAAGCCATCCCAATCAGACTCGTCCAGACCGTCTTCGATAGAAACGATTGGGAACTGATCTACCAGGCCAGCCAGGTAGTGGTTGAACTCTTCTGAAGTGAAGGTTTTGCCTTCGCCTTTCATGTTGTAGATGCCAGCTTCTTTGTCGAAGAACTCAGATGCTGCACAGTCCATCGCCAGAGTGATGTCTTTGCCCAGCTCGTAGCCAGCTGCTGCAACTGCTTCTGCGATAACTTCCAGTGCTTCTGCGTTAGATTTCAGGTTAGGCGCGAAACCACCTTCGTCACCAACTGCAGTGTTGTAGCCTTTAGACTTCAGTACTTTCGCCAGGTTGTGGAATACTTCCGCACCCATGCGAACTGCTTCTTTCAGAGTTGCAGCGCCAACTGGCTGAATCATGAACTCTTGGATGTCAACGTTGTTGTCTGCGTGCTCACCACCGTTGATGATGTTCATCATTGGCAGAGGCATAGAGAATACGCCAGCAGTGCCGTTCAGCTCAGCAATGTGCTCGTACAGTGGCATGCCTTTCGCAGCAGCTGCTGCTTTTGCGTTCGCCAGAGAAACAGCCAGGATTGCGTTTGCACCGAACTTAGATTTGTTCTCAGTACCGTCCAGGTCGATCATGATCTGGTCGATTTCTGCTTGGTTTTTCGCGTCTTTACCTTCCAGAGCGTTAGCAATTGCGCCGTTTACTGCATCAACTGCTTTCAGAACGCCTTTACCCAGGAAACGTGCTTTGTCGCCGTCACGCAGTTCCAGTGCTTCGCGAGAACCGGTAGATGCACCAGATGGAGCAGCTGCCATACCTACGAAACCACCTTCCAGGTGAACTTCTGCTTCTACAGTTGGGTTACCGCGTGAGTCAATGATTTCACGGCCCAGAACTTTAACGATCTTAGACATTGTGTTTCCTCTCGTATGTCAATAGCTTAAGAATGCGAAAAGCGGCCGCACAACCTTCGCGACCGCTTCCTTTTTTCAGTTACAGCTCACCACGCTGATTTTTACCTGCCGCTGCCACGAAGCCTTCAAACAGAGGGTGGCCATCGCGTGGAGTAGAGGTAAATTCAGGGTGGAACTGGCACGCCACAAACCATGGGTGCGCAGGGTTTTCGATGATTTCAACCAGCTTTTTATCCGCAGACAGGCCAGATACAACCAGACCCGCTTCTTCAATCTGCGGACGCAGCACGTTGTTCACTTCATAACGGTGACGGTGACGCTCGTGAATCGTCGCGTTGCCGTACAGCTCACGTGCTTTAGTACCTTCTTTCAGGTGACACAGCTGCGCGCCAAGACGCATGGTGCCGCCCAAATCTGATTTTTCAGTACGCTCTTCAACTTTACCTTCGCCATCCACCCACTCGGTGATCAGGCCAACAACAGGGAACTTGCTACCCTTGTCGAATTCAGTAGAGTTCGCGCCTTCCATGCCTGCAACGTTACGCGCGTATTCGATCAGCGCAACCTGCATGCCCAGACAGATGCCAAGGTAAGGCACTTTGTTTTCGCGAGCGTATTTCGCTGCCAGAATCTTGCCTTCTACACCACGGTCACCAAAGCCACCTGGAACAAGAATCGCGTCCAGACCTTGCAGTGCTTCGTCGCCTTTTGTTTCTACGTCTTGAGAGTCAACATACTTGATGTTCACCGTCAGACGGTTTTTCAGGCCACCGTGTTTCAGTGCTTCGTTTACAGACTTGTATGCATCTGGCAGTTCGATGTATTTGCCAACCATACCGATAGTCACTTCACCGGTTGGGTTCGCTTCTTCAAAAATAACTTGTTCCCATTCAGACAGGTCAGCTTCTGGCGCTGTGATGCCGAAACGGGTACAAATCAGGTCATCAAGACCTTGAGAACGGATCAGTGAAGGGATCTTGTAGATGGAATCTACGTCCTTCATCGAAATCACTGCTTTTTCCTGCACGTTACAGAACAGCGCAATCTTAGAGCGCTCGTTCGCAGGAATCACACGATCACTACGGCAAACCAGAATGTCTGGCTGAATACCGATAGACAGCAGTTCTTTCACTGAGTGTTGGGTTGGTTTGGTTTTCACTTCACCGGCTGCTGCCAGATAAGGAACCAGCGTCAGGTGCATGAACATCGCACGCTCGCGACCCAGTTCTACCGCCAATTGACGGATAGCTTCAAGGAACGGCAGTGATTCGATATCACCTACGGTGCCACCGACTTCAACGATAGCAACGTCGTGACCTTCGCCACCGGCAAGCACGCGTTCTTTAATAGAGTTGGTGATGTGTGGAATAACCTGAATGGTCGCACCCAGGTAGTCGCCGCGGCGCTCTTTGCGCAGTACGTCAGCGTATACACGGCCTGACGTAAAGTTGTTGCGTTTGGTCATCTTGGTACGGATGAAACGCTCATAGTGACCCAAATCCAGGTCAGTCTCGGCACCGTCTTCCGTAACGAATACTTCACCGTGCTGGGTTGGGCTCATGGTGCCCGGGTCCACGTTGATGTAAGGGTCAAGCTTCATCATGGTCACTTTAAGACCACGTGCTTCTAGAATTGCCGCCAATGACGCTGCTGCAATACCCTTACCTAGGGAGGAAACCACCCCGCCCGTAACAAAAATGTAATTCGTTGTCATGCTAAACCTGAGAGTTGGATTTAGGGGAAATTATTGGAAATCTGGACGGGACGACATATTACCAGAGCCAGAAACTTCCCACAACGTGAAAACTATCACACAGAACGCCGTTTTTTTTTGTCGTAAATCAATTGAGTGATTTACGTCGATTTGTTGCCCTCGTCACGCTTTACTTCTTGCCACAGATTTTCAAGCTCATCTGGCTCACTTTCCTGCAAATTTTTACCATTATTACGTAATTTCATTTCAATTTTACGAAAGCGACTTTCGAATTTCATATTCGCTTTTCGAAGTGCCATTTCCGGATTAGTGCCAAGGTGGCGGGCAAGATTGACCGCGGCAAAAAGTAAATCGCCGACTTCTCCATCGACGCGTTCTTGGTCGACATCCACCATCAAGGCTTCTTCCATCACCTCATCAAGCTCTTCCTGCACTTTTTCGGCGACAGGGCCGACTGAATCCCAATCAAAGCCGAAACGCGCACAACGCTTTTGCAGTTTCGCTGCACGGCCCAATGCTGGAAGTGAGGTTGGTACATCATCCAAAATACTGAGCTCTGCATCTGGTTTGGCTTTGGCGGCACGTTCCTGCGCTTTTATGCCTTCCCAGTCTGCTTTTTCCAGCGGGTTACCATCGGCATCCTTTTCACCAAAAACATGAGGATGGCGACGCACCAGCTTGTCGCACATTGCGCCGGCAATGTCTTCAAATTCAAATAGACCCTGCTCTTTTCCGAGTTGACTATAGAACACAATCTGAAACAGCAGATCGCCCAGCTCATCGCGAACATCTGCCCATTCCTGACGTTCAATCGCATCCACTGCTTCAAAAGTTTCTTCGATGGTGTAAGGAATTATAGAATCGAAGGTTTGCTTCTTGTCCCAATCGCAGCCGTTTTGCGGGTCCCTGAGGGTAGCCATAATTTCCAGCAATTCTTGCATTCGCGACATTTTTTTCATCTGTTACCCGCCCAAAAGAAAAGGGAAAGCAGCGCTTTCCCTTTATAGAAATTGAATATTGTTAGCGAAGCCGTTTGGCTTCATGCACGTCTTTGACTTGCTCCAAGCGGGAGATCACCCGGCTCAGCACTTCAAGGTCACTCAGCTCTAAATCAAAGTCCATGATGGACATTTGCTGTTTGTAGTCGACCCGGCTTTGCATGCCAGAAACTTTCGCTTTTTCATTCAGCAAGACATTGGTGAGATCTTTAATCAAACCACTTCGCTCGGATGCAGAAACACGCACTGTGATTTGATAGTTGCCGATATAGCCGCCGCCCCACACCGTCTCGATAAGGCGCTCCGGTGCATGATGGCGAAGTTCAGCCAATTGCTCACAGTCTGCACGGTGCACTGAAATACCACGGCCTTGCGTTACGTAGCCTTCGATTTCGTCACCCGGAATTGGCTGACAGCATCGTGCAAGGTGTGTCATCAGGTTGTCCACACCTTCAACGACAACGGCATCTCGGCGTGGTCGTTTGGTTGTGGTCTGCGTTTCGGCCTGCTCCAGCTTGGCGCGAAGCTGCTCATCTTCCTGTTCTTTGGTCAGTTTGTTGACCACAGAGTTGATGTAATTCACCACCTGGTTGATGCGCAAATCACCGCTACCAACACCCGCGTAAACTTCATCAAGGCTGTTAACATTGAAGCGCTTCATGGCGAGAGTGGCATCTTTGCTCGCGGCACCAATCTTCGCGAGTTCAGCATCGAGAATTTCTTTACCTGCCTCGACGTTCTTCTCTCGTGCTTGCTTACGGAACCAAGCATTAATCTTGGCGCGTGCACGGCCTGACGTCACAAAGCCAAGGCTTGGGTTCAGCCAATCACGGGAAGGGTTTGGCTCTTTCTGGGTGATGATTTCGACCTGATCGCCCATGTTGAGGTGATAGGTGAACGGTACGATACGCCCTTCCACTTTGGCCCCGATACAACGGTGACCCACTTCAGAGTGGATGTGGTAAGCGAAATCCAAAGGTGTCGCGCCGATTGGCAGGTCAACCACATCACCTTTTGGTGTAAAGGCATAGACGCGGTCATCAAATACCTGGCTACGAAGTTCATCCAGCATTTCGCCGGAATCAGACATCTCTTCTTGCCAAGCCAGCAGTTTACGCAGCCAGGTAATCTTCTCATCGTAACCGCTCCGGCCAGCGGAAGACCCTTCTTTGTATTTCCAGTGCGCCGCAACGCCAAGCTCAGCATCATCGTGCATCTGCTTGGTACGGATTTGGATTTCTACCGTTTTGCCTTCAGGTCCCAATACGACAGTGTGAATCGATTGGTAACCATTTGGTTTAGGGTTCGCCACGTAGTCATCGAACTCTTTCGGCAGATGGCGGTACTTGGTGTGAACGGCACCCAGCGCGGCATAACAGTCCTGAAGCTGATCAGCGATGATGCGCACAGCACGCACATCAAACAGCTCATCAAATTCCAAGCCTTTTTTCTGCATCTTACGCCAGATGCTGTAGATGTGTTTCGGGCGGCCATAGACCTGCGCGTTGATGTTGGAATTTTCCATCGCGCTTTGAAGATCAGACACAAAGGTGTCGATGTACTGCTCACGGTCAATACGGCGCTCTGCCAGCTGTTTGGCAATTTGTTTGTAGGTCAGCGAATGCTGGTAACGGAACGCGTAATCTTCGATTTCCCACTTGAGCTGACCGATACCTAAGCGGTTAGCAAGCGGTGCGTAGATGTTTGCACATTCTTTGGCAACAGCCTGACGCACTTCGTCAGACTCGTTTTTCACTTCACGCAGATAAGTAATGCGCTCAGCCAGTTTGATGACCACGCAGCGGAAGTCATCCACCATGGAGAGCAACATACGGCGCACATTATCCACCTGCGCAGCCGTCGCTTCTTCATTGTTGGCGTTCAGATGGCGAATCGCCGCCATTTCCTGAACCCCTTCCACCAGCTTGGCGATATTGTTTCCGTAGTGCTCTTTGAGCAACTCATTGCTGAGCACGTCATATTCCACCATGGGGAACAGCAACGCGGCCAACAAAGTCTCCTTGTCCATACTCAAGGTGACAAGGATTTCAATCATCTCTCGACCACACCAGAGAGGCTGCGCGAGCGTTTGCTCATCGCCCAGCGTCTGGCAATGGTGATAGGCTTTGGTTAAAGCCTGAGATACGGCAGCCTCCTGGGCAAGACCTTCCACCCAGCGTTCAAGCACAAATTCTTTATTGTCGTTTAGGTGCGCGCCACGAATTGCGACCATTTCACTATCCTGTTTTTCTTATCCTTAAACGGGCAACCATCATGCTTGCCCGGTGGACGACTCAATCTTTGACAAACAGCGCCATCGACTCCAAGTGCCCTGTATGTGGGAACATGTCCAACATGCCCAACCTAACCAATTGATACCCGTTATCCAAAAGCACCTGACTGTCACGTGCTAATGTTGCCGGGTTGCAGGAAACATACACTACCTGCTCAGCTCCAGATTGTGCCACATAAGGCATAACCCCTAAAGCACCAGCACGTGCCGGATCGAGCAAAATTTTGTTGTAGCTTTCACGTCCCCAGACAGTTTCAGCCGCATCCAGTTCCAGATTGGCATGATAGAAACGCGCATTGCCTTGCTGATTACGCATCGCATTGTCTGATGCGCGCTGCACCATCTCTTCCACGCCTTCAATGCCGACGACGGTTTTTACCTTCGCAGCCAGCGGTAAGCTGAAGTTGCCCAGGCCACAGAAAAGATCGAGCACAGCATCGTCTTCTGTTAATGACAGCCAATCCAGCGCCTGCGCAATCATCTTTTCATTGATATCCGCATTAACCTGAATAAAGTCCTGCGGCTCAAAGGCCAGCGTCAGCTCGCCAAGTGTGTAATTGGGCTGCTCACCGAGGACGCGCTGCACGGCAGCATCGGCTTGTTGCAGGTAGTAAATCAAACCGTGTTGTTCTGCGAAGCCTTTCAGCGTCGCCTGATCGTCGTCATGCAGCTGCTTGATGGCTCGAACCAAAAGCACTCGACCTTGATTGGAGGCCACCAGCTCAATATGACCAATGATACGACGTCCACGAAGACCATCCAGCAGAGAATAAATGTCTGGCAGTAGCACATTTAGCTCTGCATCAAGCACCGGACAGTCTGTGACGGTCACAATGTCATTGGCGCTGCGTTGACGGAAACCCATTTCAAGCTCGCCACTTTTGCTCACTTTGACACTCAGGCGTGCACGACGACGGTAGCCTTTTTCCTTAGACACCACCGGCGCGTCTTGCTCAAGCTCCGCGGAAGCAAATTTCTTCATCAATTGGGACAACGTTTCCTGCTTGGCATCAATCTGGGCTTGATGGCCCAGGTGCTGGAGATTACAGCCACCGCAAGTACCGTAATGCTGGCAAAATGGCTTGATGCGCTCTGCGCTTGGCTTAGTGACTTTGATAAGACGGGCACGGGCAAATTGGCGCTTATCTTCTGTCAGCTGTAGCAGCACTTCCTCGCCCGGCAATGCGCCAGCAACAAACACAGGCTTTTTACCGTCAAACGCCACACCATCACCTTGATGATCGAGACGAGCGATGGTCATTGCCTTGTGTTTGGTATCAAGAGTCTTTTTCTTCTGTGGCTTAAAAAAACGCGCCATGACTTATGTTCCAGCTTTCGCAGCAAACTGAGGTGCAGTCTGCGCATAGATTCGAATATTGGCGACCAGTCAGTTGTGATAACCTGCTGAATTCTCGCCATCAGCTTTGATGTAGCAGCGCACCACCGTTTAGAATGATCTTTAGGTACGCCGCAAAATTGGCGGCAATTCTCCCACAGAATAGACAGCATGACCAAATACGGACTTCGCGCCAGAGTAATCACCCTAACCCTTGCCCCGACGCTAATCATCGGCATATTGCTGAGCGCCTATTTCATTAAAAACCGCTATCAGGAACTGGAGCAGCAACTCGCAGTAGCCGGGCAGGCGATTATCGAACCCTTGGCAATCGCCAGTGAAATCGGCCTTGCCAATGAAAGCCGGGAAAATGTGCGGCGACTGATTGGTCACACGCACCGTCAGCACAGTGAATACATCCGAAGCATTGCAGTGTTCTCCAGCCAGAACGATCTGTTTGTCACCTCCAACTATCACCGCAACCTCGACTTGCTGGCGGTGCCCCGTGGGCAACCCTTACCTGAGCGACTGGAAGTCATCCACCTGAAAGATGCTCTGTTACTCCGCGCGCCCATCCGAGCAATAGCAAGTTTTAACAACCCACTGGTACAGGAGCAGCCAATTGGCTACATCACCATGGAGATGGACCTTTCCACGGTGAAGCTCAAGCAATATCAAGAGATCATCTCCGCTGGCGTGGTGTTGATTCTCGGCCTGATCCTTTCTTGTTTCTTCGCCTATCGCCTGCTGCTTGATGTCGAAATGCCGATCAAGCAGATGATAAGCATGATCGACAGAATCCGTCGCGGGCATCTCGATGTTCGGATTGAAGGCAAATTACTCGGTGAGTTAGATACCCTGAAAAACGGGATCAACGCGATGGCGATTTCGCTGTCGGAATATCACCTGGAGATGCAGCAAAGCATCGATCAGGCGACTTCGGATTTACGCGAAACTTTGGAGCAGTTAGAAATCCAGAACGTTGAGCTGGATATTGCCAAGAAAAACGCGCAGGAAGCTGCACGGGTGAAATCAGAGTTCCTTGCCAACATGTCACATGAGCTCAGAACACCACTGAATGGCGTGATCGGCTTTACCCGCCAAATGCTGAAAACCCACCTTTCCAGCAGCCAGCAAGATTATCTGCAGACCATTGAAAAATCAGCCAACAACCTGCTGACCATTATCAATGACATTCTGGACTTCTCGAAACTGGAAGCCGGTAAGCTGCTGCTGGAAAATATCCCGTTTGATTTTGAAGATTCACTGGAAGAAGTGATGCGCCTGCTTGCGCCAATGGCGCACGAAAAAGGCCTGGAGCTCAATCTTCGAATCGACCCTCGCATTCCTGCGGGCGTGATTGGCGACCCGCTTCGCATCCAGCAAGTGCTCACTAACCTGATTGGTAACGCCACTAAATTTACTGAGCGCGGTCATATCAGCGTCAGCGTAGAGCTCAAGCAGCAGCGCGACGAACGCCTTGAACTTCAGTTTGTTATCCGTGATACCGGTATCGGTATTTCTGAGCGTCAGCAATCGCAGCTGTTCCAGGCTTTCCGTCAGGCAGATGCCAGCATCAGTCGTCGATATGGTGGTACCGGCCTTGGTCTGGTGATCACCCAGAAACTGGTGCAGCAAATGGGCGGCGATATTGGGTTCTCCAGCCGTTTGCATCAGGGATCAACCTTCTGGTTCACCATGTCCCTGATCCAAACTGATCTGCCGCTGGTGCACCCTATCGACAGCGACGCCCTGCAAGGGCAATCACTGATGCTGATTGAACCTGACCATGAAAGCCGTTTGATGATGCGTGAACGTCTGGCGCATTTCGACATCGCATTGAGCGATTTCGCTGAATTGCCTGAAACGTCTGAGCGTGTGTCCTCTGTACTGATTTGTGTTGATGCCGTCGATGTGCCGGAAAGCGATGCGCTGATTGCACAGGCAAAACGCGCAGAAGCCTTCAGTGAGCGCGTCATTTTCTGTTTGCCGACGACAGAGCTTGCGCTGTCAGAAGCCCTGCTCGCTTCCGGTGTAGCGGCTTGCCTCGCCAAGCCGCTGTCTGTGCGAAAACTCATCGAGCAATTACAGGGTGAACAGCAATCCCTTGCCTTACTGCCGCCAGCGGTTGAAGTGCACACCGACAAAGCGCCACTGACGGTCATGGCAGTGGATGACAACCCAGCCAACCTCAAACTCATCACCGCTTTGTTGAAAGAGCGCGTAACCACTGTGTTTACCGCATCCGATGGTAAAGCCGCTCTCGACTGCGCACAGAAGCAACATTTCGACCTCATCCTGATGGATATCCAAATGCCGGAAATGGACGGTGTGACGGCTTGTCAGGAAATACGCAAAACACCGCTCAATCAACACACGCCTGTGGTGGCCGTGACAGCCCATGCCATGACAGGCGAGCGCGAACGCTTGCTCAACGAAGGGATGGACGACTACCTGACCAAACCGATTGAAGAGCATATTCTCGAGCAGGTACTGCACCACTGGACGCATCCGCACAGCGGTGAAGTTCAGCCCAATTCGCCACTGATCACGCCAAATAAGCTGGGCGACACCCTCAGCATTGACTGGTCTTTGGCAATGAAGCAGGCAGCAGGCAAAGAGGATCTCGCCAGAGAAATGCTGCAGATGCTGGTGCGTTCTTTTGATGAGGTCGAAGAGAAAGTCAATCTGGCGCTGAAAGACAGCAAAGCCGACTTGAGCGCTGTGATCCACAAACTCCATGGCAGCTGCGCCTACAGCGGTGTACCAAGGCTCAAAAACCTTTGTCATGAACTGGAAACCCAGCTTAAAAAAGGCGCAACGACCGAAGACATCGAGCCAGAGCTTTTTGAATTGTTAGATGAGATTCAGAACATTCGGGAGCAATCGCCCCATTATCTGGATGAGACTGTCTGACAGAAACGAAAAAGGCGGGGTTTCCCGCCTTTTCTTTACCTGTTGATCCTGCGTCTTATGCCTCGGCGCAGATTTTCGCTAGGGTATCGAGCCTTCTTACTGGCTCATCCACATACGGGTTGTCGGTGTCCCATGCATAGCCCGCCAGAATTGAACATACCATGCGTTTGATTTTCGGATCCGGGCTTGGGTAGAAAATCACATCCTGCAATGTGCCCTTATACCAACCTTCCACGTAGCAGCGGAAAGTATCGACACCGCGCAAAAGTGGTTTCTCGTACTCGTTCAGCCAATCCACTTTTTCACCAGATAGCTGACGACTCAGAGAATTGACGGCAAGTTCAGCAGATTTCATCGCAATGGTCACGCCGGAAGAAAATACCGGGTCAAGAAACTCACCCGCATTACCGAGCAGCGCAAACTTATCTGTAGCCAGCGTGCTCACATTCGCAGAATAGCCACCAATCATACCCGGCTGGTTGGGATATTCTGCATTCCCGAGTAATTGCGCGAGCCAAGGTTCTTCACTCGCCAGTTGTTTGATAGCCGCTATGTGGTCATCGGGATAATTCGCAAAAAAGTCCGGCTCACCAACAATGCCGAAAGAACAGGTACCGTTGCTAAATGGGATCAGCCAATACCAGACATCATGATTATCAGGATGCACAGAGATCAGAATCTTGTCTCTGTCATATTCAGTCGCATCAATGTTGTCGACGATATGGGTAAAGATCGCCTGTCGTGGCGGAAGGCATGACGGACTCTCCAGTTCAAGCAGTCTTGGCAACACACGGCCAAAACCGCTCGCATCAAGTATAAAATCCGCCTGAAGCTGGTAGGGTTCACCCTGCGCGTCTTTTACATAAAGAACAGGCTTGTCAGCATTCACATCCACCGCTTCAATCTCGTGTTGATAGCGAATGGTCACACCTTGCCTTTCTGCATCATCAGCCAACACTTTGTCGAACACTGCCCGCTGAACCTGATAGGTTGTACCTGCGCCCGGTGAGAACTTGTCAGTAAAATCAAAGCTGATATAGCGTCCTTCGCGATTAAACGCCGCACCGTTTTTAAACTGAAAACCCGCTTCGTTGACGGCATCCAGCATGCCGGCTGCGCGAATAGACTCCATGCAGGCAGGCAGCAGACTTTCACCAATAGAGAATCGGGGGAATGTCGCTTTCTCAAGCACCAGTACATCAATGCCTTTCTGGTTCAGCAGCGCAGCAGCAATTGCCCCGGAAGGGCCTGCGCCAATAATTGCTACTTGAGTGGTTTCCAACTTCAAGAAATGGACTCCTTTCAACTTTTCAAAACGGTAACGACATTCGCCGTTAAAGACGGGCTTTCAATGTTAACAGGGTATGCCCCAAGCCGATATTGTCAGTTTGCTCTGCAACCTCAAAACCAGCTTCTTCGACAATCTGCAAAAACTCTTCACAGCGGTAGAAACGGCTATTTCCGTTCGCCAAACACGTAAAGTACAGCGAGGTGGCATTCAAACTGTATGAAGCTGCTTCGTATTTCTGCGCATCCCAGAAAAGCTCCAGAATATAAACCGTTGCATCAGGAGACATTGCCTGACGGACGCGGCGCAAAATACTCAAGATTTCCATTGGCGAGAAACAATCAAGGAACTGACTCATCCACCAAACGTCTGCGCCTTCTGGCAGAGAAAGAGAGTTATCCAGCGCATTGAATGGATGACCTTTAATTCGCCCTTCCAGACCATTTACTTTGGCCTGTTCCAGCGCCATTTCAATTTGCTGGGGCAGATCGATAATGGTGACTTCCACGTCTGCATCGTAATTGCAGCACTGTGTTGCCCATTTACCGGTGTTGCCTCCGATATCGAATAGCTTCTTCGGTTTGGAAGTAAACACTTTTTCAAGCAGCAAAGGGAATGAGCGATCGGAATAGAAGTGATCAAACTGGAACCAGCTTTCCTTGGCTTTGTCCGGCAGGGTTGAGAGGCCTTCATAGATCGAGCTCCACTGGCCCAACTCTTTAAGCCCTGCAGGGCTCCCCGTCTCAATCGACTCTGTCAGATGTGCCATCGCGGCATAACAAACGTCCGCCGTAAAATCCATATTGGCACGGGTCATTCCGTCGTAAAGCAGAAAATGCCCCACATTCGCCAACACATAATTTGGCGATCGCCACGTCACGATATGCGCACTGACGGCCATATCAAGCAACACCTTCACGCCATACTCAGACACACCGGTTTTTCCAGCAATCGCTGCCGCATTCAAACCCTGAGAACCTGCATCGTCCAATGCTGCTAAAACACCGAGATCCCGCAAGGTTCGCGCCGCATGAAAAACAATAGGCGCAAAAGCTAACTTTTGCGCCTCAGTTTTTGCATTCAAAGCGTTATAAGGATCCGCTTGAAATGAATTCACTCTTTAACCTACTACTTAAACGTTTTTACTGGGAAGCTGCCGCCAATACCGCCAGTTTTTTGCGGATGTCGACATCTAAATTATTGACCCAGCGGTTGTAATTACGGTGGATTTTACCGCCGCTTTCCATCAGGTTTTCTGATTCCACATAATTGATGGAGTAACTTTTATCGTTGTAAGGGATATCGATAACCGCGCGGTGCGAACGCACGAATAATTCGCCACGAATTACGCCTGGGGTGGTTTCAGTCATGATCCATCCACGATCAATACCTGATTCAATAATTGCCTGTTTCACTGACGCTGCGGGGATATTAAAAGCAACTGGAGCATCCACCACTTCTTTAATCGGTTGAACACGATTACAGCCCACCAAAGCAAAACCCATTGCCAACAAAACTAGATATTTTTTAAAGTTCACGACTGACTCCCTATTCGTTTTTAATTCCTTGGTTGCGTGATGTAGCCATTGCGATATGATCGCGTTCTGACTTCCTGCCAAGTGAAGTATTAAACACTGTTCAAGGACTCAATACCTTGATCAGCCACATAATCAAGGATGTTATAGCACCACCTATGAGCAGTATTCAATTTAATATCCAGAGACTTTATGCTTTGTCGCCGGGGTTAGAAAATCCTGAAAGTTGGACAGCTTGGCAGAAAGATCAATGTCAGTGGCCTGAAGATGCCACAGCACCTGTAGCCAGTGCCATCCCTGCAATGATGCGACGTCGCATGAGCCCGCTGAGTAAAATTGTGGTGCAGGTAGCGGCAACACTGTCAGCTGACGAGGACATCGCCTATTCGGTCTTTTCTAGCCGTCATGGTGAACTTCAAAGAACCGTCCAGTTGCTTCAGGAAATTCTGGCTGGTGAGCCAGCTTCGCCCACGGCTTTCTCGCAATCCGTACATAATACCGCTGCAGGCTTATTCACTATCGCGACGAAAAAGCCTATCCCAGTCACATCTCTCGCGGGCGGTGCTGACGGATTTCACTATGCCTTGATCGAAGCCTTCATTTACCTCAATCAACACCCAGATAAGAAAGTGTTGGTGGTCGATTTCGACGCGCCACTACCCGATATTTACGCCCAGTTCGAACCCTATACAACGGCACCTTATGCGATTGGAATAATACTCCAAGCCGGTAATCAAATTCAGGTTCAGCGCTCATCATCGGGCTCAGATACAGACATTACATCCTTGCCACAAGCGCTGGAGTTCTATCGTCAGTGGCTGGGTAGAAACGCTGACTTTGAGATGCGAAGTGCCCGTCAGCACTGGTCTTGGCAGGTAGGAGATTTTGAATGTTCCGATTAATCAGCAAATGGTGGCGGGTGTTGGCAACAGGCTTTTGTTTCAGCCTGTTCGGCCTGGGTGGCCTATTTCTGACCTTTATCGTTTGTCCTTTGATGACGTTCAGCGCGAAAAGCGCTAAAGAAAGAGAGCTCCGCGTCCAACGCATCATTCAAAAGACCTTCACCATTTTTTGTCTAACCATGAAATACACCGGTGCGATTAACTACAAAATCACCGGTGGCGATATTCTTCGCGAAGACAGTAACTGCATCATCCTCGCCAACCACCCTAGTTTGATTGACTACGTGTTGATCTCTTCCCAGCTCCCACAGTGTGACTGTCTGGTCAAATCCGCTATCTGGCACAACCCTTTTATGAAAGGCATTGTCAAAGCGGCAGGATACATCCCCAACAACAGCCCGGATGACTTGCTCGGGCGCTGCGCTGAACGACTCAGCGACGGCAATGTCCTGCTTATTTTCCCGGAAGGCACCCGAACCACACCAGGTGTTGAATCTTCACTGCAACGCGGCGCATCTCAAATTGCTGTCCGCACCCAGACCGACATCCGCTTGGTGCATATTACTGTTACACCTAGCTTTCTCACGAAAGAGAAAAAGTGGTACCAAGTTCCGGACGTACGCCCCTTTTTTCATGTTGAGGTGAAGGGTAAGATAGCGGCGAGTGAATTTACCGATTCAGATATTGCAGAAGCGACGGCAGCCCGTCGCCTCAATAGACGACTCAAAAGGGAATTATTCCCACACAATAATAAAATTGAACAGCAAACAAACATAGAAGGCTACAGTGGACACATTACACAATGAAATAAAGCAGCTGATCATTGAGGCACTCAATCTCGAAGATCTGACGGTTGAAGATATTGATACCGATGCGCCACTTTTTGGGGAAGGGCTAGGTTTAGATTCCATCGACGCGCTTGAGCTTGGACTGGCCATAAAAAAAGCTTACAACGTGGTCATTGATGCCGATGACAGCAATACTCGCGAGCATTTTTCCTCAGTGGCAAATCTAGCGAAGTTCATTTCGGCCAACAAAGCGTAATAGAAAATGACAGAAGTAAATAAAGCAGAAATATTCGAACAAGTTCGTGAGGCTCTGGTGGAATTATTTGAGCTGGATCCTGCCGACATTATTCCTGAAGCCAAACTTTACGAAGAGCTTGATCTAGACAGTATTGATGCTGTGGATCTGGTTGTTCATCTGCAAAATACCACCGGCAAGAAAATTAAACCGGAAGAGTTTAAGTCTGTACGCTCTGTACAAGACGTTGTAGATGCCGTTGCAGACTTGCTAGCAGCTTAAAATGCGAAAGTTCAGCGCACTGGCAGGCCTTCTCCTGCTCGCTTATCCCTTGGCGGTTTACGCCGGGATTTCGCACGGAGGAGTTGGCCCTGTTGCGTTGTTGCTTGGCGTCCTGTTTTTGCTTCGGATGACTTCCAGCAAGGTGCTGGGAAATAGCCCGCTGAGACATGTCGCGACGACGACAGGAATCATTGGCCTTCTGCTGGTTACTCTCAGCTATGTCTTCAAGCAACATGACTGGTTTCTTTATTATCCTGTCGCAGTCAACGCCACCATGTTTGTCGTCTTCGCCGCCAGCCTCTTCCAGCCAATGAGCATCATCGAACAGGTTGCCCGCCTTCAGGAGCCTGATTTGCCTGCTTCTGGCGTGAAATACACCCGCAACGTCACCAAAGTCTGGTGTCTGTTTTTTCTGGTGAACGGCGCAATCGCCTGGCTAACCTGCCTGATATCGCTGGAGATTTGGACGCTATATAACGGCTTACTTAGTTATCTCGCTGCCGGCGCACTCTTTGGTATCGAATTTATTGTCAGGAAAAAGGTGCGAGCTTCGTGAATCGTTTTACGCCCTTATCATCCCTCTGTCTGTCAGAGCGCGACTCGGATTTGACCGTCGCTCTGGGTGACGGTGGTAGAAAAAAGTGGGGTGCATTTACTGATGATGTGGCACAGCTCGCCTCAGTATTAAAAGCATCACCAGCGCAAAAGTGGGCGCTGGCTTTTGAAGATAGCTACCTCTTTGCCACCGCATTTTTTGCCTGTGCTCATGCAGGAAAATCTCTGGTTCTACCGGGGAATTTACAGACAGGCGCTTTAACCGAGCTTTCAATCCATTTCAACGCCATCTTGCATGACAGCCGTGTAGCAGCGCCTGCCGACATCGCATCGGTATCACTGCCTCTGTCAGACACGCACAGTACGTCTAGTTTAAAACTTGAAGCCTTTGATAGTCTGGCGCTGACACTGTACACATCAGGTTCTAGTGGCGAGCCGAAAGCGATAGAAAAATCACTGTTCCAGATTCAGGAAGAGCTCAACCAGCTTGAAGCGCAATGGGGAGCAGAGCTCGAAGGCACTCATATTCAAAGCACCGTATCGCACCAGCATATTTATGGTTTGCTGTTCCGCCTGCTGTGGCCACTTTCAGCTGGGCGTCCTTTCCAGTACCACGATCTGGTTTACCCTGAACAAGTCGTCGCAAAAGCAGATAAACAGACGGTCTTGATCAGCAGTCCTGCACTCTTGAAACGCATAATTGAACCCTCATCCGGCCAATATCGTGCGATATTTTCTTCCGGCGGGCCTCTTCCTATATCGGCGGCGCATAGCAGCCAGTCTTGCCTCGGCGCCTTACCCATCGAAGTGTATGGCAGCACCGAAACCGGCGGGATTGGTTTTCGACAGCAATCCACTGAGACCACACCATGGCATCTGTTCAGTGGCATCTGCGCTCAATTGGATGATGTGGGCTGCCTGCAACTGCTTTCCCCTTACATCGCCCCTGAACATTGGTATCAGACTGCAGATTTGTGCGAGCTTTATGACAACCATACCTTCCTGCTGAAAGGTCGTGCTGACCGCGTGGTAAAGATTGAAGAAAAGCGGGTCTCTTTGCCGGAAATCGAACAACGACTCTGCCAAAGCAATTGGATAACGGATGCTGCCAGCATTCTCCACCAGCAGGATGAAAGACAAATCATTGTCGCAGCAGTAGTATTGTCTGCAGAAGGTGAAAAGATGCTGGCTGAAACAGGGGCTGGGAAATTTAAACTGATGTTGAGACAAAGCCTCAGAGAGTGGCTTGAGCCGATTGCCATCCCGCGACAGTGGCGCTTTGTCGACGCCATTCCTCAAAACAGCCAGGGCAAACGTCAACAGCAAGCCATTGAAGCCTTGTTGAACCGGACGCAGTAACAGCACAGCTACAACGCTTACAGGAAAAACATGCAACGCAAACCCACATTACTCAACGCAGAAACCGAAGCCAACAGCGTGATCCTCACACTGAAGGTTGATAGTGGTCTGGAAGATTTCAAAGGCCACTTCCCAACGTTTCCGATTCTGCCCGGCGTCACCCAAATCGATTTAGCCATACGCTACGCCGAAGAGTATCTGTCACTTGATGGTCAGTTTGGTGGCATGGAGGTGATTAAGTTTCAAGACCCTATCCTGCCGGAAGCCGTCGTAACCCTGACGCTGACGTGGGATCCGGAGAAACGAAAGCTCTACTTCAGCTACCAATCCAACGATAGAGCCCATTCTTCAGGTCGCGTTTTAATCAGCGAGGCGAAATGAGCCATTACTCACCTTGCTTTCTCATTCCCTGCTACAACCACGGTGCCGCCATTGGTGCTGTGGTCGATGCGCTAAAAGCGTTTGAACTGCCGATTGTTATTGTGGATGACGGCAGTGAAGAGCCCACCAAAACGGTGCTGGATACGCTCTCACAGGAGGATGACGTGACGCTTCACCGCCTTGAAGAAAACCAAGGCAAAGGCGGCGCAGTGATGGCAGGCTTGAAGCAGGCGCAAATACTGGGCTTCACCCATGCACTTCAAATCGACGCTGACGGACAACATGATCTCACCGCGGTACCCGCGCTAATTGAAGAATCTCAAACGCATCCAGACTCCCTGATTTCCGGCAAACCTATCTACGATGAATCCGTACCCAAATCCCGATTGTACGGACGTTATATCACCCACTTCTGGGTGACGCTGGAAACCCTGTCGACCACCATCAAAGATTCCATGTGTGGATTCAGAGCCTACCCGCTTGCCCAGACACTCAAAGTGATTGAAGCGTCTTCACCTGGCAAACGAATGGACTTTGACATCGAAATCATGGTGCGCCTCTACTGGGATGGCTGCGATATTCGGTATATCGACACCAAAGTGATTTATCCCGAAGACGGCTTGTCGCACTTTGATGCGTTTAAAGACAACGTTCGCATCAGCAAAATGCACAGCCTGCTGTTCTTTTCCATGTTGCCAAAAATCCCCCGATTGCTGGCAATGAAACGGAGGAACAGCCAGCACTGGTCCGCCAGAAAAGAACGCGGCACCATTCTGGGCATCAAATTACTTCTGGCCACATACAGCCTGTTGGGCAGAAAAGCTTTCAGCCTGATGCTGAAACCTGTGATGTATTACTACTGGTTAACAGGCAAAGTCGCGCGGGAAGCCTCTGAAGATTACCTGCAAAGAGTTGCCACCTATACCGGTGAAAAGCCACTAAGCAGTTACCACCACCTGCTCTCTTTTGGCGAAACCATGCTGGATAAACTCGCGGCCTGGAAAGGGGACTTTGACGTTTCCAATCTCACCATTACCGGCGGTGAACACTTTCATCACCTGGTGGAAGACAAGCGCGGCGCAGTGCTGATCGGTTCCCACCTTGGCAATATCGAGCTTTGTCGCGCCCTCAGTCGTCGTCACTCAGGCGTCAAAATCAACGCGCTGGTGTTTACTGAGCATGCTGAGCAGTTCAATTCAGTGATGGATGAAGTGAACGCTGACGCTTCGGTTAACCTGATGTCGGTGTCGAACCTTGGCCCTGAAACTGCCATCATGCTCCAGCAAAAAATTGATGATGGCGAATGGGTCGTCATTGTCGGCGACAGAACGTCGGTGACCCGTGAAGGGCGCGTGGTCATGGCAGATTTCCTAGGCGAACCTGCACCTTTCCCACAAGGGCCTTTCGTGCTGGCGTCGGTGCTGAAAGCCCCTGTTCTTTTGTTGTTTGGCCTTCGTGATGAGCAAAGCCAAACACCGCACTTCAATGTGCACTTTGAACCGTTTTATGACCCAATTCGACTGCCCCGCGGAAAGCGTGAAGAAGCGCTTCAGGAAGTGGTCAATCAATACGCAAAGCGCCTTGAGCACTACACCCTCAAAGCCCCTTTGCAGTGGTATAACTTTTTTAAATTCTGGCAGTTAACGAGCAGCAACAATGACAAGTCACACGGATAACACCATCGTTTTCGGGGAAGCGCCCCTTACCATTGAATCTGTTGTCGCGATTGCCAATGGCAGCCGCGCCACATTGAATCCTTCCGAGGAATTTACGGCGCGAATTGACCGAGGCTCTCGATTCCTTGAACGCCTGTTGAAAGAAGAAGGCGTGATTTATGGCGTGACCACTGGCTATGGCGACTCTTGCACCGTGGCAATCCCGCCAGCGCTCGTTAATGAACTGCCGCTGCACCTGACCCGTTTCCATGGCTGCGGTTTGGGCGACAACCTCGACCACGTACAAAGCCGTGCGGTACTGGCAACCCGCCTCAACTCGCTGGCGCAAGGCGTGTCGGGCGTGACCATGGAGCTGCTGAGCCAGTTGGTCACCTTGATCAATCACGACATTTCCCCGCGCATTCCGCAGGAAGGCTCCGTCGGCGCCAGCGGTGATTTAACACCGCTGTCCTATGTTGCTGCAGCTCTGATTGGCGAACGTGAAGTGATTTACAAAGGCGAGCTACGACCGACTGCAGAAGTCTTTGCCGAGTTAGGTATCGAACCTATCATGCTGAAACCCAAAGAAGGTTTGGCGCTGATGAACGGCACGTCAGTGATGACCGCACTGGCCTGCCTCGCTTACAAGCGTGCAGAATATCTGGCGCAACTTTCTACCCGAATCACCGCCATGGTGTCGCTGGCAATGCATGGCAATGACTTCCATTTTGATGAAGCCTTGTTTGCCGTCAAACCTCACCCTGGTCAGCAGCAAATTGCCAAATGGCTGCGTGACGATTTGCAGGCAGACAAACCGCCTCGCAACAGCGACCGACTGCAAGATCGCTACTCGCTGCGCTGCGCGCCTCACGTGATTGGCGTGCTGCAGGACACCCTGCCTTGGGCTCGCCAGATGATCGAAAACGAACTCAACAGCGCCAACGACAACCCAATCATTGATGGTGACAACGAGCGCGTGTTGCATGGCGGTCACTTCTACGGCGGCCATATTGCTATGGTGATGGACTCGCTGAAAACCGCTATTGCCAACATTGCTGACCTGCTTGATCGCCAGATGGCGCAGCTGATGGACTATAAGTTCAACAACGGTCTGCCGTTTAACCTCACTGGCGCTGAAGGCGGTCGCAAGCCCATTAACCACGGTTTCAAAGCAGTACAAATTGGTATCTCTGCCTGGACGGCAGAAGCGTTGAAACACACCATGCCTGCGAGTGTCTTTTCACGCTCGACCGAATGTCATAATCAGGACAAGGTCAGCATGGGCACCATCGCTTCCCGTGATTGTCTGCGCGTATTACAGCTGACCGAACAAGTCACCGCAGCCAGCCTGTTGGCTGCCACGCAAGCACTGGAAATTCGCCGTAAGCATGGCGAACTGGATTTGAATCATTTCAGCCCAGCACTTCGCACCATGACAAAACACGTGCTGGATGAGTTTGAGATGGTGATTGAAGACCGCCCACTTGAGCAAGATCTTCGCCGTTTCGTTGATAACATTCAGCGGCAGGCTTGGGAGCTTTACTAATGACTGAGCGCACACTTAACGCCGAAGTGGTTCTCATGACATCCTTTCAGGATGCCGACCCGATGGGCGTTATCTATCACGGCAATTACTTCCGCTACTTTGAGGAAGCCCGCCGCGTGATGATGGAAAAGATTGATTATGGCTACCTGGCCATGAGTGCCTCGGGCTACATGTGGCCGATCATCGACACTGCCGTGCGCTACGTAAAACCTATCCAGTTCAATCAGGAAATTCGTGTCACTGCGACATTGACCGAGTACGAAAACCGTCTCCGCACTGACTACGTCATTTACGATGCGGAAAGTGGCAAACGCCTGACCAAAGGGCATACCACTCAGGTGGCAGTGTCTATCGCTGAACAGGAGATGTGTTTTGTCTCGCCTAAAGCTCTGACAGACCGACTGGAGGCATACTTCAATGCTGCGTAAGCTTGTCACTGCGCTGTTGACCTTCAGCCTGATGATATCGAGCCCCCTGACTTGGGCATTTGGACTTTCTGATCTGCAAAACACGCTGGAAAAGTCAGCCGTGATCAGCGGTGACTTCGAGCAAACCAAAGATATCGCGATGCTTAGCAAGCCTTTGGTATCAAACGGCAACTTCGTCTTGAGTGAAAAAGAGGGGCTGCTTTGGCTTCAGGCCACACCGTTTCCCGTCACCCTGATTTTGTCTGATCAAACACTTCGCCAGAAAATGCCAGGGCAACCGGAGCAGGTCATCCATGCCAAAGATAACCCGATGGCGTTTTACTTCAGCGACCTTTTCCTTGGTCTGTTCCATGCGGATGCAGATGTCCTGAACCAACAATTTAGCTATGAGCTGGATGGCAGCCCTGAAGCGTGGACACTTGTTCTGACCCCAACCGAGGCGCCACTGACAAAAGTCTTCAGTCAAATCACTTTATCAGGCGGTCACAACATTGATGTCCTGACGATGGAAGAGCTCCGCGGTGACAAAACCACAGTGACTTTCAGCAATATCCAACACGCATCAGCGCTGACTGACGAGGAGCGCCGTGCGTTCAACGACTAAAGCCATACTATGGCTGATTGCCCTGTTTCTTCTCGCAACCACCGCGATACTGCGCCACCCAAGCGGCGCAGCGATGCTCGACACCAACATCCTTAACCTGCTTCCTGAAAACCAGCAAGATCCCCTGGCTCAGAAAGCCTTTGATGAGGTGGCTGGCAGCATGGAAGATCAGGTACTGTTCCTTGTCTCCGCCGACACTCAAGAACAGGCCCTAAAAGCCGCCCGCGCTTTTGAAGCAGAACTTCAAACACTGCCACTTTTCAGCAAAATAAATGGCAAATTGTCTGATGAAGAGCAATCAGCCTGGGTCAGCACCTATGCGCCTTACCGATACCAATTGCTGACTCAGGAACAACGCGAGATCCTCAAGCACTCGCCTGCCATCCAGACCGCCAAGGTCATCCAACAGGTATACAACCCTTTTTCCGGGGTGACTGGCGCTGAACTTTCAGGCGACCCCTTTTTGCTGTTCCGCGATTACCTGCAAACAATGAACAAGCAAAACCAGCGCTTTTCCATCACAGAAGGTTATCTGACCACAGAGCAAGACGGCACATTTTATATTCTGCTCCGCGGCACGCTTTCCGGCTCAGCCTATGCCATGCAAACCCAACAACAGCTGGCAGAGCTCGCCCAATTAGAGGATGCCAATGCCGCGCAGTTTGATGCTCAAATCTTCCATACCGGCGTGGTGTTTTATGCGGCTTTTGGGACTGACAGCGCTAAATCTGAAATCAGCACCATCGGCGTTGGCTCTCTGCTCGGCATCCTGCTTTTGGTGCTTTGTGTCTACCGCAGTCTTTTACCTGTCAGCCTGACCTTACTGTCGATTGGTACTGGCGTCGTGACGGCTTTTTCCGTCTGTCTTCTGGTGTTTGGACAAATTCACCTGTTCAGTCTTGTCATCGGCGCCAGCCTGATTGGTGTCTCGATAGACTATGCCTTCCACTACCTGACCGACCGCCTCGCGTCCGGCGCATCTTGGCGCTCAGAAGAGGGACTAAAACGCGTTTTCGTTCCCATCACCTTTGGCCTGATTTCCACGCTGATTGCTTATCTCAGCATGTTAGTTGCCCCTTTCCCGGGGTTGCAGCAACTTGCATTGTTTTCTGCAGCAGGCCTGATTGGCGCTTACCTGAGTGTGATTTTTTGGTATCCGCTGTTGGCGAAACGTCCAGCCAGATACCAGACACTGCCTCTCGCAAATTCAAGTAAGGGCTACCTGATGCTATGGCAACGCCCATTAGTGCGAATGGTCATGCCTGTTACTGCCTTGCTGGTCACTCTGATTGGCTTTTTTAACGCAGACTACGACGACAATATCCGCCAACTGCAATCCCTGCCACCGTCCTTGCAGGAGCAGGAATCGGTCATCAAGTCAGTGACTGGCCTCAGCAGCTCCCAGCCGATGCTACTGGTCAAAGGAAGCAGCGATCAGCAAGTGCTGGAGAATGCTTACGCTCTCGCGCCGGCACTTGAAAAGCTTCGACGTGAAAACGTCCTCTCCGGTTATCAAAACCCCGCGGACTTGGTAGCACCGGCTTCGGTACAGCGAGAGAACTTTGCTCTTGTTCAATCTCTTTATCAGTCAGAAGGTGAAAAGCTCGCTGCACAAATTGGCTTGGCGACGCCGCCACAACTCCCGGGCGACATTGATATTCTGACACCCGCGAAAATGCTTAACGCTCCAAGCAGTGAGCTGTTCTCATCGCTGTGGCTGCAGCCTGCTGAAGGGCAATATGCCGCTATTGTGATGCTGCAAAACGTAACTGACATGACCGCCATCAAACAAGCGATAGCACCTTTCCCAGAGGTGAGTGTACTTAACAAAGCTGAAGAAGTTTCCAGCCTGTTTGGTCAGTACAGACTGCGTATTTCCATGTTGATGGGCATCGCCTGCCTGGCGATTTTGGGCGTGCTCTGCGTGCGGTTCGGCCCTCGCCGTGCGGTTTGCATTCTTACCCCGCCGTTGCTCGCGGCCGGTGTAGCCTTGACCGCAGGCGCTATCAGTCCAGTTCCTATGAATTTGTTCAACCTGCTGGCACTGTTTCTCGTGCTGGGAATTGGTATCGACTACACCCTGTTTTTCGCCGAGCACAACGACAGTTATCGCGCCTTGGTCGCCAATACCCTTGCCGCCCTCACGACCATACTCTCTTTTGGCTTGCTGTCTCTCAGCCAAACCGAAGCGATTCACAGTTTCGGTATTACTGTACTGGTGGGTATTGTTGTCGCCTGGCTACTCGCACCATTGGCCATCCAACAGCCAGAAAAGGAGCTTCATCAATGATTCGTGTTGTACTCTGTTTGGCTTTTTCTCTGCTGCTTTCTGCTTGCGCGGCAGCGCCTGATAGCAATCACGTTGAAATCGCACCCGATAAGTTTGTCAGCTTACCCGCCCCTTCAGAGTTTGAAAGCACCGTCAGCGTGAACCAGCTGATTACCGCGAAGTGGAGTGACAGTACGCAGGTGCTGCCTGTGCATCTTGAAATCACCGAATCAGACGTCGTTTTAGTGGGATTCTCCAGTTGGGGAACCCGACTACTGACGCTCAATTACGATGGACAGACTCTGGAAACCGACAACCTCACGGGTCTGGGGGCCGTGTTGCCTGATGGAAAACAGGTGCTCATGAACCTGATGTTGACCTTATGGCCGGCCACTTCGTGGCAACCACATCTTTCACCGATTGGATGGCAACTGGTTGATGATGCTACAAGCCGAACCCTGCTCGATGAGAACGGCGAAACCGTGGCGAAAATACAGTATGATGAGCCCAAGGTTGCAGGAGGAGTTCCTGCCGATATCCAGTTTGAGCAAGTGCGCCAGCACTACCAAATCCAGATTCAAACCCTCGAATAACGGAAGAACAGATCGCAATGACCGACGCAGAGACACAAACAACTCCGGTTTATATCCATGCTTGCGGGTCGCACTCCGCACTGGGTGTGCGCTCTGAAGATATCCACCGAAATCTGCAAAGCGACAAGAGTGACGGCATCGAAGCCGAACGTTTCACTCTTAATGATGGCAAGGAAGTAATCGTGGGGCGCGTCCTGGAAGACCTTCCAGAAATCCCTGCGCAATTCCAACATCAACAGACACGAAACAACTGCCTGGCCTTGTCTGCCCTTCTGCAAATTCAGGACGCCGTTGAAAACGCCATGGGTAAATACGGTGAGGATCGCGTCGCCGTTATTGTTGGCTCCAGCACCTCAGGCATTTCCAACGGTGAAATCGCCCTTAGCGGGCAATCGCAGACCGGCGAGCTGCCAGAGAATTATCACTACTACCAGCAAGAGCTGAGCAATCTTTCAGATTTTATCAGTGACTATTTTGGCCTCTCAGGCCCAAGCTATGTGGTGTCCACCGCCTGCTCATCGAGCGGAAAAGTGTTCCTTTCTGCTAAAAGGCTGCTGCAATCAGGTATGGCTGATGCCGTGATAGTCGGTGGTGCTGACACCCTTTGTCGTTTAACACTGAACGGTTTTCATGGCTTGGAATCTGTCTCTTCCGGGCTATGCCGCCCGTTTGGCGAAGGGCGCGACGGTATCAATATCGGTGAAGCCGCTGCGTTTATGCTGCTTTCTCTAGAGCGCCCGGAAGAAGCCGAGCCTATAGCATTGCTTGGCGCAGGTGACAGCTCTGATGCCCACCATATCTCAGCTCCAGAGCCGGAAGGTCGCGGCGCAGAAGAGGCCATGATGAAAGCATTGGCAGATGCCGGACTGTCGCCAGACAAGATTGGTTACGTCAATGCGCACGGCACTGCCACACCTCTCAACGATGCGATGGAGTCCAAAGCCATCAGCCGTGTATTGGGTAATAATGTCCCGGTCAGCTCAACCAAGCCGCTGACAGGTCATACACTTGGGGCTGCCAGTGCGATAGAGGCTGCCATTTGCTGGCAAATTCTTCGCCACGATCTCACGCTCCCCATCCCTGATGCACAAGCAGGTCGCGACCCAGAGATCGCGCCAATTCGTCTGGTAACAGCAAATCACAGACTGGAAAAACACGCTATTTTGAGCAACTCGTTTGCCTTTGGCGGGAACAACGTATCGCTAATTTTTGGAAAACTATGAGTTCGCAACCACAACTTCACGAGCTGCTGCCTCACGAGGCACCCATGATCCTTCTCGATACGCTGATTGATGTCGGTGATTTGCATGTGCACTGTCAGGTAACATCCAGTGAGAGCAGTTTGTTTTTCGACAAAAACATGAATGGTATTCCGGGCTGGGTGGGCATTGAGTTCATGGCTCAGTCTGTTGCAGCGTGGTCGGGTTACCAGGCTAGCAAAGACAATAAAGCACCACCTATCGGATTTTTGTTGGGCAGCCGCCGTTACAAATGCGATACCCCCAGCTTTCCTGCCGGTGCGCTTTTAAATGTGCGTGCTAACCACGTGATGGAAAGCAATGGTATGGCCGTGTTTGCCTGCACCATTGAACATGAAGGTGAGGAACTCGCATCGGCCCAGCTCAATGCGTATGTGCCTTCAGAAGAAAAGTTACAGCAAATGTTAAAAGGAACGTCCCAATGAGTCGTGATGTATTGGTTACTGGCGCAAGCAAAGGCATTGGCCGAGCTATCGCCATTCAACTTGCCAAAGACGGTTTCAATATCGTGATCCACTATGGTCGCGACAAAGCGGGCGCTGAAGCGACGCTGGCAGACATCACCGAGCTGGGTGGTTCTGGTCGTTTAATCTCTTTTGACATTGCCAACCGCGAACAATGCCGTCTTGAACTTGAGGCGGATATGGCAACCCATGGTGGATACTATGGCGTTGTGAACAATGCAGGTGTGACAGCAGACACCGCCTTCCCGGCCATGACAGAAGGTGAGTGGGATGGCGTGGTTCATACCAACCTTGATGGTTTCTATAACGTGCTGCACCCTTGCGTGATGCCAATGATTCAGTGCCGTCGCGGTGGACGCATCGTAACCATGGCATCTGTTTCTGGTCTGATGGGTAACCGCGGACAAACCAATTACAGTGCCGCCAAAGCCGGTATTATTGGTGCTAGCAAGGCACTGGCTCTGGAGCTTGCAAAGCGCAAAATCACCGTAAACTGTGTAGCACCGGGCCTTATCGACACCGGTATGGTGGACGAACACGTGAAAGAACATGCCCTTCCTCAGGTGCCATTGCGCCGAATGGGCAAACCGGAAGAAGTGGCCGGTCTGGTCAGCTATCTGATGTCAGATTCCGCCAGCTATGTCACCAGACAGGTAATCTCAGTCAATGGAGGACTGATATGAATCGCAGAGTTGTTATCACTGGCATGTCCGGTGTTACTGCATTCGGTAACGACTGGCAAAGTGTCCAGCCAAAGCTTGCGGCGATGCAAAATGCCGTTCGCTACATGCCTGACTACGAGCAATATGATGGCCTGAACACCAAACTGGCCGCGCCAGTGGAAGGATTCAGTGTGCCAAAACACTATCCACGCAAGAAAGTGCGTGGCATGGGGCGAGTTTCCCAACTCTCCACAGTGGCAACAGAAAATGCCCTCGAGCAAAGTGGCCTGATTGGCAACGAGGTGCTGACTAACGGTCAGACAGGTATTGCCTACGGCTCCTCCACAGGCAGTACACCAGCGATTGGTGCTTTCGGTGTGATGTTGAATGACAAGAGCACCCGCGCCATTACCGCGACAACCTACGTGCAAATGATGCCTCACACGACCGCAGTGAATGTGGGTCTGTTCTTTGGCCTCAAAGGCCGAGTGATCCCGACCAGCAGCGCCTGCACATCAGGCAGTCAGGCGATTGGCTACGCCTATGAAGCCATTAAGCACGGCTACCAGACCGTGATGGTGGCTGGCGGTGCGGAAGAGCTTTGCCCAACTGAATCAGCCGTTTTCGACACCCTGTTTGCCACCAGCCTGAAAAACGACGAACCGGAAAAAACACCGCGCCCGTATGACACAGAGCGCGATGGCCTGGTGATTGGTGAAGGCGCAGGCACACTGGTGCTGGAAGAATATGAGCATGCAGTTAACCGTGGCGCCAACATCATTGCCGAAATCGTTGGCTTTGCCAGCAATTGCGATGCCGCACACGTCACCCAGCCTACCAAGGAAACCATGCAGATTTGCATGGAGATGGCGCTGCGTGATGCCAATCTGGCACCGGAAAAAATCGGCTATGTTTCCGCGCACGGTACAGCCACTGAAAAAGGGGATATCGCAGAGAGCAACGCCACCGCGAATATCTTTGGCAACCAGACGCCTATCAGCTCACTGAAAAGCTATTTTGGCCACACTCTTGGTGCTTGTGGTGCCATTGAAGCCTGGCTGAGCCTTGAGATGATGAACAGTGGCTGGTTCAGCCCTACTCTCAACCTCGACAACATCGACCCAGCTTGTGGCGAACTGGACTATATCCGCGGCGAAGGGCGCCACATCGACTGTGAATACATCATGAGCAATAACTTTGCCTTTGGTGGTATCAATACGTCGATTATCTTCAAGCGTGTCTGATGATTGATAGCAAAACGCCCGCATCTGCGGGCGTTTTTGTTTGTGTGGTCGGCATTAGAGTAAAAAGCTAGTTGGTTTCTAACAGCACCGTAGCCACGGCATAACGCTTCTCATCAGCGATGGTGAGGAAAATGTTCTTCACACCACGCTCGTCGGCAAGCTTTCGCGCTACACCGGAGAAATCCACCACAGGCTTTCCAAGCTCATCGTTCGTCACTTCAAAGTCATGCAAAGTCACACCACAAGCGATCCCCGTCCCCAGCGCTTTTGAAGCGGCTTCTTTTACAGCGAAACGCTTGGCAAGAAAGCGGGCCGGGAAGTTAGAGCTGGAATAGGTTTCCAACTCGTTTTCTGTCAGCACACGTTTAGCAAACGCATCTCCGGTGCGCGCGATGATTTTCTCAAGGCGCTCAATTTCTACGATGTCAGTGCCAAGGCCAACCACAGCCATTAGCGGCGCGCTTCCAGCATCAGCGCTTTCATGTCTGCAACTGCTTTTGGCAGGCCTTCAAATACTGCGCGGCCCACAATCGCGTGACCGATGTTTAGCTCGTAAATCTCTGGAATCGCCGCAATAGGCTTCACGTTGTGGTACGTCAGGCCGTGACCAGCGTTTACCTTGATACCCAGATCGTCTGCGTAGCTTGCTCCCGCTGCGATTTTCTTCAGCTCTGCCTGCATGTCTTCTTCAGTCGTCGCTTCTGCATAATGGCCTGTGTGCAGCTCAATAAAAGGAGCACCACAGGCTTTTGCTGCGTCGATTTGCGCGCGGTCTGCATCGATGAATAGCGACACTTTAATACCCGCTGCAGTCAGCGTTTCCGTTGCAGCTTTCACTTTATCAAGCTGGCCAGCGACGTCTAAACCGCCTTCGGTGGTCAGCTCTTCACGCTTTTCAGGGACCAGACACACGTAAGCCGGCTTCACTTCCAACGCGATGTTGACCATCTCATCAGTCACTGCCATTTCCAGGTTCATGCGGGTCTGGATGGTGTCTTTCAGAATATGAACGTCGCGGTCTTTAATGTGGCGACGGTCTTCACGCAAGTGAACGGTAATACCATCCGCGCCCGCACGCTCTGCAATATCTGCAGCGTGGACAGGATCAGGGTATTGGGTGCCACGTGCATTACGAACGGTCGCGACGTGGTCAATATTGACGCCCAGATAAATGGTACTCATTGCGTTAATTTCCTTGTTCTTAACATAAAAAGCTCACGGCTTTTGAGCGGTTTGGAGCCAAGATAAGGCTTGAGGGCCAAGCGTGTAAAGCGCTTCGCCGCTTTTAGCTGTTCTGCCGTTGAGAATTGTCTTGTTGCCAGCGCTTCTAAGTCGCTGCCCGTAAAAGTGAGGTTATTGCTTTTCATCAGCGAGGCGACAAAACCTTGCTGCTCCCGGAAGATATACGTCATCGATGCATCGACTGGCTCACCGCTACCCGCGCAATGCAGGAAATCGACCCCGTATCCAAGCGAGTCCAACAAGGCGAGTTCGAAGCGTCGTAGCGCCGGTTCAGGATTGCTGTGCTGAGCTAGGTCAGTCAGCGCATTGACGTAATCAAAGAAAAGTTGATGGTACGCGGTTTCAGGCTCCACAACCCGGCTTAAGATCTCATTGAGATAAAACCCCGAAAACAGGGCATTGCCTGAAAGCGGGATCGCAAGCCCCATGGCTTCAGCATGACGCAAGGTATGCATTTCGCCGCGGCCGGACCATTTCATCAAGAGAGGAGTAAAAGGCTGGAGCGCCCCTTTTAAGGGAGAGCGTTTACCACGGGCGCCTTTCGCCATCAAACTGACGCGCCCGTGATTTTCGCTGAAAACATCCAGAATCAGGCTGGTCTCACTGTAGGGTCGTGAGTGCAGAACAAAGCAGCGCTGCAAGCCTTCCATATTGCTCCTGAATGTCTCAGCCAATGACGCTGTTAAAGGTCGTCGATGTAACCGAGGCTGCGCAGTGCGCGCTCGTCATCAGCCCAACCGGATTTCACTTTTACCCAAAGCTCAAGGTAGACCTTGCGCTCGAAAAGATCTTCCATATCGAGACGGGCTTCACGGCCGATGGTTTTGATTTTGTCGCCACCCTTGCCGATCACCATACGCTTCTGACCGTTACGCTCAACCAGGATCAGGCCATTGATTTCAAAGCCATCCGTGTCTGGGTTGTAATCAAAGCGCTCGATTTCAACGGTCACTGAGTATGGCAGTTCATCACCGGTGAAACGCATCAGCTTTTCACGGATGATTTCAGACGCCATAAAGCGCTGAGAACGGTCTGTGACGTACTCTTCCGGGAAGTACCACTCGCCTTCCGGCAGGTGGTTACGAACCAGCTTCTCGACCACATCAATGTTGGTGCCGTGTTTCGCTGAAACAGGCACCACGTCGATGAAGTCCATTTTCTCGCTGACTTCCTGAAGGTGCGGGAACAACTCGCCCTTTTCCTTCACGTTATCGACTTTGTTGATCAGCAGTACGGTTGGCAGCTCAGCTTTCTTGAGCTTGTTCAGTACCATCTCATCATCTTGTGTCCACTGTGTGCCGTCGACCAGAAACAGTACCAGCTCAACGTCAGTCAGGGAGCTTGAAGCCGCACGGTTCATCAAACGGTTGATGGTGCGCTTTTCTTCAATGTGCAGTCCCGGTGTATCCACATATACCGCCTGATAACCATCACGGGTATCAACCCCCATGATACGGTGGCGCGTGGTTTGCGGTTTACGCGAGGTAATAGACAGCTTCTGCCCAACCAGACGGTTGAGAAGTGTCGATTTGCCCACATTTGGGCGGCCTACGATGGCAATAAAGCCACAGTGGTGCGTTTCGTGCGTGTCTGTCATGAGTCCAGCTTTTGCAATGCCAGTTCTGCAGCCGCTTGCTCTGCCTTGCGACGACTGCTGCCTTTACCTACGACAGGTCGATCCAGACCTGCTACTTCACATTCCACCGTAAATTGCTGGTTATGCGCTTCGCCTTGTACCTTAGTCACATTATAGGCAGGCAACGGCTTACGACGCCCTTGCAGGAATTCCTGCAAACGTGTTTTCGGATCTTTCTGGTTCGCGCCCGGCTGGATAGTTTCCAGACGTTGTTTGTACCAGCTCAATACAATTCCACGTACCGTTTCCAGATCGCTGTCGAGGTAGATAGCACCGATGATCGCCTCAACGGCGTCTGCCAGGATAGAGTCGCGGCGGAAACCGCCACTTTTCAGCTCACCCGGCCCCAGTTGCAGCACATCACCCAGTTCGAACTCGCGGCCTAGTTCAGCCAGCGTGTTACCACGAACCAAGGTTGCACGCATGCGGCTCATATCACCTTCATCAACGTTCGGGAAACGATGGTAGAGGTCGTCAGCAACGACGAAACTCAAAATAGAATCGCCCAGAAACTCTAAACGCTCATTGTGGTTTCCACTGGCGCTTCGGTGTGTCAGGGCGAGACTGAGAAGCGCCGCATCACTAAATTCATAGCCGATGCGACGCTGTAATTTATTTATAGGTGTTGTCATGTCGTTCCAAGTTAATCAATGCCGCCGATGCGATTGAAACGCACCCCGACAGGTACCCAAGACGGCAGGAAACTGTCGCCTTGTTCATCAAATTCAAAACTGATCCAGATACCGACTGCTTTACCTACCAGATTAGCCTCAGGTACAAAGCCCCAGAAGCGGCTGTCTTTACTGTTGTCGCGGTTGTCACCCATCACGAAGTACTCGCCTTCCGGCACCACCCACTCACCCAGACCCGGTGTTGGGTAATACTGACCTGCTTGATTCGACATATATGGGTTCACCAGAATCTGGTGAGGCTCAACGCCCAACTCTTCCTGCGCCTGAATCAGGTTCGCGCCACGCTGAACGAACTCACTCTTGTGAACATCATCCACTGGCACCAATTCGCAGGTCGATTCACCTTTCTTCTGGATGCACAGGCGTTTGTCTTCGCTGTAGCGAACCGTATCGCCCGGGACACCAATCACGCGCTTGATAAAGTCGATGTTTGGCTGTGGTGGGTACTTGAACACCACCACGTCACCGCGCTCTGGCTTCCCGGTTTCGACCAATTGATGGCGGAATACGGGATCTTTCAGGCCGTAAGCGAACTTCTCCACCAGGATAAAGTCGCCCACCAACAGTGTCGGCATCATAGAACCAGATGGGATCTGGAACGGCTCGTAAATAAACGAACGCAGCACCAGAACAAGGCCAATCACAGGGAACACGGAAGCTGAGGTTTCTACCCAGCTTGGCTGAGGGGCAACTTGTGCAACCTGCTCTTCACTTAACTCACCACCGTCCACATTGAGCGCTTCAGCCGCTTTTTGCTGGCGTCGCGGCGCCCATTTGAACTTATCCAGTGCCCAGATAATCCCAGTAAACAGGGTGACAAGCACCAGAATCAGCGAGAAAGTATTAGCCATCGTGTTCCCCTAAACCTTTAATCCCTTTTTATTACTTATCTTTGCCTACGTGCAGAATCGCCAGGAACGCTTCCTGAGGCAGTTCGACGTTACCGATCTGCTTCATACGTTTCTTACCTTCTTTTTGCTTCTGCAGTAGTTTCTTCTTACGGCTTACGTCACCACCGTAACACTTCGCGGTAACGTTTTTACGAAGCTGTTTCACGGTCGAGCGCGCAATAATGTGGTTACCGATTGCTGCCTGAATCGCGATGTCGAACTGCTGACGAGGGATGAATTCTTTCATCTTCTCAACCAGATCACGGCCACGGGATTGCGCCTGATCTTTGTGAGTGATGATAGCCAATGCATCCACGTTGTCGCCGTTCAGCAATACGTCAACACGCACCATGTTCGATGCTTCGTAACGCTGGAAGTTGTAATCCAGAGAAGCATAACCACGAGACGTCGATTTCAGACGGTCGAAGAAGTCCAGAACCACTTCTGCCATTGGAATATCGTAAGTCAGGGCGACTTGGTTACCGTGGTAAACCATATCAACTTGAACGCCACGCTTCTCGACACACAAGGTGATAACGTTACCCAGGTACTCTGAAGGTACCAGGATATTACAGCGTGCAATTGGTTCACCCATCACTTCGATATCATTAACCGCTGGCAATTTCGCAGGGCTATCAACGTATAGGGTGTCACCGTTGGTCTTCTTCACTTCGTACACTACGGTTGGTGCCGTGGTGATCAGATCCAGGTTGTATTCACGCTCCAGACGCTCCTGGATGATTTCCATATGCAGCATGCCAAGGAAACCACAACGGAAACCAAAGCCCAGTGCTGCTGAGTTTTCTGGCTCGTAGAACAGTGACGCATCGTTCAGGCTCAGTTTGCCCAGTGCATCACGGAAGTTTTCGTAGTCATCAGACGAAACAGGGAACAGACCTGCATAAACCTGAGGCTTCACTTTCTTAAAGCCTGGTAGCGGTGTTTCTGCACCGTGCTTTGCGTGGGTCAGGGTATCACCCACTGGTGCGCCCAGAATGTCTTTAATACCACAAACAACCCAGCCCACCTCGCCGGTACGCAGACCTTGGGTGTCAGTTTGTTTTGGTGTGAAGATACCGATGCGATCAACGCCCCACACCTGACCGGTGCTCATGACTTTGATCTTGTCGCCTTTCTTCAGCTCGCCATTCTTAATACGAACCAGCGACACAACGCCCAGATAGTTATCGAACCATGAGTCGATGATCAGCGCTTGCAGCGGCGCTTCTGGGTCACCCTCAGGTGCCGGAACATTCTTAACGATATCTTCCAGAACCAGATCTACGCCCAGACCTGTTTTCGCTGAACAGCGGGTCGCTTCGGTCGCATCGATACCCACGATGTCTTCAATCTCTTCCGCTACGCGGTCAGGATCGGCCGCTGGCAGGTCAATTTTGTTCAGGATTGGAACCACTTCCAGATCCATTTCAATCGCGGTGTAGCAGTTCGCCAACGTCTGAGCTTCTACGCCCTGACCCGCGTCCACCACCAGCAAAGCACCCTCACACGCCGCCAGAGAACGAGAAACTTCGTAAGAGAAGTCAACGTGTCCCGGGGTGTCGATGAAGTTCAGCTGATAGGTTTCCCCATCCTGCGCTGCATAATTCAGCGTCACACTTTGTGCTTTGATGGTGATACCACGTTCGCGTTCAAGATCCATGGAATCCAGAACCTGCGCCGCCATTTCACGGTCAGTTAGGCCGCCACAGACCTGAATAAGACGGTCTGACAGAGTCGACTTACCGTGGTCAATGTGGGCAATAATCGAAAAGTTACGAATGTGCTTCATAAATGGTGTGACTAACTCGTTAGTTAAAATAAGAGGATCTTACGATCAAGTGGCGGGATTCTACCGAAATTAATGGCTAGTCGCTATCCTCTGTTGCGGCATTTATCACCGCCGCCAGGTCTATGGGATTACCAAGGATGCGTAACAGTTTAGGCGTTGCGCCTGTTTCCTGCTCCAGCTTTCGCGAAAAATGGCGTGCTACAAAGAATCCCAACCCGCCAGCAAGCAGAGAAAACAAAATGATCACGCCTTCTCCCGCAGCCATCAAATCTGCGAGAAACTGCCCGAAAACAGCCCCTGCAATCGCAAACAGCAGCGGCAGAATGTAAACCACCAGCGCTGAACGCAGTACCGTCTGCTCTTCCAAGCCAATTTCAACCAAGGTTCCCGCATCGACTGGTTTTTCTGACGGTACACGGATATCCAGCACTTTGCCCGGCAGCGCATTACTGACAATGCCCGTACCGCAATTGCTCTTGGACGCGCAACTGCCACAGCTGGTTTTCTGCTGGCAGCGAACAGTCAGATAACCCTCGCCACTGCCAGTAACCTCTGCCAATGCCGTGATCATGGCGTTGGCGTTCCTTCCGCGGCTTGTGGCGCTGTCATACGAACTGATTCAGCCACTTTTTTCGCGGTCGCTGGTGGAATGTCTCCCACGACAGTAATTTCTGCATTGCCGGAGACATGGCTGTGCAGGGTGCGGCGGCCTTTTCTCACCAGCTGCTCGCGCACTGACAGGTCATCAGCTTCTGACAGATAAACCGAGAAACTAAACAGACCATCGCTGAACATCTGGCTTTCAACTGGGCGCTCAGTGATCATCAAGCGGTGACGATTGCTGTAAATCGGCGAGAAGCCTTCCGGCAAAGAAGTGACTTGCCAACTCAAACCAGCGTCACGCTGCTTTGGTACCTGAACCACAGGCGGCAATTCGATAGCAGACATCTGCTTCATCACATCACCAATCTGCGGAGATATGACCAACGACAGTGCGCGGTATTGCTCAATGGGATCACCATCGCGATCGAGAAGATCGGCGCGGGTCAATAGCTTGGTCTTTTGGTCAATCCAAAGCACATAGGAATATCGCGCACCATCTTTGGGTGAAACGCGCACTACATCACAAGGCAACCCGGCTTCACGTGCTCGTCCCAGCGGCACGAAATCGTACATGGTCGAGAGGTGGTCAATATCGGAATGCATGATGGCAGGCAATGGTGCCACCATTTGATTGCTCGCAATGGTAAACGGGTCAATACCAGGCTCGAAGTAACTCACTTCATCACCACGGCGAATCACTTCACGCGGAGGGCCGGCAAGATAAGCGATATGACCGAATGACTCGCCGTCAACTAACGCATGGCGAAAACGGAGGGGCTCAATACTGTTTTTGCGGACCAGAATATAGGAAAGTTCGTAGTCCAATTGTTCGGTTGCCTGGCCCATCTGATGCAACAATGCCTCGGCGGGATTTTCTTCCGTCGAGGCATTCGCGACCAGACTGACCAGTGCAAAAGCACCGATCAGGAGTTGTTTCATCAATCTAGTTGCTCACTTCTGGTGTTAGCTTCTCGTCTTGTTCAATCATTTCATCAGCATTGAGACGAAGCTGCAACTCATAGTCCTGGAACATGGCGTTGACACGGCGACGCTGCTCCATCAATTGCGCTTCAGTTGGATTACCCTGCAAGGTTTCACGGCTAAGGCTTACAGGCTCAGCAGAGCCAGCCAAAGGAATGGTCTGTAAAACTGGGGGCTGTGAAGCTGCAAGAACCGGATCCAACTGCTCGCCGCCGTTGTATTGCTGAACACCAACAATCACGGCCAGTGACACTGCGGCAGCCATACCCACCTGGGTGAGTTGCTGCAACCAAGATGGCATGCCTTTTTTGGCAGCTGCCGGTGTAGGTTGTGCTTCCTGAATTGGAACAACATTGGGTGCAGAGTGCGCACCGTGCGCAGGCTCAGCTTCCAGTGCCATCGCAACATTTGATGCGATGTCCCAACTTGGGTTAGGCGTTTCTCCACGCATTACATCACGGGTGACAGCAAAGCTTTTCCATGTTTGCTGAGCCGATTGATCGTTTTCCAGCGCATCAATCATCGCTTGATCAATCTCGTCACCATCAAATAATGCGGAAAGGTTTTCTTTTTCAGCCATTTATTTCACCGTTATCAACAGGTAACACTGTTAGTGGTTCATCAGAGGACGAACACGTTTGTCTACCGCTTCCCTGGCACGGAAAATACGCGAACGTACCGTTCCTACCGGGCAGTCCATCACTTCTGCGATCTCTTCATAGCTTAAGCCATCGATCTCACGCAGGGTGATCGCCGTTTTCAGATCGTCAGGTAAAGATTCAATCGTACTGAAAACGACCTGTTTCAACTGTTCTGACAACATAAGGTTCTCAGGGTTCGAAATTTCTTTCAGTGCGCCACCATTTTCATAGTTTTCCGCTTCTTCTGCGTCAATATCGCTTGATGGTGGGCGTCTGCCCTGTGCAACCAGATAATTCTTCGCTGTGTTCACCGCAATACGGTAAAGCCAAGTGTAAAACGCACTTTCTCCGCGAAATCCCGGCAAGGCGCGATACGCTTTTATAAAAGCTTCCTGCGCAACATCAGGCACATCGCCGCTGTTGCTGACATAGCGAGAGATCAGATTGCATACCTTGTTTTGATATTTTACGACCAGCAGGTTAAATGCCTGCTTATCACCATTCTGTACGCGCTCAATTAAGGCTTGATCGGTTAACTGCTCGCTCATTCGAGCGCCTTCTCCTTATTATTGATACCAGTAGTCTGCTTTCACTGTGGCAGTGTTCACCGCTAAGGTCAGAACACTGTTAGCTACCGGTATTTCTTCTCGCTCTTTGCCACTGTGGTGCCCGGCTTCTTTTTCTGCCGCGCGGTTTTTATTGAGTGAGCACAGTGTATGAGTGAAACATTAAAAGAAAGTTCCCTAAACGGATTTCCGTCGTTATACGATTAGATCCGGATCGCAAAGTCTATCAGAATGTTTGGTCACACCCTAACCAACTCTCATTCTGCCGTTCCCACTCTGTCGCATAATGAAGCAACTGGCAACGTTCTACGTGTTGCCACATTAGTGTAAACTCACTGAAATGACTCGAACTCGTTGTTTCAGGTAGCCGGCTGACATGGCTGCTTGGGAGAAAGGAATACGTAATCAATGAGCAACCAAGAACACGTGTGTGATGTGCTGGTGATCGGCAGCGGCGCTGCTGGTCTGTCTCTGGCGCTCCATTTGGCGCCGACCCAAAAAGTGATGGTGCTGAGCAAAGGACCGCGCAGCGAAGGGGCGACCTACTACGCACAAGGCGGTATTGCTGCAGTCTTTGATGAAAGTGATTCTGTTGAATCCCACGTTGAAGATACGCTGATTGCCGGTGACGGCATTTGCGAAGAAAACGTGGTGAGCTTTATCGCCGAAAATGCCAAGGAATGCGTTCAATGGCTGATTGATGGCGGTGTCCCTTTTGATCGCGAAGAAGACAGCGACGATGATGAGCCCAAATTCCACCTAACCCGTGAAGGTGGCCACAGCCACCGACGCATTCTGCATGCTGCTGATGCAACGGGCGCTGCCGTGCAAACCTCGCTGCAAGAAAACGTAATGCAGCATCCCAACATCAAAGTGATGGAGCGCCACAACGCGCTGGATCTTATCACCCGCAAGAAAATCGGGATTTCCGGTGCTAACCGCGTGCTGGGTGCCTACATCTGGAACCGTGACCGTGAAGCCGTCGAAACCGTGCGTGCTAAGTTTGTGGTTCTTGCCACAGGCGGTGCATCCAAGGTTTACCAATATACCTCCAACCCAGATGTTTCCTCTGGTGACGGTATTGCTATGGCATGGCGCGCAGGCTGTCGGGTTGCCAATCTTGAATTTAACCAGTTTCATCCGACCTGCCTGTTCCACCCAGAGGCTCGTAACTTCCTGCTGACGGAAGCGCTACGTGGCGAAGGCGCATTTTTGCGCCGCCCTGATGGCTCCCGCTTTATGCCGGACTTTGATGAACGCGCCGAGCTTGCGCCGCGTGATGTGGTCGCCCGGGCAATTGACTATGAAATGAAGCGTCTGGGTGCGGACTGTATGTATCTCGACATCAGCCACAAAGATCCCGATTTCATCACCAAGCATTTCCCAACCATTGATGAAAAGCTGAAAACCTTTGGTTTTGATTTGACGAAAGAAGCCATTCCTATCGTTCCTGCTGCTCACTACACTTGTGGCGGGGTAATGGTAGATCAGAACGGTCAGACAGATTTGCAAGGCTTATACGCGATTGGTGAGGTCAGCTACACCGGCCTTCACGGTGCTAACCGCATGGCGTCAAACTCGCTGCTCGAATGTGTGGTTTACGCTTGGGCTGCCGCCATGCACATTGGGGAGAATGCAGGCACCGCAGAAGTTCCTCCAACGCTACCATACTGGGATGACAGTCAGGTATGTTGCTCAGACGAAGAGGTCGTTATCCAACACAACTGGCACGAGTTACGCCTCTTTATGTGGGACTACGTCGGCATTGTGCGCTCTACCAAACGTTTGGAACGCGCGCTTCGCCGTATCGAACTGCTCAAGCAAGAAACCAACGAGTACTACAGTAACTTCCGCGTTTCCAACAACCTTCTGGAACTGCGTAACCTGCTTCAGGTGGCTGAACTGATGGTGCGCTGTGCCATGGCACGGAAAGAAAGCCGAGGCCTGCATTACACCATCGATTACCCAGACAAGGCAGAAGATTCCGGCCCAACCATTCTGGTGCCAGACTTCCCTTGCTGAATCACAGATAGCAAAAAGCCCTCACAAGAGGGCTTTTTCATACCTGGCGCTATAAAGCTATCTATCTACTCAAGAGCGGAAGCTCGATACCGCTGATTCCAGCTCACGGCTTTGCGCTGCGACCCGCGCTGCTGCTTGAGCATTTTCAGTGGTCGAGACAGTGTTCTCTGATGTGATTTCCTGAATCGAATGAACGTTCTGGTTCACTTCTTTTGCCACCATGCTCTGCTCTTCAACTGCGGCGGCAATCTGGGTACTCATATCCATGATCTGCTGCATATCAATGATAATGTTATCCAGCTCTGATGCGGCTTCTTCGACATAGCTGACCGACTGTTCGCTGTCACGCTGACAATGGTTAATGCGGTCAACGACACTGTTGGTTTGCTCCTGAAGTGAAGCAATCATGGTCGCGATCTCATCCGTCGATTTGTTCGTGCGGGTAGCTAGGGAACGCACTTCATCGGCAACCACCGCAAAACCACGACCTTGCTCACCGGCACGAGCTGCTTCAATCGCTGCGTTCAGAGCCAACAGATTGGTTTGCTCCGAAATGTCTTTGATCACATCTACCACAGTACCAATCTGTTGAGAGAGCGACACCAAACTATGAATGTCATTGTTTGCAGTCCCCAAGCCGTTAGACAATGTCAGGATGGCTTCACGGGTTGTCTGCACGGTTTGATGACCTTTCTGAGCGCGGGCAAGGCTTTGGCCTGCATTCGCAGCAGCCGTTTCAGTGTTGCTGGCAATCTCACGAATCGTCGCTTCCATTTCATTGACGGCTGTCGCTGCCATATCGGCTTCTGAATGTTGACGGCCCAATGCCGCTTCAGCGTTATTGCTACGAGATTGCACATCTGAAGCGGTAGCATTCAATGTTGTGATTGAGACTTTTACACCTGCAATCAGGGTCTGACAGTGTTCCAACACGGAGTTAAAGTCTTTTGCTACCAGCGCAATCTCATCCTTGCCTTCGGCTTCTGCACGCAGGGTTAAATCGCGGTCTGCCGCCACTTGCTCCATAGTGCGGGTTAACGTGCTCAGACGGCGCTGGATAAAACGGTTGAGCAAGATACTGGCTGCGATAAGCAGCGATGAAATCACCACCAGCACTATCAAGGCGCTGATGGTCAGAGTGCGTTCTGCACTTTCCAACTCGTTGGCCAGTTGTGCACGCATGTCGTCAAAGTCAGCTTCCACCTGATGAGTTTGGCCTCGGATGTTACCTAAAAGGCCTGACTTGTGATCAAGCCCTACCTCACGGCTGACTTGCATGTAGCGCTCTACCAAAGTTTTCTGGGCGTCCAGAGAAGTCAGGCCGGTTTCACGCTTCACGTTTTGCCAGACTCGGCTGAATTCTTCAAAGCGCGCTTCATTTGCATCCACCATCAAAAGCCGGCTCAGCGTCACCAGATAAGCAATGTCATCGATTGATGGGTTGTCTTGCAGAAGCTGCTCGTTATTTGCGGTTAGCTCGCCATGAATACCCGAAGTACGGTTCAAGCCAAGTCTTTCGTAGCCCTTCGACAACGTCAGAAAACCGCTGTGGTAATTCTTCATCGCCTGAGAAACCGCACTGATTTGTGGCAAGGTGATATCCAGACGATCAGCGTCTTCTGCCAAGGTATTCAAATCGTTTTCAAACTTGGCAACGTTACCGGAGAAGCGCTCTACGTATTTAGCATCCAATCTCGCCAAAAAATCTTTTTCATTACGACGCAGGTTAAGCAAACGTACTTCAAGCTCTGCAACCAGGGATTGTTTGGTTTTCAGGTCCACCATTCGATCAGAGGCTTGCCACCCGATGAACGCGAATAAAAGTAACGACAGGGCGGAAAACGCCGTCAGACCGTATAATTTTGTTCTTATTTTCATGTCACCTCTTCCCTCTCTACTTCTTGAGTCGGCGGTAGCACTGATGCCAGCTTGAATCTTTATCGGCGCTATCAATGATTCGTTTAGACATGACGTACGCTAAAAAACAAAAAGTGAAAGAAGATCACACTTTCAACACTAGACAAACTCGACTGAGGTGACGAAAGGTCTCACTATCAAACGCATCACACGCCAACGCTAAACGGCGGCACTCAAAGGGTGAAGTCAATTCCAGAACAATCAGGTGACGACTGAAAAAGCACACCCTAGAAACATGAAAGTTATCTCCATTCCAGCGACACGCTCCGTCAATATTGAGGAAGAGCTCACCACCACGAAGCGTAAGAAAGGACAACTGCGTGTGTGCTTCACGAATCAGGAGACAAAGGAGAAGCACTTTGGCTTCGAGAGGGATGGCACTGGCAACAAACAAAGTGAAGGCTGCCAGCGCGTAGATCATACCTACCCCAACCTTCAACAGGCGGGAAGGCTGAATATCGGTATTAACGGAGTTTGCTGCGGTTGTGCTCGACAATTTTGTCTGTCATCGCCGCCAGCTCAGGCTTCTCGCTGCGGCCATGCCCCATCAACCAAGTAAACAGATCCGGATCATCACATTCCAACAACGCGACGAAATGAAGTTTTTCGTCTTCCGTCAGTGAATCAAAACATTGCTCAAAAAACGGCATGATAATGACATCAAGTTCCAACATGCCACGACGGCATGCCCACTTGATACGCGCTTTATCTTCTGCGCCCAGCATGAGTACCTCGAAAATTAGGCCAAAATAACTGGCCCAAATAGTATCAGCGAGCTGATCGCCTTGCTACGGCTCCCGGATTGAATCTTGTAACCCTGTGATCTGACCCCATATCAGTGGTATATAGACCGCAGTCGCATTAACATATAAATCCTGATTTTTAAGCGAGAAACTCCATGACGAACTGGTATCAATCACACGCTTTCAACCGTCTTCCTCTTTCTTCAGACAGCGCGTTGCCAGCCCTGTCAGTGATCGCTCTGGATAACCTTTCTCTGATCACCGCCGTCGGTCAGGATACAGTGCCATACCTGCAAGGCCAGTTGACCTGTGATTTGGTGTCACTGGAGAAAACCCGGTCAACGCTCGCTGCTCACTGTGACGCCAAAGGAAAGGTGTGGTCTGCCATTCGCCTGTTCCATCACAACGAAGGGGTGGCTTACGTTCAGCCAGCATCTGTCGCTGAAAAACAGCTGGCAGAAATTAAGAAATATGCTGTTTTCTCTAAGGTTGAATTTGCGCTTTCTGAGCAAATTCTGGTGGGTATTGCCGGTGAAAAAGCGGACAACGCTGTGGAATCACGCTTTACCGGAGAAGGCGATGTTCGCACAACCCAAACCGGTTCAGCTGTTCGCATCGATAAAAACCGCTGGTTGCTGGCAATGAACGCAGAAGAAGCTAACACACTGATTACTGAGCTGGGCGAACGCGCAACCCTGAGTGACAGCTCACTATGGACACTGTTGGAGCTTCGCGCAGCAATGCCTTCAATTGAAGAAGCGAACATCAGCGAATTCATTCCTCAGTCCATCAACTTGCAGGCGCTAGATGCCATCAGCTTTAAGAAAGGTTGTTACACAGGACAGGAAACCGTCGCACGCGCGAAATATCGTGGTATCAACAAACGCGCAGCCTATCTTCTTCAAGGTGAAGCAACAGAAGTACCGAAAGCCGGTGATACCTTTGACCGCAGTGTCGGCGAAAACTGGCGTACCGGTGGTACCGTGCTCTCTGGCTACCGTTTTGAAGACGGTCAGGCACTGGCTTTAGTTGTACTGCCAAACAACCTTGATGACGACAGCCAATTCCGCTTGGCCGACACAGAGGCGCTTTGGCAGAAAGTTGACCTGCCATACAGTCTGGAAGACGACGCCTAATGATGTCTTCAATTGATACCCCTATCCTTTCCATTTTGCGCGATGCTGACATCGCGCACCGCTTACTGCCTCATGAAAGTGAGGCAACGACCATACTCGAAGCTGCCGAGCAACGCGGTGTTAAACCAGATCAATTGGTCAAATCCATGTTGCTTCGCGATATGGGCGGGCAAATGGCATTGGCATGCGTACCGGGTACGGCGTCTGTTGACCCCAAGAAAGTCCGCGACCTTCTTGGGTGTCGGCGCATGACCATGGTCGACAGCAAGCATGTGCAGAGCATTACCGGGTATTCACCCGGCATGGTGACGCCTATTTCGGTGTTTGGCATGTTGCCAATATTCTTTGACCCAAGCCTTGCTGAGTTCGAACACATCAACATCAGCAGTGGTTCACCCATGGCAGGCGTAGAACTTCGTTTTCAGGATTTGGTCGACTTTTGTCAGCCTACCATTGCTGATATTCGACGTGATGAGACCAGTACATGAAGCCGGTTAATTGGCGCGGTGTTGATCTCAACCTTCTGGTTGCCTTCGCTGCGCTAATGGAAACCCGCAGCGTGACCCGCGCTGCCGAGAAACTCTCAATTGGCCAATCAGCCATGAGCCACAATCTCTCCCGGCTGCGCACCCTGCTCGATGACCCGCTTTTCCATCGTCAAGGCAATGAAATGCAACCGACGGCACGTGCCTTCGAACTAGAACCTGTTATCACAGCGCTTCTCGACACCATTGCCACCGATGTACTGACCCCGGTGTCGTTCGAGCCAACGCAATATTCAGGGCCAGTCCGCATCGGTCTAACCGACTATGCTGAGTTGGTTTTTGCCCCGGCGTTGTTTGATGTGTTCCGAGAGCAAGCGCCGCAGTGTCAACTCAGTTGCCGCCCAGTCGATCGGATCAACTACCGCGAGGCATTGAAAAACGATCAGGTTGATGTGGTATTGGGTGCAGTGGAAACAGAAGACCCCGTGTTATTGATGGAAGAGCTCTACACCGAAAAACATGTCTGCTTGTTTGACCCAGAATCCACGGGGCTGAATGCTCCTCTGTCATTGACCGACTACACCAAAACGCCTCACGCCTTGGTGACGGTAGACGGCCAGTTAAGCAGCCCTGTTGATAACACGCTCAAATCCCTGGGTTGCAATCGCCAGGTCGTCATGGGTTCACAACGTTTCCTTACCGTTCGTCATCTTCTCTCTGGACGCAACCTTATCTGCACTGTGGCGGAGTTGATGGCAAAACTCGACATGTTCAATGACAAGCTTGCTATCAGTGCTACGCCCATCGATGTCAGCAATTTTGTTATCCGCCAAATCTGGCACAAGAAAAATGCCACCAGCGCTAAAAACCTTTGGATACGCCAAACCATTGATAAAACAGTACGTAATCAAGTGCAGGATTTACGTGCCAGATAGATGGGCTCAATGCCTTACTTTCCATACTGTGACCAACCCCAAAGTCATACGATTACATCCCTAAAATTTTGGGTAAGTGTCATATCTGTCACACAGTAGTCATACCCCTCCCGCTATAATGCCGCCCGCCAAAGCCGAGTAAGCAGGTGACAGTTTTTCGTTGTCAGCAGGTCTTATCGGTTTAGGAAGTTGGCAGGAAATATAACCCAAGGCTCCAAAGCTTCAGGGATAAAAATAAAAAGGAATTGCGAATGCGGATGTTTCATCGTTATGTCCCGACCCTTATTGCGAAACACGTTTACCGGTTATTCAGTGGACGGATTCACATTGATGGACGGGGTGATTTCGACTTTCATCAAGGAATGGTGCAGGCGCAGTCAGATGGAAATATTGAACACTTTCGGACAGTGAAGGAGATCAACACAGAGATCCGCAAGCTGAAAGAAATGTACTGATGGCTCAGGCACGTTTAACCTGACACCTCGCTTGAAAAAACACCGCGATTGACGCGGTGTTTTTTTATCTGCAGGAAAAGGGATTATTCCTCTTCCTCGATAGAGTCCTGATACGCTTCAGCATCCAACAGCTCATTAATTTCCGCTGAATCAGTGATACGAATTTGGAATAACCAGCCATCGCCGTAAGGGTCGCTGTTTACCAACTCTGGAGAGCCTTCCAAGTCTTCATTGATCGCCACAATCTCACCGGTCAATGGGGTATAGATATCTGATGCTGCTTTTACCGATTCCGCCACGGCACAATCATCACCCGCATCTACCGTATCGCCCACATCCGGTAAATCCACAAATACCATGTCGCCCAGCAAAGCCTGTGCATGGTCAGAAATGCCCACGGTATACACATCGTCACCTTCTGGTCTCACCCACTCGTGAGAAGTCGTGAATTTCAGCTCAGATGGGATATTGCTCATAAATCAGATTCCTTCTAGAAAAACGTGCTGCAGCGCTCGACAAATAAGGGATAGCACACGGTGTTAGATACGCAAATTAGGAAAGCCTTGAACAGTTCGCAAGAAAAATCACCACACAAAAACCAATTGTTTTAACTCGATCAAGCCTTGCTCTTATCTCGTGAAAATCAGCCCCATTCTTCTGACATTCACTACCAAAGAAAAAACGCCAATGATCAGTCTCAATCATTGGCGTTTTTATCATGTCTCAGGTAAAAATTAGCCGTCGACTTTGTTCAGGTGAACATCCATTTGCGGGAATGGAATTTCGATACCTTCTGCGTTCAGCGCCTCTTTCATCGCTTGCAGCAGGTCAAAGTAAACTGCCCAGTAATCTGCAGTACGAACCCATGGACGAACCACCAGGTTCACAGAAGAGTCTGCCAATTCAACCACACCAATAGTTGGCTCTGGGGTAGTCAGCAAACGGGTTTCTTTCGCCAGTACATCAGCCAGCACTTGTTTGGTTTTTTGCAGGTCAGCACTGTAAGACACGCCTACAACGTAATCGATACGACGGGTGTCATGCTTGGAGTAGTTAGTGATTGGGCTTGAGATGATCGCACCATTCGGTACCACAACCATCTTATTGTCCGGCGTTTTCAGTACGGTTGAGAAAATCTGGATAGAATCCACGGAACCTGCAACACCAGCCACTTCTACATAGTCGCCTGATTTGAATGGGCGGAATGCAACAATCAACACGCCTGCTGCGAAGTTAGAAAGTGAGCCTTGCAGTGCGAGGCCAACTGCCAGACCGGCAGCACCGATAACCGCAACCACAGAAGCCGTTTGCACACCCAGACGACCCAAAGCCGCAATGAGCACGATAACGAACAGCAGGTAACGGACAAAAGTATGCACGAAGTCGACAACGGCATCGTCGAGTTCTTTCTTGCGCATGACTTTAGCAACACCATTGGCAATCGCTTTCACGATCCAGTTACCAATGATGAGAATGAGGAGAGCAGAGATGATGTTGACACCATATTGAAGCAGCAGATCCTGATTGCCGTTGAACCAGTTCATGGCTTCGTTAGTAGCATTTTCCATTGCGATTTCCTTGGTATAGTTATGCCGTGTTTAGCTTTTTTCCTAGGGTTCCACAGGACGGTACAACAAATTCCTGACGAAACTGCTCGGATAAAATCAGAGCAGAGTTTACAGTTTAAGCAGCAACAGAAAGTGTCTCAAATTTAAAACGAAAACACTGTTTTTTTGGTGTATTCACGAGACCATATGCATAAAAAAACCCCGTCGTCAGACGGGGTTTCAGCATTAAGTTTGAGCAGCAAGGCGTTTAAGCAACTTGCTTTTCTTCTTCTGGAGCAGCAGCTTTTGCCATTGCTGCGTGGTAGTGAACGTCCATCTGCGGAAATGGAATTTCAATACCCTCTTTATCCAGACCTTCTTTGATCGCTTGCATCAGGTCAAAGTAGGTTGACCAGTAATCTTCTGTTTTCACCCACGGGCGCACAACGAAGTTAACTGAAGAGTCCATCAGCGCATGAACACCGATAGTGGGTTCAGGATCTTGCAGTACGCGCTCATCCGCTTTCACGATGCGGGTCAGTACTTCTTTAGTCTTCTGCAGATCAGCCTTGTAAGACACACCAATAATGAAATCGATACGACGTGTCGCATGACGTGAGTAGTTGGTGATTGGACTGGAAATGACAGTGCCGTTAGGAACCACTACCATTTTGTTGTCTGGGGTCGTCAGTACTGTAGAGAAGATCTGGATAGACGCCACAGAGCCTGCCACACCGCCTACTTCTACATAATCACCGGATTTGAACGGACGGAAAGTCACAATCAGCACACCAGCTGCGAAGTTCGACAGTGAACCTTGCAGTGCCAGACCGATAGCCAGACCCGCCGCACCAATAACCGCAACGATAGACGCAGTTTCAACACCCACACGACCCAACGCCGCAATCAGCACAATCGCGAACATCACATAGCGAACCATGTTCTCGATAAAATCGACAACTGTTTGGTCCAGATCGCGTTTCTTTAATACTGCAGCGACAGAGCCTGCCACTTTCTTCACTACCCAGTTACCGATGAACAGAATAAGTAGCGCAGTCACAACGTTCACTGCGTATTGGATCATCAACTCTTGGTTGGAGGCCAACCAGTTCATCGCTTCAGTTGCTGTTTGTTCAACAGACTCAACAGCGTTTTGCTCAGTCATTTACATCTCTCACAAAAGTAATACCAATCGTAGTAAATATCTGCTCATCCTAGCTTGTTAAAATACTCGATAACTGCGTTGAAAAATTTGATTGTAGAATAACTACTTATCGAAATTTTCCGCCTTGTTCTCGAGCATTTTTCCTGCGCTATTTCTGACCATCTACCTACTGTGATTGGTATAAAAAAACCAAACCACCTCAAGACGTTGAAAGCTAATCTTCGGCTTTCTATCTCTTGAGGTGGCTAGGGAATCTGGCCGCTATCAATCAGGTTGAATAACAGCCATAAAAAAACCCGCTAAATTTAGCGGGTTTCATCACGATTTGTAATTAAATTTTTTAAATAAAACTTAAATTACAGTACGTCGATCGCGTTAAGATCTTTGAACGCTTGCTCAAGACGCGCAACCATACCTTCTTGACCAGCACGCAGCCATACGCGTGGATCGTAGTATTTCTTGTTAGGTGCATCTTCGCCAGTTGGGTTACCGATTTGACCTTGCAGGTAATCGTGGTTTTTCGCTTCGTACTGACGGATACCATCCCAAGTCGCCCACTGAGTATCAGTGTCGATGTTCATTTTGATAACGCCGTAAGAGATAGACTCTTCGATTTCTGCTTGAGAAGAACCAGAACCACCGTGGAATACGAAGTTCAGCGCGTTAGGTGCGATACCAAATTTCTCTGCACAGTATGCTTGAGAATCACGCAGGATGGTTGGAGTCAGAACAACGTTACCTGGCTTGTAAACGCCGTGTACGTTACCGAAAGACGCAGCGATAGTGAAACGGTGGCTGATAGCGTTCAGTTTCTCGTATGCGTATGCAACGTCTTCTGGAGAAGTGTACAGCTCAGACGCGTCCATGTGAGAGTTGTCTACGCCGTCTTCTTCACCACCAGTACAACCCAGTTCGATTTCCAGAGTCATGTTCATCTTTTCCATGCGAGCCAGGTACTCAGCACAGATTTCGATGTTTTCTTCCAGAGATTCTTCTGACAGGTCAATCATGTGAGAAGAGAACAGTGGCTTACCCGTTGCAGCGAAGTGCTCTTCACCTGCAGCCAGCAGACCGTCAATCCATGGCAGCAGTTTCTTAGCTGCGTGGTCAGTGTGCAGGATAACTGGCACACCGTAAGATTCAGCGATAGCGTGAACGTATTTAGCACCCGCTACTGCGCCTTTGATTTGTGATTCCTGACCTTCCAGCTTCAGGCCTTTACCTGCGAAGAACGCAGCGCCGCCGTTAGAGAACTGAACAACAACTGGTGCTTTAACTTTCGCAGCAGCTTCCAGTACTGAGTTGATAGAGTCAGTGTTTACTACGTTTACCGCTGGAAGAGCGAACTTGTGCTCTTTAGCAATTTCAAACACTTTCTGAACGTCGTCACCAGAGATAACGCCAGGTTTTACGAAATCAAAAACTTTAGACATAACAATAGTCCTATTTACTCTGTTGTCTTGAGTGAAATCCTATCCAAGCCGGTCTTTCCTACCGACTTGTTTCAATTCGGCAAACGTTTGCGAACAGTGCTGCGCATTGTACCCAAACGTGATTCTAAACACATTATTTTTTGCGTTTAGATATGCATTCCAATGATTACAAAGTTATCAAAGATGCATAAAAAACGGGGGCAGTCACCCCCGTTCGTCATTACGCTTTAGCGCGAGTTTCCAGCATTTCTACTGCAGGCAGTACTTTACCTTCAACGAACTCAAGGAATGCGCCGCCACCGGTAGAGATGTAAGAAACGTCAGCTTTGATACCGAACTGGTCGATAGCTGCCAGCGTGTCACCACCACCTGCAACAGAGAAACCTTCAGAAGCAGCAATCGCTTCAGAGATACCTTTAGTACCTGCTTCGAAGTTCTTGAATTCGAATACGCCTACTGGGCCGTTCCACAGAATGGTTTTTGCATTCTTCAGGATTTCAGCCAGCGCTTGAGTTGAGTCTGGACCCAGGTCGAAGATCATGTCGTCGTCCTGAACTTCAGAAACGTGCTTGATTTCTGCTTCTGCGTTCTCGTCGAATGCTTTTGCACATGCAACGTCAGTCGCGACTGGAATCGCACAGTCATCCATCAGTTTCTTAGCAGTCTCAACCAGGTCTGCTTCGTACAGAGACTTACCTACGTTGTGGCCTGCTGCTGCGATGAAGGTGTTCGCGATACCACCACCAACAACCAGTTGGTCAGCGATTTTAGACAGAGATTCCAGAACAGTCAGTTTGGTAGAAACTTTAGAACCACCAACGATTGCCACCATTGGGCGCGCTGGGTTGTCCATTGCTTTGCCCAGTGCTTCCAGTTCGTTTGCCAGCAGAGGACCGGCACATGCGATTGGAGCGAACACACCAACACCGTAGGTTGATGCTTGTGCACGGTGAGCAGTACCGAACGCGTCCATCACGAATACGTCACACAGTGCAGCGTATTTCTTAGACAGTTCGTCTTCGTTTTTCTTCTCGCCTTTGTTGAAACGTACGTTTTCTAGAACAACCAGCTCACCTGCGTTCAGCTCCAGGCCGTCCAGGTAGTCTCTTGCCAGTTTAACGTCACAATCCAGTGCGTCGTTCAGGTAGTTAACAACAGGCTGCAGAGAGAATTCTTCAGCGTACTCGCCTTCGGTCGGACGACCCAGGTGAGAAGTAACCATCACTTTCGCGCCAGCTTCCAGGCAGTGTTTGATGGTTGGCAGAGACGCCAGAATACGCGCGTCAGAAGTCACTTTACCGTCTTTTACTGGTACGTTCAGATCGGCACGGATAAATACACGTTTGCCAGCCAGATCCAGATCGGTCATTTTGATTACAGACATTTTCGTCCTCTCTCTAAGTTGCAAAAATCAAAAATTTGCTGTGGCTTTCTTTACTTCGGAAAGCCGTGGCTCAAGCCTTCGAGCCACTGGTAACTGTTGCCATGGCCAACGCTGTATCCAGCATCCGGTTGGCAAATCCCCATTCGTTGTCGCACCAAATCAACATTTTTATCAGATGATGATTACTAACTCGTGTCTGCGAACCATCCACAATGGCGCTGTGGGGATCATGGTTGAAGTCTATCGAGACAAGTGGTGCCTCGGTATAGTCGACGATGCCGTTCAATGTACACCGAGCAGCCTCCTCGAGTGATTGATTTACGTCATTAACTTTCACTTTTGTGTGAACAGTAACACTCAAATCCATTGCTGTGACGTTAATTGTTGGCACTCTAACCGAAATCGCTTCAAATTTGTCAGAAAATTTCGGAAAGATTCTTCCAATTCCTAAATGTAATTTGGTGTCGACCGGAATAATAGACTGACTGGCTGCGCGCGTGCGTCGCAAATCTGGGTGATAGGCATCGATCACCTGCTGGTCGTTCATGGAAGAGTGAATCGTGGTGATGGTGCCTGACTCAATCCCAAACTGCTCATCCAATACCTTAATCACAGGCACGATACAGTTGGTGGTGCAAGAACCATTGGAAACAATGCGATCCGTCGGTTTGAGGGTTTCTTCATTCACACCAAAGATGATGGTGTTATCCAGGTCGTTACTGCCTGGATGGGAGAACAGCACTTTCTTGGCACCGGCGTCCAAATGTGCCTGACCGTGTTCACGGTTGCCAAACACACCCGTACAGTCGAGCACGATGTCGATGTCCAGATCTCGCCAAGGGAGCAAATTGATATCACTGAGGTGCAGGATGCGGATTTTATCGTCGCCAACAAACAGGGACTCCTGACTGTTGGTCACTTTCTTGAAAAAGCGGCCATGACTGGAGTCATACTGAAGCAGATGCGCCATGGCATCAGGCTCAGCTAATTCGTTCACCGCAACCACTTCTATCTGGTCACGTTTGTCACTTTCATACAGCGCGCGGAGCACGCTACGGCCAATGCGGCCAAATCCATTAATTGCGACGCGTAATGCCATATCCCTGCTGATCTGTGTCGTTAATGAAATGCGGCTGACAGTCTATCTCAAGCACGTGAATTTCGCACGCAGAATGTGACTGGTCTCTCATCAATTATTCTTAAGGATTGGATAAAGAGCGGGAAAGAAAAAACCCGCCAGTTGGCGGGTTTTCAGCATTGATTAGGTACTTACGCCAGCAGTTCTTTTGCTGTCTCAACCACGTTTTCAGTGGTGAAGCCGAACATCTTGAACAGCTCACCCGCCGGTGCAGATTCACCGAAGGTGTGCATGCCGATGATGCGACCGTCAAAGCCCACGTACTTGTACCAGAAGTCCGCAATGCCCGCTTCGATAGCCACACGTGCTGTCACGTCTGATGGCAGTACCGCTTCACGGTAAGCCGCATCTTGCTTATCGAACACGTCAGTCGATGGGATTGAAACCACACGAACATTGAAGCCCTGCGCTGACAGTTCAGTGCTTGCTTCAACCGCCAACTCAACTTCTGAACCAGTAGCAATCAGGATGAGCTCAGGAGTGCCAATGCAATCTTTCAGGATGTAACCACCCTTGGCGATGTTTGCCACTTGCTCGGCGTCACGCTCTTGTTGAGCCAGATTCTGACGCGAGAAGATCAGCGAACTTGGGCCGTCTTTTCGCTCAATCGCCAGTTTCCATGCGACTGCAGATTCCACCTGGTCACATGGACGCCATGTGCTCATGTTTGGCGTCAGACGCAGAGACGCGATTTGCTCAACTGGCTGGTGCGTTGGGCCATCTTCACCCAGACCGATAGAATCGTGGGTGTAAACCTGAATGTTCTGCACTTTCATCAGTGCTGCCATACGCATCGCGTTACGTGCGTATTCCATGAACATCAGGAAGGTCGCACCGTATGGGACGAAACCACCGTGCAGCGCGATACCATTGATGATCGCGGTCATACCGAACTCGCGTACACCGTAGTGGATGTAGTTGCCAGATGCATCTTCACCGGTCAGGGCTTTTGAGCCAGACCACATGGTCAGGTTTGAAGGTGCCAGGTCAGCTGAGCCACCCATGAATTCAGGCAACATCGCACCAAACGCTTCCAACGCGTTTTGAGATGCTTTACGTGAAGCAATATTCGCTGGGTTCGCTTGCAGGTCGGCGATGATTTGGTTGGCTTTTTCTTCCCACTCAGCAGGAAGGTCACCGTTTACACGGCGTTTGAATTCTGCCGCCAGCTCTGGGTGTGCAGCTTCGTACGCAGCCAGCTTCTCGTTCCAAGCCGCTTCTTTTGCAGCGCCTGCTTCTTTCGCGTCCCACTGACCGTAGACGTCAGCTGGGATTTCAAATGCTGGGTGTTCCCAACCGAGGAATTCACGCGCTGCTTTGATTTCGTCTGCGCCCAGTGGGGCGCCGTGACAGTCGTGAGAGCCAGCTTTGTTTGGTGAACCGAAACCGATGATGGTTTTGGTACAAATCAGGGTAGGGCGACCGGTTTCCGCTTTCGCCGCTTCAATCGCTGCGTTGATAGCGTTTGCATCGTGACCGTCGACTGCCGGGATTACGTGCCAGCCGTAAGATTCAAAACGCTTAGGCGTGTCGTCAGTGAACCAACCTTCAACGTGACCGTCGATAGAAATGCCGTTGTCATCCCAGAATGCGATCAGTTTGCCCAGACCCAATGTGCCTGCCAGTGAACATGCTTCGTGAGAGATACCTTCCATCAGACAGCCATCGCCCAGGAACACGTAAGTGTTGTGGTCAACGATGTCGTGGCCTTCACGGTTGAACTGAGCAGCCAGTGCTCTTTCCGCAATCGCCATACCCACAGCGTTGGTGATGCCTTGACCCAGAGGACCGGTCGTGGTTTCTACACCTGGCGCGTAGCCGTACTCAGGGTGGCCCGGTGTTTTCGAGTGCAGTTGACGGAAGTTTTTCAGATCGTCGATAGACAGATCGTAACCAGTCAGGTGCAGCAGAGAGTAAATCAGCATAGAGCCGTGACCGTTTGACAGCACGAAGCGGTCGCGGTCTGCCCACTCAGGGTTTTGCGGGTTGTGGTTCATGTGGTCACGCCACAGGACTTCGGCGATATCTGCCATGCCCATTGGGGCACCTGGGTGACCAGAGTTAGCTTGTTGTACACCGTCCATGCTGAGGGCACGGATCGCGTTTGCTAAAACCTTGCGAGAAGACATGTCTGCTCCTGAGATCATTAGAGGTTTTGAGTTATAGGCAATCCGGCACAATACTTGTAAACAAAAGCGGCCAGATTGCTGAATTCGGCGGGCAGATATTGTCGCAAGAGTCCGTCGGCTCTGCAAACGTTTTACATGGCTGATTTTATGGGATTCTGTCTGTTCAGAGCGTGAAATCTCTGCATCTATTTGTAACTACAAGATTACAGGCGCAAACGTTTACTTATTTACGCGGACTATTTGTGAGGTTGATTTATACGGCTCTCCGCGTAGAATGGACGTCCAGATGGCAAAGCATCTATACTTTTATACGGTCAAAAGACCAAAGGTGCTTGTGCAAACAGATATTCGGTATCAACCAAATTTATTATTGCTAGGGAAAAGACATGGCTAAACACCTGTTTACTTCTGAGTCAGTGTCAGAAGGTCATCCAGACAAAATCGCAGACCAGATTTCAGACGCCGTTCTTGACGCGATTCTGGAACAGGATCCAAAAGCACGCGTAGCCTGTGAGACTTACGTGAAAACCGGCATGGTGATGGTAGGTGGTGAAATCACAACCTCAGCATGGGTTGATATCGAAGAGCTGACCCGCGAAACCGTTCGCGAAATCGGCTACGTTCACTCTGACATGGGTTTCGACGCAGATTCATGTGCGGTTCTGAACACCATCGGTAAACAGTCGCCAGACATCAACCAAGGCGTTGATAAAACTGACCCTAAAGAGCAGGGCGCAGGCGACCAAGGCATCATGTTCGGTTACGCATGTAACGAAACTGATGTATTGATGCCAGCACCTATCACTTACTCTCACCGTCTGGTTCAACGTCAGGCAGAAGTTCGCAAAAACGGCACGCTACCTTGGCTGCGCCCGGATGCAAAATCTCAGGTTACCTTCCAGTACGACCAAGGTAAGATCGTGGGCATTGATGCGGTTGTTCTGTCTACCCAGCACTGCGACAGCATCTCGACGCCAGACCTTCGTGAAGCAGTGATGGAAGAAATCATCAAGCCAGTACTGCCAGCAGAGTGGCTGAACAAAGACACCAACTTCTTCATCAACCCAACTGGCCGTTTCGTTATCGGTGGCCCAATGGGTGACTGTGGTCTGACTGGCCGTAAGATCATCGTTGATACCTATGGCGGCGCGGCTCGTCACGGTGGTGGTGCATTCTCGGGTAAAGATCCATCAAAAGTTGACCGTTCTGCTGCATACGCTGCACGCTATGTCGCGAAGAACATCGTTGCTGCAGGCATGGCAGACCGCTGTGAAATCCAGCTGTCTTACGCTATCGGTGTTGCGGATCCAACGTCTATCATGGTGGAAACCTTCGGGACCGAGAAAGTGTCTCACGACATCATCATCGAAGCGGTTCGCCAACACTTCGACCTGCGCCCTTACGGCCTGCAGGAAATGCTGAACCTGCTGCAACCTATCTACAAGAAGACAGCAGCCTACGGTCACTTCGGTCGCGAAGAGTTCCCTTGGGAAAAGACCGATAAAGTGGCAGCACTGCGCGATTTCGCTCAAATCAAGTAATCGCAGTCTGAATACGAAAGGGAAGCTCAAGCTTCCCTTTTTTGTTTCTGTTCCCTACCCTGTCGGCTCCTGAATCTAAACTGCCGAACATGAACGAACTCCACTATCGTCTTACTCAACGCGTCAGCGAATGCATCACTCTGGCTAACAAGCAGCTTGGGAGTGAATTTGCGGTGCCTGCAATCCGGTTTGATATTCGTGGGAAAACGGCAGGAATGGCATTGCTTCAACGCTGGCAACTCAGGTTTAACCCGGTATTGCTGGAAGAAAACGTCGAGGCTTTTTTTGACGAAGTGGTGCCGCACGAAATCAGTCACTTGGTTGTCTATGCCCGTTTTGGAAAAGTGCGGCCGCATGGCAAAGAGTGGCAGGCGGTGATGTCACAGGTGTTTGGTGTAATACCCAAAACCACCCACAGCTTTGATGTCAGTTCTGTTCAGGGAAAAACTTTTACCTATCAGTGCGGCTGTGACCATATCGAGCTCTCTATTCGTCGTCACAATAAAGTTCAACGCGAACAGGTTCAATATGTTTGCCGCCGCTGTAAACAGCCGCTTGTTTTCATCCCCCCTATTGCATAAGCAACGCTTTACTTATCAATAAACTCTTCAATTAACACTAATTTAGTGCGATTTCGCTCGCAATAGTCTGTAATAATCAAACCACACAATTCCAACACCGAGCACTAATTACACATGAGAACATTTCTGATGCTGCTTTCGGCACTGATGATCCCTTCGATCACAACAGCAGCCGAGCATCCGCAATCCTTCAGTAAAGCCAAACGCATCGCGCAAAAAATCTATCAGGACTACCCCACTTCGTTTTACTGCGGCTGTGACATTGAATGGCAGGGCAAGAAGGGCGTGCCTGATTTTTCTGAGTGTGGTTATCAAGTTCGCAAACAGGAAAAGCGTGCCAGCCGCATTGAATGGGAGCATGTGGTGCCTGCATGGCAATTTGGCCACCAGCGTCAATGCTGGCAAGATGGAGGACGCAAGAACTGCAATCGCAATGACGTGGCTTTCAAATTGATGGAAGCTGACCTGCACAATCTGGTTCCAGCCATTGGCGAGGTCAACGGTGACCGCTCAAACTTCCGCTTCTCGCAATGGAATGGCAACGACGGGGCTTTCTACGGTCAGTGCGCGGCGAAGGTGAACTTCAAGCAACGCGTATTTGAGCCGCCAGCACAAAGCCGCGGTGCCATTGCGCGAACCTACAAGTACATGAACAAACAGTATGATTTCCGTTTGGCATCCGCTCAGAAAAAGCTGATGGACGCCTGGGACAAGACCTACCCGGTAAATGAGTGGGAATGTGAGCGTGACCGCCGCATCGCCCGCGAGCAAGGTAATCATAATCCGTTCGTGCAAGCTTCCTGCGAAAAGGCCGGTCTATAACCTCAGCGCCGGACTACTGACTACAGGCAGCAGCGTGATACACTGCTGCCTATTGTTATCCAGTCATGAAAACACCATGCGTATCCCAAGAATTTTCCATCCTGAGCCCCTGCCTGACACAGGCTGCGTTGCCCTAAGCGATGACGCTGCCAATCACGTTGGCCGTGTGCTTCGTATGCAGGCAGGCCAGGAAGTGTTGTTATTTGATGGTCACGGCGCAGAGTTCCCTGCCGTCATTGCCGAATCAGGTAAAAAGTCTGTCAGTGTCGATATTGTTGAGCGTGTTGAACGCAGCATCGAATCTCCGCTGGATTTGCACTTGGGGCAGGTCATCAGCCGCGGCGACAAAATGGAGTTCACTATTCAAAAATCGGTGGAGCTGGGCGTCAACGTCATCACCCCACTGATCTCTGAACGTTGTGGTGTCAAACTCAATGCAGATCGCTTCGACAAGAAACTGCATCAATGGCAGAAAATCGCGGTTGCAGCTTGTGAGCAATGCGGGCGCAACGTGGTGCCAGAGATTCGCCCTGTGATGTCGCTGGATGAGTGGATGCAGGAGACATTCGACGGGCTGAAATTGAACCTTCATCCACGTGCAAAATACTCAATCAATACCCTGCCCGAGCCAGTTAGCCGTGTGCGTTTGCTGATTGGCCCTGAAGGTGGTCTGTCATCAGAAGAAATTGAACGAACCCGTGAATTCGGGTTTGAGGAAACATTATTGGGGCCACGTGTTCTGCGCACTGAAACCGCAGCACTGACGGCAATCACTGCCCTGCAGGTTCGCTTTGGCGATCTGGGTTAAAGGCGACCTCGGTTAATAAGGATAAATTAATGATCAAACTGGGCGTAGTGATGGATCCAATCGAGTCCATCAACATCAAAAAAGACTCCTCCTTTGCCATGATGCTGGAAGCGCAAAAGCGCGGCTGGGAAATTCATTACATGCAAATGAATGACCTGTCTTTAGAGCAAGGCAAAGCGCTAGCACGCACCAAGATTGTCACGCTGGAAGAAAACCCGGAGAAATGGTTCGAGGTGGTCAGCGAGCAGGAAATTGCGCTGGCCGATCTCGACGCTGTCTTGATGCGTAAAGATCCGCCGTTTGATACCGAATACATCTACGCGACTTACATTCTTGAGCGTGCGGAAGTAGAAGGCTGTCTTATCGTCAACAAGCCGCAGAGCCTTCGTGACTGTAACGAAAAACTCTTCACTGCTTGGTTCCCAGAACACACGCCAATCACGCTGGTGACCCGTCGTGCAGACCAAATCAAAGCGTTCCAGGAAAAACACGGCGACGTGATCCTGAAACCTTTGGATGGCATGGGTGGCTCGTCTATCTTCCGCGTGAAGCAAGGCGACCCGAACCTGTCAGTGATCATCGAAACCCTGACTGGCCTTGGCAATAACTACTGTATGGCGCAGACGTTCGTGCCAGACATCAGCAATGGCGACAAACGCATTCTGGTGGTAGATGGTGAGCCGATGCCTTACTGTTTGGCTCGTATTCCTGCCAAAGGCGAAACCCGTGGCAATCTGGCAGCAGGCGGCCGTGGTGAAGCGCGCCCACTCAGCGACACTGACTGGGCAATTGCCCGTGCAGTGGCACCAACGCTGAAAGAGAAAGGCCTGATCTTCGTGGGTCTGGACATCATTGGTGACAAGCTGACCGAAATTAACGTGACCAGCCCGACTTGTATCCGCGAAATTGAAGCCGCATTTGATATCAATATCAGTGGCAAATTAATGGATGCCATCGAAGCTCGCCTGCAAAAATAACCGCACGGCAAACCGGGCGAAACTGCTCGCCCGGATCTGACATTCTTCAGCTTACTGCTCATAATGAAAGTAGGCTCATACGCAATGAAGGGCGCAATGTGGAAGACACAGTGAATTTAAAAAATCATTTCTTGGTCGCAATGCCCAGCATGGCCGATGAACGCTTCCAGCACAGTGTCGTTTACATGTGCGAACACAATGAAGACGGGGCCATGGGGCTGGTGATCAACCAGCCTATCAATATCTCCATTGCCAAGATGCTGGATCAAATCGAAGTGGAGCGCGAGCAGGATGTTACCCATCCAGTCAGCCTTGACCAGCCCGTGCTGTTCGGCGGTCCAGTTTCGGAAGATCGCGGTTTTGTCCTGCACAAAAACCTCAAGCTGTATGGCTCCAGTATCCAGCTATCTGATGAGCTGACCGTAACGACATCCAAAGATATTCTCAGTATTTTGGGAACCACTGAGGAGCCTGAGCAATTCATTGTTGCACTTGGCTACGCAGGTTGGGATGCGGGTCAATTGGAGCAGGAATTGGCAGAAAATAGTTGGCTGACGATTGAAGCCGATCCGAAAGTGATTTTCGACACCCCCATCAACGAGCGCTGGGAAAAAGCCCTCAAACAAATGGGCATAGACGCCTTGAACCTGTCCGCGGACATTGGACACGCATAAGAGTTTTCCATGAGTAACATTCAGACTGTGCTGGGTTTTGACTACGGCACGAAAAGCATCGGCGTGGCCATCGGTCAGGCCATTACCGGCACTGCCCGTCCGCTAAAAGCCCTCAAAGCCAAAGATGGCATCCCTAGCTGGGAAGCCATAGAAGTCATTTTGAAAGAGTGGACACCGGACCTGGTTGTCGTCGGTTTACCATTGGATTTACACGGCGGCGAATTGGAAACCATCACGCCCCGCGCCCGTAAATTTGCCAACCGCCTGAAAGGCCGTTTTGGTGTGAACGTGGAACTGCACGACGAGCGACTGACCACAGCAGAAGCCCGTTCTTCATTGTTTGAATACGGTGGCTATAAAGCCCTGGGCAAAGGGGAAATCGATAGCCAGTCAGCGGTCATCATTGTCGAGAGCTGGTTTGAAAACCAATACGGTGAATAAAAGAAAAGCGCCCTGAGGCGCTTTTCTTTCTCTGTGAACGACAACTTTCTACTGCCCCTCAATGCTGACATTCGCCAGCGACAAACTGCTGGATGACTGTTCCGCCATCTTCATCATAAGTTTGAGATCGTTGCGCGAGTCCGCATGATGAAGCGCTTCGTCTTTCGACACTTTGCCCGCCTGGAAAAGCTCAAACAGGGACTGGTCAAAGGTACACATTCCCGCGTTCTTGCCTTTGCGGATCGTTTCTTTCAGCTCATGCAACTCACCACGGCGAATTAAGTCCGACACATGAGAGGTATTGAGCAGAAGCTCATAAGCGCCATGACGACCGATGCCACTGACATCTGGCACCAGTTGCTGAGCCAGAATACCGCGAAGGTTGAGCGACAAATCAAACAGGAACTGTTCGCGACGCTCTTTCGGCACCAGATGCAACACCCTTTCCAGTGCCTGATTGGCATTGTTGGCGTGTAAGGTTGCGATACAAAGGTGACCGGTTTCAGCAAACTGCATGGCATATTCCATGGTTTCCTGCGTTCGGATTTCACCAATCATGATCATATCCGGCGCCTGGCGCAGCGAGTTTTTCAGCGCCACTTCGTAGCTGTCCGTATCAATGCCGATTTCACGCTGGGTCACGATGCATTTGTCATGCGGATGGATAAACTCAATCGGGTCTTCCACCGTCAGGATATGGCCGCTGCGGTGTCGGTTACGGAACCCCACCATCGCTGCCATCGAGGTTGATTTACCCGAACCTGTCGCACCGACAATTAGCACCAGACCACGTTTGGCTATCGACAAATCCTGAATCACATCCGGTAAACCCAGCGAGTAAATATCAGGGATTTGGGTTTCAATGCGGCGAAGTACCATACCCGGCAAGTCACGCTGCCAGAACGCACTAACACGGAAGCGTCCATTTTCAGTGACCAAAGCAAAATTCGCTTCACGGTCGGCATAAAACTTCTGCTCGGTTTCGGCATCCATGGCCTCAGTAACCAGCGCTTTGACACCTTCTAAGTCGAGCTTTCCAGCCACTGGTTTTAGGCTACCATCGACACGCAACATACAAGGCGCATCAACCGTGATGTAACAATCCGACGCTTTCTGCGCCAGCATCTTATCCAGAAGTTCTTGGAGCGTGTTCTGCATGGTTAGAAGCCCATCCCTGCGTTATCCAGTGCTTTGTTAGCTTCTGCCGTGTCCACCAGCCCTTGCATGGTGAGGTTACGAAGTGACTGTTCCATCGTCAGCATGCCAAGACCTGAGCCGGTTTGGATCATCGAATACATCTGGGCAATCTTGTCTTCACGGATAAGGTTTCGAATCGCCGGTGTCGCAATCATCACCTCATGGGCAGCAATACGGCCACCGGAAATCTGCTTCACCAGTTTTTGCGACACCACCGCACGCAGCGATTCAGACAGCATGGAACGCACCATCGGCTTATCCGCCCCCGGGAAGACATCGATAATACGGTCGATGGTTTTTGCTGCGCTGGAGGTGTGCAGCGTACCAAATACCAAGTGACCGGTTTCAGCTGCCGTCAGCGCAAGGCTAATGGTTTCCTTGTCACGAAGCTCACCGACCAGAATCACATCCGGATCTTCACGCAACGCCGAGCGGAGCGCATTGTTGAACGAATGGGTATCGCGGTGTACTTCACGCTGGTTGATCAGACAGTTTTTCTGTTCGTGGACAAATTCAATAGGGTCTTCGATGGTCAATACGTGACGATGCTGACTGCTGTTAATTTTGTCTATCATCGCCGCCAGCGTGGTCGACTTACCTGAGCCTGTCGGTCCGGTGACCAGTACCAGACCTTTCTGATATTCGGTAAATTGTTGGAACACTGCTGGTGCGTTAATCGCATCAAGTGTCGGAATTTTCGAAGGAATGCTACGGAAGACCGCGGCACAACCACGGGATTGATGAAACGCATTGACACGGAAGCGGCCGACAGACGCCAGCTCAAAAGAAAAATCGACTTCGAGGTTTTGTTCAAACTCGCGCTGCTGGGCATCGTTCATGATATCGAAAATAAGACGGTGCACCGCATTGTGGTCTAGCGGAGGCAGGCTAAGCTTGCGGACATCACCATCTACGCGGACCATTGGGGGAACCCCAGCTGAAAGATGTAGATCTGAAGCGTTATGCTTTACACTAAAGTCCAGTAATTCAGTAATATCCATTAACTCGTTTCCTCGCAGAATCTAACATGTGTAGTATCAAACAAAACCTAGAACAGGTCACCAGCCAAATAGACAGTGCCGCACAAAAATGCGGGAGAGACGCCTCTGTCGTGCAATTACTCGCTGTCAGCAAAACCAAACCCATTGAAGCCATCGCAGACGCCGTGGAAGCAGGTCACACCCTGTTCGGTGAAAACTATGTGCAGGAGGGTGTCGAAAAAATCACCCATTTCAGCGCCATTCACCCCAATCTTGAATGGCACTTTATTGGCCCTATCCAGTCCAATAAAACACGGCCGATTGCCGAGCACTTCGATTGGGTTCATTCGATTGACCGCAGCAAGATTGCGCAACGCCTGAGCGATCAGCGTCCGGATGAATTAGCGCCACTTCAGGTGCTAATTCAGGTGAACACCAGCGGGGAAACTTCTAAATCCGGTACCGGCTTTGAAGAAGTGAAAGCGCTGGCTGATGAAATCGATGCATTGCCGAACCTGGCGCTTCGCGGCCTGATGTGTATTCCGCAGCCGGAAGACGATCACCAGAAACAGCTTGAAGCCTTCGCGCCGCTGTCCGCGCTGTTTGAAGAAATGAAAGCAGGTCGACCGCAATTTGATACCCTGTCGATGGGTATGAGCGGCGACATGGATGCAGCGATTGCTTCCGGCAGCACCATGGTGCGTATCGGCACCGCGATTTTCGGTGCGCGTGATTATAGCAACCGCAAATAACCAATTAATCTAGGGTCTGTTGACCTTCTCAAAGGAGATATCATTGATGGAACAACGTACAGTCGCTTTTATCGGTGCCGGCAACATGGCTCGTTCAATCATCGCCGGGCTACTTGAGTCAGGTTATCCTGCTCAAAAACTCATTGCTGTCGATAGAAGCCCTGAAGTCAGTGCGAAACACAGAGAAACTTACGGCATCATCGCCAACGAAGATGCTGTTGCCAGCGCAAAGCAAGCCGACGTAGTTGTTCTGGCTGTAAAGCCTCAAGATATGGAAACACTGCTCCAAAATATGGAAGGTGTAGATTGGTCGAGCAAACTCGTGATTTCAATTGCTGCTGGCATTTCCAGTGCTCGCCTCAGTGAAATGGCAGGTTCACAACTTAAACTGGTTCGCGTGATGCCGAACACACCTTCACTAGTTAGTGAGGGTATGAGCGGTCTTTATGCGCCAGACTTCGTTAGTGATGCAGACAAGTTGTTCGCAGGACAACTGATGAAAGCTGTAGGCGAAATTTGCTGGGTTTCAGAAGAGTCTGGAATTAACGCTGTTATCGCCGCAGCGGGCAGTGCGCCTGCGTATTTTTTCCTGTTTATGGAAGCAATGCAGGCTGAAGCTGAGCGACAAGGCTTTGACAAGGAAACAGCTCGCTTATTAGTGCAACAGTCTGCACTGGGCGCGGCTAAAATGGTGGTTGCCAACCCAGACATTGAACTGGCAACCTTAAGAGAACAAGTCACGTCCAAAGGCGGCACCACCGCTGAGGCACTGAACGTATTTAATAACAAACAACTCACGGAAACGGTCTCTGAAGCCATGCAGGCTGCAGTGCGCCGCGCCGAAGAGATGGAATCGCTATTTTAGGGCTAATTTATGAACTCGATGAATTTTCTCGTTTCAACACTGTTCGATCTTTACATCATGGTGGTGTTGCTTCGGGTCTGGTTGCAGTGGGCACGCGCTGACTTCTATAACCCATTCAGCCAATTTGTGGTGAAAGCCACCCAGCCAGTGGTTTCACCGCTGCGCCGTATCATTCCTTCAATCGGAAGCTTGGATTTAGCGACTGTACTGTTTGCGTACCTGCTGTGTGTGGCGAAGTTCTTCACCCTGCAATTGGTCGGCTCGGGCACCCTGGTGTTTGATTCCAGTTACTTGCTGATTGGCTTGGTGGCGTTGGTGAAAGCCGCAGGTGGTTTGTTGTTCTGGGTACTGATCCTTCGCGCAATTCTGAGCTGGGTGAGCCAAGGCCGCAGCCCAATTGAATATGTGATGGTGCAGCTTACTGAGCCACTGGTCGCGCCAATTCGCCGCGTGATCCCACCTCTGGGCGGTCTGGATCTCAGCATCCTGTTCCTGTTCATTGCACTGCAGTTCCTGAATTTCTTTATCGGCGATCTGCTGAGCCCATACTTCGGCAATCTGTGGTTCGTGCTGTAAGTCATGACCGCACCACGCCCTGCCTGGCTGGATAACGATGACCTTATTTTAAGGCTCTATATCCAGCCCAAGGCCAGCAGGGACCAATGGATGGGGCAACACGGCGAGGAAATTAAACTCGCCATCACCGCTCCACCTGTTGATGGCAAAGCCAACGCCCACCTCACCAAATTCCTGTCGAAACAGTTCAAAGTGGCCAAAGGCCAGATTGATATCGAAAAAGGTGAGCTTGGCAGACACAAGCAAGTTCGCATTCATAGCCCTTCGCTTTGTCCCGATGCCATCAGTGATCTGATCCCCGCACTTAAGCAGTAATTAAAAGGTGCGTTCTTTCCCGGGCTACTAAGCAAATGGTCTTAGGCGACTCAGCAAATGGACGCACTGGTTTCACCCGACAAGGATATCCGTCATGAAACGTTTCTTTCTCCCACTGTTCAGCGCACTGATGCTGCTCTCCCCGTTCGCTCACGCTGGTCAGTCTAAAGATATCGGCACGCTGGAAGTGCATTACTCTGCGTTTAACTCCACGTTTATCACCCCAAAAGTTGCCAAGGCCTATGATCTGAAACGCAGTGGTGTAAATGCCATCCTGAACATCGCCATTTTAGATAAAGCACAGGCAGGAAAACCGGCACTCACAGCCACACTGACTGGCGAAGCGCGTAATCTTCTAGGAACCAAAAAGCCACTGACCTTCCGCGAAGTGCGTGAAGGCGATGCGATTTACTATCTGGCAGAGCTTCGGTTTGCCAACGAAGAAAATTATGCCTTCACTATTGATATCAGCGCTGAAGGAAACCGCAGCGGAAAACTGACCTTTAACCAGACGTTTTACGCTGACTGACCCCTGTTTATTCAGGTATCATGGCGCCCCATTGCGGCGCCTTTTTTTGGTTTTCGATTCGCGGCCGCCCCCAAATTCAGGAGAGAACAATGAGCAAAGTGGTTCTGGCAACAGGTAACGCTGGCAAAGTCAAAGAGATGGCTGATCTGCTACAGGATTTCGGTCTGGAAGTGTTTGCACAAAGTGAGTTCGCGGTAAAAGACGCTGACGAAACCGGCACCACCTTCATTGAAAACGCCATCATCAAAGCGCGCCATGCAGCAAAAGAAACTGGCCTGCCAGCCATCGCAGATGACTCCGGTTTGGAAGTGGATTACCTCAACGGTGCACCGGGTGTTTACAGCGCGCGTTATGCCGGCGAAGGAAAAGGCGATCAGGCGAATCTGGAAAAGCTGCTGGAAAACATGGCGGACGCACCGGATGACAAACGCACCGCGCGTTTCCACTGTGTACTGGTTTATATGCGCCACGCCAACGACCCAACACCACTGGTTTGCCATGGTAAATTTGAAGGCACCATCGCCCGCGAAGCGTCGGGCTCACACGGCTTTGGTTACGACCCAGTGTTTTACGTGGAAGAACATGGCTGCACGCTGGCAAACATTGAGCCTGCGGTGAAAAAGCAAATCTCACACCGCGGTCAGGCGCTGAAGAAGCTGTTTGCTGCCATGAGCGAAGAGAAGAAGTAATCCCCGATGGCGGTTCACATTCCCCTGAGCCTTTATGTTCACATCCCCTGGTGTGTGCAAAAGTGCCCGTACTGCGATTTTAACTCCCACACGCTGAAAGGCGAGGTGCCGGAGCGCGACTACATCGATGCCTTACTTGATGATTTGAGGAAAGACCTCAACCGTTTCAAAGGGGTGAGTGGCCGCGGGTTGCATTCCATCTTCATTGGTGGTGGTACACCGAGCCTGATGTCACCGGAAGAGATCACCCGCTTGCTGCAAGGCATCGAAGCGCAGATCCCGTTTGATGATGACATTGAAATCACCATGGAAGCCAACCCCGGCACCGTGGAAGCCGACAAGTTCGTGGCTTACCGCAAAGCTGGCGTGAACCGCATATCGATTGGCGTGCAGAGCTTTGATAACCAAAAGCTCGCCCGTCTTGGTCGCATTCACGGCGCGGATGAAGCCAAACGCGCCGCTAATCTTGCGCACGAAGCTGGGCTTAACAGCTTTAACCTCGATCTGATGCATGGTCTTCCTGATCAAACACTCGAAGGCGCGCTGGATGACCTCAAACAGGCGATTGCGCTCAATCCGCCGCACCTTTCCTGGTATCAGCTCACTATCGAGCCGAACACCCAGTATTACTCTAAGCCGCCCACACTGCCGGATGATGACGATCTTTGGGACATCTTCGAACAAGGCCACAAACTGCTGTCTGATGCCGGTTATGTGCAGTACGAAACCTCAGGTTACAGCAAGCCGGGATTCCAGTGCCGTCACAACCTCAACTACTGGCGTTTTGGTGATTATCTGGGTATCGGTTGCGGTGCTCACGGCAAAATTACCTTGGATGACAATACTGTACAGCGCACAGTAAAAGTGAAACATCCGCGCGGATATCTCGATCCTGAGAAAGACTACCTCAGCGAATTGCATATAGTGGAAGCAGATGAACTGCCGTTCGAGTTCTTCATGAACCGATTCCGACTGGTGGAGTCCTGCCCGAAAGCCGACTATCCGGCAAGAACCGGGCTGGCACTCGACACCGTCGAAACGCCGCTTCGACATGCGATTGAGGAAGGCTTGCTGGCTGAGACTGACACCCACTGGCAAGTGACAGAGAAAGGGCGATTGTTCCTGAACGATCTACTCGCAGGGTTCATCAACGAGTAGGCAGCCAATGCGACGCTGCCTTTTGTTCTCGATAGCAATGGACAGCGTTGTAGATGAAGAAGTATCTGATTGCCCTTGGCGCTCTGGCGAGTTTCCCGCAACTCGCTTTGGCGCAGAATGCCTTATATGCCGCTTTGCCCGATTGGGTAAAGCCTATCTCCCAAATTCCAGAGATCGACAAAAGCGCCCACTATTACGATCAACAATTTCTGATTGTTGATCGGCAGCTTAACCTTGTCGCGACAAATCCCATCGAATACAAACGCTACACCAGCAAAGTGGTGTCAATTGAAGGTGTTGAATCCGGCTCCCAGATCTCGATCGATTTCGATCCGTCCTATCAAAAAGTCGCTATCCACCGCCTCGAACTGGTGCGCGATGGCAAAGTGCTGGATCGAAAAGAAACTGCGGAGATCGACCGATTCAAACGGGAGGTTGATCTCGATTCACTGCTCTACAACGGCGATGAAACCCTGCATATCGTCCTCAATGACGTTCAGATGGGCGATGTGATTGATGTTAGCTACACAATAACCGGCTTCAATCCCGTGTTTGGCGAGCGTCGCGAATGGTACCTCAAAACCGGCTGGGCAAGTACAGTGGCGCTGGTTAATGCGCGTATTCTGGCCCCTTCAGACAGTGGCATTTCGGTCACCAATCTAGACGGAAAAGGACAGGGCGATTTTCGCCAGACCCGCGATGATGGCATCACCACCTTCACCTATCGTGAAACGAATGGCCTGTATGATTTCGACGAGCCAGAGCAGCCGCGTTGGTATAACCCCTACCCATATCTTCATGTTTCTAGCTATAGCAGTTGGAAAGATGTGGTGAGCTGGGCTTTACCACTTTACCAGGCCACGCCGGACGACGAAGAAGTGCAGGCATTGGTGAAAGACATCCAACAAACTTATCCGGATGCGCCGGAGAAGCAGGCTGTGGCTGCGATTCATTTTGTGCAGAACAACATCCGCTATCTGGGTATTGAAAACGGCATTGGCTCGCACAAGCCACGCCCACCAGAGCAAATCCTTTCTCAAGGCTACGGCGATTGCAAAGACAAAGCCCTACTGCTGGTTTCCATGTTGGAAGCCATGGGGATTGAGGCCTATCCGGCGTTAGTCGACACTTTCTGGCGTGAACAGCTGCCACACCAGCCTGCTGCCCCTTTCAGTTTCAACCATGTGATCGTAGCGCTGAAAAAGGACGGCGAATGGATTTGGGTGGATGCCACCCGCACCCATCAAGGCAACCGCCTCGATACCCTTGCCCAGTCAAGACTCGGCTATGGTCTGATCCTCAAACCTGACAGCAAGGAGCTCACCCAGATGGCAACACAGGAAGTTCCTGTGACTCAGGACATCGAGCAGCGTTATGTGGTCAATCATGCCAACGCGCAGAGCTATCTGGCGGTGAAAACCACCTATCGAGGGCTGGAAGCGGAACGCTGGCGCCGGTATTTGGAGTCAAAACCGTTGCGTGAACTGGGCGAGGAATATGCCAACTACTATGCAGGCTTCTTCAGTGGTCTCGATTTCTTGCGTCCGTTGTCTATCAGCGACGATAAAGATCTGAACGAGCTGACACTCAATGAAGCGTACGTGATTGAAGATCTCTGGTCGAAGACCGATGACACCTACTCGTTTGTGATTTCCGGTGACATTGTCGATGACTACCTGACCAAGCCGGATCTCATCCGTCGAAAAACCCCATTCCGCTTTGGCACCGATGGGGCAGTTCGCCAAAAAATCAAATTGAGCCTTCCTGAAAACTGGGACATTGAGCAATCGGAAAACACGGTGAGCAATCCGTTTTTCGAATTCAAAAGCTCACTGAAAACCGTGGCCGAACCCGGTGAAGTACTGCTCAATAAAACCTATGTAGAGGCAGATTATTATTACCGGGCGAAAACCCGCTATGTAGAAGCCAAAGAGCTGCGCCAGTACATGCGACATGTGGATGACGCCTGGCAAAACGTGGATTACGAGTTTACCTACAGACCGTAAAAAGACAGACAGCAGAAACAAAAACAGCGCGGAAATCCGCGCTGTTTTTCTATCATGTTTTCACTAGCGAACAGTGACAGTTTTCCAGCCTTTCAGCGCAGGAATAAGTTCAGAAATCTCTGATTCCCGATCCTGCCAGACGCCAAGACGAGAACACAGCTCCTGTCTGACACCCACGGTACGATTGCGCTGCACGCGGACTTCATTGGCAAGCTTGTCCTGAAGCGTTGCCATCTTCTTGGAGATAAATTCCATGCGATTGTTCTGACCAGCGCTCAATGCCGCAATGTCCATCAAACCACGGCTCGAAACGGTGGCGATTAACTGCGGCAGGCTTGATTCCAGTTCGCGTACTGTGTGGGTCAGCGCTCTGTGGTTAAGCTGTGGCGAATGATCTTCAGCGTAAAACGAGGCACTGACGCTGCGTTGCAGGTGCTGGTGGAACTGACCAAACTCACCACGAAGGCTGCTTTGCTCACCCAATTCGGCAGCCAACACGCCATCAAGCGCACGCCAGGAGGTTTGCAGCTCATCAGACAGCGATTTACTGATAAACGGTAAATCAGCACGCACTCTCTCGCTGTAAGCGGTGAGAGAAGCCTTCTGCGCGTCATTCAGACTAACGCGGTGTACATCAACATAGAGGTTGCCGTTGGGTTCGATACGGAACGTATTATTGTTCTGCTCGATAAAGATACTGTTGGACTTGATTTCGATATCGCCATGGAGCTCAGGGCGACAAGCGTCCGCCGCCGCAAGAAATGGCAGCATCGCCAACAACGCACAGGATACTTTCAGCATATTTGTCAGACTCACAATTCCCATAAACCTTCTCCGCATCTCAGGCTTAGACGGTGTCACCCGGTTTTGAAGTCACACCTGTCCAGGCACTAGAGTCTGACTGCAGACCCTAGAAGATTGAACGGCCGATGCGCTCTGCCAGCAGTTCTAGTGCTGCTGTGCCCGCGAGGGAGTTGCCTGATGGATCCAGCTCCGGTGACCAGACGGCGATAGACATTTCGCCCGGCACGATTGCAATGATCCCACCACCGACGCCCGACTTACCCGGCATGCCAACTCGGTAAGCAAACTCCCCTGCGCCATCGTACAAACCACAGGTCGCAAGAAGTGCATTGACCTGCTTACTTTGAGTCTGGCTGACAATTGTTTTTTCTGCGCCTAAAGGAAGTCCCTTATTTGCCAGATAGTTAAAGGTCTTTGCCAAATCCACACAACTCATTTGAAGTGCGCAGTAATGGAAGTAATTGGCCAGCACGGGCATCACATCGTTGTCAAAATTGCCAAAAGCCCGCATCAGATAAGCAATCGACGCATTTCGGTCACTGTGATCCATTTCGGAAGAGGCCACCATTTTGTCGTAGCAAATATGCTCGTTACCGGACAGGCGACGAACGAATTCCAGCATGCGTTGACGAGGGGCAGAAAGACGGCTGTGGAGCATGTCGCACACCACCAGCGCGCCGGCATTGATGAATGGATTTCGGGGGATCCCCTGCTCCATTTCCAACTGGATCATCGAGTTGAATGCCTGACCGGAAGGCTCTTTACCCACCCGATGCCAAATCTCCTCTGGCTGGTAATTTTGCAGGGCTAGCGTGAGACTGAGCACCTTGGAAATAGACTGAATAGAAAAGGCTTCTTCGGCATCACCCGCTTTGATGATTTCGCCGTCGTTGTAGCACACCGCGATACCCAATTTAGAGGCAGGCACTTTTTTCAGAGCCGGAATATAGTCGGCGACTTTGCCCTGTCCGATCAGCGGACGAACTTCTTCCAGGATACCGCTCAAAAGCTCTGGGGTGGGTTTCATTGCTATCTCCAGTGGTCAAAAAAGCCAACACGAGGTTGGCTTTAGGCTTTGCGACACTTTACACAGTCATGTCGCAAGAATGGTATGAGTTTTTTATTAATCGACGCGGGCGTACTTCATATCCCAAACGCCGTGGCCAAGACGGTGGCCGCGCGCTTCGAATTTAGTCAGTGGACGCTCTTCAGGGCGTGGAATGTATGGACCATCTACTGCTGTGTTTTTGTAGCCCGGTGCCACATCCATCACTTCAACCATATGTTCAGCATAGTTTTCCCAGTCCGTCGCCATGTGGAAAATGCCACCGATTTTCAGCTTGTCACGCAGCATTTGAACAAATGCTGGCTGAACGATACGACGCTTGTGGTGACGTGCTTTGTGCCATGGGTCTGGGAAGAAAAGCTGAACGGTATCAAGGCTCGCAACTGGCAGCATGTGCTCGAACACTTCAACCGCGTCGTGACACATGACGCGCAGGTTAGTAATTCCTGCGTCGCGCGCTGCCATCAAACATGCACCAACACCTGGGCTGTGTACTTCAATACCGATGAAGTTTTTCTCCGGTGCGTTTTTTGCCATTTCAACCAAAGATGCGCCCATACCGAAACCGATTTCCAGCACGACTGGGTTGTCGTTGCCGAACACTTCTGTCCAATTGAGTTGCTTCTCTTCGAAGTCGATCCCCATGGTCGGCCAGCAATCGTTCATTGCTTGCTCCTGACCTTTGGTCAAACGCCCTTCGCGACGTACAAAGCTTCTGATCTTACGAATAACTTTGCCGTCTTCGTTCAATTCGGTTTTGATGACTTCTGCCATGGTGTTATGCCTGCAACTCAATAATGAAGAAAAGTTAAGCGGATCGCGCATTATCCAAAGATTGCGCCTCGGTGCAAGTCTTGGACGCTTACCGTACAAATCTTTCCAGAAAACGTGGTCTTTTTTAATCAGCGACCGTAGTAGACTGTCCGCCAATAAAGATAACAAAGAGCAAGTAAAGTGAGTCAGTCTTTTTCCGATGCCATTTTGACGTGGTATGACAAATACGGCCGTAAAACCCTGCCGTGGCAGCAAGAAAAAACACCTTACAAAGTGTGGCTGTCAGAAATCATGTTGCAGCAAACACAGGTTGCGACGGTTATCCCCTACTTCGAGCGCTTTATGGCACGCTTTCCAACGGTTGTGGACTTGGCAAATGCCGAGCTCGATGAAGTGCTGCACCTCTGGACAGGGCTTGGCTACTACGCCCGTGCCCGCAACCTACATAAAGCGGCGCAGAAGATCGCCACTGAATTCGGTGGCGAATTCCCAACAAATATTGAAGACGTGATGGCGCTACCTGGTGTCGGCCGCTCCACTGCTGGTGCTGTGCTTTCACTGTCACTCGGTCAACATCATCCGATTTTAGATGGTAACGTGAAGCGTACCCTTTCCCGTCACTTCGCGGTTGAAGGCTGGCCAGGCAAAAAGCCTGTCGAGAATCTTCTTTGGCAACATGCCGAAGCAAACACGCCTGCCGAAGGTGTACAGCGCTACAACCAGGCAATGATGGACATGGGTGCGATGATTTGTACCCGAAGCAAACCCAAGTGCGATATCTGCCCCGTCAATTACAGCTGTGAAGCCAATGCTCAAGGACGTCAGGCCGATTTTCCCGGCAAGAAACCTAAGAAAACCATTCCGGAAAAAGAAACCTGTTTTGTTTTGTTCCAGTACCAAGACCAAATCTGGCTGGAGCAGCGACCACCAGCAGGACTTTGGGGAGGTTTGTGGTGCCTGCCAGAAACCTCAGAGCAAACCGCTGAGGGTTTCATCTCCCGTAAATTGGCGGAAAACAGCTATGAGAAACCTGAACATCTGACGGCGTTTCGTCACACCTTCAGCCATTTTCACCTAGATATCGTGCCTGTTCGCGTCAAGTTACACAGTAAACCCGATAACATTGGGGAAAACGGGATCATGGAAGGCAACGGCGGGCTTTGGTATAACTTAACCCAACCAGCGAAAGTCGGGCTGGCAGCACCAGTACAAAAGCTGCTTGAAAGCCTGACCAGAGAGCTAGAAGTCTAAAATAACTAGGAGCTTAATGATGAGCCGCACTGTATTTTGTCAGCGCCTGAAAAAAGACGCTGACGGTCTGGATTTTCAACTTTATCCGGGTGAGCTGGGTAAGCGCATCTTCGACAACATTTCCAAAGAAGCGTGGGCGTTGTGGCAGAGCAAACAAACCATGCTGATCAATGAGAAAAAGCTCAACATGATGGATCCAGAGCACCGCAAACTGCTCGAAGATGAAATGGTGAAGTTCCTGTTCGAGGGCCATGACACTGTGATCGAAGGCTACACTCCTCCTTCAGAGTAAGGCTTTCTGCACACAATCTGCCTTATAGCTTTGTATTTAAAAGCATCTTGATTACGCTAATCGGGATGCTTTTTGTTTTTACACGGGAACTGATCTTGCGCCGCTTATTCACTTTTCTTTTTATGGCAACGCTCATCTCCGGCTGCAGCCGGGAAATGGTCGAATCGACACTTGGGGTGAGTTATGAAACCACCAACCGTTTTGCCAAAAACCTCGCTCCCCTGCCGGGTCAGTTTGAAAAAGACTTTGCCGCACTCGATAAACTGATCAACGGTTTCAGCGGAGACATTGAGGTACGCTGGGGTAAAGACGAAGTCTACATTTCCGGTAAGCGCGATTACGTAAAATACACCGACAACTACATGAGCCGTGCCCGCGTCGATTTCGCCAACGGTCTGGTCACCATCGAAACCGTTGCCACCACTGAGCCAAAACAGCATCTCAAACAGGCAATTGTCACCACCCTTTTGACGCCAAACGATCCTGCATCGGTTGATCTTTATTCTGCCGCAGATGTTCCCTTGTCCGGCGCACCTTTCTTGCAAGGTCAAATTTTGGATCAGGATGGCAAAGAGATCGCTTGGGAATGGCGTGCCAATCGCTACGCCGATTATCTGGTCGCCAATAAAATCAAAACCAAATCACTGCGATTCCAGAAGGTTTTCTACGTCGAAATCCCCATGGTGAAAGATCACTCCAGTAAGCGTCGCTATCAATATGCCGATCTTATCCGTGACGCTTCACGTCGCTATGGCATCTCCGAAGAGCTGATATATGCCATCATCAAAACCGAAAGCAGCTTCAACCCCTATGCCGTCAGCTGGGCTAATGCCTATGGTTTGATGCAGGTCGTCCCCAAAACCGCAGGGCGTGATGTTTTCAAGCTGGTGAAAAAACGCCCGGGTGAGCCTTCGCCGGAATACCTCTTCGACCCGGCAAAGAATATTGATGCGGGTACCGCGTACTTCTACATTTTGAAAACGCGATACCTGAAAGATGTTCGCGATCCGCTGTCAAAACACTACAGCATGATCTCTGCCTATAACGGCGGAACCGGTAATGTGTTGAAAACCTTCCACCGTTCTGACCGAAAACGGGCAATGAACGATTTAAACCGCTTAAATCCTAATCAAGTGTATTGGGCATTAACCAATAAACACCCGTCGTCAGAGTCGAGACGTTATCTTCAAAAGGTCACTAAGTTCCAAAAAGAATTTCGTTCTATGCAATAAAAACGCGGGAAGCACTGGAAAAGCTGAGGCTTTTTAAACCAAACAGGTGAAAAAGCCATCAAACGGTCTTATTTGACGTTTTTTTTAAAAAAAGGTGTTGACGGTAAGCCTCAAAATCCGTTTAATGCACCTCGTTGCCTCGATAGCTCAGTCGGTAGAGCAGGGGATTGAAAATCCCCGTGTCGGTGGTTCGATTCCGCCTCGAGGCACCATATTCAGTGAAATGGTGCAGATACATCAGCAACGTTTCCACGGTTTGTGTGCCGGCTTAGCTCAGTTGGTAGAGCAACTGACTTGTAATCAGTAGGTCACCAGTTCGACTCCGGTAGCCGGCACCACTTTTTTGATGTAGAGTCTTGCGCTTACATCATTGCCTCGATAGCTCAGTTGGTAGAGCAGGGGATTGAAAATCCCCGTGTCGGTGGTTCGATTCCGCCTCGAGGCACCATTATTAAAAATGGTGTTTGATAAGGTAACTTATCAACAACATACAATTCCCCCTTAGTTCAGTCGGTAGAACGGCGGACTGTTAATCCGTATGTCGCTGGTTCAAGTCCAGCAGGGGGAGCCACTTAAGAAGCCTAGTCGAAAGACTGGGCTTTTTTTCGTCTATACGTTGGCGCGTTGCGCCAATATGCCGCTGACGGAAGGCCGCCCCACCTGCGCGGCCCGGTTCAAGTCCAGCGGGGGGAGCCACTTAAGAAACCTAGACTAGGCGTCCCCGACGAAAGACTGGCTTTTTTTCGTCTGTACATTGGCGAAATGTCACTGACGAAAGACTGCACCAATAAGAAAGCCTGCTTGTGATAGCAGGCTTTATCGTCTCAGTTTTACCCTTCTGACGTTTAAGCGTTGTATTCCATGCCCGCTGATAAGCGGAATGTGCCACGCGCGGTGCGTCCTTCATCAAGATAGGAAAAGTCTTCGCACAGCTCTGTGACCAAGGCTATTCCCCGGCCGCATCGGGCGACTGAGTCTTCGAGTGTGCTGTCACTTTCTTCGTAATAGAAGCCTTCCCCGTTGTGCGAGACGTAAAAGGTAAGTTCACGCTTAACCGGATTAAACGAAATCCCCACTTCCATAAAAGCGAAGCTGTCTAACGCATCAAGACGGGACTGACGCTCGATGTAGTAATCCAGAAAACCTTCATCATCGACTTTCAAATCAGAGGCCAGTTTCAGCAGGCCATGTTCCAACGCATTATTGGCAAGCTCCGACATGATGGTACACATCAAATCCAGATCGATATTGCTTCCCAGCGTGCCTTTGAGCATGCGACGGATTTCTCCCACCAGATTGACCTTTCTAAGCTCATTGGCACCAAAGTAAACCGTTAGCTGAGCGGGAGAGCGTCTGTCGTAAAAGTCCGGGTCGCCTGGCTGCAATTCAACGCGACTAAAAATAGGGGCTGTCATTTCAAGCATCGACATATCATCCCCGACACCACCACCTTTGGTGAAATTGCCCACATGGTCGCGCGTGACGTCGATGATGCTTGGCATGTTGTCTGAAAAAATCGCTTCCAGTCCTTCTTCGCCCAGCTCTCTACCGTCAGCATCGCGCGCTTCGATGACACCATCAGTGAAGAAAAACAGCTTGTCCCCTTCATCCAAACGCAGCGCAACGAGATTGGCTTCAAACTCATCAGAGTCCATCGCCCCCAGCGCCATATGCGCAGACGGCAGTCTTGCCTTGATGTCACCATGTTTATCGAGCAGGTAGCCGTCCGGCATTCCCCCGCCCCACCAATTCACCTCGAGCCCATTGGCAGACACTTCGAGCAAATTGGCAGCGACCAGCATGCCGGGAGGAAGAAACTTTTTAAGCGTTTCATTCATTTCTTTCACGATGTCGCCCAGAGCGAAACCGTGTTTAGTCATGGCAAAAAACGCCTTGGTGGCAGGAATAGTCGAAATAGCGGCAGGTAGGCCATGGCCGGTCGCATCCGCGAGCATGGCATAAATGCCACCCTGAGGTCTTGGCGTGACCAGCACAACATCACCGTTGAAGTTGGTGAACGAGCTGGTATAAAACTCAACCCCTTCCGCTTCCTGATAACAGGCCTGCATCAGGTTACTGAAGATGGTTTCCGCCATGGTGTGCTCATACAGGGTATGCGCCTGAAAATGCTTGAGCTTGTCACGCTGTTCAGAAACCTCGTTATACAAACGAATGTTACGGCAGTGGGCGCGAACTTTGGCCACAATGGTAGTGCGGCTGACCGGCTTGGTTAGGAAGTCATCCCCCAGCGTCATACAACGGTTAAAAGCATCGTTATCCGTAATCCCGGTCAAAAACACAATCGGCAAGTACTGGGATTTGTGACGCATGCGGATTTGCTTGGCCGCTTCAAACCCATCCATCACGGGCATCAGAACATCCATAATGACCAGATTGGGCAGCTCGTCGAGCGACTCCAGCATATCCAATGCCATCTGACCGTTATCCGCGATCAGCAACTCTTCAAATTCATCCTTGAGTACGTGCTCAAGGAAGCATTGCAGCGAGACTTCGTCTTCAACAATTAACGCTTTCACCCGCCACCTCCGAAAATCGAATTACTCGATGATAAATTTCTTTTCGAAACGGGCGATCACCAACACACGTTTTATCTGTGGCATGGTGTTGATCAGGCGGATATCGCCTTCCTTTTTATTGAGGAAGCTTTGCATATTCAGCAGCATGCCAAGTCCCGCACTGTCAATGTATTCGGTACCGCGAAAATCGACCACGATATCCTTGCCCTGACAATCGGTGTAGGCATCCCGAAACTCCTGTACAACGCTGAAGTCAAATTGCCCGTTAACATGGATTACGACTGACTTGCCGTCATTTTTTTCTTCACGACTGATGGCCATAGTGTCTCCTAAAACAATTCGATGTCGCCTTCATCTGCAGACATTTGTTTTGCCGGTGCTCGCTCCGCTGAGCCAGCCATTTCTTCGATATCGTCGACTGCTTGGTGCAGCGCGACCCAATCCACATTGCCAGACTCCAAGCTCGCCATGATGAGGGCGTTCAGGTCTTCCAGAATGTGGAGGTTGTTCAATACGTGTTGACCCTGCTGTGACACGATGTCCGCGAACTGCAGGCCCTGAATACTCTTCGATACTTCAGCACGCACCGCATCCCCCTGCTCAGTCATCTTGCCAATCTCCAGCGTGACCTGATGATTGACTTCCTGAACCCCTTTTAAGAGGGATTCAATGCGTGTTTTAGATTCAATTGATGTCGTCATATCAAGAGTGGCAATCTCACCCACAATTGCGCTGGTCTGTTTCACCGTGTCTTGCGCAAGGTTGATGTCACGGTGGATTTGACTGTTGAGTGACGTTGCACGGTTTGCCAAATCGCGAACCTCTGCCGCCACAACACCAAAGCCTCTGCCCAATTCACCTGCACGGGCTGCCTCAATCGCCGCATTCAACGCCAACAGATTGGTTTGGTCAGACATCGCCTGCACCTGATCAAGAAGACCAAACACCGCTTGCAGTTTTTCCGACATGTCATGAATGCAGTGAATCGCCGTAATGGACTTCTCTGATACCTGCACCAAAAGATCAATATACTGATCGATGGCCTGCTCGGTTTCAGGCAACACTTTGGCTAGGTTGAATTCACTTTCCTGATTGTTCAGCAGATCTGTCACCATGTGTTTTGCCAGAGTCGATTGCTCCCCTACCGCACGCTCCATACCAAAGAAGCTCGAGTTCAGGTTGTGCACAGAGTCGTTAATCACTTCCTGCTGCCTGTCGAGTTGCTCCCGAATCGGGATCAATTCAATGTTAAGGATGCTGTGAATCTTGCGCAGAATAGCCGTTGATTCATAGGAGACACTATTGTCATCCTGCGGCACCTCAACGGTATACTCTGCCTCAACGTGCTCCACCTTCCCATCTTGTTTGACCAACAACAACACAGCCAAAGACACAATGACCGCTGCAGATATCGTTAACGGTGTTTGTGCAATGACCAGCGGATAACAACCCGCTGCAATGCCCAATAATGCGATGAACCATCTCACACTTTGTTTACCCATATACTTTGCCTACTAGGTAAGTCGCGACTTTTTCTAAAGGCAGCACTTGTTGTGCTGCTTCTATTTCTACTGCTGCCTTTGGCATGCCCCAAACCACTGAGCTCTTTTCATCCTGCGCAACAGTCACCGCACCGGCATGTCGCATTTCCAACATGCCCTGAGCGCCATCTTTGCCCATGCCTGTAAGCAGAATCGACAGCGCGCGGCTACCTGCTGCTTCCGCCACAGAGGAAAACATCACATCAACAGACGGCTTATGGCGTTGCACTGGCTCACCGTCACTTCTCACACAGTAGTAGCGACCAGAGCGTTTAACGACCTGCATGTGAAAATCACCGGGTGCGACATACACCCGCCCGTTTACAAGCGGCGCTTTATCAGAGGAAAGTTCTTCAACATGGAGCTTGGAGGCACGGTTAAGCCGCTCGGCAAAAGATTTACTGAACAGCGCTTTGATGTGCTGGGTGATAACAATCGGCGGCATCATTTCGGGCAAAGCTTCCAGAACATGCCGGATAGCTTCTGTCCCGCCTGTTGAAGCACCAATAGCAATAATGTCGAAGTCTGAATCGAGTTGGCGGCCAGAAACACTGATCTGTCCTTGGTTGCGGTGTGTGGCGCCAGCAATGTTAGCCGTTGCCGCCATTTTCACTTTCTCAATGACCAGTTGACGGTAGTTACCCATCTCTGCGGCCACGTTTTCTGTCGGTTTGGGAAAATAATCCACTGCTCCCAAATCAAGCGCTGCCAGCGTGGCATCTGCTCCATGTTGGGTCAGTGTGGATATCATCACTACCGGCATAGGATGAAGACGCATCAGGTTACGCAAAAATTGCACGCCATCCATCTTGGGCATTTCAATGTCCAAGGTGATCACATCTGGTTTGAGTTTTTTGATTTTTTCCCGCGCTTCATAAGGGTCAACCGCGGAACCCACCACCTCAAGTTGAGGATCTGAATCGATAATTTCACTGAGCAATGCTCTAAATACGGCAGAGTCATCGACAATCAGTACTCTATGTACTTTTTTTCCCATTAGAAAAGCTCCGCACTGTCGTCATCATCTCGTTTCGCCTCATTGACCAGGCGACGTTTATAGCTGATCTCTTCTGCTTCTACCTCTGCACGATATCCACGCAGTTTTTTGACCCAGGCTTTTCCCGTGATCGGATCGAAAACCACCTTTCGTGGAAACTCGCTGCCCAAATCCTCTCCTGCCAGATTCAGACCTTCGTTTTTCACATAATTTCGGATGAACTCAATGTTCTTCTCACCCACATTGGCTTGCTTGCCCGTCCCCATTACCATGCCACCGCCAAAGAGCTTTACCCGCAGTCGGCTTTTAACAGCGCCCTGCTGGATCAAGGTGTTTATCAAAAGCTCCATGGCATAGTTGCCATATCGCGCAGCATTGGAGCGCCATTGAGTCGGATCCCATCCCTCAATATTGTCGGCATCTCCAAACGGCAACATAAAGTGATTCATTCCACCAAGTTCGATGAAGGGATCCCACACACACGCAGAGATGCAGGATCCCAGCCCGGTCGAGATCAATTCACGCTCGGTCGTGACATACACTTCCCCGGGCTGAATCTTTACCATCATCATTTGCTTACCGGGGTGATAAAAACGCCTCGCCCCTGCCCCAATCGGACAACCGGTAAGCTCCAAAATCTTGTGCATAGGGAGCTCTACTCGATGTTAATGCTGCTCAGGATCTTGAAGTCAGGGTTTGCGAAACATGGTTTGACCCAGGTTCTCAAACCGGCTTCCCATCTGTCCGATGCTTTCTGAGTGACCGATAAATAAAATGCCGCCGCTGGCGAGCTTTTCCCAATAACGTTCTATCAGCATCTGCTGAACGTCTTTCTCAAAGTAAATCATGACATTACGGCAGAAAATGGCATCAAGCGGGCCTTTGTGGGGCCAGTTCCCCATCAGATTCAATTGCTTGAACGTAATGGCCTGTTGCAACGAGGGCTTCACTTTCAAAAGCTCCTGCTTCTTGCCTTTACCGCGAATGAATCCATGTTTAAGCATTAGGTCGGGGATGGCCTTCATCGCCTCAATGCCGTACGTCCCGTTTCTCGCCACTTCGAGTACTTGCGTGTCGAGGTCCGTCGCTAAAATCTTGCAATCATAATTTGGCGTTAATACGCCGCATGCCGCTAATGTCGACGCGATGGTATAAGGCTCTTCACCGGTTGAGCAGCCTGCCGACCAAATCCGGATACGGCGTTTTTTCTGCTGCTGCCACTCTGGCACCATGGTGTTCACTATGTAGTCAAAGTGATGCTTCTCGCGAAAGAACTGGGTTTTATTGGTCGTGAGGGCGTTGATAAACGCCACCCGCTCATCAAGATCATTTTCAACCCGGTAGAAATAATCTTTGAAGTTGTCCAACCCGGTTCGACGGAGTCTGCGCGCCAACCTACCGTAGACCATCGAAGTTTTACGCTCAGAGAGAGAAATCCCCGTCTCCCTGAGCATAAAGTCCTGAATGAACTTGAAGTCCTTATCAGTAAACTCAAACTCGCGCTGCTCTTCGATTTGGCTCAGCGCCTGAATGGCGTTCACTGTTAGAATTCCTCCCAGTCATCTTCATCTGACGTCGGCGATGCAGCAGGCGTTGGCGCATTCACCGCCTTTTTAACCGGAGCAGGCGCTGGTGCTCTCGGCGCGGCAGGTGCACTACCCGTGAAGCTTTTGATCGGTTCTTTGCTGACGCCGAAGCCCGTTTTGCTGCTGTCGACCTGGAAGAAACCAATCAGATTGAGAAGCTCACTGCCCTCGTCACGGAGCGACTGGCTCGCCGCAGAGGCTTCTTCCACCAATGCTGCATTCTGTTGGGTCATCTCATCCATCTTGACCACGGCTTTCGATATTTCATCGATACCTGTCGCCTGCTCCTGACTTGCGGAATTAATTTTGCCAATCAGGGTGCTGACTTCGCCGACGGCGTCCACGATCTCGTTGAGCATTTCGCCGGACTCATCCACCAGCCTTGAGCCCTCGGATACTTTCTCGACGCTATCTTTAATGAGGTCTTTGATTTCTTTCGCTGCCCCCGCGCTTCGCTGCGCGAGATTACGGACTTCACCTGCAACCACCGCAAAGCCCCGCCCCTGCTCACCGGCTCGGGCCGCTTCTACCGCAGCGTTCAGTGCCAGCAGGTTGGTCTGGAAGGCAATTTCATCAATCACGCTGATGATGTCGGAGATGCGTTTGCTTGCCTTGTTAATCTCACCCATCGCCTGCACGGTCTGTTTCACCACTTCACCACCCTTCTGGGCTTTGGTGCTGGCATCTTGCGACAGGCGGTTAGCAGAATTGGCGCTTTCTGCATTTTGCTTCACGGTTGAGGTCATTTCTTCCATGCTGGCAGCGGTCTCTTCAAGGCTTGCTGCCTGCTCTTCGGTACGCTCACTCAGGTCTGAGTTACCCTCAGCGATTTCACCGGAAGCCGACGCCACACGCGCTGACGAAGCCGTGATTTTTTCCACCATGTCGCGAAGGTTAGTGATGGAGGTATTCACCGCATCGCTCAGTTGGGCAAAGTCGCCTTTATAGTCTTCCGGCATGTTCACTTTGAGGTTTCCGGTCGACACTTGGGACATGACGTCCTTACAGTTATTCAGCGGCGACGCCATAGAGTCGAGCAGGCCGTTTATGCCCTCACTGAGATTGGCCATAAAGCCGCTGTATTTTGAAGTATCGATGCGGGAATCAAGACGCCCTTCAGAAGCAGCTTCAATCAGCCCCTGAACATCGCGCTGACCTGCCATTTGCTCAGTGATGTCTTCCCATTGCAGCGCAGGGCCAATGTAGTTTCCTGCTGCGTCATACATAGCGATACAGGTCAGGGTGAACTCAAGCTCACCGACTTTGATCTCTGCGGTGTACGGCAAGCGATCGGGGTTACCGATAATCCCACGTTGGTGCGCCGGGTTCTTATGGAAGATATCGATATTTTTACCCACCAAGTTATCAGCCTGAAAACCCGGGAAGATACCGCGCAGGTCGCTTTCGCGACTGCGGAGCAGGTTCTTCAATGCAGGGTTGTAGTAGGTTATGTTGCCGTCTTTATCCGCCATCATGATGTTAGTGGTCATGCCTTCAACGGCAGAGACTAAGCGGCCAACTTCCACTTCACGCTCACGCTCAGCGGTCACATCGCGCCACTCAAGGCTGTTACCGATGTAATTGCCACTGGCATCCACAATAGCTGCCACGTTCAGCTCGATGACGATGCCTGCAACCTGAATATCGGTTTTATAGGGCAGGTTATTGGGGTCAGAAAGCAGCTGGCGCTGGTGAGCAGGATTTTTGTGGAATTCATCAATGCAGCGTCCCATTAACCAGTCTTTCGTCGCCATGAAGCCAGGCCAGACTTGTTTAAATGACGCTTGATGAGTTTCGAACAACCTGACAGTTTCTTCGTTGATGTAAGTAATGGCGAAGTCTCGGTCAATAAGCACCATCGCCGTCAGTGATTGATCAATCGCCGCTTGCAGTTGGGCGCGCTCATTGTCCGCTTTCAGATCCTCGGTAATATCATCCCACTCCAGCGTATTGCCGATGTAATCACCGTTCTCGTCGGTGACGGCACCAACAACAAGCTTAAGGGTGACATCTTCTACCTGGATGTTGGTTTCGTAGGGAAGATTCGCCGGGTTTGAGAGCATCTGTCGCTGGTGCGCTGGATTGGAATGGAACATGTCGATGCAGGTTCCTTCAATCCAGTCTTTGTCCGCACGGAAGCTTGGCCATTTCGATCGGAAAAGGGCTTCATGCGTCTTCAACAATTCCACCGATTTGTTGTTCACATAGAAGACCTTAAAATCACGATCGACCATCATCAGCGCCGTCTGTGCTGTATCCAGTGCGGACACAATATGTGCCTTTAAACCCTGATCTTTTTGTGTGTTTTCAGCTGCAGCTGTTTGCTCTTTCTTCCACCACGACATAATTGTTATTCCTCGCTAACCAGATCTGGCTGCGTTACTTCATGCAACTCGTCAAAATCGAACAGTTTTTCTAAACGGATTAACACCACATGCTTACCATCTACTGAGGCGATACCTTCGATATACCGCTCATCGATTTTCACAAAGCCGGGTGCAGACTTTATTTGGCTTGCTGAAAGCTGATAAACCTCAGCAACCGCATCCACAATGACACCAAGGGACTGGCCTTTGGCATTTCGCACAATCACCACAACGGTGGTTTTGCTGAGCACGGACGGATCCATGCTGAAACGCTGCCTGAGATCCACAATGGGAATGTATTCCCCACGCAGTTCAAGCACGCCCAACAAATAGCTTTCACTATTCGGGAGCTTTCGGACTTCTGACCATCCACGTACTTCTTTCACATCAAGGATGTTCAATCCATATTCTTCTTCATCGATGAGGAAGCTGAGGTATTCCATAACGTCTTCTGACATAACCCCTCCTTAATGCACCAGGTTGTCGATATCGAGCAGCGCATCCACATCCAGGAGGCTCATCACCTGCGCATCCACATTCAGTAAGCCGCTGACAAACGGCATCACAACAGAGTCACCGATAGGTGGGATCAAGTTGTTGTTTCCCATGTCGATCACGTCCGACACGGCATCAACAACAATCCCCATCATGCGATGGCCTGCGTTTTCACCCGCTTTGAGGATCAGCACCACGGTCGTGGGCAGATACTCCACTTTGCCGATATTGAAGCGCACACGGAGATCCATAATCGGCACGATCATCCCGCGAAGGTTGATCACGCCGAGAATAAATTCGGGAGCGCGTGGAATGAGTGTGGGTGATTCCCAAACGCGAATCTCTTCGACAGTTTGGATGTCAACGCCATACAACTCATGGGCGAGATCAAAGCTCAGGAAGTCAGAACCTTGCAGTCTGTCCTCACTTTCCATCGCGCCTTCTTTACTCTCTGCTACAGCCAGGGCTTGCTCGCTCATTTGCTCCTCCTATGCCGCAATATGGTTGTTGGCGTCACCGACGCGACTCAGGAACCCCGTCATCAACCCCTGCACATCCAGGATGAGGGAAACGGAACCGTCACCAAGAATCGTCGCCCCCGAGATCCCGTTGACACGGGTGTAGTTAGACTCGAGGCTCTTAATCACCACCTGTTGCTGCCCAAGCATTTCATCAAGCAACAATCCAATACGGTTGCCACCCGCTTCCACCAGACACAACAGCTGCTTATCGAGCGCGCCCGATTCACCAAGGCAAAACTCTTCTTTCAAGCGAAGGATGGGAATGTTTTCGTCCCGCAGGCGATAGAGCTCAACGCCGCCAGTCGCGACTTTGACACGATCCGATTCGATCTGGATCGATTCGATAATCGAAATCAGTGGGACGACAAACACCTGATCAGCCAGTTTGACCAATTGACCATCAAGAATAGCCAGCGTCAGTGGCAGACTGATACGGAACACGCTGCCTTCATCAGGCTTGGAGTCCACTTCAATGTGACCGCCAAGATCTTCGATGTTACGTTTCACCACGTCCATCCCGACACCACGGCCAGAGACATCAGAGACCACTTCTGCCGTTGAGAAGCCCGGCGCGAAGATCAGGTTGTAGACTTGGTGATCGGAAAGATCGTCAATCGACGTGTCGGCATGCAGCAAGCCCTTCTCGATGGCTTTTTTCCACACTCTTTCTTTATTCAGACCGGCACCGTCATCACGCACTTCGATGACGATGGATCCGCCCTGATGATAGGCATAAAGATTGACGCGTCCTGTTTCGGATTTCCCTTTAGAAGCGCGTACATCCGGCGCTTCCAAACCATGGTCAACCGCGTTACGCACCAGGTGAACCAATGGGTCTGTGATTCGCTCCAGCACGGTCTTATCGAGTTCGGTTTGCTCACCTTCGATGATCAATTCAACGTTCTTACCCAATTGGGAAGACAGGTCGCGGATGAGGCGCGGGAAGCGGTTAAACGCAAAGCTAATAGGGAGCATGCGGATATTCAGCACACTCTCCTGCAGCTCTTTGGTGTTTTGCAGCAATTGATCCAACCCTGCTTGCAGGCGTTCAAGTTTGCTTTCAGAAAAATTCTGGCTGAGTTCAGTGAGCATGGACTGTGTAATAACCAGCTCACCGACAAGATTGATGAGATTGTCGACCTTATCGATCTCAACACGGATGGAGGAAACTGCATCGGCTTTGGATGCTGGTGCTTTCGCAGGCGCTTTTGGTTTGGCTGCGGCCGCTAGTTCTGGCGAGTTTTCTGCTGGTGCCGCCGAAGATTCAGTGCTTGCCTGCTCAACAGCAGGCTCTTCCACCTTGACGCCTTCCGCCTGAGTGATTTCCAAATCACATTCGTCTTCTACCCATTCAAAGATTTCTTCAATCTGATCACGGGTAATGACGCTGTCGACGGTGATTTTCCAGCTGAGATAGCACATCTCAGGCTCAATTTCACCGAGGGTCGGCAACTTGTCCTGAATACATTCGATAATACAGTCAGCGCCAAGGTCGAACATCTCGCGAAGGATTCGAACCGGATCGTTGCCCGAGAAAAACATCTCTTTGTGAGGCTGGAAAAATACGACCCAATCGCCCGCGCCACCACTCTGCTCTGTCGTTGGCTCTTCCGCTTCGGTTGCAGGAGTTGCACCACCGGAAGTCGGGCCACCATTAAGCAACTCGTTCAATTGGTCAGTCAGTGCGTCTCTTAATACGTGGTCGAAGTCTGTATCAGTTTCATAAGCCACCAGCATGCTGTTGATGCAATCGCCCCCTTTGAGGAGCAAATCAATGGTAGCAGCATCAAGACGACGTTTCCCTTCCCTGGCTTCGTCAAGCAGTGTCTCCATGACATGAGTAAACTGGCTGATCTCATTGAGATTAAAGGTCGCACCACCGCCTTTTATCGAGTGAGCAGCCCGGAAAATTGTGTTGATAATATCAAGATCAACGTCTGCATCCGGGTCAAGGGCAAGCAGCTCACGCTCCAGGACTTCAAGGTTCTCACGACACTCCTCATAGAAAATCCGGCGCAGTTGGTCCATGTCCAAAGCCATAGCGATCTCCTTGGTGGAACACTTAAATAACGCGTTGTAGAGTCTTCAACAGAGTGTCAGGGTTGAACGGCTTAACAATCCAGCCAGTAGCGCCGGCAGATTTACCCATACTCTTTTTCTCTGCCGACGTTTCAGTGGTCAGCATCAGAATCGGTGTGAATTTATATTGCGGTACAGCACGTACCTGACGGACAAATTCCAATCCATCCATGTTTGGCATGTTGACGTCGGAGATAATGACATCGTATTGGCCCGACTTGGCTTTTTGCAGCGCTTCAGCGCCGTCGTTGGCGGTTTCTACCTGATAGCCCGCTTCTTTGAGCGTGTGGCTTACCATTTGACGAATAGATACAGAATCGTCCGCAGCTAGAATTTTTCGCATACTGTCACCCTGATTGAACTACCTGAAAAACTTACTCAGCAAAATCGACTAAACCTAACGGCTCAACCAATCCTAATGTTTTTGCTGCTCCCACCAATTCACCGGACGCGCCTTCCCACTTCCAACTGATTGATTGGTTGTGGCAAAGGTTTCTGGCGGTAAGTAGGAGTTGTAATCCTGGTGCATCAACACGTGATACTTCGCTACCATCGATCAGCAAGCTGTCTGACTTCTCTAATTCGGCTTGCAGGCGATCTTTTAGGTCCATCACCTGTGTAATGTCTAGTTGTTCCCCCAATGAGAATCCCATCGCAGAATTCCCTCCCCTAACAATTGACTTACGTCGAAAAGTTTTATGTACCACTAAGTGTAGCAATAATGGGAAAAATGAAAGTTTTTTAACCAATTGGATTTAAAGTGCGACATTCGGTAAATATTCCGACACCTTTGACCAGAAACCCTGTCATGGAGGTCGATGGATTTTCAGTTTTCAGAAAGTGAATGCCAGCGGGAAAGAAGTGATAAACCCATCACATTACAATGAAAACAGGTCAAAGCTCAGCCAGCGCGATGCAATTCACACCAAATAAAGCAAAAAAGCAGCAGTCGAACGATTTGAGTGAGAAATTATTTTGACAAGAACCCGGCTCTGCTATTTAATGGCGCCCGTTGCCTCGATAGCTCAGTCGGTAGAGCAGGGGATTGAAAATCCCCGTGTCGGTGGTTCGATTCCGCCTCGAGGCACCATATTTCAGTAATCGATAATTCGATTGCAAGGAAATGTGGCTCAGTAAGAAGCAACGTTTCCACGGTTTGTGTGCCGGCTTAGCTCAGTTGGTAGAGCAACTGACTTGTAATCAGTAGGTCACCAGTTCGACTCCGGTAGCCGGCACCATCTAAAACGAAAAAGCCTCGTCATTGACGAGGCTTTTTTGTATCTGCAATTTATCATCAGCCAAAAGAAAAAAGGGTTGAACGCTCGTCCAACCCCTTCTGGAATTATACCAATCACAGTAGGTAGGTGATCAGAAATAGCGCAGGAAAAATGCTCGAGAACAAGGCGGAAAATTTCGATAAGTAGCTATTCTACAATCAAATTTTACAACGCAGTTATCGAGCATTTTAACAAGCTAGGGCGAGCAGATATTTACTACGATTGGTATTAGTTAAATATCGATTGCAGCCAGCTTACCGGGTCGGGCTTGTCGCACCGTTTGCGCCAATGGCCTTTCGGGTCCCACATTGGCAACTTACTCTCGCTGAAGCAATCAGTCACAAACTGCCCTTCCCTGACCTGATACGGCACGCTGGCAAGTTCAGAAGGCCAGTTCAGCGTCAAAGGCTCAGGTTGCCTTGCTTTGATGTAATCCGCATACAAACGCAAAGCACCGGATGAGCCAGTCAGTTTGGTCGACTTGTTATCATCACGGCCTAGCCAGACCGTGACCACTTCACGGCCATCAATGCCGACATACCAGCTATCACGGTTGTTGTCTGTGGTGCCTGTTTTACCCGCAAGACCTGCCCAGCCAAATGAGGGGTTGAGATAACGGCCAGTTCCGGTTCTTACCACTTCCTTCATCGCGTACATGGTCAGCCAGCTTGCCTGCTCAGAGACTGTCTGACTCGACTTCGGCCAATTTCGGTAAAGCACCTGACCATCACGGGTAACGACTGCACGCAACGCTGTTAAATCAGCTTTCCGTCCGCCACTGCCGATGGTTTGGAACATCTGCGTGACTTCCATCGGCGTCAACGTAAATGCTCCGAGAAGCAATGACGGCACACGGGTGATTTGGTCGGGGTCGACACCCAGTTCTTCATAGGTATCAATGACCGTTCCCAAGCCCACAGCCAAACCGAGATTAACCGTCGGAATGTTGTAAGAGTGCGCCAGCGCTTTGAGCAAAGGCACCTGCCCACGGAATTTTCGGTCGTAGTTGCGCGGCTTCCACTCGCTGCCCTGATCGCCTTTCAACACAATGGGTTTATCATCCAATGGTGACGCCAGATTGTATTTGTCAGGATCTGACAATGCCGCCAGATACACTGCCGGTTTGGAAAGCGAGCCAATCTGTCGGCTACCATTGAGTGCCCGGTTAAAACCCGCATAACCAGGACGGCTGCCACCGACCATGGCACGAATCTCCCCACTTTGGCGGTCTGCAATCACCACTGCCGCTTCCAGATCTTTTCCGGCAACTTTCTTTAGTTGATCAACCTTCTTAACCACGGTTTTATCGATGATCGACTGAGACAAAGGATCTAGCGTACTGAACACGCGGAGGCCACTCTCTGGATTGAATTGGCTGCCAACGCGCTCGCGGATTTCGCGGGTCAGTTGTTCAAAATAAGCAGGCTGTCGGCTGTTAATGCTCGGGGATTTCTGAATACCGAGTTTGCGCCCCGCAGCTTCTGCGTATTGACCAGAAGAGATAACACCACTTTCCATCATCATACGAAGGATAAGGTCACGCCTTTCCTGCACACGCTCTGGATAGCGCCAAGGGTTGTAGTACGAAGGGCCTTTGACGATACCCACCAGCAACGCCAACTGATCAATACTGAGCTCTTCAATTGGACGACCAAAGTAAAGGCGCGCTCCCAAAGGGAAACCATGGACTCCCTTGCCACGTGCCTGACCCAGATACACCTCGTTCAGGTAGGCTTCGAGAAGTCGGTCTTTGCTGTAGCGATAGTCCAGCAGCACGGCGATATAAGCTTCCTGCGCTTTACGCCACAAGGTGCGGTCGCGGGTGAGAAACAGGTTTTTCGCCAGCTGTTGGGTGAGAGTTGAACCTCCCTGCACCGTTCGGCCTGCTTTGAGGTTGACCACCAATGCACGGGCAATCGCAAGAGGAGATACACCATCATGGTGATAGAAGTTTCTGTCTTCCGTGGTCAGTAGCGCATCAACCAGAAACTCAGGGAATCGTTCACGAGGCAGGAAGATACGCTGCTCATCCGTGTTCGACTCCATGGTGCCCAACAGCTTGGGTTCAATTCGTAGATAACCCAGTTGCTTACCACTGTCGAGCTGCTTCAGGCTTTGCACGCCTTCCCCAGAAAAGGAGATCATCACGTGTTGCGCCTGCTCCGGCCCGTCTTCAAACTCAAAAGGACGACGGATAATCTCGACGCGGGTTTTCGACGCGGAATACTCACCCGGCCGGCTTGGATTGCGCACACGCTTGTAGTTGAGGATGTCGAGCTCGCGCTTCAGCGAATCAATGGTAACGGCTTCTCCGGGTGCAAGATGCAGAATGCGGCCATATACCACGGCAGGCAGTTGCCAGATTTGCCCGTCAAAGCGTTCCTGGATTTTGCTATCCAGATAAATCCCCCAAATCGCCATGACTGCCAGAAAAACCAGCGTGCATTTAAAGCCAAAGGAGAGCAGTTTTTTGCCCCAGCCTTTCTTCGCTGAGGCCGTTTTTTTCTTGCCACCACGCGGGCTCGCCGTTTTGCGTCGCGTGCGGGGTTTGGTGTTCTTAGTTTCTTTTGTCATGAAGTCTGGTTCAGGCTTCCGGTTTAAAGTGTTTTTTAGTTAATCGTGTCGGCTGATGATTTGCTGGATCATCTGGCCACACATGTTTCGGGTAGCGCCCTTTCATTTCTTTCTGCACTTCGCGGTAAGCGCCTTGCCAGAACCCTGCCAAGTCTTGCGTAATTTGCAGCGGCCTTTGTGCCGGACTCAATAGCTCAACCACTAAAGTCACTTTGCCATCGGCGATAGTCGGTGATGTCGCCTGACCATACATCTCTTGCATTCTGACCGCCAAGACCGGTTTTTGTCCCTGTTGGTAGCGAATAGCGTATCGCGAGCCTGTTGGTACTTCGTAAGTTTCTGGCAGCAGTTGGTTAAGCTGTTTGGTGATATCCCAGCCAAACCAAGCTTCCAGTGCACTGAAGAAGTCGATTTTCTTCAAATCCTTCAAGCTACGAACACCGTTCATAAAGGGTGCCAGCCAATCGTCGAGTGATCCCAACAGCGCAGATTCATCAAGCGGAGGCAGCGAAATCGCTAATTCCCAGCTTTGCGCAAACCGCGCCCGGTTTAAAAGGCTTACCGCTTTGTCTGACATCGGTAATGATGTTTCGCCTTTTCGCTTAATCGCCTGAATCAGCGCGCGGGTCAGCATGTCATCACTTAATCGTGCTATTGCTTTTTTAGTGACAACGATGTCACCGCAGCAAAGGTGTTCCTCGGCAACCAACGCGCCTTTCTTTTCGTCCCAGTCTACCCATTCGCGTTCAGAAAACAGTGAAGGCAAACGGGTTTGCAACGTTGAGAAATCCGTACGCACGGCGGTAAAAATGCGGCTATCACCCTGCGCCACACTCATTAAGTCCACCGCAATTAACGCTTCTTCCCTTGAGAATGGATGATCGGCATCGACTTGCGCCCCATGCCCATTACTTAATAAGAAGCGACCATTGTTGCCGCGGGATTTGGCAATCCTATCCGGCCACGCCGCGGCAGCAAGGATGGGCAACCAGTCACCGGATAAATCCTCAGACAGTGTGCACTTCATTCTTGCAGCCAATTGTCCGGCACGCTGGCGGCAGGTCGGCTTTTTCATTGCCATCATCAATTGAAGGCGTAAATCAGGGTCGGCTTTGCCTCGCGGTGGCTCTTCTGCCCATGCTGCCAGCCAGCAGGCTGTGGAAGTGGCTTCCTCTCCAAACACCTTTGCCGCTATAAGCATTGCACCAAGACGGGCATCTGTTCCCAACTCAGTCACCTGCTTGCCTTTTTGTGTCAGCGCTTTGTGTTCATCGAGAATATCCAGCTGTCGCAATAGGGTAACGGCTTGCTGCCAATGTTGGGTCGGCGGAAGGTCAAGCCATTGCAAATCTTCCGGCGCACAGCCCCACTGCACGATTTCCAGCACCAGTTGCATCAAGTCACTGGTAACGATTTCTGGATCTGGAACTGCCCGCATCCGCTGGAACGAGTCTTCACTGTAAAGACGAAGACAAAGGCCTGCTGATAAGCGACCTGCCCGCCCCATCCGTTGAATCGCAGACGAGCGCGCAATCTGCACCGTTTCGAGCTTGGTGATGCCAGTTTTGCGGTTAAAGCGCGCCACGCGTTCAAGCCCGGAGTCCACCACCAAGCGAATGCCTTCAATCGTCAAACTGGTTTCAGCAATGTTGGTTGCAAGTACCACCTTACGTTGGCCTTTCGATGCTGGTGCGATCGCCGCCTGTTGTTCTTTGGCATTCATCTGACCAAACAGCGGGCAAACCATCACACCATGGGGCACTTTCGTTTCCAAGACTTCGGCGACACGGGTGATTTCCCCTGCGCCTGGCAAGAACACCAGCGCTGAGCCCTCTTCTTCCTGCATCAATTTCGCAACGGCAGACGCCACTAAACCCTCATAGCCGTATTGTTTGGCGATCGGCTGATAACGCACTTCAACCGGAAAGCTTCGCCCTTCGGAAGTCAGTACTCTCGCTTGAGGTAGCAGGGTCGTTAGCGCTGCATCGTCCAGTGTCGCTGACATAACCAATAAGGTTAAATCATCACGAAGCGCGCCCTGTACATCCAAAGAGAGCGCCAGCGCAAGATCCGCATGAAGGTTGCGCTCATGGAATTCATCGAAGATAACCAAACTGACACCGTCGAGTTCTGGGTCAGATTGGATCATTCTTGTCAGTACGCCTTCAGTGACGATCTCAAGGCGGGTTTTGTCACTGACACGGGTTTCTCCACGCACACGTAAACCTATCGTCTCACCCACTTTCTCACCGCGCTGGGAAGCCAGAAAGCGGGCAATGTTTCTTGCCGCTAGACGACGGGGTTCCAGCAGGATGATTTTTCCTTCGAAGACATTTTTCTCCAGCAGCGCCTGCGGCAATCTTGTCGATTTACCTGCCCCCGGCGGCGCTTTAAGAATCACTTGCGAAGATTGGGTCAGTGCGGAGATCACGTCTTCTAAGACGCTGTCGATAGGGAGCTGTGACAATGGAAAGGCCTTTATGTCAGAATTACGCGAACAGTATACCCAAATCACGCAAGGATGCAGGACGTTGAGCAAGGAAACGCGAAGACTCTTCTTCGCTTTGGATTTAAGCGACACGCACAACGCCAACAGCCGCAGCACCATTGTTGCGCTCAAGCAAACGCTAGCCGAGCGCGGTCGGCCCGTTCCCGATGAGAACCTCCATATTACCCTGGCGTTTCTCGGCGAAGTCGACAGTCCTGCCTATCGCTCGCTGTGTGAGGTTGCAGATAAAATATCGCTTCCAGCCATCTCTACCCAAACCACAGAAACCGGCGAATTCCCCAAACAGGGCATCCTCTGGCTCGGGATTGAGGAGAATGCCACGTTAAGCGCATTGTCCAGCCAGCTGCAGGAGGCTGCCGCCAAGATCTTAGGTCGCTCTGCAGAACATAATTTCGTGCCGCACATCACCTTAGCGCGCCGAGCCAGACCGACAGAAAACCGACGTTCGCTCCGAACGCCGCTCACTTTTTATCACTTCGGCATTTATGCATCAGTACCGGCTGAAAATGGGCACGGCGTACATTATCAATGCCTGAATCGTTGGACATTAACCCGTTGATGTTCGTCGGTATATTTATCAAGGACAACCATGAAATTTGACCCTCCATTACAACCGGCCACCTTAATCCGTCGCTATAAACGTTTTCTTGCCGACGTGACATTGACGGATGGTTCTGAAGTCACCATGCACTGTGCGAACACAGGTGCCATGACAGGTTGCGCCACACCGGGGGATACCGTGTGGTATTCCACTTCTGACAACCCCAAGCGCAAATATGCCAACAGCTGGGAGCTGACAGAAACTCAACACGGGCACCTTATTTGCATCAATACTGCACAGGCTAATCGTCTGGTGGTGGAAGCGATCAAAGAGGATGTGGTGGCGGAATTGCAGGGTTATGAAACCCTTCGTACCGAAGTACCGTATGGTGAAGAGAAGAGCCGCATCGACATCCTGCTTCAATCACCGGACAAAGAAGACTGCTATATAGAGGTGAAAAGTGTCACGTTATTGGAAGAAGATGGACAAGGCTTCTTCCCGGATACTGTCACCACTCGGGGTCAGAAACACTTACGGGAATTGGGCGTGCTCGCCCAACAAGGAAAACGCGCGGTGCTGTTTTTTGCCGTGCTTCATTCTGGAATTGAGAAGGTGTCAGCGGCAAAACACATAGATGCGGTCTATAATCAGCTACTTATAGACGCTCAAGCACTTGGTGTGGAAATTCTGTGTTACCAAACGACACTTTCATCAGTCCATATGAGCATAAATAAACGGGTCCCGTTCTCCCAGAATTGAGAAAAAATGTAGACATCTTCACACTGGGATGACAAGAGGCAAAAACAAAGATTGCCTCGTTATAGGGTTTCTGATATAGATACCGCCCTCTTTTGACCGAGCAGGTCAGGGTGTATTTAGGAGAACGCTTAATGCCAGAGAGCAAAGTTAAAAAATCGCTGGGCATCCTGGCTACGGCCGGGTTAGAACCTTACCAAGAGAAGGCTGGCGAGGAGTACATGAATGATCAACAAGTTGATCATTTCCGTAAAATCCTCCAAGCGTGGCGTAATCAGCTTAGGGAAGAAGTTGACCGTACTGTACATCACATGCAAGACGAAGCGGCTAATTTCCCTGATCCTGTTGACCGTGCGGCACAGGAAGAAGAGTTCAGCCTGGAATTGCGTAACCGCGACCGCGAACGCAAGCTGATCAAGAAGATCGACAAAACCCTTCAGCGTCTGGAAGACGATGATTTCGGTTTCTGTGATTCTTGTGGTGTTGAAATCGGTGTACGTCGCCTTGAAGCCCGTCCTACTGCGGATCTATGTATTGACTGCAAAACCCTTGCAGAAATCAAAGAAAAGCAAATGGCAGGCTAAGCCTACCGCTTTACCGAGATTCATGGCAAAAAGGGAGCTAAGGCTCCCTTTTTCCTTTTTCAGAGAAACAGAAAATGCAATACGTCGGGCGATTCGCCCCTTCGCCATCAGGCCCCCTACACTTTGGGTCCTTAGTGGCAGCGCTGGGAAGCTACCTTCAGGCCAAAGCCCATCAAGGTAACTGGTTGGTTCGTATCGAAGATATCGATCCGCCACGGGAAGTCGCCGGGGCGGCTGATGCCATTCTCAAAACACTGGACGCCTACGGCCTTCATTGGGATGACGGCATCCTTTACCAGCATGACCGCTACGATGCCTATCAAGCGCAGATCGAGCACTGGCTAAGAAATGGTGAAGCCTACTTCTGTCAATGCACCCGACGCCAGATAAAAGACGCCGGTGGCATTTACCCTGGCACTTGCCGACAAAGGACACTGGGCGCTGATGGTTCTGCTGTTCGTGTCTGCATTGATAGCCCGGTGACAGAGTTTGTTGATATCAAACATGGTGTGATGCCACTCGACCCTGCGATGGCAGCGGAAGACTTCATTATTAAGCGCCGTGACGGGCTTTATGCCTACAACCTGGCGGTGGTAATGGACGATATTCATCAAGGTGTCACAGAGGTCGTTCGTGGCGCGGATCTTATTGAGCCGACGGGAAGACAGGTTTCTCTTTATCAAAAACTGGGCGCACCTCAGGTGAGTTATTTACACTTGCCACTTGCACTCAACGCCGACGGTAATAAGCTTTCTAAGCAAAACCATGCACCGGCCATCGACAATACCCATCCTGGTCCCGCCCTTGAAGCTGCATTGGCATTTTTAGGGCACCCTGTTCCTGCTGAATTACAGGGGGCACCGGTGGAAGAATTGCTCCTTTGGGGCGAGAAAAACTGGCAGATAAGCAAGCTGCCAAATGAGACGGAAGTGATTACAGCTTTCTAAAATACGGAGCGGTGATATATCATATGCCGTCGTTTTTATGGCCCGACCTGTCAGATACGAGGTGAGTTATCTTTAATCGAGTTACCAGCTTTTGCCGTAAGGTATTGAATCGCGATAATAAAACACGCGCGATTGATGACCTGAAGCTAGAAGTTATTCCACGCCAAGAGCACGGTATATCAAGAAAAGATATCAGCGAAAATGCGCTGAAGGTGCTCTATCGCCTGAATAAAGCAGGCTTTGAAGCATACCTCGTTGGTGGTGGTGTGCGTGATTTGCTGCTGAATAAACAGCCAAAAGATTTCGATATCGCGACCAACGCGACGCCGGAAGAAGTGCGTAAGCTGTTCAGAAACTGCCGCCTGGTTGGCCGCCGTTTCCGTCTGGCACATATTCTCTTCGGTCGTGACGTGATTGAAGTGGCGACCTTCCGTGGTCACCACGGCGCTGATAAAGGTGATAAGTCTGCCAGCCAGTCGAATGACGGCATGCTGCTGCGTGACAACGTTTACGGCACCATCGATGAAGATGCAGAGCGCCGTGACTTCACCGTCAATGCCCTTTACTACAACATTGATGACTTCTCGGTACGCGATTATGCAGGTGGTGTTGAAGACCTGAAAAACCGCGTGATCCGCCTGATTGGCGATCCGGAAACCCGTTACCGTGAAGACCCGGTTCGTATGCTGCGTGCAGTGCGCTTTGCCGCGAAGCTCGACATGCAAATTAACGAAGCGACAGCCGCACCAATTCCTGCGCTGGCTCACCTGCTTCGTGATATTCCTGCCGCCCGTCTGTTTGAAGAAAGCCTCAAGCTTTTGCAATCCGGCAACGGCTTGGATACCTATCGCCTGCTGCGTGACTACAATCTCTTTTCGCCACTGTTCCCGATCCTTGATGAGCATTTCACCGAAGATCGCAGCAGTAAATGCGAGAAGATGTTGGAGCTGGTACTGAAATCTACCGACGATCGCGTCGCCAATGACCAGCGCATCAACCCAGCCTTTATGTATGCCGCTATGCTGTGGTACCCGCTGGAAACCCGCGCAGAAGAAATCGCCTTCGAAAGTGGCCTGAGCTACTACGACGCCTTTATGGTCGCGGCCAATGACATTCTGGATGAGCAGGTGAAGAGCATCGCGATCCCGCGCCGCTTCACTGCAATGATTCGCGATATCTGGCAATTGCAGCTTCGCTTGAGCCGCCGCTCAGGTAACCGCGCTTACAAACTGCTGGAACAAAACAAGTTCCGCGCTGCGTTCGATTTCCTTGAAATGCGTGGCAAAATTGAAGGCGGACAACTGGAAGAGCTCGCCACCTGGTGGGATGACTTCCAAAGAGCGAACCGTGACGATCGCCATGACATGGTGCAGGTGCTGAACAAGGCCAGTGCAGCGAAAAAGACCCGACGTCGCCGCAAAACCAAGCCTCGCAGCCGAAAGCCTAAACCGAAGTCGAATACAGAATCATGATCCGCGCTTACATTGCTATAGGCAGTAACTTAGGTAATCCGGTAGAAAAAGCCCAACATGCGATTGAGGCACTGAAACATCTACCAGGTACCCGCTTTGTCTGTACATCTTCGCTCTATAGCAGTAAGCCGATGGGTCCCGCCGACCAGCCCGATTATGTGAATGCGGTTGCAGCCATTGACACCGAGCTTCAACCGTTAGATCTTCTTGATCATACACAGCGCATTGAGCTGGAGTTTGGCCGCGAGCGTAAAGAAGAACGCTGGGGACCACGAACTCTGGACTTGGATATCCTGCTGTATGGGGATCTCCAGCTGGAAAGTGAACGGTTAACCGTTCCACACTACGGGATGAAAGTGCGTGAATTCGTGCTTTACCCTCTCGCCGAAATAGCCCCTGACTTGCAGCTGCCTGATGGCAGTGCTGTCGCAGAGCTGGTCGCCGTCACGGATAAAAACGGCCTGACTGCCCTCGCGTAAGCACACTCGCCTAGGCACCGAAACAAAACAAGCAGGGTTTGGGAGACAAGATGAAAAAAATTACGATTAGTACCTTAATGGCATGGAAGCAGGAAGGACGTAAATTTGCTTCGGCAACTGCTTATGACGCCAGTTTTGCCCAATTATTTGAAGAGCAGGAAATGCCTGTGTTGCTGGTTGGCGACTCACTAGGCATGGTTTTGCAAGGAAAGAGTGACACCCTTTCAGTCACGATTGACGAAATCGCTTATCACACGCGCAGTGTGCGTGCAGGTAGCCCAAATAGCCTTCTGATGGCCGACATGCCATTTATGTCATTTGCCACGCCAGAAGAAGCCTGCAAGAACGCAGCAGTTCTAATGCAAGCCGGCGCCAACATGGTGAAAGTGGAAGGCGGCGCTTGGCTGGCTGATACCATCACCATGCTGACCCAACGCGCTGTGCCTGTATGTGCGCACCTTGGCCTGACCCCTCAATCCATTAATATCTTCGGTGGCTTTAAAATTCAGGGCCGCGAAGAGGAAAAAGCAGAGCAAATGGTTCAGGACGCACTGGCGCTCGAAAAAGCCGGTGCTCAGGTTATCTTGCTGGAATGTGTGCCAAAAGCGCTGGCAGCGCGCATCACTGACGCTGTCCGTGTACCTGTCATTGGTATCGGTGCAGGTAATGCGACGGATGGCCAGATTCTGGTGATGCACGACATGTTCGGCATCTCTGCTAACTACATCCCACGTTTTTCCAAAAACTACCTGAAAGAAACGGGCGACATGCGTCTGGCTGTGTCCCGTTACATTGAAGAAGTGGCAAGCGGCGAGTTCCCTGGCCCAGAGCAGACGTTTAACTGAGGAATGCCGATAAATGCAAGTAATCGCTGAGATTGCCCCACTCCGTGAACAGGTTCAGCAATGGCGCCGTGAAGGCCAGCGCATTGCGTTTGTCCCTACCATGGGTCACCTGCACGACGGTCACCTCACTCTGGTTCGCAGAGCCCGTGAGAATGCCGATGTAGTGGTTGTTAGCATCTTCGTTAACCCAATGCAGTTTGATAAAGCAGATGATTTGGCGGCGTATCCTCGCACGCTCGATGAAGACATTGCCAAACTGAACACTGAAGGGGTTGAGGTGGTATTCACCCCGACCGCCGACATCATGTACCCCAATGGCATGGACAATCACGCATTTGTGGATGTTCCGGGCCTTTCCGGTGTGCTTGAAGGCGCATCCCGTCCAGGCCACTTTAAAGGCGTAGCAACCGTTGTTTCCAAGCTGTTCAATATGGTTCAGCCGGATGTGGCTTGCTTTGGTGAGAAAGACTTCCAGCAACTTGCCGTGATTAAAAAGATGGTGGACGATCTTTGCCTGCCTATCGAAATCATTCCTGTTGCGACCGTGCGTGAAATGGATGGGCTTGCCATGAGCAGCCGTAATACCCGTTTGACCGTCGATGAGCGTCAACGTGCACCAGTGCTGGCAAAAACTCTGCGTTGGATCAGTAGCCAAATGCGTGGTGGCCGTAACGACTACAGCGAACTGGTGCTGGACGGTAACGACCAGCTGCGCGCAGCGGGTCTAGAGCCAGACGAGATTTTCATCCGTGATGCCAACACCCTGCAACCTATCAGCGAGCACACTTCTAAAGCCGTAATTCTGGCAGCTGCTTTCCTGAGCCAAGTGAGACTTATCGACAACCTTACTGTTGATTTGACCCCACAGGTCGCTGACGACAGCGAAGAGTAATACGCTCGCACTCAGATAGTAAAAAACCGCCGGAAGGCGGTTTTTTTATGCTCATAGTGCTCTTAGCTTCGAAGGCCGATACCACGACTAATGAGATACCACGCTAACGTGTACAGTCCGACAACAAACAAACTTAATACCGCAAATGACGTCACGATATTCACATCAGACACACCAAGAAAGCCGTAACGGAAAGCATTCACCATGTAGACGATAGGGTTCAGCTTCGACACGCCCTGCCAGAATTCAGGAAGCAGGGAGAGCGAATAAAACACGCCACCCAGATAGGTCAGCGGTGTCAGTACAAAGGTCGGGATGATACTGATGTCATCAAAGCTTTTTGCAAATACTGCATTGATCAATCCACCCAGTGAAAAGACCACCGATGTCAGGAATACCGTGGCCACAATCACGCCGAGATGGGCAATTTTAAGGTCGACAAAAAACAGCGACACCATGGAGACCATCACCCCAACCGCCAAGCCTCTTGCCACACCGCCGCCGACATAACCGGCGATCATGATGTAGTTCGGTACAGGCGCAACCATTAGTTCTTCAATGTTCCGGTGCATTTTGGCACTAAAAAAGGAAGAGGCCACGTTGGAGTAAGAGTTGGTGATCACCGACATCATAATAAGACCCGGTACGATGTAAGCCATGTAACTGAAGCCGCCCATTTCACCAATCCGGCTGCCAATCAGGTTACCGAAGATGATGAAATACAAGGTCATGGTAATGGCAGGCGGAACCAACGTTTGCACCCAGATACGGGTAAAGCGGGTCACTTCCTTGATGATGAGGCTTTTAAAAGCCACCCAGTAAAGTTTATTCATGCTTTGGCCTCCGCATTTTCGCGCACCAGCGTCACGAACAACTCTTCCAATCGGTTAGCTTTATTTCTCATCGAAAGCACCTGGATACCTTGCGCGGTCAACTGTTCGAAGACCGTGTTCAGGCCTGTGTGTTTATGCACATCAACTTCCAGTGTGTGGTCATCGACTTGCACCCACTGAACGCCTTCCAAGCTTTTTACTGAGCTGTCCGGCGCGAGATCCAGAACAAAGGTTTCCACATCCAGTTTCTTTAAAAGCGCTTTCATCGAGGTGTCTTCAATCAGCTCACCACGGTTAATGATGCCGATATTACGACACAGCATTTCCGCTTCTTCGAGATAATGGGTGGTCAGGATGATAGTGATGCCCTGCTTGTTGATTTCCTGCAGGAAAGTCCACATCGAGCGGCGCAGTTCAATATCTACACCCGCTGTAGGCTCATCCAGAATAAGCAGTTTTGGCTCGTGCATCAGGGCGCGCGCAATCATCAGACGGCGCTTCATACCACCAGAAAGATTACGGGCTGATTCGTTGCGCTTCTCCCAAAGGTCGAGCTGGGTGAGGTATTTTTTAGCGCGGCGCTTGGCTTCTTCACGCTCTACGCCGTAGTACCCAGCCTGATTAACAACGATTTGTTCCACTTTCTCGAACTGATTGAAGTTAAACTCCTGAGGCACCAGTCCAATTTGTTTTTTTGCTTCGACCAGTTGAGTGTCGATGTCGTAACCGAAAATCTTCACCTTGCCAGACGTTTTGTTTACCAGTGAGCTGACGATCCCAATCGTCGTGGATTTTCCAGCACCGTTAGGACCAAGAAGGGCGTAAAAATCGCCCTCCTCAACCGATAAAGACACCCCTTTAAGCGCTTTGACATCTGTGCCATATACCTTGACCAGATTGTCGATTTCAATTGCTTTCATAAGTGTTATTTATTCTTTTATGGCATGACTTCCGTTAGCCGCTTGGCAGCATTGAGCGCATCGTAACGGGAGTCGAACATGTGCGTGTCAGCGACCCAGTCGCCAACATGAAGGCGTTTCAGCTGTTCTGTGGTCTGCTCATGAGGACTGAGCAAGAACACAGTACAATTCGCTTCGCGGGCATCGGCAATGGCGTTTTCCAGCGCGAGACCCACTGTCATGTCAATCAGAGGCACATCACTCAAATCCAGGATCATGACGCGATAGTCGCCGATACTGGTGTGTTGTCGGGAGATGGCTTTGGACACGCTGAAGATCATTGGGCCGGAGAGATAGAAAAACAACACCTTTCCATCAGAATTATCTAATAAATCTCGCTCTTCGTCTGTCAGAGGAACATCATCCTCATCCGCATCACTGATGGCTTTCACCTGCTTCGCCTGCTCTCGGCTGAGCCTTTCAATCACGATCACGTTGGAAATGAAAACACCCAAGCCAACAGCAACAATCAAATCGACAAAAACAGTCAGCGCCATGACGCCATACATAATAGCCGTTTGGTGCTTACTCACTTTGTGGGCGCGCTGCAGGAAACTCCAGTCAAGAATGTTAATACCCACATAGAGTGCGATACCGGCCAACACAGCCATTGGAATCGGCTCTGTCAGGAAGCCTGCGACCAACACCACTGCTGCAAGAATAAGGGCACGAACAATCCCTGCCAGCGGTGAGCGGGCGCCAACCTGAACGTTCACCACGGTACCCATGGTGGCACCGGCTCCTGGCAGTGCTCCGAACATACCCGAGATAATGTTCGCAATGCCCTGACCACGGAGCTCTTTGTCTGAGTTGTGCTCTTCCCGGGTCAATGAGTCAGCAATCACTGCCGTCAGCAACGTATCGATACAACCCAAAGTACCCAGCACCAGCGCATCAATCACCATAGTGGTGAGCTGTTCTGGAGTAAAAGTCGGGAACACAATTGACGGCAAACCTGTCGGTATTTCACCGATACGGCGAATGCTCTCGATATCAAAGAAAATGACAGATAACAGAGTTACCAATACCAGCGCAACGAGCTGGGCAGGAATGTACTTACGGTATTTTTTCGGAAAGTAAAACAGAATGCCCAAAGTCAGAAGGCCGAGGAAGAGCTCTTTGAAACTGAGATTCGAGACGGTTTCTGGCAATGCCTGAATCGTTCCCAGCACGCCGCCAGGAGGCGCTGCCTGTCCCATCAATGGGCTAATTTGCAGCAGTATCAGTATCACACCAATGCCGGACATAAAGCCGGATACCACGCTATATGGCATTAAGGTGACGTACTTACCCAGTTTCAACGTACCCAGTAAGACCTGAAAAGCACCTGCCATCATAACGACAGTAAAGGCCATTGCCATGCCCGTTTCTGGATATCTCGCCATCATAGAGGTGAGGACAGCCGTCATGATGACTGTCATCGGGCCGGTCGGTTCAGAAATCAGTGTGGAGGAGCCGCCAAACAGCGCAGCAAACAAACCAACGAGAATAGCGCCCCAAAGACCTGCTTCAGCACCAGCGCCGGAGGCGACACCAAATGCAAGCGCGAGGGGAAGAGAAATGATGGCAGTAGTGACACCGCCGAAAATGTCGCCTTTCAGGCTCCAGTGTTTGAATCGGTCTAATTTCACAACTTGCTCCCTTTTAATACTTCCTTTTCGGCAAGCTACCCAATTACCCAAGTAGGTAATCAGCTCTCCTATCCGTGCTCTCCAACAAATCAAAGACGCAACTTTTCCCAAACCATCCGCGGTTCTTTGCGGCTGGTGTACACATTTTGTTCCCAAATGGTTAGCGGGGAGGAGATAAAGCGCGCCCTAGTATACCGATCAATTACGGTAACAGGGATCTGTTATATCAACCATACTGCTGGTAGGAGGAGCTAAAATGTTGAGTAGAAAGTGTTAAATTGTATCTAAATATGATCTTTTGTGGTGTATAGTTGCTCGCAGAATTTTTTAGGGGGCGCCATGGCTCAAATTAAGCAGCTTCTTTCGAATAATGTGAAATGGTCCAAAACCATCAAAGAAGACAATCCGGCTTACTTTGCGGAATTAGCAAAATCCCAGCACCCTGAATACCTATGGATAGGTTGTGCTGACAGTCGCGTACCGGCGGAGCGTCTGACAGGTCTGGACTCGGGTGAGCTATTCGTTCACCGAAACGTGGCCAATCAAGTTGTCCACACTGACCTTAACTGCCTTTCTGTGGTTCAGTATGCTGTTGACGTGCTTCAGGTAAAACACATCATCATCTGTGGACATTACCGTTGTGGTGGTGTGCACGCCGCGATTGAAAACCCCGAGCTCGGCCTTATCAACAACTGGCTTCTTCACATCCGCGACCTCTACCGAAAGCACAAACGCTACCTAAGCGGCCTCACATTAGAAGAGCAGGGTAATAAACTCTGTGAAATCAATGTTGCCGAGCAGGTCTACAACCTTGGCAATTCCACCATACTGCGTGCCGCCTGGGAGCGCGGGCAGGACGTAAAAATTCATGGTTGGTTCTATGACATCAGTGATGGTGTACTGAAGGATTTGGGAATGACAGCGAATAGCGTTGCGACATTGGAAGCAGGCTATGAGTCAGCCATGTCAGAGCTCATTCCTGAATAACCTCTGAAATACTCAGACACAAAAAAGCGACCAGATGGTCGCTTTTTTCATGGCTGTTAGGTGATTAGCCTTCCAGTGGCACCACTTTACCGATGTACGGCAGGTGACGATATTTCTGAGCATAGTCGATGCCCACACCCACAACGAATTCGTCAGGGATTTTGAAGCCATACCAATCTACATGTACATCGACTTCACGACGCTCTGGTTTGTCGAGCAGCGTACAGATGCGGATAGATTTAGGCTCACGAATAGACAGGATTTCGCATACTTTGCTCAGGGTGTTACCGGTGTCGATAATATCTTCCACCAGCAACACATCTTTCCCTTTGATGTCGTCATCCAGATCTTTCAGGATACGCACATCACGGGTACTTTCCATCGCATTGCCGTAGCTTGATGCTGTCATGAAGTCGACTGAATGAGGCAGCTCAATGGCACGCGCCAGATCCGCCATGAATACAAAAGAACCACGCAACAGGCCAACCATGACCAGGTCCTGAGAATCTTTATAGTGCTCAGTGATTTCAGCACCCAACGCCTTCACACGCTGTTGGACTTCTTGCTCTGAAATCATCACTTCTACGGTATGTTTCATTTTAACCCTCGACGGCTATCCGCCAGACTACCTGTGTAAATGAGGTCGGACATTCTACCACTGCCGCTTGCTCAAGCCTACTCTCGATGCACGTCAAAATTTCGACGCTCCATAGCGTCAAGCCGTTGTTAAGCAACTTGTTGCTGTTGTACACTTCGCAAGCAGTTGTTATTTAGCGTGTTACATCAATATAAAGTTTGTCCGATATAGGCAGACTAAATTCGTTATAAGTTGGCAGGAACCAGGATGACTACATCAAGTGGACGTACAAGGACCCGTTTGTCGCCTGAGCAGAGGAAGGAACAACTGCTCGGCTATGCGCTGGAAGTATTTTCCAAGCGTGGCATCGGGCGTGCAGGGCATGCAGATATCGCAGATATGGCACAAGTCTCTGTGGCAACCGTATTTAATTACTTCCCGACCCGGGAAGATCTCGTCGAAGCCGTACTCAAAGAAGCAGAAAAAGAGTTTCAACAGATTATTGCCCGCCACCTTCACTTGGGTAAAAAACACGTTCGTAATTCATTGTCGTTCGTGACTTCCGCGGTGATCGACGCGGCGCTGGCAGACAAAGAATGGCTGAAAGTCTGGTATGAGTGGAGCACATCTATTCGTGAAGACATCTGGCCAAATTTTGTGGAAGGCAAAAACGTGGTTTTGGAGCAATACACCGCCCTATTCAATCACGGTATTCAAGAAGGTGTGATCCCAGAGCGCCGCTCAGCCATTGAGCTGGCCCGACTCTTTGATGGCGTATGCTACATTCTTTATCTTCAAACTAACCAGCAACCGGATAAAGAAGCATTGATTCGTCAGGCGGATGGTTACATTGACATGCTTTGCGGCCACTAAGTCCCGCAAGCAACCAAGAAAAAACCGGCTTACGCCGGTTTTTTTGTATTCTATGTCAACTCACTCAAATTAGGAGGCTTCGAACAGCACCGGTGGGTGTGGTCTGATATCGAGTCTAACCTTGTCACCCATATCCAAAAGTTGGTTAGAGTAAACCATTAAGCTTTGTCCATTCACATCCACGAGATAGCGGCAACTGTCACCCATAAACTGCACATCACTTACGACACCATTGCCAGAATCATCTGGGGTAATCGAGAGGTTTTGTGGGCGGATAAGCCATTCCAAATCGCTGCCATTGGCGGCTTGCTCTACTGGCCACTCTCCCAATGGCGTATACATTTTACTGTCGCCATTCACAGATACCGGCACATATGAGCCGTGTCCAAGAAAATCTGCCACAAAACGGCTGCTTGGGCTGTAGTAAAGATCGGTCGCACCACCGTATTGCTCAATCACACCTTTATTCATCACCGCCAATTTATCGGCGAAAGCAAAGGCTTCTTCTCGACTGTGGGTGACGAAAATGGCCGTCACACCCTGCTCTTTGAAAATCTTTCGGATTTCTTTGATTAGACTGTGGCGCACTTGCGTGTCGATATTGGAAAAAGGTTCATCCAGTAACAGAAGATCTGGCTTACCAGCCAACGCTCGGGCAATCGCAACACGCTGTTGTTGACCGCCGGAAAGTTGATGCGGATAACGGCTTTCGAGACCATCCAGTTTTACCAGCGCCAGCATTTCTTGGACACGTGCGTTGGTGGCCAATTTGTCCCAACCTTTCAGACCGAACGACACATTCTCTGCCACCGTTAGGTGTGGGAACAGGGCATAGTCCTGAAAAATCATGCCGATATTGCGCTGCTCAGGCGGCACATTCAGCGAGGGGCCTACAATCTGACGGCAATTAATCATCATCTCGCCACTGTCTAAAGGCAGCAAGCCAGCGATGGCTTTCAGCAGAGTCGTTTTACCGCAGCCGCTTGCCCCGAGTAGGCAGACAATTTCGCCTTTTTCAACGCGGAACGTGAGATCATTCAGCACTGCCTGGCCGTTATAACGACAAATCAGATTGCTTACAGTCAGTGCACAACTCATGAGTGGCTTTGCTCCAAAGAACGGTTAATCATGATCAAAGGGATAAGTCCAACCAACACCAGTAATACTGCTGGTAACGCTGCATATTCAAGGTGTTCGTCGGAAGCATAGTTAAAGACATAGGTCGCCAGCGTTTCGAAATTGAAAGGGCGAAGCAACAATGCTGCATTAAGCTCTTTCATCGATTCAATAAATACCAGCAGCATGGCAATCAAACAGCCTCGGCGAATAAGAGGTAATTGCACGCGCTGAATCATGCTACGTACATTACAGCCCATGGTGCGCGCAGCCATATCCAGCGACGGTGAAACCTTTGCAAGACTCGATTCAACACTGCCGATTGCAACCGCACTGAAACGTACCACAAATGCCGTCAACATGGCGAACATAGTGCCGGAAAGAAGGAGTCCCGGGCGTCCCCAATCCATGGCTTTAGCAATATCATTGATAATGTGATCAGCACTGGTCAGGAAAATCAGCACACCTATCGCCAACACAGTCCCTGGTACCGCATACCCCATTGAGGCGATACGGATAGGCACATTACTCGCAGCACGGCCGGAAAGACGCTTATAGAAATTCACCAGTAGCGCAATAACCAATGCCACCACGGCAGCAATTGCCGACACATAAAGGCTGTTCACACTGTATTGTGCAAAATCTTCCACCGAACTGCTGGAATGATAATCCCACGCATAGATAAGAAGTTGGCCAAGCGGCGCGATAAACGCGATGGTGAAAAGCCCCCAGCACCATACTGTCGCCAGCACTTTGTATTTGCCTCGAAGCGGTGATTTGGCAATGGTATCCGGCGTAACATTCTGACTGAAAAGCTTTTGCTTGCGGCGGCTATAGCGCTCACTGCTGATCAGCACAAAAATCACCACTAGCATGATGGCAGAGATTTTTGCCGCGGCATTGAGGTTGGAATAACCTAGCCAAGTATCGTATACCGCCGTTGTCAGCGTACTCACGGCGAAATAGGAAACGGTACCAAAATCACCGAGCGCTTCCATGGCAACCAGCGAGGCACCCACTGCAATAGCAGGACGGGCAAGCGGCAGTGATACACGGAAAAAGCTTTGTGTTGGGGTGCAGCCCAGCAGGCGTGCAGATTGGGTCAGCGTCAGGCTTTGTTCCATGAAGGCCGCACGGGCAAGAAGGTAGATATACGGGTACAGCACTAACGCCAAGACAAAACATGCACCTGGCAAGGTGCGTAAATCAGGGAACCAGTATTGCGCGGCTGACGTCCAGCCTGTCACATCCCTTAGAAGGAGTTGAATAGGGCCAGCAAAATCAAACCAATCGGTATAGATATAACCAACAATATAGCCGGGCATTGCAAGGGGAAGTACCAAGGCCCACTGCAACCAACGATCTCCGGGAATGGCATAGTTGGCCATCAACCAGGCTGAGGGAATGCCCATTAAAAGGGAAAGAGAGACAGTGCCTAAGACCAACAACGCGGTATTTAGCGTGTAAGTACCCATCACCGTAGACATCAGGTGACCAAAGACTTCGTCGGATTCACCAAGCGAAGTGTAAAAGATTGCCAAAATAGGCAAAACCAGCAGCAGGGAAAACACCCAACTACTGGCTTTCAAAAATCGATTCTGTTCTAACATTGCCTACAACATTATGGCGTCAGAATGCAGTAAGGGGGAACCAAGTTCCCCCTTCACCATTACAGGTCGAATTTCACTTCATCAAGAAGCTTCATCGCTGTTGCGTAGTTATCCGCAATGGTTTCAAGTGGCAGATCGTCTGCGTTGTATTCACCCCAAGAGGCCACCAGCTCAGAGCTTGCAACGCCCGGCTTAACTGGCTCTTCGTAGTTCACTTCCGCGTACATCTTTTGTGCCGCATCTGACGTCAGGTACTCCATCAGTTTCTGTGCGTTTTCTTTGTTTGGCGAGTATTTCGCCATTGCCATACCGCTGATGTTCACATGTGTGCCGTCAGCTTTTTGGCCAGGGTAGTTCAGGTATACGCTCTCTGCCCATGGGATTTGCTTCTCGTCGGCCAGCATTTTACCCAGGTAGTAGCTGTTACCCAGAGACACGTCACACAGACCTTCAGAGATCGCTTTGACTTGTGCACGGTCGTTACCCTGTGGTTTACGGGCCAGATTCGCTTTCACGCCTTCCAGCCATGCTTTTGCTTCTGCTTCGCCATGGTTAGCGATGATAGAGGCAACCAGGGAAACATTGTACGGATGCTTACCAGAGCGTGTACAGATTTTTCCTTTGAATTCAGGCTTCGCCAGATCCATGTAGTCAAAATCCGCACCCAGTTGACCTACACGGTCACGGGAAGAGTAAACCGCACGAGAACGCGTAGTCAGGGCAAACCAGCGGTCTTCACCATCACGGTATTGTGCAGGTACGTTTTCATCAATGATGTTGCTATCAACAGGTTGAACCAGATCTTTATTTACCAGCTCCATCAGACGAGAGATATCAACGGTCAGCAGAACGTCAGCCGGGCTGTATTCGCCTTCCTGCTCAACTTTCTCAGCCATACCTTTCTTAGCAAACTTCACGTTTACCTTGATACCTGTCTCCTTGGTGAACTGGTCAAGCATTGGCTCAATCAGAAACGGCTGACGGTAAGAGTATACGTTCACTTCCTCTGCAGCTTGCGCTACGCCTGTACCCATAACTCCAAACATCAGTGCTGATGCTGTCAACAGCTTTTTCATATCCTTGATTCCCTAAAGTGCAAATTCAAATGAGAACGTTTATCAATGCGATTAGTATACACACCAAATATGCGTATGCAATACGTTATGTAACCGATAAATAGCAAAAAGCCCCGCATCCAAAGGATGCAGGGCTTGGTAAGCACTTAGAAATGTTACATATTATTTCACGCTAACAAACTCTGGGTAAGCATCTACACCACAGTCGTGGAAGTCCATGCCTTCAAGTTCTTCTTCTTCACCTACACGGATACCCATGGTGGCTTTCAGCACTGCCCAAACCGCCAGGCTTGCACCGAATACCCAAGCAAAGATAACTGCTGCACCGAAGATTTGTGCGCCGAAAGTCGCGTCAGCGTTGCTGAAAGGTACTGCCAGCAGACCAAACAGACCACAAGTACCGTGCACAGAGATTGCACCTACTGGATCGTCAATCTTCAGTTTATCCAGACCAACGATACTGATAACAACCAGTGCACCAGACAGACCACCGATAGTCAGTGCCGCAACTGGAGATGGTGACAGTGGGTCAGCAGTAATCGCTACCAGACCAGCCAACGCGCCGTTCAACACCATTGTCAGGTCAGCTTTACCCCAAGTGGCTTTACACACTGCCAGTGCAACGATGGCACCCGCTGCTGCTGCCGCATTAGTGTTCAGGAAGATTTGACCAACTGCTGTTGCGTTTTCAAAGTCTGAAACCATCAGCTGCGAACCACCGTTGAAGCCGAACCAACCGAACCACAGGATGAAAGTACCCAGGGTTGCCAGTGGCAGGTTTGAACCTGGAATTGGGTAAATTTGACCGTTCTTGCCGTATTTGCCTTTACGTGCACCCAGCAGGAGAACACCCGCCAGTGCCGCTGCAGCACCCGCCATGTGAACGATACCTGAACCTGCGAAGTCGCTGAAACCTGCTTCTGACAGGAAGCCACCGCCCCACGTCCAGTAACCTTCCATTGGGTAGATAAACGCAGTCAGTACAACAGAGAACGCCAGGAAAGCCCAAAGCTTCATACGCTCAGCTACTGCACCAGAAACCACAGACATTGCAGTCGCTACGAAGACAACCTGGAAGAAAAAGTCAGATTCAAGAGAGTGGTCCGCGCCTTCGCTTTGAGTACCAATCAAGGCACCAAACGATGGCAGCCAGCCGCCTTCCGTGTTGTCAACATACATGATGTTGTAACCCACCAGCAGGTAAGTCGTACATGCAATTGCATACAGACAAACGTTCTTAGTGAGAATTTCCGTGGTGTTTTTAGAACGCACCAGACCAGCTTCCAGCATGGCAAAACCTGCCGCCATCCACATTACCAGTGCACCTGAAATTAAAAAGAAAAAGGTATCGAGCGCATAACGCAGCTCTGTCACAGTTGTAGTCAGTTCCATCTTTCTTACTCCCCTAAACCCTTAAATCGCTTCTGCGTCCATCTCGCCAGTACGAATACGTACAGCTTGCTGGAGGTCATAAACAAAAATCTTTCCATCGCCAATCTTGCCGGTCTGTGCCGCCTTGCTGATGGCTTCAATAATTTCGTCAACGTTTTCGCTGTGTGCTGCAATTTCCAGCTTCACTTTAGGCAGAAAATCCACTTGGTACTCCGCACCGCGATACAATTCGGTGTGGCCTTTCTGACGACCAAAACCTTTTACCTCTGACACTGTCATCCCATCTACGCCGACTTCAGCCAGTGCTTCACGCACATCGTCGAGCTTGAAGGGTTTGATAATTGCGTTGATCAATTTCATTACCGTCTCCTTGAACCAGAATTTAATTGTGTTCTGGTCAAGTAATAAACAAATGGCGTGCCAGTTTTTTATTTTATTATTATTCAGACACTTACTGTTAAATTGTAAATTCAATGATTTTTAGTGCACCATATTGGTGCGTATAATTCACCGCAATCAGGCAATACCGGGGAAAGTTGAGGGGTACGCACCAAAAAGTTGCGTCAGGAAAGTTAGACAAGGGAAGGATAAAAGATTGGGCTAACGGTCATCCATTACCGTTATCTATAAATATCAGATAGTTAGCGGCCGTAGCGACGAATAAAATCTTGCCAGGCTTCAAGCACCAAAAGGAGGTCTTCTGGTCCACAAAGCGACACGCTTTCCTCTTCATAGGTATGCAAATCAACATCTGGCATCTCTTCTTCGCTGTCTTCGAGCACGATATTGGCCTGCACCAGGGCTTCTTCCTGTGTCAGTTGCAAGTGGAACACTTTACCTGAGCGTGTCCATTCACCACCTTGTTCCATCACTAGCTTCAGATTTTCCAAAACTTCATCAATGGCATCATGGTCTGTCCCAAGTTCATCAACGAGCCAGCGCCCCAGTGCCTCATGCCCCATTGATAGCTCAGCATGAAAGCTATCGTCTAAAGTATTGCGTCGAAATTCGTAGTCCACGTGTACCCTCCGATCATTGAGAGGCCATTGTTTATATTCTCTAATAAGATGCAACGCGTTTTTTCACTTATGAAGTTCACATATTTCACCAACAATAAGCACGCTACTCATTGCGAAAAGTAATCTATGGGAAATATCAATATCCTTTCATAGCTATCCATGAAGATTACGCCAGACCTAGCCAACGCCATTGTCCAACGCGCGATAAAGATCATAAAAAATGCCCTGAATGTCATGGATGAGCATGGTTACATCATTGCCTCTACCGATCATTCTAGGCTTCATCAACGCCACGAAGGCGCGATTCTGGCACTATCCGAAAAGCGCACTATCGAAATCACTGACGAAATGCAGCACAACATGTGGGGCGTAAAACCCGGTGTTAATCTGCCCATATTTTTTAAGGATCAAGCCATCGGGGTAATTGGGATATCGGGAAGGTTGGAGGATGTCAGACAGTATGGTGAGCTGGTTAGAATGGCCGCCGAAATGACGGTTGAGCATGCACACGAATTGGAATTGTTAAGGTGGAGTGAAACCAGAAAAGAAGAATTTGTTCAGCAGTGGTTACAATACGAAACCAACGAAGATCATTTGCGTTCGATTGCCGCCAAACTTAACGTCAATATGGATACGTCATTCGGCATTGCACTATGCCAGCATCCGATTGACATTGACCAACGCACCATCACCAAACAGCTCTCCCAGATCAATCCACACATTCTCAAGGCCAGCTGCAACAGCATGACTTTGGTCATTCTTGTTCCCCTTCAAGGCAAGAAACAGGAAGCGCTGCACACACATTGGGAGAAAAGTAAGAAGCGCCTGCTAGAAGAGATGAAAAACACTGACAAATATCGCTGGGTATTCAGCACTCCAGCTCATTTCATTGGTGGAGTACGCAGCGCTTTTTCCGGATTATGTTCTTTGCTCAACGGTCTGCCGGAAACTGAGCATTTAGCCAATATGTCTGATTATCCGCTTGCCGCCCTGCTTAATCCGATTTCCGAAACTTGGCAACTTGAACAAGTCGACAATATTCTCCAAACCATTACCGATAAAAATCCGGTTCTGTTGAGCACACTGCAAACGTGGTTCCTCCAGAACAGTGATATAGATAAAGCTGCTTCTTCGCTTTCCATTCACCCTAATACGGTGCGCTATCGCCTGAGGCAGATCGAGGAATGTACCGGTTTTGTACTGACAAACTTTCAGCATAAAGGGCTTCTTTATGCTGCTTTGACTATCAGGCCGACCTCACAATGGATTGTTATATTAAACAAAAAATAACGAAAAACAGCTAAGTAATTTGTATTTAAAAACATAGTTTTCATCAATATCAGTCTGGAAAATACACACGATAACAACATAACAAATGCCATTACCCTACAAGGAGACTCACCCATGGAACTCGTTATCGTGTTATTGGTAGCCATCGCCTTTGTGGTGCTATCAACGTCCAAGTTTAAAATTCACCCCTTTCTCGCGTTACTTGGCGCCGCCTTTTTAACGGCCCTACTTTCAGGTTTGCCATTGAGTAGCATCGCTAAAACCATCAGTGGTGGCTTTGGCGGTATTCTGGGATACATCGGTCTGGTGATCATGCTGGGTACCATCATTGGTACCATCCTTGAGCGCTCTGGCGCTGCTATCACAATGGCAGATACCATTATCAAACTGCTTGGTGATCGCTTTCCCAGACTGACCATGTCACTGATAGGTTATCTGGTATCCATTCCCGTATTTTGTGATTCAGGGTATGTGATTCTGAACTCACTGAAACGCGCCATGACCAAGCGTATGGGCGTCTCAGCTGTCGGCATGAGTGTTGCGCTGGCAACCGGCCTGTATGCCACACACACTTTTGTTCCACCAACTCCAGGCCCTATTGCCGCAGCCGGTAACCTCGACCTGACAAACAATTTAGGGCTGGTCATTGGTTTAGGTCTGATTGTGGCCGCAGCAACTGCGTTGGCAGGCCTTGCTTGGGCAAATTATGCATCTTCACGCTACGAGTGTGGTGAAGATGACGAAGTAACAGAGAGTTACGAAACGCTCAAAGCCCGCTATGGGAAATTACCAACAGCTGCTCAGGCCTTCTCCCCTATCTTGATCCCTATAGTCCTCATCTGCCTCGGTTCGATCGCCAATTACCCAAGCGCTCCTCTTGGTGACGGCACATTAAAAACCGCACTGGCTTTCCTGGGGTCACCGCTTAATGCACTGGTTGTTGGTCTATTCATCGCCCTGCCACTGGTGAAAACATCGGAAGATAAACCAACGAAAGGTGAAGCACTGACTGCCCAGGTTTCCGATGCGATTTCTACTGCTGCTCCAATTCTGCTGATCACGGGTGCAGGTGGCGCATTCGGTGCCGTGCTTAAAGCAACAGGTGTGGGGCCTCAACTGGGCGAAACGCTCTCTACTCTGGGCATCGGTCTATTTATGCCATTTATCGTGGCCGCCGCTTTGAAAACAGCGCAAGGTTCATCAACTGTTGCTTTGGTCACCACATCTGCACTGGTTGCACCGATGCTAGGCGACCTAGGATTAGCGACCGAAATGGGACGCGTACTGACAGTGCTGGCAATTGGAGCTGGAGCAATGACAGTCTCACACGCCAATGACAGCTTCTTCTGGGTCGTCACCCAGTTCAGCAAAATGTCGGTGAGCACTGCATACCGCGCGCAAACCATAGCCACCCTGATACAAGGTCTGACGGGTATTGTCACCGTCTATATTCTTAGTTTAATACTTCTGTAATTTGTTTTCTGGAGCCCAAGAATGCATGTCGTCATTGCCCCTGACTCTTATAAAGAAAGCCTGAGTGCCGCAGAAGTCGCTCAGGCCATAGAAAACGGCTTCAAGACCGTTTTTCCTGCTTGGCGTTTCACCACACTGCCCATGGCAGACGGTGGCGAGGGTACCGTGCAATCACTGGTTGATGCCACAGGCGGCAGTATTATTCAAGTCAGTGTCACAGGCCCACTTGGTAAACCCGTTGAAGGCTTCTTTGGCCTACTGGGTGATAGCGAAACCGCTGTTATCGAAATGGCTGCAGCATCAGGTCTTCATTTGCTTCCATCCAAAGAGCGCAACCCTCTGGTAACCACCAGCTTCGGTACGGGTGAACTGATTAAAGCAGCCCTGAACAATGGCGCTAAGCACCTGATTGTCGGTATCGGCGGCAGCTCAACCAACGATGGTGGTGCAGGTATGGCTCAGGCACTTGGCGTTAAACTGTTGGACAAAGACGGACAAGCGATTGGCTTTGGTGGCGGCGCATTGGCAAGTCTTCACACCATCGATTGCAGCGATGTCGACCCCCGCCTCAAGAACGTAAAACTTGAAGTCGCTTGTGATGTCGACAACCCACTGTGCGGTGAAAAAGGCGCTTCGGCGGTTTTCGGTCCGCAGAAAGGTGCGACACCAGAGATGGTCAAAACGTTGGATGCCAACCTTGCTCTCTATGCTGACATAATGAAATCAGAGCTTGGCAGTGATGTAAAAAATAGCGCAGGTGCCGGTGCAGCAGGTGGTATGGGCGCTGCGTTGATGGGGATTTTCCATGCTGATCTGCGCCCAGGTATCGAAATCGTCATGGATGCCGTTAACCTGTCAGAGCAGCTGAAAGATGCAGATCTGGTCATCACAGGCGAAGGCCGTATCGACAGCCAAACCATTCACGGCAAAACCCCAATTGGTGTGGCGCGCTGTGCTAAGCAATTTAATCTGCCAGTCATCGGCATCGCAGGTAGCATCACTCAAGATAGCGTTGTGGTGTATGACCATGGGATTGATGTGTTGTTCAGCGTGGTATCAGGTGCATGTACCTTGGAAGATGCGCTGGCTAATGCCAAAGAGAATGTTGAACTGACCGCTCAGAATGTAGCGAGAACATTGAAGCTAGGCTCTAAGTCCTAATCTCAGGAAATCAGTATCCCCCATAACGAACAAAGCCTCCCAATTGGGAGGCTTTCTTTTATCAGTTATTCAAGCATTAAACCGCTGCTTGGATAATCACTTCGTCCGCTTTCTTGGTGTATTGATCCATGCGGTGGAAGTTCAGGTAACGGTAGGTATCTGCCGCTGTCGCATCAATTTGCTTCGCGTATTCCAGATACTCTTCAACCGTTGGGATACGACCCAGGATAGCACCCACAGATGCCAGCTCAGCAGAAGACAGGTAAACGTTCGCACCTGTACCCAGACGGTTCGGGAAGTTACGGGTAGAGGTAGACAGTACGGTTGCCTTATCAGCAACACGCGCTTGGTTACCCATACACAGTGAACAGCCCGGAGTTTCGATACGTACGCCAGCTCGGCCATAGATACCGTAGTAGCCTTCTTCAGTCAGCTGGTCGCGGTCCATCTTAGTCGGTGGAGCGACCCAAAGACGGGTTTCCAGCGTGCCACCGAATTTATCCAACAGTTTACCTGCTGCACGGAAGTGGCCGATGTTGGTCATACAAGAACCGATGAATACTTCATCGACCTTGTCGCCAGCAACGTCAGACAGCAGACGTGCATCATCTGGGTCATTTGGCGCACAAAGGATTGGCTCGTTGATTTCAGCCAGATCAATTTCGATCACTTCTGCATATTCTGCATCTGCGTCAGCTTCCATCAGCTCTGGGTTCGCCAGCCATGCTTCCATCGCAGAGATACGACGTTCGATGGTACGACGGTCGCCGTAGCCTTCGCTGATCATCCACTTCAGCATCACGATGTTAGAAGACAGGTACTCTGCCACTGACTCTTGAGACAGCTTCACAGTACAACCTGCAGCAGAACGCTCTGCTGATGCATCAGACAGTTCGAATGCCTGCTCAACCGTCAGGTGCTCAACACCTTCGATTTCAAGAATGCGGCCAGAGAATGCGTTGATCTTACCGGCTTTCTCTACGGTCAGCAGGCCTTGCTTGATGGCGTAGTAAGGGATCGCATGTACAAGGTCACGCAACGTGATACCTGGCTGCATTTCGCCTTTGAAACGAACAAGGATTGATTCAGGCATATCCAGAGGCATTACACCTGTCGCCGCTGCGAATGCAACCAGACCAGAACCTGCTGGGAATGAAATGCCCAGTGGGAAACGGGTGTGTGAGTCACCGCCGGTACCTACAGTATCTGGCAGCAACATACGGTTCAGCCATGAGTGGATAACACCATCACCCGGACGCAGGGAAACACCGCCGCGGTTCATGATGAAATCTGGCAGCGTGTGGTGAGTGTTCACATCAACTGGCTTAGGATACGCCGAAGTGTGACAGAAAGACTGCATAGTCAGGTCAGCAGAGAAGCCCAGACATGCCAGATCTTTCAGCTCATCACGGGTCATAGGACCGGTGGTGTCCTGAGAACCGACTGTAGTCATCTTAGGCTCACAGTAAGTACCTGGGCGGATACCTTCAACGCCACATGCCTTACCAACCATCTTCTGACCAAGGGTAAAGCCTTTGCCAGAGTCAGCCACTGGTTGTGGACGACGGAAAACGTCAGATGGCTCCAGACCCAGTGCTTCACGCGCACGGTCTGTCAGACCACGACCGATGATCAGAGGAATACGGCCACCTGCACGTACTTCATCGTAAAGTACGTCAGTTTTCAGGGAGAACGTAGACAGGACGTCGTCAGAGCCGTGGCTGCGAACTTCACCTTTGAACGGGTAGATATCAATCACATCGCCCATGTTCAGCTTGGAAACGTCCAGCTCGATTGGCAGTGCGCCAGCATCTTCCATGGTGTTGAAGAAGATTGGAGCAATTTTGCCACCCAAACAGAAACCGCCTGCGCGCTTGTTTGGAACGTTTGGAATGTCATCGCCCATGAACCAAAGTACAGAGTTGGTCGCAGACTTACGGGATGAACCCGTACCGACAACGTCACCCACGTAAACCAGTTGGTGACCTTTTTCTTTCAGCGCTTCGATTTGCTTGATAGGACCAACTACGCCTGCTTGGTCTGGATTGATACCGTCGCGTTCGTTTTTCAGCATCGCCAGTGCGTGCAGTGGGATGTCTGGACGAGACCAAGCATCCGGTGCTGGTGACAGGTCATCAGTGTTGGTTTCGCCCGTCACTTTAAATACGGTCAGGGTAACTTTTTCAGGAACATTCGGCTTGGAAAGGAACCACTCAGCTTCCGCCCAAGACTCCATCACCTGCTTCGCAAATGCGTTACCCGCTTTCGCTTTTTCTTCTACATCGTAGAAAGCATCGAACATCAGCAGAGTGTGAGAGAGCGCTTTAGCCGAAATTGGTGCCAGTGCATCATCATCCAGCAGAGCGACCAGGGATTCGATGTTGTAGCCGCCTTGCATGGTACCAAGCAGTTCAACAGCGCGCTCTTTGCTAATCAACGGAGAGCTATCTTCGCCCTTCGCGACAGCAGACAAGAAGCAAGCTTTGACATATGCCGCTTCGTCTACGCCTGGTGGGATTCGGTTTTCCAGCAAATCAACGATGGTGCTTTCTTCACCGGCAGGTGGGTTCTTGAGCAGTTCAATTAGGGCTGCGGTTTGCTCCGCATCAAGTGGTTTAGGGACGATGCCCTGAGCAGCACGTTCTTCGACGTGTTTACGATAGGCTTCAAGCACGACGTTTTCCTCATATTGCGGTCCGGCCGTCGCGGCCAGACATCCTTGGAATTAAGCTCGGCTAGCAGGCACCGAATGAAATGTAGGAGGTAACTATCTTTCTGTGGTGCCCTGCATAACGAAGCTGGCATGTTATCACTTTTTAACCAAATTTTAAATTCCAGGCATGGAATGAAACATTTGATTTATCAGTGAGAACGAAGCAGTCACTTCGCCCTCTGTGTCCTTTAGAAGTGGGACCCGACTATAAAATAGAACGAATCGAGATCATTTTCTGTACGACCATAGGCGACAATGATGGGTCCCAATGGTGAATCGACCCCAGCAAATATACTGCCTGCCGTGTAAAACGGTATATCTTTTAGTGAAAAATCTGGGTTGTTCCACACTCCACCGTACTCAAGGGAAGTCCCTAAATACACAGGAGATTTAAACAAACCAAAGTCGTTATCCAGCAGGCGATAGCGGTAAACCAACGCACTGTAAGCGATATTGTTCGCCCAGAGCGAATCCCTTGGAATACCTGACAGGTTCAGAAAGCCCCCAAGCTCGTGAGGTTCAATAAGCACATTCCCGACACGCGAGTTGATGGTGCCGTATTTTGCTTTGCCGTAAAGGGTATGTTTTCGCCAGGTCTGGGCGTAAATCCCTTCCACGTTCAACACTGCCGCTTCGCTTTCTTCGCGATCATCCTGATAATCGACCTTGTCCTTTGCATAACCCAGAGAGGCGTCGATATATCCACCGATGTTTGGAAACACCCTGTTATCCAAGGTATCTAGCGTAAAGGAGAGATAGGGCATCGAACGTTCATAATCGCTCGTCAGGGACAGGCTGTTCGCCAACTTCTCTTCACCATAAACGTGACGGTAACCAAGCTTGAACTCTCCCCAAAGTTTTGGCTGCCAACCTACGCTGGCGTCCCCAATCACTTCGCTGTAGCGAGTACCGATAGCAAAGCTATCACTACCCAATACTGGCTCTTGGTCACCACGGTAATAGGCATTGCGCTCTCTTACCTCCAATCCGCCGAGTATTTCAGCGAAGAAAGTCTGCTCCGCAGAAAACGGTATATACAGCTCGGCTTGGGCTTTCTTGTCAGAGCCCAACTCAAAGGTGGATCGCAGCTCTGCACCATAATCAGACAGCCCTGTGGTATTGATGCTGACACCCGCAGAGAAATTGGTGTCTGACTCGAAGTTATCTTCAAGAGCAAAGCGGAAGTCGACAAAATTCGGCCCCCAGCTCTTTTCGGCCACATCAACGACCAATACGTTTTCCTTGCCTTCCTGTTCAAGGTGGTAACGCACGGTTTCAAAACGGTCGAGGGCGTAAAGATTCTGCACCGATTTCTCGAGGTTTTCGGAATCCATTTTGCCCGTTTGTAGGTTTAGGCGAGCTTTAAGCACTTCGTCAGAAAAACTGGTGTCGTTATTAATCACGATGCGGTCAACGTCCAGCGTATCCCCATAAAGCATCAGTCTGCGGCGCTTTTGTTTCTCTTCCACATACTCCTGATACTCGCCAGAAGTCATGCTGATCCTTTCCAGAGCATCGCGGTTGACCATGGCAATCTCATAGCCTTTCTGCAGCGCTTCCGGCACACGATCAAATTCGGTGGTTTCCATGTCCCCGACATCAGGCGTCAGTAGGAAATCGCCTTTATCCATGTTAGAGATTTGCTTTTCCGTACTCTGGCGAACCATAAAGTTCACCAATTGGTTCATAACCTGAAGGTAAGAGCCAAGCTCTTCCGCTGGGTAATAGTCGGTACTGATATCAACGGCAATAACTATATCTGCGCCCAGTGCTTTTGCCACATCCACTGGCAGATTATTCACGGGACCGCCATCAACGAGATAGTGGCCTTCGAGCTCTACGGGAGGTAACGCCCCCGGAACCGCCATACTCGCCAGCATGGCTTCGGTCAGTTGACCATCACCGATCACCACAGGGATCAGGCGTTCAATGTCTGTGGCCACAGCGCGGTAAGGCACCACCATTTGGTCAAACGATTCAAAGGAAGGCAGATTGCCCGTCGACTCTCGAAGAATACGGATCATATTCTGACCCTGTACAACCCCTTGGGGTGTTTTTAGACTTTTAAAGTCGAAGCCAAGGTTAGTGGAGAGGTTGTAACGATCTTCATGTTCTTTGTCGCGGATGCGCCTATCACCCCGGTAAACCCTGTCTTGATAACCTTCATTCCAATCCAAGGATTCCATCATAGCGCCGATTTCATCCGCGCTCATGCCCGTGGCATAAAGTCCACCTACATAGGCACCCATACTGGTACCGGCAATGTAGTCGACAGGGATATGCATTTCTTCCAATGCCTTAAGCACACCCACGTGCGCCGCGCCTTTCGCGCCTCCCCCACCAAGCACTAATCCAACTGTTGGTCTTTGAGAATTATTTTCCGCAAACGCTAAAGATGCAGACAGCATGGCCGACAACAGAATCACTGCAGTAACCAACCTGCCCTTTAGAAGCCTAATCAACATTTTTTGCTGCCTTGCAATTTTGATGTTCCTTAAAAGCGACACATAACGCCGAGCTCATATCGGCACCACGGAGAAAAGTATGAATTTCACGCGGTTAACTATAAAACAGAAACTCATTTTCGCGATGATCTCAGCGGTTATCGCATCCACCACCCTCGTCAGTTTCCTGAGTCTCACCAAAGCCCACGATATGCTAGAGGCGCGTCTGCTCGACAATGAGCTGCCGCTACTTCTCACCAATATCCGTGAAGAAGTGGAGCAAAGTGTCACCCAACTGAAAGCCGCCGCAGAGCAACTGGCCAGCATGCCAATGATGGCAACCGCCGTTCAGGCTGCGGGAGACCCTCGCGCGAAATCAGATATCGTCGACACCCTTCAGTCACTTAAACAACAATACCAGTTAACGGATGCTTCTGTCGCCAATCGTGCAAACGGTGACTACTGGAACCAGGACGGCTTTCTACGCCAGCTGAAACCAGAAGACAGTTCCTGGTTCTTTAAACTGGTCAGCAGCGGCAAAGCACGCACCACCAGCGTATACCGGGAAGATAACGGCGACCTGAAGCTGTTTGTAAACTACCAACAGCTTAACGGCCCCCTATTGGCTGGTCTGTCCCGCTCGATGGATAAAATGGTCAGCTTTTTGAACCAGTTCAAAGTTGAGCAAAGCGGTTTTGTGTTTATGGTTTCTCGCGATGGTCGTGTGCAATTGCACCGCGACAGTGTCCACATGGGCAACAGTAACATCGCGCAGATGTATCAGGAAAATGTTCGCGACCTGTTAATTCAACGTGACTTTAACCTGATTGAAGCCTCAACTAATGAACGTAATGTTCTGTTGGCCTCCAGCTACATCCCATCTCTTGACTGGTTTGTCGTGGCGGAAGTACCTACCGATGAGGTTTACGATGAGCTTACCAGTACTGCCCAGCAAATTATCCTGCTGTCCGTCTTGGTGTGTGCGCTGATTGCCATAGCAGCCGTTTTCCTTGCATCAACCATCACCCGTCCTATCTCCGATCTGGCGAAAGTTTTCCGCGATATCGGTGAAGGTGAAGGCGACCTCCGCCAACGTCTTGAAGTCAAAGGCAACGACGAAATCGGTCAGCTTGCGCAGGGTTTCAATGGTTTCGTCAGCAAAATCCATCAGGTGGTGGGTGACGTAGCAGCTACCAGTCAATCACTGAACAACTCAGCATCTGTCGTGGCTGAACAAGCACAAATGACCCAGAATCAGAGCCAAAGTCAGCGTGACCGTACCATGTTGGTGGTTACTGCCATTAATGAAATGGGAGCGACGGTAAACGAAATCGCGGCCAATGCTGCCCATGCGGCGGATTCAGCCAACAATGCCGCGAATGAAACGGCGACGGGCCAGAGCGTGGTCATGTCGGCGCAAGATAATATTCAGCAGCTGGCCACTGACATGAACAACATGGCAGAAGTGATCCGCAAACTGGCAGGCAACACTCAGCAAATCGGCGGTATTCTGGACGTGATTCGTGGTGTTTCGGAACAAACCAATTTACTGGCGCTGAATGCAGCGATTGAAGCGGCACGCGCTGGCGAACAAGGACGTGGCTTTGCGGTTGTTGCGGATGAAGTGAGAAGCCTTGCCAGCCGCACTGCGGAATCCACCAATGAAATCCAGACCATGATCGATGATCTGCAGAAAGAAGCGCAATTTGCGGTTGAAGCGATGGAGAACAGTCAACAGCTGACTTTCCAAGGCGCGGATGCCTCACAGAATGCCTCTTCAGCGCTGATGCAAATCAACGAGCAAATCGTCCTGATTTCAGACATCAATACTCAGGTGGCGACAGCGACGGAAGAACAATCTACCGTTGTTGCAGACATCAATCGCAACATCGAAGACATTAACGAAACTACCCAGCAAACCGCAGATACTGCTGAGAACATGGCGCGTGCCAGCGATGAATTGCGCGAACTTTCGCATACACTCGATGAACTGGTAAAACGCTTTAAACTTTAAGCGTTGCCAACAAAAAGCAAAAAACGCCGCAATTGCGGCGTTTTTTTGTGCGTGAAAACTTAGACTCTGAAAGCGCCAACCACACTGTCGAGTTGTCGGCTTCTTTGCGCCAGATTCAGGCACACACCTTCCACTTCTTCCAGGTTATCGTGCACTTGCTTACCGTTTTCCACGATACCGTGAATGTTGCGGTTAATGTCTTCCGAGACTGTCTTTTGCTGAGAAGACGCTGCTGCAACCTGACTGTTCTGGTCATTGATGGTCACAATCATGGTGGATACCGCATCCAGGTATTCGGAGGTTTGCTGGATTTGAGAAACGGTCTTCTGACTCGCTTCGCTGCTCTCATCCATAGCTACCACGGCATTCTTGGTGCCTGTTTCAAGACGCTCAATCATTTCGCGGATCTCTTCCGTACTTTGCTGGGTCTTGTTCGCCAGCACACGCACTTCATCGGCAACAACGGCAAAACCTCTGCCCTGTTCTCCCGCACGTGCCGCTTCAATCGCTGCATTCAATGCCAGCAGGTTGGTTTGTTCCGCGATACCACGGATCACGTCGATGATTGACGCAATGCTGTCGACATCATTGTTCAAGGTACCAATGGTCGATTGTGACTGCTCAATACGCTCACGAAGAGACGCCATCGCGCTCACAGTGCTCGCAAGGCTATCCTGCGCTGCGCCCACTTCCTGCGTGGCAGTATGAGTCGCTTCTGCTGCTTCCGAAGCGTTTTCGCTGATCTGGAAGCTGCTGGCACTCATTTCCTGCACCGCAGCGGCGATCATGTCGCTTTCACGTTGTTGACTTTCTGTTTGTGTCACACTGCTTCGCATCGCCGTTTCAATCTGCTCTGTTTGAGCACGGACATCATGAGAAGCATCAACAACCTGCTTAATACTGGTTTGTATCTTGCTGACAAATTCGTTAAATGCGTTGCCAAGTTGTCCAATCTCATCCTGCGATTGCACCGACAGTCGCTGCGTCAGATCGCCGTCTCCAGAAGCAATGTTTCTCAGTGCTTCCAACATTTCATTCATTGGCTTCATCAGCATTCGGGACAGCACTATCCCGCCAACCAGGGCCAAAATAAGCGCAGCAAGCGTGCCACCAACAATCAAACGCTCAGCACTGATCGTGGACGTAGCAATCTCGCCGGATACGCGTTTGCTTGCCGATTCAATCGCTTTTTCAAGGATTTTTATGTCATTACGAAGGCTTGCAAAGTCACTTGAAAGCGCTTGGTGCTGTTGGGCATAGCGCGCTTTTACTGTTGAAGGATCACTGATGAGCAACTCAAGCTCATCTAGCCAACGCTCTGTATTCTGCGTTAGCCGATTGAGCACTGCCTGTAAGGAACGATCAACAATGCCCAAATCAATCAAAGATTGGAATGACTGCATACGCTTTACTGCTAGCGGAGCATTTTCAAAAAATTCAAACTGTTGCGATTTAACGGTTTCTGGCGATACGCCTCGCGCCAGTAAGCCTTCTAAGCTTCCCATTGATTGGTAAAGATCTCGATAAGCATCTTCGATGTCAGTGAATGTGGGTTGAAGCTGCCCATTAAGCTCTTCGTTGAGCGTAATTTGCCTTTCAAATGTCTGATAGGACGCCACTAGGACGCTGGTAAAAATGGTACTGACAAACGCAAGCGGTATAAATAGCTTGGTCTTGAACGAGAGTTGGCTAAACGCAAACATGGGGACCTCAAACTGCAAAAACGGTTGATAGATATTGTTGATAAAGCAAAAAGTAGGGCTGACAGAAAAGCTGTATTGAACACAACTCTGTCAAAAAGGGGAGCCAAAAGGCTTACGCTAAATCAGACAAGCACACGATCAATGTCCGCAATATTATGCGTTTTTTCAATTATTCAGAAACATTATCAAACACTTCTTTGACCTAATCGAAATAAAAGTACACTGACCTTTTAAAAGGTTCAAGGCTGGTTCAAAAAGGACTAACATCAAGTTGTTACAGGTGCATAGTAATATCAACACAAAGCCTATGTTACTGTTCACTAAGAATAAAAAAAGCGCCTCCTAAGAGACGCTCTTCAATTCAAGAATCAGAAATTATTTTTTCTTCTTCACCGCTTTCGCGTTTGGCAGGTCAGTAATCGTACCTTCAAACACTTCCGCAGCCAGACCAACAGACTCGTGCAGAGTCGGGTGAGCGTGAATGGTCAGTGCGATGTCTTCAGCATCACAACCCATCTCGATAGCCAGACCGATTTCGCCCAGCAGTTCGCCGCCGTTGGTACCAACAATCGCACCACCGATAACACGGTGAGTGTCTTTGTCGAAGATCATCTTTGTCATACCGTCTGAGCAGTCAGACGCGATTGCACGGCCAGATGCAGCCCATGGGAAGGTAGCAACTTCGTAGTTGATGCCTTGTGCTTTCGCTTCTTTCTCAGTCAGACCAACCCAAGCCACTTCTGGCTCAGTGTACGCAATAGATGGAATCACTTTCGGGTCGAAGTAGTGCTTCTTACCAGCGATAACTTCAGCTGCTACGTGACCTTCATGAACACCTTTGTGAGCCAGCATTGGCTGACCTACGATGTCACCGATCGCGTAGATGTGCGGTACGTTAGTACGCATTTGCTTATCAACGTTGATGAAGCCACGCTCATCAACTTCAACGCCAGATTTCTCAGCGTCCAGCAGTTTACCGTTAGGTACACGGCCGATAGCAACCAGTACTGCATCGTAACGCGTCGGCTCAGCAGGTGCTTTCTTGCCTTCCATCGTTACATAGATGCCGTCTTCCTTCGCTTCAACCGCAGTCACTTTGGTTTCCAGCATCAGGTTGAACTTCTTGCTGATACGCTTGGTGAAGACTTTAACGATGTCTTTATCTGCTGCTGGGATAACTTGGTCGAACATCTCAACCACGTCGATTTGAGAACCCAGCGAGTGATAAACAGTACCCATCTCCAGACCGATGATACCGCCACCCATAACCAGCATTTTCTCAGGAACTTCTTTCAGTTCCAGTGCATCGGTAGAGTCCCAGATGCGTGGATCTTCATGCGGGATAAATGGCAGTTCGATTGGGCGAGAACCCGCAGCGATGATTGCGTTGTCGAAGTTAACAGTGGTCGCGCCATCTGCACCTTCAACCACGATGGTGTTAGGGCCGGTAAATTTACCGTAGCCATTAACCACGTTCACTTTACGCATCTTAGCCATGCCGCCAAGACCGCCAGTCAGTTGGTTAACAACTTTCTCTTTCCATACGCGGATTTTGCTGATGTCTGTAGTTGGTTCGCCAAATACAACACCGTGATCAGCCATCGCTTTTGCTTCTTCGATAACTTTCGCTACGTGCAGCAGTGCTTTCGATGGGATACAACCCACGTTCAGACACACACCACCCAGCGTGCTGTATTTTTCTACCAGAACGGTGTCCAGACCCAGGTCTGCACAGCGAAACGCCGCTGAATAACCTGCAGGACCCGAACCCAGTACGACGACTTGGGCTTTGATTTCTTTACTCATTCTGACCTCGTTGTAGTCTTATATCCCTGACTAAGAGTTTTATTATCTTGGACCATTTGTTTCACTGCGCGGTACATCTAGCCTCGCATTTGGCCTGACAGTTTACAGCCCTGTTAAAAAGCTGAAAAATAAAAACCCATAGCCTGTGAGCTGTACATCAAATCAGCGTTCGCCATATGCAGACGAACGCTGATCGGGGGAGTGTTGCCTTACAGTACCAGACGGCGAATGTCTGACAGACACTCGTTCAGGTAAGTAATGAAACGTGCACCGTCTGCACCGTCGATCACGCGGTGATCATACGATAGAGACAATGGCAGCTGCAGGCGAGGCGCAAATTCTTTGCCGTTCCATACAGGTTTCATTTCTGACTTAGACACACCCAGGATTGCAACTTCAGGCGCATTCACGATTGGCGTGAATGCAGTACCACCGATGCCACCCAGGCTGGAAATAGTGAAACAGCCACCTTGCATGTCAGCTGCGGTCAGCTTGCCAGCACGTGCTTTCTTCGATACTTCCATCAGCTCAGAAGACAGCTCATAGATACCTTTCTTGTTCACATCTTTGAAGACTGGAACAACAAGGCCGTTTGGCGTGTCTACTGCGATACCAACGTTAACGAATTTCTTCAGGATCAGGCTCTCACCGTCTTCAGACAGCGAAGAGTTGAACGTTGGGAATGCTTCCAGCGCTTTCGCAACAGCTTTCATGATGAACACCAGTGGGGTGATCTTCATGCCAGTGTCTTTCTTCGCTTCGATAGCATTTTGTTCTTTACGGAATGCTTCCAGCTCAGTGATGTCAGCGTTGTCCCACTGAGTCACGTGAGGGATCATTACCCAGTTACGGTGCAGGTTCGCGCCAGAAATCTTCTTGATGCGAGAAAGAGGTTGAACCTCAGTTTCACCGAACTTGCTGAAATCAACTTTCGGCCAAGGCAGAAGACCCAATGCAGCGCCGTCACCTTTACCAGAAGCAGAAGCCGCCGCACCAGATTCCAGACGCTTAAGCGCATCTTTCACATAGTTCTGAACGTCTTCTTTCAGGATACGGCTCTTACGGCCTGTACCTTTCACTTTCGACAGGTTAACGCCAAACTCACGAGCCAGGCGACGAACAACTGGAGACGCGTGAGCGTACTCGTTGTTTTCCTGGAAATCACCGGTTGCTGCTGGCGCAGAAGCTGCTGCAGGTGCCGCCGCAGGAGCTGGAGCCGCTGCAGGTGCAGATGCTGCTGGCGCTGCCGCCGCTGGTGCTGCGCCAGCCACTTCAAACACCATGATCAACGAGCCAGTAGACACTTTATCGCCTGCTGCTACTTTGATTTCTTTCAGTACGCCTGCGAATGGTGCAGGGACTTCCATAGAAGCCTTGTCACCTTCGACAGTGATCAGTGACTGCTCTTCTTCGATGCTGTCGCCGATTGCTACCATGATTTCGGTCACTTCGACTTCGTCACCACCGATGTCCGGAACGTGAACTTCTTTCACGCCGCCAGCGACTGGTGCTGCCGCAGGAGCTTCTGCTGCTGGAGCCGCTGCAACTGGTGCTGCGCCTGAACCTGCAGTCTCGAAAACCATGATCAGTGAGCCGGTAGACACTTTGTCACCCGCTGCTACTTTGATTTCTTTCAGAACACCAGCGAAAGGAGCTGGTACTTCCATTGATGCTTTATCGCCTTCAACAGTGATCAGAGATTGCTCTTCTTCAATGCTGTCGCCAACCGCTACCATGATTTCAGTGACTTCTACTTCGTCGCCACCGATATCTGGTACGTGAACTTCTTTCAGCTCAGCCGCTGCTGCTGGAGCAGGTGCCGCTGCTGGAGCGGCTTCTGCTGCAGGAGCAGGTGCAGCTTCAGCTGCACCCTCGGCTTCGAAAATCATGATCAGAGAACCGGTAGAAACCTTGTCGCCTTCTGCGATTTTGATTTCTTTAACCACACCGGCCTGTGATGCAGGTACTTCCATCGACGCCTTGTCACCTTCAACGGTGATCAGCGACTGATCTTCTTCAACTTTGTCACCAACGCTAACGAGGATCTCAGTAACTTCAACCTCATCGGCACCGATGTCTGGTACGTTAATTTCGATTGCCATTTGATATATGCCTCTTACGCGTACAGTGGGTTCACTTTCTGAGTGTCGATACCGAACTTCTCAATGGCTTCAACAACCACTGATTTCTCGATGTCACCACGCTTCGCCAGTTCAGTCAGCGCAGCAACGACTACGTAGCCAGCGTTAACTTCGAAGTGACGACGCAGGTTCTCACGGCTGTCTGAACGACCGAAGCCATCAGTACCCAGCACGCGGTAAGACTCAGCAGGAATGAACGCACGAACTTGGTCCGCGTAGTTCTTCATGTAGTCAGTCGCAACGATAGCAGGCTCAGTACCCATCACTTGTGCAATGTATGGGACTTGCGCGTCTGCCATTGGGTTCAGCATGTTCTGACGATCACACGCCTGGCCATCACGTGCCAGTTCGTTGAAAGACGTCACGCTGAATACGTCAGATGCGATGCCGTAATCCTTGCTCAGGATGTCAGCCGCTGCACGTACTTCGTTCAGGATGGTGCCTGAGCCCATCAGCTGAACTTTCGCTTTGTCACCCGCGTAGGCTTCCAGCTTGTAGATACCCTTACGGATACCTTCTTCAGCGCCTTCTGGCATTGCTGGCTGCGCGTAGTTTTCGTTCATCAGCGTCAGGTAGTAGAACACGTTCTCTTGCTTTGGACCGTACATGCGACGGATACCGTCTTGCATGATCACTGCAACTTCGTAAGCGAAAGTTGGGTCATAAGAGATACAATTAGGAACGGTACCCGCCATGATGTGTGAGTGACCATCTTCGTGCTGAAGACCTTCACCGTTCAGCGTTGTACGACCTGCAGTTGCACCCAGCAGGAAGCCACGTGCTTGTTGGTCGCCAGCCATCCACGCCATGTCGCCAACACGTTGGAAGCCGAACATTGAGTAGTAGATGTAGAACGGGATCATTGGCAGATCGTTGGTGCTGTATGATGTTGCCGCAGCAACCCATGAAGACATTGCACCCAGTTCGTTGATACCTTCTTGCAGTACCTGACCTGACGTTGCTTCTTTGTAGTAAGAAACGATGTCGCGGTCTTGTGGGGTGTAGTTCTGGCCGTGCGGGTTGTAGATACCGATTTGACGGAACAGACCTTCCATACCAAAGGTACGCGCTTCGTCCGCAATGATTGGAACGATGTTCTTGCCCACGCCTTTGTCTTTCAGCAGCACGTTTAGTGCACGTACGAAAGCCATGGTGGTAGAGATGTCACGCTTTTGCTCTTCCAGCAGAGGTTGGAACGCGTCCAACTGAGGCAGAGTCAGTTCTTCAGTGAAGTTAGGCAGACGCTTAGGCGTGTAACCTTTCAGCGCTTGACGACGAGCGTGCAGGTACTGGTGCTCCGCAGAACCTTCTTCCAGTTTCAGGTAAGGCAGTGCAGCAACGTCTTCGTCAGACAGCAGGTCTTGCAGACCCAGGCGGTCACGCAGGTGCAGAACATGGGTCATATCCATTTTCTTAACCTGGTGCGCAATGTTCTTACCTTCAGCTGCTTCACCCATGCCGTAACCTTTAACGGTCTTAGCCAAGATCACTGTTGGGCGATCTGAAGTTTCTTGTGCGTTTTTGAATGCTGCGTACAGCTTCGACGGCTCGTGACCACCGCGCTTCAGCGCGAAGATCTCTTCGTCAGTCATGTCAGCAACCAGTGCTGCAGTCTCTGGGTATTTGCCGAAGAAGTGTTTACGAACGTAAGCACCATCTTTTGCTTTGAACGTCTGGTAGTCACCGTCAACGGTTTCATTCATCAGTTGAAGCAGTTTACCGGTGGTGTCTTTCGCCAGCAGTTTGTCCCAACCGCTACCCCAAACAACCTTAACAACGTTCCAGCCAGCACCTTTGAACAGACCTTCCAGTTCTTGGATGATCTTGCCGTTACCCATTACTGGGCCGTCCAGGCGCTGTAGGTTACAGTTGATCAGGAAGCACAGGTTATCCAGCTTCTCACGAGCTGCGAAAGAAATCGCGCCGCGTGATTCTGGCTCATCCATCTCACCATCACCCAGGAATGCGTATACGCGCTGGTTGGTAGTGTCTTTCAGACCACGACCGTTCAGGTACTTCAGGAAACGAGCTTGGTAGATAGCAGAGATTGGACCCAGACCCATAGATACGGTTGGGAACTGCCAGAACTCAGGCATCAGTTTAGGGTGTGGGTAAGAAGAGATACCTTTACCGTCTACTTCCTGACGGAAGTTATCCAGTTGCTCTTCAGTCAGACGACCTTCAACGAATGCACGCGAGTAGATACCCGGTGAGATGTGACCTTGGTAGTAAACCAGATCGCCACCGTCCACCTCGTTAGGTGCGCGGAAGAAATGGTTGAAACAGGTCTCGTAGAATGCAGCTGAAGATTGGAAAGACGCCATGTGGCCGCCCAGTTCCAGATCTTTCTTAGATGCGCGCAACACGATCATAATCGCGTTCCAACGAATGATAGAACGAATACGACGTTCCAGGTTTACATCACCCGGGTATGCAGGCTCTTTGTCTGCTGGGATGGTATTCACATAGTTGGTGGTGATGCCAGTTGGCATATCAACACCGTCAAGGCGCGCCTTTTCCATAACTTGCTCAAGCAGGAACTGGGCACGTTCTACACCTTCTTCACGAACGACTGATTCAAGAGCTGCTAGCCACTCTTGGGTCTCTAGTGCGTCCACGTCATTTTTCATGACTTCAGACATGGCGATCTATCCTTTCGTTGATTGACTCGTACAAAACTAATGTTGTCGCAGCTGAAAAAAACGGTTCCTGACAACTCCTCAAAGCTGTCGGGATCCGCTATTCCAACTCGTCCTTGCGTTGCTGTATCCGGCGAAGAGAACGTTCAATTCGACTCTCCTCACGGCCCAGATCCAGCAGGGTTTCCTCGATAAAGGCCAAATGTGCATGCGATGCCTGGCGGGCTTTTTCCGGCTCACCAGCGGTAATCGCCTGAACAATATTGGCTCTGTGCTTGGTTACTTTCGCGACGACATCTTCACGTCGGTTCAGTAACTCAAAGTTTTGCAAAATGTTTTGCTCCAGCAATGGCGCCAGACTGCGCATGATATGCAGTAGAACCACGTTATGTGATGCCTCGGTAACGGCAATCAGGTATTTCATAACGGCGGCGGCTTCGGCTTTTAAATCACCAAGCTGCTGGGCTTCGCGAATGCTGTCGTGGCATGCACACACTCGCTTTAAATCTTCATCAGTTCCACGTAACGCAGCGAAATACGAGGAGATACCTTCCAGCGCATGACGGGATTCCAGCAAATCAAGCTGGCTTTCAGGGTGGTCAGCCAGAAGGCCAATCAAAGGCTCGGAGAAACGCTGCCACAAGCGCTCACTCACAAAGGTGCCACCACCTTGTTTTCTATTAAGGAGTTTTTTGGCTTCTAATCGCTGAATCGCTTCTCGGACGGAGGGGCGGGAAACATCAAATTGCTTCGCCAACTCGCGCTCTGGCGGCAGTTTTTGCCCAGGCGAGAGGGTTCCTTCCAGAATTAGGCTTTCAAGCTCTTTCTCAATAACGTCAGATAGTTTGGGTTGACGAATCCGTTGTATAGCCATCGTTTTATTATTTATTTGGCGCCGGAGTTCCTGCGCGTCCTATCCCATTTCCTGGCCTTGTAAATTGGTAAGACCAATTACCAAACACATAAAAAGTTACCAGAATGCGGCTTTAGTGTCCACCGTAAACTTGATTTAAGTCATAGAAGTTACAATTAGATGTCGCGCATTTATTAATCAATGGAGATGTAATGGTCAGACCAATTATTTTGGTCACGGTTGGAATTCTGTGCGCTCAGTCTCAAAGTCGTTTCAGGTGGTGTAGCAAATCGTCAACACACCTTTACGCACATTCCCCCCACTTTTTGACCTAGAGGAGCGCTTTAAACTTCTTCCAATGAAATGCCTGACCGGGGTCGGTTTTTCTTCCTGGTGCAATGTTCTCATGGCCAGAAATACGCTCAGGAGTAATTGCGGGATAGTGCTTCATGATGGCGCGAGATATATCCGCTAATGAAACGTACTGCGCTTCTGTGTATGGCAAGTCATCTGTCCCTTCAAGCTCAATACCAATCGAAAAATCATTGCACTGCTCACGGCCTTCAAATGATGACACCCCAGCATGCCAAGCTCGTTGATTGAAAGGAACAAATTGCACCACCCTGCCATCACGTTTTATCAGGCAATGGGCTGAGACCTGAACATTGCGGATTTCATCAAAGAAGGGATGCGCTGTAGAGGTGAGTTTTCCCTGAAAGAAATCTTCGATATAGCTCCCACCAAATTCACCCGGCGGCAAGCTGATGTTATGTACCACCAGCAGCGAAATGTCTTCCTCGACCGGGCGCTCGTTAAAGTGAGGTGAAGGAACATAACTGGCACTATCCAACAAATGATTGGTGATGGTTAACATTGAAAACTCGCCAAAAACAGCAAACAAGAAACAGGTCTTTGACTATTTTAACTCGTCATCCGCCAAAACAGGCACAACTTTCTAACGAATCGACATACAGAGAACTCACCTCTTACCTCGCAAATTTCCCCTGCCGACGGTAAACTTGCATCCATCACTCAGGGCCAACCTGTATTAAACCGAACTCACTGTGATGGAACCACCATGTCCGATCTTTCAAATACTTCACGCGTCCACGATAGCCAAAGCCGTATCGCCTATCTCAAAACACACCTTGAAGAAGATGTGGTTCGCTGCGTTACCGATACCTTGAAAGAAGACTTGGGCGGTGAGATTAATGCGGACAATGATATTACAGCCAGCTTGATTGCTGCCGACACCCAAGGTGAAGCCACCATCATCACCCGTGAGGCTGGTGTATTTTGCGGCCGAGTATTCGCTGATGAAGTTTTCCGCCAGCTTGGCAGCACGGTCACTATCGACTGGAAAGTGGAAGACGGTGATAAGGTCGCGCCAAATCAGGTGCTTTGCGAACTGAAAGGCCCAGCCCGCACCCTGCTGACTGGCGAACGCAACGCGATGAACTTTATCCAGACACTTTCCGGCTGTGCCACAGAAACTGCCCGCTATGTAGCGAAAATTGCTGGCACCCAAACCCGCCTACTGGATACCCGTAAAACCATTCCAGGACTTCGCAACGCGCTGAAATATGCCGTTTCCTGCGGCGGCGGTTTTAATCACCGTATTGGTGTTTATGACGCCTACCTGATTAAAGAAAACCACATCATTGCCTGCGGCGGCATTCAGGGCGCGGTAGAAACGGCGAAGAAGTTAAACCCTGGTAAACCGGTTGAAGTGGAAACTGAATCGCTGGATGAGCTGCAGCAGGCGATTGATGCAGGAGCAGACATCGTGATGCTGGATAACTTCACCACCGACATGATGCGCCAAGCTGTGGAGCTCAACAAAGGGAAAGTCGCGCTTGAGGTTTCCGGCAATGTTACCCTTGATACCATCCGCGAGTTTGCAGAAACCGGAGTGGACTACATTTCAGTCGGTGCATTGACCAAACATATTCGCGCCATGGATTTATCGATGCGCCTTAAGTAACTTATTAATATCAAAACATTAATTGATAAAAGCAGGCATAACGCCTGCTTTTTTATTTCGCGCTTCACATTAAAGTAATTGATTAACAGGTCAATTACAGAAAAGACAATCCACCACTCGAAACCCGAATTTTATCTGCTGTTTTCCCCTCTCCATCCGCCGTATCTTGGAACCACTTTAAGCGCACAGTTGCGTATATGAATTAATCGGAGAGTAATGGACATGAAAAAGCAAAAGGGTTTTAGCTTAATTGAGCTTCTGATTGTGGTAGCGATTATTGGCGCACTGACAGCAATCGCTGTACCAGCCTATGAGAGCTACACGAAGAAATCAGATGCTACTGCTGGCGTTGCGACACTTAAGTCACTGCTAACAAACATTGACTTGTACACTCAGGAAAATACTTTCCCAACAAACGACACGGCTAATTGGAATGCACTAGGTGCTGCAACTGATATGACTGCGCTTGGAACCTTAGAGCTTGCTCAAGTAACAACTGGAACAGGTGACGACGCAAAACTCACAGGAGGAACTATTACCCTTGAGTTTGGTTCAAATACCTCTCTAAATGGTACAGAAGTACAATACGAAAAATCTGCTACTGGTTGGAAATGCGTTCACAATACTGGCGTTGAAGACCTGAAAAGTTGTACCGCTGGGACACCAAAATAATCATATGCTTCAAAACCTTGCTGTAACTCTGCGTAGGGCAAAATACCTTTCCCCTGCGCAAGAGCAAGATGTCACAGCAAAGATAGAAGCCGAAGGTGTAAGCACACCTTCGGCTTTGCTTGCTTTAAAAATCCTATCAAGCGAAGAACTAGCCAAAGCCGTTTCTGAAATTTTTGGCGAAACTTTACAGGACATTAAGCAGTTTTCCTGGGAAGCCACTAACGCGACACTGAATCAAAAAGACTTGGTGCTCTCTTCCCAGTGCATTCCGCTAGAAATGCGCAACCAGCAACTGCTGTTAGGAATTAGTGACCCCACCCGTATTGATATTCAGGATGATTTCCAGTTCGCCACAGGTTATTCAGTTAATCCCGTACTGTTGGAACATGCCCAAATTGAAGGGGCAATCCGACGGCTTTATGGTAAGAATGTCGCGGAGAGAATTCGGACCAACAGCGTCACAGACTCTGAACTAGAGGCGCTGAGTAACAGCATCGACGACATTGCTGAAAACGAAGACCTGTTTTCTGACGATGCACCTGTCAGTCGCTATATCCAACAAGTTTTGATGGATGCTGTCCGTAAACAAGCTTCCGATATCCACTTCGAACCTTTCGAGCAAAGCTACCAAATCCGTTTCCGTTTAGACGGCATTTTGCAAACCCACAGCACCCCACCAGCCGGTATTTCGCGGCGACTTTCGACACGGTTAAAAATCATCGCCAAGCTGAATATCGCTGAGCGTCGTCTTCCACAAGACGGACGGATAAAGCTGAACCTTTCCGAAGATAAGTCCATCGATATGCGCGTTTCTACCCTACCTACGCTCTGGGGCGAAAAGGTGGTGTTGCGGATTTTGGATGGTGGCAGTGTGGCGTTAGATATCAACTCTCTCGGTTATAGTGCGCAACAAAAACAAGATTATCTGAATGCGCTGAATCGCCCGCAAGGGATGATCTTGATGACAGGCCCTACAGGGAGCGGGAAAACCGTCTCTTTGTATACCGGCCTGAAGTATCTCAATACCGCTGATCGCAATATCTCTACCGCTGAAGACCCGGTTGAAATCAACCTGCCCGGGATCAATCAGGTCAACATCAACAACGATATCGGGTTGGATTTTGCCAAAGCGTTACGCGCCTTTCTCCGTCAGGATCCAGATGTGGTGATGGTCGGCGAGATCCGTGATTTGGAAACCGCAGAAATCGGTATCAAGGCTGCACAAACTGGTCACTTGGTATTGTCGACTTTGCACACTAATTCAGCGGCGGAAAGTGTCACCCGTTTGGCAAATATGGGCGTTGCTGCCTACAACCTTGCCGCTTCACTCACCTTGATTATCGCCCAACGCTTAGGGCGTCGACTTTGCCCACATTGTAAAGTGCCACATGACGCCGATGACCATCACCTGACAGCGCTTACCCAACACTACCCATCGCTCAAACCTGAGCTGGTTTATCAAGCCTCACCGGAAGGGTGCAATCACTGCAACCATGGCTATCTTGGCCGCGTCGGTATTTACGAAGTGATGCCAGTCAGCAGGGAATTGGCAGAAGCGATTGGTAACGGCGCGTCAGCTTCCCGCATAGAAACCCTTGCCATGGGCAATGGCATGTTAACGCTGCAATTATCCGGCATCGAAAAACTCAATGAAGGCATCACCAGCCTTGCAGAACTGCAACGCGTGATCAGTCTTTAAAAGGAAATATCATGGCCACCAGTCCCAATAAACTTTTCTCTTATCAGTGGCGCGGCGTCACCTCCAAAGGCGCCAAAGTAAAAGGTCAAACGCTGGCATTTTCAGAGCAGGAGGCCAGACAATCCCTCCAGGAGCAACACATCCGCTTGGAGAAAATTAAAAAACGCTCTCCGTCCTCTTGGGTTCGACGCAGAAACTCGGCGACGGCGAAAGATATCACCCTGTTTTCGCGCCAAATGGCAACCATGCTGGAAGCGGGTGTGCCACTGGGAGAAACGCTGAGACTGCTAAAAGCCAGCGCGAAGAAAGCGGAAATGAAGCTGATCATCAGCCAGATTTACAGCCACATTGAAGCGGGCTCCTCACTGGCGCAATCGATGAAAGCGAGCTCACCTCTGTTTGACCAGTTTTACTGCGATTTAGTTGCTACCGGTGAACAAACCGGTCGATTGGAGCAAATCTTTGCGCGCATTTGTGTCTATCGCGAGAAGAGCGAGGAAACGAGGGCGAAAGTGGTTAAAGCGATGATCTATCCTTCGATAGTCTGCGTTATCGCCATAGCCGTGACCATCGGCATGCTGATCTTCGTGATCCCAACTTTCAAAGATGTGTTTTCTTCTTTCGGGGCAGAACTCCCTTGGTTTACCCAAAAGGTGTTAAACGTATCAGATGCGATTCGGGACTACGGGCTTTATATGCTGGTTGTACTCATTCTGGTTGTTGCCGCCTTCAAAGGCTGCGTGAACAAAAGCTACAGTTTCCGGCTGAAAGTCAGCAAGTTCTCACTGCATATTCCTGTGATTGGGGATGTATTAACCAAAGCCACCATTTCTCGTTTTACCCGTACGTTGGCGACCACCTTCAGTGCAGGTATTCCTCTCCTCAATGGCTTGTCTGCCGCAGGGAAAACGGCCAATAACAGCCACTTTAAAATGGTTATCGAAGAAGTGCACAAGCAAACGTCTGGTGGCCGCCCTCTTCACCGCTCCATCAAGGAAACCGGAGAGTTCCCGGACATGATGATCCAGATGGTGATGATCGGAGAAGAGTCTGGTGCGCTAGATGACATGTTGAACAAGGTTGCCGGCATCTATGAGGCCGACGTCGATAACACGGTCGACAATCTCGGTAAGATTCTCGAGCCGATGATCATTGTCACTTTGGGCCTGCTTATCGGCTCACTGGTGGTGGCGATGTATCTTCCGATGTTCAATCTAATGAGTGTGATGGGCTAACGCCTCCGACCCTTCTCTGTTTTGTGCCGCTAACTGCTTCATTTCACATGGAGCGAAGCGGCACAAGTCGTTATCATACCCAGGGTCTGTTGACCTTTAATGATGGTCAACCACCAAAGCTCAACAGACCCTACCACCGTTTACACAGGATTGATTGATGGACTGGCTTTTTGACTCCCAAGGTCTGTATGTTTTTCTCGCCTCGCTGTTTGGCCTGATCGTGGGCAGTTTTCTCAATGTGGTGATTTACCGCTTTCCCAAAATGATGGAAAGCCAGTGGCGGCAGGAGTGCCATGAGTGCTTTCCTGATGACATGCCGGCTCCAAAGGAAAGCGACATCTTCAACCTGAGCTTGCCACGCTCTCATTGCCCTTCTTGCCAAGCGCCGGTTCGCGCTATCGACAACATTCCTGTGTTGAGCTGGCTGATCCTTGGCGGTAAATGCCGCTCATGCAAAACTAGAATCAGCGTTCGCTACCCTCTTATCGAAATCCTGACAGCGGTCCTTTCAGGTTTTGTGGCATTCACCTTGACTGGGTATTGGTCATTAGCAGTAATTGGCGCGACTTTCACACTTGTCGCCCTTTGCTTTATCGACCTCGACACCATGCTGCTGCCGGATCAAATGACACTTCCTCTGATGTGGGCAGGTCTTTTGCTCGCGCTTGTTGGCGTTTCTCCGGTGTCGCTGCAAGATGCCGTTATCGGTGCGATGGCGGGTTATCTCTCTCTTTGGACTGTATTCCAACTGTTTAAGATCCTGACAGGCAAGGAAGGAATGGGATATGGTGACTTTAAGCTATTAGCGGCTCTTGGCGCCTGGCTTGGCTGGCAAGCGCTGCCGATGGTGGTGCTGATGGCCTCGTTTGTCGGCGCCATTGGCGGCATCATTATGATGCGTGTCAAAGGCACCGGAAAAGAAACACCTTTCTCATTTGGCCCTTATCTCGCGATTGCGGGGTGGATCAGTTTACTCTGGGGCAATAAGATCATCGACTGGTACTTAACTTCTTATCTGGGTTACTGATTCATGGCATACGTGGTAGGCGTCACAGGCGGCATTGGTAGTGGAAAAACCACGGTTGCCAACCTGTTCGCGGAAAAAGGCATTGAAGTGATTGATGCCGATGTGATTGCCAGACAAGTGGTTGAACCTGGCTCTGAAGGCTTGAAAGCCATTTCAGAGAAGTTTGGCGCTTCCATGCTCAATGACGACGGCACGCTGAACCGAGGTGCACTGCGCGGGCATGTTTTCTCTCATCCAGAAGACAAGGAATGGCTCAATGGTCTGTTGCATCCCAAAATCAGACAAGAGATGATGACCCAAACCGCTCAGGCCAAGTCACCATATTGCCTGCTGGTCATTCCCCTTTTAGTGGAAAACGGTCTTCAATCACTTTGCCAGCGTGTACTGGTTGTCGATGTCAGCGAAGCCACGCAGGTGACCCGGACCACCCAACGGGACCAAGTGCCAGAAGAGCAGGTCAAAAATATCCTCGCCGCGCAGGCTACTCGTCAACAGCGACTCGAAGCAGCTGACGATATCATCTTTAATGAAAATGACAGCAAACCGTTGTCAGAACAGATTGAAACACTGCACCACCAGTATCTCGCTCTGGCGGCGCAATAAACGGGAAGCAAGATGAGCAGTGACACCCTTTACGAGCATCCCCTGACTGAGCAGGTTCGTGTATACCTGCGTCTTGAGTACCTTCTCGATCAAATCAACCAATCTTCCACGCTGACTGATGACGGCCAGTGGCGCGTCTTTTTTCGCAGCCTGTTCGACTTGGTTGAGATTCTTGAGCAGGTACAGGTAAAGGGCGACCTTGCCAAGGATTTAGAGAAACAGCGCGCCAAGCTAGAAACTTGGCTCGACGTCCCGAATGTCGATACTGAACAACTAAAAGCGTTGCTACTTGAAAGCCGCCAGATCCAGCAAACATTGCTGCAGGGTTCGCGCCTTGGCCAGAAGCTTCGTGAAGATAAGTTTCTGTCATCTATCCGCCAGCGCTTTTCCATTCCTGGTGGTACCTGCAGTTTTGATTTGCCGTCTCTGCACCACTGGCTGAATCTGCCGCTGGCACACAAGCAATCTAATGCGGAGCAATGGAAGCAGACTCTGGCTCCGCTGGATAACGCGCTAAGCTTTTGGCTGCGTCTGACCCGCGGCAGTGCAGGTCTTCAGCCATGTACGGTGGTGAATGGGTTTTATCAGCAGGATGTAGAAGGGGCGAATTTACTGCGCATTCAAGTCTCTACCGAATACAATGCTTTTCCGCTGGTATCCGGCCATAAGTCGCGCTTTGCCATCCGTTTTATGCCATTTGATGAGAGTCAGCCTGTCCCAGACATGATGGCTTTATCTCTGGCAGTTTGTTAATTAATGAGGTTTTTGTGAGTCAAGAAAAGCCAACCATCGTCAATTGCCCACAATGTGGTATTCCTGTGGTTTGGGGCGATGTCAGCCCATTTCGTCCGTTTTGCAGCAAGAAATGCCAACTGATTGATCTTGGCGAATGGGCCGATGAAGAAAAGCGTATTGCCGGTGCACCGGATATGTCTGACAGTGACGGCTGGTCAGAAGATAACTAAAGATCAGGTTTCTAAGGACCTAGGTCCTAGGTCCTAGGTCCTAGGTCCTAGGTCCTAGGAGCCCATTTTCCACACTAAAACATTCAACCCAGTATCTCGCGGATTTTGTCTAGCACCGGATCATTTGCTTCGGGGAAGGTGTAGTTTGCTAGCTCGCTGATAGCCACCCATTCCCCTGGTTGACCTTCTTTACCAAACGGTTCGCCATCAAACTCTCTGACAAGAAAGAAATCGAAAGCCAACGCTTTGTCTGGATAGTCATGCGCCAGTGAAATAAACGGCTCAATAGTCTTAGCGGTAATCCCCACTTCTTCTTCAAGCTCTCGCTTAACCGCTTCCAGAGCAGATTCGCCGTCTTCGACTTTACCACCGGCAAATTCCCAAAAGCCGCCTTTGTGAGCCTTAGCTGGACGCTGGGTGATGAAAATCGCATTGGCTTCAGGGTTCAAAATGATCCCTGCAGCGATATGAAGTCGTTTCTTTTCCATTTAATTGTCTCACTTCCATAAAAAAGGCCGCTGAGCGGCCTTTTCTTTTGCGTGCTTAGGGGCTGTTGACCTTTGGTGGTTAAATTTTGTTCTCGCTATAAGCGTTTTAGGCGCGGCGAGGTGTGTGCCGCCTAGTCATTCTAAGCAAATACACCTCAACAAAGCATAAAACGCTTAGAGCAGAACCCTTCGGGCAGCGTTTGTGGGGAATTTCTGCGGCGTTATCGGCTTCTCATGTAGGCCAGCTACACATCGAAGCCTCTGCCTTGCATAAAATCCCCCACAAACTGCTGCAAAAATCATCACCAAGGGTCAACAGCCCCTAGGGTTTAATCAATCTTACCGTGGCACTGCTTGAACTTCTTACCGGAACCACAAGGGCAAGGCTCGTTACGACCGACTTTACGGCCATCACGAACCACAGTTTCTGACGAAGCGCTTTGTGATTCGCCGTCAGCCAATTGGTTTTCCGCTTCGGCATGGTTCATTTGCTGGCGGCGCGCTGCTGCTTCTGCCTGCGCGCGGCGCTGCTCTTCCATGCGATCCACTTCTTCAGGCTGCTGAACACGCACTTTACTCAGTGTCATGATTACGTCTGATTTCAGCGACTCAAGCAAGCCTTCGAACAGTTCAAACGATTCGCGCTTGTATTCCTGTTTCGGGTTCTTCTGCGCATAACCACGCAGGTGGATACCCTGACGCAGGTGGTCCATTGCCGCCAGGTGCTCTTTCCAAAGCGTATCCAGCGTTTGCAGCATGACCGCTTTTTCGAAGTTGCGTAGGGTTTCAGCCCCCACAGCCGCTTCTTTCGATTGGTATACATCAACGATGTTGTTCAGGATCTGCTCACGCAGTTGCTCTTCATACAACTTGTCGTCGTTGTCCAACCACTGCTGCAAAGGAAGCTCAACGTCGAAGTCAGCTTTCAAGCGACCTTCAAGTCCTGCGATATCCCACATCTCTTCCAGAGATTGTGGCGGGATGTACTGATCAATCACCGCATTGACGATGTCTTCACGGTTTTGCTCAATCATTTCGCTGATATCGCTGTTTTCCATCAGCTCATCACGTAGCTCGTAAACCACCTTACGCTGGTCGTTAGCGACGTCATCGAATTCCAGCAGCTGCTTACGAATATCGAAGTTACGGCCTTCCACTTTACGCTGGGCGTTTTCAATCGCCTTGTTCACCCATGGGTGCTCAATCGCTTCGCCTTCTTCCATACCCAGCTTCTTCATCATGTTCGACACACGCTCAGAAGCAAAGATACGCATCAGTGAATCTTCCATCGACAGGTAGAAACGGCTTGAGCCTGGGTCACCCTGACGACCAGAACGGCCACGTAGCTGGTTATCGATACGGCGAGATTCATGACGCTCGGTACCAATGATGTGAAGGCCACCCGCCGCTTTCACTGCGTCATGACGCTCACGCCATTTCGCTTTGATATCGTCAATTTGTTGCTCTGAAGGGTTTTCCAGCTTAGCAACTTCAGTCTGCCAGCTACCACCCAACACGATATCGGTACCACGACCCGCCATGTTGGTCGCGATGGTCACCGCGCCCGGCGCACCCGCTTCAGCAACAATGTCTGCTTCTGATGCGTGGAATTTTGCGTTCAGTACTGAGTGTTTAACACCCGCTTTCTTCAGTGCATTCGAAAGCAGCTCTGATTTTTCAATCGACACCGTACCCACCAGTGAAGGCTGGCCTTTCTCGCTGCGTTCTTTGATATCTTCGATGATCGCGTTGAATTTCTCGCGTTCAGTCATGTAAACCTGATCCGCCATATCATCACGGACCATTGGTTTGTTGGTTGGAATAACCACGGTATCCAGACCATAAATTGACTGGAATTCGAACGCTTCGGTATCTGCGGTACCTGTCATACCTGACAGACGATCGTAGAGACGGAAGAAGTTCTGGAAAGTGATCGATGCCAGCGTCTGGTTTTCATTCTGGATCTTCACGCCTTCTTTAGCTTCGACAGCCTGGTGTAGACCTTCAGACCAACGACGGCCAAGCATAGTACGGCCTGTGTGTTCGTCAACGATGATGACTTCATCGTCTTTCACGATGTAATCAACGTCTTTCTCAAACAGTACATGTGCACGCAATGCGGCATTGATGTGGTGAAGCAAAGTGATATTGGCTGGAGAGTACAGGGTGTCGTGCTCTTCCATCAGGCCATTTTTCTTCAGCAGCTCTTCAACAAACTCCTGACCGGTTTCTGTCAGGTGAGCTTGCTTGCCCTTTTCGTCGACAGTGAAATGGCCGTCACCACGGTACTCTTCGCTGTCTTCTTTGTCCTGGCGAACCAGTTGAGGGATCAGCGCGTTGATACGGGTGTACATATCAGAGCTGTCTTCTGCAGGGCCAGAAATAATAAGAGGAGTACGCGCTTCATCGATAAGGATGGAGTCAACTTCATCCACTACTGCAAAGTAGCGGGAGCGCTGAACGCGGTCTTCGGCACGGAATGCCATGTTGTCGCGAAGGTAATCGAAACCAAACTCGTTGTTCGTTCCGTAAAGAATGTCTGCAAGGTAGGCTTGCTTTTTCTCTTGCGGATGCATGTTCGGCACGTTCACGCCAACCGTCATATCCAGGAATTCAAACAGCGGACGGTTGGTTTCGGCATCACGCTTCGCCAGATAGTCATTCACTGTGACGATGTGAACGCCTTTGCCCGTCAGGGCGTGCAGATAAGCTGGCAGGGTAGCCGTAAGGGTTTTACCTTCACCGGTACGCATCTCTGCGATTTGGCCATTGTTCAATACCATGCCGCCAATCATCTGAACGTCGAAGTGACGCATGCCGTAAACACGCTTAGACGCTTCACGCACGGTAGCAAAGGCTTCCGGCAGAATAGCGTCCAGTGATTCACCTTGCTCGATACGTTGGCGATATTCAGCAGTTTTGGCTTTCAGCTCTTCATCGCTGAGCGCTTCAAATTGCGGTTCAAGGTTGTTGATTTCATTTACAACTTTGCGAAGGCGACGCAGTGTGCGGTCATTGCGGCTTCCGATTACTTTGGTAATTAGTTTCGATAACATGGCTTTGCCGTTTCTCTCATTTTGTCGCTTTAGCGTATTGGCCAAAGCCTGGATCCAGTGCGGCAGAGAACAATCAGCATATCCCTCTGCCAAAATTCTTTCGGAAGAATTAACGATGCGTTATAGCGTTGATCTGGTGCCTTTGGAGTCAGATTTCAAGGCCTGAGAATCAGTTAATCACGCTAAGGTACTTCAAGGCTGATTATAATAAGGCATATCTATCGCTCATCCCACCTGTAATGCGGGTTCATCGACTTTCGTTGACAAAAATTAGAACCCGTTCATTGACTAGAACCTTTTTAGTGCAGTTTATGTTCAGTTGTGGTGCAAAGTTATTACTCCATATCAAGGTTTATGCAGGGATGACATGGAGAGAACAGCCGGGAATTGATACTCTTTAACTAAGCCAATTTGGGATAACAGACATCAATGCGAGACCATCGACCACAAGCCGCCCAGGAGCTGCTGGAAAACTCATTGACCGGACAGGTGCGTCAACGAGCCATGGCGCTATCCCAGCTCAATGAGCAGGTTCAGGCTTTGCTTCCTGCCCAGTCGGCAAAACAATGCCGCGTGGCGAATTACCGTGATGGTATTTTGATTCTGGAATGCGGATCTTCTTCATGGGCAACAAGGCTCAACTATGACAGACATACCCTGATGTCAGCGCTTCGACGAGACACTCTCCCGTCTCTAATGACGATTGAGATTAAGGTAAACCCTGCGCTGGCTGTTGACCTTGTCAGAAAGGAAGAGACTGAAGAAGCGGAGAAAAAGTGGCGTAAAGTGAGTCCAATGGCTGCAGAATATCTCAAGGCTATTGCGGAAAGCGCGCCAGATAAGGTCAAAAAGCGGCTTGAAGCCATCGCAGCGATGTCGAACCGAGAAGACTAATCACCTTCCCGCAGCCATAAAAAAACCGAAGCCAAGGCTTCGGTTTTTTCGCTGTTCTTTTGCTTACGCCAGAACCATACCTGGTTGTGCGAATGTCACTGGGAGCGTCTGCTCATCTTCAAATGTCGCCCATTCCCATGCTTCCTGATCAGCCAGTACTGCACGCAGCAACTGGTTATTCAGTGCATGGCCTGACTTATAAGCGCGCATTTCACCAATGATGTTGTGGCCGCACATGTAAAGGTCACCAATGGCATCCAATACTTTGTGTTTCACCAACTCATTGTCAAAACGCAGGCCTTCTTCGTTCAGGATGCGGTAATCATCAAGGACAATGGCACAATCAAAGCTACCACCAAGGCACAGGTTGCGCGACTGGAGGTACTCGATATCACGCATGAAGCCAAAGGTACGTGCGCGGCTGATGTCTTTGATGAAAGACTGAGAAGAGAAGTCCAACACCAGATTTTGCTGTTCAGCTTCAATTGCCGGGTGATTGAAATCGATGGCGAAGTCGAGGCGGAAGCCGTCATACGGCAGCAGCTCTGCCCACTTGTCGCCGTCTTCGATGCGAACAGGTTTCTTAATGCGTACAAAACGTTTTGGCGCATTAAGTGTTTCAATACCCGCAGATTGCAGCAGATAAATGAACGGGCTAGCACTGCCGTCCATGATTGGAATCTCTGGTGCATCTACTTCGATAATCACGTTATCGATACCCATACCAGCCAGAGCAGCATTAAGGTGCTCGACGGTTGAGATACGTACGCCATCATCATTAACCAGTGCAGTACACAGCATGGTATCGCGTACAGACGCTGGATCCGCCGGAAAATCTACCGGTGGGTTCAGGTCAGTACGGCGATAAATCACGCCTGTGTTCGCTGCAGCCGGGCGCAGGATCAAGGTGACCTTACGGCCAGAGTGCAAACCAACTCCGGTCGTCTGAACAATAGTTTTTAATGTTCTTTGTCTAATCATCTGCCATTCCCAACTGAATACTTGTTTTTGCGCCCCAAATCACTCATTACAGTGTCACACTAGGGCAAAACGGGCAGCATGATACCATGCTGCTGTATACAAACCAAGCACTGCCTATTGTTAATCCGCTTGTTTACGTAAAAACGCAGGGATATCTAGGTAGTCTTGTTCCTGTTTCGGCTTCGGTGCAACGTTAGAAGTCTGTGGTTGAACAGACGGTTCTGCAGGACGTCCACCTTGCACAGGCGTTGCCGCCTTTGGTGTTTCTTGCAAAGGTTGTGCCTTATTTTCTACAGGTGCTGGTTTTTGCTGTGTGCCTGGCACCAAAGTGATGTCCGGCTTACGCTCGTTACCAATACCTGTAGCGACCACAGTCACACGAAGTTCGTCACTCATTTCTGGATCCATGGACGAACCGATAACCACAGTGGCGTTATCTGAGGCGAACGCTTTAACAGTGTTGCCCACAGTTTCAAATTCATCCAGTCGCATATCAAAACCTGCCGTAATGTTCACCAGAACACCACGTGCGCCTGCCAGATCAATATCTTCCAGCAGTGGGCTTGAAATTGCCATTTCAGCCGCTTCTTCTGCACGGTCTTCACCGGTTGCTACGCCGCTACCCATCATGGCATGACCCATTTCAGACATCACAGTGCGGACGTCCGCAAAGTCGACGTTGATAAGGCCAGGACGGGTGATCAGCTCTGCGATGCCCTGTACTGCGTTACGCAATACATCATTTGCTTTCGCAAACGCATCCAGCAAGGTGATACCGCGCCCCAAAACTTTCAGCAACTTCTCGTTAGGGATAGTGATCAGAGAATCGACGTGCTTGGAAAGCTCTTCGATACCCTGTTCTGCAAACGCCATACGCTTCTTACCTTCGAAGCTGAATGGCTTGGTCACTACCGCTACGGTCAGAATGCCCAGCTCTTTCGCTACCTCAGCAATCACAGGAGCTGCACCGGTACCAGTACCACCGCCCATGCCTGCTGCGATAAATACCATATCGGCACCTTCGAGCTCAGCTTTAATCGCTTCGCGATCTTCCATTGCAGATTCACGGCCTACCTGTGGGTTTGCACCCGCACCCAGACCTTTTGTGATATCGCCACCAATTTGGATAACGGTGCTTACCGCTGTCTTGCGCAGAGCCTGTGCATCAGTATTGACAGTGATGAACTCCACCCCTTCAATTGACTCACGCACCATGTGCTCGACTGCATTACCACCGCCGCCGCCAACACCAACGACTTTAATTACTGCATCGTTGGACATTTCCATCATCGGTTCAAACATGTGTTCTCTCCGTCTTTCCTGTTCGCATCAGGTTTAAAATTCTTTCTTAAGCCAGCCACTAAGTTTACTGAACATGCCTGATACAGTTCTTTTAGGCTCCGGCTCGCTCGATTCGTTCAATAGGTTTTCTTTGCCGTAATGCAGTAACCCAACTGCAGTGGCGTGATAGGTTGCATTGACATAGTCAGTCAGCCCTGTCACACCATCAGGAAGCCCCACGCGTACCTGGTTCTGGAAGACGCGCTCAGCGCATTCCACCAGCCCATGCATTTGCGCAGCACCGCCCGTAAGGACGATACCTGCGGCCAATTGGTGTTTTACACCCTGTCCGCGCAGACGTTCCTGAACACGTTCCAACTCTTGCTGCACCAACCCCAGCAATTCGCTGCAACGCGGTTCAATGACTTCGGCCAGTGTTTGACGCTGCAGGCTCCGAGAAGGACGACCTCCAACGCTTGGCACATTGACCTTGGCATCTTTGTTCACCAACTCACTTAACGCACACCCATGCTTCACTTTGATTTTCTCAGCGTCGCTAAGAGGTGTACCGAAGGCATAAGCAATGTCGCTGGTGATGACATTTCCAGCGTAAGGAATCACGGCTGCATGACGCAAAGCGCCGCCAGTCCATACGGCAATGTCCATGGTTCCGCCGCCAATATCGACGACGCATACCCCCAACTCTCTCTCGTCGGCAGTGATAACTGCATGGCTTGCCGCCAGACCAGAGAAAATTAATTGGTCCACTTTCAGGCCACAACGTTCCACCGCTTTTTCGATATTTCGCGCGGTATCATTGTGGCAAGTGATAAGGTGCACGCTGGCTTCCATACGCACACCGGAAAGACCAACAGGATTTTTGATCCCTTCCTGATAGTCGATTTTGTATTCCTGCGGGATAACGTGCAGCACGCGCTGCTCGTCGCTGATCTTCACCGACTTCGCCGTGTGAATCACCATGTCGACATCATCCTGCGTGACCTCCTCATCGGAAATCGTTCCCATACCACGTTCGGTCTGGCAATGAATATGCTTTCCTGATAGCGACAGATAGACTGAACGAATCTTGCAATCAGACATCAGCTCTGCGTCGTTAACCGCGCGCTCCACTGATTTAACAACAGACTCAAGATCGTTGACACCGCCTTTATCCATGCCTTGTGAAGGCGTAGAGCCCACACCCAGCACATTGATCGCACCGTCAGGCAAAATCTCACTGACCAGAACAGAAACCTTGGAGGTTCCGATATCCAATCCAACAATCAGCGGTCTGTCAGTTGTTTGTTTCATTCCACCTACTCTCAGGTATTCTCGTCACTGGCTTCTACTTCCGGAGCTTTCCAGCCCACCGCAGCACCAGTGTCATAGCGCAAGTCCACATATTGAATCGCTCTGTCGGTCGACTTGAAATCATCAAGTAGTGCGACAAAGCGTTTTAATCGCTCGTTGCGGGACTCACGTCCTAACTCAATGCGCACCCCATCCCGGGTGACAATTCGCCACGAGCGGCGCTCATTGAGCGCCAAGGCAGCAATTTCTAATTTTGTTGGAGCCAGAATGCCACGCATTTCGCGCCACGCTTCCAGCACTTCTTTTTCGCTACCATCTGGGCCATGTAATGAAACTAAGCCCAAATTTTTTACCTCAGCAGGATCCGCGCCAAACACGTCCCCGCCAACATCCAAAAGAAACGATCCATTCCAGACTGCCTGAGGCTGGTATTCAGTCACATTGACTTTGATCGTATCCGGCCATTGCTTTCGCACGGCGACATTCGCGACCCAAGGCAGTGCAGAAATTGCACTGTGGATATCATCCACATCCTGAATCATAAAGCTGTTCAAACCACCGAGTTGTAGCACCGCATTGCGCACTTCCAATGGTGTTAAGTGTTCCAGCTCACCTTGTACAATAATCTGGGACAACGGCAATTGCTCTTCGTCCCCCATCCAGGTGATGACACGGAGCAATGACCAGAGGATAGCCAGAATGACAAATACTAAAAACACCAGCCCCCCCCAATGTTCTTTCAACATTGAAGGCTGAGCCGGCATGTCCTCTACGGTCACATTTGTCATATCAGGCTATTGCCTCTCTATCGTCAGGCAACCTGCGGCTTTGCCTAAGCAAAGCCGACCGATTATAACGGTCAGTTTGACAGGTCACCAACCCTTCTTGGCGTTGAAGTGATGAAGCTGAGATCAAATACATGCAAAACAACCAAAAATAGGTTAAAAGTTAGACATCACTCTGCCCAAGCTCAGTCATTCCGCATGTATTCAGGTTTATCCCTGCTCGCTCAACGCCTTTTTATCCAGCTTTAATTCGGCCAGTTTTCTAGCCACTTTACCAATATCACCTGCACCTTGTGTCAGCACCAGGTCGCCTGGTTGAATCACTGCGGCCAACGCTGCAGGTAAAGCATCCACATCCGGTACAAAGATCGGATCGATTTTTCCTCGGCCACGAATAGTGCGACAAAGACTTCGGCCATCGGCACCCGCAATTGGCGCTTCACCAGCAGAATACACATCCAGCATCAGCAGTACGTCAACCTGTTCAAGCACATTGGCGAAATCGTCATACAAATCTCGGGTGCGGCTGTAACGGTGTGGCTGGAACACCATGACCAGACGGTTATCTTCCCAACCCGCACGCGCAGCTTGAATGGTGACATCCACTTCGCTGGGGTGGTGACCGTAATCATCCACCAGCAGTGCATGGCCGTCTTCCACCGGGAACAAACCCAGTTGGTCAAAGCGACGGCCAGTGCCTTCAAAGCTCGCCAGTGCACGCAAAATAGCGTCATCTTCCACACCATCCTCCGTTGCCACTGCAACGGCAGCTGCCGCATTCAATGCATTGTGTCGGCCTGGAATATTCAGTTCAATATGAATCTCCGGTTTGCCAGCACGCAAAATGGTGAAAATACCTTTCTGGCCTTCCTGACGGTAATCTTTCAGGCGCACGTCAGCATCTTCCGAGAAACCATAAGTGATCACCTGACGTCCAATGCTTGGGATCAACTCACGCACCACAGGATCGTCAACACACATCACTGCCTGACCGTAGAAAGGCAACTTGTGCAGAAAATCGATAAAAGTCTGCTTCAGGTTGTCGAAGTTACCGCCATAGGTATCCATATGATCCGCTTCGATGTTGGTGACAATCGCCACCATCGGCTGCAAGTGCAGGAATGAAGCATCACTTTCATCGGCTTCTGCAATCAGGTAGCGGCTACAGCCCAAACGCGCATTGGTACCAGCACTTTTTACCAGACCACCGTTCACAAACGTCGGATCCAGACCTGCTTCCTGATAAATCAGCGTGGTCAAAGCTGTAGTGGTGGTTTTACCGTGCGTACCTGCAACGGCAATGCCGTGGCGGTAACGCATCAACTCGGCCAACATCTCTGCACGGCGAACCACTGGGATACGTGCAGCCTTCGCGGCAACCAGCTCTGGGTTGTCGTGACGGATAGCCGTAGAAACCACAACGACGCTAGCGCCATCGACATTGGTCTCAGCATGACCAAAGAATACTTTGGCACCTTTGCTTTCCAAGCGTTGGGTCACGGCGTTTTCTGACAGATCAGAGCCTGTGATCTCATACCCTTCGTTGATCAGCACTTCCGCAATACCGCACATACCGGCACCGCCAATACCCACAAAGTGAATGCGCTTCACACGGCGCATTTCCGGCACCATGGTTCGAATTTTTTCTAATTGATGACTATCAAATTTGCCCATCACTTTGTTCTCTACTTCGCTACGTCTTTGATGACACTGGCCACACGCTCAGCAGCATTGGTAATTGCTGCGGCTTTAGCAGCCTTCGACATCGCCACCAATGACGATGAATCTTTATCTTCCAGTGCCGCCGCCAAAGCGTCAGCACTCAAATCCGGTTGTTCTATCATTAGGGCCGCGCCACTCTCGACGAGGTGCTCAGCATTCAGTGCCTGCTGGCGATCTTTATGCTGGAAAGGCACGAAGATCGACGGCACACCTGCAGCAGACACTTCCGATACCGTCAAAGCGCCAGAGCGACAAATCAGGATATCTGCCCAATCGTAGGCTTCAGCGACATCATCAATAAACTCGGTGACTTCGGCATTTACCACGCCCGCTTTTTGGAAGCGCTCTGCCGTATCAGCCTGATTGCCTTTACCGGCCTGATGACGAATCACCACTTCTCTGTTCAGCTTCGCTATCGCTTCCGGCACTGTGTGGTTTAAGATTCGAGCCCCCTGGCTTCCTCCCATCACCAACACTTTCAGCGGTGTGCCATCTACATAAGCATTATGCTCGGGCAAGGCACAAACATCCTTTCTTACCGGATTGCCAACGACTTCTTTGTCAGCAAACGCACCGGGAAAAGCCTGCAACACACGCTTGGCAATCTTTGCCAGCCACTGGTTGGTTAACCCTGCGACGGCATTTTGCTCGTGGAGAACAACGGGAATGCCGCTTAGCCATGCAGCCAAACCACCCGGTCCACTCACATATCCGCCCATGCCCAGCACAGCATTCGGTTTCCAGTTTTTGATATGGCGCTTTGCCTGAACAACAGCATTAAGTACCATCCAAGGGGCGAGAAGTTTACGCGCAAAGCCCGAACCACGCAGCCCTTTTACTTCAATAAAGTCGATCTCAATGCCATGTTTTGGCACCAAATCCGCTTCCATCCTGTCTGCCGTTCCCAGCCAGCGAATTTCCCAACCTTGTTCCTGCAGCTCTTTCGCTACCGCAAGTCCAGGGAAAACGTGACCGCCGGTTCCACCAGCCATCACCAATAATCGTTTATGCTTTTGTTCGTTTTCGTTTTTCATGAGAGACAATTCGTTGGTGCGCCTGCGCCGTTTCCAAACGGTATTCGTGGTCAATGCGAAGAAGTAGCGCCACCGCCGTCGACATAATAAATAAACTGGAACCGCCATAACTGACCAGCGGTAACGTCAAACCTTTAGTCGGCATAATACCTGCCGCTGCACCGACATTCACCAGCGCCTGAAAAGCAAACCAAATGCCAATACCAAATGCCAGAAAACCACCGAAAAGCTGGTTCGCTTCAAGGCAACGCTTCCCGATAAAGAGTGCACGGAAAACCAATGCGAATACCATCAGCAAAACGACAGTGACGCCAATCAGGCCGAGCTCTTCTGCCAACACCGCAATAACAAAGTCCGTATGGGCTTCCGGTAGGTATTCGAGTTTCTGGATAGAATTCCCCAGCCCCTGACCCCACCAGCTGCCACGGCCAAAGGCCATCAAAGATTGCGTCAGCTGATAGCCACTGCCAAACGGGTCTTGCCAAGGATCTAAGAAGGAGGTCACACGAGCGACACGGTAGGGCTCAGCAATAATCAAAAGACCCACCAGCCCAAGACCGGTAAACAGCAGAACACCGAACTGCCATAGCTTGGCGCCAGCAATAAATAGCATGCCCACCGTCGTGACAAACATGACGACAACAGAGCCAAGGTCAGGCTGAAGCAGCAAAAGACCAGCAATCACCACCAGCACTGCCAGTGGTTTCAAAAAACCGGTGACGCTTTCTCTGACTTCACCATGGCGACGAACAAGATAACCTGCAATAAACAGGAAGAGTGATAATTTGGCCACTTCTGCTGGCTGCAGGTTAAAAAAGCCCATTGGCAGCCAACGGGATGCACCGTTTACCGATTTACCGACCAGCAGAACCGCCAGCAAAAGCGCGAGCGAAATAAAAAGCAAAGGAATGCTGAGTTGTTGCCAACGCGACAAAGGTATCTGCATAGCCACGCCGGCAATGATGAGTGCGCCTACCAGATAGACGCCCTGACGCATGGCGAAATAAAACGGCTCATCAACCAGACGGACAGAAACAGGAATGGAAGCAGAGGACACCATGATGAGACCGACCATCATCAGGCCGAATGACAGCCACACCAGTTGGCGGTCATACAATGCCGTTGGCGCTGGATTCGAGAACCAGCGCATCAGACGGTTGTCTTCCCACTTCGCACTCATCATTCCGTCACGCTCTCCTCAGCGCTTCGCTGTGCAATCTCTTGCGCGTATGCAGCAAAGGTATCGCCTCGCACCATAAAGTTGGTGAACTGATCGAAGCTAGCGCATGCTGGAGACAACAACACCATGTCGCCAGGTTTCGCGGTCGATGCCGCGATATCCATGGCTTCCTGCATGGTTTCAATCACCACGGGCGACTCAACCAGATTTGTAAAAGCATGACCATCTCGGCCATAGCAGTACAAAGTCACGTTCAGCTTGCCGAGGATAGGTTTTAGCGAAGAAAAATCTGCGCCTTTGCCATCACCACCGACCAAAAGGTGCAGACGCCCCGCTAGTTGCAGGCCATCAAGCGCCGCTTCAGTGCTCGCCGGATTGGTCGCTTTCGAGTCATTCACCCAAAGCACGCCGTTGTGTTCAATCACTTGCTGACAACGATGAGGCAAACCTCTGTATTCACGCATCGCCTGACATTGCGCTTCACGGCTGACACCCACCGCATCAGCCTGCGCCATCGCCGCCAGACAGTTAGCCACGTTGTGACGGCCCACCAGCGCGATATCAGACACCGCCATCACTGGTTCGCCTTTTGCTGTCAGCCACTCTGCGCCGTCTTTCTCGGTGAGTGTGTATTCACCTGACGTGAAACCGAAGCTGATAGCAGGCACATTGTCGCCTTTGGTCTGTGTATTTTTGGTCTGGAGATCGTCTTGGTTCCAGACCGACAGTTTGGTTTGGTCGAAAATGCGCAATTTGGCATCGCGGTAGTCATCCATCCCTTCATAGCGATCCATATGATCTTCTGAAAGATTGAGGAACACTGCCGCTTCTAAATTCAGGGAGGAGGTGGTTTCAAGCTGGAAGCTCGACAGTTCCAGTACATAAAGCTCGTGCTCATTGGCCAGCATATCCAAAGCTGCAAAGCCGATATTGCCGCCAACACCGACATTAATGCCTGCCGCTTTTGCCATCTCGCCAACCAGACTGGTCACAGTGCTTTTACCGTTTGAGCCGGTAATACCAATGACAGGCGCTTTTACATCGCGGGCGAAAAGTTCAATGTCACCGACAATCTCAATGCCTTTCGCAGCCGACTCTCTAAGCTCTGGCGTTGCCAGCGCAATGCCTGGGCTTGCCACAATCTGATCAGCTGAAAGCAACCAATCCATATTCCAGCCACCAGCGTGCAATGCCACATTTTTCGGTAACTGCTCTGCGCCCGGCGGGTTTGCACGGGTATCAATCACTTTCACGGTCGCGCCGTCATCTTTTCTCACAAGATGATTAACGACAGAGAGCCCGGTCATACCGAGCCCAATCACCACAATGTTTTTCGCGGCGTCTGTCTTCATTTAGCGCACCTTCAATGTTGCCAGTCCTGCAAGAACCAGCATCAGGGTAATAATCCAGAATCGTACAATCACGCGCGGCTCTGGCCAGCCTTTCAATTCGTAGTGGTGGTGGATAGGCGCCATGCGGAAAATACGCTGACCACGCAGTTTGTAAGAGCCCACTTGCAGGATCACTGACAAGGTTTCCATCACGAACACACCGCCCATGATGACCAACAGGAACTCCTGACGCACCAGCACGGCAATCGTGCCCAGTGCACCACCCAGTGCCAGTGAGCCCACATCACCCATAAATACTTGTGCCGGATAGGTGTTAAACCACAAGAAGCCCAGACCTGCGCCGACAATCGCCGCACAGACAATCACCAATTCATCGGCATCTTTGATATAAGGGATGTGCAGGTATTCAGCAAAGTTCACGTTACCTGTCGCCCAGGCAATAAAGGCAAAACCACTGGCCACCATCACGGTTGGCATGATGGCCAAACCATCAAGACCGTCAGTGAGGTTCACCGCGTTACTCGAGCCAACAATCACGAAATAGGTGAAGACGATGTAGAACAGGCCAAGCTGAGGCATCACGTCTTTGAAGAAAGGCACCACAAGTTGGGTGGCTGCTGTATCTTTACCGTGGATATAGAGAGCGAAGGCCACCACCAGTGCAATAGCGGATTGCCAGAAATACTTCCAGCGGGCAATCAGGCCGTCTGTGTTCTTGCGTACCACTTTACGGTAGTCATCGACAAAACCGACAGCACCGTAACCCAGAGTCACGAACAATACCGCCCAAACGTAAGGGTTGGAAAGGTCAGCCCACAGCAGCACGGTGACCGTAATCGCTGTTAGGATCATGATGCCGCCCATGGTTGGCGTACCACGTTTGCTGAAGTGGGATTCCGGACCTTCGTTACGTACGACCTGACCGATTTGCAGCATCTGCAAGCGAGCGATCAAGCGCGGTCCCATCCAGAGTGACAACGTCAATGCAGTCAACACGCTCAGGATTGCGCGGAATGTCAGATAATCAAACAGTCGGAAAAACGGAATGTGTTGGGTTAGGATATCTGATAGCCAATCTAGCATTTGGCTGCCTCCTCTATTGCTGCAACCACTTCAGACATCTTCATTCCGTTGGCCCCTTTGACCAAAACGGATACTTCGCGTTTTGTTTTCATCAGTTCTACTACATGCGCAATCAATGCGCTTTTATCTTCAAAGTGCTGACCCCCGCAACGTTCGCTAATCGCGGCGCTGGCAGGTCCATAAGTAATCACGGTTTGGATAGAGGCTTTGCTGAGGTGCTCTGCAACTTCTCCATGCACCGATTCGGAATGTTCGCCCATCTCACCCATATCAGCTAAGACGATGACTTTGTCTCCGTCGAAGCCATCCAGCAAATCCACTGCGGCTTTCATTGCTGCAAGGCTGGCATTGTAGCTGTCATCAATCAGGCGAAGACCTGGGCGCGGGAAGCTTATCGCACCGCGGCCTTTAACAGGCGACACAGAAGCGAGACCTCGGACCACATCGTCCATCGTCACCTTACTATCGATTCTGGTCGCAGCAATGGCAGCAAGAATCGCGTTCGCAACGTTGTGTTCACCGGGAAGGCTGAGTGTCACCGGATAGGTGCCTTGCGGTGAAACCAGATCGAAGGCATAACAGCCGTTGTCGACCTGATGAATATTCTCGGCACGATAGTCTGCAGGCTTGTCAGTCACTGTCATGGTAAGTACTTGCTTACTTTTCAGTATTTCATCCCAGAAAGCCCCACCATTGCTGTCCTGATTAACGATCGCAAGCTCGCCGTCAGCAAGCCCCTGGAAGATTTCACCTTTAGCTTTTGCCACCCCATCAAGGGAACCAAAACCTTCCAAATGCGCGGCCGCCAGATTAGTGACCATCGCGAGATCCGGCTTAACCAAAGACGTGGTATATGCAATTTCACCAATATGGTTAGCGCCCAGTTCCATCACCGCGTACTCATCGGAAGGTTGTAGGCGAAGCAAAGTCAGCGGTACACCGATGTCATTGTTGAAGTTGCCGGCGGTATAAAGCGTCTGACCTTTTGGAGACAAAATGGCAGCCAGCATTTCTTTGACTGTGGTTTTACCGCAACTGCCTGTGAGCGCAATCGTCTTCACGTCACATTGAGATTTCACCCATGCGCCCAGTTGCCCCAAAGCCAGCTTGGTGTCTTTCACAATCAGTTGTGGCAGTGCGACATCGACAGGTTTGGAAACCAAAAGCGCTGACGCGCCATTTTCATACGCAGTTTCTACAAAATCATGGGCATCGAATCGCTCGCCCACCAGCGCGACAAACAAAGCACCATTGCCAAGCGTTCGCGTGTCGGTGGAAACGGCATCAATCACCACATCTTCGCCGACCAGATCAGCGTCTAAAACAGTCTGCAGTGATTTCAATGAAACTGGGATCATGCCTCTTCCTCCAACAAACGGCGTACGGTCTCACGATCGGAATAGTGAACAGTACCTGATGCCAGCACTTGATAGTCTTCGTGTCCTTTTCCTGCGACCAGAATCACGTCTTTTTCTGACGCATTTTCAAATGCATAGCTACACGCTTCCGCGCGGTCGTGAAGGATAATAGCCTGATCGGGATCGACCATGCCTTTAAGCATGTCAGCCACAATCGCTTCCGGAGATTCAGAGCGGGGATTGTCGTCGGTCAGAATAGCGACATCAGCCAATCTTTCAGCAATGTCTGCCATCATTGGGCGTTTACCTGTATCCCTGTCGCCACCACAACCGAAAATACACCAAAGCTTACCGTCGCAATGACGGCGAAGAGCCATCAGCGCCTTTTCAAGAGCATCGGGGGTGTGAGCATAATCCACCACCAACATAGGTTTGTCAGCACGATGAAAAACTTCCATGCGTCCAATCACCGCCTGCAACTTGCTGGCAGCTGCCATCAGAGTTTCTTTTTCGTAGCCAAGTCCCAGAAGCGTGGTCAGGCTAACCAGAAGGTTCATGACGTTGAATTCGCCAACCAGCGGCGCAGTAAATTGACCCACGCCCCATGAAGAGTCAAAGCTGATGGTCACACCGCTTGTCGCGTAGTCGACAGATGTTAGCCAAAGTTTTCGGCCTTGATGCGCGTGGACATTGCTTTCAGATAGTGAAACTGCCACCGCTTCCGGCATATTGCTCACCCAGTTTGCACCGACCGGGTCGTCAACGTTAATCACGGAAACCGGTGAGCCATAGTGGGTAAACAGGCGAAGCTTGGCTTCGGCGTACGCTTCCATGGTGCCATGGTAATCAAGGTGGTCACGACTGAGGTTTGTGAAGATCGCAGCATCAAAAGCCACGGCCTTCACGCGATCCTGCACCAAACCATGCGAAGACACTTCCATCGCCACGTGAGTCGCACCCTGATGGTTAAACGCTGCCAGTTGCTGCTGAATATCCAACGCGCTGCCCGTGGTGTTCAAAGCTGGCTCCAATGCATCAAGGAAGCCGTTACCTGTGGTTCCCATCACTGCCGCTTTACCTTCAAGCAGGTCAATCCACTGCGCAACCAACTGGCTCACCGTGGTTTTACCATTGGTGCCTGTCACACCAATCACCTTCATCATTTTGCTGGGCGATTGGTAGAAACGGTCAGCAATTTCCGACAGGGTGGATTTCAAGTGAGGGAAGGCAACAACGGGCACACCATTTTGCAAGGTGACATCAAACTGGCCGTTAGTATCACCATCGTCGGCAATCACTGCTGCCGCGCCGGCTTCAATGGCCGCAGGGATAAAACGGCGCGCGTCCAGGGAGTGACCCTGAACGGCAATAAATACATCACCCGGTTGGATCTGGCGGTTATCCAGCGTCAAACCGGTAATAGGTGTTTCTGGGATGGCGTCATACCAAGGCGCCAATAATTCTTTAAAGCTCGTGTTCGGCATCAGTTCCGATTGTCCGTATTAGCAATCTGTAAAAATGGCTGCTGAGCGTCCGGTGCGATATTGAGGATCTGCAACGCGCTCTTCATCACGTCAGAAAACACGGGGGCCGCAACCTGACCACCGTAGTATTTGTCGCCTTGGGGTTCATTGATCACCACCACCATGGCAATGCGCGGCTCGCTTAAAGGTGCGATCCCCGCCGTATAACCGATATATTCATCACCGTAGCCACCGGCCACCGCAACTTTCGCTGTACCTGTTTTTGCCCCGACACGGTAACCGTCAACCGCTGCACGGCGGGCACTGCCGCCTTCCTGCGTCACAGACTCCAGCATGTCGAGAACTTTTCGGGTGTTTTCTTGTGATGCCACTTGTTTACCCGGTACCACGGATTCTGTTTTCAAAATCGACAGCGGGCGGTTCACACCTTCCGCGCCAAGTACTGCGTAAGCGCGGGCAAGCTGAGCCGGCGTGATAGAAAGGCCATAACCAAAGGAGAGTGTTGCGCGTTCAAAATCAGACCAACGACGACGGTTCGGATAGAGTCCATAAGACTCACCAACCAGGTTCACACCTGTTGCGTCGCCGATGCCAAAGCTGCTGTACAGGCCAAGCAGTGCTTCAACAGGCATAGAAAGAGACAGCTTACTGACACCGATGTTACTGGATTTTTGGAGAATTTTACGGAGGTTTGCTTCACCGACTTTGGAAACATCTCGGACACGCGCGCCGCCGATACTCATCACGCCGTTGCCGGTATCAATGATGGTCGACTCATCCGCCACGCCATTTTCCAATGCTGCCAACACCACCAAAGGCTTGATGGTGGAACCGGGCTCGAAAACGTCAGTGATGGCGCGGTTGCGCATTTTAAAGCTTTTCAGATCGGCGCGGTTATTCGGATTGTAAGACGGTGCATTCACCATCGCCAATACTTCACCAGTACGCACATCGACCATGACCAATGAGCCAGAGGTCGCACGGTAGTCCGCGACTGCTTGCTTGATAGCACGATAAGAAATCGCCTGAAGGCGCTGATCGATACTGAGCTGAAGTGGTTTGCCTTCTTCCTTGGCCTCTTTGGAGATCACTTCCACGACGCGGCCATAGCGGTCTTTGCGCACAGTACGGCGGCCCGGTTCACCACTCAGCCAACCATCATAGCCACGTTCGATCCCCTCAAGGCCACGGCCATCAATGCCCGTTACGCCCACAAGGTGAGCACTGACTTCACCGGCTGGATAGAAACGACGGGACTCGTCATTCATGCCAATTCCCGGTAAGCGAAGACCGGAAACATAGTCAGCCACAGCAGGGCCAACCTGACGTTGCAGGTAGATAAAGCGTTTGGTTTTATTACGCTCGATACGGTTTACCATCGCCTGACGGTCGATACCCAATACATCAGCCAGCGCGTACCAGCGGTCAATGTCTTTCAGGCCGCCGTTCTTAAACACAGTCACCGGATCCACGTATACCGCTTCAACCGGGACACTGACGGCCAGCGACTCGCCGTTACGGTCAGTGATAATGCCGCGTGCGGAATGAAGAGCTTTGACACGGACAGAACGCATATCGCCTTCCTGAAGAAGGCGATCCGGCTCGATGACCTGAATAAATGCGGCGCGGGCAATCAACGCGACCATGGCAAGGGAAATACAGAAACAGACCGTGACAAAGCGCCACCGAATCAAATTCGGTGTTGGCTTTTTCGCTCGCTGATTGGTCGGTTTCGTTTTTCCCTTCACGCTATTGGCTCACTATGACTTCACGTCGACTGTCTGGACGGATCATGTCCTGATCCTGCCGTGCCATGGCTTCGACACGGCTGTGTTCTGATAACGCATGCTCCTCAAGCAACTGGTTACGCCATTCGACTTCCAGTTGCTCGCGCTCCATCAATAGTTGGTCATGATGGGCTATCGCAGCGCGCGTTTGCTGGGTGATGTAAACCACGCCCAATGCAGAAAGCAGTACCAGAACCAAAAGCACCATAGGAACCCGACCGATACTGGTCAGGTCCTGCAGAATTTGCCTTGTCAGCCCTGGATTTTCTGCCGACATCAGTCACCCAATTTTTCTGCCACACGCAGCACCGAGCTTCGGGAGCGAGTGTTGTCTGAGACTTCCACGTCAGACGGTTTCAATGCTTTGCCCACCAGCTTCATCTTTGCCTGGCCCAGTGCACGGATTTGATCTTCGGTCAGTGGCACGCCATGCGGTACATCCGGCCCTTTGCTCTGCTTGCGCATAAAGCGTTTCACCAAACGGTCTTCCAATGAGTGGAAGCTGATGATGGAAAGTCGCCCACCCGGCGCCAGCACTTCAAGCGCACCTTGCATCGCCGTTTCAATCTCTTCCAGCTCACTGTTGATGTAAATGCGAATCGCTTGAAAACAGCGGGTCGCTGGGTGCTTTTTACGATCACGGGAAGGTGATACCGCGGCAATCAAGTTGGCCAGCTGCAAAGTCCGGGTCAACGGCTCTTTGGTTTCATCTTCGCGGTGCGCAACAATCGCGCGGGCAATACGCTTGGCAAATCGCTCTTCGCCAAACTCTTTCAACACCCAGGCAATGTCGTCCGCTTCCGCTTCGGCAAGCCATTGAGAAGCTGGAATACCTGAAGTCGGATCCATGCGCATGTCCAAAGGACCATCGCGCATAAAGCTAAAGCCACGCTCTGGATCGTCTAATTGCGGCGAAGACACCCCAAGGTCCAGCAACACACCATCAATCTTGCCACTCAGACCACGTTCTTCGATGTATTGTTGGATGCCGGAAAATGGGCCATGAATAATGTTGAAGCGCGGGTCATCAATTGTGCCTGCCTCTTCAATCGCCTGCGGATCGCGGTCAATACTGTAAAGCTGACCACCGTCACCCAGACGACGTAAAATTTCTCGGGTATGTCCACCACGGCCAAACGTACCATCGACATAAATGCCGTCAGGTTTAAGTGCGAGACCTTCGATGGATTCGTGGAGGAGGACGGAAATGTGTGAAAACTGCTCTGACATAATCTTGATTACCTAAAGCGATAAGTTACTGAGCCTGTCGCTCAGCGCTTCCGCTGATTCGGCTTGATGTTGAATATCCTGGTCGATCTGTTGCTGCCACTTATCGCTGTTCCAAATCTCAAACTTGTTGAGCTGTCCCACCAGCATGGCTTTACCATTCAAACCGGCGTAATCGCGCAGTGTTGGTGCAATCAGAATTCGCCCCTGTCCGTCCATCTCACACTCAAACGCATGACCAAGCAGCAATCGCTGTAAACGACGCTCGGCTGGATTGAGGCTGGATAAGCGGGATAGCTTGGCTTCGATGCGCTCCCATTCAGGCAAGGGGTAAAGCAGCAGGCATGGTAACTGATGATCAATGGTGCAGACAAACACGCCATCGCACAACGCATCGAGTTCTTCCCGATAACGCTTTGGCAATGCGACGCGACCTTTCGCGTCGGGCGATATGGCGCTGACGCCCCTCAACATGTCACTGACTACCCTTTTTCACCAGAATAACCCACTTTATTCCACATTTTCCCACTAGGAAGTGTAAGTATCAGGCAAAAAGAAAGTCAAGCAAGCATCGAGCGCGACAAAGATCACGTAATCGCGAAGCGCATTCTATTTCAACAGCTTGAACACCTTGCTGAGCCGTGCATTTTTTAACCGCACGGCATTCCCCGTCGGGGCCTGTTGACTTTTATTGAAGCCAAAACAAAAGAAGGCGAGCTAATGCTCGCCTTCTCTGGGGCAAGTTTATTGCTAAACTCGCCCATTTTATTTAGTGAGTCGGCCTATAAGCCGGGTTCTGTACCGTAAAAACGGTGGTAGCCATTCGTCTAGGCCTGCAATCGCTCACAGGCTCCAGCAACCTACCCGTCCCCAACGCGGGCCGCGCCAAAGGGGACCTATTTGGTCTTGCTCCGGGTGGAGTTTACCGTGCCACGAACTGTTGCCAGTCGCGCGGTGCGCTCTTACCGCACCCTTTCACCCTTACCTGTTCTCCGAAGAGTCATCGGCGGTTTGCTCTCTGTTGCACTGGTCGTAGGCTTGCGCCCCCCAGGCGTTACCTGGCACCCTGCCCTGTGGAGCCCGGACTTTCCTCCCCCTCGTCAGTCTCCCAAAGGACATCAACGAAGCAGCGGCTACCCGGCCAACTCAGGCGGCGGATTATATAGAGTTCACCGCCATGGATCCAGCGAAAACACCGGACTTCTTACTCTAGGTTTTCTAAACCCCACTTATAGAGGGCATTTTTTTTCACGTTATACAGCTCAGCCGCAATCGCAGACGCCTTCTTCAGTGGCAGTTCCTTCGCCAGCAAAGTAACCGCTTTGGTTGCTTCCAATGGCAAATCCTCTTTCTCGGCGCGGTGACCTGCAATCAAAAGCACCATCTCACCGCGGATACGGTTGCTGTCTTCATTCAGCCATTCAATCAACTCACCCAGCGGCGCGCCATGAATGGTTTCATAGGTTTTGGTCAGCTCCCGTGCCAGTACGACCTGACGCTCCGCACCCAATACCGCCAGCATATCGTCGAGCGTATCGAGAATACGGTGTGGTGATTCGTAAAAAATCAGGGTTCGTGGGTCTTCTGCAATGTCAGAAAACTTATCACGGCGGCCTTTGCTTTTTGGCGGCAGGAAGCCTTCGAAGCTGAAGCGATCAGAAGGTAAGCCAGATGCACTCAACGCGGTGATCACTGCACAAGGCCCCGGCAAAGGAACAACTTTGACACCCGCCTGACGACAACGGGTCACCAAATGGTAGCCTGGATCGGATATCAACGGCGTGCCCGCATCAGACACCAGCGCGATGTTTTGCCCACTGACTAATTTTTCAATCAGAAAATCTGCTTTCTGTTGTTCATTATGGTCATGCAGCGCGAAAGTTCGGGTGGTGATTCCAAAATGGGACAGTAGTTTACCAGTGTGGCGGGTATCCTCGGCAGCGATGATGTCGACCTGCTGCAAAATCTCCAAAGCACGCTGGGTGATATCTCCCAGGTTTCCGATCGGTGTCGGCACGATATATAAAGTTGAGACGTCAACCATGGTTGAAGTTTCATCAGTCATTTGTTTCACAACCCTTCGGCGATTAATATAGAGGGCAACAAGTTACGGACAGAAGATGTTCATGCGTAAAATAACCCATAAGTGCAAAAGTGTATCACGAGTTCTTCCACCAATCGCGCTGGCATTGGTGCTTTCGGCGTGTACCACCACACCACCTGTTGAGCAAGGACCGCAATATGACATCACAGCGCCGGCGCTGGAGTCATCGACTTTCTATTTGCTAAAAGCAGAAACCGAAACCGGAGAAGCAAAAGCTGACTGGTATCTGTTGGCGTTAAAAGCACTGATTGCTGAAAAACAGTACGCACAAGCAGACGTTTTAGTCAGTCGTTTGGCAAAACTGCCACTGACCCCACTGCAACTTTCCGAATGGCAACTGAACCGCGCCTTGTTATCTCAGCAAAAAGGCGATCTGCAGACCGCGGTTGATAACCTGAACTTCCAGCCATCTTGGGGTATTCCGGCTATTCAATACCAGCGCTATTACCTGTTGAAAGGTGAACTTTATGAAGCACTGGGCAACATGCCAGGTGCTGTGCTCTCTTATGCCGAAGGCTCTCCTTACATTACGGACAACTACGATAAGCAGCAGAACTGGGAAAACGTTTGGACACTGCTGGTGAAAATGCCACCTTCAGAGCTGAGCTCTCTGTCTGCAACCACCAATCCAGTCCTGAATGGCTGGGTCGAGCTGGTGAACCTCTTGCGCCGTTACTCAGGTCGTCCTGCTCAGCAACAAGAAGCGCTGAACCAATGGCTGGCAGCCAACCCATCTCACCCGGCTAACCGCTACCTACCGAACGATCTGACTGCACTTCAGTCGATGGAGATCCTTCGCCCTGACCGCATCGGTGTGATGCTGCCTCTGAGCGACAAGTTCGCGGCACAGGGTGAAGCAATTCGTAATGGTTTGGTACAAGCGCTGCTGGATGATGATTCGGGCAATACTGCGCCTTCAGTGATGTTCTACGACACCAACGGACTGTCAATGACTGACATCGTCAACCAAATGCGTACTGATGGCATTCAGTTTGCTATCGGCCCTCTTCGCAAAGACAAAGTGGAAGAGTTTCTGACAGTGAGCCAGAACGCGATTCCAACGCTTGCTCTGAATATCCCTAGAGAGGAAGACGGCGCAGCAAACACCTGCTTCTTCACACTCTCACCAGAGCAGGAAGCTGAGCAAGCAGCATTGCATATTGAACAGAACAAGCACCAATACCCATTGGTGATTGCCCCGGACAATGGCTTTGGTCGACGCGTCAGTGAAGCCTTCTCTAAACAGTGGGAAGAGCAAACCGGCGAGCCTGCAGAAATTGAGTTTTTCAAAAACCGTGCAGCCATGCAGAAGACCGTCCAACGCGTATTTGGCTTAACAGAGAGCCAAGGGCGTATTCAGCAGATGCAACAACTTCTGGGAATGGAAATGGAATCAGAGCAGCGCAGCCGCCGCGATGTTGATGCCGTTTACCTTGTTGCCAACGCAGGCGAACTCACGCTGCTTAAGCCATTCATTGAAGTCGCCATCAACCCAGACGTTCAACCGCCGAAATTGTACTCAAGCTCACGCTCTAACAACCGTGTGAACGGTGTTGGCGAAATTGGGGAGCTTCGCGGTATCGAATTCAGTGACGTTCCACTTCTGGTTGAGCCCAACAATCCTACCGCCGCGCGCTTCAACCAACTCTGGCCAGGGCTGGATAATGGCATGACTCGCCTTTACGCACTGGGGATGGACGCGTATGCGTTGATTGAAGCACTTCCTCAGATGCAAGCATTGCCGGAATACCGCTTTGAAGGGTTGTCAGGTGAATTGTCACTGGGTGATTACTGTACCGTCAACCGTAGTGTTTCCTGGGCAATGTTTGGGGATCAGGGGATTGTTTCGGTTAAGTAAAAAGCAAACCGGCGATCACTACGAAACACAAGCCTGCCGCTTTCTCGAGCGGCAGGGTCTTAAGACCATCGAAAAGAATGCCCGCTTCAAGGGCGGCGAATTGGATATCATCATGCGGGAGCAAAACTGCCTCGTTTTCGTTGAGGTCAAATACCGCAACCAAACCACCTATGGTGGCGCCGCAGCCAGTATTTCTCCACAAAAACAACAGCGCATGCTCAAGGCGGCCTATTTGTGGCTGGCGAAAAATGGCCTGTCCGCGACACATACCGAGTTTAGATTTGATGCCGTGACTTTTGAAGGCAACGTAAACTCGGTAAACTGGATGAAAAATATCGTATTTGAAGGGTAATCAATGCTAGATAGCATCAAAGAGAGTTTCACCGAGAGTATCCAAACACAGATCGCTGCAGCAGAAGCCTTGCCAGAGCAGATTTCCAAAGCCGCGATGGTCATGGTGCAGTGTCTGCTTAACGGCAACAAAATCCTGTGTTGTGGTAACGGTGGCTCCGCGGCGAATGCCCAGCATTTCGCTTCCTGTCTACTCAACCGCTTCGAAACTGAACGCCCTAGCCTGCCTGCATTGGCGTTGACAGCGGATACCGTCACCCTGACTGCGGTCGCGAACGATTACCACCACGATGAAGTCTTCTCCAAGCAAGTGCGTGCTTTCGGACAAGGCGGAGACGTGCTATTGGCACTGTCTACCAGCGGTAACAGCAAAGACATCATCAAGGCAATGGAAGCCGCGGTTACCCGTGACATGACCATTGTTGCGCTTACCGGCAAAGATGGCGGTGAAATGGCAGGCCTCTTGGGTGAGCAGGATGTGGAAATCCGTATCCCTTCCCAGCGCACATCCCGCGTACAGGAAGTTCACCTGATCACCTTGCATACCCTCTGCGATCTTATCGATCAATACCTGTTCCCGACGCACGGAGAATAGCCATGAAAAAGGCGCTTTTACTTGCAGCAGTATTGGGGTTGAGTGCCTGTTCCGCGATTTACGAGCAGGATACCCGTACCGCGAAGACGGAATGGCAAGACACACAACTAGGAATGGAAGTAGCCGGGATAGTTAATAAAGCCCCTTTTAAAGGCGATACCCGTGTTAACGCCGTTTCCTACGATGGCAAACTGCTATTGATTGGTCAGGCGAAAACCGAAGACCTCAAAAACGCTATCGTGACTAAAGTTCGAGAACTCGAAGGCGTAGAGACCATCTACGACCAAATACGCATCAAGGCGCCGTTGTCTGTGGGTGATGTGTCTAAAGACACCTGGATCACTACCAAGGTGAAATCTGCGCTCATCGGCAGTAAGAAGATCCGTAACGTGAACATCAAAGTGATCACAGAAGACAGCGAGGTCTTTTTGCTAGGCTATGTCACCCGCGAGCAAGCCGATGAAGCCACGGAAATCGCCCGTAACTTGAGTGGTGTTAAGCAGGTTATAAAAGGCTTTCAGTATTACGAGCCAAGTTCGATCAGCGAGTAAGCCAGATTCAGACATGAAAAAAGCAGCCTAGGCTGCTTTTTTATTTGACGACGGTTAGCGTCGGACGACCTTTCGGTTTCTGCGCTGGTTCTGAAGTTGGCTCATCAGTCTCCACAACAGTTTCAACGTCTTCCTGTACTTCATCGACAGCATTGAGTTCCGGTTCAGATTCAATGCGCTCCAGCTCTTCATCGTATGCTGGCTCTGGATCGAACATGGTGCCAGCACCATTTTCACGTGCATAAATTGCCATCACAGCATACATAGGCACAGTCACCAGCATCGGTCGACCACCGAATCGTGCATTGAAACTGACTTCGTCATTACCCAATTCAAGGTTGCCAACCGCACGCGGTGCAACGTTCAATACGATCTGTCCATCCTGTACGTACTCAAAAGGTACATTCACGTAGGGCATGGTTGCATCCACAACCAAGTGTGGCGTCAGATCGTTGTCGAGTAACCAGTCGTAAAACGCCCGTAACAGATACGGGCGTCGAGGCTTGAGATTGATGTCGCTCATTATTGCGCCAGACGCATCTCACGCTCAGCTTCAGTCAGAGAAGCCAGGAATGAATCACGTTCAAATACGCGCGCCATGTAAGTTTTCACTTCTTTAGCGCCAGGACCGCTCAGTTCGATGCCCATTACCGGCAAACGCCACAGCAGCGGAGCCAGGTAGCAATCAACCAAGCTAAACTCTTCGCTCATGAAGAACGGATACTCGGCAAACACAGGAGCAAGAGCCAAAAGCTCTTCACGCAATTGACGACGCGCTTTGTCGGCTTCTTCTGCATTGCCTTTTTCAATTTTCTCAGCCAGTGTGTACCAGTTACGTTCGATGCGGTACATCATCAGACGGCTGTTACCACGTGCTACCGGGTAAACCGGCATCAGCGGCGGATGTGGAAAACGCTCATCCAGGTATTCCATGATGATGTTTGCGTTATACAACGCCAACTCACGGTCAACCAGAGTCGGAACCGAGTTATACGGATTCAGATCGAGTAAATCCTCTGGCAGGTTATTTGGATCAACAAGCTCAATCTCGTATGTCACACCTTTCTCTGCCAGAACGATGCGAACCTGATGGCTATACATGTCTGATGCGTCTGAATACAACGTCATCACCGAGCGTTTATTGGCAGCAACAGCCATTAACCCCTCCAGAATGTTTCATCTATAGAAAAAACAATGGGAGCACCTGCTCCCATTGTGGATCAGCAACTCACTAGATTAACCGATCAGTGAACGTCACGCCAATACTCTTTCTTGAGCAAAATGGCTAGGATGAGGAAAATGACCATAAAGCCAATCACCCAGTAACCCATTTGCTGACGCTCAAGCTTGTTAGGCTCACCTGAGTACTCAAGGAAGTTCACCAAGTCACGGACCGCGTCATCGTACTCTTCAGGGCTCAACTCACCGTTACCCAATGATTCGATACCGATGAACTCCTGAACCTGTTCACCATCAACCAGTACCGTTTTGTACTGCTTAACAGGTGTACCTTGAAGCTCTTCCAATACGTGAGGCATACCCACGCTAGGGAACACTGAGTTGTTCACACCAAACGGACGAGAGTCATCTTGGTAGAAAGAACGCAGGTAGGTGTAAATCCAGTCTGTACCACGAACACGAGCAACCAACGTTAGGTCTGGTGCCGGGCCGCCAAAGAAGGTCGCACCATCTTCTGCGGTCATCGCATTGGTCACCAGATCACCGATTTTCGCATTGCTGTCAAAAACCAGATTTTCCAGCATCAGTTCTTTCGGGATATCCAAGTCTTCTGAGATACGCTCATAGCGCTGGTACTGAGTGGCATGACAGCCAAAACAGTAGTTCATGAAAAGCTTGGCACCGTTTTGCAATGATGCTTTATCTGACAAATCGTTGTTTGCTGCATCCAATGGAATGCTTGGACCCGCCGCCATCGCCAGAGAAGGCAGCAGAGCAAACAGCATTACTATCCACTTCTTCATTTGTAGTTCACCCTCTCCGGTAATGGTTTCGTCGCTTCGTTTTTACTGTAGAAGAACAGCGCGACGAAGAACATGAAGTAACCAAAGCTAAAGATCTGTGCCAACAGGGTATAAGTTGGGGTTGCTGGCAGCGCACCCAGAATACCCAGCGCAATGAACGAAACAGTAAACTGCGCAATGTTTGCCAGGTGGATTTTGCTGCGGTAACGGTAAGAACGTACCTTACAGCGATCCAGCCATGGCAGCAGGAACAGAACAGCGATGGAGAGGCCCATCATTACAACACCCAACAGTTTGTCAGGAACTGCACGGAGGATGGCGTAGAATGGGGTGAAGTACCACACTGGCGCAATGTGCTCTGGTGTCTTCAGCGGGTTAGCTGCTTCAAAGTTAGGTGGCTCAAGGAAGTAACCGCCCATCTCTGGATTGAAGAAGATAACGTAAGCAAACAGAATACCGAACAGACCCACACCAATCAGATCTTTCACCGTACCGTAAGGGTGGAAAGGCACAGAATCGATGATGTCGTACTTCTTGGTGTAGTACTCGTGGAATGGGAACTGGGTTTCGTAACCTTCACCTTTAGTGCCCTTAGGCAACTTGGTCTCAATACCATCCGGGTTGTTTGAACCCACTTCGTGCAGCGCCAGAATGTGCAGCACAACCAGCAGCAGAATAACGATAGGTAAAGCAACAACATGAAGCGCAAAGAAACGGTTCAGTGTTGCACCAGACAGAACGTAGTCACCACGAATCCACAATGTCAGGTCGTCACCGATAACCGGAATCGCACCAAACAGGGAAATGATTACCTGTGCGCCCCAATAAGACATCTGACCCCATGGCAGCAGGTAGCCCATGAAAGCTTCCGCCATCAGTGCCAGGAAGATCAACATACCGAAAATCCACAGAAGCTCGCGTGGCTTCTGGTACGAACCATAAATCAGACCACGGAACATGTGCAGATAAACGACCACGAAGAACGCAGAAGCACCGGTGGAGTGCATGTAGCGCAGCAGCCATCCGTATTCCACATCTCGCATAATATATTCAATTGACGCAAAAGCACCTTCTGCAGAAGGGTTATAGCTCATGGTCAGCCAAATGCCGGTTAAAAGCTGATTGACCAATACCAGCATGGCCAAAGAGCCAAACAGGTACCAGAAGTTAAAGTTTTTCGGCATTGGGTATTCAGACAAATGCTTTTTATAAGCATTCATCGCTGGAAGGCGTTTCTCGAACCAGTTAATCAAGTTTTCCATTACGCTGTCCCCTCATCTGCGCCAACCAAAATACGGTTATCGTTAAGGTACGTGTAAGGTGGAACAACCAGATTAAGTGGCGCTGGCACACTCTTAAATACACGGCCAGCCATATCAAACTTAGAGCCGTGGCAAGGGCAGAAGAAACCAGAAGAAACCCCTTCAACCTGCTCACCAAAGCTATCAGGCAGATACGTTGGCGAACAACCCAGGTGGGTACACAGACCAACAGCAACAAAAATTTCAGGTTTTACTGAACGGTAGGCGTTAACAACATATTCAGGTTGCTGTGGTTCGAGAGATTCAGGGTCGCGAAGTTGCTCACCAATCTCATTCAACGTTTCCAGCGTCTGCTCACTACGGCGAACAACCCAGACCGGCTTGCCCTGCCAAATAACCCTGACTAACTGACCTTCTTCAATCTTACTCACATCGACTTCGACCGGGGCACCGGCAGCCTTTGCTTTGGCGCTAGGGTTCCATGACTTGATAAAAGGTACAGCGACTGCTGCTGCACCCACACCACCAACCACAGCGGTTGATAGAGTCAGGAAACGGCGTCGGCCGGAATTCACTGGCGCATTGCTCATCCAACATTCTCCCATGTGCTCCCGCATGGATTCTTATAACATTCCTTATGCGTCCCTGGAGCGTACGGCTAACTCAAATTAAGTATTTTTCTCACGTAGAAACGGGTGGTTTATCTAACAAAAACCTATTAATACGTCGCCTAAATGATAAGGAAAACCCCACTTTTTGACAAGATAAAGCTACCTTTTTGTAACAAATGTGAGGTATACACCGTTTTTTTAACTAACTGCCAAAAAAGAAAAAATTTGCGGAAATGTCAAAATGAGGAAATTGGGGACAAGCGCACAGTTCGCGCATTGACGGGAGGGGTAAATGCCTGAATGAAGATAATAAAAAGCCCGGCATAAGCCAGGCTTTTTGGACCAGAATTCCCGGATAATCCGGAAGCGAATTAACGCTTAGAGAATTGTGGACGACGACGTGCTTTACGCAGACCAACTTTCTTACGTTCAACGCGACGTGCGTCACGAGTAACGAAGCCAGCTGCGCGCAGTGCAGGACGCAGAGTCTCATCGTATTCCATCAGCGCACGGGTGATACCGTGGCGGATCGCACCTGCTTGACCAGAGATACCACCACCAGCAACGGTGATGTACAGGTCCAGCTTCTCAGTCATCTCTACCAGCTCAAGAGGTTGCATAACAACCATGCGAGCGGTTGGACGACCGAAGTAGGTTTCCAGAGAACGCTTGTTGATTACGATGTTACCGCTGCCCGGCTTGATGAATACACGAGCTGCGGAGCTTTTGCGACGACCTGTGCCGTAGTATTGTTCTGCCATTTTGAAGTCCCCTTAGATGTCCAGTACTTGCGGTTGTTGTGCCGCGTGCTTGTGCTCTGCGCCCGCGTAAACTTTCAGTTTACGGTACATTGCACGACCTAGAGGACCGCGTGGTAGCATACCTTTAACAGCAAGCTCGATAACCATTTCTGGTTTCTTAGCGATCAGTTTGTCGAAGCTGATTGACTTGATGCCACCCATGAAACCAGAGTGGTGGTAGTACATCTTGTCAGTAGTTTTCGCGCCAGTTACTTTAACTTTTTCCGCGTTGATAACTACGATGTAGTCACCAGTGTCAACGTGCGGAGTGTACTCCGGCTTGTGCTTACCACGCAGACGAGATGCGATTTCAGTTGCGATACGACCCAGAGTTTTACCTTCTGCGTCTACAATGTACCAGTCGCGTTTTACAGTTTCTGGTTTAGCAACGAATGTTTTCATGCTAATAATTACCCGATAAATTTAGATTTCACTTAAGGAGCTCTCGCTCCCACTGTTAAGAGCCCATTCAGCACCCCTTCGAGTGGTGGTTCCCTCGGCCGAAGCCTTTCAACAGTAACGGTGGGTCGCAGGATTATAAGGAAGGGTGGAGAAAAAATCACCTTTTTTTCAAAAAAAGTCCTGACTTTTTCTCCATTGGATTTTTATCAATACTGTCATTACCGCAAGACTGGTTATGGAAGATGCTCCAAAGCCAAGTAATCATGGCTTTGCATCTCCTTCAAACGCGAAATGCAGCGCTTAAATTCGAATGACAAGCGCCCATCTGTGTACAGTGAATTCAAGGCGACCTCAGCGGAAATGATAAGTTTCACGTGTCTTTCGTAGAATTCATCGACCATCGCGATAAATCGACGCGCAGCATCATCCTTTGAGAGGCCCATTTGCGGTACGTTTGCCAGTAAAACCGTGTGGTAAAGGCGAGCTATCTCTATATAGTCAGATTGGCTACGCGGACTATCGCATAACGTGGCGAATTCAAAGTGAACTACCCCTTCAGCTTCACGCTCGGCGATCAGCTTTCGGTTGTTAATTTCAATTTCCAGTGATTCATGACATGGCTCGGTGGCCAGCTTATAGAAGTACTCTTTGAGGTTTTCGCCTGCAGCTTCATCTAAAGGAAAATGAAAGATCTCTGCCTGCTCCAACGTTCGTAAGCGATAATCCGTGCCCGCATCAACGTTCACCACTTCGCAATGCTGATTAATAAGGGCGATGGCAGGAAGGAATCGAGCACGTTGCAAGCCGTTTCGGTAGAGTTCATCTGGAACAATATTTGACGTTGCCACCAAACAGATCCCACGCTCAAACAAAGCTTCCATCAGCGTCCCTAATATCATCGCATCTGTAATATCAGAAACGAAAAACTCATCAAAACAAAGAATATGGGCTTCATCGGCGAGCTTATCGGCAATCTTCTGCAAAGGATCCTGCTCGCCATCAAGGAGCTTCAACTCGTGATGGACACGGTGCATAAAGCGGTGAAAGTGCATCCGCAGTTTCTTATCAAACGGCAGGCTTTCGAAGAAGGTATCAACGAGATAAGTTTTCCCACGGCCAACACCACCCCAGAAGTAAAGACCCTTTTCCGGTGCTTTCACTGGCGTTTTCTTCTTAAACAGGGATTCCAGAAAGCCTTGTTTTTCAACCGGCGCATGCGCCCTCTTTATCAGGCGATGATAAAGATCTTCCAGTTTCTCAACCGCATTGCGTTGGGAAGCATCTTCAAAAAAGTCCGGTCTTTGTAAGTCGTTATGGTATTGCTCTAGTGGTGTCATCCTTGAACCTAGCTCTCACTTGCACCCGTGGCGTTCTCAAAATCAATAGTACCATGCGTCTATCTTGGCATGTATAGTAAACCAAGAGTATTAAGGGGTTTGTAGTTTTCTTTTGATTGCCATTTCATCGGCAAAAAAACTGCAATTTATCCAACCGGTTGGAATAAGTTAAGGAGCACTTATGGCTTGGATCAACACGCTGGTATTTGTGATCATTGGTATTGTCATTGGCTTCATTATTGCCCGCCTGACAATGCGTGATAATTCTCAACAAAAAGATCTGAAAAAAGAGTTAGAGAAGTCGCGCTATGAATTGGAACAGTATCGTCAGGAGTTGGTAGACCACTTCGCGCAGAGCGCAGAGCTGCTCGACAATATCTCCCGCGATTACAGTAAGCTGTATCAACACATGGCCAACACTTCAGCAGAATTAATGCCGAATTTGCCTGAGCAGGACAATCCTTTTGCAAAACGCATCAGCAAACTGTCGGAAGTGACTGAAGAGCAAGAACCTTCTCAAGAGCCGCCTCGCGACTATTCTGATGGCGCGTCAGGTTTGCTGAAAGACCAAAAAGAAACCAGCAAAGCGAGTTAACTCGATCACAAATATCAAATAACGGGGCATTGAACTTTTTTGACCCACCCCCACTCTTAAAACGTACCTATAGAGGGGAGTGTGTTTATGAAAAAGAAGTCTTTGCTTACTTTAAGTGCGATTGCACTTGCCGTTAGTACAACCATGACAGCCTTGCCGACAACTGCAGCATTACCAGCCGCGGTTGCCGGTGAGAGTCTGCCTAGCCTTGCGCCTATGCTTGAAGCTGTGAGCCCAGCAGTCGTCAGTATTGCTGTGGAAGGCAGCCACACATCAAAACAACGCATTCCTGAATCTTTCCGTTTCTTCTTTGGCCCGGACTTTCCTTCTGAACAAGTCAGAGAGCGTCCATTCCGTGGCTTGGGATCGGGTGTCATTATTGACGCAGACAAAGGGTATGTGATCACTAACCATCATGTGATTGATGGTGCAGATAAAATCCGTGTTCAATTGCACGATGGCCGCGAATACGATGCGGAGCTTATCGGCAGCGATGGCATGTCTGACGTCGCATTACTCAAGCTGGAAAAAGCGGATGATCTGACTGAAATCAAGCTTGCTGATTCAGATGCGCTGCGTGTTGGGGATTTCGCCATTGCGATTGGTAACCCATTTGGCCTTGGTCAGACCGTCACTTCAGGCATCATTTCAGCACTGGGCCGCAGTGGTTTGAATGTCGAAAATTTTGAAAACTTCATCCAGACTGATGCGGCGATCAACAGCGGTAACTCCGGTGGCGCGCTGGTTAACCTGAATGGTGAACTGGTCGGCATTAACACCGCTATTCTTGGTCCGAACGGCGGTAATGTCGGTATTGGCTTTGCCATTCCCGTGAATATGGCGAAAAACCTCGTCGATCAGATTCTGGAATTTGGTGAAGTGAAACGCGGCGTGCTGGGCGTGCAAGGTGGCGAACTAACATCAGAGCTCGCAGAAGCATTTGGTTATGAAACAAACCATGGCGCTTTTGTCAGCCAAATCGTACCTGACTCGGCCGCAGAAAAAGCAGGTATCGAAGCCGGTGACATTATCGTTTCCGTAAACGGTAAAGAAATTCGCAGCTTCGGTGAACTTCGAGCAAAAATCGCGACGCTGGGCGCGGGCAAAGACGTGAAGCTTGGCATTATTCGTGACGGTAAAGAGAAAATAGTTACCGCTAAGCTGAAAGAAGCCAGCCTTGCCAAAGCCAATGCTGAAACCCTGCATGAAGCGCTCAAAGGCGCTGAGCTGGAAAACTATAAAGAAGGCAAAGTGTCCGGGGTTCGCGTTTCAAGTGTCGAAAAAGACTCTATCGCCGCCCGCTATGGCTTAAAGCAGGACGACGTGATAGTGGGGCTGAACCGAAACAAGGTGAAAAACCTTGGCGATCTGCGCAAGCAACTTGAGAGCAAACCGTCTGTGTTGGCGCTTAACATTCTGCGCGGCGAATCTACCATGTATCTGGTGATCCGCTAAGCAAACGCTTTACTCAAAGTGTTTCAAATCAGGAGCCTGACAGTGTCAGGCTCTTTCTTTATTCGGCCTTGTCAGCTACTCATACAGACCATTCAGTGGTATTCTCAATGCTTTATATTTCGCTGCTTTATGGGGAATTGCATGCTGGCTTTTTTAGCACGTTCTGTGGTGTACGGCGTTTTGGTCGCTGCTGTGCTGCTTATTGCCATTCCTTCGTTACGAAGTTCCCAGCTGTTGCCTGAAGCGACACTTGCCACGTTTGAAGCCAACAACAACCTGATTTCCTATAACTATGCCGTCCGACGTGCCTCCCCTGCCGTTGTGAATATCTACACCCGCCGTTATAGCGCCGAAAACCGCTTGCAGCTCAATGCCGAAGGGCTTGGATCCGGCGTCATTATGAGCGATAAAGGCTACATTGTGACCAACTACCATGTAGTCGCCAGAGCTGACCAAATCATTGTTGCGTTGCAGGATGGCCGTATCAGTACTGCGCAACTGGTAGGTAAAGATCAACGTACCGACTTGGCGGTATTGAAGATTGAGCTAGATAGCCTGCCTGTGATCCCATTTAACGATAGCTATGAACCTGCCGTCGGTGACGTGGTACTTGCTATAGGAAACCCCTACAACCTTGGTCAAACGACGACCTTCGGCATCATCTCCGCAACAGGTCGTGCGGGAATGAGCTTTAACCGCCAGCAGGACTTCCTGCAAACCGATGCGGCGATCAACAAAGGTAACTCTGGCGGAGCCTTGGTCAACAGCCGGGGCGAGTTAGTCGGTATCAATACCGCATCATTCCAGCAAGCCACCGATGTAGATACCTATGGCATTTCTTTTGCTATTCCTTACTCCCTCACATTGAAGATTATGCAGAAACTGATCGCTGATGGTCGGGTTATCCGCGGCTACATTGGTGTGGAAGGACGCGAAGTGAACCCTGTAATGGCAAGACTTCTTGATGCGGAACAATTAAGCGGCGTGATGGTGGGAAGCATGGACCCGAATGGGCCTGCGGAAAAATCGGGACTTAAGGTCAATGACTTGATAATCGCGATAAATGAAAAGCCTGTTAGCAGTGTCCGCAATGCCCTGGATATCGTGGTTGATATCCGCCCTGGCACAAAAGTCCCTTTCAAGGTGATCAGAAACGGTCAACCTATTGATGTCATAGTCACGATTGGCGAAGAAAAACTTCAGTAGACACACTACCCACCAGTTCAAAAAAACAAAAAAGGCCACTTCTTAAGTGGCCTTCTCTTCATCTATTGCTATCAGCAATTAGTCACTGAAACGTTCAATGCTGACACCCAGCTTTTTAAGCTTATCTTCGATGTGCTCGTAACCACGATCGATATGATAAATACGGTCAACGATAGTTTCACCTTTTGCAATCGCACCAGCAATCACAAGGCTCGCAGAAGCACGCAGGTCAGTTGCCATCACCTGAGCACCACTCAGACCATCGCAATCACCACAAACCACAGTGTTACCTTCGATTTCAGCGTGAGCCCCCATGCGTTGCAGCTCTGGCACATGCATGAAACGGTTCTCAAAAATCGTTTCTGTGATGATACCGGTGCCTTTCGCCATCAGGTTGAGCAGTGTAAATTGCGCCTGCATATCGGTTGGGAAACCCGGATGTGGAGCCGTACGGATATTCACTGCTTTCAGCTCGCGATCTGTCATGTCCAGCGAAATCCAGTCTTCACCACTTTCCACTAGTGCACCTGCTTCTTCCAGCTTAGCCAGCACCGCTTCCATCAATTTTGGTGAGGTGTTATGACACATCACCTTACCGCCAGATACCGCCGCTCCGACTAAGAATGTGCCAGTTTCAATACGGTCAGCAACCACTTCATGATAACCACCGCCCAAGCGCTCAACACCTTCAATTGTGATAGCGTCAGTACCTGCACCAGTGATTTTCGCACCCAGTGTGTTCAGGAACTTCGCACAGTCCACAATCTCAGGTTCACGCGCTGCATTTTCAATCACTGTGGTACCTTCTGCCAGCGTTGCCGCAGACATGATGGTCACTGTTGCGCCAACACTGACTTTATCCATAACGATGTGCGCACCTTGCAGGCGGCCATCAACATGGGCTTTCACGTAACCTTCGTCCAGTGTAATGGTCGCGCCAAGTTGCTCCAGACCATGAATATGCAGGTCAACCGGACGTGCGCCGATGGCACAACCGCCCGGCAATGACACTTCACCTTTACCAAAACGAGCAACCAGTGGGCCTAACGCCCAAATAGATGCACGCATGGTTTTCACCAGATCGTAAGGTGCACAGAATTCGTTAATGTTACTGGCATCAACGTGAACAGAACCGTTGCGGGATACTTTGGCACCCAAACGTGATAACAACTCCATGGTAGTGTCGATATCACGCAATTTAGGAACGTTCGCGACTTCTACAGGCTCTTCAGCCAGCAGCGCGGCAAACAAAATAGGCAGTGCCGCATTCTTGGCACCTGAAATTGTGACTTCACCACGCAGTGGGCCACCACCGTGGACACGGAATTTTTGCATGCTGTTCCTCGTGAACTTATAGCGGTTGCATCAGTTTTTTGTCGCGCGCCCACTCAGTTGGGGTCAGCGCTTTGATGCTAAGAGCATGGATTGCATTGGTTCTGATGTGTTCCATCAGTGGGCCATAAATAGTCTGCTGTTTCTTCACGCGTGACATGCCATCGAACATATCGCCAACTGCGATCACTTCGAAGTGACTGCCGTCACCTTTAACATGGATTTCTTCCAGCGTTAGAGCTTGCTCTAGAATGGCTTTGATTTCAGTAGGTTCCACAACTATTCCCCGTCAACCGATGCACTTTCATCAGTAAAAAGACTTTCCACGTTGCTCAGCTGCAGCAAGACGCTAAGCTGCGAAGGAGTGTTACTCAACATCAGGATTTGTTGTCTGTCGTTGAGTTCTTGCTGCAAGTGGAGCAACATTGCCATACCCGCCGAATCGACACGTTTTAACGAAGACAGATCGAGTACAACCTGCTTGTCTGACGGCAGCCAATCGGCGCGGCGGCTCCAAAATGCTGGAACTGTGTCACGATCAAGCTCTCCTGACAAGCAGTAATGCCCATTTGTGAGTTGCTGAAGTGATAATGCTTCACTCACGATGCGCTCTCATCACGGGTAATAGGCGCTTTCGCGCGTTCAATCAGTTGTTTGGCGACGTCTTCGATGCCATTACGACGAAGTTCACCGCTCCATTCGCTGGTTTTGGTGTCCAGCATACTCACACCTTCAACCTGTACATCAAAGCCTTGCCACTCTTCCGTTTTGCCGTTTTTACGCAGGGCAAAATCCAGACGGATTGGTGGGCGGGCTTTGTCCAGAATATCAACGCGGACAGACACCACTTTACGTTTGGCATCTATTTTCTTAGCTGGTTCCACATTGATTTCCTGATCGGTATATTGCGTCAGGATCTGGGCATACGATGCTACGAGATAGTCATAGAAAGCATCAGTGAAAAGGTCTCGCTCTTCTTTGCTGGCTTTACGCGCCTGTGGGCCCAACACTTTCAGTGCGGCGTAACGGACATTGATATATGGCATCAACTCCTCTTTGACCACAACGCGCAAAAGCTCTGGGTTTTCGATGTACTGATCTTTATCGGCTTTCAAGCGACTAAACGCGTTTTCCGCCACGCTATTGATCAGAAGATAAGGATCTTTCGCATCAATTTGGCCCGCAAAAGAGACCGATGAAATCGCAACAGTCAGCGCTGCGAAAAGCGTAACAAACCACTTTTTCATGACTTTTACTCCTCAGACCCACCGACGCTGTAAAGGAACTGACCAATCAAGTCCTCCAACACCATCGCTGAGCGTGTATCTTCCAACAAGTCGCCATCCTGAAGGACATCAATATCCTCATCCAGAAAGCCTGGGCGAATACCAATGTACTGCTCACCCAGAAGCCCTGACGTCAGAATCGCCGCCGAGCTGGTTTCTGGGAAATAGCCATATTTGCGCTCAATGTCCATCGTCACGGTTGGAATATAATCCGGCGCCGTCAGAGCGATGTTACTAACACGACCCACCACAACGCCGCCCACTTTCACTGGGGAGCGAACCTTCAGACCACCAATGTTGTCGAAATGCGCTTCGAGTGAGTAGTGTTCAGACCGCGAAAAGCTTTTGACATCAGCGACCTGAAAAATGAGCAGCAGCACCGCGGCAATACCGGCTATGACAAATGTGCCTACCCAAAATTCTGTTTTTCGGTTTTGTTGCATTTAATTAGCTCCCAAACATCAGTGCCGTGAGGACAAAATCCAATCCCAACACTGCTAAAGACGAATGCACAACGGTACGTGTAGTGGCTCGGCTGATCCCTTCTGAAGTAGGGATCGCATCGTAACCATTAAACAAAGCAATCCAGGTCACGGTAATGGCAAACACCAGACTCTTAATAAAAGACTGTCCAATGTCGTAACCCAGCTCAACGGATGATTGCATCACCGCCCAGTAGCTGCCGTAATCAATACCTTTCCAGTCAACACCTACGAGCTGTCCGCCCCAGATGCCCACCATCATAAAAATCATTGCCAGAAGCGGCATGGAGATGACACCCGCCCAAAAACGTGGTGCAACCACACGGCGGAGCGGATCAACTGCCATCATTTCAAGGCTTGAAAGCTGTTCTGTTGCTTTCATTAAGCCGATTTCTGCCGTCAACGCTGAGCCTGCGCGGCCCGCGAATAAGAGTGCAGTCACGACCGGGCCAAGCTCCCGTAGTAGCGACAACGCTACCATTTGCCCAAGAGAACTTTCCGCGCCAAAGTCGGCCAGTACCAGATAGCCCTGTAGGCTCAATACCATGCCGATAAAGAGACCTGACACCATGATGATCGCCAGTGAGCGCACACCCACGGAATAAATCTGGGTCAGCAACAACGGGAACATTTTTCTTGGTTGAGGTTTGCCGATCAGCGCACCTAGCAGCACAAAGGTCGCACGTCCCATGGTCTGGGACACCGCCATCGCGCGGGCGCCGATTGCCTGCACCATGCTTACAATCACGAGAAAAGCTCCTGTTTGATATCTTTGGCCGGGTAACGAAACGGCACAGGACCATCAGCATCGCCTTGAAGAAACTGACTGACTCGGGGATCAGGATTGTCACGTAAAGACTGCGGAGAGCCCGATGCGATGATCTTGCCATCGGCCAGCAAATAGACATGATCCGCAATGCTCATCACTTCAGGCACATCGTGAGAGACCACAATAGAAGTCAAACCCAGTGCCTGATTGAGATTGCGGATAAGGGAAACCAAGACACCCATAGTGATCGGGTCCTGACCCACAAAGGGTTCATCGAACATAATCAGTTCGGGATCGAGTGCAATCGCACGAGCCAACGCCGCTCGCCTTGCCATACCGCCAGAAAGACTGCTTGGCATCAAGTCGGCAGCTCCTCGCAAGCCAACCGCTTCAAGCTTTAACAGCACAATGGTTTTGATCAGGGATTCTGAAAGTTCAGTGTGTTCGCGTAGTGGAAAAGCGACGTTATCGAAGACCGTCATGTCAGTGAACAGCGCGCCGGACTGGAAAAGCATGCTCATGCGCTTGCGCACATCGTAAAGCTTGCTTCTCGAAAGCGTCAGGATGTTTTGACCAGCGAATTCGATAGTGCCATTTTCTGGCTGAAGTTGCCCGCCAATCAGTCTCAACAGGGTTGTCTTACCGATACCAGACGGCCCCATGATTGCCGTTACTTTTCCAACGGGAACAGTAAGGCTGACATTGTCAAAAATCACTCTCTCGCCACGCGAAAAAGTCAGGTTGTTCACTTCAACCAGATTTGTAGTACTCATCAAGGCCCTTTGACGTTGTTATCCTTGAGCGTTAATTGCCCGATCATAGAGGTGAGACAATGGCAAAACAAGTAATTGTACACCATTCATTTGCAAAATCTTTATTAGAAAACTATCAATTCTCAGACATTCGCTGTCTTTTCCTATATGCATCCACTGGAATTAAGATCACTCATTTAGGCTAGAAACGGTCGCTCATTTTTACCTTTACTTTGTATGGTTTTTTATTATTTTGTGAATCAAGGACGAGGCTACACGCTGGAAGATACCTCATTGTCTGGCGAATAAAGAGAAGCTTGCTGAAACTCATCCGTCCTTTTCCTTCACTTTTACTCAATTAGCGGTCAAAATTGCCCTTTTGTATTGTTCTTAGCCCCAGCTAATTCTGAAGGTATCTAAATGTTTGAAGCGACCGCCATTCTCGTCGTGGGCTTGTGTTTGTTGGTATGGAGTGCTGACAGACTGGTCTACGGAGCAGCCGCTATCGCCCGTAATGTGGGCATTTCTCCACTCGTCATCGGTATGACTATTTTGGCCATGGGAAGCTCTGCGCCAGAAATGGTAGTGTCGGCAACCGCAGCATTAAGCGGGAAAACCGACACGGCAGTGGGTAATGTGCTCGGTTCAAACATTGCCAACATCGCCCTGATTTTGGGTGTAACAGCTTTGATTAAACCACTCGCTATCAGTTCCGGCATCCTCCGCCGCGAGTTACCGCTTATGTTAGGCGTGACTGTGCTGGCAGGCGCTATTTTGTGGAACAACTACCTGAGCTTTTTTGAAGGTGTGCTCCTCGCCGTGTTTTTTGCGGGCTTCCTGCTTTTGATGATGAAGTTTGGCCGTGAGAGTGGAGAAGAAGATCCTATGCTCGCTGAGCAGGAGTCTGAAATTCCTGAAGGCGTCAGTAACGTTTCCGCGGGTATCTGGGTTGTTGTTGGTCTGGTGCTTCTGATTTTCAGCGCAGACATGGTGGTTGATTCTGCCGTTATCATTGCAAAAGCCTTTGGTATGAGCGACCTGGTGATTGGTCTGACAATCGTCGCCGTCGGCACCAGCCTTCCTGAACTGGCAGCATCGATTGCCGGTGTGATGAAAGGCGAAGACGATCTGGCGGTGGGCAACATCATCGGCTCTAACATCTTCAATATTCTCGCGGTAATGGGCATTCCGGGTATACTGGCGCCATCGGCCATTAACCCGTTGGCGATGGATCGTGACTTTTATGTCATGCTCGCACTGTCTGTATTGCTGTTCCTGTTTGCAGTCGGTAAAGCGCGTACTATCAACCGCTGGGAAGGCATTGCACTTCTCGTTTGCTTCGTGGGTTACCAAGGCTACCTGTTCTCGCATCTTGCGGCATAACCGGACTGACTATGACTTTTGATTTTCGCCAAGCAGGCATTGCAACACTGAAAACTGAGCTGGACGCCATCGTCCAGCTTGAGCAGTACATCAATGAAGACTTTGATAACGCCTGCAAGCTTATTCTTGAAGCAAAAGGAAAAGTCGTTGTGATGGGCATGGGGAAATCCGGCCACATTGGTAACAAGATTGCTGCGACACTGGCAAGTACTGGCACGCCTTCTTTCTTTGTTCACCCTGGTGAAGCCAGCCATGGCGATCTGGGCATGATTGAAAAAGGTGATGTGGTTCTGGCGATTTCAAACTCCGGTGAAGCCTCGGAGATCATCACACTGTTGCCAGTGGTAAAACGCCGCGGTATTGCGCTCATCACCATGACGAGCAATCCTTCTTCAACCATGGCGCGACTGGCGCAAATCAACCTTTGTATCAAAGTACCAAAAGAAGCCTGCCCGATTGGACTTGCTCCCACTTCCAGCACCACAGCAACCCTCGTGATGGGTGATGCATTGGCGGTAGCACTGATGCAAGCCAAAGGCTTTACAGCCGACGATTTTGCCCTGTCCCATCCAGGCGGCGCATTGGGTCGCAAGCTATTGATGCGTATTGCTGATGTCATGCATTCCGGCGACAAACTGCCAAAAGTTTCGCCAAACGACTCCATCCGTGATGCGCTATTGGAAATGTCTGCCAAAGGCCTTGGCATGACCGCAGTTGTTGACGACAGCGACGCTGTGCTTGGTATTTTTACCGATGGCGATCTGCGCCGACTGCTGGATCAGCGTATCGACGTCCATACCACCGAAATCGGCGAAGTAATGGGCCAAAAGCCAACACTGATTGGCCCAGATGTACTGGCCGCTGAAGGCCTGAAGCTAATGGAAGAGAAGAAAATCAACGGATTGCTGGTCACAGATAATGACAAGCTGATTGGCGCACTGAATATGCACGATCTGCTGAAAGCTGGAGTGATGTAATGCAACCCATGACAGAAACCCTGTATGGCCCTGTATCTACTGAATTAGTGGAACGAGCCCGTGACATCAAATTGCTGATTTGCGATGTAGACGGAGTGTTCTCAGATGGCCGCATTTACATGGGTAATGATGGTGAAGAACTGAAAGCCTTCCATACCCGTGACGGCTACGGCGTAAAATCGCTGATGAATGCCGGTGTCCAAATCGCCATCATTACTGGCCGCAAATCGGCCATCGTTGAACGTCGTATGGGCGCTTTGGGCATCAAGCATATTTATCAGGGCCAGGATGACAAAGCCTCAGCTTATGAGGATCTCGTCAACCGCTTGGGCGTGCCTGCTGAGCAAACAGCCTACATCGGTGACGATCTTATTGACTGGGCGGTCATGTCTCAGGTCGGCCTGTCTGTTTGTGTGAACGACGGCCATCCCCTTTTGGCGAAACGCGCAGATTTGGTCACCCGCACGCCGGGTGGTTACGGTGCCGTGCGTGAAGTTTGTGATTTGATTCTTGAGGCGCGCGGGGAACTCGATGCGCATAAAGGACTCAGTATATGATGTTGCAACGCCTTGGTATCGTTGCCCTTCTCTCCGTCTGTGGTTATGCAGGGTACTACCTGCTAACCCAGCACTACTGGGAAGCGGAGGTACAAGTTGCACCGGATGCTGAAAAGCCCCTGTTTACGGCGGATAACATCAACTCCACCACTTACAACATGCAAGGGATCCGAAGCTACCGTATTGAATCCGTGCATGTAGAGAACTATCAGCAACTCGACGAGACCCACTTTAACGAGCCTGTACTTTGGACATATAGTAACGGGGAAGAGGAAGAGTGGCGTGTCAGTTCCGAATTTGCGGTTCTTGAAGATACTAAAACCCTGGTGATGACGGGTCGGGTCAGGATTTTTAACCTGTTACCAGACGCTCAAATCAAAGTTGTCACCACTGAAGAACTTACTCTGGATCTCGTCACCCGTGATTTCTGGTCAGACACAGAAACTGAAATTACCGGTGTGGGTCTGCAAACCCGTGGCGAGAGAGTAAAAGGCAATTTTGGCTCCCACCAAATGGAACTGATTGACCAAGTGAAGAGCAGGTATGAACAACAAAAGAACTAAATTTTTTGCCATGGTATTGATGCTGTTGTCAGGCACTGCGATGGCGCTGTCAACAGATTCCGAGCAGCCAATCTATATTGATTCCGACTCGCAAAACCTCGACCTAAACACCAACACCGTGATTTTCACGGGCAATGTTTATCTGCGTCAGGGCTCTATCCGTCTGAATGCTGACAAAGTTGTCGTGACCCGCCCAAGTGGCGAGGAAGGTGTGGAAGTGATCGATGCCTACGGTAAGCCGGCCACTTTCGAACAGACCATGGATGATGGCAAAAAAATCAATGGTGAAGCGTTCGACCTTCGTTATGAAACCGGCAAAAGCTTCCTGACCATGAAGCGCAATGCCGTGTTGACTCAGGAAGGTGGTAACCAGGTAGAAGGCCAGAAGATCACCTACAACATCGACAAACAATTGCTGGTTGCAGAAAGTGATGACAGCAGTCGCGTCACGACCGTGTTGCAGCCACAGTCAAAACAAGAGAAGAACTAACTCTGCATGGCTATTCTCACCGCTAAAAATCTCGCTAAAAGCTATAACGGCCGTAAGGTTGTTACTGATGTTAGTCTTGAAGTGAAGTCCGGCGAAATCGTAGGACTGCTTGGCCCAAACGGCGCCGGTAAAACCACCTCTTTCTACATGATTGTTGGCCTGGTTGCGCGCGATGAAGGCATTATCAAAATCGACGATTTGGATATCAGTATCCAGCCAATGCACAACCGTTCCCGCATGGGTATCGGTTATCTGCCTCAAGAAGCGTCTATTTTCCGCAAACTCAGCGTTTACGATAACCTGATGGCCGTATTGCAAACCCGTTCGGATTTGACCAAAGAAGAGCGTCAGGACAAAGCAGAAGATTTGCTGGATGAGTTTAACATCCAGCACATCCGCAACAGCATGGGCATGGCGCTGTCTGGTGGTGAACGCCGCCGCGTGGAAATCGCACGAGCATTGGCAGCTAATCCGAAGTTTATTCTTCTTGATGAGCCATTTGCGGGTGTTGACCCAATCTCGGTCATTGATATCAAGAAGATCATTGAGCATCTCCGCGATCGCGGTCTTGGGGTATTAATCACCGATCACAACGTACGTGAGACACTCAGTGTTTGTGAACACGCCTATATTGTTAGCCAAGGGCACTTGATTGCCCACGGCACACCTGATGAAGTGCTCAACGACGAGCACGTAAAACGAGTCTATCTCGGAGACCAGTTCAGGCTATAGTTATAGGAGAACGGTTGGCGAATCGCTCCTGTATATGCACTGATAATAGATAAAAGGAAAGGTGCCAGTATAACTATGAAACCCTCGCTTCAGCTCAAGCTTGGCCAACAACTTGCAATGACGCCCCAGCTGCAACAGGCAATTCGCCTGCTTCAGCTGTCGACGCTTGATTTGCAACAGGAGATCCAGGAAGCGCTGGAAGCTAATCCACTCCTCGAGCAAGACGAAAACGCCGATAACAATATCGACGGCGATAGCGCGCAGGAGTTTGAGGGTGAAGAGAAAGTCAGCGCCTCCGCGTCAGAGTCAGAAACAGATGGCCCTGACACCATGGACAGCTCTGATGCCATGGGTCAGCAGGAAATGCATGACGACTTACCTGTCGACACCACCTGGGATGATTTTTATAGTGCCAATACTGGCAGCACAGGCATTTCCATCGGTGATGACACACCCGTCTATCAAGGCGAAACCACCGAAACCCTCTACGATTACCTCAACTGGCAGCTCCAACTTACCCCATTTACCGAAGTCGACCTCGCCATTGCCACCGCCATTATTGATGCGGTAGACGACAAAGGCTATCTCACCGTTTCTGCGGAAGATATTCTTGAAAGCCTTGGTGCAGAAGAAGGTGAAGTGGAACTCGATGAAGTCGAAGCCGTACTCAAGCGTGTTCAGCAGTTTGACCCGCTGGGTGTCGCTTCCCGATCCCTTCAAGAGTGTTTGCTGATCCAACTGGCTGCGTTTGCCGAAGATACGCCTTGGCTGGCAGAGGCAAGAATGGTACTTCGTGAGCACATGAATCTGCTCGCGAACCGCGACTATCGCCAATTAATGAAAGACACCAAGCTTCGCGAGCCTGAACTCAAAGAAGTGATGCGTCTTATCCATAGTCTGGAGCCACGTCCGGGTAACCTCATCGTTACCAATGAAGCGGAATACGTGATTCCTGACGTTTCCGTGTTTAAAGACCGTGGCAAGTGGGTGGTGCAAATCAACCCGGATGCCGTGCCACGTCTGAAGGTTAACCAGCAGTATGCGGCACTCACCAAAAACGGTTGCAGCGCTGCCGACAGCCAATTTATCCGAAGCCATTTGCAAGACGCCAAGTGGCTGATCAAAAGTCTCGAAAGTCGCAACGAAACGCTACTGAAAGTGGCGCGTTGTATTGTTGAGCATCAACAGGATTTCTTCGAATACGGCGAGGAAGCCATGAAGCCGATGGTTCTGAACGACATCGCGCTGGCCGTGGACATGCATGAGTCCACCATCTCCCGTGTTACCACACAGAAATATATGCACACACCACGTGGCATATTTGAATTGAAGTACTTCTTCTCAAGCCATGTCAGCACAGACAATGGCGGTGAATGCAGCTCTACGGCAATCCGCGCGCTGGTGAAAAAATTGGTGGCGGCTGAAAATCCGGCCAAACCACTCAGCGACAGCAAGATTGCCACACTGCTGGCGGAGCAAGGGATCCAGGTCGCGCGACGAACGATAGCAAAATATCGTGAGTCTCTGGGTATTGCACCGTCCAATCAGCGCAAGCGCCTTATCTAGGCGTCTCAACCAAAAGGAAGATGTTTATGCAAATCAATCTCACCGGTCACCACGTTGAAATTACCGACGCTCTGCGAGACTACGTGACAACCAAGTTTGATAAGCTTGAGCGCTTTTTTGATCACATCAATAACGTTCATGTAGTGCTTAACGTCGAAAAACTGCAGCAGATTGCCGAAGCGACCCTGCATGTGAATAACGGCGAAATTCACGCAAAAGCCGACTCAGAAAACATGTATGCGGCGATCGATTCGCTGACCGATAAGCTGATTAAACAGTTAACCAAACACAAAGAAAAGATGAATCACCATTAATCATGGAACTCAAAGACGTACTCAAATTGGACTGCACCAAAAGTGCAGTCCTTTGTTCAAGTAAGAAACGTGCACTTGAAGTGATTAGCGAACTGGCTGCCAGCCAATTGGATCAAAACCCGCAAAAGCTGTTCGAGTGTATGCTTGGCCGAGAGAAAATGGGCAGTACGGGCATAGGGAATGGAATTGCCATTCCCCATGGCCGTATCTTCAACAGTGACCATGCCGTTGGTGTTCTGGTCCAATGTGCAGAGCCTATCGAGTTTGATGCTATCGACAACCAACCTGTTGATCTGCTGTTTGCCCTGCTGGTACCGGATGACCAGTGTAAGGAGCACCTCAAAACACTTTCATTGATTGCGCAGAAGCTCGGTGACAAGCAGGTTTGCCGCCAACTTCGCAATGCAAGTTCTGACCAAGAGCTCTACGATATAATTACAGGATAAGCAGTTCAGGGACGCGCATCATGCAGCTTAAAATTGTCAGCGGCCGTTCAGGCTCCGGAAAGTCCGTTGCGCTTCGCGTACTGGAGGATCTGGGCTATTACTGCGTTGATAACCTTCCAGTTAACTTATTGCCGCAGTTTATCGCCGCGCAGAACGATCAAGACAGCCTTATCGCTGTCAGTATCGATATCCGCAATATGCCAGCCGATCCTGACGAAATTGCGCAGACACTGGCGAAACTGCCAAACGACGTCGACATTGATATTTTCTTCCTCGATGCTGACGACTCAGAGCTCGTTAAACGTTTCAGTGAGACCCGACGCCTTCATCCTCTAAGCCGCGATAACCTCTCCCTCGAGCAAGCTATTGAGCGTGAAAAGCAACTGCTGACCCCACTCAAAGAGCGCGCCGACAAAGTCATCAACACCTCCAAACACTCAGTGCATGATTTAAGCGAAGCCGTTCGCTCATTGGTACTGGGCCGCACCAACCGTGATTTGGTGATGGTGTTTGAGTCTTTTGGTTTCAAACACGGTTTGCCATCAGATGCCGACTATGTGTTCGATGTTCGTTTTCTACCTAATCCGCATTGGGAACCGGCACTTCGACCACTCACAGGACTGGATGAACCAGTGAAAATGTTCCTCGCAGGCGAGCAGGACGTCGCCATGCTGATTGCGCAAGTCAAAAGCTTCCTTGAGTCCTGGCTGCCCGCGCTGGAAAACAACAATCGCAGCTACCTGACGGTTGCTATCGGCTGTACCGGCGGTCAGCACCGTTCCGTGTATATCGCGCAATACCTTGCCGATTACTTCGCTGCGACAGGCCATCAGGTTCAAGTCCGCCACCGCACTCTCGAAGGACAAGTATGAGTCAACTCAGCAAGGACGTATTGATCCGCAACCGTCTAGGGCTGCATGCCCGCGCTGCAGTTAAACTGGTCGAATTAGCACAAAGCTTTGATGCACAGGTGATGTTGACCAAAGATGAACAAACCGTCACCGCAGACAGCGTGATGGGCATTCTTCTTCTTGACTCCAGTCAGGGCGAACAAATCACAGTTTCAGCAGAGGGTTCCGAAGCGCAGCAGGCTTTTGATGCCATTACTGCGCTCATTGAAGCAGGCTTTGACGAGGAGAACTAACCCTTCTCCTTCGTTCCCACAGAAACATTTTCTCATTTCCCACTCTTTTCCTTCTTAAACGCCAAAGACAGCTTTGGTTGTTTGCGTTAATATTCATGTCATTGCGTCACCCGCCGTCATACGGACACTCCCATGGCAGAGAATTACGAAGTAGAACAACCTAGCCAAACGCACCAAACGCTGCAGGAAGTAAGTCGCGCCCTCGAAAACGGCATGTTTGTTCATGTCCGTCGCATGCTCGAAGACATGGAACCCGAGGATATTGCGCACCTACTGGAAGCATCTCCACCGAAGAGCCGTCTGGTTCTTTGGCAGTTGACCGATCCTGAAGAGCAAGGCGAGATCCTCGAAGAGCTTTCTGAGGATGTGAAAGACGGCATCATGGTGCGAATGCAGCCTGAGCAGCTTGCCGCTGCGACGGAAGGCATGGATACCGATGATGTGGCTTACCTGCTTCGAAGCCTGCCCGATAACGTCTCTCAGGACGTCCTTTCACAGATGGACGCGCAGGACCGAGCACGCGTTGAACAGGCGCTCGCTTATCCGGAAGAAACCGCCGGCGGGATGATGAACATCGACGTGGTGACCATCCGCTCGGATGTCACCGTTGACGTCGTATTGCGCTATCTGCGTATGCGCGGTGAGCTGCCGGAAGCCACCGATGCCCTTTATGTTGTCGATGAGAACAGCCGCCTGATCGGTGAACTGCCTATCACCACATTGCTCACCTCACAGCCCGACACTGAAGTGCTGGAAGTAATGGAAGACGTGGATGATGCGATTCCCGTCGACATGAGTGACAGCGATGTTGCCAGCCTTTTCGAGCGACGTAACTGGGTATCTGCTCCGGTTGTTGATGAAAACCACCAACTCGTTGGCCGTATCACCATCGATGACGTGGTAGACATCATTCGTGAAGATGCGGAGCACTCAATGATGAGTATGGCGGGTCTGGATGACGAAGAAGACACCTTCGCTCCTGTATTGAAATCTGCCCGCAGCCGAAGCATTTGGTTGGGCGCTAACGTGCTTGCTGCGCTTGCTGCTGCCTCTGTCTCTAACCTTTTCGAAAACACTCTCGATCAGATGGCAGCCATTGCGGTCTTAATGACTATCGTTCCTTCCATGGGCGGTGTTGCCGGTAACCAAACAGTCGCCTTGGTTATCCGAGGTCTCGCTGTTGGTCACATTGGTGATTCCAATACCCGGTGGCTTCTAAACAAAGAAGCTTTGGTTGGCCTTCTAAATGGTGTGCTCTGGGCCTGTATCATCGGCGGAGTGGTCGTGCTTTGGAAAGGTAACTTGATGCTGGGTGGTATCATTGCTGCTGCCATGTTGACCAATCTAGTGGTTGCGGGTGTCGCAGGTGTGACCGTCCCGATATTGCTCAAGAAGATGAAAGTCGACCCAGCACTCGCTGGAGGAATGGCACTGACGACCATCACAGATATGGTTGGACTCTCAGTATTTTTAGGACTGGCAACGCTGTTCCTTGTTTAAGTTGCAACAGTTTGTTCACAAAGACCTCCTTCGGGAGGTTTTTTGTCACAAGTTTAACCAACTCATCTCTAAATAAATGAAGCTCTCCCCATAAATAAAACTTATACACTTTTTTAATTTTAAAACTGCAAAAAGTTCATGCTGTTTATTTTTTACGAACAATTAAAAATTAGGCTCCATTAATAACTTATCAAAAGTGAAGTATCCAGCCCTAGTGCTGGAGAAGGAGTTTATTATGTTCTTACAATCCATCCACAACTATAGGGCTGTTGCAATCATCGCGATTGTGATGAGTCATGCTTATGTTTATGGTTTTGAAGACACGACTGGATTGCTCTCAGTCATTAAAAATATATTAACTGGTGGTACCGCACTTTTTGTTTTTATCTCTGGTTACATGTTTCATCATATCTTCTATAAGAGATATCAGTACAGATCATTTATGAAAGGGAAGTTTGAAAGAATTATCGTCCCATATCTCATTCTTACTTCGCTCGCTATACCACTGGTTTATGTCATCAAGTCAGGCTTCTTCGCCCCTGATGCGGACTACTACAGAATTGTATTTTTCTCTCCAGATGACAGCGCATTTTCGACGACCATTAAATATTACCTAACAGGAAGAATGCTGACTGCTTATTGGTATATTCCATTTGCTATTCTTTTATTTCTCGTTTCTCCACTTCATTTTAAATTTATTGAGCTATCCCGACGCACTCAAATCATAATCATTGCCTTATTCTCTGTTGTTTCCATTTTTCTACACCGCTCTTATGAGAACATTAACCCTATACAGATGTTGGTTTACTTCACGCCATTTTACTTAGCTGGTATCTACATTTCACTTTACCGTGAAGAAATCAATAAAAACTGTGGTATGAAATCACTGGCTCTTCTCACCGTTGCCGTTTTATTGGCATTTTACCAATATACTCAGGGACACGAAGGGAGCTACTCAAAAAGTGTTTTCGAATATGCTGGTATGGACATTATGTTTATCCAGAAAATGTTTTTATCTATTGGGCTTTATTTCTTACTGGAAACCTTCGTTTTCAAAACCAAATTAACGGACCTGATATCCGATACCAGCTTTGCGATTTTCTTTATCCACCCATGGGTATTGACCACCATTAAAAGGCTACCATTCCTGAATCACCCGGAATCAACGAATATTCCGTACTATCTGGTCACATGTTGTGCTGTCATCACCCTAAGCATGTTGATTGCCATTGCCTTGAACAAACTCCTGACAGGCAAAGTGAAGTCCCGCTATATCATTGGCTATTAACCAACAAAAAAGCCACCGGACTAAGGTGGCTTTATTCTCTCAGCATGTTCAGCGATGCGCTTACTCGCCGCCGACTTTCATTGATTCAATCAGGATTGAGCCGGTCTGGATTTGACTTCGGAACTCCGTATCTGCACCCACTGCCACAATCTGCTTGTACATATCCGCCAGATTACCTGCGATCGTGATTTCACTGACCGGATATTGGATTTCACCATTCTCGACCCAGAAGCCCGCTGCACCACGTGAGTAATCGCCAGTCACGATATTCACACCTTGCCCCATCAACTCGGTCACCATAAGGCCGGTACCCAGTTCTTTCAGCATTTGCTCAAATGACTGGCCAGTGTTTTTCACAAACCAGTTGTGAATACCACCAGCGTGGCCTGTCGGCTGCATGTTCAGCTTACGGGCCGCATAGCTGGTTGCCAGATAGGTTTGCAGCTCACCGCCTTTAATAATATCGAGATCACGAGTCACCAGACCTTCGCTGTCAAACGGTGCACTCGCCATACCTTTCAAAATGTGTGGACGCTCGTTGATCTCAAACCAATCAGGCAGGATCTGATGACCCAGCTTATCCAACAGGAAGGAAGATTTGCGGTAGAGATTGGAACCGCTGATCCCCATTACCAAATGACCAAGCAAGCCGGTTGCCACATCCGCAGCAAACATCACCGGGAACTGCCCTGTTGCCAAGCGGCGCGGTTCCATGCGGGAGAGAGTGCGCTTAGCTGCCTCAATACCCACTTTTTCTGGCGCCCATAGTTCATCTTTGTCACGGGAAACGGTATAGCTGTAATCACGCTCCATACCTTTGCTGTCTTCCGCAATCACGCTGCAGCTGATGCTGTGACGACTGGAGGCATAGCTACCCAGCATGCCATGGCTGTTGCCATAGACGCGCACACCGTAGTGGCTGTCATAGCTCGCACCATCGCTGAATTTGATGCGCTTGTCGTGATCCAGCGCAGCACGCTCAGCAGCAATCGCTTTTTCTGCAGCATGATCCGGCTCTGGCTCATCCGGGTGGAACAGATCCAGATCCGGATAATCAAACGCCATCAGCTCTTTCGGGCCAGGGCCTGAGAACGGGTCTTCCGAGGTATAGTTGGCGATATCTAAAGCCGCTTCAACGGTTTGAGCTATCGCCTTTTCAGATAAATCAGAGGTAGAAGCACTGCCCTTACGGTTGCCGCGATAAACAGTAATACCCAGCGCGCCATCGCTGTTGAACTCGACGTTTTCCACTTCGCACATGCGGGTCGATACACTGATGCCCGTGGTTTTGGTGATTGCTACCTCTGCCGCATCCGCTTTCTTGCCCGCCAACTCCAGCGCACGGGTCACCGCCGCTTCCAGCTCAGTACGTTGCTGAGCAACCTGTTGTTTCACGTCCATAAGGTCTTAAATTAATGAGTGTTGCTGATAAGCATACCACTCGAAAGGGCCGCAATGCTTAAAAAACACCAGCAAAATTCGACATTCTTGATAAGATACGCCGTTATCGAAACCGTCAAACAACCTCGGGAAGAATTATGGGCCGTAAGAACAAACGTGAGCCTTGGGAAGAGGAAGAAGAGATCATTTGGGTCAGCAAGACCGAAATGAAACGTGACATGGAAGAACTGCAGAAGCTGGGCGAAGAGCTGGTTGCTTTAAAACCTTCTGTATTGGCAAAGTTTCCGCTGGACGACGATTTGCGTGCAGCCATTTCTGACGCGCAACGCTTTGATAAAGAAGCCAAGCGCCGTCAAATGCAGTTTATCGGCAAACTGATGCGCGCACGCGATCCTGAGCCTATTCAGGCTGCTTTGGATTTGCTGCGCAACAAGCACAGCCAACAGTCGATTGAGCTGCACAAAATGGAAAAGCTTCGTGATCGCGTCGTCGCAGAAGGTGATGCTGCCATTAACGATGTAGTGGCACAGTACCCAAGTGCTGACCGTCAAAAACTGCGTCAACTAGCCCGTCAGGCGAAGAAAGAGCAGGAAGGCAACAAGCCGCCAAAAGCTTACCGCGAAATCTTCCAGATGCTGAAAACGCTGAAAGCAGAGTCTGAAGACTAAAAAAGCCGGGGTTACCCGGCTTTTTTGTATTTCATCCGCAGCAATTATTCGGTGCCACCGACCGTCATCGCATCCAGCTTAAGAGTTGGCTGACCCACACCAACCGCCACACTTTGACCTGCTTTACCACATACGCCAACACCACGGTCCAGCTTCAGGTCGTTACCGACCATAGACACCTGCTGCATGGCTTCAATACCACTGCCAATAAGCGTCGCGCCTTTTACTGGCGTCGTCACTTTACCGTTTTCGATGAGGTAGGCTTCACTGGTAGAGAACACGAATTTGCCAGAGGTGATATCCACCTGACCGCCGCCAAAGTTAGGGGCATAAAGGCCATATTCCACGCTACTGATGATGTCTTCCGGCGTGCTTTCACCGGCCAGCATGTAAGTGTTGGTCATACGTGGCATTGGCAAATGTGCGTAGGACTCACGACGGCCATTGCCCGTTGGCGCCACACCCATCAGGTGAGCGTTATGTTTGTCCTGCATGTAACCTTTGAGGATGCCGTTTTCAATCAGCACGTTGTACTGTCCCGGCACACCTTCATCGTCAATATTCAGCGAGCCACGGCGATCTTGTAAGGTGCCGTCATCCACGATGGTACAAAGCGGCGAAGTCACCTGCTCATCAATCTGGCCAGTAAACACTGACGACTCTTTACGGTTAAAGTCACCTTCCAGACCGTGGCCCACCGCTTCATGTAGCAATACGCCTGGCCAACCTGCGCCCAGTACCACAGGCATGGTACCAGCCGGCGCACCTTTGGCATGAAGATTCACCAGTGCCTGTCTAACTGCTTCATCGGCATAGTTCATCGCAACGGTTTTACCGTCTTCTTCTGAGGTGAAGTAGGTATAGGCAAAGCGACCACCACCACCGGCAGAGCCGCGCTCACGGCGGCCGTCTTTTTCCACCAGTACGCTGACAGAAAAACGGACCAGCGGTCGGATATCAGCTGCGTAAGTACCGTCTGTCGCTGCAATTAATACCTGCTCATACACGCCCACAATGCTGACAGATACTTCCTGCACCAAAGGTTCTTTGGCGCGGACATAAGCATCGACTTCTTTCAGCAGTGCGATTTTCTCCTCTTTGGACATGCTCTTCAGCGGGTCAATCGCCTGATAGATCATTGGGTATTGGCGTGAAGCAAACGCAGACACTTTTAGCTTTCCGCCTTTGTCTGCGATTCCACGTGCCGCGGTCGCGCTTTGCATCAAAGCATCGGCATTGATCTGGTCTGAATAAGCAAAACCGGTTTTCTCGCCGGTGATAGCTCGGACGCCAACACCACGATCAATGTTGAATGAGCCGTCTTTGATGATCGAATCTTCAAGCACCAGCGATTCGTGCCAGCACGACTGGAAGTAAACATCACCATAGTCGATGTTTCTTGCCGCCAAATGCTCAAGCGTTTGGCTTAATTGACTTTTACTGACACCGGAAAGGTGCAGCATGGTTTCTTCCACGTGTTCCAGGCTCATGAATAAACTGCTCTTTAGCGCTAAAAAAGGAATGTCCCGCAATAAGGTGTATTGCGGGAGAGATATGGGTTCGAGACTGCGCTATTTCATCGCGCATTGCAACCGGGCATGCTGCATGACAGGCATTTTGCTCCGGATTGCACTGTTAGACGCCAAATCGACATCAGCCCATGCCGTGCCAATCTGCTCATTAAGGGTAGTGACCACCTGCCCCCAAGGGTCAACAATCATCGAATGGCCGTAAGTTTCACGCCCGCCTTGGTGACTGCCACATTGCGCTGCGGCTAACACCCAGCATTGGGTTTCAATCGCGCGGGCTCTCAGCAACACTTCCCAATGCGCCGCACCCGTGACTTTCGTAAATGCGGCTGGGACGATAATAATGTCTGCACCGCGCTGGCGAAGCGCTGAATAAAGCTGCGGGAAACGCACGTCGTAGCAGATAGAAAGCCCAAGCGTGCCAAACGGAGTGTCGACCAATACCAAGTTGTCGCCGGACTTGAAAGTATCAGACTCACGGTAACTGCGGTGATTGTCGGCAATGTCGACATCGAACATGTGCAGCTTCTCATAAGAAGCACGAAGGTTACCCGCAGCATCGTACACCAGACAAGTGGTGCTCAAGGTGCCATCGTTATTACGAATGGGGAACGACCCCATGACCAGCCAAATACCGAGTTCAAACGCCAACTGGGAAAGCTTCTTTTGCAACGGCCCATGACCCAGCACTTCAGCGTGCTTGTCATAATCTTCTTTGGTGCCAAACACCAGACAGTTTTCCGGTGTCAGTACCAGTCGCGCACCTTGCGTTTTCAGATGCTTCAGCTGGCCCTCCAGCACTTCCAGGTTTACTTCGGGATCCATCCCTGAATTCATTTGTACGACGCCAAATTTGGTCATTACTCATTGCTCCTTCTGCTGTTCCCGCAAGCGCTTGGTGGCCTGCTCAGGTAACGTCACTTCGCCTGTACTGCGCGAAACTTCCCTGACGACGGGATCATCAATGGCCCCGGTTACCTGATATCGAACCTGTGTGAACGCGTCTACGACCGGCGAAAGTACTGTGGTGACTGCCAATACATAGAGTGCGGTTTGAGGGGTGACAGCAAATGCGGTTAAAACCGGAATCCCGGAGGTCAAATCAGGCACGAATCTGACGTCCGCATTAACCTGATTTTTCGCAAGATTTGCTATCCCTCTAATAAACATATCACCTGCGAGCGCATTCATCTGGATATTATCCGTGACAATCACCCCGTTAGTGATTGAGGCACTGCCGCTGATCTCATCAAAAGCAAGACCGTCCTCAAACACACCGGTAAAGTCGAGCTGCATTTTCCGCAAGATGGAATCCAGGCTGAACAGACCAAGCAATCGGCCTGCGCCACCCACACCGCTGATGTAACCATCCTCGATTTTGGTTTCGAGCATGCCGTCCAGAGTCTCAACATTCACCGACCATGGCGCACCGTCAAAGCTGAGTTCGCCAGAGGTTTTCACTGTCGCGTCCTGAATACCGCCAGTCACGGCAAAGCGTCCCATCAGATCGCTACTGTTTTTCGCGGACACATCGAAACTCAATTCAGAATGGTTAAACCCTTTTTCTGAGATGGACCAATCACCATTGGCACGAATACGGGTACCACCGCTGTCGATGGAAAACTTCGGCATGGTGATGGTTTGACCGCGCTTAAGCAGCTGGGTTTCAACTTTGCCGACACGATATCCCTGCAGCCAGAGCTCTTTCACTGTCAAATCGGTTGAAGGGATATAATGCATCAGAGCGCGGTCGACATCATTGGCTAACCGGGTACCTTTGCGTTCACGCTCTTCTTCCGGTTGCTCTTTATCTAGGTCGATATTGAGGAATAAGTGCTCGATAGAGACAGTGAGAAATTTATCTTCATCCCACCATGCGTCACCCGCTAACTCTTCACTCCCTACCAAGACATGGAAGCCGTCGCTTTTCTTACGCGCCGCCATCGAGAAGTTATTGAATACCAACTCCCCCGCCTTCACCTGTTCGGCTTTGACATTAAGTCGTGAAGGATTGGGCAAGACGACAGGGAACGAGCCTTTCGATTCACGATGCGCAGCTTCGGCTTTTGCCACCACATCTTTCCAGGCATGGAGATCCAGAACAGGCACATCAATACTGACCGCATTCCCCGTCAGTGGCTGCAGAGAAAGTTCCCCTTCACCAATCACAGTGCGGCTTTTGGTCACTACGGGGAGCTCGCCGCTGATATCGATATTGGCTTGATACTTCACGTTTGGCAGCTCTACCTGCCCTACCAGACTTTGCGCATCACCAGAGGCTTTCATGCTCCCCTGACCTTTGATGAAAGAGGGCTTATCCAGAGGAGACGGCAAGTTAAAATCTAAGGTCGTCAGATCGGCATCGAGCTTCACGTCATAGGTAAAGCCGACATCTTTCAGTGCAATGCCAACATTCAAGTCCCATGCAGATTTCCCCTCAATGAAGGACATATCTGGCTGATCCAACGCAGCCTTGAGCTTGTCTGCTTCCCAGTTACCATCAATATCAATGTTAACCAGATAATTATCGGACTCTGTTTCACCTTTAAACCCGATATTGATGGGCTGCTTCAATAAGTTAGCTTTGAGCTTTTTCGTCCACACCACATCATTATCAAATTTGATGGTGCCGCTGACTTTCTCAAAGGTCATTTCAGGGCTAACGATGGAGACGGTGCTGTTTTTCAATGACGCCTGACCTTTTGCCAGCACATCATCCCCATTGAGCGGGATATTCAGTGAAATCTTTCCATTCACCTTTCCATCAACCTGGACATGGGTCAGTGCAGCACCGACAGAATCGACAAGCGATGTTGCCAGCATATAATCACGCAGATCAGTCCCACTTGAGGCGATATTGGCGTCAATCAAGAGCACACTGTTGTCATCGCTGAAAGAGGGGATTTCCCCTTTCAAACCGTAACCGCGGGCCCCCATCAGTCCGACGTTGGACGCATCAAGATACAGCGCATCGTTTTGGAACAGCAGATCCAGTTCCAAATCTGTCAGCGCCGGCCATTGAGTATCAAAGCTGAACTGCCCATTTTTGAGCGGCACATAAGCCTGAAAAATGCCCTGATGTTCGAGGTACGGGAAGGTTTCAAAGTCGCCATACCACACTAGCTTGGCGTGATCAGCCTGCCCTCCACGAATCGCCGCAGAGAGGTAATCGGTAAGCTCTTCATCGAGTGCCAAGGCGGGTAAATACCGCCATGTCTGGCCAGCATTGTTCAGACTGGCTTCAGCATAGAAAGCGAGCCAGGAACTGCGGTCATCAAACGGAATATCCAGACGGAACTCGCCCACTACATCCAGATGAGGCGAGCGCACAGCCACGCTGTCAGACCAGATAGTCACGCTATCTTCATGCATCTGCCAGTAGCCAACCACATTACCCTGTTCAATGTTGAGCGGTGCCTGAAAGAAGTCGCCATACGGCAGGATGTCGTCAGTCATTGCCAGCGTGACCTTGCCGTTTTGACCCACACCTGCCACAGTCAAATCCAGTTTGTGCACTTCCGGCAAGTAGGTCCAATGCTTGAAGCCAACGTTTTTCAAGACTGCAGAGTAGTGAACCTCACCGCCTTTTTGTTGCTCAATGCGAATATCCTGCGCCATGCCTTTCGGCGCCAATTCATTGATGGCGTTTTCCACCCCTTTGGGCAGCGCGACCAACTCTCGAAGGGGGAGCAACAACTGCACGTCAAAGTAGCCAAGGTTCACCCGCCAAGCGTCATCGTTGATATCTGCTCGCAGGTTCGGCTCTGGCCAGAGTTTGCCATCGGTTTTAATCGCGAAGTTATCAGTGGCGATATGCCAACCATCGCCGGATTGCTCGACCAGAAGCTGTCCGCGCTGAATATTGACCGATTGCGTACTGCTGCCCTGGCTTTGTAGTGCTGGAGCATTCGGGAACCACGCGATATCACTGTTATTCACACTGATAAGTGCAGAACGGGCTTCGCCTTTTTCTACTGTCAGCCAGGCTTCACCGCCGACTTTTGCCATCGCCAGCGATACGTCTGGGTTAACGAATTTGCTGATCCAGCTTTTCAGCGAGACATCGTCCGCCTTAACGTAAAACTCACCATCGAGTGAACCTAGCCCGTTGTTTTCAGTAAACACCCCTTGAACATAAAGCTTATTGAGTGATGTCCCCTGAACACTCACCACACCTTGAACATGGTGAGTCCCTGTGCGGTTGTCCCAAAGCAGGGAGTTAATATCAATGGTTTTGCGCTCTTCAGACGGCGACAGCAGGGTCACTTTGGCGTCGTGAATAGCAAACTGACCCAGCCCGACCAGAAACAGACGCTCCAGCTGAGATTTCAGACTCTCATTACTTTTGTTGTCACGCTCTGGAAGTTGAGTGAGATCGACGTTAAGCCCGGTGATCGTCACGTTAGAGAACGTCGGCTCCCGGCGCTGTAATGTCGCCCAAAGATCGAACTGCATGTCGATGCTTTCAGCCGTCAGAATTTCCAGATGGGAAGTTTCAGTAGAAAGTGTCAGATCGTGCAAAGACAAAGAAGGCACCAGATAACGCCAGTGCCCTTTGAAGGTAGAAAAGTCGATGGTAAAGCCAGAGGTATCACTTGCCCAACGCTGTATCGGCGCTTTAGCCGCATCCAAGTTGGGCAATACAACACGCATGGCCGCGGTAAATACCGCAGCACTAACCAGTAAAACAACGAGTAGCCATTTCACCGTCACTGCTAAGCGTTGAGCAAATTTCGCCATGAAAAGAACGGTCTCGCTTACATCATCACTACATCAAACTGCTCTTGGGTATACAGCGGCTCTACATGCACTTTTACTTGTTTACCAATGAAGACTTCAAGCTCCGCTACTGCGTGTGATTCTTCACCTTCCAGCGCTTCGCCCACAGACGGTGACGCATACACCACAAACTTGTCGGCATCATACGCACGGTTCACCCGGGTAATTTCGCGTAAAATTTCGTAGCAAACCGTTTCCACCGTCTTCACTGAACCACGACCTTCACAGGTTGGACATTGGCCACACAATACGTGCTCAATGCTTTCGCGCGTGCGCTTACGGGTCATCTCCACCAAACCAAGTTGAGTGAAGCCATTGATATTGGTTTTCACACGATCTTTCGACAACGCCTGCTCAAGTGACTGCAATACACGCTGGCGGTGTTCTTCCGAGCTCATATCGATAAAGTCGATGATGATAATGCCGCCGAGGTTACGAAGGCGAAGTTGTCGCGCGATGGCACGGGTAGCTTCAGTGTTGGTGTTGAAGATGGTCTCTTCAAGGTTACGTCGACCCACAAACGCGCCGGTGTTGATATCCACCGTGGTCATGGCTTCGGTTTGGTCGATAATCAGGTAGCCACCAGATTTCAGCTCCACTTTACGATCAAGTGAGCGCTGAATTTCATTCTCGGTGTCATACATATCGAAGATGGGCTGCTCGCCGGTGTAGAGCTCAAGTTTGTCAGACAGTTCTGGCACAAACTCTTCAGTAAACTCCCGAAGCGCTTCCATTGCCGTACGGGAATCGACACGGATAATGTTGAGCTCAGTACCGACAAAATCACGCAAAATACGCTGGGCCAAACCCAATTCACCATAAAGCATCGACTTGGAAGGACGCTTGGCACGACGCTCCAGCACCTTGTTCCAAAGACGTTTTAGAAAAGCCGCATCCTGAGCCATCTCCTGATCAGACGCGCCTTCTGCCGCGGTGCGGATAATAAAGCCGCCTAGGTCATCACAGTAGTCAGACACGATATTCTTCAGGCGCTCGCGCTCTTCTTCACTTTCAATGCGCTGAGACACGCCCACATGTGCTGCGCCTGGCATAAACACCAAGTAGCGGGAAGGTAAGGTGATGTCCGTAGTCAGGCGCGCGCCTTTGGTACCCAGCGGGTCTTTCACCACCTGCACCACAATATCCTGCCCCTGGCGAACCAGCTCAGAAATATCGCGTACCTGAAATTGCTGCTTTTCGTTTTCAGCCACACATTCAGTGTGAGGAACAATGTCAGAGGCGTGCAGGAATGCTGCTTTATCAAGACCAATATCGACGAAAGCCGCCTGCATACCTGGCAGTACACGGCTCACTTTGCCTTTATAGATGTTGCCAACAATGCCGCGCTTCGCTTCGCGCTCAATATGCACTTCCTGCAGATTACCCGCCTCAATCATGGCGACACGGGTTTCTGAAGGCGTCACGTTAATCAATAACTCTGCGTTCATAGGTTTTTACCGCTTAATTTTTGGAATTCTTTTAACAGAGTATCTGTTTCGTAAAGTGGCAGACCGACCACAGCATGATAACTGCCGTCAATTCGGGTCACGAACCGGCCGCCAAGCCCCTGAATCGCATAGCTTCCTGCTTTGTCGCAAGGTTCGCCGCTATGCCAGTAGGTTTCGATTTCTTCGTCACTCAGGGGTTTAAACCATACATTAGTTGTGACCAGAGTGGTCAGGGAATGGTTCCGATCTGCCAACGTCACAGCCGTCATCACCTGATGTTGGCGATCAGACAGCTGGCGCAGCATGGTTAGCGACGCATCTAGGTCTGCGGGTTTTTCCATTACTTTACCGTCACAGACAACGATGGTGTCTGAGCCCAGCACTGGCAGGTCAACAGGCGCGACATTGACGCCGGCTTTTGCCTTATCGAGGGATAAACGGCGGACATAGTCCGCCGCTTGTTCATGAGGCTGGCGCTGTTCTTCAACGTCAACACGTAAAATCTCAAACTGGACAGAGAGTTGTTCCAGCAGCGCCTTTCTTCGAGGTGAGGCAGACGCGAGATAAAGTTGAAGATCTGCCATGGTTTCTCCAGATTACTTAATCGAAAACTGACGGCGCACCCGTCGTAGCAGCAAAAACAGCCAAGGCCATAATAAGAAGTTAAGCAAACCCGCCCATAGCTGCGCTGGGTCGAACTGGACATTGGACACCAAGTACTCCGCCCAAAACTCTAGCACTTTTCCTGCCAACGTCAGCAAAGACAAGAGTGCTGCCTGTTGCCAGAGCGACATATTACGCAGCATCTGGAAGTTCAGTGCGACGATATAAACCAGCACTGACATCATCAAGCCGCGCACACCGAGAGTGGAGCCCAGCATTAAATCCCAGAGCAAACCAACCACCAGCGCCGTACCGACATTCACGCGGTGTGGCAGCGCCAGCACCCAGTAGAAAGCCACCAACAAGACCCAGGATGGGCGAAATGGCGCAAGCTCACCCGGCCACGGCGCGGCCTGAAGTATCAGTGCGATAATAAACGATAGCCAGATAAGCGCACGGCCACGCATGCTTGAATTAGCCATTGCTTACCTCTTCGGTTTGTTCTTCAGCCGTTGATGGTTGGGCATCTTCACTTGCAGGTGTTTGCCCTTCCTCTTCAACCACTTCTTCTTTCTCAACGTCAGTTGGCCACACCAGCAGCAAATATCTCAAACGGTCAAACTGCACTTCTGGCTTGGCATCGACCTGCGCAAATGGGCGTTTGTTGTCAAAAGAGAACGACGTGACTCTCGCCACCGGATAGCCTTCAGGGAATACACCACCCAAGCCAGACGTGACCAGCATGTCGCCCGGTTCAATGTCCGTGCTACTTGGAATGTTTTCCAGCTGGATATTGTCGTTGTCACCGCGACCTGAAGCGATAACACGAATATCGTTACGCACCACCTGAACTGGAATCGCATGGGTTGGGTCAGTGATAAGCAGTACACGGCTATTGTGAGCACCGACATAAGAAACTTGCCCTACGATGCCTCGCTCGTTAATCACCGGCTGGCCTTCGTAAACCCCGTTTGTGCGCCCTTTATCAATCATCACCTGATGTTTGTAAGGGTCAGAGTCTACTGCCATCACTTCTGCCACCATTTTGCGCTCATCACGCACAAACGGAGAACCCAGTAGCTCGCGCAGACGCTGATTTTCTTGCTCCAGTTGATCCAGAATCAACTGTCCGCTTCGCAGTAGCAGCACCTCTTCTTTGAGCTTGGTGTTATCAATCAACAACTGTTGGTGCGAAGTGAACTGACGGAAGACGTTATCGAGCAGGTCACGCGGCACGTTCGATGCGTATTGCAACGGCGCGACCAGCGAGTTCAGCAAATAACGGAAATTGGTGAAGGCACCCAAACGACTATCAGCCAGCATAAGGCTGGCTGATATTAAAAGAGCGAAGAACAGGCGTAATTGTAGCGATGGCCCACGGCCAAAAATTGGTTTCATTCAGTTACAACCTGTTTGTTGATGGAAGAAGATCAATCTTCGCTGAACAGATCGCCACCGTGCATGTCGATCATTTCCAGCGCTTTACCACCACCACGTGCAACACAGGTCAGCGGCTCTTCAGCAACAACAACCGGAATGCCGGTTTCTTCAGTCAGCAGACGGTCAAGGTCACGAAGCAGTGCACCACCACCAGTCAATACCATACCACGCTCAGAGATGTCAGATGCCAGCTCTGGCGGACACTGTTCCAGTGCAACCATCACAGCAGACACGATACCTGTCAGCGGCTCTTGTAACGCTTCCAGAATTTCGTTGGAATTCAGCGTAAAGCTACGTGGCACACCTTCTGCGAGGTTACGACCGCGCACTTCGATTTCACGCACTTCATCACCTGGGTAAGCAGAGCCGATTTCGTGCTTAATGCGCTCAGCCGTTGCTTCACCAATCAAGCTGCCGTAGTTACGACGCACATAGTTGATGATGGACTCGTCAAAGCGGTCACCACCGATACGTACAGAAGATGAGTAAACCACACCGTTCAGAGAGATAACGGCAACTTCCGTCGTACCACCACCGATATCGACCACCATAGAACCGGTCGCTTCAGACACCGGCAGACCTGCACCGATTGCCGCCGCCATTGGCTCGTCAATCAAATACACTTCACGCGCGCCCGCACCCAGTGCAGATTCACGGATTGCACGACGCTCAACTTGAGTAGAACCACAAGGAACTGCCACCAGCACGCGAGGACTAGGACGCATAAAGCTGTGGTCGTGAACGGTTTTGATGAAGTGCTGCAGCATCTTCTCAGTCACGTAGAAGTCAGCGATAACGCCGTCTTTCATTGGACGAATAGCTGCGATGTTTCCTGGCGTACGGCCCAGCATTTGTTTTGCTTCATGACCGACTGCCGCGACGCTTTTTGGTGAGCCTGCACGATCTTGACGAATTGCGACAACAGAAGGTTCATCCAGAACGATCCCTTGCCCTTTTACATAGATGAGAGTGTTAGCTGTTCCCAGATCGATAGACAGATCGTTAGAGAACATGCCACGAAGTTTCTTAAACATAATCTTCGGTTAATCCTGCAAGCGTTAAAATTCTTCAAATTCCGCTAAATGTACCAACGCTGACGGGGCGCGGCAAGGTGATGATCTACAAACCTGAATGAGATCTGTCTTTTTTTTCATTCCCCTGTCAATGTGATGTTTTTTTCACCTTTATAGATGACACGATCACTTCCCCGGTAAAACCCAAAGGTTCCTATCGCGCTGGGATCATCATCAAATTGCGTACCCTGCCAATTATGTTGCAACCAGGTTTGTGGTGCAGCGCTGCCGATCGCCCTATCAAGCCTCTGCCAGTAACGGAACTGCTCCCGGTTTAAATTGCCATTTTGAACCGGAGCCTTCACAACAAACTCGGAGCGGCCATTTTCGACAGTTTTCGTGTTGATGGTATTGCCTGCATCATCTTTCAGTGAAATCTTAGCCTGCTGATTAGCATCTGGACTTGAACTAAACAGCACTTCCTTTTCACCAATCGTTGTCGAGACAAATGAGGCGTTATCTCGGGTGTTGGTGACAAATCTCGAACCATCAAAGACTTCGACGGCAACAGGCATGATTTGTTCAGAAGAGAAATCATGGGTTTCAGTGAAACCTTCGATACGCATACGCCCGAACATGAATTCCTCCTTAGCAAACTCCGCACCAGCGATAGAAGATCCCTCCTCTCCTGCAGGCTTAATCACTCTTATTTCACACCCGGCTTCATTTTGAACATCGCAAAACCTGAAATCGGTACCATCTATATCTGGCTTACTCACGCCTACAGCAAAATAAAGCGGTCTAAATGGAGCTTCTGGCGCACTGTCTTTATCAACCCGCATTCGAATATTCTGAGTAAGCGACAGCTGACTTGTACCATCGTTGCCCGCTCTCCAATTCGTTTTAGAAGGACGCGTCCAACGTGAAGAGAGATCATCACCGGCAATAGGGTTGCTCGACACTGGCTTAATCACCCAGTCTTCAAAGCCTGCTTTGTAAGCATCGCCGAACAGGTGGTAATTCTTGACCGGCTTATTCCCGGCAGTCATCGCATAAACCGTGTATTGACCATCAAACGGCTGATTGAGGTAAGTAAAACCATCACCGCCACTGTCTTCACTGGCAGTGATAGCAGAAGTCAAACTGCCAGAAACAGAGAAGTGGGAGGGATAAAAACGTCCTAATGGTCTTTCACCTGGATTGACTGTCATATCGAGGTAATTTGCTGCCAGCTTTGAACGAACTCCAAATGCGCCGACTTCATCAACTGAGACATCTACAAATCGATAACGAACGTTGTTTACATCACTCGCATTATTCGTTTCTGTATGCGCAAGCGGAACGATGCCAGTTATAGCCGCATTACTTCCGTTGGCTGGCGTGACGATATAGGCAGTTTCATCTAATGTCACTGTGGCAGCAGGCGCATTTTGATGCCAAAAGCTCGGTGTTGTAGCTCGCCCACAGAAATTTGGTTTGAGCGGAACGACGCCGCCATTAGTCAGTGCGGTTCCTGTCAAATCTCCGCTTTGCCATACGACAGGTTTCAATGTAGCGGTAAATGGGTTTCCAGCTTTGACAAAAGCCTTCTGGCTCGACACATCAGAGAGTGATGGTAAACTGCCGCAAACAGCAAAAGTATATGGGCGCGCATGCAAAGAGATATCCCCATTTAATAGTCTGCTTTCAACACCTTTCGAATCTTCTTCAACTTCAGTGGGGCTATCGCTGCTGGTAGCATTTGCACTTTGGACTTCAGAGATGGGAATAGAGAGCACACCTGCATCAGAATAATTTAAGGTCAGTGCATCTTTTGCTACACCTTTGGAAAATTCCACGTCGATGGTTCGCGCACCTACAATTCCATTTACCGACGGTTTATGTGGTGCTCTTGTAGAGGTGTAGTTGGGTTGCTGATAGCTGGCATTCCCAACACTCAGTTGTTTTGTCCCATCATATTCAGGGATAGGCGTAGGGTCACAATCACCATATACCGCTTCAATGGTTAGTTTCTCTGGTTTTCCAGCCACCATTTTTAATGGCGAGGGAGAAAAGCGGAATCCGCCTGCAGTGAAAGTGTAATTGCCAGAGTCTTCGGACTCCAGTTCACCTGTCTTGTCAGACTTGAACGAGGCAACTACTTTGACGGTACCAACCGCTTTGTTTTGAAGCCAAAGTTTTCTCTGTCCGTTGTTCAGATTGACAGCCCTCACTGGACCATTGCTGCAGGTTCCATCTGCACTCGTCGCCCAGCAGGCAGTATCTAAGAAGTTAGTTGCGGAAGCAGTAAGCTCTCCTGAAATTTCACTCTGAGTTTCACCTTCATCATTGGTTATTTTGAAGGTGACAGGGATTCGGGAGCATGCATTTGTAGAGGCAAGTAGAGGGTCAATTTTAAGATTATGGCTATCGAGAAAGCCGCCAAATTTAATTATGGAACGGTTTGCAAGTTCCAGCGACTTTGCGGTAATAGCCCCATAAATAGTTGTTCCCCATGAACTTCCATCTAAGGAGCCAGCTAATTTGACAGACCCAACAGAATAGACATAGCCATGCAAAACGGAGTCTGCTCCAATGTGGGCACTATAGTGATCATTACCACTCTCTCTCTCATGCACCCAAAAAATAACGTTTTGGGAATCCCCCTGAACATTAAACTTTACATTGTTCCCTAACTTTAAACTGTTGACGTGTATTTCAATCGGCCCTGTAACCGTAGCGCTAACATACTGGTTTAAAACCAAATCACCAAAGTAGTAGACTCCAGGTTCGAAAGTGGCGGTACTGTACTGCCCCAATGTTAGTTTCGTATAGTTGGCTGTATCACTATTAAAACTATGATGCGCATATTGAGTGCCATCCAATGGATAGGTAATTTCATCTAAATTTCCCCCCTGACTCTTTGGTTTCAGGACTTTCAAGCCTTTGTCTGCCGCAAACTCTCCGGTGTTAACGCAATCATTTTGAATAGCCCCCCCAAAGGCATTGCATGTTGAGGGGTGTTGATGGAAAAGCTCTTCAAACCCTACCCGAACAGGATTTTCTTCTGGCTGGTATATTGTTGAATTTGAGTTAATTTGAAGGCAGCTCGTTGCTGGGAGCTGGTTATTCTGACCACAGTTGTTCGCATATCCAATGATGTTTGGGGCCTGCGCTGGGCCGGGGAAATAAATACCATTAGACGAAGCCCAAAGTATCGAGGTGAATAGCAGGGAACCAATTGCCAATAAGATCCTCATCATTCGAGCCCCCTAGCCCAACTCTCTTGCACTCGCACAACCTGATGCGCACCGCTACCGCATTGCCCCTTGCTCTCAATGTGATATTGCACAAACTCACCTACATCAATGGCTTCACAGGCCACTGAAACCGAACAGCCACGAAGGCCAGCAGAACTAAAACTCGTTACGACAGGTGTTTCGCTGCATGTTGCTGCAGGTAGGTTGTTAGTATCTTTGGCCAGCGGAAATAGCCTCGCCATCGCCATTTCAGTACCACTATTAGCCGCAAGCCAGGCGCGTGTACCCAATACTTCACGGGTCGTGGTATCACTTTGTGAGGTGGTGATTTGCATCAGCGCTGCACCAAGTGCCGCCAACGCAGTCATTGCGAAAACCGCAACAATGAGCATGCTGCCTTTTTGGCGTTTGGAAGATGTAGCTTTATGGTGCATTGAGAACCTGCACTTGTTGGTTGTAGACCGAAGACTCACCGGATTGGCGGAACTTGTAGGTGATATTGATTAGGTTACCGCTGGCTAAAGATGTGGTGCCCAAATTAAATCCGCTGCCGGCAGCAATGTTCATTGCCAAGGTTGTACTGTTCTGAGTGCCATTGTTGATACGACGTCGAAGCTCACCGTTTTCAAAGCAGAAATTGACCGAATTTTCGTAGATATAAAAACGACGGGAGGGTGACTCAGCAGGCCAAGGGTTAGCGGCCGTTTTTGAGGTCGTTATTGTAGTGCCTGCAACACCAGTAATGAGATAGCTGTTATCACCAATCAAGTCTGATGGTGATGATGGCAAGAACACAATGCGATGATTCCCATCATTTACCTTGTTTTGCCAATTGGTCTCTTTGGTTGAAAGCACTGCATCAAGTGTATTTTCTCCCTCCACCAACTGATGGTAGGTGCCTGTATAACGAATCGGTGTAAACACCATACAGTCTCCACCAGCATAAACAGCAAGGCTGTTTGGCACCGCATGTCGCAGCTCTCGACCTACCCGCTCAACCGCAAAACGGGCTTCAGATTGCAGGGCTTCACGGTTTCGTGATTCCACATAGCCCGATGCGCTGGATTCGATAAAACCAAAGATACCAACCGAAACAATAGCCAGAATCGTCAGGGTGACGATTAGCTCGACCAGCGTAAATCCGCGAGATCTACGGGTAAACAAAGCCATCAGAAATTACTCCGATAGGCAGTGAAGTCATACCGGCCAAAACTGCCGGTATCGACGTACAGGTCGATGCGTTTATAGAGCCTGGCGTTATTGGTGCTGTCCGCAAAAGTACTGCTGTCGTACTCGACATTGATATCGACAGTGAAGCCTTTGTAATCTGCCGACGAAGCGCCAACCAGAGCACTCAAATCACCTCTGTGGGTTCGAGTGCAGGCAGAGCTTCCTCCCCAGCACCCGATATAGTCTTCGACAGCGACAAAACCCGTCCCTGCTGAAAGTGGAGAGGAACAGGTTTGAATAGGATTCGGTGCAACAATACCCAGCGCCAAAACCGCATCAGCGTCTTCATCACAGCGCCAGCGACTGCCGTTGGGGTCGGATTCTTTATCAAACTGACGTGCCAGGATCTCATTCATCACCGCTTGCCCTAACGCTGCCGCGCGGGCTTCGTAATGCGGATTGGCAGATTTGGCGAACATAGGGAAAAGGGTGGTACTGAGCAGCACCATGGCAACGCCAAATACGACGATGCCAATCACTAATTCCACCAGCGTGTAGCCACGCTGATGGTTTGAAATTCGATAAGATTTTTCAGCTACAGGCATAGAAATAGCCCTCGCTGTTTAAGCAAATTTTGGCTTCTGCACTGCCTTGGGAGAAGGAGAACTCGCACCGCTCAGAAGTGCAAAGGCGGCCACCTACTGAATTTACCGGGCGTCCTAACAAATCAAAATAAATCGTTTGAGCGGGTGAAATTCGCACCTTTGAGTCGGACAAATCCACCACATCACTGCGGTTATCACCAAAACCACAGGCTGAGTTGCTACTGCCCCCCATTCGGGAGGCAGTAACGTGCAGGGCATTGCAGACAGAAGAAGGGCTCTCCTGCTGCATCGCCCTGAGCTGGACTTGTCTGGCGACAGATAAGCCCGTATCCCGCGCACTGGTCACTGAAAAAGCCTCAGAACCCGACAGGCGCGGAGCGGCAAACACACTAATAATGCCGAGGATCACCATGACTGTGATCAGCTCGATTAGGGTGAAACCCTTCATTTAGAGATCAACTATTTGGCTTGGAAGCTTAAGCTTCAGCACCGCAGTCTGTTCCAATTACAACAACGGTTGTAGCCTCGCTACTGGCTGTTGCAGCAGTGTACTGAACGTAGCAGTTAGGTGCGGTATCCCCTTCCCAAAACCAAGTATATTTAACTGTAGTCGCGGTTGCATCTTCAACGAGCTTCCAGTCTTTACTGCTAGTTGAGATACCATCGACAATTTTTGCCAGTTCAGTGGCCTTTGGATAACCCTCGTTTACTGCAACGGAGTTTTTAAGGACCTTATCACCACTTTCTTTTCCTTCAAGAGCTGCCTGACCATAAGTCATACTAGCTGCTGATTGGATAGCACCCTTCAAACCATTCAATGCCGCTACGCGAGCATCATCCTGAAAGTTCAAAAACTTAGGTGCCGCAGTTACCGCCAGAATACCCAGAATTACGATCACAACGATCATTTCAATCAGCGTAAAACCGCCTTGACGTTTCATTTTATTTCTCCGATTTCTCTCAAAACTTCTACGCGGCCCGATGCCGGGTAGTAAGCAAAAACATGACGCGCCGAATTTGGCGGGTCATCACTCCAAACACCGGCGCGTACCGGTCTTTCAAATCGGCAATAAGGCTGGGCTTCAATACCTTTGTCCCTTACCACTACTGCGCGAATCTTTGGCTGCGAGATTTGTTCTGCCGCAGCCTGTAATCTGTCATCCAGCCAGTAAGACTGGTCAGTAAATTGTTCCAACAAAGCACCGCAATCTTCAGCGCGTATTGCTATCAGTGTTTTTGCGCCATTTTCCAGCGCAAAAGGAAAACCTTGTTGATGGTTAACTGTTGGGCTCAATCGGAAACTGACATCTTCAACAGTAACGATATCTTTTTGTTTACTCTCATTTTTTAAAGCAGCTCGCAAATGCACATTCTTGGCCGAGCCTTCAAACGCATTGGCGAGATAACGAAACTCCACGTCATCCGCAAACTGCATCACACGCTCAAAAACCGGAATCGCTGCCATCACGACAATGCCGATAATCGTGGTGAGTAAAGCCCACTGGGCAGCACTGCTTCCCCTGAACCTAAAAATCCAGCGCATTTAGCCGCCGCGGATCAGGTCGAGCATGTTCCACATCGGTAGGAAAATACCCAACGCGAGGATCAACACCATGCCCGCCACAATCAGCAGCAGGATAGGCTCCATGCGCGCTGATAGGGTTTTCAGGTCGTAATCCACTTCGCGGTCGTAAAAGTCGCTCGCTTCCAGCAATAGGTTATCAATCTGGCCGGTTTCCTCGCCCACCTGAATCATCTGGTGCACCAGTGGCGTAAACAGTTGGCTGTCTGCCGTGACGGAGCTGAGGTTAATCCCCGACTCTATCGCCGCTTTCATCTTGTCCACTTCGCCGCCAAGAAAGTGGTTATCCAGCGCTTCACCAGACATATGCAGTGCAGTATTAAGCGGCACACCTGCACGCAGCATCAAGGCGAATGTTCGCGAGAAGCGCGACATCAAGGCTCGGTTAACCAAGTTACCGACCAGCGGAATACGCAGCTTAAATCTGTCCCACTTCACCCGGCCTTGCTCGGTGTTCTTCCACACCTGTAAGCCTGCGACCAAGCAAACGGTGCCGAAGACCAGTAGCCACCAGAAATCGACAAAGAAGCTCGATGTCGCCATCAAAATTTTGGTCGGCAGTGGTAAATCAGAGCCGAATTTGGCAAACATGCCTGCAAACTGCGGGATCACTTTGACGTTCAAAAACGCCATCGCGCCGATGATCACCATCAACACAAATGTTGGGTAACGCAGCGCCGATTTAATCCGGCGGCGGGTTTCCATTTCCTGCTCGTAATATTCAGCAAGCTGGAGCATGGCATCATCGAGACGGCCCGTGTTTTCACCGACCTGCACCAGCGAGACAAACAAATCGCTAAACACATTTTCGTGATCACGCATTGCCGCCGACATAGGACGACCGTTGGAAAGCTCATTGGCAACGCTTTCAAGCGCCGCTTTCAATGGTTTATCCGTGGTGCTTTGCGCCAAGCCTTTAATGGCACGCAGCAGCGGGACACCCGCTTTAATCAAGCTGTATGCCTGACGGCTGAAAATCACCAGCGATTCCAGTTTCACCTTTGGCTGGAACAGCGGCGCATTGGCTTTATGCGCCCGCGCCTTAGTGATTTCCAGTGACAACAACATCGCGCCAGACGCTGACACGTTGGCGATCGCATCGCTTTCGCTGGCAGCTTCAATAATCGCCGAAACACGTTTTCCGTTCGGCTTGCGCGCGGTGTAGCGATACCTCGGCATCAGGCACCTATCAACGACATCGCCGCCGCTTCAGAAAGCTTCATCGCCTCCTCCAGCGAGGTTTGTCCCTGCTTGGCAAAATCCAATGCACTGTGAACCAATGGTTTATAGCCCGCTTGTTGCTCCGCCAACGCAGAGAACAATTGAGTGTCGTTAGCGCGCAAGGCGTCCATCAATTCTGGGGTAATTTCCAGAAGCTCAAACACACCAATTCGCCCTTTGTAACCGGTAAAATTACAGCTCTGACAGCCGCGGCCTTTGTAGAAGCCATGGCCTGCCATTTCCGGGCGTGTAGTCGTCAGCCAAACCTGTTCCACATCGTCAGTGGCATGTGGCACTTTACAATCCGGACAGATACGGCGGATCAATCGCTGCGCCAGCACGGCGCGAACAGCACTCGCCACCAGATAACCCGGCGCTTCCATATCCAGAAGACGCAGCGCACTGTCGATGGCGTTATTGGTGTGCAAGGTTGAAAGTACCAGGTGACCGGTCAGTGCCGCGCGAAGACCGATTTCCACGGTTTCAAGATCACGCATCTCACCAACCAGGATGATGTCCGGGTCCTGACGAAGGAAGGTGCGCAGCGCAGAAGAAAAGCTCAGGCCAATCTTGCTTTGAATTTGCACCTGACTGATACGCGGCAGACGGTATTCCACCGGATCTTCCGCAGTCAGGATCTTTTTCCCCGGCACATTCAGTTCATTGAGCGCGCCGTAAAGCGTGGTGGTTTTACCCGAACCTGTCGGGCCGGTGACCAGAATCATGCCGTGTGGGCGGCGAAGCTGGTTTCGGAAACGCGCCAGCATTTGAGCATCCATACCGACTTCTTCCAGTTGCAGCACGCCGGCCGACTGGTTAAGAAGACGCATCACCACAGACTCTCCGTATTGCACCGGAAGCGTGGACACACGCACGTCGATGGCATTGCCACGAACATTGATGTTGAAACGGCCATCTTGTGGCAGACGCTTTTCGGAGATATCCATACCGCTCATCAGCTTTAAGCGCAGCACCAGTGCAGAAGCAATTGCACGCTCTTTCAGCAAAGTTTCATGCAGCACGCCATCAATACGCTGGCGAATTCGCAGCGCGTCAGCATCTGGTTCTATGTGAATGTCCGAGGCATTCACCTGCACTGCGTCTTCAAACAACGAGTTAATCAGTTTAACGACGGTGACTTCTTCAGATTGCTCTTCGTCTGCCCCGAAGTTTTGCTCCAACTTCACGCCATGCTCTGCCTGCAGTCGCTCGGCGAACGAGGCGATTTCGCTGGTGCGACGGTAGTAGCGATCAAATGCGTCGATCAGCGGCTGTTCTGCCGTGATCAGAAGTTCTACCTGATATTGATGAAGCTGGTTCAGCACACTTTCCTGTGAAGCCAGATCCGCAGGATCGGACATCGCCACACGAACCGTGTTACCGATACGACCAATCACCAACGCGCGAAGACGTCGGGCATGCACTTCTGGCAGCAAACTGACAGCACTTGGATCGACTTGGGTCAGACTGAGATCAATCAGTGGTACACCAAGCTGACGGGCAAGGAAGTCCAGCATCTGACTTTCGGTCAGAATGCCCATTTCCATCAGAGTATCGCCAAGCTTACGTCCGGTTTCCGACTGACGAGCCAGCGCAGCATTCAGATGTGCATCAGTGATGATGTGCTCTTCAACCAGAAGGTCGCCAAGGCGCTTTCGTAATTTAACGGCCATCTGTCGCTCCCTGTTTCAGGTTCTGGAGGTAAACCAGACGCTGGCGGGCAAAGTTCACCGACTGGTTGCTCAAACCGCCGGACTTCACCGCTTTCCCATAGGCTTTTTCGGCTTCCGCATTGGCACCGGTTTTCTCAGCAGACACACCAAGTCCCAACCACCAGCGACCGTCCATCGGCTCTTGCTCTGTCAGCCATTGATAGCTTTGCTTGGCTTCAAGATTCTTACCCAGCTTTTGTGCCAAGGCCGCGCGCATGGACACGAATCGTACCTGCTCGCCATCCAGCATATGTACCGAAGAAGACAGCACATTAAGTGCAGATTCTTCGCTGCCACTTTGCTGATACATACGCGCCAGTGTGAGTTTCAATGTCGCAGAATTCGGGTTGTCGCTGATGCCTTTACGCAGCACGCTTTCTGCCTCTCGCAATTGACTGCGACCATACAGAAGTCCCGCCAATTGGTTGGTGGCAGCAATGTGGCTCGGGTTGTATTTCACCGCATCACGCAGGAAAGCGATGGCTTTTTGTGTATCACCGACTTGGGCGCGCTTCTGCGCTTTGTCATAAGCAATATCCGCCAACTGCTCGCCAGTCAGTTCAATGGTTTCCACTGACAGGGAAGCTTCTTGTTCCACTTTTTCTTGCACCGCCGCTGCTTTAACAGTCTCAACTTTCGCCATCAGCACGGGCTCAGAGATTTGTTCTGTTGCTTTAGTTTCGGCTTTGGTTTCAAAGGTTGGCTTAACTGCAGCAACAACAGGTGTCGCCTTCATCGCCACATAGCTGACCTCACTTTTCACCACTTTCTGAGTAGGAGAAGGTAAAGCTTTTGGCGCAGGCTCCGCGAAAACAGGCTCCGGCGTCAGCATTGGCGTAGCTAATAAGGCTTTCTCGCTGCCTACTGATACCGCCCATGAAATACCTGTCGCGCCCACTAACGTCGCCACCAGTGCCAGCACTACACGTGCAAAGCGAAAGCCCCATACAGAAGGGATTGATGCAACAGCGAGGCGTTTCTCACTGTTTTGCTGCGACGAAAGGTCGCTCAACATGCGGTTTAATTCACTCATGATTTCCTACCCCCAAACGGCCTGAAGCACAGAGTGCTTGCGGGCGAGAGGTGTATCTTTAATGGCAAGGCGAACAACATGTGCGCTGACGCGGCGTTTGCCCCTGCCAAAACTCAATAACAGCGATTTATGGCAAAGCTGATGCACCAGTCGCGGAATGCCTTGACTCGCGACCCAAATGCGGCGCTTAGCCCACGTAGAGAACAGTGGCGAAGCGCCCTGTTCTTGTAATCTGTGGTCGATATAGGCTGATGTCTCAGCAAAGCTCAGCGGAGTTAACCCTGCACTAAAGCTGATGCGCTGCAAAAGCTGGCGCATATTGTGCTGGGACAGGCGTTCATCAAGCTCTGGCTGGCCAAACATAATCAGTTGAATCAGCTTACGCTGCTCGGTTTCCAGATTGCCCAGCAAGCGGATCGCTTCAAGCACTTCATCCGGCATGGCCTGCGCTTCATCACAAAGGATCACGACAGGCTTTTCATCTCGTGCAGCCACAATAGCTGCCTGTTGGATTGCTCCAAGCAACTTGTCTTCTGACATTTGCTCATCGATGCCAAGTTCATCAGCAATCAGGCGATGCAACCCTGCCACCGTATTGGCTGGGTTTGGCAGAAATACCAAGGTAAAGCTTTCGCTCAGTGCTTTGAGCACCAAACGGCACACCATGGTTTTTCCTGTACCCACTTCGCCTGTCACTTTGACCAAGCCTTCGCCCATTTCCATCGCCGACACGCAGGTATTTATCGCATCCACGTGAGAACGCACGCCGAAGAAACAGCGTGTGTCTGGGGTTAAGCTAAATGGCGCGGCATTGAGGCCAAAGTGCGACATATACATAGGGCTGGCTTAGTTTTCCGGGAACCAGTCGTTCAACAGTTGACGTGAACGGTTGATCTCTTCTTGCCAAGTTTGCTCACCCACCACAGAAGGTTGCAGCAAGATCACCAGTTCGGTTTTCTGCTTCATGCGGTTCACGTTGCGGAATAGATTGCCTAGACCCGGAATATCGCCGAGAAGTGGCACTTTAGAGACCATTTCTTCGTAGCTCGATTTCATCAAACCACCAATAACGACCACATCCCCAGATTGGGCATGGATGATAGAGTCCGATTCACGGATAGAGGTCTTAGCTAGCGGCAACACATAAGGCTGTGATGAAGTGCCAAGTTGGATAGTTTTCTCTTCCGTCACGACATCAATGACCGCAGGGTGAACATGCAGCAGTACGCCATTGTCATCGTCGATTTGTGGCGTCACATCCAGTGAAATACCCGAGAAGAACGGTGTTAATTCGATGTTCGGGCCAGAGTCTGAGTTATCGCCCGATGTGTCGCTGGAAGAAATATCCGTAACAAAGTACTCGTCACCACCGACTTTAATGACCGCTTTCTGGTTATTCGCTGCTGTTACGCGAGGGCTCGACAGCACATTTACATCGCCCTGTGTATCAAGGAAATTCAGCACAGCCTCAAAATTGCCATCCTGAATTTTGATGTTGGTTTGTCCACCGATCACATTGGAAATAAAGTCGCCGGCAAGTTCAGCTGCGTCTCGTGTAATTTCCACACCACCGCTGCCAATCGACGACGTAATATTCGACCAGTTAACACCCTGCTGATAGCCGTCGCTCAAGGTCACTTCTAGGATTTTGGCTTCCAGAATTACCTGACGTTTCAGGCGTGCTTGTGATGCATCAAGGAAACGTTTCACTTCGCGAAGCTCATTCGGGTATGCCTTCACCGTGATAAGGCTTGCTTGCGGTGAGACCACAATGCTGCGTCCATCGCCATTACCAATCATGGCCGCGACAGCGCGTTCGAGCTGCGCCCAGAAATTGCTTTCCGCGCGGGTTTCAATCACGGTTCCACCCGTTGGCACTGAGGTACGCTCAGTTTTTTTATCATCTCCGCTGCCAGAGCTGGAATCCGTTGAAACTGCACCTGTGCTGATAGAAGTCAGTGACACACCGGCGCGTTGAAGCTGTAGGTAATCCACCGCGAAGGTTTCCGTGCGCAGTACCGCCGGGAAAATCTGGATCAGGCGACCACTGATTTCGACGTTGTAGCCGTAGATATCAGAAACCACTTCCAGCGCTTCAGGCACGGTGACATCTTTCAGGGAAACGGTGACCTTCCCGCTCACTTCCGGGTGCATCACCAAATTGAAATCCGTGCCCTGAACCAAGGAACCAAAGAAGGCTTTGGCATCCACATTGTTGGCATTGATACGCAGGCGTTTTTCGGTCAACACGCCACTGCCAGAGGTGTCAGAGAAGTCCCCCATCAAATCCTGAGTGACCGCATCTGGCAATTCCGTCAATGGCTGGGAAGTGCTCTGTGCATAGGCCTCGTTCAGCGCTTCCTGTATTTCAGTTGGCTTTTGATGTCCCACGCTCTGACACGCCGACAACAGCATCGCTGCGGCGAAGGTCAGTAAACCTTTGCTCAGTAATGAATGTGTCTTCACTGTACTACCTGCTCGTTAAATACGGTCAATGCCCAACGCTTACCACCTCGGCTCAGCGTTACGCGCTCTTCATTGATTTGGCTGACAACGTAGCCATTGATGCTTTGGCCTTTCCTCACGCTCTTGCCATTCAGCACTGCTGAACAACTGCCATCGCTCGCACACAAAATGGCGTCCAGTTTTGGCAAGCGATATATCTTTTTCTTCGCGGGCTGAGAGGAAGGCGTAAAGCCTAGCGGCGCTGTCGGATCGCTCTCTGCAAAAGACGTTATCGGCAGCAACAGCGAAAACATAATCAGAACGCTATTCAGTAATTTCATTTTTGCCCCCGATAAACACGGCACTTTCACCCAGGGTGTAAACCTCAATGGTGACTTCAGCCTTCGGGTATTCCTTCACGCTGTAGTCCACGCTTTGCCAGTAGTATTTGACGGGCAAGGCTTCCAGCGCACTAAGGTAATCAACAATGTCGAAGTAACGCCCTTCCAGCGTGATTTCGACAGGATGGATGTAGTAACCCGCATCCTCAGTGTCTGTCAGTTGTTGTGGTGGCAAGGAATTCATTGATACCAGCGTCAAACGCTCAGACTGTCTCAGCACAGCCTCCATCAATGAAGACATTTGGGCAGCGGTAACCAAACCGTCCACCTTGCGCTCCATTTCGCTATCAAGGGCTGAAATCTCTTGATTGAGTGTCGCCAACTCAGCTTCAAGCTCAGTGTTCGGTGAGGTGTGCAGTTTTTCCTGCTTCAGACGATTGAGTGTCACCAAATCTTCGGTCGTGCGCTCTGACTGAAGAATCTGCGTTTCTAGCTGCACCAGCGTCTTACTTACAGGCTCAATAAAAAGGAACAAACCCAAGCCGAGAATCGCCATCCAGCCTGCCAGTGCAATCATCCACTGTTCACGCATGCTCAGTGCATCAAAAGCGTCTTTACCGCGGGTGAGTAGTGCATTCATTTCGTGCTCTCCCCACTTTCACGTTTGGATACCAGATTGAAGTTCAGGCGGTTTTTCTCATCGCGGCTCAGCGCCATTTGCTCAAAAACACGATCTGCCAATGGTGGCTGAGAATTGAATGTCTGCAGCCAAGCCGGAACAGAAGCAGGAGTGGCCGCCAGTCCGCTCAAATCGAGCGACTGTTGACTAACAGAAATAGAAGATACGGAAATATCGCGGCGAGAAAGTGAGGCCAGCGCACGGAAGGTATCTGCGTGACCTTGCTGAAGTGCAGCGTCATGCTGTTTCACCGCAGCCAACGCACGGCGCTTTGCGTCAATGGCGGCTTTTTTCTCATTCACTTCATTGGCCAGGCTTACTGATGGCAGGTGCAAAGCCATTTGCTCGTTAAGCTCATCGGAAAGACTTTGTGCGCTCTGTCGCTCGCTGTCTGCCAGTGAAAAGAATTTCTCGGCTTGCGCCAATGAAAATTGTTGGTAAGCAGCCACTAACACCACCAGCAGTGAGGTTGCGCCCCATACCAGCAGCATTTTTTCGAACGTCAGCAGCGGCGCTTTGGGCGACAGATCGTCACTGAACAGATTCACATCCGGAGAATAGTCGCGGCTTAACGCGGCCATCGCAATATGTTGATGATGGGCGCCGGTATCAAAAAGCTGCTGCGGGCGCACCGCGACAGACAAACGTGAAGACAGTTGAAACGCCAGCTCTGTATCGTCGATGCCATGAACACTAACGACCAATCCTGTCACTTGCGCGCTTTTCAGTTGTGACCGCAAATAATCGAGCGAACGCTGTACTTCCAACGCTAAGTCATCAACAACCGATGGGGGCATCATTTGCCCTTCCAGCATCACACCGCGGATCTGGCGTTGAAAACAGAGACGACCCAGATGGAAAGCAGCCAACTGCAACACGCCATGGCTATCACGACTCAGTACCATCTCGGTTTTATCCAGTTGCGTCCACTGGCGCAGCGCCACATCTTCAAGGGATACGTTAGTGAGTCGGCACTGACTTTTTTCCAGCGCTTTGCTGAACTGGATAAGTGGCAGCTTGTGGCAGACAAATGCCTGAAAACGGTTAGCCACCGGCGAGCTGAAGCCATCGGCAACAATGTCCGACGGCGAATCAGAAATGAAGTCTTTTAACTGGAATGGCAACGCCGCACGTTTGTCTTCATCAGACAAACCGGGATCATCAATCAACAGGGATTGATAGAGGCCATGCCCGAGCACAAGATGTACGTCTGCCTTGCTTATTCCGTGACGGGAAATCAGTTGGGTCGCCGCCGTCCAAGGGTCAGATTGGGTAACGGCTTGCGCGTCCAATTGCGTCTTTTCATTGTCATCCTGATACGCGATCACCACCTGTTCGGCAGACGCGACAAGGCTGACAATACCCCGTTGTTTTACAGGGGAAAATTTTGCAAAAAGAGTAGAAACTGCCATCTGCACCTAATAATTGCTCGGGAAATGTTAATAAAGTGTTTGAAGTACACTATATTCTATCAAATTTCCCGCCAAAAAATAAGTATGCGTGCGACAGTTTCATGACGCAATTGAGCATTTTATAAACAATGCTCGATCCATATCATTGTTTGCGCCAACGTTGCCTCTTGCGCGTGGCTGGACTGGAGGAGAGCTCTGGGCCAAGAAAACGTCCTTGGCCACCCATAACCCCAAGTTGTAAAAGCACTTTCCATTCCTGCTGGGATTCCACTCCCACCGCCAGCACTTGCGTTGGTGTCGGGTCACAGGCTCCCAGCATACTGCGCACGTACAACTGGTTTTCCGGACGTTGATGAATGTCTCGGATAAGGCTTCGATGGAGTTTGATGTATTTCGGTTGGATATCTTTGACGTAGTGGGTACTCACCACAGAACGGCCAGCCTGATCCACCACTACCGCACAACCCAGCGCGCGAACCATGCGAAGCGTAGGTCTGACAGCATCGAAGTGCTTGACCAGCGGCGCTTCAGAGACTTCAATTTGCAGACGGTTGAGCACGCTACGTGGCGTTTGCAGCAAGGTATCTCGCAACCAGATTTGGTATGCACGCTGGCCCAGTGATTCAGCGCAGACATTAATCGACAACACTTCACGTCCGTCGCCAGTACGAAGAAGATGAAGCGCTTTACCGACCACACGCCTATCTAACGTGCTGTTCATGCCCACCAGATCAATACCGTTCATAAAGCGAGATGCTTTGATGATGAGGCCATTTTCATCTTTGATGCGCGCAAGCAGTTCGGTATGCAACTCTTCCCCTTTAGCATCTTTCACTGCCTGTCGGTAAAGATCCGGACCACCCGCTTCAAACACACGGGTCAACAAGGTTCGCCAGCGAACACTGCCACGAGCTTCGTCTGCTACAACATCTTTTTTAAACGCATACCAACCATTGCTACCCTGAAGCACAGCGCTGCGTTTCGCCATGTCGGCCTCTTCCATCAGGCGGCCCCGGCGCTCACCGGTAGTAAAAAAGGTCATACCGAGGTGCGCCCAGTTTTCTTCTTCCAGGCATTCAGGTGGGGTCAGGCGTTCCAGTGCTTTCATTAATTGAGTAGCAAACAAACGGGCGTCTTTGGCCGACTGATGCGTGAGCAACACGGCAAATTCCGTGTCGTAGTAACGGGCAAGCACCGCGTCAGGGAAGCGGAGAATCGCATTCGACAGCACGTTGCCGACTTCTTTGACCCACTCGTCAGCGCCTTCTTTGCCCGACTCATGGACCAGAGTGTCCCAGTCGCCAATGCGGATCATCAGCACTGCACCTTGCGCGCCTTTATCTTGCAATAGGGTTTGCAGACGGTTGTCGAACATCACGCGGTTAGCTGCGCCTGTAAGTTTATCCAGGAAGGTGTTGGAGCGGATAAACGTATCAAAGCGACTGCGTTCCTGACGCGCTTCGCGAAGTTCTGCAATCATCTGGTCGAGCGCAATACTGGCCGTTGCTGGCCATTCACGTTCATCACCGGTATGCACTTCTTCCGCCCGTCCAGCCAGAATCAATCGGCCACGGTGCTCTAACAATTCAGCCCCTAAGAGCTGGGTTCGCAGCCACCTTATGCCCCATGATAACGCAAGCACAATGACGAGTACCGCAAGCGACAGCGAAGACATCGCGCCTATCGAATAGGCAAAATCCGCATACGGCGGAACCGATTTAATCACAATGTAGAAGCCGGGATTACTCGGGAGATCGTAGCGGTTCACAATCAAATCCAGCGATTTTCCTACCGTTTGGATTTGTTCGTAGTGATACAAAAGGCCGGTTTTGCTGTTAATTTCCAGCTCAACGATGTCACTGGCTTTCAATAGCTGCGGAAGCCAGAGTCCGATATTTTCGTTAGAGACAGGGTTGGCAATCGCATGGTCAATTTCGACCACCACTTTGCTGAGATAATGGGAGAGGAAGTCCGTTCCCAATTTACGAAAGCTGATTGCACCACCAATAAAAAGCACGAACATGGCACAAACAACAATAAGCGTTACAAAAGCGACCAATCGGTTGGTCAGCTTCATCCCGGCAACTTTTCTCATGTACTATCCAAATGAAGGGTTTTGCTGATCCCTTCTCAGCAAAATAAGTTCAGAAGGCCAATCGGCCTTGAATTAGTTATTATCGTTGTTCCCGTTATGAAAGTGAACGCAAAGTCGATACTCGGTTGATAAACCCCGGAATGAGTCAATAAATGGATTGGATTACCTGCGCGAAAAGTTATGTCACTGTGGTAGAGATGGGTTCGCTGGCTCAAGCTGCAACCAAACTCAACACCTCGAGTTCCGCCCTCTCCAAGCGGTTGGCCTGGCTGGAAAATCAACTTGGGGTTCAACTGTTAAAGCGCACTACCCGCACCCTGACCATGACAGATGCAGGACGATTGTTTTATCAACGTGGAAAGCTTTTGCTCGACGACTGGACGCAACTGGTCTCTGAAACCACATCCACTTATGGCGAAGTTAGCGGCGTGCTGCGAATTGGTGCCCCGCTTGCCACTGGAAGCCGGCTGTTGGTTAACAATATCGGTGAGTTTCTTGCTGCCTATCCCAATATTCAGGTGGAGCTGCACACCCTTGCGCCGGGGCAGCTCCCAGACCCAAATCTGGATGTGGTAATAACCCGGGAGTTGGCTGACTTTAACTCAGCGAGTTTTATCGCCACCAAGCTGTTTGATTTCCAGCCGCGCTTTTTTGCTTCACCGACTTATCTCGCGCAGCACCCACCGATTGTTGATCAAGAGCAGCTCTTGCATCACAACTGCCTGCTCTATGGCTCCACCAGCCACCCACAAGAGCACGAGTTTGAGCATGGTCGAAAGCTACGCCTGAGCGGAAACTTTGTCTCACCCAACCCTGAAGCCTTAGTGAACGCTGCGGTGGCTGGACTTGGCATTATTCTGGTTGGAGATGTCACGGTCAGAAAGGAGTTGGATCAGGGATTACTGGTACCCGTGCTACCGGATGTACGTCAGCCGAAAAGTGCGGCTTATGCCTATTATCCGAAGCTTGAGTACAACCACACCAAAACGCGGCTGTTCATTGATTTTCTTAAGCAGAAAGTCGGTCACTGAAAAACACTTCTAATGCCAATCACAGTAGGTAGCTGATCAGAAATAGCGCAGGAAAAATG
>NZ_ANFM02000013.1 GCF_000333895.2 Grimontia indica | reverse complement strand
CGCATTGAGGCCCTCCCTTCGGGCGAGTTGACTGACGCCGTGCTCATTGTTGTTCCTTTTTGATGGAGTTGACTACACCGGCAAAGGAACGCCGCGATCACAACGCCAGTCAATCTCGCTGAATCCTACATTTTCAGGTTGTTTGGGTATATAAATAGCAACGGGCGCGTAATGCGCCCGTCTTTAGTTTTTCAACAAAATACGTTTTAAGGTTGGTTAAGTGACCAGTCGTAATCGTATTTAATTTTACCCTTCCAGCCTTCAAGCTTTGAGCCGTCGCGGTGTTGGTCGATGGCTTTTAGTATTTCTTGCTCGTTATTACCGAAATCTACGCCATACCAGTCATAAATCGAAGATAGTGTCAGAGTATTACCGTCAATGCTGGCGCCTTTATTACTGTTGGTGAACTGCTTGGATGCTGCTTCCAATAGCCCTTCACTGTTATCTGCGGAAAACGCGGTCGTAGCGAGGTTAGGGCAACCCAAGCTGGCACAATTGACCGCATAATGAATGCGTGAGTCATTCCAAATCGGGCGAAGAATACGGTGCTCAATGTCATTGAGTGTCAATGATTGCCCTGCGATTTTGGCAACTTCATCATCCCAAGGACCAAAACTTAAAAAGCCACCCAGCTTAGTAATTGATTTTACAGGGTACTCGTCGAGAATAAGTTGAACAGTCAGCGCATTGTATAGATTTACCCAGTAAGCAAACTGTTCAGCCTTGCTGTAATTGCGAGGATCCAGAGCAGTCAGATTAGTCAGATATTGACTGAGCAATGCCTTATCAGCCGGACTGACTGCGCTGTAATTGAAAAGATTGTGCTGGCCTTTTTCGAGAAGGTACCTGTCTAGGATTTTCTGCCAATGGCCGTGATCAATCGAAGCAGAGTTAGACTCATTACTCTTATCCCAAATAGGCCAGAGGTCGCTTTTTGGGGCAGCGAATACAACGGCCGGCGAGAGAAAAGCGATCAAAAGCAAAGGACGCAATAGTGCAAAAATTGGCTTCATGGTGATACTCAGTGAAAAGCTACAATGTGAAAATAGACCGGAGAGTGACTATTTTCATTCACTTTCACTGAGCATTTCTATCACTCTTGACCAGTTGCGCGACTGGGTTTCAAATTCATAAGGACAAAACAAATCCCGTTCTGCCTCGACAAGCTCAGGATCCATTAAATCCTCAAACTTCTCAGGATCGCTGCCGTAGATCAAACATAGCGATCTTGCGTAGCGCTGGGCATCGAGACTGTGCTCTCCCCACATGGAAACATCATCGATGAACTCTGTGCCCATATCCTCGATGGCAAAAAGATCGACGCCAATAAATGCGGTTTCAGCGTCATAAAACCTAATCATGGATAGCGTAGCAAAACTGTCGACGGCGTCTTCCTCTTTGCCGAGTGCTGGGAAATCCCACAGAAAAAGATACGCATGTCCATACTCATGCAGCAAGGTGTGAATAATCGACGCCTTAGTGGCTTCATCCGGTGTAATACCTTCGTGGGAAGGAGGGACGCTCTGGAATTTTTCTTTCGCGTAACGCACAAATTCGTAAGGCATTTGAATAGTTGTGGTATCAGGGTCAAAGAGTGGCCCGTCTAGATTTCCAAAACGGATGGTCAATGTGTCAGGAAGGGGAGCGTAGTCATTGACCAGCTTTACTGTCTCTTTGGCGACGTTTTCAACCAACTGTTTAGCTGTTTTATCCTCTGAGGTCGTAGGCGTGTCAAAGATAAGCTTGGTCTCGGCACTCACTTGCACTGTGTTAAGGAAAAACAACACTGCCATTGCAGTGATGATGTGGCGAACTGGGCGCATCATGACCTTCCTTGTCGACGTGGCTTTCTACCATCACAGAAAAAGCCGACTCAAAGAGTCGGCTTTATTGTGAGATTTAGTTGATAAATCCAATTGTTAGGAAAGAAAAGCAGGGATCTTACTTTCGTATTCTGCGATCTTTTCTTCATGTTGCAGCGTCAGCCCGATGCTGTCTAAGCCATTCAGCAAGCAGTGACGGCGGAACTCGTCGATTTCGAACGAGTAGGTTTTACCACCCGCTGAAACAGTTTGCGCTTCTAGATCCAGCGCGATCTCCGCGCCTTCATTGGCTTCCACAAACTTAAACAGTTCGTCGACTTCTGCTTCAGTTAGCTTAACCGGTACCATCTGGTTATTGATGGAGTTGCCGTAGAAGATGTCCGCAAAGCTTGGCGCGATCATCACTTTGAAGCCGAAATCAGCCAGTGCCCAAGGTGCGTGCTCACGGGATGAACCACAACCAAAGTTCTCGCGTGCCAGCAGCACACTTGCTCCTTTGTACCGAGGTTGGTTCAGCACAAACTCTGGGTTGTCTTGCTGACCTGCATCGTCCAGAAAACGCCAGTCGTGAAACAGGTGCTTACCAAAACCGGTGCGGGTTACTTTTTGCAAAAATTGCTTTGGAATGATGGCATCAGTATCGACGTTTGCTGCGTCCAGCGGCGCCACCAAGCCTGTGTGTTGTTTAATTCCTGACATGGTGGACTCCTTATAAATTGTTCACATCAACGAAGTGACCGGCAACGGCTGCAGCTGCAGCCATCGCTGGGCTCACCAGATGAGTACGACCTTCGCGACCCTGACGGCCTTCGAAGTTACGGTTACTGGTGGATGCACAGCGCTCTTTTGGCCCAAGGCGGTCATTGTTCATCGCCAGACACATAGAGCAACCTGGCAAACGCCATTCAAAGCCAGCTTCGACGAAAATCTTGTCCAGACCTTCTTGCTCTGCCTGCGCTTTAACTTGCTCGGAGCCAGGAACCACCAGCGCCTGAACGCCTGCAGCCACTTTACGGCCTTTGGCGACAGCCGCTGCGGCGCGCATGTCTTCGATACGTGAGTTGGTGCAAGAGCCGATAAACACTTTATCGATGGTGATGTCAGTGATTTTCTGGCCAGCTTCGATGCCCATGTAGCGAAGCGCACGCTCAGCAGAGTGACGCTCGATAGGGTCGCTAAAGCTCTCTGGTGCTGGAACCACATCGTTCACACCCACAACCTGGCCTGGGTTGGTGCCCCAAGTGACTTGGTTAGAGATGTCTGCCGCTTCCAACGTGACGATGGTATCGAACTCAGCGTCAGCGTCAGTTCTCAGGCTGTTCCAGTATTCAACAGCTGCATCCCAGTCTGCGCCCGTTGGCGAGAACTTGCGGCCTTGCAGGTATTCAAAGGTGGTTTGATCCGGTGCAACCAGACCCGCTTTCGCACCGAGCTCGATCGCCATGTTACAGACCGTCATGCGGCCTTCCATGGTCAAATCTTCAATCGCCTGACCACAGAACTCAACCACGTGACCGGTACCACCTGCGTGGCCGACTTTACCGATGATCGCGAGGACGATATCTTTCGCGGTCACGCCTTCAACGACCTTGCCTTTGACCTCAATCTTCATGGTCTTGGCGCGGCCTTGCTTCAGGGTTTGAGTCGCCAGTACGTGTTCAACTTCAGAGGTACCGATACCGAATGCCAGCGCGCCAAACGCGCCGTGGGTCGCGGTGTGGGAGTCGCCACAAACAATGGTAGTGCCCGGCAGGGTAATACCCAGCTCAGGACCCATGACGTGAACGATGCCCTGATAAGGGTGGTTCAAATCGTAAAGGGTGACGCCGAACTCTTCACAGTTCTTTGCCAGCGTTTCCATCTGAATTTTTGCCATCTCGCCTGAGGCATTGATGTCTTTGGTCTCAGTAGAAACGTTGTGATCCATGGTCGCGAAGGTTTTAGAAACCTGACGCACCTTACGACCATGCTGACGCAGGCCATCAAACGCCTGAGGAGAGGTCACTTCGTGGACCAAGTGACGGTCGATATACAGCAACGGGGTTTCGCCCGGTGCTTCTACGACGATATGCGCGTCGTAGATTTTTTCGTAAAGGGTTTTTGCTGACATTGCCCTGTCTTCCTTAATAATTATGTGCTTCCAGTGCGCTTAGGCTTCGCTTACATACGCTGCAATCTTATCACCCATTTCGGATGTGGTCAGCGGGGTCGCATCGCCAGCCAGGTCAGCGGTTAGCTCGCCGGCTTCCAGCGCTTGGCTGACCGCAGCTTCGATAGCGCGTGCAGCGTCTTCTTCGCCAAGGCTATAGCGCAGCATCAGAGCGGCAGACAGGATTTGCGCCACTGGGTTTGCAATGTTCTTACCTGCGATATCCGGTGCAGAACCACCTGCTGGCTCGTACAGGCCAAACTTGCTGTCGTTGAGGCTCGCAGATGGCAACATGCCCATGGAGCCAGTGATCATCGCGCACTCATCAGAGATGATGTCACCGAAGATGTTAGAACATAGCATCACGTCAAACTGTGCAGGGTCTTTAATCAGCTGCATGGTCGCGTTGTCGATGTAGATGTGGGACAGCTCAACATCCGGGTAGTCTTTCGCGATTTCTTCGACCACTTCGCGCCACAGGATAGAGCTTTGCAATACGTTCGCTTTATCTACTGACATCACCTTCTTGCGGCGAAGACGTGCAGACTCAAACGCGATGCGCGCAATACGCTCGATTTCATAGCGGTAGTAAACTTCCGTGTCGAACGCTTTCTCTTCTGCGCCTGAACCTTCGCGGCCTTTAGGCTGACCAAAGTAGATACCACCAGTCAGCTCACGCACCACTACGATGTCAAAACCGCGCTCAGAGATATCCGCGCGAAGTGGTGAGAAAGCTTCCAGGCCTGCATGAATTTGCGCCGGACGCAGGTTACAGAACAGTTGGAAATGCTTACGCAGTGGCAACAGCGCACCACGCTCAGGCTGTTCATTCGGTGGCAAGTGTTCCCACTTTGGGCCACCTACTGAACCAAACAGCACCGCATCAGCCGCTTCACAGCCTTTTAGGGTCGCCTCTGGCAGCGGGGTGCCATGGTTGTCGATGGCGATACCACCGACATCGTATTCAGTTTTCTCAAAGCTAATGCCAAATTTAGCGCTTACGGCATCAAGAACTTTGTGGGCTTGTTGCATCACTTCCGGGCCAATACCGTCTCCCGGTAGAACGGCAATCTTATAGGTGCCTGCCATGGTTACACTGTCTCCATTTTTAATGTTGCTTGTTCTTTTATTTGCGCGATGCGGTCAGCGCGGTAAATGCTGTTAATCACATGCAGCAATGCCTGACCTGAGGCTTCAATAATGTCTGTTGAGACGCCCGTACCGTGGTACTTGCGACCTTTGTAGTTAGCGATGATGTCTGCCTGACCCAAGCCATCTTCCCCTTCGCCTTTGGCGGTCAGGTCAAACTTGTCCAGCACAATGTCATAGCCAGTGATGCGGTAAATGACCTGATACAGTGCGTCAACCGGGCCGTTACCAATCGCAGCGTCGCTGACTTCTTCATCGCCACACTGCAAGCTGACGGTTGTGGTCGCCATTACACTGCCACTTTGTACGCTCAGATACTTCAGCTTGTAGAAGTCATCTTCTTCCTGCAAGTTGTTGAAGAACATCAAAGCTTCCAGATCATAATCGAAAACCTGACCCTTGCGGTCTGCCAGTTTCAAGAAAGATTCGTACAAGTTGTCCAGGTTGTAGTCGTCGTCACTGTAGCCCATGGTGTCCATGTGGCTCTTCACCGCCGCACGGCCTGAACGGCTGGTCAGGTTCAGTGCTTTTTGACCCAAACCAATCGACTCTGGCGTCATGATTTCGTAAGTGTTCTTGTTCTTCAGCATGCCATCTTGGTGAATACCAGAACTGTGGCTGAATGCGTTGGTGCCGACAATCGCTTTGTTGGACTGAATAGGCATATTACACAGTTGGCTGACCATTTTACTGGTGCGGCTGATTTCTTTGTGATTGATACCTGTTTCCACGCCTAACAACTCGCCGCGGGTTTTGATGATCATCGCAATCTCTTCCAGCGCACAGTTACCGGCACGTTCACCGATACCGTTGATGGTGCCTTCAATCTGGCGCGCACCTGCTTGAACTGCAGCAATCGAGTTGGCGACCGACATGCCCAAGTCATCGTGACAGTGAACCGAAATCACTGCTTTGTCGATGTTTGGCACGCGGTTGAACAGGGTTTCGATAATGCCACCGAACTCACCCGGTACTGTGTAGCCCACAGTATCAGGAATGTTCACCGTGGTTGCGCCTGCTTTGATGGCTTCTTCCACCATTCGGCACAGGTTATCAATCGGCGTACGGCCTGCATCTTCACAGGAGAATTCCACGTCATCTGTGTAGCGACGAGCACGTTTGACGGCATTCACACCCATTTCAACAACCTGGTCGTAGCTGCGGCGCAGTTTGTCCTGAACGTGGATAGTAGAAGTAGAAAGGAAAGTGTGGATACGAAACGCTTCAGCAACTTTGAGGGATTCAGCGGCGACGTCGATGTCTTTATCGACAGCACGGGACAAGGCACAAATGCGGCTATTCTTGACCGATTTAGCGATCGTTTGGACGGATTCGAAATCACCCGGGCTTGAAACAGGGAAGCCAGCTTCAATCACATCCACACCCAGACGCTCCAGCGCCAGTGCAATCTGCAACTTCTCTTTTACAGTCAAACTGGCGGACAGCGCTTGTTCGCCGTCGCGTAATGTGGTGTCAAATATGATGACTTGGTCTTTCATGGTCGTTCCCTCATGTGCCGTTATTAGGTTGTACTCCGCACCTTTGGCAGGTCATACAAAAAACCCGCGCCTTGGCGCGGGTTTCGTGTGTCAGGTGAAAACTGTTTTCAATCCATGACCTACCCGCGCGAACAATTCACGAGAAGTAGAAGGTCTAGAAGGAAAATGCGTTTCATCATTTGTAACAGTTCTCTAAAGATGTCTGCACAAATGAATACCAAACAGCTTACTAAAGCGTCAATATCAAATTAGAAAATAACAAGAAAGCGTCACTCATAATGTTAACTGTGGTTTAAAAAACTGCTTTTTAAGTAAAAAACCAGAGTATTCATCTGTGTCTATTTTTTGAACGGAAATTCATCACAATCCTATGATCTAGGGAATTAAATTGTGCGAAAAGAGACCAAACAGGGAGTAGTATAAATTCAACGCTGATGAATTACGGATGATGCCATGACAAAAAAGCCGGGGCGACCATTGGGAGGCTCTGATGCCAGAGCTGCGCTGATCAGCGAAGCCCAACGCTTTTTCCACAAACAACCCTATCACAAGGTATCGACACGCCGTATTGCAGAAAATGCTGGTGTCGATGTGGCGATGATCCGCTATTACTTTGGCAATAAAGCTGGCTTGTTTGAGGCCATGGTCAGAGAGACAGCGGCGCCGATGATCATCCGCATGCGTCAGGCGGTTGAAGAAGGGAAAATTGAAAGCCTCAATGATGTCGTCACAACGTTTTACCGCGAGATGTCTACAGGACCTAATCTACCCACGCTGATCTTCCGTAGCATGATGCTGGATGAAGACGATCAGCAGCGACAGGTGGTCGAAAAGCTGTTTCAGGACATTCTCTTGCCCCTTCATCAATTACTCTTTCAGCGTCTACAGGAAAAAGGCGCTTTGAGAAAAGACATCGATCCGGAACTGGCGCGAATGAGCTTCTCAAGCTTGATGGTGTTTCCATTTATCATTCCCACAGCGCTCGCTGACATTCAAGGGATCACCATGGACAGCGCTTTTCTGGAAAAACTCGCTAAACACAACGCCGCACTGCTGCAACACGGAATTTTCAAGGTTCAGGGAGACAACACACTATGACACTTCGCCGTAAACTGCTTTTCTTTCCCGCCTTGGCTGTCGGTATCGCGGTGCTCTTCATTGCGATAAGCAGCAGGCCTGATGTGCCCGTGAAACCCGCCCAATCGAAAGCACGAGCGGTGGATGTCATCACTTTAGAGCAGTCTAACATTACTCCTGTGGTCACCGGTTTTGGCCGTGTCACTCCAAAGCTCACCTGGCAGGCAATTGCGGAGGTGAACGGAAAAGTGATTTACCGCAATCCTGCTTTGGAAAAAGGACGAGTGCTGCCCGCAGGCACTGAGCTTTTGCGCATCGACCCCACTGACTATCAACTGGCGGTTGCACAGGCTCAGGCAGATGTGAGTGTTCGGGAAGCGCGGTTGGCGAAACTGGCGCTGGATGAATCCAATCTGAAAACCACGCTGGCGATAGAGAAGCGCAGACTGGCCCTTAGTCGAGACGAACTGACCCGTCAAAAGAACTTGCGCAAGAAAGGTCTGACATCGCAATCAGATCTGGACAACGAGCAGCAGTCATTTCTTTCCCAGCAAACCCGGGTTCAGGACCTGGAGGCCCAGCTAAAAGTTCTGCCGGACGAAAAACGTATCACTGAATCAGAGCTTGAAGCGAGCAATCTGGCGCTGGAACAAGCCCTGAGAAATCTCGATAAAACCCAAATCGTCTTGCCTGTCGACAGCCGCATTGCGGAAGTAAACATCGAACGTGATCAGGTTGTCACGCCGCAGCAAGTGATGGTTATCGCCCATGGGCTTGGTGCAGTAGAAGTCGATGCGCAGGTCTCCATTCATGACATGCAGACGGTTTTCGACACCTTGAACGGCGAGCAAAGTGAGGGTTTTGCCGAGAAACTGCATCAGCTCAACGCGAGTGTGAACCTTTCCAGCGGTAGCTTTAAAGAGGAATGGCCTGCCAAGGTGGCGCGTCTCAGTGATACCGTCAGCCTGAATCAGGCGACGGTCGGCGTTATTCTCGAAATTGCATTGAACGAAGAGCAAAAACAGGGGATTGCCGCCCAGCCAAGTCTGGTTAATGGCATGTTTGTTAAAGCGACGATTGAAGGCAAACCCGTTTCCCATTGGGTGATCCCGGAGCGCGCCCTTCGCGGTGACAAGATCTATCTGATGGAAGACGGTGCGTTGAAAGTGATGCCGGTAACCATTTTGTTCAGGCGTGGAGAGAGCGTAGCGATCGCCGGGGAGCTGAAAGCGGGTCAGCAGCTGGTGCTGAACGATCTTCTACCCGCTGTGCCAGGCATGGAACTTCGCGCAGTGACCCTGAACGGTGACGTGGTAGAAAACAAAGCGGTGAACGGGGAGGCATCATGATCCGTTTTTTCGCCCGTCACCCGACTGCCGCTAACTTGCTGATGCTAACGTTGATCCTTCTTGGATTAACGTCACTGCCACAACTCAAGCGAGAAACCTTTCCTGAATTCGCGCCGCCTTTTATTCTCGCCACGGTAGTGTATCCCGGTGCCAGCCCAGAGCAGGTAGAGCAAAACATCTGTCTGTTGATGGAAGACGCGGTAGACGGTCTTTCTAACATCGTTGAAACCCGTTGTGAGGCAGTGGAAGGTTCGGCAGGATTAGTGGTGAAGCTCGATGCCCAAGCTGATATCTCCCGCATGCTGGTGGACATCCAAACCCAAATCAACGCCATCAACAACTTCCCGAGCGATATTGAGCCGCCAGTGGTGCGTGAGCTGGATTGGAACGAGCCCGTGGTAGATGTGGCGATTGCTGCTGATACCGATTGGGTGGGGCTCAAAGCCTACGCAGAGGATCTCAAACAGACACTTAAGCGTGATTACGATGTCCCCTTGGTCAGTGTGGCGGGCTTTTCGGGCAAGCAAATCCGCATCGAAGTGCGAGAGAGTGCACTTCGCCAGCTAGGGTTAAGTGTTTCTGATATTGCCGCTCAGGTCAGTGCGCAGAACATCAACCTCCCTAGCGGTAACGTTGAGCTTGATAACAAGAGCCTGCTGATCCGTTTTGATGAAAGACGGATTGCAGCTGGCACATTGGGGCAAATCGTGGTTGCCGCAGACAGCGACGGCGGCGTGATTCGTCTGCAGGATATCGCCACCCTGACCGAGCGCTTTGAGCTTGATGAACAGCAGGTGTGGTTTGATGGCAAGCCTTCGGCGCTGCTTAAAATCAGCAAAAACAAAGCTGACGATGCCCTTCGCATCAAAGAAAAAGTCGCGCAGTTTGTTGATGACGAACGGACCCGTACCCCAAATGGCGTGACGCTCAATCTCACCAATGATTTCTCGTCGCTCCTTTGGGATCGCCTGACCATGATGACCCGCAATGCCTGGCAAGGGGTGATTCTGGTATTTGGTGTGATGTGGATGTTCTTCTCGCTGCGCTATTCATTCTGGGTGGCTGCAGGCTTACCCGTTGCCTTCCTCGGCAGCTTCTTTTTGATGGCGCAACTTGGGCTTTCCATCAATATCATGTCGCTGGTCGCGCTCTTGATGGCTATCGGTATCATGATGGATGACGCCATTGTGATATCCGAATCCATCGCCTCACATATCGATCGGGGACAGAAACTCGAAGATGCCGTGGTCAACGGGGTCAAGAAGGTACTTCCCGGCGTGGTGTCTTCTTATCTCACTACCGTGTGTATATTCGGGAGTCTGATCTTTTTGCAAGGAGAGATGGGGGCAGTGCTCCGGGTCGTGCCTATGGTACTGATCCTGGTGCTCACACTCAGTCTTGTCGAAGCCTTCCTTATTCTGCCGCATCACTTGCAGCATTCTTTGGCGAAAGCCAAAGCGCCAAAACCTGATTTGGCTTTCAAACGCATCTTTCTCGAGAAGTTTGAAGCTTTCCGCGCAGGTAAACTGGCGGAGTTGGTCACCAGTGCCGTGAAATGGCGTTATCCCTTTGTGGGGGGCGTGATAGCCATGTTGCTGATTTCAGTTTCACTGTTGGCATCCGGTCAACTGCGGTTTGTCGGCTTTCCTGAGCTCGATGGGGATATTGCGGAAGCCCGCGTCATATTGCCGCCCGGCTCATCGCTGGCACAAACCGAGGCTGTCGTCGCGACACTGGTTGCCTCAGCCAATCGAGTGGGCGAGCGATTAAGTGAAGAAAATGAAAGTGGCCAGCCTTTGGTGGAGCACATCACCGAGCAATTCAACTTCAACGCCGATGCCGATGAAAGTGGTCAGCATATCGCAACAGTGAGGCTTGATTTGTTGAGTGCGGAGATCCGCAGCACCTTGATTGATGACTTCATCTCAGATTGGGAAAAAGAAACCGGCGTGCTGACCGATCCTATTTCGATGGTGTTCAAGCAGCCTGCTTTTGGACCCGGTGGACGCGACTTTGATATTCGCTTGCAACATGACGATTTGAACGAGTTGAAACAAGCCTCGGTCGCCATCCAGCAGTTTATCAGCCAGTTTCAGGGCGTATCAGGGGTGCTCGATGACATGCGCCCCGGCAAGGAAGAAGTGAAAGTCACGCTACGTCCCGGTGCTGAAGCCTTTGGCATCAACGGCCAGTTAATAGCCCGTCAGCTTCGCGCCGCATACTTTGGTCAAACGGCAGATGAAATTCAGGTCGGCCCTGAGAGCATCGAGATAGATGTTCGCCTCGACAGTGATGATGCCGCCAGCCTGCAAAGCTTTGCCAATTTCCCGATTGTGTTGCCGGATGGCAGTCAGGTACCGCTTTCTACCGCCGCAGAGCTCAATTATCAACGTAACTTCGTGCGTATCCAGCGCATTGATGGCATGCGAACGCTGAGTGTTTATGGTGATGTGGTACAAAGCCAGGTCAGTATCGGTGATGTTTTGGCGCAATTAAAACGCGATGTGATCCCAGGGCTGGAAACGAAATATCCGGGGTTACGTGTGTTGTTTGAAGGCCAGAGTCAGGACACGGCTGAGACCAGTCAATCCATGAGCATTGGTTTTGCTCTGGGCTTGTTCGGTATCTTCGTTATCCTGAGTTATCAATTCCGCAGTTATTTGGAACCCTTTGTGGTCTTGATTGCCATCCCGCTTGCCTTAATTGGTGTGCTGTGGGGGCATTGGCTGCTGGGGCATCCGCTTAGTATGCCAAGCCTGATGGGTTTCGTGTCGCTGGCGGGTGTGGTGGTGAATGACTCCATCTTGCTGGTGCAATATATCCGTCACCATTTGGATGAAGGTGAAGATATTTATGATGCAGTGGTGCGTGCCAGTCAGGAACGTTTCCGCGCTGTCTTCCTGACATCACTGACGACGGCTGCTGGTTTACTGCCGCTTCTGTTGGAAACCAGTTTGCAGGCTCAGGTAGTGAAACCTCTGGTGATTTCCATCGTGTTCGGGATTTTCACGTCGACACTGTTGGTGCTGTTTATGATCCCGGCTGCGTATGCCATATTGGCGGACTTCGGCAAAGTGAAAAAGCACGAGTCTCTGCACGGAGATTTTGCTTAAAAGTTCATCAACTCGTCTGCAAAGCGTCACGGGACTGTCATTCCTGACTCCTAATCTGAAACGGTAACGTGAAGAATTGGAGCAGATGAATGCGGAGTCTCGTCGCTATCCAAAGGGTGGATAATGCCGTGTCCACCCTTTGCCTTAATCACCGTTTCAGTGCGGATATCGCACGGATTTTCCGTTGGGTCTCTAAAAGTGGAGATGGTCACCTTTATGCGGCAATAGGCGTTTTGCTTGCGCTTTTCGGCGGTATGCAGGGTCTGCATTTCCTGATCGTCGGCCTGATGGCGTTTGCCATTGAAGTCCCTCTTTTTATGTGGCTGAAAAGACGTTTCCGCCGAGCAAGACCACAACACCTTCCAGCTTTTATTACGCCGTCAGATCTCTACAGCATGCCTTCAGGACATACGGCAGCGGCATTTGTGATGGCGGCATTGCTGAGTCACTTCTATCCCGAATTCAGCCATGTCTACTGGGGATGGGCCGCTGCGATTGGCGCTTCCCGTGTATTGCTTGGTGTTCACTTCATTACCGATGTTATCGTCGGTGCCTTGCTTGGATTAGCCTGCGCGTCATTAGCTTTGATGGCCTGACGAGCGGAAAACAACAACGAGAACCTACATGAAAATACTTTATGGCGTACAAGGCACGGGGAATGGGCATATTTCCCGTGCACGTGCGATGGCAGACGCTTTTTCCAATCTGCCACATGTTGAGGTCAAGTTCCTGTTCTCTGGCCGTCCGGCATCGGAGTATTTTGATATGGACGTATTCGGGGAGTATGAAGTGCGTCGTGGGCTCACCTTTGTCAGCGAGGCGGGGAAAGTCAGCATGCTGAAAACCGCGTTGAACAACAGTTTGGTGTCGTTTGTCCGCGAAGTGCGCGAGCTGGATGTGTCGGGCTATGATCTGGTGGTTTCTGACTTTGAGCCTGTTTCGGCTCATGCTGCCAGACGACAAGGCGTGCCGACGGTGTCCGTCAGTCACCAGTCTGCGTTTGCCTTCGACGTGCCGAAGCAGGGGCAATCCCTGCTGGATAAACTCATCATGCATTACTTTGCACCGACAGAGACGAAAATCGGCTTGCACTGGTACCACTTCAATCAGCCAATTTTACCGCCGATCATTGATCTTAAAACGGTGGAACCCACTAAAAATGGCACCATTTTGACGTATCTTCCGTTTGAAAATCTGGATGAGGTTGTTCGGGTACTACAACATTTTCCGCAGCGGTTTATCTGTTTCCATCCTGCATGTCAGGAAGCGCGGATGGATGAGCATGTTGATATTCGGCCACTAAGCAAAACGGTTTTCCATCAGGCTTTGGCGAACTGCAATGGCGTGATAGCCAATGGCGGATTTGAACTGCCTTCAGAAGCACTGTTGCTGGGTAAGAAACTCTTGCTCAAACCGCTTAGTGGTCAGTTTGAACAACAAAGTAATGTGTCCACATTGGACACCCTAGGGCTGGCAAGCACGATGGAGTCTTTGGATGTCGGCACCATTCGCGAGTGGCTTGAGCTGTCCGAGAGCAGCCGGGTGAAATATCCGTCGGTGGCAACAGAGTTGGCAGCTTGGCTGGGAAAAGGGGATCTCAGCACCTTTCCGGCACTGCGTGAATCTTTGTGGTCGCAGGTGTCTTTCCCTGAACATGTCACCGATCTTTTGTCAGATTTTTGGCCACAAAAGACCCGAAAGCGTGCCATGTTCAGCATGAGGCTGCCATCGCAAGCAAATAAAAGCCTTCGCCAGCATTGATGAAATGAATGTGTAACTAACAAGACTGTAAGTCTGTATTTTTATATCTAAGAGGCTGATTATCAGCCTCTTTTTTGTTGATGTTTTAGGTTTTTCATATTTTCTATGGACATGATTTTATAACAATTTACTGGGGCGCATTTATCTCACCATGTTACTAAGTTGGTGCCTTGGTTAGCGTGTGTTCAGTTGCGCTCATTAAGCTGGGGCATGAGCAGGCAACGTTGCCTTACTGATAGCTGTCGACCTTACTCAAATTCAAATTTCCTTTTCGGGTCGATCGGTAAATACGGCGACGGATGCTTTCCATTTACTCTTGCTTTAGGGTTTTGCTATGACGCAGAAAGAGTCGGTTAATAATTTTGAAAACCGTACGGATACGACGTTAAGAAGTGTGGATCTCAACCTCATCACAGTGTTTGATGCCGTGATGCAGGAACAGAACATTACGCGCGCCGCACAGAGTCTGGGCATGTCACAACCTGCAGTGAGTAATGCAGTGTCACGCCTGAAAGTCATGTTCAATGATGAACTGTTTGTGCGTAACGGTCGCGGTATCAAGCCTACGCAACGTGCGCGCCAACTGTTTGGCCCTATCCGTCAGGCGATTCAGCTGATCAAGAACGAACTGCCTACGTCAGTGTTCATTCCTGAAACAAGCAACCGTACCTTCCGTCTGGCGATTTGCAGCCCATCGGACATGCGTTTTGTTCCGCAAATCCTGAACACCATTTCTTCCGTGGCACCAAGCGTGAAGGTTCAGGTGGAAACAGAGTTTGACCGCGATATTTCGCGCAAACTGCGTTATCAGGAAGTGGACTTTGTGATTGATTACCTGCACTTCAATGAGTCAGGTTTCAGCAGCACAGAAATGTTCAACGATGAGCTGGTGGTTGTGGCGAGCAAAAATCACCCGCGTCTTAGCGACAGTATTACCGCCAAAGAGCTGACCAGCGAAGCGCATGCGGTATTGAAACATAACGGCGAAATGCAGGGTTATGCAGAAGCGTTGTATCGAGATGGTCGCTACCGTGAAGCTTATCAGGGCGTAAGCCTGAGCAATATCCTGTATGTTGTCAGCCAGTCGCAACTGGTGGCTGTGGCCCCACGCTGGATGGTGGAAGCGGGTCATCATCGTGATAACCTGAAAATGTTGCCACTGCCGCTGGATAACAACCGTATCAGCGGTTACCTGAGCTGGCATGCTTCTGCAGAGAAAGACAAAGGGCATCTTTGGATGCGCGATCAACTGCTGTCTATCTGCGGCAATTCGCTGGTATAAACCGCGTAAAAATACCCAGAATAATGATGAAAAACCGGCTTATGCCGGTTTTTTTGTGCCTATTGTTCCCCGTCGAATCACGCTTTCAGGGGCGACAGACCCTATTGATTACAGCCTGTTACAACTTTTCTGAAAGTTGAGAGAACAAGTGTACTCTGAAATGAACAGTGTTCGTCAAAATCATTGCCTAGATTTTAACCGCTTTGGCTGCGCTTTTTCTTGTAATTGATGGGGGAGTCATTACACTGCTGCCTGAGTTTTAGCTTACAAGTGTTAGCTAATTTTTGTCGCCGTCCCAACATGCATTCTAAAGGGACGCACCACGTGCTGAGAGAGAATTAAATGGCGCTGGAACTTCATATCGTTAACCGAATTCGCGAGCAGGTAAAAGCTCAAGGCGAAAAAATCGCACTGCGTTTCCAGCAAGGAAATACCTGGGGCGAAATGAGCTGGCGTCAGTTCGGTGAGCGTATTGATGCAGCTTCAAAAGCGATGCTGGTTTCAGGCCTCGCTGTGCAGGACAAAATCGGCATTTTTGCCAACAACTGTGCGGAATGGAGTATTGCGGATATTGCCGCACTTCAGGTGCGCTGCGTGCCAGTGCCAATTTATCCAACCAACACTGCCGATCAGGCTGCATATATCCTGCGCGATGCCAGTGTGCGTATTCTGTTTGTTGGTGACCAATCGCAGGCAGATGCCGCGATGTCGATTTCAGCAAGCTGCCCAGCGCTGGAAAAGATTGTCAGCTTTGCTGAGAACGTCGATTTTGCCGGCCATGAAATGGGCCAAAGCTGGGAAATGTTCCTGCAAACAGCCAATGACAATGTCGAGCAGGAAATGCAGGCGCGTATTGCAGACGCTTCAATGAGCGATCTGATGACATTGATTTACACCTCAGGCACCACGGGCGAGCCAAAAGGCGTGATGCTGGATTACGCCAATGTCGCGGCGCAGATTGAAAGCCACGATAAAGTGTTGGGGATCAGCGAGAACGAAGTTTCACTGGCATTCCTGCCGCTGTCTCACGTGTTTGAGCGTTGCTGGAGCTTTTACGTCCTGCACCACGGTGCGACCAATTGCTATCTGTCTAACACCAATGCCATCCGCGAAGCGTTGCAGGAAGTTAAGCCAACCGTGATGTGTGCGGTTCCGCGTTTCTACGAGAAAATCTACAGCGCCGTTCACGAGAAAGTGGCGACAGCGAGTCCGGTGAAAAAGGGTATGTTCCGCGCCGCGGTATATATCGGCAACCTGATGGCGGAAATTACCCGCAAAGGTAAGAAACCTGCGCCGTGGCTGAAAAGTGCTCACCGCATGGCAGACAAACTGGTGCTCAGCAAGCTGCGCCAATTGCTGGGTGGCAATATCACCATGATGCCGTGTGGCGGTGCAAAACTGGAGCCGACTATTGGCCGCTTCTTCCATGCCATTGGGGTGAACGTGAAGCTGGGTTACGGCATGACCGAAACCACCGCCACCATCTCTTGCTGGGACAGCGGTAGTTTTGACCCGGATTCTATCGGTATGCCAATGCCGAATGCTGAAGTGAAGATTGGCCAGAACAACGAAATTCTGGTGCGCGGTCCAATGGTGATGCGCGGCTACTACAACAAGGCAAAAGAGACAGCGGAAACCTTCACGACGGATGGCTTCCTGAAAACCGGTGATGCAGGCCACATTGATGCCCAGGGCAACCTGTTTATCACTGACCGCATCAAAGAGCTGATGAAAACCTCTGGGGGTAAATACATCGCTCCACAGGTCATTGAGGGTAAGCTGGGTAAAGACCACTTTATTGAGCAAATCGCTGTTGTGGCAGACGCGCGCCATTTTGTGTCTGCGCTGATTGTGCCTTGTTTTGAATCACTTGAAACCTGGGCGAAAGAGCTGAACATCAAATACCATGATCGCATGGAGCTGATTAAGCACAGCGAAGTGGTGGAAATGTTTGAAAAACGCGTCGAAGAGCTGCAAAAAGAACTGGCAAAGTTTGAGCAGGTGAAGAAGTTCACCCTACTGCCTTCTGAGTTCTCCATGGCACAAGGCGAATTGACGCCTACGCTGAAGCTACGCCGTAAGGTGATCCTCGAGCGTTATAAGAAACAAATCGAAGCCATGTACAAGAAGCACAGCTGATCCTGATTTGATTGAGAAGCCCGGCCACTGAGCCGGGTTTTTTATTGCTACTTTCCCCAAATTCCCGTAACGAAAGTGGCGTTAAAGTGTCCTTAACGTGCTACTTCCCCGAAAATCTATCGGTAACAGCCAAAAACATACTTTTGTCATACGCTGAAACACCTATCTTCTGAACAGTAAATATTGTCATTGAACGGGTTTTTAGCAGTGAATGCTGATTGAGATGGTTGGGGCAGAGTCTTTAGTGATGAAACTTTGCCCAATCAGAGTATTAATGGGAATCTGAGTTAACCAATAGACATATTTGCTAACAAAGCGTTAAAGTTGACAGTGCTTTAACCGCAGTGAGCAACTGGCGTCAGCCAGCCCAAAAAAGCGGGAAAAGTGGAAGCTTTTTTGATTCTTGTTACGACCGGAATCAAAAGCATAGCTGGCATGGATTGGCGGCAAACAGGTAGTCACGCCGACATCCATCTCTAGGCTACAAATAAGTCCTAAACTATGCATACATGGAGGCATATAGTGGAAATGTTGTCAGGAGCCGACATGGTCGTTCGTTCGATGATCGACCAAGGCGTAAAACATATATTTGGGTATCCGGGCGGATCGGTTTTGGATATCTATGATGCACTGCATGAGAAAAGCGATATCGAGCACGTTCTCGTTCGCCATGAACAAGCAGCCGTTCACATGGCCGATGGCTATGCCCGTGCAACTGGCGAAGTCGGTGTTGTACTGGTGACGTCAGGCCCAGGCGCAACCAACGCCATTACCGGTATCGCGACCGCGTATTACGATTCAGTTCCAATGGTGGTTTTGTCCGGTCAGGTCATGAGTAACCTGATTGGTAACGATGCTTTCCAGGAATGTGACATGGTGGGTGTCTCGCGCCCTATCGTAAAACACAGCTTTTTGGTGAAAAACACCGAAGACATTCCAAAAATCATCAAGAAAGCTTTCTATTTGGCATCAACCGGCCGCCCAGGTCCTGTGGTTGTCGACCTGCCAAAAGACATGCTGAACCCAGCAAACAAGTTCCCTTACGAGTACCCGGAAAGCATGTCCATGCGTTCTTACAACCCGACAACCTCGGGTCATAAAGGACAAATTAAGCGTGGCTTGAAAGCCCTGCTTGAAGCGAAGAAACCGGTACTGTACATCGGCGGTGGTTCCATCATTTCCGAGTGTGGTGAGCAAATTAAAACGCTGGCAGATACACTGAATATTCCTGTTATCAGTACACTGATGGGCCTTGGTGCTTATCCGGGTACGGGTGACAAATCGCTGGGCATGCTGGGCATGCACGGCACGTACGAAGCCAATATGGCGATGCACAATGCGGATCTGATCTTTGGTATTGGTGTCCGTTTTGATGACCGTACGACGAATAACCTCGAGAAATACTGTCCAAATGCTAAGGTCATGCATATCGACATCGACCCATCGAGCATTTCAAAAACCGTTTCGGCTGACATTCCGATCGTTGGTTCGGCAGACGTGGTATTGAACACCATGTTGAAGATCCTGACCGAGCAGGGCGGTACGAACGATGAAGCCGCACTGGACGCTTGGTGGAACAACATCAACGTATGGCGCGAGCGTAAGTGTTTGGCGTACGAAACGAATAACGAACGCATCAAGCCGCAGCAAGCGATTGAAGCGGTCTACAAGCTCACCAATGGCGATGCATACGTGGCATCGGATGTTGGCCAGCACCAAATGTTTGCTGCGCTTTACTACCCATTTGATAAGCCACGTCGCTGGATCAACTCTGGTGGTCTCGGCACCATGGGCTTTGGTTTGCCAGCTGCGATGGGTGTGAAATTCGCAATCCCTGATGCAGAAGTGCTGTGCGTGACCGGTGACGGCAGTATCCAAATGAACATTCAGGAACTGTCGACGGCGCTGCAATACGATATCCCCGTCAAAATTATCAACCTCAACAACCGCTTCCTCGGCATGGTGAAGCAGTGGCAGGACATGATTTATCAAGGTCGTCACTCTCACTCTTACATGGACTCGGTGCCTGATTTTGCTGCAATTGCAGAAGCTTACGGTCATGTAGGTATTCGCATCAGCGATCCTGCTCAGCTGGAAAGCGAACTGGCACGTGGTCTGGCGATGAAAGACAAACTGGTCTTCTTCGACATCAGCGTGGATGAAACAGAGCACGTTTATCCAATGCAGGTGCGTGGTGGTGCAATGAATGAAATGTGGTTGAGCAAGACGGAGAGAACATAATGCGCAGTATTGTATCGATTTTGATGGAAAACGAACCGGGCGCATTGTCTCGCGTAGTTGGCCTGTTTTCACAGCGTGGCTACAACATTGAATCCCTGACGGTTTCCCCGACAGACGATCCAACGCTGTCTCGTTTGAACATCACGACCACCGTGGTTAAGGCGTCTGAGCGCGAGCAGATTGAGAAACAACTGCACAAGCTGATTGACGTGCTGAAAGTGAGTAATGTGACCGAGTCAGAGCACATTGAACGTGAACTGGCGATGGTGAAAGTGAAAGCGAGCGGCTTTGCCCGTGCAGAAGTAAAACGCACTGCAGATATCTTCCGTGGCCAGATCGTGGACGTGACTAACTCGCTCTACACCGTGCAGATTGCAGGCTCAAGCGACAAGATTGAAGCCTTCATCGCAGCGATGAAAGATGTCACCGACATCATTGAAGTCGCACGAAGCGGTGTTGTGGGTATTGCTCGTGGTGAGCGCGCACTGCGTCAGTAAAACTGACAGCGAGTCTCAGAAAAAGCCGATGGTGAAAGCCGTCGGTTTTTTTATGTCTGATGGGCTGGCAGAAGATGCTCTCAACTTGTGACTTTCTGCCCAAAATGTATACTTCCGGGGTACAAGAAAAACAAAATAAACCCAAGAGAAAGTCGTTGTGTTCCAAACCATCAATAAGTATTTGGTGAGAGTGACGACCGTGTCTCTGGCTGTCCTGACGATTAAGGTCGGCTGGATTTATCTGGTGCCGATGGCGGTACTGATGAACACTCACCGCAATGAGCTGGTTCCATCCAGATTTAAGAAGTAAAAGCCCAAAGAAAAACAGAATTTTAGCCAGAGCGCTAAAAACAAAAAAGGAGCCAATCGGCTCCTTTTTTTATGCTCGGTACGGTTCGATTACAGAACGTGTACAGATGCAGTGTTAGTAGTACCAGAAGCAACCAGTGCGCCTGAAACCATAACAACGATGTCGCCTTTCGCAGCCAGACCTGATTCCAGAGCGATTTCTTTACCACGACGGTAGAACTCGTCAGTGTTTTCGAACTGGTCAACAACTACTGAAGTCACGCCTTTGCTCAGGCAAAGTTGCGCAGCAGTTTTCTCGTTGATGGTGACAGCGATGATGTTTGCAGTTGGGAAGTACTTGCGGATGGAACGCGCAGACTTACCTGCTTCAGTAGCAACAACGATCAGAGGAGCACCCAGCTTCTCAGCGGTGTCTACTGCGCCTTTACATACTGCTTCAGTGATACGCAGGCGAGAGCTATCCAGACGTGAGCCCAGTTCTGCTTTCAGTACTGCATCAGTACGCTTAGCGATTTGCGCCATGATGGTCACAGCTTCAACTGGGTATTTACCCTTCGCAGTTTCACCAGACAGCATCACTGCGTCGGTGCCATCCATGATCGCGTTCGCTACGTCACCCGCTTCTGCGCGAGTTGGACGTGGGTTCTTGATCATTGAATCCAGCATTTGAGTTGCAGTGATAACCACTTTACGTGCGCGGTTACATTTCTCGATCATCATCTTCTGAGCGAAGATAACTTCTTCTGCTGGGATTTCTACACCCAGGTCGCCACGTGCAACCATGATGCCGTCAGACAGCTCCAGGATCTCGTCGAAGTTATCAACGCCTTCCTGGTTTTCGATTTTAGAGATGATTTGGATGTTCTCGCCGCCGTTTGCAGCCAGAAGATCGCGGATTTCTTTAACGTCAGATGCTTTACGGATGAAAGAAGCTGCGATGAAGTCAACGCCTTGCTCACAACCGAATACCAGGTCACCTTTGTCTTTTTCAGACAGCGCAGGCAGGTTTACAGAAACGCCTGGCAGGTTAACGCCTTTGTTTTCGCCCAGGTCACCGTTGTTCAGTACTTTACAGATAACGTCAGTTTCTGTGGTTTCCAGTACTTCCATCTCGATCAGACCGTCGTCAACCAGGATGGTGTTGCCAACAGTCAGGTCTTTTGCGAAACCTTGGTAAGTCACTGCAACGCGCTCTGCGTTACCTACTACTGATGCGTCAGTAGTGAAAGTGAAAGTTTGACCTGCAACCAGAGAAACATCGTTGCCGCCTTCCAGCTTGATGGTGCGGATTTCAGGACCTTTGGTATCCAGCAGGATAGCCAGTTGCTTGCCACTGTTTTCCATTACCTGACGCAGGTTAGAGATGCGAGTGCCGTGCTCTGCAAAGTCGCCGTGCGAGAAGTTCAGGCGCATTACGTTCATGCCTGCATCTGCCAGCTTAGTCAGCATCTCTACTGATTCGGTTTTTGGTCCAATCGTACAAACGATTTTGGTCTTTTTCATGTAGGGTTCTCTCCGGTCGAACTTTTACTACCCAAGGGATAAATGTCGCTGTAGTCACGTTATCCAGATGCTTGAGTTTTGTAAGAAAACAACAAGCTACTGTGTGTTGAGCGGCAAGATTGCCATGTGCTCTTACAGCGTTAATATTGATTCATGCCACATAATTGTGTTGTCCAAACGCGGATTCGCTTGGACAACACAACTCATCCATGAAAGCGGACACAAGTATACATGCTTTATATGGCGGAAATTTGATCGCAGGCAAGTGAAAAAGGGATATTCCAACCTTCCTTGCATCATCCACTCAAATGAAACAGCAATGTGCCTTTTTTCAGGGCCGTAAATTTACCACATAAACTTATCTAGATCACTAATCAGTAACGAATAGATAAACAGCAGTGAACATTGGTGAACATTGGGTTGAATGCGTCAAAAGATAGCCCACTAGACGAGGATCATGCCTGAATATTTTTGAAAAAAAATGACATTATTTCGTCGCCTCATGAGCACAAAGCGAAATTTTTTCACTATTTCATAGATCTATGTCTCGCTCTGGCTATCTAACCAACAAACAGTATGTGGTCTGTTGGTTAAATTTTGCGACAATGTTTCCATTAATTCACCTAAGGGAATGAGTGCCTTTGATGCATTTGCTTCGGTTATGCCGATTCGTCTGTAGCGTTGTGGTATTTGTACTGGGGATCTCCCAGTCAGTTGCGTTGGCTGAAACGGATAAAGACACCATCATCGTGACGAATTCTCATAGCTGGAAGCCTTTTGCCTTCTCGGAAAATGGTATTCCCAAGGGACTGTTAGTTGATTACTGGAAGCTTTTTTCAGAGATCAATAACACCCCGGTAGAATTTGCTCTCTCGGATTGGAACGACTCTCTGATCGCTATGCAAGAAGGCGGGCGCAAAGTTCATGGCGGCTTGCTCTACTCTGAATCTCGTGATGAATACCTCGATTACGTCCTGCCTCTTTTCGAAATCTCCACCACGCTTTATGTACTCAATGACAGCGAAGAGTTGAAAACGGAAGGTGTTCTGCCGGGCATGGTCGTTGGTGTTGTGCGTGGCGGCTACGAGGAAGAGTTTCTGAAGACTCGCTATCCGTTGGTCTCTACCATGGGGTTTGATAACAATGCAGCGCTTATCCAGGCGGCACGTGAAGGCAAAATAAAGCGCATGTTGGTGGATACTCAAGTGGCGACTTATTACCTGCTGCAACAGGACAATCCCAACCGTTTTGTGCCGATTGACCGTATGTACCAAAAAATGCTGTATGCCGCCGTGCCAGCAGGAAATGAACTTCTGCTTCAAGAAGTCGAAAGCGGCATCAAAAATATCCCACCTCACGAAATTGATCGCATCAAACAAAAATGGCTCAACACGAGTAAAACCACTCAGATCCCTGACTGGTTTTGGCCGCTGGTGGGCTCTGTATTGTTTCTTGGCACAGTCAGTTACATCATCCTGCTCAAGCAGGCCGTACACCGAAAAACCCGTGCTTTGAAAGCGTTGAACAGTAAGCTGGAAGAATACGCGTTTACCGACTCACTGACCGGACTCATGAACCGCCGTGGCTTGGACAGAAACTTTGCCAGCAAGCGGGTCAATAGCATGCTGAAACGTGGCCAATTAGGGGTGCTGATGCTTGATGTGGATCACTTCAAAAAAATCAATGATAAGTACGGTCACCTGAAAGGGGATGAAGTGCTGAATAACCTTGGCAGGGCGTTGAACAACTACCTGCGCGAGGCGGTGGCAATCTCTCGGCTGGGAGGTGAAGAGTTCTGTTTGTTGATACCCGCTGAGGATCTGCACGATCTGGAGGTGAATGCGGATTACGTTTGCCGGTTTATCGTGCCGCAGGCTTCACAGGAAGGGATAGGGCTTTTTGTAACCGCATCGGTGGGGGCATTGCTGGTAGACAAAGGTTGCAAAGATCCTTCTCTGGAAGCGCTGCTTCACCATGCAGACCGCTTGATGTACCAAGCCAAGGAAAATGGCCGGAATCGGGTGACGCTGGGTTCTCTGTCGAACCAGCAGCATCAAAGATACTCCAATCAGATAAGTGCTTAACCGATGTCTGGTTTATCTTCTGCAGACGCATCGTAATTGATCACGCGATTGCGCCCGGTCTTCTTCGCGATGTAGAGCGCTTCATCAGCACGTAGGCTGGCGGTCAGGAAATCTTCTGTTGCCTCCAGCACTGTCGCCCCGATAGAAATTGTGCAGCCAATGGAAAGCGGCTGCGAGTTCGGGTGACTGACTCTCACTTCGCAGTCCTGCACTGCCACACGGAGCCGCTCTAATCTTGTGGTGGCCTCGGTATGGTTGTCAGCCCAAATCAGTAAGGCGAACTCTTCGCCGCCCAAACGAAATGCGTATTCATCCGGCGCAGTGAAATCTTCAATCTCCTGGGCAAATCGGCGCAACACCAAGTCACCCACGGGGTGGCCAAAGGTGTCGTTGATACGTTTGAAGTGATCGATGTCGGCCATCGCAAGATACTGGCGGCGTTGCTGAGCAGCATGGCGCTCACTGAACAAGTCCAACAGATAACGGCGATTATAAAGGTTGGTGAGATCGTCTCGGTTTGCCATATCACGCAAAGTACGCTCACGGCGGATTTGGTCGGTTACCACACTCACAAAGGTACACATGGCTTTTTCGCCATACCAGTCAATCACCTTGTCGGTGATTTCAGCGATCATCGGATTACCTTTTAAATCCATATGATTGATCACTTCCGGCGGTGTCGGGATCCCGGTTTCAATCGCGTGATTGTAGCGACGCTGAGCTTCAGGCCAGTGTTCTTCTTCAAAAAGGACGCGAATAGAAGGCAGACTGAGCACGTCCTCTGCGCAGGCCATTCCACTGAACTTTGCGAATGCGTTATTGGCATACTTAGGGACAAAGTTAATGTGTATGACGCAGGGATTCGGGTGGATGTCGAGTATGTCTTTAAAATCTGGCATCGCGTGGAGAAAGTGCTGGTCAAAAATTTAATGTGAAAGTTATCACTTATCAGTGTGAAAACTGCGATGTATTTCATGAATTTGGAATTGTTGCTCGGAACTAATCAATTGTGAATCATATGTCTTACATCTTTGTTAGTAGTGCAACGCAAAATTATCATTCTGCTCAATAATGGTTCGGTTATCTCAGACTTTGATTGGTTCAATTTTTTCACGCAGATCTGACAGAGAAACGGATGATTTTGGGATGGAAATGCAACTTCCTACTACTATGAAGCAAAGAACTTTACACCGAGATAACGTTAATTCATGTCTAAATGGAGACTCTTGTTAGGCGTTGGCGTGTTATGTTTTCCGCTCTATCTATCGGCTGAAACCAGCGAATTTGCCTACACCGAACAACTAGAAAGTGACAACCGTATGAAGTGTATTTATGGCTACTTTGCGGAGAAAACCGGTGACCATGAATTCGCTGTCGCGATTCTTGAAGACTGCATTGCACGCTGGAATGATGTTTATTCCATGCTGCTACTTGCTCAAATTCATGAAAGTGGAGTGTACTCAGCGCCAAACCCCTCCCGTTCCACTGCCCTAATGAAGCAGGGGGCACAACTCGATGACGAAGCAGGCTACTCGAGACTTGCCAGATATCACTATGGGAAAGCGCTTTACGAAGGCTTTGGCATTGCTGTCGATAAAAGTCAGGGAAAAGAATATCTCCAAATGGCCGCCCGCGAAGGGGTTGAAGCTGCCTGCGAATACCTTGAACAAAATGGTGAGCCTTGCTGATGACGTGAAGGCGTAAAGTTTCCATTTGCTTCGTTGTTTTCAGGTTGACGCAAGGCCGCACACGCACAGCGACTCTGGATATGCTCAATAGGAGCAGTAGCGCACATGTAAGACGTCATGTGTGCCATTTTTGCTGGGCCTTACTTTATCCATCAACACATGATCTTGGGATCCACCAGGTGAGCGCTAAGACGCAGCATGGGGTCGTCAATTGGCGGGGCAGTCTCACGATATCGATAACTTTTTTATTTCCCAAGCCCAGCGTTTTTAAGCGTTTGAGGCGTAATTACCTTTCCGCCAGCCTCAACACCAAACAAGCCGCTTTCCTCTTCGGAAGGTAAAGCAAAGGGCGGCGCATCATGGACTAGCTGGAATTCCAGTAAAGTGTAAGGACGTTGCCATAACCACTCACGGTTACCGACTGCATGCAAGTCCGATTCTGGCTGTGGCTCATCAATGAAAGAATAGAAATAGAGAGTGAAGCCATAATCGGTAACAGGTTGGATGGATTTCAGCGTCAAACCAAGGCTTTCAGCCCATTTCTGCATGGCTCGCTCGTCATGGCAGCGAAGAGTGATGTGTGCCAGCGCGGCTCCATCGGCAATCGGGTGAGTCAGTGGTTGGCGTTGGGGTTTATTGCCTTCAAAGGTAGTTTGCAGTAATTCAATGGTCAGCCCGTTGGGATCAGACAAGTGAGCAAGATAGCCAATGTCCTGAAACTGGCGCGGCGCGGAAACATTGATCCCCTGTGAGCGAAGCCAGTGGCAGGCGGCGTCCAAGTCCACCACAGTGATGCCGATTTTCCAAAAGCCATCTGCTGGTGTGGGTTGGTAAAGGTTATCAGACGGAATAAAAGACAGTGATGCGCTTTCACCTTCAAATCGCCAGCCGGAGTCGGTCAATCGCATGCCCAGCACATCCTGATAGAAAGCGTGAAGTCGCTCGCTAAGCCTTGCTTTGATGGTAATGTTGGTGAACACGTATTCCTTCTCCGTCCTTTGTGCGTCCTTATCCCCATATAAGGGTATATCCCATTGTTGCTGTTTCGGAGGGGAAAAGTGCGATGAAAAAAGCGTGATTTCGAGTAGTAATCAATGATCAGTGGGTAAATTTGCCAACAGCGTCCCGCCCGACTGCTGATAGGATTGCAAATACACATTGAAATGTATCAAGATCACGACAAATAAGTTTTGGAATAGAAATCACATTCATGCTTAAAGCCACAGCACTCCTTTTTACAATGCTTACCCTTATCGGGTGTTCGAAAGAGAAAGACGGCAACGTGTTTCTAGAGCGTTGTTTTGTGGATCGCGAATACAGTTTTGAGTGTGATGGTGTGAGCTTTACTGCGCTGCCGGGATTAATTGAAAAAGCCACCGAACAAGAGGTTGTCGTCAGGGTAGAAAAAGAGTCCATCACACTTTCCAACCCCGCAGGATTTGAGGCGTTGGCGAACGTCGATGTGGCTTACCTGAAAAACCTTTCCATCAAATTCTCAGGCACGGTAAAGGAAGCAACCTGGATCCAGAAGAGCTTTGATATCGAAAATCCACGGATTGACTGGTTTGAAATGCCAGACAAAGCGCATATCGCCAACATCCGTAAAGAGCGAAAAGTTCGTGCAGCAATGTTGGATGCGCGCGGTGGTGAAGATGAAGCCTATCAATACTGTGCGGCACAGGCGGAAAGCTTTTATGGTGCCGATTGTGGGTTCGACCAAAGCTTTGAGTCGGTATGGAACAAAGACACTCTGTTCACTACGGTGAGCTGCAGAGGAGAAAGCGGTAAGAAAACCCGCTATAAGTGCAGTACCTACGACGGCATGACCGTTCTCGAATCTTATTGGTAATCATCCAAAAATATCTGCTGGCTTACGGACTAATACCCAAGATCTGAATACCGGCGAATGATTTCCCCATACTTGCCCGACGCCTTTACCTGATCCAATGCCGCTTGCCAGCGGGTGATTTCTTCTTCTGGCGTGTCTTTTGAAAACGCAATATAAAGCTGGATATTGAACAGTTCTACGCCCGTGTTCTTGAGACTCTCCGCATCGATACTGCTTTTTTGCATCATGGGTTTGTAGGCAAATTCCCCAATCGGTGCCAAATCCCCCCGGCCCATCACTAACATGGAAAATGCCTGAATCGGGGAATTGGTGATATAGAGATTGTTAAACCCCTGACTCTGAAGGAACTCTGTTTCCGGAAAACCACGAGTGACAAGAATCGCGTTTGTTTCCCGCGCGTCTTCCAGTGATTGGATGTTGATGTCGCTGTCTTTATGACGATAAAACGTGACTCTGTCTTCCACCAAGGGGCCAACCCATTTAAACAAGGGTTCACGTTCTGGTGTGCGGCTCATTGAAAACAAAATGCGGTTGGACTTTCGTTTGGTTTCTTTGTAAGCGCGGGCCCAAGGAAGCATCTCAATATCGTCAGGATGCCCGACGATGGCAAAGACTTCACGTACGATATCGACAGATAATCCATTTAACTCGCCATTTTCCACATAACCAAACGGCGCAAAATCTTCCGTCATGACCGTGAATGTTTGAGACATTGCGAGCTGGCTGACTATCAGCAGAGGCAGTGCGAAAAAGCATCGAATAGCGGAGGTTAAAAACGACTTACCCGGGTTATTCATTCCTTCACCTGACATTACGACTCGTTACGTATTTTTATGTTTATACGCTTAAGTTTACTCAAGACGATTGCTTGCCTGTGTTTATTTCTGCTGAATCTCAATAGTGAACTTAGTCGCACCAACATGTCGCATAATGGGTGTCTAAGGAATTGATATTAAAGGCTGACTTTGCTGCGTTGCTTGTTAAAAAAAGAAGGCAGTGCTTGCTTGCTGGTTTTACTGATGGTTTGCATCAGTGCAAAGCTTGGGTTGGTGATGCCTTGATGCTCCAGTTCATCAAGCATCAGAAGCCAGAGCCTTGCTGTCATTTCAGCATCCGCCAAAGCGCGGTGGAAAACGCCATCATTGGCAATATGCTTGAAGCGCACCAGATCGCCGAGTTTGTGGGTCGGGGAGTCTTGAATCAGGCGGCGGGCAATCAGCATAGAGCAGGTAAACTGGCCGGAATAACCTGCGTGCAGGCGTTCCAGTTCCGCATCCAAAAAGCGCTTATCGAAAGAGGCGTTGTGAGCAACAAGGTTAAACCCGGCGATAAACTCGGAAAATCGACCCATCACATCTTCACAGCCTGGTGCCGTGCGCAGCATGTTGTTAGTGATGCCAGTGTAACCCTCGATAAAACTACTGACGCGAAAGCCCGGGTTCATCAATTCCTGAAAGGTGTCGACTACCTCACCGTCAACCAACTTTACTGCGCCGATTTCAATGGCGCGGTCGCCCATGTTGGGTGATAAGCCTGTGGTTTCGAAGTCGAGCACGACGACGGTATTGGCGGGTTTGGATGGCATGGAGAAGATCCCGAAGCGAGAGAAACAGAGGGAAGGAGTATACAGGGGAAACGACTACATGCGTGAAAAGTGAAAATAAAGCTCGCTATTTAACCAGCACACTGTATAGTTCGCGCCTGGCTCAGAAAGAGCTGTTAATGCCAAATTTAGTTTAAGTTTCTTCTCAGCTACTTCTCGATAGTCTTCGTTAATACCCTGCGTCAACTTGTGCTTCATCGACCATTCAATAGCTTTCCGTACAGCCTTGCTGTTTAACGTCGGCGTTTAGCTTGTCGTTAACATATTCAATTAAAAACAAATTAGAGGTTACTATGTCTGATAAATCGACTGGTCTGGTAAAATGGTTCGACGAAACTAAAGGTTTTGGCTTCATCACTCAAGACAACGGCGGCAAGGACGTATTCGTTCACTTCCGTGCAATTGTTTCTGACGGTTTCAAAACTCTGGCTGAAGGCCAAAAAGTACGTTTTAACGTTGAGCAAGGCCAAAAAGGTCCTCAAGCGACTAACGTAGAAGCGCTGTAATTCAGCGAGAAACGGCGCAATACTCGGTATATTGCGCCGTTTTATTTCCTGCCTTTTTCTTCCTCAGGGTATCGCCCTTAAAGTTGAACCCGCACCGTTTGCAACGCATTCGCTGGCAGGGTTATCAGCGCACTCTGCGCACCAATCACCAAATCAAATTGTATCGGCTTCTTGGTCGTGTTCAGCAGTTGCACACTTAGCAATCCTGATTCATTCACCGTTGAACTGGCATGCAAATCATCCTGCTCCAATCCGCCTAACAAGGTATCGGTTTTGACTGCTTTATCGCCGGGACGAATCGTGCGACTGAACTGTGCCAGCACATCATAAATCGGCGTGTAATAGACATACCCGGTTTCCGTATCAATCATGATCGGTGCACCACAGAAATTTCCAGCATGGTTAGGGCCGCCTTTGGCATCTAGCACCGCATTCCAATCTACCCAACCGTTCATCCAGTGATTCAGGCTGACAATGATGTCACGCGCGTAGCGATGCACTGGGGTGTAGATAGGGTGGTTTTCCGGATTTGGTGCCCAAGTAGCGGTGTATGCCCAATCGGTCGCGTTTTCATTCCACCAGAACTCGTCGTTATCAAACCAGCCGGACTCCTGAAATTTCACCGGATCCAAAATGCCTTTCGGTGCAGGCTTACCGAGATCGTCAATTGTGCCTTCGGTATGGATGATGGCGAAATCCGGGAATTTGTTGTGTACCTTCTCCAGTACCTCTTGGTACACATCGACCGTGCTGGAATACCAGTGAACGGCAGATCCATAAACATACGGCGCGGTGTCGGGATCGCCCAGGATCACATCCGTCCAATGCTCCAGATGATCACGGTTTTGATCGTAGATAAGCAATCGAGTATCGTTGAAAGCGCTTTCTTTTAAAGCCGGACCAAGAAACTTTTTGATGAAGGTGTTTTGGGTCTCAGCAGTGAAGTGCATGCTCTCCCAGTTGCCACTGTTGCCGTGCGGTTCATTGACGGGCGTTAAACCCCAGATATCAACACCGGCTTCCTTATAGTGCTCAAGGTATTTCACCAGATAATCCGCGTAAGTGGATTCATATTCCGGTTTGAGCGAGCCACCCGTGCCTTCCCAGTCGTTCTCTTCTGAGCCTTTGATGAACCAGGTATTGATATCCTTCATCCAAGGTGGCGCAGTCCACGCGGAAGCAATGATGTTCAGGGTGCCGTCATCTTGTTTTGCTTTGATCGATTTTGCTTCTTTGATCATCGGCAGCACGTCGAACGATTCATCCTGAATACCGGGATACTTGGCTTTTGAAAAGCCATCGCTGTCTGGTGCGATTGTGAAATGCTCCAGCGCCGCGTCACCTTCGACTTCGGCATAGCCGAGCTTTCCTTCCACAGAAAAGTCAGTCGAGCCAATCGGCGTGCGGGTCAGCGAGAAGTTCGCGCCTGATTCGCCGTAGAGATTGTTCATGACCTCAAGGCGTTTTTCTGGCGGAAGGTGAGCCAATACAAACGCAGCAGATTCAGTGAAAGACGTACCGATCCCAGTGATGGTTTGCTTGGTGATATCCGGCTGGATGACGACTTGTATGCCGTTTGCACGTTCGGTGGTAAAGGACTGGTTTGGCATCACTGACATTTTGTCGCCCGCTTCGCTGGTCAGCAGGATTTCACTCGTCGAGGTTAAGCCAAAATTCTTGTTATTACTCAATGCTTGCTCCCTGTCTTTATCAGAAGTGCAGGAAAGCAGCATTGCCGAAGACAACGCAACAAGCGCCGCAGCGACTGCTCTCACTTCCATGTTCTTTACTCCACAGTGGGAATGATTGGTGTTAAATAAAAAGCCGCACATTAGTCCCTGATGTGCGGCTCTCTACGTATACCTGTTCTATTTTTTGAATGTAACCGGAGGCCATGTTTACTGCTTTGCTTTTCTTGCAATCAATACAGCCCCAGCAGTTCACAGAAACACAGGGCGATGATGATGGTTACATGTTGCGCTCGGCACTGGCGACAGCGATCAGCGCATCAGCGACACCTTTTGGATCAGAGAAAATCACAGCATGACTTGAATCAAGGGTGAAAGTGCCTTTAACGGGCTGACCTTGAATCATCGCATCCTGAACGTTTGGTGGGATAGCATTGTCCTCAGAGCATTTCACGTAATAGCGGGGAATGCTGCCATAGTTTTCTTCTGTCAGTGACAGTTTATAGGTGAGCGGTGCAGTTGGCTCCATTACCATAGAGGCTTTCGCACCTTCAACGGCCTCTGCGGGCAAGTCATGTGCAAAGGCATGATGGATTTCGGACTCCTTTATTCCCACTGCGGTTTTATCTTCGTTAAAGAAGAGGTTATCCAATACCGCAGAACCCTGAACACCTTGCGTAGCATCCATAAAAGAGACGCCATCAGGTAGCATGAAAGCACATAGGTAAACCAAGGCACTCACCTTGTCTGGACGTTCTTCAGCCACTTGGCTGGCAATCATTCCCCCGAAACTGTGGCCAACCAAAATGGTCTTATCATCTTGTTTATCCAAGATATCCGTTACTGTTTTGACATAGTCCTCGAAAGTAATGTCTGCTGGTTTAGTTTTGTCGGAGCCGTGTCCTGGCATATCTGGCGTATTGAAAGTGGCGGATTGTTGCATCGAGATTTGCTCTTGAACACCTTGCCACTGGAAGCCCCCAAGCCAGGCTGAGTGAATCATGGTGAAATTATCAGCTGCCGATGCTTTTTCTGAAGTGAATGAATCAGAGGAACATGCGGCAGATAACAAGGCAGTAGCGATGGTGACAGCTTTTACGATGTTGAAGTTGAAACGTGATTGAAAACTCATATTTTTACTCCTTTTAAATAGAGTTAACAAAGTGAACTTTATGGGGATTGCATCTTGCCCCTCTTGTTCTAATCGCTTCTTTGCTCATCTCCGACTGGCTATTTCTTTATCGTAAAAATAGAAAAAGTTTGTTACATCACCACCCAAAGAGGCTCATGGGTGCATGCTTCCATTCATGGCTAGTGACAGAGTTTGTTAACAATATGATATGTAAAGTGAGTTTGGTGTAGAGGGCGGTTTGTAGAGTGTATTAGTGAAGTCAAACACTTACAGTAAATGCTACTGGCTTATAACTGTGTTTTGGACACTAGGAACTCATATTTCTTGAAATACTATTGAAAGTGAGACGTTTGGGAACACTGGAATTCAGCGTTGTATGTCTACCGTTGTATCAAGTTGTGGTTTCCGGGGATCTCAGCCACTCAATCGCCAGCTTTTCCAGTGATTCCCAACTGGTGATTTCATGGGTACCGATGTGAAAACGGGAAGAAGTCAGTTGTCCATAGAGTTTGAAGTTCACTTTCTCCCTGGGGTACTGAATCTCGCAGTGCACCGACTTAGCAAGGGTATCGATATCAAAAGCGACCACCATGACGGGCAGCGACTTATCGCCGCCACGAATATTGAGGCGAAGCACCACCGGCAGTCCGGCATCATTGGCGAACATATACATAGGCACAACACTGTGCTTGCTGCCGCTAGGGAGCAATTTGTGAAGACAATCCAGCCTATCAAGCATACCTTTCCTCTTGGGTAGTAAGGATTAATCCAACTTAAGCTATTTCTTCAGTGTAGTGATGTTTACGGATTAGAAATTTGATTTGGTTAAAGTTTGTGCGATTTGGCGCAAGGGGAATAGAGAACGGCGCGTTGTAAATGAAAGAGATGCCACCGCAATTACGCCAGTGGCACTTCGCTTTCCTTTGGCGCATAGACAATGCGATTACGGCCTTCGCGTTTGGCTTGGTATAACGCATGGTCAGCGTTTTGCAGCAGTTGATCGAGATTCTGGGTGTGATGCCAGGTGGCCATGCCGACAGAAATGGTGACGTGAATAAACTGGTCTTCGAATAGAATATCCGTTTCCTCAACCGCCGAACGCAAACGCTCAGTCATGGTTTGAGCAGCGTCTTCAGGTGTGTTTTCCATGACCACAGCAAACTCTTCCCCCCCAAGACGCGAAAGGAGATCCGTTTTTCGCAAAGAGTGGTTCAGAATATTGCCAATATGGCGAAGAACGGCGTCTCCACAGGCATGGCTGTGGGTATCGTTCACCTTCTTGAAATGGTCAATATCGATCATCAACAGGTGCACACTTGGCGAGGTGTTGCGTTTTGCCCGTTCAATGAATTGCTGTGCGCCTTCAAAGAAAGAACGTCTATTCGGTAGTCCTGTCAGCAAATCGGTGCGGGCTTCTTTTTCGGCAAGCGCTTTGGCTTCATACAGCTGCTTGGTTTGCTCTTTAACCCTTTCTTCCAGCACGTGCGCGGCATTTTCCAAATATTTCCAGTGTTTGTCTTCAATGCGTTGCTTTTCACGCTGCATGTGCCTGAATCGAAGGATCATGACGGTAGTCAGCAAGATGACCTCAATCAGACCACCAAAATAAATCAGCCACTCAGCAAAAGCGCTGTCTGCAATGTATCCTCTGAGCCTTGCCGAGGCGAGTGCCATACCAATGGCAAAGAAGACCCAACTTCCTGAAAACAAAAGTGCGTGCGGTACTTTTTTCTTGTGTGCATAGATGCCCAATGGGATCAGGGAAAACGCACCAATTGCGGTGAAATCAATGATGATTCGCGAAAGATACGGCTGACCAAAGAGGTTAAGCACCACACCGACCGCGACCACTGCCACCACTGCCAGCATGACTTTATCGACGCGCGGTAAGTGCTCCGGCACATTCAAAAAGTGACGGACAAAAAGAATGGCGACGAGTTGGCAAATATTTATCTGAAGCACCACCATCCATAACTCATAGTGCTGTGATGCGATTAAATAGCTCCACACACCGCTGAATGCGGCAAAGAGTGATGCGGCTGAAAACGCGAAAGCGGTGTAATAAAGATAAAGACGGTCTTTTGTGGCGAAATAGGCGAGCAGGGTGGACAGACCCATAGCAATTTCCACACACAACAAAATCACCAATAGCGACAGTTCTACATGTGTGGAGTGGTAAAAATCAGACTCTTCCCAGACACGCATCGAGTCAAACTTATGCATAGGGAAGTCACTTCCCTGGAACAGGCGGTAGTAAACCTCAACCTCAGATTCAGGCGGGACATCGACTGAAAACGCTGGCCTGTAAAAGGAGACCGGGCGCGAGTCTGTGGGCTGAGTGTAAACAAAGCGTTGATGCGTGAATGTGCCTTCACCGCTTTTCAAGCGTGAGTAAAAATCAATGGTCTCGACGGAGGGTTCTACATACTCCACGATGATCTTTTTACTGACAGGCTCAGGGTTGGATAATCGGAATGAGATCCAGGTCGGAAGCGTGGAAAACCCCCTGTTAACGACGCCTTTTTGAGGGCGCTGCCAGTCTGCCAGAGACGCAACATCATCAATGGTTAATTGATGTGAAGGGTCATCAATAAAACGGAATTTATCAACTGTCGACCCCCCGCTTTCCCACTGTGACAAGTCAATGGTTGTTTTCGCAGAAACCAAACCAGAGACACTGAAAGTGATAAACAGGACGGAAAAAACCAGCGATAAAAAGTGATTAATCCGACGTTGCCACATGCATGTACATTCCTGAGTTAATGGACTTATTACCTTCATTCCCTGCCAGGCATTGCTGGTTACTCAGCAGGGAAATGCCAGTGATAAGGTCCTAAATACTGATACTGTTCGGTATCAAAGAGGGCAGTTGCATCACATACGGCATAGGTCGTGAGGCATTGCGCTCATGAATATCGATTTCGATTCTGTTTAAGTTCATGTGGAACTGAGTCAGTATCGGTGCCACACGTTTGTCGGTGAAGTATTGGGTTCTTGGGTCATCCGTATAGTGACCAAGGGTGTCATATTGCACGCCAGCTAACAGGTAGGCGAATGAGGTTTGATACAGCGCCACATCCAAAGGTGGCAGCCAATCAATCACGTCTTCCTGAGTCAGTGTTTCGTTGCGTCCTGGCATTGGCTTGTAAAGCGTTCCGCTGGCTCCAGGGATATAAGACATCAGCGGGTATTGCGCATAGTTCACTGAAGCATGTTGGGCACTTGCGGTATAAATGATTTGCGCCACGACACGGCAAAGATAATCAAAGCTGTCGATTTGTACCGGGCTCTTTTCATCATTGGTTGCCGTTAAGCCATCTAAGCCCCTTACTGCAGCGCGCTTTGGATTAACCAGCTCATTCACCCAGGCTTGAAGCTCAAAATCATCCAACACCATTTTGTTACGCGCTTCCGCCGTTTCGCCCTCGTAATAAAGCGACAGGTAATCAGTCACGAATTGCTGAATCGCCGCCCAAAGGTCGAGGGTATCTTCCCTGAATGGGAAAGACGGTAATGAATCGCTTGAGACACCCCGTTGATGGAAGATCTTGTCTGGATACTGATCATCAAACCGGCGCTTTTCATAAGCATCAACAAGCACTTCTGCAGTTTCTTGATGCGAGGTTGAAATCACGGAAGCTACAACGCCGCCTGGCACCATCAAGCTGGTGTAAGCGCCATGGTTAATGTCCAGGGTGAATCGGAAATGCGGTTTCAACAGCACCATCAGTGGGTGTGTTTGTGGCAACTGTCGATGGCTGGCGACAACAATGGGTTCAATCACCAAATGGCACGCGCCCAAATGCGCCACGGTTTCATGCTCAATTGTACAGGCGTTTTGCACCACTATTTTTGCCAGCAGCCACTTTGCGCCATCTACATCGTTGTTATTGGTGCAGTCATTTGGCGTGAAAATCGGCGTGGTGTCGGCATCAAAATGCTGCCCCAATTGAATGGCGATAGGTTGCATTGCACCGTCAGTCGGGTAGCCATGAGGTGGTGACGGATTCCAATAAAACAGCGCAATCGGTGCTTCAGGGTAGCGGTGTAAACCATGCAAAGACGCGCCTTTTTTGCCTTCAAACATGGTGTAATCGCAAACGTACAATAAGCCTTTGTTAGCGGCTTCAGTGAGCGTTAACGCATTATTGCCGCTGACTTGCTGCAAGGTGTCATCACTAACGGGCATTTTTTCCAAAAGCTCTGACAGCAAATACACATTCTCATGCGCTTCTTTCTGAGTTCTGACACCTCTGAGGTTGGTGGTATTAAACCCCGCGATTTGCATGTAGCCAAAGTACCAATCTTGCAGACAAATCGGTAAATCCTCTTCCGGCATCCACGCTTTGCGCTCTACATCCAAAGCCTGAGGCGTCGGCAAGGTGTTAAACAGCAATTCGTAATCTGCCAGTCCTTTCGGTTTGAGATATTGATGCCCACGCTCTTCATTCAAGGTGTAATAAAGCGTGTCTTTAAGAAATGCCGTAAAGCCCTCTGACTCAAATTGCTTGGTGACTTTCGCCAACCCCTCAACAATGTGCATGAAATCTTTGGGTAGGTGAGAAAGGCCTTGAAGCGCGCCTTCAATAGCATTAGGTACCTCAGCCAGTGCTTCGAGTAACGCTTTGGTTGCTGCTGCATCTTCAATCACAGCCAGCGGAGAGCTTGGCGATTTCAACTTGTGATAGGCATCGTTAACCTTTTTGATCGACTCTGACACATCACCGGTTAAATCGTCCTGCAGCTCTCGCTCAAGCAAAGACACAACAACCTTGGTGAAGTTTTCCAGCAAGGGTAAAAAGACCTTAGCGACTTTCGCTTCATACTCGAGTGTGAACTCCTCTCCTTTAGGCAGCCCTGCAGAGAGGGATAAGGGCTCAATGTAGCTGAACATATAGTTATATGACGCTTGTGATACCGATACCTGAAACGCTCTATCCTGAATGGCTTCCTGAGACAATGTCTGTGGAAGTGATGGAGTCATAGAGGAGTTCTTAGATTGCATGCGCTTTCCTTGCTGGCTTTTCCCAATCTCCTTGGGAGACATCTTTTCAAACGAAACCATGATTCACTTGTGGCTCGTTAGTTTTATATATGAAACAGCCAATAATAAAACAATCAGTAGAGGTTCATGCGCGCAAATTCAGGCGCACTACACAAACATCAATATTTGCGGCGGTCATTTCATAAAATTGAAAGAACAAATCGCCGTTACATCCGGCTGCCTTATTGAAAGTTTGTGTCTTGTTATTTTCCCAACGAGCAGTAACTTTGTATCAGTAAGAGCAGGGTTATTAGCCTTCGGATTTAAGTGAAAGGGAGTCAAACATATGGATAGTGAGAAGCAAGTCCCAAATGAGATTAAGGGCTGGAACTGGGGAGCGTTCATATTCAGTTTCGTTTGGGGAATACGTTTCAAGTCTTATAAAGCCCTTTGGGCATTAGTCCCTTTTTTTGGCACTTTCTACGCATTCGTAGTAGGGGCAAAAGGCAATGAATGGGCGTGGAAAAACAATCATTGGGAGAGTATCGAAGCTTTCAAAGCAACTCAGCGGAAATGGTCGTTTGGATCACTGGTGTTTTTTCTAGCTCTTGTGCTTTTTGTGACTGTGTTTCTTAATTTGAGTTCTCGAGAATTTGAAGAGTCACCCTCGGTGAAGCTTGCGCTTACTAAATTGGAACAAAACGAGTCCTTTCAAAACAAGATTGGCATTCCCTATGACTATTCATTGAATACAGGGAAGATTGGTGGCCATGATGCAAAAGGCTACGCCGAAATGGATCTTGATATTGAAGGCGATAGTGGCGATGGAGTGTTCTTCTTCAAAGCGAGTCATACCAATCTCAACTGGCAGTTGGACTGCCTGACAATTCAGTTCGCTGATACGCAAGAAACAGAAATTGTCATCCCTTGTGAATAGCGATAAAAATGAGGACGAGTCAGCATGGATAAACACTCGGGGTTCAAGATAGAGCCAGTAGACAATGAATTCAGTGAACAACGCGTGTCAGACGTTCGCGGTGTAAATTGGGACGGTTGTTTGCTCAAAGTCCATGTTGAATTCGAGAATGTCGAAGAGCCAGTTTACGTCTGCTTTTTTTGGGTAGATGGATTCAGAGTGTTGGATGAATTCGACCTAAATGAATTTTGGTGGGCAGACAATGCCGACCTCACCTGGCTTTGCACCGTGAAAGAGGGAGGCTGGCTTAGTCTTGAGAAAACACGATCTGGTTTTCTATCCGACCCCGAAGGTCTAACTGAGTATCTTATTGCTGGTAATACTGAGTGCGTTAGTATTCTGACAACCGCACCACCAACTATCATTTACGCTTCCAAAAATGCTCTCAATTCAAACTAAAGGCTCCTGACGGTTCAGTTCATGGAGATAGGCAGATATTTGAACGAGGTCAATGAGAGCTGTTTTGCGTATTGCTTTGCCGCTCCCTTACTTTCGAAATGATAAATCCCAGCCTTATCTAATTCCGCAATAGCATGACCCACATTCTCTACCATCAACCACAGTGTGAGCTCACTGGAAGGCGCGCTATCAAGCTGAGTGATATTAATGCCCATGCAGCCCTTCGCTCAGCCAACGAACACAGATTAAACCGAGGTTATAAGCAATTTCCAAGTTTGGACGAGATTTTTCTTGAGGTGTCTGTCCCAGTAGTTCTTAAACTGATTTTTTGGATGTTTTGTGTTGTCCGAGGGCTGGAGACGTAACGTCAAATCACCCCAAAATAGACCAGAGAAAAGTAGATAGCTTTGAATTGAGGACCAATCGATTATGAGTCGTGATTTGACTGATTTCTATAAAATCTCACTTTTTCTCAGTGCGTCTTTTTTGTTATTTAATTCAGTGGATTAAAATTGAAACATCGTTACATCTCATCTTGGCTAATCTCATTTAGGGGCATCCTTGTTTGACTAAATGTTTGACTAAATTTCGCCATAGTCAAACAAGGAACAGGGTCAACCATGGAGAGGAAGATGCTAACGGTAAATGCAATAAAGGGCCTGAAACCTAGAAGCAGTCCTTACTATGAATGGGACACAAACAGCGAGCGGGGAGCAGGAAAACTTGGTGTGCAAGTGACACCAAAAGGCACTAAGCGTTTCGTGTTTCGCTACTTTGTCAGCCGTAAAGCGAAGTTTATTCCGTTGGGGCAATTTCCGACGCTGTCTCTCAATGATGCGAGAGCGAAGCAAAAGGAGTTGGGTGATTTACTCGTTCAAGGCATTGACCCGAAAGAGCTCATCGAAACGAAAAAGCGAGAAAAGGATAGCGCGAAACGCGAGGAAGCCAGAAAGGGCTCACTGCAGCAATTGTTTGAAGCCTATGTCGCGCAGATGGCGAAGGACGGCAAGCGAACCCACAAAGCCGTACTCACCTCTCTCGTAAAAGAAGTCTATCCCATTATTCCGCCCGCCACTAAAGCCAAAGATGTCACAGCATACGAGTTGAAGCTGGTTCTGGCAGGGATGATAAGGCGTGGGGCGAAAACCCAATCAAACCGAGTGCGCAGTTATCTGATGGCGGCGTTTAACTATGGACTAAGGCACGACAACGACCCTGCTAACTTCATTGATGAAGCTAAGTTTGGCTTAGTGTTCAACCCAATGACGGCAATCCCAAAACAGAAAGACGCAGAGCGAGTGGGTGAGCACTACCTGAAAATAAATGAGTTGCTCCAGGTAATTGCAGATCTAAATGGGGAATATGAACGATTCAAAATGGGTGACACCATCCGGTGTTTGATTTTGCTTTGTTTGTATACGGGGGGCCAGCGCCCTTATGAACTGGCCGTATCTAAGTGGGAAGCCGTGGATTGGCAGCAAAAATCCTTTTTGGTGAGTCGCGACCTGTCGAAAAACAAGCGTGAACACATCATTCCTCTAACAGAAACGGCATTGGAAGTGTTGCGCCAGCTGCGTGAAGCAAACCAAGACTCGACCTATATCTTTCCGCACCGGCTAAACCGCAACGAACACATTCGTTTGGATTCGCTATCACAAGCTGTTACCCGATACCGAGAGGCGACGCCTTTTGTTTCGTCATTTACTCCCCGCGACATTCGCCGCACGTGTAAAACCCTGATGGGAGAGATTGGAATTTCTAAATCAATTAGGGACCGCATTCAGAACCATGCGCTCAATGATGTTTCCAGCAAGCACTATGACCGCTATGAATACCTGCCTGAGAAAAGAAGGGCGTTGGAATCATGGGAACAACGACTAAATGACAACACCAATGTCACGAATGTAGTGGCATTTTCAGGGAGGGATTGAATCATGTCATCGAGGAAAGAAACTGAAACGAAGTTTCCGCCTCTATTACCTCTTGAATATTGCTCAGTGGAGCGGGCTGCCAGACTACTGGGGTGTGAAGTGGAAGATATCTATCATTGGGTCACTGTGGGTGCCATTAAACTTTACGCACAATTTGATAAGCAAGTGATAGGTAAAATTAGAGTTTTAATGACCGAGATTAAAGGCAAGGAACACGAGAATACAGAGGAGTACTTAGTAAGAGTTTCTGAAAAACAAATGGCTTTACAAGGTGAAGAAATAAAGTACCTAGCATCAAACCCCTTGGGAAAGGCCGCATACTTTATGCTCAAAAATACTCTTATTGGCATGCTGGAAAATTCTGAGAATAACTTTCATGAAAATTCTTCCTGTCTAATGGGGGTTTTTCACTCATATGGAAGTGCTTTTTGGGATGTAAAAGATTGCTCTCCATCGGACTATATGTTCGAGACGGAGTCTGTTGTATTTGGCTTTTGGGAGGTGGACTTCTTTTCAGATCTAGACGGTGAAAAACTTGTACTTTGGTCTGATGAAATTGAAAACACCTGGGGTGATAGTTTAAAAAGTGCAGAGATCAGTGTTGATAGACATTTATGGGATGGGAATTACTATTTGCTGCGAAAAGACCTTCTAAAAATACACAATGCGACTCATTCTAGAACTGAACTCGAAACCCTCTATAACTCCCCAGATGTAGCCAAAAAGTTCGACGCGCAAGGTAGGTATGCCAAGGCTTTATTTGGCAAATTCAAAACTTCACAAGACACTAGAGGGATAGCTCTGGGTATTATGGCCAAGCTAGTAGCCCAATCTAAGCCAAATAAGTTTATACGGGGCAAGAGGATCAACTCTTCGGAACTCATGAAAACGATAGAGCAAGAATGTGCTCGTATTGGTATTGGTCCTCTTTCAGGGGAGGTGCGAAAGGATATTAGCCAATGCGTCGAAGCTGTTGAGAGGGAAATTGAAAACCAAAAAAAGTGATATAAGCCAATATCTTAGTGTTTATATTGATGTTCGCCGCCCAACAATGTTTTGGGCACGCCCAAGTTATTGAAGGCTAGTAATGTAACTTAGCTCCTGTTCGCATTTGAACCTAACAAGGAGCAAAAAATGACAATCTCTCGCATTGTATCTCTCCAAGAAATGTCCTCACTTGTCGGCCGGTCATCCAAAACCATTTGGCGTTGGTATCGCAAAGACAAGGTTTTTCCTACCCCAATAGAAGTAAATGGACGTGCCATTGGCTGGCGCGAGGAAGACTATCAAGCATGGCTGAATGGCGAGTGGCAAAAATAGCCAACTTTTCAGCTGCAAGCTATTAGCGACAAGAACAGAAATCTCCTGCCTTCAAATTATCCCACTCCGTGGGAGGGCTGGTTACAACCAAAAAATAGGATTGCCACTATGGCTACTATCCCTACCCGCACTTTACCCGCTATCTCTCGTTGTTTTTCGGCCCCTACAACCTCGTTGTGTCTGGGGGTGACCGCATGAGCTATCTCAATCTGAAAATGGAGTACTGCCTTGGGCTTGCTGATGCCCTTCAGCAAGATATTAGCGACGAGAATAGAGACCGGTTAACCAGTCTTCTCAGCGAGCAATTACACGACCTAGCAGCGCTTCAAAATAGAGAAGAGGAAAAATTCATTCATCTTCAGCTCGCGTTAGCCGGTTCGGAGTGTCGGGGGGATTATGGCAAATCATCTTGAAAGGCAACTTGGCTTATCTTCGGCTGATCTCATGCTTGGGTATTACTTGCTGCATGTTGGTAATAAGGGGAGTAATCCCCTTTTACCCGTCGCCGCTGCAAAAGCCATAAAGACAGCGAGTTGTGATGTCCTAAAGGAGCTGTATTCAGAAATGACCTGTTCTGAAGAGGGTATTCATACTTGGGCAAATACCGGAAATGTTGAGCGTAAAGAGGCGCTGATAAAACGACTTGGGCTGGACGGTTTTAGGCAGGTGGCGGCGTCTGTGAATGTCGTGGATGAATTCACGGATGACACCGTTACCAGTATTGATAGCTATAGATCTCTTGATGATGAAAGTGGTCATATCAAACGGCTCAAAGCAAAAGACACGCGGTTTCCAGACCTTAACGAGAACGCAAGACCTTTGGGAACCTTCGATAACCTGTCAGCGCTAGTCGAGCATATCGGCCTGACTCCAGCCCAAAACAGCATGACACTTGAACTGGAAATGCTGGAGGGTGGCAAGCCAAGACCGGAAACGTTCGAGGGTAAGCGATCATTCTTGATAAGTGAGGCACTAAAAGCGGGGTTGCCCAAGTCCTCAATAGAAGACCACCTCACCGCACTTTGCGAAAAGCAATCCTATCACCCCGTGAAGGCATGGTTATCGGGTGGTGAATGGGATGGCGAGGAACGGGTATCGATAGTCATTGACGCTTTGAATGCCAAGGACAAACAGGTAGCAGACATTGCGCTGGGTAAGTGGTTTATTGCTGCTATTGCGGCGCTATACGAGCCAAACTTTACCTGTAAGTTAGTTCCGGTGTTGCAAAGTCAGCAAAGTTTTAAGAAAACGGCTTATATATCGCGTTTTGCTGAGGTGGTACCACATGCCTTCCTGGAAGGGGGGGAGCTCAACCCAGACAACAAAGACTCAATTCTTAGCTGTATTAAAAGCTGGATTGTAGAACTTGGCGAGCTTGAGAGAACATCCAAGCACAGTCAGGGGAGTTTGAAAGCTTTTATCACCAAGAATGTTGACTCTGTCAGGCCGCCATATGGTCGTGCGGATATAAAAAAGAAACGGCAAACCGTATTCATAGCCAGTGTTAACGGTACTGATTTCTTACGAGATGAAACCGGCTCAAGCCGCTATGCGGTTATTGAATTGAGTGAAGACGTAGATATGGACACAGTTAATACGGCGCTTGGGTGGACCTATAAAGATAGCCGTGTGTCGCTAACGGAGCCAGAGAGGTTGCGACAGTTTTGGCTGGAGGTGAAACATAGGTATGACAACGGAGCATCCTGGACACTGAACAAGAACGAACTTCGCATATTTAGGCAGATCAATGACCAACATCAGTTTAAAGATGATTATCGCGTGTTGCTTGAAGAGCGTTTTTTAGATGTGAAGTTCGCCAACCGACACTTCCAATGGCTCAAAGCGTCCGAAGTATGCAGCTATTGCGACATACCGCTTACAAGGGCAAGAGCAGTAGGAAAGGCGTTAAAAGGGATGGCTCAAGATGGGTTGATTCAGTCAAAAGAGGGGCGCTCAAGAGTCGTGGTCTATCTTCTTCCTGTTATCAATGAGCGTTGAAGAGAGGCGCAGTGAGTTGTCATGAGTATTTCATAATCATGCTCTGACTGCTTTGATAATGCTTAAGAACCAAAACAGCATAACGTGCTTATGGACAATTTTGATTTACGAATTACGTTTGTTATTGCCCTGTTCGGATAACTACAGATTTGGGACAGCGAAGTAGATGGCTTTGCTGTTTGTTAGAGAACATTGGTTGTCCTTGCCTCTCAGTTAAAGAAATCATTGAGGTAAAGTAGTTGCCCACATTCATACCCATTTCTAACCATCACTATATTTGGTCTGAAACAGAGTAAAGAGTGCCTAGACCATGAAACACATGGCCATTAGTTTTTATTCCTCCTATTGCTCTATGAAATTTTGAATGGCTATCATGCCGACATTAGAAATATTCCTTTTTTTTATAATATCGAATAGTTCATCTGAAACTAATTTTGTAAGCCTTAACCTCAATTCGTGCCAAGCTGCTTTTCTTACAGCTCTATCGGCATAAATATTTATATCCCCCGAGTAAGAATAAGCAAGAGGAGAGTCTGCCATTATTTCACCTCCTGATTCGGGTTTAATTCCACCTGAGTCAAGCCTTATTGAATCTATGACATTCAGTATTTTCCAAAAATATGCATCTCCTAGCTTTTTTGAATCTGCATTAAAAATTTCAACAGGAATAAATTGATGACCACCAGACGGTTCAACACTTTCGATACATTCTTTGAGCTTACCAGTTATTAACGCCAAACCACACGCCCACGCTTGGTAGTCATAAATCATTCTATTTGAAGGGGAAATTAATTTCTCAGGGAGTAAATCGATCTGTTCTTCATTTAGAGGCACAGATAAAAAATCAAACCTCGCTAGCATTACATTTTCACCTGCTCTCCTAGTATTCCTTTGGGCCACCCTCTCTTGTTCTTTCAATATTAGTGAAAGTGTATGAATTTTATTTTCACATTCTTCGGTAAGACAATAAGTCTCTATTAACGGTAGATTGAAATCTCTATCCAATTCTTTAGCCATTAGTGCAATTCCTTATTTTTTTCTTTTGGTTGGCATTGCGCCTATCTCTTTCAGAGCAGACAGTTCCATCCATTCTGCCATCAATGGCTTTGAAAATACTGACTCAACAAAGAGATACGAAGCGTCAAATCAAATGGGAATTCTGCCGTGCCCAGCATTGAATAATGTCCTCGTTAACGTCACCCCTTTCTTTTCTCGTCGCTGGCGTGGTGTTCTCGATTAGTTTTTGTATAGAAAGGTGTGGATGTTTGAAGTTGTTAAAAAACACTGGCCAAAAAGCTTTGGGGCAGTTTTGAGCTAGCAATCGTGGCTAACTCAAAAGTGTGCAAAAGTTGCCTGTGAAAAGGTTAGGCTTTCTCAGTGCTAAGTTGGGTAGACTTACTTAATGCCAATTAAGCAAATCCTAAAAGTTGATAAAACTCTTTCACCCTTTCACCAAATTTGGACTAAAGCCTTGTGTGGCAAGGTTTGCAGCGTGGTGAAAGAGGGTGGTGAATGAGAGAAATCTCTTTCACCATTAGTGTCTCTTTCACCACTTGGTGAATAGGAATGATGGTGAATGACCTTTTCACCATCTCTTTCACCCACCACTTAAAATTCATTATTATCATTGGCTTAATTGACTTTTGGTGAATGGTGAAAGAGATCTCCCAGACTTTGGAAAAGCAGGATGACCTTGGTGGTACAGATGGGATAGAAGAAATCGTATTTTTTGCCCCAAAGCATGAGGAGGGAGGGCATTTCGGAGGTTTTGATCACGTTTGTTCTGTTTCGACGAATGAGAAATTACTTGGGGAAGGTGCGTGAAATACTAGGACGCTGCGCCTTCAATTGCTGACTGGGAAAACGAAGTAGATGACTTTGTTGTTCGAAGGCAGTGACTGCTCAGGTAGTAATAAAGGCATCTAGTGCCTTTTGACCGAAGAAGGGCTCATATCTACTGCATACATTTCAAAGTCTGCCCCAATAAACAAGAGACTGGTCTTTTTGCTTGGCGTTTTTCGCAAGTGAACACACGCTTTCGAAAAGACTGATGACATCCTTCTCACTCCAACCCCATTTGAACCCGTCGGTTTGAAACCATTTGGAAGAAGTACTATTTATGTCTCTGTGATCGAAATTAGCCAAAAGGTCTCGATAATCATTTGAAAAAACGATTAACCAGACCTCTCCATCTTCAGCCGAAAGAACTTTAAGGTGGCCTGTTGAGATAGCATTTGGTTGATCTGAAATAACTCCCCAAAGGCTTTCAAAGTGGAACTCATTTAGCTGCCTCCAAGTTTGGCTAGTACGCGACTCATAGGGAGCTGCCTCAACTAAAAGCTCATTTGCTTTAAGATCATCTACGAGAATGAACTCTCCCAGCACACTAATTCCCCCATTGGCATATAACGTTCGAATTATGGACCTTTACTAGCCCAAACTGATTGAAATGGCTAAATCACCGCTTTTAGAAAAATGCGCCACGAGTAAACGTCCCGTTTATGCTCTTGTTAGCCAACTTTATGCTATCTGCTCAATTCTGCATTTTTGGCACAAAGGATAGCTCTGAACTAACTCTGAGATTTGGGATTTCATTTGAGAAAATGACGTACCGTACAAATAGAAAGCTGTTTCCTTTGAGCCTTGCCAATAACTATAAACTTTACCATTATCTTGAGTGAGACGATCAAGTTCACTGTATACGTGATTGGAGTCGCTGTTTGCATATACTTCGTCGTCTAAATCAGTGCCATTTAGGTAGATCGCCAAACCTTCTAAAGTACCAAACTCGATTTCGGAGTCAGTGGCTTCCACTTTCATTTTTGACCCTTTGGGTACACCTATTTTTTCGAGTGAATTTCTGATGAGTGCAACAGTTTCTTTGCTTGAATTGTTAACTTGAATTTCCACATCACAATGCTCAATTTCGCCAGATTGGAGTTGAAGAGTGCCTCCACCAGATACTTCACCGATAGAGTTTTCCGAGAGAATCTTATCGAGAGGGTCTTCATATATCTCACCTCTGTGTATTGGCTGGATACGAGCATTTATCGTAACCACGATATATTCAGGTTCAATTCCGATTTTTTCTTCATTTTTCTTGAATAATCCGAACAATGCTCGATCTCCTTGTATGGCTAACGCCGGTTATAACTGGCGTGTAATTAATTGAATTTGTCGTGGAAAGCGAAGTCACAGAGAGTGGAATATGCTGCTGACTCTGAGTTACACGTCCTGTTGATGACATTGTTATACAAAGGTTACCTTGGCCACTCTTTTTCTGGTTTTTGACCTAATTGCCACTCTATGTAGTCATCCGGCGGGCGGTCTATATCAATTACGTGTTCTTGGGTAAAAGCCACCTCAACCCCAAAGCCAAGGTAAAAGTCGTCTTTTGGGTCGATGCATAAAGGTTGAGAATCAAGAATGCCTATGTAGAACTCACCTATGATTTCTGAAACGATAACGTAGATTCTTTCACCCACAACTTCTATTGAGCCGTCATCATTCTCACCTTCTACATCAAAGATAAGTTTGGCGGCATCACCGATCTTTAGGTTTCTTCGCTCTGACTCATCTGGTATCCAGAATTTTTGTGGATTTAACATGTGAGATTCAACACCAGAGCGTAGTTGCCAATAGTCTTCTTCAAACGTGGCTAGCTTCAAACTTCACTCCTTGTATAACGTTGCGATAACGGGTGCTTACCAAAACGCCTCAATCCTTTGTATTCACAATACTTTGAAAAACTGCCGCAGTGACAAAGCATCCCGTTGATGGCCTGGAAAAAATTAGTTCTTTTTCACCACATTGAGTTTTACCTTCGCACCTGGCGGTAAATCTTTAATCTGATGCGCAAGGCTTCCAGATAAACTAATCAGTTCATCTAAGGTGATAGTTTTGATATTGGAGATGTCGTACTCACCGCCCAAACTTCCAGGTATCACTAAGTAGTATTTCCGGCCTTCATCTAGTTCGCCCAATGTCTTCTTCGCAACCTCGACTAAAGCAGTCATGTGCCAGTCAATTAAAAACTCTTTGTCGCTGAGCAATTCATCAAACTGCTGCTTATTGGCAGCGACTAGCTCACACTCCAGTTCCTCCGGACATAAGCGCCAAAACCTGCTAGATGAGTCTCTAATTAAGAGATTACCAAAATCGTTTTCTCTTACGACTTCGACTGCTTCAATACCGGTCCATCCCCAGCTGGTATTGATTTTTTCGGTCACATCCATGATTTCCCCGATATGTCGTTGCGATAACAAATACTTCGGTATTGTGCGACACAATTGCAGAGGCTGCATGTTTCAACAGTGGAAAAGCACGGCTCGAACTATAAAAAGTATTCGTCATTCAGAGGATAGATTGCGAACCTGATTCTGACCTGACTGTAGCCTTGGATAGCTTAAGGGTTGTAAGAACTGCGCAGTCTCAGGAAAAGTGCGCAATATTTGTTTCTCTGAAACCGCATATGGCAGCGTCTTAACGGTTCTATATATATGCTTTATAAGTTTTTTCTGATGAAGTTAGGGAAGAACTCGCCAAGTTTTGTCTCTAAAAAGTGCGCAATTATTTTCTTAAAACTGCGCACTCTGCTTGAGTGACTGCGTTGCTCAATTTTCCCGCTGTCAGAAAAGCTGGGTCTTGCCAGTGAGACAGAAAGCGATAGAATCAATACTGTATATATAAACAGTATTTTTAAATGAACGTTATCCCTATTTTTGCCAGTGCCGGTATCACCGGCTTTGAATCTCCGGCGAGCGATTATCGCCAGCTGCCTCTGAGCTTGGATGAGCTCTTGGTTGAGCATCCCAGCGCGACCTTTATTGGTCGTGCTTCTGGGGAGTCGATGCAGGGCGTCGGTATTTTTGATGGCGATATCCTAATTGTTGATAGGCACGTCACCGCCAGGGATGGGGACGTGATAGTGGCCAACTTTAACGGGGAGTTTGTTTGTAAGCTTCTCGATGTGTCCCGCCGTTTGTTGCTGTCGGCTAACGACACTTACGCCTCTGTGCAAATCACCAAACACGATACGTTCTCTATTGAGGGTGTCGTCGTCCGCTCTATCCGCTGTCACCGTGAGAGTCCTTTGTTATGTTCGCGCTAGTTGATGCCAATGCGTTTTACTGCAGTGCTGAGCAGGTGTTTAGGCCAGACTGGCGGGGAAAGCCGGTGATTGTGCTGTCGAACAACGATGGGTGTGTGGTGGCAGCAAACCGTCAGGCCAGGGAGCTGGGAGTAGAGAAGTTTAAGCCGTTTTTTCAAATGCGGACCCTGTGTGAAATGAAGGGGGTGATCGTTTGTTCATCGAACTATGAACTCTATGGTGACCTGTCCGAAAAGATGATGCAGGTGATAGGGCGCTTTGCGCCTGAGCAGCATGTGTATTCGATAGATGAATCTTTCCTGTCGTTTCACCGCTGCGCGGCGATCCCGGATTTACGTGTGCATGCTGAATCTTTGCGTCGGGCAGTATGGAAAGAGTGCCGGTTGGCGGTCGGGGTCGGTATGGGGGAAACCCTGACGTTGGCCAAAGCGGCAAACCATGCGGCGAAGAAGTTATCCGGTTATGCGGGTGTCTGTGTGCTGGACTCAGAGGCAGAGCGCCTTGATGTGTTGGGGCATATGGCCGTAGGGGATGTCTGGGGTGTCGGTCGGCGTATTTCTGAAAGGTTGAAGCGTCAGGGCATTGAAACGGCGCTGCAGCTGTCGCGCCAGAAACCGGCGTTGATGCGCCGTGAGTTTAATGTGGAAATGGAACGCACGGTGCGGGAGTTAAACGGCGAAGTGTGTAAGGGCTGGGATGTGGCCAGGGCGGATAAGCAGCAGATCTTTTCTACCCGCTCGATGGGAGAGCGGATTGTGGAGCAGGAAGCCCTTCACCAGGCATTGTGTAAGCATGCGGGTATTGCGGCCGCGAAGCTTCGGGCGCAGGGGTCGGTGTGTTCGGTATTGATGGTGTTTGCGGGGAATTCGCCGTATGACGAGAAGCCGAGAAGTTTTAAGCAGCTACATCGCTTTGCCTTTCCGGTGGACGATACCACGGTGATCACGTCGGCGGTGTCTGCCTTGGTGCCGTTGTTGTACGAGTTGGGCGTACAGTATTACAAGGTCGGGGTGGGGTTGTTGGATTTAGCCAGGGCCGAGCATGTGCAGCCGGATTTGTTTGATACCCAGCCAGGGGACCCTGCGTTAATGAAGGCGTTTGATGGGCTGAATCAGCGTTATGGTACCGGCACCGTGTTTCTGGCGGCGGAAGGGATTGCGCCGAAGTGGGGTATGCGGCGTGAGTATTTATCGCCGCAGTATACGACTCGGTGGGGAGATGTGCCGCGGGTGAGGTGTTGAGGGAGTTTTGGACAGAAGTGAGTTTCAAAAGTCGACCATTAGCATTCTCCTCTTTAGAAGCTCTGCTTCAAAAATTGGCTGTTGTTATTGATGTCACAAGCTATACGCGATGTAACCAAACCCGCTTTGGCGGACTTTTGATACCTCAAAAGTAGCACTTTATAGCCTAACAACTTTGAGTTGAACACGGTTTGTGATTTACTCTAACTCTAATAAATAAAAGGAGTTTTCATGAGCGAAGGTCTGGTTACATTTTTCAAATACAAGTCGTTGGGCTTTGCTCGTCGAGGTGACGATTACTTCGAACCTTTGAGTATGGATGTAATGCTCGACTCCTTACACGAATGGTTTCAAGACAGAATCTCTTTAGAAGATACTCTGCTTTGGGATGACCAAACCGTTGGCTACGGCAACCGCAAAAAAGTTTACTTGAAAGCAATAGAACGCAATGAGGATACAGGGGATTATATGCTTATCCTTTGGCGTGCTATAGGTCAGGGTAACGGCGTATACGGTATTAAGGCTGATGCAGGGCTAAATGACAATAACCTTTACAATGCCGATGATAACGTCGGTGAAGACCGCGTTATTTGGGGTGAAGCTGCTTATTACTGGTTTGTCCCCTCGTTAGATCTTTTCGCGTCTATTCGTTTTCCGAACTCTGTTTCTGACACAGAAATAATGAACCGATTCATGCGTGACTATGTGGAGCTACATAGTGACTTCAGACAAAGAAAAGTCGTTGAGAAAGAACGTAAAGGCGGTAAGGGTAAGTATCTGTCTATTTCGTTTGCTCCTACCAAGCAAGGCGAGAAAGGTAATTTATGGTTTCAGGCTTATTCAGAGCAGTTTAAGAAACCAACTACTGAAGCCGACTTGGAAGGTCTGACAGGTGAAATCACTCATTTTGTTAAGCGTGATTTGATTAGTGCTCAGGTAGTGCAGCAAAGCGGTTGGACGAACTTATTCAAAGGACTGCCTTTTGTTTCTAGTCAAGTGACAAGAGCTAACCGAAGAGTAGAAGTTAACATTGAGGCTAAGCCTACAGTAAAAGAACTGAAAGACCTGATCCAACTGTATGAGCGTGAATATGCGGGTGGTGATGAATGGCGAAACATTGGCTTCAAGAAAGAGAATTCAGGGGTTGTCTGGTTAGATAACTTCGTTGTTAAAAGTATTTTACCTGTAAACGATTTAGCAGGTGGTGGTCGCGATGACACGGGGCATTACACAACTGAACGTTTGTTTAAAGCTATGGAGTTTACGCGTGGTAAGCTGCTGTCAGCGTTTATTGAGGAAGAACAAGAAGAAGCGGTTGGACAATGAAAACCTTGATTTGGCATGTTGCTTTAGCTTGCTTCATTGCCTTAGTTAGCTGGATATTCAAAGACGACATAACCTACAAAGACGTGTCGCCTGTAGTTAGTATTTTGCAAAACGGGTCAGCCATGATTTTTACTATTATGGGGATTTGGATTGCTTACATTTATCCGCAAGCCATGCGTAAGGTTATTCAGCCAAGCTCGTCTGCTATATTCCCAGAAGAAGATAAAAAGCGGGTGCAGTTGTTGGTTGGCGTTGTTGTTATCTCAGCGGTGATACTAGCAGTGCTGCTGATTGGTATTTCCATTAAGCCGTTTCTAGTGAATACAAGCTTATATTTGAAAGTGCCTGAGCTATTTACGTTTGCCGGTCTTTGTATGTTACTTTGCCTTGTATATGCCCAGTTGTTTTGCATTTACAGCGTGATTGCTTCAAACATTAACTTCATAACGGACTTGGCTAATAAAGAGAATGACCAAAAGCTAAACAATAAGCTGAACAGAACCAAAACCACTGAAGATTAGTGGTCAATATGAACACTACCTTCAGTGAAGAGTATCTAGGCCCGAAGCAGCTTTGGGGCATTTTCTAGTCACACCAGGCTTCGCGCTTTCCTCCTTGATATGGCCTTGCTATTACTGCTTTGATGAGGTTATCCGCGAGTAGCTGGCCATCAATTTCAACGTCTGCTAATAGGCGAAAATACTTTCCGCGCTCGATGTTTGTCAGGCGTATCTCTTTGGCAGTGCATAGTTGTTCAACGGTGAACTGTTTGGCCACTCTAGCCAAGTGCTTTTCAGTTTTGCACTTCCCGCGAATTTCGGGTGCATCAACGCCCTTCACCCGAACGGGAACATGCTCTCCGACAATGGCTGGCCAACCATCGATATTGACCCGAAAGGTATCAGCATCATAAATCGAAGTGACCTTGCTGACAGTAGCTGTGCCGTACTGACTTTTCGCGGAGGTATGCGCTGGGAGTATAAGTAGTAATGTGGCTAATACCGCCAGCAGCCAACGCTTATTCAAGCTCGAAATACCTGTAGTTCACCTTCGCCGTGAATGTCTTGTTTCCTGTCTGGATCTCCAGAAAACTGATGTGATTTTCCTTCCTGTCACTACCTAAAAACATCGAGTAGCTGTTGTTGTCGGAACTTGAGTTTTGTCTGAGTGGTAAGGCGTTTTACTGCAATACCTGAGTGATTGTTACCGAACACGGTGGCTATCCGCTTTTCGTTGGCAATCTCTGCAGCGGTGTCTTCATCATCTGAGCATTTGGTGACAGTGCTGTAAGGCGAGGCAAGCAAGCTCACGTACCTAAAAATACGAAAGATAAGGGGCTTTTTAAAAGTGCCTGTCCTATTTACTTCAGATGTGGACACCAGTTCAACTCCCTAGCCAAAGTCGCTAAAAAGTCATGAGTGTCAAACTTTTCCATTTTTATCCTTGTGTTTACATACAGTAGTCCGCATATATGTCTATGACTATTAAAAACAAAGGAATAGCTTATGACTAAAGCAAAAAAAGCAACAAAGAAACCACAGCCGAAGCGAACCGTTAAGGTCGGACGAGATGCCTCAACCGGGCGTTTTATTACTGTAGATAAGGCTAAGAGGCGACAGAAGACTGCTGTTGTTGAGACAATAAAGCACTACTGACGGTTAGCAGGGGAAAGGAATCCCTTGTATTCGGTTGTGTTGCTACTGCAGGAGTAATTATGCGTTAAGCTGCCACCTACTTTAACCGAAATGAATATCTGCAGCACTATCCGCGCTCTAACACTGAAAAACAAATCATCAAAAGCATCGTAAATTGTAAAACCTGATGTATGTTCTGACTTCTCTATATCTGCCTAATCCTGGTCGTAGGTGCTGTTTTGTCTTTTATGTTCGTCTACCCATAGCTTCACATCTTCAGACCTATATCGAATAGTTCTACCAATTCTGATGAATGGAGGAGCATCAGTTCTGTTTTGTCGGTGACCTTCCATACGAGATTGCCGCAGAAACGAGCGGCTCATACCGATGAGCTGAGCGACTTCTTGTTCTGTCAGTAGCAAGGGCAAATTATCGGCTTCAGTTACGGTCTCTGTTTCTTTGCTCGGAGGAGTTTGTGTTTTTTGTGGCGTCGAAAAGGCCTCAATCGCTACAAGCTCAGAATAGATAGCCCGGGGAATCGTTATCTTGGATTTGCTATTGGAAATCTCTATGGCCAGTTCAGACGTGTTTAGCACCTTGCCCTCATATTCAACGCCACCTCTAGGCCTGCAAAACTTGTAGTGCCTTCCAATCATCCAGTCCATTCTGTGACTCCTTAGAAAGTGGCAAAGTTTGGAAATTTAAACCTAGTGATAGTGTAGCTATGAGACTTATTAGAGGAGGCAAGCAATGCTAACTAAAGACAGTAGCTACAGAGAAATTCTGACTTATTACTATGGTCCGCATATTGGAAGGCGTGTAGGCAAGGGACTGGATAGGGCAGGAGGTCACTATAACGGTTGTTTTCAGGGGGAAGCAGTACATTACCATCAGTCGAATAAAGAAGAGTTTGGGCCAATGGATGGTGAAGTCGTTGCGAATATTATTTCAGAGTGGGCACGAACTATGTGCCACCAAGCTTATCCTTATCATTTAAGGCGAGGATAGCCATTCCTTGTTTGACTAAGTGTTTGACTATAAATCAGCAGGCACAAAAAAAGGTTAGTAGGTACTACGCCTGCTAACCTTCTGGAATATGGTGGCCCCTCGCAGATTTGAACTGCGGACCAATCGATTATGAGTCGACTGCTCTAACCACTGAGCTAAGGGGCCGTGTTGGGGGTTGATTATAAGGGGTGGGAGCAGGGGTGTCTAGACGCAACCACACCCTATTCAGTATGCTTTTTAGCCACTTAGTTCAAATCGCAGAAATGAAAAAGGCGAGCAGTGCTCGCCTTTCCAATATTACTTAAAATGCGTCTTGGATTATTCGTCCAGGAAGCTGCGCAGAACTTCTGAGCGGCTTGGGTGACGCAGTTTACGCAGTGCTTTCGCTTCAATCTGACGGATACGCTCACGCGTTACGTCAAACTGTTTGCCCACTTCTTCCAGCGTGTGGTCGGTATTCATGTCGATACCGAAACGCATGCGCAGAACTTTTGCCTCACGAGGCGTCAGGCCAGCCAATACTTCGCTGGTTGCCATCTTGAGGTTGTTCATGGTCGCGGAATCCATTGGCAGCTCGAGGGTGGTATCCTCGATAAAGTCGCCCAGATGTGAATCTTCATCGTCACCGATTGGGGTTTCCATGGAGATTGGCTCTTTGGCGATCTTCAGCACTTTGCGGATCTTGTCTTCTGGCATTTGCATGCGCTCTGCCAGTTCTTCTGGCAGTGGCTCGCGACCCATCTCCTGAAGCATCTGACGTGAGATACGGTTCAGTTTGTTGATGGTTTCAATCATGTGAACAGGGATACGGATAGTACGTGCCTGGTCTGCGATTGAACGGGTGATTGCCTGACGGATCCACCATGTTGCGTAAGTCGAGAACTTGTAACCACGACGGTATTCGAATTTATCTACCGCTTTCATCAGGCCGATGTTACCTTCCTGAATCAGATCCAGGAATTGCAGGCCGCGGTTGGTGTATTTCTTGGCGATAGAAATAACCAGACGCAAGTTCGCTTCAACCATCTCTTTCTTCGCACGGCGTGCTTTCGCTTCACCGATTGACATGCGACGGCTAATGTCTTTTACGCGCTCTACAGAAAGGCCGGTTTCGTCTTCAACGATTTTCAGTTTCTGTACGCAGCGGCGAAGATCTTCTTCGTACTGCTTCAGGCGATCGACGTATGGCTTTTCTGAAGCCAGAGCTTCATCCAGCCAGCTGTCTGACGATTCGTTGCCGCTGAACAGTTGTACAAAGGTTTTCTTCGGCATTTTCGCTTGGTCTACACACAGGCGCATCACGATGCGTTCTTGTGTGCGTACGCGATCCATAGTGTCGCGCATTTCGTTAACCAGGCGGTCGAATTGTTTTGGTACCAGACGGAATTGCTTGAACACTTCTGACAGTTCGGCGATGGCGCCTGCAGTGTCTTCGTGGAAGCGGCCGTTTTTCTGGATTGACAGCTGCATGCCTTCGTAAGCCAGACGCAAGTCGTTAAACTTTTCGCGTGCTAGCTCTGGGTCGATGCCAGTGTCTTCTTCTTCCTCGTCATCATCATCGTCGTCGCCGTCATCATCCTCATCTTCCAGTTGCTCTTCGGTGAGCTCTGAACCGATGTGGGTGGCGGTAGGGGCGATGTCTTCCTGGTTCGGGTCTACGAAGCCAGAAATGATGTCTGTCAGGCGAAGCTCTTCTGCTTCTACTTTGTCAAACTGATCGAGCAGTGATGAGATGGAGCCAGGATATTCGGCAACCGATACCTGTACTTGGTTAATACCATCTTCGATGCGTTTGGCGATGTCGATTTCGCCTTCGCGGGTAAGCAGTTCTACTGTACCCATTTCACGCATATACATGCGTACTGGGTCAGTTGTACGACCTATTTCAGATTCAACGCTAGAAAGTGCTGCTGCTGCTGCTTCGACGGCATCTTCGTCCGCGACAGTTTCAGACATCATCAGCTCATCGGCATCTGGCGCTGTTTCCACCACCTGAATGCCCATGTCGTTGATCATCTGAATGATGTCTTCTATCTGATCAGAATCGACAATGTCTTCCGGTAGGTGGTCATTTACTTCTGCATAGGTTAGATAGCCTTGTTCCTTACCTTTTGCGACAAGCAACTTTAGCTGTGACTGCGGATTTTGATCCATAGACGATATCCAACTTCGGGTCTGAGTGAAGAATTTAGTATGCGGAAACGCAAACTGCCAATTTTAGCAAAATACAAGTATGCTGGCTAGTTTCTAGTCGGGCCGGTTGAGGATTAACAACTGCAACTCCCGCTTCTCTTCGACTGATAAGCCGACGGTATTCGATTTAGCTTGCAACTTGGCTATTTGTTGTTTGACGCACTGGTCCAGAATTTTGTCCAGTGAGTCTAAAAATACATCTAATACATTGTTTTCGTTGATAGGTAGTTCCCAACTTGCCAATTTGGCTAACAATGCTTCTTGTTCTGTGCCGCGCCAATGTTCCAGCAGCTGTCCTGTCGTAATATTGGGACGGGATCGGCAAAGTTCAAGCATGGTGGTGAATAAATTTAAGCCGGGGATCCCGAGCTCTTCCACACCATCAAGTGGCGGTACGTTTTCTACAAACCCTGGATTCTGCAATAACAGGGTTATCACTTCTCTCATTGGGGTACGTTTCATTTCCGGCAAAGGTTGACGTTTTTGCGTCTGACCTTGTCGGCTGATGAGCTTTTCGAGTTGTTGCTCATCAGGTAGACCTAGCTTCTGGCCCAAAATGTTACGTAGGTAGAGACGAAGTGTGCCGCCCGGCACTTTGTCAATCAGTGGCACCGCCAAAGTGGTGAGCTTGGCTTTGCCTTCCTGACTGCTGGTGTCGACCTGTTCCATCAAGGTATTAAACAGAAATTCTGACAGTGACATGGCACCTGCAAGGCGCTGTTCAAAGCCTTCTTTGCCTTCCTGTCGAACCATGGAATCCGGGTCTTCACCGTCTGGCAGGAACATGAATTTGAGCTGGCGTCCATCTACCAAGTGGGGAAGTGCCTGCTCCATTGCACGCCATGCGGCGTCACGTCCTGCGCGGTCACCGTCGTAGCAGCAAATCACGTTGGATGTCTGGCGGAACATGGTTTGCATATGTTCTGCGGTGGTCGCGGTGCCCAGTGATGCAACGGCATAATCAATGCCAAATTGCCCCAGGGCGACCACGTCCATGTAACCTTCAACAACGAGTAATTGCTTGGGCTCGCGGTGTGCCTGTAGCACTTCGTACAGGCCATACAACTCACGTCCTTTGTGGAATATCGGCGTTTCCGGTGAGTTGAGGTATTTCGGTGTGCCATCGCCAATCACGCGGCCACCAAAACCGATAACACGTCCACGACGGTCACGAATAGGGAACATTACACGGCCACGGAAGCGGTCGTAACGGCGTCCGTTGTCGTTTTCTATCAGCATGCCGGTTGATACCAGCGCCTGCTGGCTGGTGTTATCACGGCCAAAGCGTGAACGCACCTGATCCCATTCGTCAGCGACGTAGCCAATCCCAAACTTCTGTACGATTTCACCGGAAAGGCCACGGCCTTTAAGGTAATCAATCGCTATTTTACCCGCTTCATTACGCAGACCACCCTGATAAAACTGGGCGATTTGGCCCATCATCTGGTAGAGGTCGCGTTTTTGATCGCTGCGTGCATAAGGCCCTTTTGGGGCACCACCGCCGGATTGCTCTCTTGGTACATCTAGACCGAGCGAAGACGCTAATTCTTCGATGGCTTCGACAAATTCAAGGCGATCGAACTCCATGACGAAGTCGATGGCATTGCCGTGCGCACCACAACCAAAACAATGATAGAACTGTTTCTCTTGGCTGACGGAGAAAGACGGGGTTTTTTCGTTATGGAAAGGACAGCAGGCACCGTAGTTTTTGCCTTGCTTTTTGAGTTTCACCCGCGCGTCTATTAGCTCGACAATATCGAGTCGTGCTAGCAGATCATCAATGAATGAGCGTGGGATCTTTCCTGCCATAAACCTTTATGCATTCGGTGAATAAGAGAAGAGGGTACTCTCAGTATTTGCTACTGAGCGAATACGAACAAGCCGCGCACTCCAAAAATGGATAGCACGGCTTGTTTGCAGGTCGGATAAAAGTTAAGCCAGATTAGCTTTAACCAATTGGCTGATTTTACCCATGTCAGCTCGGCCCTGAACCAAAGGTTTCAGAACGGCCATGACTTTACCCATGTCTTGCATGGAGCCTGCTCCAGAAGTTGCGATGGCTTCTTTCACCAGAGCATCAACTTCTTCGTCGCTGAGTGGCTTTGGCATGAACTCTTCCAGAACGGAAATTTCTGCCAGTTCCACATCAGCCAGGTCATCACGGCCTGCTGACTGATATTGCGAAACAGAATCACGACGCTGCTTAACCATTTTGGTCATCACTGCCAGCACTTCGTCTTCGTTCAGAGTTTTCTGACCGTCAACTTCTTGCTGTTTAATTGCAGCCATGATCAAACGGATAGTGCCAAGACGAGGTTTGTCTTTGGCTTTCATCGCCGTTTTTTGTTCGTCTTTCAGACGTTCAATCAATTCCATCTCGCAATCCTGTATTAATCGTAATTAGTACAGGCGAACGCGACGTGCGTTTTCGCGAGCCAGCTTTTTCAGGTGGCGTTTAACTGCAGCTGCTTTAGCGCGTTTGCGAACGGTAGTCGGCTTTTCGAAGTGCTCACGACGGCGAACTTCAGAAAGGATACCTGCTTTTTCACAAGAGCGCTTGAAGCGACGCAGTGCTACGTCGAATGGTTCGTTTTCACGTACTTTAACTACTGGCATGTGCCTTTCACCTCAGGGGTTAGTCAGTTATCGCTGGAGACAGATTGACCAGCTTTGATTAAAAATGGTGCGGAATTCTAATCCGATACTAGGGTGCTTGTAAAGCATAACTGGTGAATTTGATGCCGCCCATGTAAGATTGCCGCCTGATTTAGAAACCAGCAGATCGAAAGCGGATCGATCTGTGATCCAAGTGAGCTGAGGTGTTATGCGAATTCTGGGCATCGAGACGTCGTGCGATGAGACCGGCGTGGCTATTTATGATGATGAAAAAGGTCTGTTAGCGCACCAGTTATACAGCCAGGTAAAACTGCATGCTGATTACGGCGGTGTGGTGCCTGAACTGGCTTCTCGCGATCACGTTAAGAAGACGATTCCGCTGGTTAAAGCTGCGCTGAAAGAAGCGGGCCTGACGCCGAAAGACTTGGATGGCGTGGCTTACACGGCAGGTCCGGGTCTGGTGGGAGCACTGTTGGTTGGTGCGACGATTGGCCGAAGTCTGGCTTATGCGTGGGACATTCCTGCGGTGGCAGTTCATCATATGGAAGGTCACTTGCTGGCGCCGATGCTGGAAGATAACCCTCCTCCGTTCCCGTTTATTGCGCTGCTGGTATCAGGCGGTCACTCGATGATCGTTGAAGTAAAAGGTATCGGTGAATACCAGATCCTTGGCGAATCGATTGATGATGCTGCCGGCGAAGCGTTCGACAAAACTGCGAAGCTGATGAACCTGGATTACCCGGGTGGCCCTCTGCTTTCTAAGCTGGCAGAAAAAGGCGACAGCAGCCGCTTCACTTTCCCACGTCCAATGACCAATGTACCCGGCTTGGACATGAGCTTTTCTGGCTTGAAAACCTTCACCGCCAACACCATTGCCGCGAACGACAATGACGACCAAACCCGCGCTGATATCGCCCGTGCGTTTGAAGATGCTGTCGTTGATACCCTGGTGATCAAGTGTAAGCGCGCTCTGAAACAGTGCGGTATGAAGCGTGTGGTGATTGCTGGCGGCGTGAGTGCTAACCGTCACCTACGTGCCAAGCTGGAAGAGCTGGCGAACAATATCGGTGGTGAAGTTTACTACCCACGCACTGAGTTCTGTACCGACAACGGTGCCATGATTGCTTACGCTGGCATGCAGCGCCTGAAAAACGGCGAGCACAATGATTTGGGCGTGAAAGCTTTCCCACGCTGGCCGATTGATACGCTTAAGCCGATTGAAGGGTAAGAGTGAAGAACAGGTCCTAGAAAAAGAAAGGTCCTAGATCCTAGGAAGAGCAAAAAGCAGAGCTTATAGAACAGAAAAAGCGGCAACTGAATTTCAGTGCCGCTTTTTTTATTTGTCTGTGTTGGGGCCAATCTCTTCTAGGACCCTAGGACCCTAGGACCCTAGGACCCTAGGACCCTAGGACCTCAAATCTCTTTCCCTTCCTGCTCTTCACTCTCCGCCAGCTTCTTCTTTTTGTTCCAGATCTTCTGCTCTTCGCCACGGATGAGACGTTTAATGTTTTCCTGATGGCGGAAAATGATAAGACAGGAGAGCATGGCGACAGGCATGGTGAACTGGGGTTTGACCATCCACGTAAAGAGTGGGGCAAACAAAGACGCGAGAAGTGCGCCGACAGAAGAATAGCCCGTGACTAAAACGGCAGCTATCCATGTCCCTAACATCATGCCGGTGAGATCTAAGCCTATAGGTGCAATGGCACCGAGTGCAGTTGCGACCCCTTTACCGCCACGAAAATGAAAGAAGATGGGGTAGATGTGGCCGAGGCAGGCCGCGATACCAATCAGGCCGAGCATGAAAGGATTGACGCCCAACAGGTAGCTTACCCAGACAGGAATAGTGCCTTTGAGCATGTCGCACAGCAGCACGAGTGCCGCAGCGAGCCGACCACCTAAGCGGAATACATTGGTCGCACCTGGATTACCTGAGCCTTGTTCTCGTGGGTCTGGCAGGCCATAGAGACGACAGATCAATACTGCGCTGGATATGGAACCCAGTAAATATGCAAGTACGATCATCAATAGGCCAAAAGCAGTCATTCAGTCATCCAGTTTGAACATTCGCTAGGGCGGCGAGAACTTGGTATAGTTCGCGCACCAGACACAAAGTATCCAATTTTTTAAGGATATTGTGTAGATATAATGAGCGCTCAGGCTATTTTTGCCGTGGCGCTGGTTGAGCCGATGTTACGTGCTTTTGCGCATAATGGGTATCCGACCTCTGATATTTTTGAGTGAACATGGATTTAGTATTTATTGAGCAGCTTGAAGTCGTGACCACTATCGGCGTCTACGACTGGGAACAACAAATCAAACAGAAGCTGGTGTTTGATATTGAAATGGCACACGACAATAAACCTGCGGCAGATAGCGATGATGTGGCTTACGCACTGGACTATGCCTCAGTGAGTGGTGCGATTATCGATTTGGTCGAAAACGGCCGTTTTCTCCTAGTGGAACGCGTTGCTGAAGAAATTGCGGCGCTGATCCAATCCCAATTCTCTGTGCCTTGGGTTCGCGTAAAAGTGAGCAAGCCAGGTGCTGTGCCTCAGGCCCGCACCGTGGGTGTGGTGATTGAGCGAGGCGCCAAGTGACTCAGGTTCTCGTGAGCGTCGGCTCGAACATTGAGCGCGAGCATCATATCTCTGAAGGTATTGCTGCACTCAGGGAACTCGACCCTCAATGTCGTTGCTCCCGCATTTTTGAAGCTGTTCCCGTCGGCTTCGAAGGTCCTAATTTTTATAACCTTGTCGTTGAACTTCATACCGAACTGAGCCTCGAAGGCATTATGGCTGCATTGCGTGAGATTGAATCGCGCTGGGGGCGTGAGCGAGATGCTATCAAGTTCCGTGATCGCACGTTGGATATCGATTTGCTGACTTACGGTGAGCTGTCGCAGCCGGAAGGCCCGACATTGCCGCGCAACGATGTGTACAAATTTGCCTTTACCCTTTGGCCGTTGGCAGAGCTTTGCCCTGACCAAACCATTCCGGGTGATGACAAAACTTATCAAGAAGCGTGGGATGCTTTCTCAGAAGAACAACCCCTTTGGCCGGTGACCGATTTTTCCCTTTAATAACTATAAGTGACTTAAAACTATGAGCATGTTTGAAGCCTTTGCGCTGGCTTTAATTCAGGGTCTGACGGAGTTCCTCCCCGTCTCAAGCTCTGCGCATCTTATTCTTCCGTCAGAAATTCTAGGTTGGCAGGATCAGGGCTTAGCCTTTGATGTTGCTGTTCACGTGGGTACCTTGCTTGCTGTTGTGGGCTACTTCCGAAAGGAAGTAACGCAATTGCTGGGCGCATTCTTCCGCTCCATCTTCAAAGGCGAGCGTTCTTCTGATGCCACGCTGGCATGGATGATTGCACTGGCGACGATTCCAGCCTGTCTGTTTGGCCTTTTCATGAAAGATATCATCGAAATTTATCTGCGTTCAGCGTGGGTGATTGCGGTGACCTGTATTGTTTTCGGCCTGCTGCTTTGGTGGGTTGATGTGAAAGCCAAATGCGAGTTTGACGAATACAAAACCACGCCGAAAATGGCGCTGTGGATTGGTATTGCACAGGCGCTGGCGATGATCCCGGGTACTTCCCGTTCTGGCGCGACCATGACCATGGCCCTTTACCTGGGTTACACCCGTGAAGCTGCGGCGCGTTTTTCTTTCCTGATGTCGATTCCAATCATCGTACTGGCGGGTTCTTACCTTGGCCTTGGTCTGGTGAAAAGTGACGTACCTGTCATGTGGGCGCCGATCATGACTGGTGTGCTGGTTTCATTCATCAGTGCGTATGCGTGTATCCACTGGTTCCTGAAACTCGTGACCAAGATGGGCATGAAGCCATTCGTGATTTACCGTGTGGCGCTGGGTCTTGGCCTAATGGCGTTCCTGGCGACGCGATAAGAGCTTGAGGGCTTGGAAAAGCAGATCCTAGGCCCTAGGAATAGCAAGAGCAGATCCTAGGAATAGAAAAAGCGGCAACTGCTAACAGTGCCGCTTTTTTACGTCTGAAGTTGGAGATACTGCCTTCTAGGACCCTAGGACCCTAGGACCCTAGGACCCTATTCCCTTCCAGATACTTTTTCACCGCTTCAATTCGCTGCTTTGTCAGCTCTTCCCGTATTGCTGGGCCTTTAAAACCTGCAGCGACAATCGGTTTCACTTCCACAGCACTTGCTGCATCAAACGCGCCGGTCAGCCATGCTGACTGCGGATAGTCACGCTCTTCAAATCCTGTGCGGCCTTGGTGATCGGCTTTGCTTGCGGTGGCGAGCTGAGGGATTTTCTCGGGCTTTCGCCAGCAGTCATTGCGGTCAAATATCTTGACGAAAGTGGCGGCTTTTAATTCGCCTGCGTTGTGTACATTGGTGTGCTCGGCGCAGACCAGAAGGGCGGCGTCGCGGTAGGCGTTCGGTACACGGATGCGCTCGCACAGGGTTTTAATCGGTTTCAAACCGAGCTTGGTATGTAGCTTGTGGCTTGGCCATTCCTCCTGTGGTGTCAGCCCCTTGCCCAAATCATGAACTTGAGCAGCAAAGCGGATGACTGGGTCTTCCGTCAGTAATGCAGCTTGTCTGGCGACCATTAGGGTGTGAATACCGGTGTCGATTTCCGGATGCCACTGTTCGGGCTGAGGTACGCCGAACAGGGCGTCTATCTCAGGCAGCACGACAGCCAATGCACCGCAGTCTCGCAGCACGCTTAAGAACACTTCAGGATGCTGGGAGGTGAGTGACTTTTCCCATTCTTTCCAGACGCGCTCGGCGGTCAGGGCGTCAAGCTCGCCGCTTTCGACGATTTCCTGCATCATCGCGAGGGTTTCATCAGCCACGCGAAAACCAAGATGATGAAATCTCGCCGCAAAGCGTGCAACGCGCAGCACGCGTAGCGGGTCTTCTACAAAAGCAGGGGAAACATGGCGAAGCAGACGATCGTTGAGATCTTGCTGGCCACCGTAAGGGTCAATGAGAGATCCATCTTCGGCTTTCGCAATGGCATTGATGGTCAGATCGCGTCGCTGCAGGTCTTCTTCCAGTGTGACATCTGGTGCGAAATCACAAACAAAACCTGTGTAGCCTTTACCTGATTTGCGTTCTGTGCGCGCCAGTGCATGCTCTTCATGGGTTTTAGGGTGGAGGAAAACGGGGAAGTCCGAGCCCACTTGCTGGTAACCAGCGTTTAGCATGGAATCAATGTCTGCGCCGACCACGACCCAGTCCCGATCTTTGACTTCCAGGCCGAGGAGTTCGTCGCGAACGGCACCGCCGACAAGGTAGGTTTTCACATTACTATCCGAAATCTAAGCAATAATGTGATCATCATATACCGAAACCATGGGTCTATGCAGGCGCGAACCGTGCGCAGAATACAGGGATGTGTGTAAAAGCTGCGAACCTGTCCCTGATTACACAGTCTGAAGCTGTGACTGGCTTTACTTCATCTTTAGGCCGCGCTACCTTGCGAGCCATTGAGGGAACAGAGAAATATTCATGTACCAAGACTTTTTCCGGTTAACCGAGTCGCCATTTGCGATCGTGCCCAACCCTAAATTTTACTTTTTGAGCGAAAGGCACAAAGAAGCGCTGAGTCATGTCTTGAACGGCATTGAGGATGGCGGCGGTTTGGCGCTTTTAACCGGTGAAGTGGGGACGGGTAAAACCACCACCATGAAAGCCTTGTTGGATCGCATGCCTGAGAAAACGCAGGTTGCAACGATCCTGAATCCGAGTGTGTCTGTTCTCGAACTGCTTCAAACGCTTTGCGATGAGCTGGGCGTGGAATACAAAGAGGAAGACAGCTTTAAGCGCCTCTATGACGCCATATCCGATAAGCTGTTCAATAACGAATCCAAAGGCATCCAAACTGTGTTGCTGGTGGATGAAGCCCAGCATTTAATGCCGGATGTGTTGGAGCAGCTTCGCCTTCTTACCAATATCGAAACCTCTTACCGCAAGCTGTTAAAAGTGATTCTGATTGGTCAGCCTGAGCTGCAGCAAATGCTGCGTCAGTCTAATCTTCGTCAGCTTGCTCAGCGCATTACCGCGCGTTATCACCTGATGCCGCTCTCGCCGGATGAAGTTCATCAATACATCACGCACCGTATCAGCTGCGCAGGTGGTTTGGAGCCTTTGTTTGATGGGGCTGCCATTAAACTGATTGCCAACGAAACGGGCGGTGTGCCACGTCTGGTGAACCTGGTGTGTGATAAAGCGCTGAAGATGGCGTTTAAAGAATCGCGCCAGAAGGTCAATAAAGTCATTGCGGCGCGTGCTTGTCAGGACGTATTGGAATGGCAGGGCGTGGTACAAAGCAAGCCACAGACTGACTACAAACGTTATTGGCCTGTTTATGCCGGTGCGATTGGTGGTGCAGCCTTACTTGCTATCGCTATTCGGGTTGGGCTCGGTGTTGGCAGCGAGGACGAAGCGATTGTGGTCGCCACAGAATCTCCTGCTCCTGTGGTTGTCACTCAGCCGGCTGTTGTTGAAGTGGTTGAACAACCAGCGCCTGTCGTTGTCGTTTCCGAGCCGGCACCTGTGGTGAAAGTCGAGGCTAACAAGCCGGTCCAGACTATTGTCACTTTGCCACTTAGCGAAGTGACTCGTGAGAGTCTGAGTGCAGGTTCGTCGATGCAGTCCCTTTATAAGCTTTGGGGCTTTGATGCCGATGTGTTGGCAGCGGGCTGTTCATCAGATGTGCGTGGCGAGCTTGCCTGCTTTAAAGGAAACTTACCGCTTTCCCAATTGTTGACCATCGACCGCCCAGCAGTGTTGGAAATGAACGGCACAGGTGGCCAGAATTGGTTTGCCGTGTTGTATGGCAGAGGTGACGGTCAGTTTGAATTGCTGGCAGCTGACAAACGTCTGCTGGTCAGCGAAGAATTCCTGAACCAATACTGGAGCGGCGAAGCCTTGGTGCTTTGGCGTCCGCCATTGGGCAACTCGAACTTTATCCGCTTTGGTCAGCGCGGCGAGCGCGTTCAGTGGCTGGATCAGCGCCTGAATCTGGTGCTGGGCGAGAATGCGCCGGTATCTAATACCTTTGGTCAAGAGCAGCGCGTGAAAGTGCGTGAGTTCCAGCGCAGCAAAGGCTTGGATGCTGACGGTATCCCTGGAGCTATGACCTTTATGGTTCTGGACTCTGTGCTGCAAATGCCTGGGCCAACGCTGGTGGGCAGCATTGATGCTACTCCGGGCGAGAAGCTGGCGCTTTCAGATGGTGAGATTGTGGTGATGCCAGATTCAGATGTCTTTGAACTTGCGCTTGAGCCTTTGCCGCAGCCTGTCATTGAGCCAGTTGAGGAAGAAGAGGTTGCTCAGTCTGAGCCGTCAGAGCCTGAAGTGGTAGAAATCGGCAGCACAACCTTTACCGCGCCGAATCAGACACAACTGAAAGGGAATGACGAGCTGACATTGGAAGATTTGGACTTGTCTGAGCTTTCCCCTGAGCTGGCACAGAAAGTCGAAGCCGCCATGGGCAGTGATAAGTCTCGTACCTTGGAAGCGAAATTGGACCGCGCTCAGCCAGAGAGCAACGTTGTGCCGATTGCTGAGCTGAATTCTGCGCAATTGAACCGCTTACCTGCGATGGACTTTCAAACCCATATCTATACCTCTAATGAGAGTAACCGTTGGGTGAAGGTAAATGGAAAAGAAGCCCGTGAAGGTCAGTTTGTTGCAGATGGTGTGTTACTCCGAGGTATCGAGCCTCAGCAAGTGGTGGTGCAGTTTGAAGATGCGCTTATCGCGATTCCTGCGCTAACAACATGGTAATGCAAGAGTTCGCGTCTAGAGTTTTTTCCTAGGTCCTAGGTCCTAGGTCCTAGGTTCTAGGTTCTGGGTTCTGGGAAAAGTAGTAAAAGCCAAACGCTGTCGCCTTTTACGCTGATTCAAAAAACAAAAAAGCCGCTTACGCGGCTTTTTTTGTTGTCTTTCGGTTATCGCTTACGCCCAACCGTTATTACGCTTCTTGCGGCGTGGGATCAGGTGCGGCAGGATAAGACCAAACAGCAGACCACCACCCGCTACCATGCCACCGTAAGCAAAGTAGCGCATCAGAAGGTCATCTTTCTGAGTGTCGATACGTGCGCGCAGTTCGCGGATTTCGGTTTGCGCATCGATCAGCTTCTGGTTCAGTTCGCTGGTGTGTTGCTCCAGCTCTTTCACCTGTGCGTTACGCTGATCCAGAGATTCAATCAGGCCTTTGGTTTTTGCTTCGGCATCGCCTTGTGCACTTGACAGTGCTTCTTTTACCTGCTTCAGTTCTTCTTCCAATGCAGGTACACGAACTTTCAGGCCTGGTTGGTTAGAAACATACTTGGTCTCAACCCAGCCTTTACGACCACGATCATCGATAACTTGGGTGTAGCCTGCGTTACGGTTACTGTCCACAACTGTTACTTTCGTGCCCGCATCCACACTGCCGATAATACGGAACTGGGTGCCCGGGCCAGAATGCATGTAAGTGAAAAGCTCATCTGAGATGTAGTTGTCCTTCGCATGTGCAGCAGGGACCGCCAGCATCATAAGTACAGCCAGGGCAGAGAAAAGTTGCTTCACGGAGTATTCCTTTGTTTTGGTCGTGAGTATCTGTTTGTGCCAAATACTAAAAAATTTTGGGGTTCAGGTACAACAAAAGGGAGGCATAACCTCCCTTTTTTGACCGAAGACTGACATCACTGCACAAAAACGTGACTGAAATGCCTTTCTTAGTTTGTCTTATACGCCGAATGCAGCCTGCATAACGTAGAAGAAAATCACTGCAAGCAGCGCACCGGCTGGTAGGGTGACTACCCAAGAAGCCACGATATTACGCACGACACCCAGATTCAGAGCACCGATACCACGGGCAAAACCAACACCCAACACCGCACCGACCAGCGTTTGCGTGGTAGAGATAGGAAGGCCCGTACCAGATGCCAGAACAACGGTTGATGCGGTTGCCAGCTGAGCGGCGAAGCCACGGCTTGGTGTTAGCTCAGTAATACCTGAACCTACTGTCGCCATCACTTTGTGACCCAAAGTTGCCAGACCCACCACGATACCGATACCACCCAGAGGCAGAATCCACCATGCAATGGTGCTCTTCTCGGTGATTTGGCCCATGTGTTCAACGGTAGAAACGATAGCCGACAGTGGACCAATCGCGTTTGCTACGTCGTTTGAACCGTGTGCGAATGCCATGGCACAGGCTGTCACGACCATCAACAGGCTGAACACGCGCTCAACACCTTGATAGCCATTTGCGCTTGCTGTGTCGTCTTTGTATTTGCGGCTGATGTAGACGTAACCGAACATCATGATCAGAGAAGAAACCGCAATGGATACCATCACTGCTTCACCGGTAGAAAGATGCAAGCCGACGTGCTTCAGACCCTTCTTGATCGTCACCATAGCGATAATCATCGCTGTCAGGAACATGTATACCGGTACGAAACGCTTGGCATTGATCAGCGGTTTGTCGGTATCAAAAATCAAACGCTGGGCGCTGACAAAAATCGCGTAAGCGAACACACCGGAAATCAACGGCGTGACAAGCCAGCTGCCTACGATGCCTTGCACGGAACTCCAGTCCACCGCTTCGGTACCCACAGACACACAGGCGAAACCGATGATCGCACCGATGATGGAGTGGGTCGTAGAAACCGGCCAGCCCATGTAGGACGCAACCAGCAGCCAGGTACCCGCTGCCAGTAGCGCTGACATCATGCCGTAAACCAGCACTTCAGGTTGGGAAGCGTAAAGCGACGTTTCAATCACCCCTTTTCGGATGGTGTCTGTCACTTCACCACCGGCCAGATAAGCGCCGGCGAATTCAAAAATCATCGCAATGATGATGGCTTGTTTAACGGTCAGCGCTTTAGAACCCACTGACGTACCCATGGCGTTGGCAACGTCATTTGCACCGATACCGATAGCCATCATGAAACCAAAGACTGCGGCCACCAAAATAATAATGGTGCCGTAATTCGCTAGGATTTCCATTGTTTTACCTTGTTATCTCTTAGATGAATGGCGCGTTACGAGCGCGACAGCATCAGCTCTAGACGCGAGCCAACACGTTGTGCCTGATCAGCGATAGCGCCGACCCATTCAAGAATCTTGTAAAGGAACATCACATCAACCGGGTTGTATTCACTCTCGATTGACATCAATTGCTGGCGAAGCTTGATTTGCATTGAGTCAGTATCGCCCTCAATGGTATCCAACTGGTGGATCATTTCTTCAACCAGAGTGACTTCACGTCCTTTAAAGCCAGTTTCCAGCAGTTCATCCAATTCACTGATAACGCGACGTGCCTGTTCGGCAGCATCCAGACAACGTTGCACGTAAGCGACGAAGTCGGTGTAGAGCAAGGAAGGGACTTGGAGTTGTCGACCAATCACGCGGCCGGCAATATCTTTGGCGAGGTTTGCAAGCTTGTCCTGTTGGATAAGCAGGTCGAGCATGTCAGTACGATCTACCGGGAGGAACAGACCGCGAGGCAATTTGAGACGGATTTCACGTTTGAGCACATCAGCTTCTTTCTCAATCGTGGAAATCTCGTGGCGCAGTTGTTCTGCACGTTCCCAATCGCCTTTCTCACATGCTTCAAAGAAAGGGACCAACAGTGAACAGCAGTCATTAACGCGGCTCACGTGGCGTTGCAAAGGTTTTAAAGGGCTCTTTGCGAACAGCCCAACAATTGTATTTACAGGCATAGCCGTATCTACCTAAAAGACCTGTCCAAAGGATCAGGCTAAATATTACACCGGAACTCATCTGAATGTTTCAGGAGTATGAGTTTCTAGTGACGCGATGGTTATTTAGGCGGCGAATGTTATCGCAATCACATTTGTATTGATACCGTTTCAGATCAATGAAAGTCTCTTGCCCGACTTAGCGAATATCCATATCCTTGTTCTGCTATTGGTTATAGGTACCTTTATGGAAACTGAGATAGAGCTAAAGTTTTTTGTTTCGACGGATTTTTCACGCCAGATCCGGGACAAAATTGCTGATTTAAAGGTATTGCAGCAACGCCAGCGAGACCTCGGCAATATTTACTATGACACCCCGGATTACCTGCTGCGACGCCATGATATAGGCCTTCGTGTCAGACGTTATGATGACGTGTTTGTGCAGACACTGAAAACCGCAGGACGCGTTGTTGCAGGACTTCATCAACGTCCGGAATACAATGCAGAACTGGACTCTCCGGTTCCTGACCTTTCCTTGATCCCTGCCGATGCCTGGCCAGAAGGTTTAGACATCGAAGCACTCAGTGCTAACCTGAATCCTTTGTTCTCTACTGATTTTGAGCGCCAGCAGTGGCTGCTTGCGATGCCTGACAGCAGTCAGGTAGAACTGGCTTTCGACAGCGGCGAGGTCACAACGGAAGAGGGCGGTTATGACCCGATTTGCGAAGTAGAGCTTGAGCTGAAGTCTGGTCAGACGGATGCGCTGTTTGTGTTGGCACGCGAGCTGGCAGAAAACGGCGGCCTGCGTTTGGGTAACCTGAGTAAAGCCGCCCGTGGCTACCGCTTGGCGACAGGCTACGAAGGCGAGCCAGTGAAACCGCTGACCATGGTCAAAGTGAATGGCCTGATGACGGTAGAGCAATCATTTGTGAAAGCGCTCGAGCATGCGCTCGACCACTGGCATTACCACGAGCAAATCTACGTAGAGCGTCCTGAACAGAATGCTATCTTTGAGATGTGTAATGCAGTGTCGCTTATCCGTCAGGCTCTGGTGCTTTACGGCGGTCTTATTCCCCGTCGTGCCAGTGCGCTGCTTCGTCAGGAGCTGCAATGGCTGGAAGGGGAGCTGGAATGGGTTTATGAAGGCCGTGCCATTGAGCGTCTTCTCGACGACAAAGGTCACTTCCTGCGTAAACTGAACGCGCAAAAGCCGTTGATGGCAAAGCTCTCGGATCGCTATGACGCATTGCCAGAGCGTGCGGAAGTGTTGGAACTCCTGCACTCAAGCCGTTATTGCAACCTGCTGCTTGATTTGAGCCGTTGGATTCTTACCCGAGGCTGGCAACCGTTCCTGGATGACAAAGCCCGTGAGAAACTGGGTGAGCAAATCCGCCAGTTCGCTAACCGCTCGATGGCCCAATCCTGGGATGAGCTGTTGAGTGTCTTTGCGGAAGGTAATGAGCTGGATCGTTTTGCGTATCTGGATCAACAGCCGCGCCTGACCCGAAACCTGATGTCAGGGTGCTGTGTTGCTGCCCTTTATGACAGTGAAGAACGTGAAACCTTCCGTCTTCCTTGGCTGGATTTGTTGCAGGGCATTGAAGACTTTCAGCTGCTTGAGCCGGTCAGAAAGCTGGCTGATGATGAAGATTTGGAAGAGGAAGATCGCGCGCAGATCGAAAAATGGCTGGGTCGCAAGGAAGAATCTTTGCTGCATGCCATGATGCAATCGCGTCAGATTGGTCTACAGCTTGATCCCTATTGGGATATCTAAATTCTGAATATCGAAAAATAGCGCCTGATGGCGCTATTTTTTTGCTTGTTGCGGAGGTGGTTTGTCCTCCAGCTTGGCTTCAATTGCCGCAAGACGCTCCAATATTTCAGTTTGCTGCGTGAGAATCAGTTCCAGCGCTTCGCGGCGGCGTTCTTCTCTTTCCTGCGCTTTCTTCTCCGGCTTAGTGACATAGGAAGTCACAAGGCCGGTGATGGCACCAAAAATCCCCACGCCACACATAATCACTATTACCGCGACAGCGCGCCCTGCCGGCGTCACAGGGTAGTAATCGCCATAACCTACTGTCGAGATGGTGACAAACACCCACCAGATAGCATCGGTCAGGCTGGTGATGTTGGCTTCGACTGCGGGGCTTTCAAACGCAAATACCGCGGCAGAACCAGTGGAAACAAGAACCGTCAGGAGCAACAGAATGGTTGCCATGGTGGTTTCGTTTCTATTTTCGCTCATGTAGGTGAGCAGTGACTGACTTTGTTGAATAAGGCGTATGACGCGGAAGATTTGAAAAATGCGGGCGAAACGCAATGCTTCGACCACAGGAATGCTGGCGAGAATATCTATCCAATGTGTTTTCAAATAAGTGACTTTGTTATCACTTTTAAGAAGATGTAGGGCGATTTGTAGCAAAAATATCAGACAAATCAGCGTATCGATGCCTAGCAATAAGGTATAAAGAGGGTCGCTTTTAGGCAGCAATAAAATGGTAGTGACCACACAAAGTGAGACAAAGGAAAGCAACAGACTCAACAATCCCATCGGATTCAGATCTAAGTTTTTCGTTTCGGTCTCGCTCATCACTCAATAAACAACCTGTGCTGCCGTTAGTTCTTTAGGGCTCAGCATCTCTACCGAAGTTTACTCTCGACAGATACCTAACCCTATTCCGCTTGCTTTCTCTCTACTGTATCGCAGTTTAGGCGATGCAACTATCAAGGAGTCATCGAGAATGTCACAGATGATATTCAGGCCTTGGGAAAAGGCCGTTGCCAACATCAAACTGGTTCCCAAACTCATTCTTTTAATGGTTTTCAGTACCTTGCTATTGGTGGCAAAACAGCTGTGGGACGCCAATACGTTCCGAGACTCTGTCAGTGAGGTCACTGAAGCGCAAAGCCATAGTCTGGCATTGCGAAGTGCTGAAATGGCAAAAGAGCTTTTGAAAGAAGAGAACGGCACATCGCTGCTTCAGCGCGTGGTGAGCCGAGAAAACGCAACCAGCGAAATTAACCAATACATCTACTTCACCAACCGTAAAACAGGTGAAGTTCTTGCACACCCAAGTATCCGTAATTTTGATGGTTTGAACCTGCCACTTGAAAATGGCCGGATGCTGACGGAAGTGATTCGAAATACTCAGGGTGAATTTACCTACCATCTTGCCAACGAGGGGCGCCATGGCATTGCGGTGCCGGTAGGAAGCACCGATTGGCTGTCCATTTCTTCTCAACCAGATTCCGCGGCAGAACAATACTACAACGCTTATCTGATTCAGGTGGCATGGCAAACCGCGCTTATGATTGTTGCCTTTATGGTCATCCTGCTGGGCGGCTCTAACCTGATGCTTCGCCAAATCAATTGCTTGATAGACGGTATGCGTAATATGGCTCAGAAGAACCTGAGTGTGCCCGTGGTGATGGACTGCAAAGATGAGTTCGGTGAGTTGGCGCGTGAACTGGAAAAAAGCCGTATTCAACTGTCGAGCGTGATTAAAACGCAGCGTCACTCTTCGGAAGAATTGTCTGATATGGCTGAGGTGATGAGTATCAGCATGGATGAAACCCGTGAGTCTGCCAAAGAACAGTTCGGTGAAATTGACCAGTTGGCGTCAGCCATGAGTGAAATGACGTCCACGGTACAGGATGTGGCGGGTCATGCGCGTGCAGCTTCTCAGGCGACAGAAGCGTCCCGCGAGCAGGTGGCGAATGGTCAGCAGTACGTGAGCAACACGATTTCGACTATCAACAAGCTGTCTGATGATATCCGAGAGTCAGCGAGCGTGGTTAATCAGGTGGAAGAGCGCGTTGAGAAAATCAGTTCTGTGGTCGTGACCATTCAGGGGATTTCAGAGCAAACCAATCTGCTGGCACTTAATGCGGCCATTGAGGCAGCGCGTGCCGGTGAAATGGGACGTGGCTTTGCCGTGGTAGCAGATGAAGTTCGCAACCTGGCGCAAAACACGCAGAAAGCCACTTTAGAAATTCAAGATATGATCACCCAGCTTCAGTCTTCCGCTCAGCAGGCGGTTGGCTTGATGGAGCAAAGCGTGGTGGAAGCGGTGGAAAGCGTAGAGTCAGTCAGCAAAGCGGGTGAAGAGCTGAACCTGATTGTGGAGCAAATCTCCCAAATCAACGACATGAACTTCCATATCGCCACCGCCGCAGAGCAGCAAGCCTCTGTGGCTGATGAGATGAACCAGAATCTGACCAATGTCCGAGAGCTTGTGGAGGCGTCTGTGACTGTGGTGACTGAGCTGGCCGAAACCTCAGAAAGCATGCAGGGCAATGCAGAACAGCTGGATCTGAAAATCAAAGAGTTTGCGGTTTGATTTCCGTTTAGGAATGAGGAAGCCCACCGATTGTGTGGGCTTTTTTTATGATATTTTAAGGTTAACTAGAAAGCTCAAAGGAAAGAACACCGATGTCGCTTCCCACGGAACTGGATGCTTGCGCAACCCGCGCTATCGACACTCTGGCTGAAAAACAGCCTCATAACCTTGAACAATGGCAAGGTGCTGACAGGGAAACCCTTTCCCGCACATTGGCACTGAGCGACTTCATCAATGAATCGGTGCTTCATGACGAAAACCTGCTGCCTTGGTTGAAGGACAATCTCGGCTCCGGTCTTCGTATCGCGCAATACCGTAAACTGCTGAAAGAGCAGCTCGATAGCCAGCAGGATGAAAATAGCCTGTTGCGTGAGCTTCGCCGTTTCCGTCGACGTGAGATGGTTTGGCTGGCGTGGCATGACTTTAACGACACCATTTCCCTTGATGATGGTCTCGCCCATCTCTCCAAACTGGCAGAAGCCATGATCATGGAAGCTTACGGCTGGCTTTACCGTTTCTGCTGCAATGAGTGGGGAACGCCCTGTGATGCGGACGGAAATCCACAGCCAATGTTGATCCTCGGCATGGGTAAGCTGGGTGGCGGTGAGCTGAATTTCTCTTCTGATATCGACCTTATTTTTACATACCCTGAGAACGGCGAAACCCAAGGTGCTCGCCGAAGCATTGCCAATGCCCAGTTCTTCACCCGACTCGGTCAGCGTTTGATCAAAGCGTTGGATCAGCAAACCTATGATGGTTTCTGTTATCGCGTCGACATGCGCCTTCGCCCATTCGGCGACAGTGGCCCATTGGTCATGAGTTTCGCAGCGCTTGAAGATTACTATCAGGAGCAGGGGCGTGACTGGGAACGTTACGCGATGATCAAAGCGCGCGTGATGGGGAAAGAGCAGTTTGCCTGTTACCAGACTCTGCGCCAGATGCTGCGTCCTTTTGTGTTCCGTCGATACATCGATTTCAGTGCGATCCAGTCTCTGCGTCGTATGAAGGCCATGATCCGCAGTGAAGTGCGTCGCCGTGGCCTGACAGACAATATCAAGCTTGGTGCGGGTGGCATTCGTGAAATCGAGTTTATTGTCCAGTCTTTCCAGCTTATCCGAGGCGGTCGCGATCCGATTTTGCGTAAACGTGGCCTTTTCATCACTTTGAATGCGATTCGCGAACTGGAGCTGCTGCCGGAGAAGGAAGCTGACACGCTCGAAGCATCTTACCGCTATTTGCGCCGGGTGGAGAACTTGCTGCAAGCCATTGGTGATAAGCAAACCCAAACCTTGCCAGACAATGACCGTGACAGGTTGCGTCTTGCTGTTGCCATGGGGGAAACGGAGTGGGATGCGCTACGTGAGAAGATTGCTTTCCACATGCAGGGTGTACACGACATCTTCGATAACCTGATTGGCGACGAAGAAGAAAACGAAGAAGAGAAGATCGCTGCTGAATTCAGTGAGATCTGGGATGCTGTACGCGATCCGGATTTGGTTGAGAAGATCCTGAACGATATGCAGGCGCAAAGAGCTGAAGATCAGGCCAAAGCATTGCTACGATTCAAAGAGGAGTTAGCAAAACGCACCTTGGGCCCTCGCGGCCGTGAAGTGGTAAACCGCCTGATGCCTCTGATGCTCAGCCACATTGTGTGCCGTGAAGATGCTATGGCGGTGCTTGAGCGGGTGCTCAAACTGTTGGTTCGAATCGCCACGCGTACAACGTACCTGGAACTTCTCGATGAGCACCATGGAGCAATCACCCAATTAGTGCGTCTTTGCAGCGCAAGCCCAATGGTGGCAGAGCAACTGGCAAATTACCCGATCCTTCTGGATGAGCTTCTGGATCTGCAACACCTCTACAACCCAACGCCACTCGATCAATACCGCAACGAACTGTTTGACTTTCTTGCCCGTATTCCGGAAGAGGATATGGAGCAGCAGATGGAGAATATCCGCCAATTCAAGCAAACCCAGTTGCTCCGTATTGCCGCCGCTGACATTGCTGATGTGTTGCCTGTGATGAAGGTGAGCGATCACTTAACCTATCTGTCTGAAGCCATTGTAGAAGCGGTAGTGAATCAGGCTTGGTATCAGATGACGGAAAAGTATGGGCAACCATCTCATCTATCCGGCCGTGATGGCCGCGGCTTTGCGGTGATTGGTTACGGCAAAGTCGGAGGCATTGAGCTCGGTTACAACTCAGACTTGGATGTAGTGTTCGTGCACGATTGCCCGGATAACACCTACACTGACGGCCCGAAAGAGATAGACAGTCGCCAGTTCTATCTACGACTGGCTCAGCGTATCGTCCATCTGTTTTCTACCCGCACTGCATCGGGTGTGTTGTATGAAATCGACACCCGCCTTCGCCCCTCCGGTGCATCAGGTATGTTGGTGACCACGCTGGAATCGTTCGAAGAATATCAGAACGAAGAAGCCTGGACTTGGGAGCATCAGGCGCTGGTGCGCACCCGTTTGGTTTATGGTGATGCATTGCTGACAAAGGGCTTTGCAGATGTGCGTAAGCGCGTACTGACGAAAGAGCGCGACATTGATGCCCTTCGCAAGGAAGTGGTCGAGATGCGCCATAAAATGCGTGACCATCTTGGAAGTAAGGAAAAGGGTAAATTCCACATTAAACAAGATCCGGGCGGGATTACAGATATTGAGTTTATGACCCAATTCTTTGTGCTGGCAAATGCCAATGACGCACCGGCATTGACCCGATGGAGCGATAATGTCCGCATCCTCGAAGACATGGCGCAAGCGGGCATTCTCAGTACGCCGCAAGCACTGACTTTACGAGATGCCTATGTCGCAATGCGCGATGAAATTCATCGTCTAAACCTGCTCGATGCGTCTGTGGAAGTGGACGATAGTGCATTCATAGCAGAACGTGAAGCGGTGGAAGCGGCTTGGGAAGAATGGATGGAGCCTGTGTAAAACAGGTCCTAGAGCCTAGGAAATGAAAGAGCGGCTACTGATTCAGTGCCGCTTTTTGCTGAATGACTTGCAGGATTTAGCCCCTTGATACCTCAATCATATAGCGAGGGTTCGCCTTCCGGGCGACTCTTGAATCGGCGGTGCAGCCACATGTATTGTTCAGGCGCACGCATGATAGAGCGTTCCACAAACTTGTTGGTATAAACCGCAGAAGCTTCGGCATCATCGTAAGGGAACGCCTCCATTGGCGGGTCCAGTCTCATGGTGTAGCCAGTGCCTTCACGATCTCGCGTAATAGTGAAAGTCGCGACTTTACATTTGCTGGCAGAAGCAAGTAGATGTGTTCCCGTCGTGGTACAGGCTTTTTCGACCGCAAATAATGGTGCCCACGCATAGCGGTGGCGGCCGTAGTCATGATCCGGTGCATACCAAACCAGCTCGCCTTGACGAAGGCGTTTGATCATCTGTTTTACGTCGCGACGATCAATGCATTTGTTTTCGCGTGTACGTCCACGGTATTGGAACCAGTCATAAACCGGATTGGTATTAGGGCGGTAAACACCATAACCTGGGGAGTGAACCCCAAACGCACGGGCACCAAGCTCCAAATTAAATGAATGCACCGCGACGACAAGTACACCTTCTTTGTTGGCTTTAAACCCTTCGATTTGTTCAAAGCCTTCATATTTCATGTGTTTCTTAATACGCCATGCAGGCCAGAACCACGCCATACAAGTTTCGAAAAAGGCGAGGCCCATATTCTGAAAGTTTTCTTTCAGTAATGCCTCGCGTTCACCACCTGTCATTTCGGGAAAACAAAGCTCCAGATTTCTTGATGCAATCTTCTTTCTGCTTTTGAAGAACTTCATGATCAGCAAGCCAAGTTTACGGCCGATAAAACGCTGTAAGCGGTAAGGCATCCAACTGATCAGAAACATCATTCCGACACCAATCCAAGTATGCCAATACTTGGGATGTAGTAAGGACCATTGGAAAGTCGGCGCTTCAGAATTGTTGCTCATGGCGTTGTCGTGTTTCCTGAATCAAGCGAGAAAATAAGGTCGTCATTGTATACCGAAACTTTTGAAATAGTCAGAGTTCGTCAACAAGCTATCTTACTGTAGCAATTGAAAGACATAGAAGATGTGAGTTGTTGCTCGCATGGCTGTTGCAGTGATGTGTTTATGGTAATATCGCCGACGTTCCTTTTTCCCTGGAGAAAACAATGAAACTGACTTTGCCTGACTATCAGCAAGCCGACGTTCTGGTTGTTGGTGATGTGATGCTTGACCGTTATTGGTATGGCCCAACGGGACGTATCTCTCCGGAAGCTCCGGTGCCGGTTGTAAAAATCAACCAGACTGAAGAGCGTCCTGGTGGTGCGGCGAACGTGGCAATGAATATTGCTGCGCTTGGCGGCAAAGCGCAATTGATTGGTCTTGTCGGTCAGGATGAGCAGGCACAAGTGCTGAACGACACACTTAGCTCGCTGAAAGTGGAATGTGATTTTGTTGGCTTGGAGAACTACCCAACCATCACCAAACTGCGTGTGATGAGCCGCAACCAGCAACTTATTCGTCTGGACTTCGAAGAAGGCTTCCATGATGTTGATGTCCAGCCAATCCTTGCTCGCATTGAAGCAGCATTGCCTAAAGCGAAGGCAATGATCCTGTCTGACTACGCGAAAGGCGCACTGGAAAATGTTCAGCCAATGATCCAACTGGCGCGCCAGGCAGGTGTTGCTACGTTAGTCGACCCGAAAGGCGCTGACTTTGAACGCTACCGTGGTGCAACGTTGCTCACACCAAACATGAGCGAATTTGAAGCCGTTGTCGGTACTTGTCGTACTGAAGAGGACATTGTTGAGCGTGGTCTCTCGCTTATCGAAAAATTCGAATTCGAAGCTCTGCTGGTTACCCGCAGCGAAAACGGTATGACTTTGCTTCGTAAAGGCCATGAACCACTGAATCTGCCTACGTTGGCGAAAGAAGTGTATGACGTGACGGGTGCAGGCGATACCGTAATTTCTGTGCTGGCGGCGTCTTTAGCCGCGGGTAAACCTATTGAAGATGCGTGTGCACTGGCGAATGCTGCTGCAGGCGTTGTGGTTGGTAAACTGGGTACATCGACGCTGTCGACTATTGAACTGACTGAAGCGGTTCACGGTAGCCATCATTCTGGCTATGGCGTCGTGACTGAAGAGCAACTTAAAGCCGCTGTTCAGATGGCGCAATCACGTGGTGAAAAAGTGGTGATGACCAACGGTTGTTTCGACATTTTGCACGCAGGACATGTTGCTTACCTGAATGAAGCGGCCAAACTGGGCGACCGTCTGATTGTTGCTGTGAACACTGACGAATCTGTGCGCGGCCTGAAAGGTCCGGGCCGTCCTGTAAACCCTACCGATCGCCGTATGGCCGTATTGGCAGGTTTGGGCGCAGTGGACTGGGTTGTGCCTTTCGGTGAGGAAACACCGCAACGTCTGATCAGTGAAGTGCTGCCAAGCCTTTTGGTAAAAGGCGGTGACTACAAGCCGGAAGAGATCGCAGGCGGTAAAGAAGTGATTGCTGCGGGTGGTGAAGTTCGCGTATTGAACTTTGAGGATGGCTGTTCAACCACAGAGATCATTAACTCAATCCTGGGTGGTCACAACAAGGCCTAATGGCTTTTGTGATAGACCGAGATAGAGACAAAAAAGGCGCCGAGGCGCCTTTTTTAGTGCGTACCGAAAATTACTTTTTCGGTGGCAACAGACCGTTGTTGATATCAACCAGATCCTGCTCGCTCAATGTACCCACAGCCTGACGAAGCTGCAGCACGCTCAGGACATAGTCATAACGCGCATTGGACAGGTTACGGTTTGCATCGTACAGACGACGGGTCGCATCCAGCACATCAACAATAGTACGTGTACCCACTTCAAAACCTGCTTCTGTCGCTTCCAGTGCAGAACGCTGTGAAATCACAGTTTGTTCGTAAGCACGCAGTGCGCCAATGCTGGCATTGATGTTGTTGTAGAAAGCACGTACATCCTTCACGGTAGAGCGGTATGTGCCTTCCAGCTGTTCAGAAGCCGCCACGTAGTTGAATTGCGCTTCTTTTACGCCCGCAGTGATGGTGCCACCGGTGTAGAGAGGCATATTTAAGTTAATGCCAGCCGTTAGCTGGTTGTTGTCGCCACTATTGCCAGTGGTTTTGTTATCTGTGTCAGCGTAATCATAACCTGCATTGAGAGTCAGGGATGGCAAGTGACCAGATTCTGCCAGACTGATGCGCTCTTTTGCCGCGTCACGGGAAATGCGTTGTGCCAGCAGGCTCAGGTTGCCTTCTTCTGCTTGTTTTACCAACTCATCAGCCGTTTGCTGTGGGCGGGTTGCTGAGAAGGTTCTGGTGTTCAGGACATATAGGTCAGCATGGCGGGTGCCGGTGATTTCCCGCAGCTCTTCATAGCTGTTCGAAACCTGGTTTTCAGACAGAATTTCCTGAGCAAGTACTGAGTCAAACTGTGCTTGTGCATCATGCACGTCAGTGATTGCTGACAGACCGACTTCAAAGCGCTGTTTGGTTTGCTCTAACTGACGACCAACCGCCGCTTTTTCTGCGCGGACAAAAATCAGGTCATCTATGGCACGCAGTACGTTGAAATAAGCTTGGGAAACACGAAGGATCAGTCCTTGCTGCTCCGCCGCATAAACCGCATCTGCCTGACGGGCAGTGATCTCGGCGATATCAAGGTTAATCCAGCTGTTTTGCTCGAAAAGCTCTTGGCTTAGATCAACACCTGCTGATAAAACGTTGGTGTCAGATACGCCAGGACCATTCGTGCTGTAACGGGTAAGGTTGTACCCAGCATTCAGATTAATCTGCGGCAGCAAGGTGCCACGGTTAGTGTCAACGGCTGCGAAAGCAGCGTCTTTGGTTGCAGCAGCTTGTAGAAGTTGTGGGTCGCTTTGCTTCGCCTGCTCGTAAACCTGAATCAGATCATCAGCGCTTGCCAGGGGAGCGGCGGTGCCCAGCGCAACCCCGATAAAGAGGGGGAGCAATTTTTTCATAGTAGGTAATCCCTGAACGTATCGTTATTTGGTCAGTTTTCAGAAGGTATCCGGACCTTACGGCTAGCCCCTAGTTTAAACTATGGATGCTTACTTGGAACTGACAATGTGATGGTTTCTTGAGAAAAATTGATTGTAAAACCATCTGAACCATAAAGATATTCAAATAATTCTGCAATCCATACCAAAAAAGTCGAGGTGTGACATTGCAGCCCCATATTTCGACCATTTATCATTTGCCACCCGTTTGCAGGAATAAAGGGATATTCCGTGCCACAGCAAAATGCACCGTCCCAGTTTGGGAAAGGCGACGTAAAAATTGAAGCAAGTGACGTTGTCTATAATGGTTACTTCAAGATGGTGAAATATCGATTTCGTCATCGCCTGTTTGCTGGTGGCTGGAGCGAGACCATCGATCGTGAGCTTTTCGAGCGTGGTCATGCTGTCGCGATGCTTCCTTACGATCCGGTGACTGATCAGGTCGTCATGGTGGAGCAAATTCGCATTGGTGCGATGGTGGCAAGTGAATCTCCCTGGCAGCTTGAAATTGTCGCTGGGATTATCGACAAAGATGAATCGCCAGAAGAAGTGGCGGTGCGTGAAGCGGACGAAGAAGCTGGGCTGACTGTTGAAAAGCTTGAGCCGATGACCAGCTACCTGTCGAGCTCTGGCGGGTGTTCTGAACGCATTCATTTATACCTTGGATTGGTCGATGCGTCAGAAGCCAAAGGTGTTCATGGCTTGCCAGAAGAAGGCGAAGACATATTGGTACATGTGGTGCCGTTTAACACAGCAATGCAATGGATTAACGAAGGCAAGGTCGAAAATGCCGCGTCTCTTATTGCTCTGCAATGGCTGGCACTGAATCGTGACAGGGTTCGCGCGGAGTCATCCAGCATTGGGTGAACACGCAGCGATTGGGAATAAGGGTATGTTGAGGCAAGGGTATCGAGTCGACTTGAATGCGCTGATGCGCATGTACGAGACCAACTACGCTAAATTGCTAAGACTGATGCCGCGTGACGACAACGTGGGGGAATCCTGCGTGTACGAAATTCAGGGACATGAGTTCCAGATGGATATCGTGGAGTCAACGCGCTATACCACCTTGCTTGATATTTGGCAGCGGGGTGAAGTTCCTCAATATTTGCGACCCAGACTCACAGTTCGTATGTATCATGATGCACGTGTGGCCGAAGTGTGTACCACACAGCAGATTTCTCGTATTCAGCCGCGCTATGATTATCCGAACCCGCGTATGCACCAGAAAGATGAAAAGCATCAGGTTAATGCGTTTCTTGCTGACTGGTTAGCGCATTGCCTGCGAAACGGTATAACAAAACAGAATATAATTTATTAGTTTGACGCGCATGAGCGCGTATTTACGATCAGGGTTTTCAAGACGTTGCGGATAAGCCATCTACCAAGCCAACACAGCCAGACCGTCCGGTTGTTACAAATTACAGATACCCATCTCTTTGCAGACCCCTATGGTTGTTTGCTTGGGGTGAATACGGCTGCGAGTTTCCAGGCAGTAGTCGGTGAAATCCAATCCAGTCAGGTTGAGTTTGATGCCATCATCGCAACCGGCGATATTTCACAGGATCACACGGCAGAATCTTATCAACGTTTTGTTGATGGGATTGCTCAGTGGTCGCAGCCTTGCTTCTGGCTACCCGGTAATCATGATTACCAACAGGAAATGCAGTCCATTCTGGCGCAATCCACACTGCAACGTTGTGATAGCGTGTTAGTTGGAGAGCATTGGCAATTGGTGGTGTTGGACAGCCAGGTGAAGGGTGTCCCGCATGGCCGCCTTTCTGAAGAGCAACTTTCCTTGCTTGATACTGCGCTATCAACGAACAAAGACCGTCACACTCTGGTGCTGCTGCACCACCATCCGCTCCCAGCTGGCAGTGCATGGCTGGACCAACACCAACTCCATAATCAGGAAGATTTCTGGGCGGTGGTTGAAAAGCACAACAACGTGAAAGGCGTCGTATGTGGTCATATTCACCAAGCGCTGGATACTGAACACAAAGGCCGTCGCGTCATGGCGGCACCTTCAACCTGCATCCAATTCAAACCGGATTCTGATGACTTTGCGCTAGATTCTACTAACCCTGGCTGGCGCGAGATTGAATTGCATCAAGACGGCACTATTATCACTCACGTAGGACGACTCAAGGGCACGGAATTTCAGCCTGATATGAATTCCACAGGCTACTAAAATATGAAGCCCTTGCTCCTCTATATTCATGGATTTAACAGCTCGCCACTCTCTGCGAAGGCAGAGCAGATGCGGGCTTGGTGCGAATTGCACCGTCCAGACATAAAGCTGGAAGTTCCCCGTCTTGCCTGTTACCCTGCCGAAGCCGCACACCAACTCCAACATATTATTGAAACCTACAAAGGTGACTATCAGATAGGTTTGGTTGGTAGTTCTCTCGGTGGTTATTTATCGACCTGGCTTAATGCCCAGTATGGTTTTCGTGCCGCACTGGTGAATCCAGCCGTGAAGCCTTATGACTTGCTGGCTGATTACCTCGGACCACAGAAAAACCCTTATACCGGAGAAACGTACCTGCTTGAGCCTCATCATATGGATGAGCTGAAAGCCTTGGATGTGGCCTCGATTTCCCATCCGGAGACACTCTGGCTGCTGCAGCAAGAGGGCGATGAAGTGCTTGATTACCGAGAAGCTGTCGCTAAATATCAGGGATGTAAGCAGACCGTTGAAGCAGGTGGCGATCACGCCTTTGTCGGATTCGACAGATACCCCGCTGATATCATTCAATTCCTGGGACTGTGACCACAACTCACAGAATAACCTCGTTAGCTGTGACAATATTTGACAAGCTAGCGCGGCATCACTGACCATGTGACAAAATTTAGAAAACCATTCATCTATGACAGACCAAGTTTATAACGCGGGATCCATTGAAGTTCTCAATGGTCTTGAGCCAGTGCGTCGCCGCCCTGGCATGTATACAGACACGACCCGTCCAAACCACCTCGGTCAAGAAGTTATCGACAACAGTGTCGATGAGGCATTGGCGGGGCATGCACGTAAAGTGGAAGTCATCCTTCATGCGGATCAGTCCCTTGAAGTGATTGATGACGGCCGTGGTATGCCGGTGGACATCCACCCGGAAGAAGGGGTTTCAGGGGTTGAACTGATCCTTTGTAAACTCCACGCCGGTGGTAAATTCTCCAACAAAAACTACCAGTTCAGTGGTGGTTTGCATGGTGTGGGTATTTCGGTTGTAAACGCCCTGTCTAACCGTGTCGAAGTCTCGGTAAAACGTGACGGTCAAGTGTATGAAATCGCCTTCGAACATGGCGATAAAGTGCAGGAACTGACGGTGACCGGCACCTGTGGCCGCCGTGCAAAAGGCACACGTGTCCACTTCTGGCCAGATGCTAGCTACTTCGACTCACCGAAATTCTCTGTTTCCCGTCTGAAAAGCATTCTGAAAGCCAAGGCTGTGCTTTGCCCTGGTCTGGAAATTGTCTTTACCGACAAGAACACTGATGAGACCACTAAGTGGTGCTACGAAAGTGGTTTGAAAGATTATCTGGCAGAAGGCGTAAAAGGTTACGAACTTCTGCCAGCAGAACCTTTTGTGGGTGAATTCAACGCACCGCATGAAGCGGCCGACTGGGCGGTTATTTGGTTGCCGGAAGGTGGCGAGCTGATTGCTGAAAGCTACGTTAACCTAATCCCAACTGCTCAAGGTGGTACGCACGTGAACGGTCTTCGACAGGGCCTTCTGGATGCGATGCGTGAGTTCTGTGAATTCCGCAATCTGTTGCCACGCGGTGTGAAACTGACAGCCGATGATATCTGGGATCGCTGTGCCTACGTGCTGTCTGTAAAAATGCAGGATCCACAGTTTGCCGGTCAGACCAAAGAGCGTCTGTCATCACGCCAATGTGCTGCTTTCGTCTCAGGCGTTGTCAAAGATGCCTTCAGCCTGTGGCTGAACGAGCGTCCGCAACTGGCGGAACAACTGGCAGAAGTGTGTATTGCCAACGCGCACCGCCGTATGCGCGCCGCGAAGAAGGTGGTGCGTAAGAAAGTGGCGTCAGGCCCAGCACTGCCGGGCAAGCTCACTGACTGCTCAATGCAGGATCTGGCGCGCACCGAACTGTTCCTTGTCGAGGGTGACTCGGCGGGTGGTTCTGCCAAGCAAGCCCGTGACCGTGAATTCCAGGCCATCATGCCGCTTCGCGGTAAGATCCTTAACACTTGGGAAGTTTCAGCCGATCAGGTTTTGGCTTCTCAGGAAGTCCACGATATTTCTGTGGCGCTGGGTATCGACCCGGACAGTGAAGATTTAAGCGGCCTGCGTTACGGCAAGGTGTGTATCCTCGCCGATGCGGACTCAGATGGTCTTCACATCGCCACACTGCTTTGTGCGCTATTCGTGAAGCACTTCCAGGCGCTGGTGAGAGCCGGTCACGTTTATGTAGCAATGCCACCTCTTTACCGTATCGATTGCGGCAAAGAAGTGTATTACGCGCTGGATGACGAAGAGAAAGCGGGCATCCTTGAGCGTTTGAGCCAGAAGCGCGCCAAAATCGACGTACAGCGATTTAAAGGTCTGGGTGAGATGAACCCACTGCAGCTTCGCGAAACCACCATGGATCCGAATACCCGCCGTCTGGTTCAGTTGACCATTGACGATCAGGAAGAAACGGATCGCATGATGGACATGCTCCTGGGTAAGAAACGCGCAGAAGACCGCCGCCACTGGTTGCAAGACAAAGGCGACATGGCTGAGCTGACCGAAGTTTAAGCAAGAATTTTAAGATCGGACGTTTTCAATGACTGATATCACTTATGACGGTGTCGAACAGCTTCCGCTGAGGAAGTTTACTGAGGATGCATACCTCAACTATTCGATGTACGTCATCATGGACCGTGCACTGCCTTTTATCGGTGACGGCCTGAAGCCGGTACAGCGCCGCATTATTTATGCGATGTCTGAGCTTGGCCTGTCGGCAACTGCCAAATACAAGAAATCTGCCCGTACCGTCGGTGACGTGTTGGGTAAGTATCACCCGCACGGTGATTCTGCCTGTTACGAAGCCATGGTATTGATGGCGCAGCCATTCTCTTACCGTTACCCACTGGTTGATGGTCAGGGTAACTGGGGTGCGCCGGACGATCCGAAATCCTTCGCGGCGATGCGTTACACCGAATCGCGCCTGTCACGTTTCTCGGAAGTGCTGCTGTCTGAATTAGGACAAGGCACTGTTGACTGGCAGCCAAACTTCGACGGCACCATGAAGGAGCCGAAAGCGCTGCCTGCACGTCTACCGCATATCCTGCTGAACGGCGTGACCGGTATCGCGGTCGGTATGGCGACTGACATCCCACCGCACAACGCCCGTGAAGTGGCAAATGCGCTGGTGGCGTTGATTGATACGCCAAAACTGGAGCTGGATGACCTGCTTGAGCATGTCAAAGGCCCGGATTATCCGACCGAAGCCGAAATCATTACACCGCAGGTAGAGCTCAAGAAGCTGTACCGCGATGGTCGTGGTTCCATCAAGATGCGTGCTTGCTGGCACAAAGACAACGGCGATATCGTGATCACTGCGCTGCCGCACCAGGTTTCTGGTGCGAAGCTTCTGGAGCAAATCGCTAACCAGATGCGCGCGAAGAAATTGCCGATGGTCGACGATCTGCGTGACGAGTCGGATCATGAAAACCCGACCCGTATTGTGATTGTTCCACGCTCAAACCGTGTGGATTGCGATCAGCTGATGAACCACCTGTTTGTTTCAACGGATCTGGAAAAGAGCTATCGCGTTAACCTGAACATGATTGGTCTTGATGGCCGTCCTCAGGTGAAGGGTCTTGTTAGAATCCTGACTGAGTGGCTGGAATACCGCCGCGAAACCGTGCGTCGCCGTCTGCAATACCGTTTGGACAAAGTACTGGCCCGTCTGCACATCTTGGAAGGTTTGTTGGCTGCGTATCTCAACATTGATGAAGTGATTGAGATCATCCGCACCGAAGATGAGCCGAAAAAAGAGCTGATGCGTCGTTTTGACCTCAGCGAGAAGCAAGCCGAAGCGATCCTTGAAATCAAACTCCGCCAGTTAGCCAAACTGGAAGAGATCAAGATCCGTGGCGAGCAGGACGAGCTGAACAAAGAGCGCGAGCAACTGGAAAAGCTGCTGGGCTCTGAGCGCCGTATGAATACCCTGCTGAAGAAAGAAATTCTGGCAGATGCTGAGAAGTACGGCGACGATCGCCGCTCACCTTTGATTGAGCGTGCTGAAGCAAAAGCGATGACAGAGCGCGATTTGATCCCGAGTGAGCCAATCACTGTGGTTCTGTCTGAAAAAGGTTGGATCCGTCATGCGAAAGGCCACGATGTTGATGCGACCACGCTGAGCTATAAGTCTGGTGACAATTACCTGGCGTCCGCGCGAGGTAAGAGTAATCAGCCTGCTGTGTTTATCGGTACTGATGGCCGCAGCTATGCGCTGGAGTCGCACAGTTTGCCTTCTGCGCGTAGTCAGGGTGAGCCGATTACTGGCCGCTTGAACATCACAGCAGGCACGACAGTGCGCCATGTGATGATGGGCGAGAATGATCATTTGGTGCTGATGGCGTCAGATGCGGGTTATGGTTTTGTGTGTAAGCAAGACGACCTTCTGTCGAAAAACCGCAGCGGCAAAGCCTTGCTGAGCTTGCCTCAAGCAGCAGAAGTGATGGCACCACAACGTGTGTTTGATATCGACAACGACGATATTGTCGCTATCACTAACGAAGGCCGTATGCTGGTGTTCCCGGTGAAAGAGCTGCCTCAACTGGGCAAAGGTAAGGGTAACAAGATCATCAACATTCCTTCTGCGCGCGCGAAAGCCCGTGAAGAACTGTTGGCGCAATTGTTCGTTATCCCGCAAGGCTCAACAGTGACTCTGCATGCTGGTAAGCGCAAGCTGTCATTGAAACCTGCGGACATGGATAACTTCCGTGGCGAGCGCGGCCGACGTGGCTCTATGCTGCCACGAGGTTTGCAGCGAGTAACGGCGATTGAAGTAGCGACACCAGATACGTCGTCGGCAGAAACCTCGGCGCCAGATACTCCGGAAGCTGAATAAGAAAAGGCCCTCTACGGAGGGCTTTTTTTCGTCTTGTTAACCGAAGGTTGATGATTTTTGTCAATGCATGCGTATACTAGTCGCAGCCAATTTAAGCGAACAAGTGTACGCTGTAATTTTTACCAGACCGCCTCAGGCTAACAGCCTGATTCCTTGCGGCTAAGTGGTGTTAGGAGAATTTGAATGTACTTTATACTGCGACTGCTGGCTGTCGCGTTGTTTGCGATTTTCATGCTTGTATTCGGTTGTGGTTACTGCCTGTTCAGCCCGAGAAATCCAAAGCACGTTTATACTTTTGGCCGCATGTTCGGCAAGCTTTCTTCTCTGTTTGGTATCAAGCTTGACCTGCGCCAGTCTGAAGCCTCAAAAGACGTTGGCACCTGTGTTTATATCGCCAACCACCAGAGCAACTGGGATTTGGTGACCGTATCGAATGCTGTTCGTCCACGCGCGGTGACCGTGGGTAAGAAAAGCCTCGCTTACATTCCTATTTTCGGCACCTTGTACTGGCTGACCGGTAACATCCTGATTGACCGCAACAACCGTAGTAAAGCAGTCGGCACTATTGGTCAGGTGGTTGACCAAATCAAAGACAATGACGTCTCTGTTTGGTTGTTCCCTGAAGGTACGCGTTCACGCGGCCGTGGTCTGTTGCCATTCAAAACCGGTGCGTTCCATGCTGCCATCGGTGCCGGTGTGCCTATCGTTCCTATTGTTTGTAGCTCAACCAAGCACCTGAGTGCGTCACGTGGCGATAACGGACACATCATTGTGGAAGTGATGGATCCGATTTCTATCGAAGGCTATGACAAAGACAATGTGCGTGAATTGGCGAAGAAGTGTCATGACATCATGGCGGCCAAGCTGGCAGAACTGGATGCAGAAGTAGCCGAGCTCAACAAGAAGTAATAGACTACTCAGTAAATGTAAAAACCAAAGGATACGCAGATGCGTATCCTTTTTGTGTTTTAAGAAGCCTCTGATTTGTAAGAGAAGTAAGACAGGTATGCTGAGAGATCAGGTTGTTCTGGTAACAGAAAATGGCGAGCCAACAGGGCTTGCCGAAAAACTGGCTGCGCACGAGCAAGGGCTTTTGCATCTGGCATTTTCGGTGATGATTTACCGGGAAACCCCGCATGGCCGTGAATACCTGCTCCAGCAAAGAGCAATGGGGAAGTATCACAGCGGTGGATTATGGACTAACACCTGCTGCTCGCACCCTATGCAAGGAGAGTCTTTTGAGGCCGCAGCGAAGCGTCGTTTGAACGAAGAGCTTGGCATTGTTGCGCCGCTCAGCTTCGAGATGGGCGAATCTTTTTGTTATCGCGCTGAGCTTGATAACAATCTGACTGAGCATGAGTTGGACCAAATTATTGTCTGTCAGGTAGACGATATTTCTCTCGTACCCAACCCTGATGAAGTGATGGACTGGCGCTGGTGGTCTCAGCAGGAAATGAGTGCTGCAATGGGGGAAAAGCCCGAGCAGTTTACGGCCTGGTTCCGTCAGGTTGTCGACAAGATTGAAGTGCAGTTGGCAGCTTAACAATTTGCCCAGACAATAAAAAAGCGACCTTGTGGTCGCTTTTTTCATTCTCGTCCGATATCAAAATCATCAGACCTTGAGAGAGATCATTTGCGTACTGCGATCGCTTCGATTTCGATGCCAACATCTTTTGGCAGGCGAGCGACTTCAACACAAGAGCGTGCTGGGTAGTGTTCTACACCGTGCTCGTCGAAGAATTTGCCGTATACCTCGTTAACAGTACCGAAGTCGTTCAGATCTTTTACGAATACGGTCATTTTCACGATGTCGCCAACAGTCAGGCCAGACGCTTCAACCACAGCTTTCACGTTTTCCAGAGACTGGCGTGCTTGAACCGCGATGTCTGCTGACACTTCACCCGTGACTGGGTTCACTGGGATTTGGCCTGAAGTCAGTACCATGTTACCCAGATCGACGCCCTGAATGTATGGGCCAATTGCTGCTGGAGCGTGTTCAGTGTGAAGCACTTTAGTCATTTACCAATCCTTCATTCAATGTTTTTCGGTAGGGTGGTTAGTCTGCATGGCGACTCGCCTGACGTAAACCCAATTCCATCACATTTTATACCCGACACCATGTAATGTTCCGCTCATAGACAAGAAAAGCCAGCGCAAAGGCTGGCTTTTTGAGTGCAGAGAATACGATCAGTGGCTTTCTGTCATGATTTCGCGTGAGAACACCTTCTCACAGTATTTGCACTTAAGGTGGATGTCGTCAGTTTTCTCAATCACGTTGAAGCTGCTCTCAACGGCTTTTTCGTCGTGAGTGATACAGTTGGAGTTAGGACAACGGAACACGCCCAGAATGCTTTTAGGCAGCGTCAGGGGGATTTTTGCGACGACTTGGTAGTCTTCGATTTGGTTGACGGTTGCTTTAGGCGCGTAGAGTGCCAGTTGTTGCGCCTGCTCTTCAGACACGAAGATGTTTTCAATCTTTATAAGATCTTTCGCACCCAGCGCCGAGGAAGGCAGATTCAAACCCACGGTCACGCGTTCGTTGGTTTTGTGCAGCTTAAACAGCTTCATGACTTTAAAGCCGACATTTGCAGGGATATGGTCGATAACTGTGCCGTTCTTGATGGCTTCAACCTGTAATTTGTGTTCTTTAACCATGTTGATTCTCCTGCCTTAAACGCTTCCGTTGATAACCAGTGCCAGTAATGCCTGGCGTGCATACACCCCATTTTCCGCCTGCTCGAAGTAGTAGGCGAAAGGGGTTTTATCGACTGCGACCGTGATTTCATCTACGCGTGGCAGTGGGTGAAGGACCTTGAGGTTATCGCGGGCATTGGCAAGCTGTGGGGTGTCGAGAATAAACGCCGCTTTGATGTGCTGGTACTCGGATTCGTCAAAACGCTCTTTCTGAACACGGGTCATGTAGAGAATGTCGAGTTCCGGCACGACGTCTTCGATGCTGGTGTGCAGGCTGTAAGGGATGCCTTGCTCGTCCAGCTCTTCCAGAATGTAGTCCGGCATCGCCAGTGCTTCCGGTGCGATGAAATAGAACTGGTTGTTATCGAACTTCGACAGTGCTTGAGTCAGAGAATGCACGGTACGGCCGTATTTCAGGTCACCGACCATGGCCACTTTTAGGTTGTCCAGACGGCCCTGAGTTTCGTAAATGCTGAAAAGGTCCAGCAGGGTTTGGGTTGGGTGTTGGTTAGCGCCATCGCCGCCATTAATCACTGGCACGCCTTTCGAAAATTCCGAAGCCAGACGGGCTGCACCTTCTTTCGGATGACGCATTACGAACGCATCAACATAAGAAGAGATGACCTGTACCGAGTCAGACAAGGTTTCGCCTTTCTTACCTGAAGACGTATTTCCGCCATCCGGAAAGCCGATCACCGTGCCACCAAGACGCTGAACCGCGGTTTCGAAAGACAGACGGGTGCGTGTAGATGCCTCGAAGAAGCAACTCGCGACTACCTTGTTCTTCAACACGGTAGGGTTCGGTTCCGCTTTCAGTTTGCCGGCAGTGTCGACGATAAGTTCCAGTTCTTCGCGGGACAACTCCGGGATGGAGATGATGTGTTTATTGTGCAGCGAGGTCGCCATGTCTTCTCTTCCCTTAACAGATTCCATGCGTTGGCTTGGTTAAAACAGCCAGTGCAACATGGTGGATGGTACATTTTGGTCAAAAAAAAGCCTCCCGATCAGGAGGCTTTTCTTGAGAATCCAGTAAAAACAAAAAACGGTGCCAGTGCCGAGATTCGGCAGGTTTTAGCAGTCAGTTGTGTCGCTAATGTTGGCATTCCGATTCGTTTTTTTGACAAATTGCGAAGGATTATACGCCCATTTTTATCCGGTGCAAGGCAGAGCGAATGACATTGGGTATCGTCTATAAAATAAAAAACCGCGCAAGTGCGCGGCTTCATCATAGGTACGATGGGATTAACTGCCCAGCGTGGCTACCATCACTGCTTTAATGGTGTGCATGCGGTTTTCTGCTTCATCAAACACGATGGAGTATTCAGATTCGAAGACGTCCTCGGTGACTTCGAGCCCTTTCATGCCGTATTTCTCTGCGACTTCTGCACCAATGGTGGTTTCATCATTGTGAAACGCCGGCAGGCAGTGCATGAATTTGACGTCTGGATTACCTGTGGCTTTGATCATGTCCATATTGACCTGATAAGGCTTCATCATGGCAACACGCTCGTCCCAGGCTTCTTTTGATTCGCCCATGGAAACCCAAACGTCGGTGTAAAGAAAATCACAGCCTTGAACGCCTTCTTCCACGTTTTCTGTCAGAGTAATTTGCGCGCCGGTCTTAGCAGCAATCGCCTGACACTCTTCAACCAGCGCTTCTTCCGGCCAGAACTGGCTTGGGGCAACCAGACGGATGTCCATGCCCATCTTCGCTGCACCCACCATCAGGGAGTTACCCATGTTGTTGCGTGCATCGCCAAGGTAAGCAAACTTCATTTCGGAAAGCTTTTTGCCCTGACCGTGCTCAAGCATAGTGAGGAAATCTGCCAGGATCTGCGTTGGATGGAATTCATCAGTCAGACCATTCCAAACCGGAACACCTGCAAATTGGCCCAGCTCTTCAACAATAGACTGGCCGAAACCGCGATATTGGATGCCGTCATACATACGGCCAAGAACACGCGCAGTGTCTTTCATCGACTCTTTGTGACCGATCTGCGAGCCAGATGGGCCGATATAGGAAACCTGTGCTCCTTGGTCAAAGGCGGCAACTTCGAAGGCACATCGCGTGCGGGTAGAAGCTTTCTCGAAGATCAGGGCAATGTTCTTGCCTTTCAGACGAGGCTGCTCGTAGCCACCGTACTTGGCTTTCTTCAACTCTGCTGACAGATCCAGCAGGTGCGCGATTTCCTTTGGCGTGAAATCCAGCAGCTTGAGAAAGTTCCGGTTACGCAGATTAAATGCCATGTTGAGGTCCCTTTCTAAAAATCCGTTTACTGCGATGTGACTTATATTTTTGTCACTTTGATATTAATCACGATTCTGACCTATTTGTGAGTATTAATTCAACCCCTTTGAATAAATATTTATTTGTGTTTGGTCGACATTTTCCCGGAGAAACGAAAAAAGCCACCTCGCAATGAGGTGGCTCGTTCGATTAAGGAGAGTGGGAGAGTTCGGTTGCTTTTTAAAGCCCTTCGCGTTCGATAGGGCAGCTCATGCAGCGCGCACCGCCACGACCACGGCCAAGTTGGTCGCCCGGGATAGGTAGAACGGTGATGCCCGCTTTGTCGTATTTTTCATTGGTGTACACGTTGCCTTCATAGCCAATCACCACGCCAGGGCGTACAGTCAGCACATTGTTGGCATCGTTCCACTGTTCGCGTTCTGCTTCAAAGCTGTCACCACCGGTAGTGATGATGTTGAGCTGAGGCAACTCCAGCGCTTTTTCGATGGCATGCAGAAAGTAGTCAGCTTCTTTCACTTCCACATCGCCGTTGCCTTTGTTGATAAGACGCCAGCTTTGCAGGTCTTTACGCATCACTTGTGGATACACGGAGAAAGTATCGATATCCATGTGAGTCATCACGGTATCCAAGTGCATGCAGGAGCGGTGCTTTGGTAGGTTAATGGCGATCACCTCTTTTGCCTGACCATGAGCAAACAAGCTGCGTGCCAGCGCTTCCACACCTTGTGGTGTCGTGCGCTCAGACATACCCACCAGAACTGCACCATTGCCGATAACCAGCACATCTCCGCCTTCGACCATGGCATTGTCGTAGTCGCGCTGCTCATCACCAAGGTAAGTGATGAAGTCCTGACCCGCAAACAATGGGTGCCAGCGGTAAATAGCACGCAGGTGGTTGGTTTCACGCTGACGGGCAGGCATCGCCATTGGATTTAAGGACACGCCACCGTAAACCCAGCAAGAGGTATCACGGGTAAACAAGTGGTTCGGCAGTGGGTCGATGATGAAATCCATGCGTTCGTGCATTGCCTGCATCATCGACGCTGAATGGTTTGGAAAGTCGATATAGCTTAAGCCGCCGAGAAGGATGTGTGCCAGCTCTTCGTTACTAAGGCTTTTTAAATAGCTTCTCACATCATGTGCGAACTGGTAACCAAGACGGTATTCGCCCACTTGGGTGTTGAGCAACCAAGCCTTGGCTTCCGACACTTCTAATGTTTGGGCCAGCAGATCGTGCAATAACAGCACTTCAACGCCTTGGTCACGCAGAGTTTGCGCGAATTGATCGTGCTCCTCGCCGGCACGTTCCACCGCAAGTACATCATCAAACAACAGGTCTTTGTAGTTAGATGGCGTAAGGTGGTTTAGCGCTCGTTCTGGTCGATGAAGCATCACACGCTTCAATTGACCGACTTCAGATCCCACATATAGCTGACTCATGATCGTTTCTCTCTTGAATTTTTATTAACCTCCACCGTTTTACTTCGCATGAGTTAGGTTGAAGAGAGCGTTCGCCTCTCTGTCATATCAGTGCGTAGCAGGAACGGTGGGGAAAATGGAGATAAAGCGACAGAATTCTGTATTCGTGGCGTCGGGTAGTAGAGACGCCTGAAAATTTGTCGTAAATCCATTTACCTTTTTGCGTGAGGGCTAACCTTGGTTTGCTCGATCTTCGCCGAGTGTGAAAGCCCGCCATGCATCTATCGGTGCTTATCTATGCGATATAAGTGCACACTATTCCATAATCAGGGGTTTTGGTGGCGCAAGATTGGGTATTTTTAGATATATCCAGCATCTTGTGTTGTTGTTACCCTGTTCTCAAATAATGACAACCTTGTTCGATAAGGTCAATTTTACTTTTAATTAACATGTGGGGGAGTGTGGGAAATTGACGTGGTAAACCATGCCAATCCATGCCATAGTTCTGCCGTTAATTAAGTGCCTGGAGTGATCTGATGTCTTACGCTGACATTATTGAAGAACAAAAAGCGGAAACCCGTGAAATCATTGAAGCCTTGCTGGAAGATGGTAGCGATCCTGATGCGCTGTACACCATTGAGCACCACCTGTCTGCAGACAGCTTTGCAGAGCTTGAAGGCGCGGCAGTAGAAGCGTTCAAAATGGGCTTTGAAGTGCTGGAAGCGGAAGAGCTTGAACTGGAAGACGGCTCCACAGTGATCTGCTTTGATGCAGTGATGGAATCGGCGCTGGATGCAGACCGCATTGACGAACAGGTTGAGAAGCTGGTGAAGCTGGCTGAGAAATTCAGTATCGATTACGACGGCTGGGGCACTTACTTTGAATCGGACGAAGAAGACGCCGAGGAAGAGGGTGAACTGGAAGAAGACGATTAATCATCTTTGCCGAAAAGAAAGCCGGAGCGTTAAAGACTCCGGCTTTTTTGTGTCTGGTAATGGGTGACTTATAGTTTTTTCAGCATCGCGACTTCGCAGTCTGTATGTCCGGTGTTACCAAGTGGAGCATCGACACGTTTAAAGCCGAGTGACTCGTATAGGCGAATAGCTTCTTTCAGGCAGGCCGTCGTTTCTAGATAGCAGCTGTGATAACCCTGACTACGTGCGAACTTCATGGCCATTGCCGCGAGCCTTCTCGCAAAGCCCCGGCCACGAAGTTCAGGGCGGAAATACATTTTCTGTAGTTCGCAAACACCCTCTTCACCCGGCAAAGGCGCAATGCCGCCGCCACCCAAAATTTTCCCATTCTGCTCGACAACCCAATAAGCAGCATTGTCTGCTTTGTAGCTTTCACTCAGTACATCCAGTGTCGGGTCTGCAACGCTGTAGCCTTTGTCAGCAGTCAGGCCATATTCTTCGGATACTTTGCGAATAACAGTAGCAATGGCTGCGTTGTCGGCAGGCTCCAACAGGCGAAGGGTAAAACCTTTCTGGCGTTCGCTTTGCTCCATTGCCCGGTTATAGCGGTGCAGTGATGTGGAAAGGGATTCAATTTCATCGGTATCCAGTTGTTCCAGATACAAGGCGATTTGCTGATTGATCCCAAAGTGATGTTCATCCAGACGCTCTTTACCCACATCAGACAGGGAATAGCGCGGCAGATTGCTGTCTTGGTCGATAGTGGAAGCAACATTGTCGTTGTTGATGAGAATAGCCAGTGTGCGGTTAGCATTGGCGACATCAATATTTAGGCGTTCAGAAAGCTGCTCAGCAGTCAGAGGTTCCTGCTCAAGCTCAATCATCACATGGCATTGCACCGTGGTTAGCCCAGCAGTGCCATAAATGTTATCCAACAATCCGCGATGGCGAAGAAGTTGGCGGACGAGCGATCTGATTTCAACCGGACCTGTAGTCATTGTGTCTCCATTTTACACCGAATGTGTCACTTTCCTTTGTGGCTTACTGTCTTTGGGTAAGTAAGCAGCTCGGAGGTCATTGCTCCGTTTTGCACAAAATCAAGCCTCTTGATTCACACTTGCTTAATTTGGCGATGAGCCTGTCGAGCTTAATGATTATGATGGCAAAAACCATAATAAAACAGTTGGCAAAGGATTGACCATGGAAAACAAAATGACTTTTCACGGCACCGGACGTGAATTTTTTGGTATCTGGATTGTGAATATAATACTGAGCCTTCTGACGCTCGGTATCTATTCAGCTTGGGCAAAAGTACGGACAAAAAAATACTTCTACGGAAACACTGAACTTGCGGGTGATCGCTTTGATTATCATGCCACACCTAAACAAATTCTGATCGGGCGGGCGATTGCGGTTACGGCATTTGTCATCTGGTTTTTGTCCGGTCATTTTTCTCCGCTGTTTTCTAGCATTTTGTTTATTTTGGGTTTAGCTGTGATGCCATGGCTGGCGAGAAACAATGCCCGGTTTAATGCCCGTATGACGAGTTACCGCAATGTCAGGCTGAACTTTACAGGCACCTTGATGGGCGCTTATGCAGCTATTCTAGGCCGGGGTGTTTTGTTGATCCTTACCATCATCGTGTTTGTGACTTTTGCTACCGCGCCCACCAGTGGTTTTATCACTTTCCTTTTTGTTGTTGGTGGACTTACTTCTGTGTTGGTGATGTTTGCATGGATGATGAAAGGCATCGCGAGCTATTTCGCCAATGGCTATGGTTACGGAAAGCTAAAATTTGACGCCACGTTGTCGACAGGCTTTTTTGTCCGCACTTACATCTGGGCCGTGTTTATCTGGATATTGGCTTCTATCGGTGTATTGGCAATAGGCGCATTATTTGTTGTTGTTAGCGGGCAATTTTTCAGTCTCCCAGATATAGGTAGCGCTGAACTTTCGACATTTAATATTGAACATATCGCAACAGCGTTAGGCGCAATGAGTATTATGGTGCTTATGTATTTTATGTTGTTTGCTTCCATGTTGGTTGTGACTGCGTTTATTCACACCCGCACCCGAAATCACGTGTTCAGCCAAATGATGGTTGGTGATAGTGGGGACTACCGTCTGTCTTCAAGAATGAATACCGCGGATTACACGCTGCTCGTTACCACGAACTTCTTCATGCAGGTTTTGACGCTCGGCTTGGCGCGCCCTTGGGTGATGGTTCGCACTGCTCGCTATGTATTGTCAGTAACTGCAGTTCATGGCGACCTTGATGCGCTGAGTGTTTATGAAGATGAAAATGGCGCTAAGTCCGCTGTGGGCGATGAAATGTCACAAGTCTTCGACTTAGATATCGGGATAAACTGATGGTGAAAGGGACAGCGTTTGCGGCAGGTGAGTCAGGCAAGCATGAGGCTGAGCTCTTTGTCATGGGTGAGACCAAAGCGATACTGAGATTCGACGGCAAAACCATTGAATGCCGTTTGGATGAAGTCTCCCGCTCTGAGCGCATTGGTAATCTTCCTTTGCAGCTTCGTTTTCCAGAGGGTGAGCTCTTTATTGCGAATGATGAATCTGACTTGCCCTACTCTTTGCAGGCTAAAAAGCGAGGATGGCTGACACGCCTTGAGAGTAGTAAAACGGCAATTCTTTCTTCCATTGCGGCTGCGCTGCTGTTTCTGGTGGCCTTTTTCTATATTGGCTTGCCTGGGATCAGTAAAGGAATAACCCAGCTTTTACCGGATGAAATTCCGATGGCGGTGGGTGAGCATGTGATGTCTCAGCTCGATGAAAGAATGTTTACTGCTTCCGAACTGGATACCGAACGCCAGCAAGCGCTGAATCAGCGTTTTGATGCGCTGGTTGAAATGCTACCGCCGATGCCTGTCAAACCTAAACTGGTGCTCCGCAATTGGAAACAAGGTCCGAATGCATTTGCTTTAAGTGATGGCACTGTGGTGTTACTCGATCCTTTAGTCAATCTTGCTCAAACTGACGCGCAACTTGAGAGTGTAATACTCCATGAGCTTGGACATGTTTATCACCAGCACGTGATGACGGGACTGGTGCGATCAACCCTGATTTCAGTCTCGGTAGCCGTGATCACTGGTGAAAGCACTGGTGTCATCGACATGATGACAGGCTTGGGTGTACTTGCGGCAACAGCCGGGTATTCAAGGGCAGATGAGGAAGAGTCCGATCAGTTCGCTGCTAAATACCTCAGTGCTATTTATGGTGATGCCAGTGCACAGGCGGAAATGTTTGCCTTGCTTGGCGAGGCTCATCAGACGGAGGGAATGTCGCAATGGCTCAGTTCCCATCCAGACACAGAAAGCCGCATAGAGGCCGCAAACAGCTTCCAGACAGAATGATAAAAGGGCAGCTTACGCTGCCCTTTCTTATTTCCAAACGTGTTCTCTATTAAGCTGCCATTGGATGGTGGTGACATTGCATCATGCTCAGGCGTTCTTTCTTCTGCCATACACGCTCATGGAAGTAGTAAGCCATGGTATTGATACAAGGTTCAATCATTGCCATCACACTGCCAATCAGTACATCACCTGTCAGCAGGTAAGCCACACCAAACGCAACGCTGAAATGTACAACAGCGAAACTTGCTGTTTTACGGCCTGGATGGTTTGTTGCCAGACGCTTCAGTAATTTGTTATCCCACGCTTTTTCGTGGAAGTAGAACGCGACCGTATTGACCATAGGCTCTACCATGGCAATCAAACTACCCAGCAGAATATCGCCAGTCAGGACATACGCGACTGTAAACGCAACGGTAAAGTGAATCACAGCAAAACTTAAGGTCTTTTTCATAACAGTTCCCTCATTCGGTATGACTTCATTATTGCAAATAATTCTCATTTGTAAATGTGGTTTCTGTTGATTGTTTTAATAGGTAAAAACTATTGAATAAGACGGAAGTGAGTAAGGTGTTGCTCGAAGAGAGAAAAAGAGAGGCAAACCCCGGCTTGTGGTAACAAGCCAGGGGAATGGTTCAGGCTATCGCTACCTGTTCTTGAAGTGCAAGATTAAAAGCTTCAAGAGGCATAGGCTTGTAGAACAGGTACCCTTGAGCCATATCGAGACCTGCTGCGACTGCGGCAACGAGCTGTTCCTCGGTTTCTAACCCTTCAATCAACACTTGTTTATTCATTCCTTTCAACATATTTACCATGCCGCCCAGTAATCTTTCTGAACGATCACACTTGCTCAGTCCCCAAGTGAAAATGCGGTCGATTTTGATCACTGAGACGGGAAGATCCAGCAAATAGCCGAAAGATGAATAGCCCGAGCCGAAATCATCCAGATGCAAAGTCCAGTTCTGGCGGTGAAGCATAGTGATGTTGAACTTGGTGTTTTCACCCTGAACAAAGCAGCCTTCAGTGATTTCGAGTGAGATCCGGTCTTTATCGATGCCATATTTTTGCAAGATACCGTTTAGGGTGGGCAGCAACTCCCTTCGGCTTAAAGTGAGCGGGGAGATATTTACCGCAATCTCGGGGAAGTGAGGATTGGCTTCGAGGATCTCACAGGCTGTGCGGAAAACGTAGGTGTCTAATTCGAAACTTAACCCCGCAGCTTCTGCGATAGGCACGAAAACTCCGGGTGACACCTCCCCCAGTTCGGGGTGATCCCATCGAATCAGCGCTTCTGCACCAATGATCCTGTCATCACGCAGGTCTACCTTTGGCTGGAAGACAAGATATAGACGGTTTTCAGCGAGGTCATGGCGCAGCTTATTTATCAGGTTTAAGCGCTCAGTGCAGGCTTTTTCCATACCGTCATCAAAGGTGAGGGTAGAGCCTCGACGTTTGGATTTTGCCTGTTTGAGCGCGATTTCTGCCCGCCTCAATGCCACTTCAATATCGTAGATATCGCCATCATAACTTACGCTGAAAAGCCCAGCGGTCGCGCTGAGATAGAATGTTCCACCGTCCATGCTGAACCGGGTGTCCTGCAAGTTTTGCAACATATTACACAGCTCAGGTTCTTCAAGCTCCGTTGCTACGGCAAATGCATCACTATGAAGTCGGGCCACTATGCTGTTTGCAGGCAAAGCCTGTTGCAGGGTTTTACCAAACACCTTGAGCACACGGTTGCCATATTCAAAACCCAGAGACTCATTGATTTGGTGAAAATCATCAATGTCAATCACTGCCAATGTCAAACGGCCAGTTTGTTTTAACAGTGTGGGCGCCTGGGAGTCGACAAAACCCAAACGGCTATGGAGACCGGTGTTTTCGTCAGTAAACACGGCATCAAAAAGTTGATTGATAAACTTGGTGTTTTCCAGTCCTAAAGCCACATTCTGAATGAATACACTCAATAGCTCTGGATCCAGTTGGTCGAGCAAATTCGTCCTATCGGTCATGATATAAATCACGGCCTTCCAGCGGCTGGGCGTGTCGAGATAAAGGGCGATATTGCCATCCTGAATGACGTTTTTTCCCTCTTTGAATGCTTGGCGAATCACACACTGGGAAGATGGCTCAAGCTCCACACTGTCGAGAGGGTGTCCAAACACCTTTTGGTATTTTTTACTGGCGGCGACAATGATGTGTTCATCTTCTTGCCGTTTGCTGGTGGCGTGACAGTATATTTTTTCAAGCTGCTGAGGGGGATTTAAAGGGCGACTGGAAACACAGAAAATCCCTTCAGAATGAATATCAAACAGGACATTGATTTGCTCCAGAACACCTTCTGTAAAGCTCGCCAGCGATCGCTCCTGAAACTGATTGGCGGCGGAATCCACAATCTTTCTTAGGCCATCACGGCTTTTCTGAATAGATACCAGATTGTGGTAGGAGCGGATAGATGTGCAAAGGGTACTGAATAGTTTGGTCCGGGTAAGTTCGTTTTTGGTTTTGTAATCGTTGATTTCGAAGTTTTCGATCACTGACTCTTCCGGTGCATACCCAGGCTGCCCTGTGCGTAGCACGATCTGTGTCGTGTGGTTGCCTAGCTCGTTACGGATGTAACTGGCCAATCGCAGCCCTGCATCCTCTGTCTCCATCACCACGTCGAGCAACACCACAGCAGTGTCTGGATTTTCCTCAAGAAGTTGCTGTCCTTCGGCGCCGGAGTACGCATGGATGAAGGTCAATGGATACCCAAGAATCGTTACTTTGTTCAGCGCCAACGTGGTGGCCTGATGCATGGAAGTTTCGTCATCAATGATGGCGATCTTCCAACTTCGTCCTGCATTTACCGATGGCTTCGAAGGCGTAGATGGTCCATCGATGATATTGATTTTAAAGTCACTCATTGTCCACCTTCAGCTTGTTGAATGGATGCCGGAATAGAAATATCAAAAACGGCACCGTTATCGTTGTATACCTTGATGTCTCCTTGAAGCATGTTGACCACAATGCTGTAGACGATGTGCATGCCCATTCCCGAACCGCCTTTGCCAAGGCGGGTGGTGTAAAAAGGTTCAAAGATACGCTTGAGCCCCTCACCGGAAAGCCCTTTACCTGAATCACGGTACAGCCAACGGATACGTCCATCTTCACGGACTAACGTCAGAGAAATTTCTCCCTGACCATCTTGGTCAAAACCGTGGAGGATGGAGTTGTTAAACAGGTTGGTAAACACCTGTCCTATCGGCCCGGGGTAACTGCTCATGACTAAATCTTCTTCTGCGTGCAAGGAGAACTGAATCGGCCGGTTTTTGATTTGGTGGTGCAGGGTGCTATAAACCTCGCGCATCAAGGTACCCAGCTCAAACTCGCGCAATTGCTCACTGGTTTGGTCGTTGGCGACTTGCTTGAAGCTGTTGATGAGCTCTGACGCTCTTTGTAATGAGCGATTCATTACGCTGTAGGCATCGGCACTGTGTGATTCAAAGTTGTCGAGATCTTCCCGTCGGATTTCTCCGGTTTTGAGCTTTTCCAAAAATGAAAGGTGCTCGGTTTCCAGCGTGCTTGCCATGGTCACTGAAATTCCAAGTGGCGTATTGATTTCGTGGGAAACCCCCGCTACAAGGCTGCCAAGGGAAGAAAGTTTCTCTGTTTCAATGAGCTTATCCTGCGCTGACTTAAGGCTCTCCAACATCTCTGTCAGTTGTTCTTTGTCGCGTTTCAGAGCTTCTTTTTGGTTAGCATTTTCTATCTGCAGTTGGTCGAGTCGGGAAAGGCCGACCTGGAAGTTTTTCAGGCTCAGGGTGATTCGTCCCAGTTCATTGTCTTCAATGTCTTCGAAAGGGATATTGCGATGACCCAGACGCAGTGCCTGAATGGTTGTGTTGATTTTCTCCAGTGGCCTGAACAATGAACGCTGGAAAAAGAGGACAATGAATGCCAGCAAAACAGTCGCGAAAACAGTGACAAATATAAGAAGGTACATGGACTTATTGGCTATGTTGCGTAGCCCGTGAGATTCTTCAATCAATAGGCTGTCCGACTGGTCAGCCATCTTGTTGAGTAGTGTCTTCATGTCCAGAAAGATGCCTCGCTCCAACGCAATAACCGCTTTCAGTGCACGTTGTCGGGCAGTGTTGTCGTGGTGTTTGAAGACGTTATTGGCAATTCCGAAGAATCTGGCAAAGTGCCATTCAATGCGCTTTAGCTGCTCGAGAATGCTGGGGTCGCTCGTTGCATCAGAAAGCGATTGTATGTAGTACTTGAACTCCTCTGCATTGGCGATGAAGCGTTTTTCAGCTAACGGGTAGCCGAGCAGATAAATATCTAAATCAGATTTCATATCCTGCATTTCATCGAGTAACTCTAGATCGTATCGATGTAAGGAAGCGAAGTCGTTATGGAATGCCTGAAGATCGCTTTGATTGTTAATGAAGGTATGGAGCTTATCGAGAAGCACTTCAAGTGGTTGACTTGTTGAGTTGATGAGAGAGCGGGCACGTTGCTCTGCTGTGGGGTCGAATACGTTAAAGACGCTTTCTTGCGAGAGTGACAGAAAGGCCTGATGTAGCGCGCGCAACTCTGCAATGTCCTGGCTGATGGCCTGATCTTTCGAGACGCTGAGGTCTTGCTTGTGTTTGACGAAAGTCTCCAGATGTTGAAGAAAGGCTGCGTGACCTTCCTCATCTTCCTCTTCCACATACCGCATCAGATTGAACAGCATTTCGCTAAGCTCATCCACCATGTGTATGGTGTTGATGGTATTGGGAAGTGCCTTATCTAACAGCGCATCAGTACTGCTTCGGGTATTAAGCGCGACCCAAACAGTCAGAGATGACACGGTGAGTAAGAGAACCGTTAGTGTTATCAGGCTGAGGTGCAGCCTGAATGCGATTGAATTCATTTCTACGTTTCATTGGTTGCAGAATAGCGTTCTATAAAGCGTAGTAATGGATTTCGACGCGAATGTTAAAGCTGCTCATCAATTGCGGCGCATGTCACTTTTATGCATCAAATTGTTGATGAATTTAACAGGGTTGGCGGGTAGAGAGAAAAGAAAACGGGCCTTCCGTTGGAAGACCCGTTTGTGAGCGTAAGTTCCGCGTGAGATTACAGTGCAGCGATAACTGCTTTCTGCTCTTCCAGCTTAGTTAGGGTTTCTGCGTAACCGTCCAGCTTCGCACGCTCAGCAGCAACAACCGCTTCAGGAGCTTTCGCCACGAAACCTTGGTTATTCAGCTTGCCTTCAACGCGTTTGATTTCACCCTGGGTCTTGGCAATTTCTTTGTCCAGACGAGCCAGCTCGGCGTCTTTATCAATCAGACCTGCCATTGGGATCATCAGGGTAGATTTACCAACAAGTGCGGTTGCACATGCCGGTGTTTCTTCGCCTGCTTCCAAAATGCGGATGCCTTCCAGCTTCGCCAGTGACATCAGAACCTGCTTGCTTGCTTCAACACGCGCAGCATCTTTCTCGTCAGCGGCTTTCAGCATCACATCCAGAGGTTTGCTCGGTGCGATGTCATATTCAGCGCGCAGGTTACGGATGGCAGTGATGAAACCTTTCACCCACTCGATATCAGCCAGTGCTGCTTCATCGAACTGTGCTTCGTCATACTGTGGCAGTGCCTGCAGCATGATGGTGTCACCTTCAACACCGTCTACCAGTGGCTTCACGCTCTGCCAGATAGATTCAGTGATGTAAGGCACAACTGGGTGCGCCAGTCGCAGTGTCTTCTCAAGCACGTTGATCAGCGTGTGACGGGTCGCGCGCTGTTGTGCTTCAGTGCCTTTCCACAGAACAGGTTTGGTCAGCTCCAGATACCAGTCGCAGAATTGGTTCCAGATGAATTCGTACAGGGTGTTCGATGCCATATCCAGACGGAAGTTTTCGATATGCGCGTTGAACTCTTTTGCTGCCAGTTGGAATTGAGATTCGATCCACTTATCAGCCAGTGAGAACTCCATCTCACCGCCTTGCATGCCGCAATCCTGATCTTCTGTGTTCATCAGCACGTAACGGCTTGCGTTCCAGAGCTTGTTACAGAAGTTGCGGTAACCCTCAAGACGCTTCATGTCCCAGTTGATGTCACGACCTGTTGAAGCCATGGCAGCCAGAGTGAAGCGCAGTGCGTCGGTACCGTAGGCTTCGATACCATTTTCGAACGTCTTACGGGTGTTCTTTTCGATCTTCGCCGCCAGTTGTGGCTGCATCATGTTACCGGTACGTTTTTCTACCAGTGACTCTAAGTCGATACCGTCGATCATGTCGATCGGGTCAAGTACGTTACCTTTAGATTTCGACATCTTGTCGCCGTTTTCGTCACGGATCAGACCCGTTACGTAAACAGTCTTGAATGGCACTTGTGGCTTGCCATCTTCATCTTTCATGAAGTGCATGGTCATCATGATCATGCGCGCAACCCAGAAGAAGATAATGTCGAAACCGGTTACCAGTACATCAGTCGGGTGGAAGGTTTTCAGTTCTGGCGTTTCTTGTGGCCAGCCCAGTGTACCGAATGTCCACAGTGCAGATGAGAACCAGGTATCCAGAACGTCATCGTCCTGACGCAGCACAACAACTGGAGCAAGACCGTTCTTCTCACGTACTTCTTCTTCTGTACGACCTACGTAAACGTTGCCGTCGTTGTCATACCAAGCAGGGATGCGGTGACCCCACCACAGTTGACGGGAGATACACCAGTCTTGAATGTCACGCATCCACGAGAAGTACATGTTCTCGTATTGCTTAGGCACGAACTGGATGTCGCCGTTTTCAACCGCTTCAACCGCAGGCTGAGCCAGCGTCGCAGTGCGAACATACCATTGGTCAGTCAGCATTGGTTCGATAACCACGCCACCACGGTCGCCGTAAGGAACAGTCAGGTCGTGATCTTTGATTTCGTCCAGCAGGCCCAGTTCTTCGAACTCAGCAACGATCGCTTTACGTGCAGCGAAACGCTCCATGCCACGGTATTTCTCTGGCAGGTCAGTGCTGTATACATCGCTCGCTTCGCCGTTGGTGTTGAACACTTCGGCTGCGTCGCGGATGTCTGCGTTGAACGTGAGGATGTTGATCATTGGCAGCTGGTGACGCTTGCCAACTTCGTAGTCATTGAAGTCATGCGCAGGGGTGATCTTCACACAACCTGTGCCTTTCTCCATGTCAGCGTGTTCGTCGCCCACGATTGGAATGCGGCGGTCAACGATTGGCAGGATGATTTCTTTACCGATGAGATCTTTGTAACGCGGATCTTCTGGGTTAACAGCTACACCGGTGTCGCCCAGCATGGTTTCTGGACGGGTAGTTGCTACCACGATGTAGTCTTTACCGTCTGCGGTTTTAACGCCGTCAGCCAGTGGGTAACGGAAGTGCCACATGTGACCTTTCACGTCCTTATTTTCCACTTCCAGATCGGAAATAGCCGTGTGCAGTTTCGGGTCCCAGTTAACCAGACGCTTGCCGCGGTAGATCAGGTCATCTTCATACAGACGTACAAACACTTCCTGAACAGCAGCGTAAAAGCCATCATCCATGGTGAAGCGCTCACGATCCCAGTCTACAGACGCACCCAGACGGCGCAGCTGCTTGGTGATTGTGCCACCGGATTCGCCTTTCCACTCCCAGATCTTGTCGATGAAAGCGTCACGGCCGTAGTCGTGCTTGGTTTTGCCTTCTTCTGCCGCGATCTTGCGCTCAACAACCATTTGGGTCGCGATACCTGCGTGGTCAGTACCGACCTGCCAAAGGGTGTTTTTGCCTTTCATGCGCTCACAGCGGATCAGGGTATCCATGATGGTGTCCTGAAACGCATGGCCCATGTGCAGGCTGCCCGTGACGTTGGGTGGTGGAATCATGATGCTGTAAGCAGCTTTTGATGTATCACCGTGAGGCTTGAAGTAGCCAGCCTCTTCCCAGCGCTGGTACAGCGCCTTTTCAATTGATGTTGGGTTGTATGTCTTTTCCATAGCGCTCTTGATGGACTGATTTAATAGGACATTTCTTCAATGGCGAGGGTACGCATTTGACGCCCCGCCATGCGGTAAATTTTGTAGCGTTCCCGAGCCTGTTGCTTGAGAGCTTCTTCGCAAGGCACGAAGTCTACCACTTGTGCAAAGGAAGGCGCAAAAGTTGCTGCTTCTTGCGCCAGATTTATTAGCACTTGGCGGTGGCCAGCATGGCGTACACCCGGCCAACCAATTTCAACCTGTGCTCCTCCCCGTGGACCTTCGCCAACGAGGTTATGAGGCACAAAGTGTTCCGTGGTTTGCTGAAAGAGCCGTTCATCGATTGCTTCGGCTTGTTTTCTATCTTCAGCCATGATGAACGCTTTCATACCTTGCTGACAGAAAAGGGCAGAGAGCTGACTAACCTTGTCCAACATTTGTTGTGTTGGTTGGTCTTGCGATTCATCCAGTAAGTAGAAGGTCGCCATGCCTGTCATCGATTTCCCTCTTTAGCCATTTTTTCGGTATTGATAACACCATTGTGTTCGGCTCAGTGTGCGGTGAGTTGCTCACACTCGCAACAAAAAGCAGCAACAAAAAAGGAGGCCGAGGCCTCCTTTTCTCTTTGTGCAGTTTTACTCTGCGACTTCAAGGCCAGAACGGTTCAGAAGGAACTGGACCAGCAATGGGACAGGACGACCTGTTGCGCCTTTGTTCTGCCCGCCTTTGAACGAAGTACCGGCTACATCGAGGTGTGCCCAGTTGTACTTCTTCGCGAAACGTGACAGGAAACAACCCGCAGTGATGGTACCGCCACCAGGGCCACCGATGTTTGCCATATCAGCAAACGGGCTCTTGAGTTGCTCTTGGTACTCTTCTGTCATCGGTAGACGCCACGCACGGTCACCCGCTTGCTCTGACGCATTGACGATTTCGTGTGCCAGTGGGTTGTGGTTAGAAATCAGACCGCTAATGTGGTGGCTCAGTGCCACGATACATGCACCGGTCAGGGTCGCCACATCAATCACACACTCTGGCTCGTAACGCTCAACGTAAGTCAGGGCGTCACAAAGTACCAAGCGGCCTTCTGCGTCAGTGTTGAGTACTTCAACAGTTTGGCCTGACATAGTGGTCACGATATCACCTGGGCGGTATGCGTTGCCATCGGGCATGTTTTCACAGCCTGCTAGTACCCCAACCACGTTGATAGGCAGATCCAGCTTCGCCAGAGATTTCATTGCACCGAATACAGAAGCAGCACCACACATGTCGTACTTCATTTCGTCCATGTTAGCAGGCGGCTTCAATGAGATACCGCCTGCATCGAACGTTAGGCCTTTACCTACCAGAATGATTGGTTTTGCATCTGGGTCTGGGTGACCTTTGTACTCCATGATGGACATCATGGACTCGTTTTTCGAGCCTTGGCCTACAGCAAGGTAAGAGGTCATGCCCAGCTCTTTCATTTCTTGCTCGCCAATGATCTTGGTGCTGACTTTTTCAAAGTCATCCGCCAGACGGCGCGCTTGAGAAGCAAGGTACGCTGGGTTTGCAACGTTTGGTGGCATGTTGCCAAGGTCTTTACATGCGTTCACACCGGAAGCAACCGCAAGACCGTGTGCAATTGCGCGCTCACCCAGATTCAGTTCACGACGTGTTGGTACGTTGAACACCAGTTTACGCAGCGGACGGCGGGTTTCTGGCTTCACGCTCTTGAACTGGTTGAAGGTGTACAGGCTGTCTTTGGTGCTCTCAACCGCTTGGCGCACTTTCCAGTAGGTGTCGCGACCTTTGACGTGCAATTCAGTCAGGAAGCAAACCGCTTCCATTGAGCCCGTTTCGTTCAGCGTGTTGATGGTGTTTTTGATGATTTCTTTGTATTGGCGCTCACCGAGTTCACGCTCTTTACCACAACCAACCAGAAGCACACGCTCAGACAGCACATTAGGAACGTGGTGCAATAGCAGCATCTGGCCAGGCTTTCCTTCGAGGTCACCACGGCGCAGCAGGCTACTGATGTAACCGTCACTGATTTTATCAAGTTGTTCTGCCACTGGTGACAGGCGGCGTGGTTCAAACACACCTACAACGATACATGCACTGCGCTGTTTCTCGGGACTCCCGCTTTTTACACTGAACTCCATGCGTACTCCTACATCCTAAAGACAAGTGAGGCTAAATGTTGGATAATGCCCGCTTTATCGGAACTCGAAACTGTGTTCGACGTAAATTTCATTAAGCAGGCCAACACTTGGCCGAAAGATTAAAAAATAACTAATTTACCGAAAAACTATAGCGATTCGAGTAAAAAAACAAGTTTTCTAAAGGTAAAACGCCGTGATTATTGTTCGGTATTTGATCCGAGAAACAGTGAAAACGCAACTTGCGGTGCTGTTTGTGCTATTTCTGGTCTTTTTTAGCCAGAAATTTATCCGAGTGCTGGCCAACGCTACAGATGGCTCAATTCCGGGCAGTGATGTGTTAACTCTTGTCGGGTTGTACATGCCGTCGATGGGCATGTTGATGCTGCCGCTCAGCCTCTATATCGGTATTTTGATTACTTTTGGGCGTTTGTACGCAGAAAGTGAAATTACCGTCATGAATGCGACGGGTATCGGAAACAAGTTTTTGATCCGTGCGGCGCTGTATTTGGCGGTGATTACCGGTACGGTGGCGGCCTTCAACGCCTTATGGTTAACGCCATGGGCAAATGACAAAGAAATCAAAGTGATGGAAACGCTCGAGGCGGATACAGGTCTTGAGCTTTTGGTGCAGGGGCAAATCCAAACCACGCCAGATGGACAGGCTGTGGTTTTTGTCAGCGAGATCACCGGAGAAGGCAAAGATCTCCATAAAGTCTTTATTGCACAACCTGTACCTCGCGGCACCTTGCGCCCCAACGTTGTTGTGGCAGAGAAAGGTTATATCTCAGAATTACCTGATGGACGTCAGGTGCTCGACCTGAATGGCGGTATGCGCTATGAAGGTGTGCCCACCTTACTCGATTACACGGTGACAGATTACGAGAACTATCAGGTGCTGATTGGTCAGCGTGAAGTGCGTCAGAAACATCGTGATTGGGATGCAGTCCCTACCCAGGTGTTGCTCAACGAACCTTCAGCACGTGCTCAGGCTGAACTTCAGTGGCGTATCTCTCTGGTGCTATGTATCCCGCTGATGACCATGATTGTGGTCCCGCTTTCGGCGGTGAATCCGCGTCAGGGACGTTTCGCAAAACTCTTCCCTGCGGTGTTAATTTATCTGGCTTACTTCCTTTCTATCAGTGCGGCGAAATCTGCGGTGGAGGAAGGCAAGTTGCCACCTGAGATTGGTCTTTGGAGTGTAAATATATTGGCGTTGCTGGTGGCGTTAATGCTGATCAGTTGGGATAGCTTGCCAATGCGTAAACTGAAATACCGATTGAGGAGAGCGGCCTAATGTTTAAGATCCTCGACCTTTATATAGGCCGCACTATTATCGCCACAACAACCTTGTGTCTTGCGACACTGGTTGGCCTGTCCGCCATCATCAAGTTTGTTGAGCAGCTGCGTTCAGTGGGTGAAGGGACCTTCACCATGATGACGGCGATTCAGTACGTGCTACTCAGTATGCCGCGCGATATTGAAATGTTCTTCCCAATGGCTGTGCTTTTGGGGGCTTTGATTGGATTGGGCACGCTGGCTTCAAGCTCTGAGCTTGTGGTGATGCAAGCGGCGGGCTTTTCTAAGTTGGATATCGGCCTGTCGGTACTGAAAACCGCCATGCCTCTGATGCTGGTGGTACTGGCGCTGGGGCAGTGGGGCGCGCCTGATGCTCAGAAAGCCGCGCGTGAACTTCGCGCCTTCGCTAAATCTGGCGGTAATGTGATGTCGGTGAGAACCGGCGTATGGGCAAAAGACGGGGCAGACTTCATCTATATTGCGCGTACTGATCAGAAAGAATCACTGACGGGTGTGAATATCTGGAAGTTCGATGACACTCAAAACCTGCAGGCTCAGGTTTTCGCAGAGCAAGCTAAATACCTGGATAAAGACAGTTGGATGCTGGAGAAAGTGACAGTGACGCACTTCGATGGCCCGGTGAGGATCAGTGAAACCAAAGAGGCAGAACTGGCATGGAAAACCACACTGACGCCAGAAAAGCTGGCGATTGTAACGGTAAAACCTGAAGAGCTCTCTCTCAGTGGTGTCTACAGTTATGTGGATTACCTGAAAGCATCAGAGCAAGATGCTTCCCGCTACGAGCTGGCGTTATGGCGTAAAGCACTTCAGCCATTATCGATTGGTGTGATGATGCTGTTGGCGCTTAGCTTTGTCTTCGGGCCGTTGCGTTCGGTGACCATGGGGGCGAGGGTATTATCCGGCGTGATCTTTGGTTTCGCCTTCTATATATCTAATGAAGTCTTTGGCCCGATGACACTGGTCTACAAGCTGCCGCCATTTGTTGGCGCGGTGGCACCGAGTTTGGCTTTTATCGGCGTGACGCTTTATCTGCTTAACCGAAAACTCTGACAAAAGACGATATCAGACTGTAAAACAAGAGAGGGAGCCTGTTGGCTCCCTCTTTATTATCAGCATCCTTACGAATTATTTAATCGTATCGACTTTAATAACCTGACTGTTGGAGAAGTGATCCTGAAACGCGCGGTTGTTTCGGTCAAACAGAGCCAGCAGGTTGCCAATACCTAAGCAAGAAGTTGCCATTCGGATAAGGGCTTGGGTAAAGGTGATGTTCCCACCAAACTCACTGATGACTTTAAGCTTCCATGCTTTCATCCCAACTGTCTGTCCTGCTCGGGTCCAGAAGTAACCATAAAAGCCAGCTGCAATAGCAAACACATAGATAGTAAAGAAAGGACTGATAGCCGGGTTGCGTGTCAGATAATCGCTGACATCTTCATAGCCATCAATAGAAAGTCCCAGCTGCACAGCAATAGCCACGGCACCGACGACTAATGCGATTGCCAGCATCTCCACAGCGATGAGTACAAGAAAGTCATAAAGCCAGGCGCCGAAGCGGCGGAAAAAGCTAGCGCCCTTGGGTACGCTGTACTGTGTCGATGATTGAGCCATTGTTCTGTCCTAGAAATGAGTACTGTGTGTAGTTTACCAGCCTAATCGGCAGTGTTGAATGCGTAAAAATAGGCCAGATAGTGCGTGTTTATAGCACTGTGGTGAAAAAAGAACCGATCGAGAAGGTTTTGTGAATTATAGGCTTGCTTCAACCCATTGCTTGCGTATAATTGCTCGCACTTGCCCGGGTGGCGAAATTGGTAGACGCAGCGGATTCAAAATCCGCCGGTGAATAACTGTGCCGGTTCAAGTCCGGCCCCGGGCACCAATTTCCGGAAAAGCCCCAGTCGAAAGACTGGGGCTTTTTTCGTTATATGCTTTTCTGTTACCACGCCAAAAACTCCTCTTTATTACTTTCTTTTACTCTAACCCCTATTTAATGATGCTTTGTTCCCTATCTCTTCCGTTCTAATTACCAGTGATAAGAAAAAGCTCGATGATTATTGGGCTCATCAGCGACTTCTTAAACACAATCCCTACTGTGTATAGGGATGAAGGCGTGCTTCATTTCATTTTTCTTTACGCTTTTAGGGCGAAAGTTGCTGTATAAATACTCATTTTTGCCGTTTTTGCTGGCTTTGTGACCATTTAAATCGATTTTTGAAAATTATTTGGTTTTTGCTATTGCCAACTGAAGTGAACTCTCTATAATGCGCCTCATCGACACGGCAAGCGGCTCGCAGAGCAAGCTACCAAGTCAACGTTCTTTAACAATTTGACCTATGCAATCTGTGTGGGCACTCGTAATTGATAGACAAAAGATTTATCGATGTTTACTGAGTGACCAAACGAAAACTCTTCGGAGTTATCGGCACAGTCAATTCGTTCTGCTCTTTCTTTACTTTGTAGAGAGGGGTTAGAACACAACAGTATTTCATCGAGCCAAAAACTTTAATTGAAGA
>NZ_ANFM02000014.1 GCF_000333895.2 Grimontia indica | reverse complement strand
GGGTCGCGGGTTCGAGTCCCGTCCGCTCCGCCACTTCTTAAAGAGAAGCTAACTCTTAAAAACAGCAACAGGGGTGTAGCTCCAATTGGCAGAGCAGCGGATTCCAAATCCGCGTGTTGGGGGTTCGAATCCCTCCACCCCTGCCATCTTCAAGCCTCAGCAGAAATGCTGAGGCTTTTTTGCGTTTTTGTGTTTGGCTTTGCTCTTAAATCCCTGTGCGGGAGTGACGGTTTATGTGTATCCTTCAGGCTGGTTTAGCTCTCAAACACTAATCGGCACTATGAATCAACTTCGAAGCCTTTGGGTTATTCTTTCTACCGCATTTCTTCTACTAGGCATTGCTCTCGTCTACTTTCTCGTTGATGTCCCTGACTCACCTCAGCTTGCTTCCGGTCAGGGTGCTGTGAAATGCCGCGAGTATAAAAGTTCTTCGGAGATTGATGCATCGAAACCTTTAAACATTGCTGTATGGAATATCTATAAACAGCAGTTGGAAGGTTGGGATACTGAACTTAAGTCGCTGGCGGCGGACAACACCATTATTTTGCTTCAGGAAGCGCAAACCAAACCACAAATGCTTAGCTATCTAGAACAAAGTGGCTGGCATAGTAATCAGGCTTATGCTTTTGCGATTAATGGGGAAATCGCAGGCGTGATGACCTTGTCTGAAGCTATTCCAGAGAAAGTCTGCGCCTATACCAAGGTTGAACCCTACTTACGATTACCAAAGAGTGCATTGTATAGTGCTTTCCCGCTTTCCAATGGGGAAGTGTTGTCTGTGATTAACCTTCACAGTATCAATTTTACTTATGGCGTGACTGAGTATTCTGAGCAATTGGATGTGTTGGTAGAAGCGGTAGAGCCACTTAAGGGGCCTTTGATTATTGCAGGAGACTTAAACACCTGGAGTAATGAACGACTGTCTGTCGTGAGAGATAAGTTAAGTTCGATTGAGCTACAGGAAGCGAATTTCCAGCCAGATGAAAGGCTACGAGTTTTCAGTCATCCACTGGACCATGTATTTTATCGTGGGATGAAATTACAACACGCTAAATCTATTGATACTACCGCCTCTGATCATGCAAAGCTCGAAGCGAGGTTTGTGTTTGAAGACGCACAAGAAAAAGGCAGCGATTAACGCTGCCTTTCTTTTTCAGACTGCTTGCGACATTTGGCTGATTGTTTCATTCGCATTGTAGAGTGGGCGCATCGCCTTCAATACATCGGAGCGTGATATAACGCCAACCAGACGATTGTTTTCCAGCACCGGAAGGATATGAGGTTTACTCATTTTCGCTTCACGAACGCGGTCCTTAAGCGGTTTATAGCTCAAGCTGGTTGCAATACCCATATCAGAAACAGGAAACGCTTTTTCTTTGTCGACGACTAAAAACTCAGCGACATCAATCAGGCTTTCGTTGGCGCTAAGAGCCGTCACATCATCATTCATCAGTTCGCCTACGCATTGTTCTGCATCTGGTAGGTAATCCTCACACCATAGGTTAACCATCACATCGTGCACTGAGAAGAAACCGACCACGTGCAGTTGATTGTCGCAAACCGGAGCACCAGTCAGTTGGTTTGAAAGCAGCACATCGATAGCATATACAGTGCGATCAGTGGCTTTCAATACGATAGGGCTGGTATTCATCAGATCTTTAACTTTCATTTTGTTCATCATGGCAGAATCCTTACTGGCTTTATTGAGTGTCACTGGCGAGTTTACGGCCAGCATTTCAGGTTGTTGCATTTGCTTTGTATAAATCCCCCAGTTGGCAAGGCCAACCAGTACAGCGCCACCGACAATGTTGCCAAGCGTCACTGGGATAAGGTTATTAACGACAAAGTGGGAAACAGTTAAGTCAGCGTAACTTGATGGTGATACACCTAATTGCGTCCAGAAAGCGTCCGGTGAAAAGTGAGAAATGACGATACCCAGCGGAACCATAAACATGTTGGCGATACTGTGCTCGAAACCGCTGGACACGAACATGGCTACAGGCAGCATAGTCATCACGGCTTTGACGACAGGGTTTGCAGAGCAAAAGGTTAGCCAAATCGCTGTGCAGACAAGAATGTTACAGAGCACGCCGAGTGTGAAAGCTTCAAGCCAAGTGTGGTGGAGCTTATGCTGAGCGATATTGAGTGCATTCAACCCCCATTGACCGCCATCCAGTTGGTATAGCCCTGCTGCTGTTACCAACGTTAGCAAAATCATCGCCCCGATAAAGTTGCCGAGGTAGACCTTGCCCCAGGTGCTGAACAGCTTTCCGATGCTTACCTGATTGTTGGCCCAGGAGATACTAGAAAGCACTGTGCTGGTAAACAGCTCACCTTCAAAGATCACTATAAGTATCAGGCCCATACTGAATGCGAGTCCGCCAATCAGCCTAGTCATTCCCCAACTTGCGCTGTTATTGCCCGTGGTAACTGTGATGTAGAAAAGAAACGCGAGGCCGATAAAGACGCCAGCCAGTACAGCAAGACTGATGGTGGCTCCGCTTCTTTTGCTGATTTTCTTCAGTGCATACCGCTCTGCCTCGGACATCATTTCAGCCGCAGAGAAGCCTTTCACTGAGACGAAGTCGTGATCAGAATACGCAGTTGTCATTTCTTCCCCTCCTGAGTTGTTTCATGGTGTTTTCCTTTTTCTTCGAGTCGGGCGATGTACCTGACTTCCCTTTCAGACTAAGTGTGAAGGAGTGGTCAAGTACAATTGATAATTCTTTGTTTTGTATTCAGTTTTATTGATGATTTTTTTAGGGTGAGTACAATAAACCCATAAAAATAAAGAGGTTTAACGTTCGCTGCTTTTCTGGGGAGGGAAGTCATGCGCTATTCACTTAAACAACTGGCTGTTTTCGATGCGGTTGCGGATTGCGGCAGCGTCAGTCAGGCAGCAGATTTACTGGCTTTGACCCAGTCTGCGACAAGTATGTCGCTATCTCAGCTCGAGAAAATGTTGGGCAGGCCGCTTTTTGAACGGAAAGGGAAGCGTCTTATCCTGACGCATTGGGGAGCATGGCTTCGACCAAAGGCCAAGCGGTTGTTGAGAGACGCCAAGCAGATTGAAATGGGCTTCTATGACCAGCACCTGTTGAGCGGCGAAATCCGTCTTGGGGCAAGTCAAACCCCAGCAGAACACTTGGTTCCGGACCTTATCAGTATTATTGATAATGACTTTCCAGAAATTCGAATTTCCTTAGGCGTACGAAGTACCAGCTCCATTATTCAGGGTGTATTGGACTACCGCTATGATCTTGGGATTATTGAAGGTCGTGTAGATGACAATCGTCTGCATCAGGAGCCATGGTGCACGGATCACCTAACGATTGTAGCAGCTGCCCATCACCCTTTTGCTAAAAGGGAGCGGGTGAGTATGGCTCAGTTGGAACAGGCTCAGTGGATTTTGCGCGAGCATGGTTCTGGGACAAGAATGGCATTTGAGAGCGCAATTTCTCGCCATATCGCTGACCTTGATGTTTGGCGCGAGTATGAACATATTCCAGTTATCCGAAGTCTTGTTGCCAATGGGCCTTATGTCACCTGCTTACCTTACTTAGATGTTGAGCAGTATATTGAAGATGGAAAGTTGGTGGCGTTGAATGTACCGGAATTGGATATTTCACGCTCACTCTCTTTTGTTTGGCGAGCCGATATGGCAGAAAACCCGGTGGTGGATTGCTTTAAGCGGGAAGGTATCAGGATGATGAAGCGACACCCTATGGTGATGTAATCAATTTTGTTGATACAAAAAAGCGCGCAGCGAAAACGCTGCGCGCTTTTTTACTAACTAGAAGTTAAGCACTTACTTTGGTGACATCGATATACAGCTTCAGTTTTTGTCCTGGCTGGATATACGCGTTCTTCTTCAGCGAGTTCCATTTCACCAGATCCGACACCGACACCTTGTAGCGCGCAGCAATACCACTCAGTGAATCGCCTTCACGGATTTGGTAGAAGATAGTACGGATACGTGCGCCTTCATCGGCTTTTTTCCAAATCACCAAGTCCTGACCAATGCGCAGCGGATCTTTCGGTGCCATACCATTCCAGCGCGCCAGTGAAGTATGTGACACGCCGTGTTTACGGGCGATCGTCCAGAAGCTATCACCTTTTTGCACTGTGTGGGTGAGTTTAATGTCACCGCGTTGTTTACTGGTGAGTTTTGCTAAACGCTGTGGAGCACTCAGTGTGTATTGGCTTTCGTCTTTCAGCGATACAGGAATCAGCAAGTGCTCTCCCACACGGATATTGGTGCCTTTTAAGCTATTGGCACGTTGAATCACTTTGACTGTTGTATTGTGGCGTTTTGCAATCAGGCCCAGAGAATCACCGCTTTTCACTTTATAGCGGGTCACTTTCACGCCCTGATTATTGTTTTCCGTTAGGTTGCTATTAAAGCGAGCTACATTTTCTTTAGGTAGCAGCAAATGGTTTGCACCATCTGGTGCTGTCGCCCAATGGTTATACGCAGGGTTCAGGCTTTGGAGCTCAGACAGAGACAGGCCTGCATAGTTGGCGGCCAGCGCTAAATCCATCTGTACGCCAGGTTCTACCTGTTCCACAACTGGCTTGTTGGCAATGGCTGGTAAGTCTAAACCATAACGCTCTTTGTTCTTCACGACATCTGCGACAGCAATCAGCTTAGGCACATAACCACTGGTTTCTTTTGGAAGAGAAAGGTGCCAGAAGTCGGTTGGAAGGCCTTTGGCTTTATTGTTTCTAATCGCGCGGAACACACGACCCTCACCTGTGTTGTAGGCGGCCAATGCATGCAGCCAGTCGCCATCAAATTTCTTGTGAAGGTATTCCAGCAAATCTAATGCAGCATCCGTTGAAGCGACGACATCACGACGGCCGTCATACCACCAGTTTTGCTCCAAACCAAAGCGGCGGCCTGTGTCTGGCACAAATTGCCATAAACCTGCTGCGCGGCCATGGGAGTAAGCAAATTGATCAAATGAGCTTTCTACGACAGGCAGAAGCGCGATTTCGAGTGGAATGCCGCGCTCTTCAACTTTTTCAGTGATGAGATACAGGAAAGGTTCAGCGCGTTCGGCGACTGTTTTGAGGTGTTGCGGGTGCTTTAAGTACCAGTTGCGGTAGTAATTAACGCGCTTGTTTTCAGGTACGGGCATCTCGAGTTGCATGGCAATCCGTTCCCAGACATCGTCCTGTGTTTGAGGCGTGATGACAGGAGTGGTCTCCTCGACCTTTTGGGTTTCAACTGGCGTCTGAACGATGTCAGTCTTTAGGAGTGCTTCTTCCTGTTGCTCTGGCGTGTTAGTCGTGGTCGCGACATCACTTTGGCCGGTAATCTGGCATCCTGCGAGGAACATCGATCCCACTAACACATAACGGAACTTCATTAATCTCTGACCTTTCAAAAAATGGCCGATGATGATACTCGGCCGGAACTCTTGCTTACAAGTGACTTGTGTCAAAATTCATCTTTCCAACGTCTGAGCGCCGCAAAAGTTTCGGTATCCGTAGAGTCAGTCGCACCTTGACTTACAGCCGCTTTGATACTGTCGATATGGGCGCGTAGGAAAGGGTTGATACACTTTTCTTTCCCAATCGAACTCGGCAAAGTGGGGATGTTTTTCTCCCGAAGTGCCTTAGCTTCAACAACATATTCGTTAAGCGCAGTATTGTTCGGTTCGACCGCGAGAGCAAATTTCAGGTTTGAAAGCGTGTATTCATGCGCACAAAACACCAGTGTGTCATCCGGTAAAGACGCCAGATGTGTCAGGGATTGGTGCATTTGTTTTGGGGTGCCTTCAAACAGCCGACCGCAACCTGCAGAAAATAGCGTATCCCCGCAAAACAGCATTCCCTCAGCATAATAAGCAATGTGGTCGAGCGTATGTCCCGGAACGTGGAAAACTGTAAAGTCACTGTTGAACAGTGTAAAACTCTGACCGTGTTTTAGGGGGTGGTTGACCATAGGGAAACGATCGGTCGCTGGACCATAAATGGAGAGGCCCGGGAAGTGTTCCAGCAAGGTGCGGATACCGCCAACATGGTCATTGTGATGATGAGTGACCAGTACCCCATTCAGCGTCAGCCCTTCATTGTTAAGGGTTTCAAGTACTGGCTTGGCATCACCGGGATCGACGACAACACAATGATTGTCATCATTTTTTAGCAGCCAGATGTAATTGTCATTGAATGCAGGTATGCTTGTTACAGATAGCATTGAATCTCTCCAGCTATAACTCTAAAACACTATGAAACCAGCACGCAGCCAACGTCCACTGGAATACCCGTACACTTGGGACCAATTCGCGCACGGCGAATGGGCGTGTATGCACGTGCAAACGCGGCTGGACGAATGGTTGCCCAGACTGTTCGGTTATCACATGCTAAAGCTTGGTGGCCTCAGCTGTGAGATGGTGACCGGGCATTGTAACATTCAGCATCAGGTCTGTATCGACAAGCTCAATCCTTTGCGGAACATGGAGGCCGAGAACTACGATCTGCCTTTTCTCGACAAAGCCTTTGACGTTTGCATTCTCGCCAACCAGCTCGATTACACGGATGACCCTCATCGATTGCTGCGTGAGATCGACAGAGTCATGATAGACGATGGCTACCTGATCCTTTCAGGAGTAAATCCCAGTAGTTTGATGGGGATCGGTCGATTAATCCCATGGCGTAAGAATCAATTGCCTTGGAGTGGGCGAATGTTTACGCCATTGCGGGTGAGGGACTGGTTGGGGGTGCTTAACTACGAAATTGTGGAAATGTCATGTTTCGGACTGATTCCAGCAACACGCCACCGAACTTGTGGCGTATGGTTTGAAAATGCCTGTTCGGGGCTTCTGCCTGCTATTGGCTCGCTCTATTTCATTGTTGCACGTAAGCGAACCTATCCACTGAAACCTATCAAACCGAAGTGGAAGCTTAAGAAATCGTTGTCGCCGGTGAGTGTGAATTACTGTACCGGCGGTTGAGATATTTACTCGGAAGGGATGTAACCGTCGTCTGGCCCTGTCGGGTTTTCTGCGGCGGTTCTTGCCAGTTCATCACAGCGCTCATTTTCTGGGTGGCCCGCGTGACCTTTCACCCATTGCCAGTCCACAGTATGACGCTGGGTTTCAGTATCCAGACGTTGCCATAGGTCGGCATTTTTTACAGGCTTCTTGTCAGCTGTTTTCCAACCACGCTTCTTCCAGTTGTGTATCCACTGGGTGATACCCTGACGTACGTATTGACTGTCAGTAGTCAGCGTGACGTTGCAGGACTCTTTCAGGCTTGCCAGACCCACAATGGCCGCCAGCAGTTCCATGCGGTTATTGGTGGTGAGCGCAAAGCCTTCGCTCATCTCTTTCTCGTGTTGTTTGTAACGCATGACCACGCCATAACCACCCGGTCCCGGATTACCGAGACAAGAACCGTCCGTGAAAATTTCTACCTGCTTGACCATATTTGTTAGTATCTGTGGAAATTAATCGCCAAGTCTGACACAAGTGCCGCTATGAAAGCCAGTTACGACAGAATTATCGTTCTCGATACGGAAACCACGGGTATGAACCGTGAAGGTGGTCCCCATTACGAAGGACACCGCATTATTGAAATCGGCGCGGTGGAAATCATCAACCGCAAGCTGACCGGTCGCCATTTCCACGTGTACATCAAACCGGATCGAGAAATCGATCCGGAAGCGATTTCCGTACACGGTATTACCGATGAGTTTTTGCGTGATAAGCCGGAATATGGCGATATTCATGCCGAATTCCTCGAATTTATCAAAGGCGCGGAACTTGTTGCCCACAACGCGCCCTTTGATACCGGCTTCATGGACTATGAATTCCAGATGCAGGATCCGTCGATTGGTAAGACGGACGACTTCTGCAAGGTTACGGATACCCTTGCCATGGCGAAGAAAATCTTCCCGGGCAAACGAAACAACCTTGATATTCTCTGTGAACGTTACGGCATAGATAACTCGCACCGTACCCTACACGGCGCATTGCTCGATGCCGAGATTCTGGCTGATGTTTACCTGTTGATGACAGGTGGCCAGACAACGCTTAAGTTCAGTGGTAGTGATTCGAACGAAGAAGGCGGAGGCGGTGAAGCCATTCGACGTGTCGAAGCCGGTACGAAAAAACTAAAGATTATCAGTGCCTCTGCCGATGAACTAAGTGAACATGAAAAGCAGCTCGATATCATCGAAAAGAATGGCAGCTGTTTGTGGAGGCAACAGGAGAGTGTATGAAAACAAGGTGGGCTGGGTTGCTGCTCACTCTGCTGATGGCGTTCAACGTCGCAGCGGAGCAGACATCGGATCGTGACATACGGTTACTGAATAATCGTTTCCGTATCGATTCCACCATTACTCAGGTTGCTTTTGTTATTTATCGTCAAAAACCCAGTCAGCCGGTTGTGCTTGTGCAGCCGGATGGCTCCAAGCTATATGAATTCCGTCATCCCGATAATGTTTCATGGCATAAAGAGCCAGACATGGACATTATTTCGATTCTAAACCCAATGCCAGGCCCATGGCAGGCGATTGGTAAAGTCACTCCTGAAAATAAAATCCGCATTCTCTCCGAACTCAGTATGAAGGTAGATAACTTTCCAAGTCGTCTTTACCAAGGAGAGACACTTAAGTTTACCGCCCGGTTAATGCAAGGTGATGTACCACTGAACCTCAGGGACTTTCTCGACCGCGTTGAGTTAACCGTCACCTTTACAGAGTATCTGGAAAGTGTGGATGACATTCCGGTGGATCAGCGCCCGCAGGAAATGTCTCTGGGCCGATTCAAAGATGATGGGGCGGGGTTGGATGAATACGCAGGTGACGGCGTGTTTACAGTCGAGCTTCCTGTGAATGCTCATCCTGGAAAATATCGCGCACGAGTCACTTCAGGTAACGGCGTGTTTTTCCGCACTCTGGAGCAGGAAGTTTTGGTGTATCCAACACCACTGATGGCGACCTTTAAGCAAAGCCGTAAAAAAGCGCTGCCTCACCATCTTCTGGTGGAGTCTGATACCGCAAGCATAGAGCCTGGTTCCATTGCTGCTCATTCGGAGTTTACGGATCCCAATGGCAAGTTATCTGTCTATCAGGGCGTTGCGGGCGAAGATTACACGGCGCTCACGGTCGATATCGATAACTTCGAAGAGCCGGGGCGTCATAAATGGCATGCATGGCTATATGGCACGGATAAACTTTCCGGACGCCCTTTGATGTTCCATCTTCCTGAGCAGACGTTTGCCGTGGCAGATTATGAGGCGATCGAGCAGGCGAAGATCGAGCGTGAAGAACGAGAAGCGGAGCGTAAGCGTATAGAAGATGAGCGCATTGCGGCTGAGAAACGTGAAGCAGACAGAAAGATGGCAATGATCACCATTATTGGTGGCAACATCTTGCTGCTTATCTTGGCGGTCGGTGGCTGGTTCGTCGTTCGTATGATCAAGCGTAAGAAGCTTGCTGCAGAGACGGAAGAAGAACTGGAAGCACCGCCACCGGAAGAACCGGACAAAGCGGCTTAATCCGTTTTTTCCGTGCAAAGAAAAAGGAGAAGCTAAGCTTCTCCTTTTTTCGTTATCGGGTTTGACGTTAGGCAGCGTGTACCACTTTATCCAACGTTTTGCTCGCTGCGGCGAGCTCTGCAGGATCAAAGTCATCAACGTTGATAGTTTCGAGACGACCTTCCTCTGCAATACGCAGGATGTCTGCTTCTTTCTCTGAAATTGCGCCCTCACGAAGACCAATCTCCGCCACTTTGTCGAGGAACATAAATGGCAGTTTTTGACCCGTCGAGTCACACACTTTCTGGTAGACAGGCTCTGCGGCAAGGATATCCAGCAGGGCTTTTTCAATCTTACCGACCGCATTGTGCTCAGATGCTTCCAGGAACTGACCACGGCCGATACGGCTGCGGGTTTCACCTGGGGTTTGCAGAATTGCTGCCACTTTACCGTCCAGCGAATCGCTTGGTTTGGTGCGACGCGTGCCGAATGGGAATAACAGAACACGCAGCGGCGCAGCTACCCAACGGGCAGGGAAGTTGGCAAGGAAATCATCCAGAGCTTCTTCAGTTTGGTACATAGCATCTTGCATGCCCCAGTGAACCAAAGGCAGATCCGCTTTTTGGTAGCCATCGTCGGCATAGCGCTTCATGGTAGCCGAAGCCAGATACAATTGGCTCAGAACATCACCCAGACGGGCAGAAAGGCGTTCTTTACGTTTCAGGTTACCACCCAGCACTGCCATTGAGATGTCAGATAACAGGGCCAGGTTAGATGCGTAGCGGTTCATCTGTTGGTAGTAGCGTGCTGTTTCGTCTTTACGTGGCACGCTGGAAGTGCGGCCATCAGTCAGGCCCAACCAAACCGAACGAACCAGATTGCTGATCACAAAGCCAACATGGCCAAACAATGCCTGGTCAAAACCAGCCAAAGCTTCGCGCTCGTCTTCTTTGTAAGCTGCGTTCATTTCTTCCAATACAAATGGATGGCAGCGGATAGCACCTTGACCAAAGATGATCATCGAACGGGTCAGAATGTTTGCACCTTCAACCGTAATGGCAATCGGTGCACCTTGATAACCGCGGGCCAGGAAGTTTTTCGGGCCCATACAGATACCCTTGCCACCGACGACGTCCATCGCGTCAATCACGCCACGTTGACCACGATGGGTACAGTGATATTTCACAATGGCAGAGATGACTGACGGCTTCTCACCCAAGTCGATGCCAGCCACGGTCAACGCACTGGCGGCATCCATGACATAGGCGTTACCACCGATACGTGCCAATGGCTCTTCAATACCTTCCATTTTACCGATAGGCAATTTGAACTGACGGCGAATGCGGGCATAAGCGCCGGTCGCCAGCGCAGCCGTTTTGAGACCACCTGTCGAGTTTGAAGGCAGGGTAATACCACGGCCAACTGACAGACATTCAACCAGCATGCGCCAACCCTGGCCTGCCATTTCTGGACCACCGATGATGAAATCAAGTGGAACAAAAATATTCTCACCACGGGTAGGACCGTTTTGGAACGGCAGGTTCAGCGGGAAATGACGGCGGCCAATGTCCACGCCTTCAATATCCGTAGGGATCAGCGCACAGGTGATACCCATATCCTCCTGATCGCCAAGGAGACCTTCCGGATCTTTCAGCTTGAATGCCAGACCAAGAACGGTCGCGACTGGCGCCAGTGTGATGTAACGCTTGTTCCAGGTGATGGACATACCCAGCACTTCTTTGCCTTGCCATATGCCTTTAGTGACAACACCTTCATCCGGGATAGAGCCTGCATCAGAGCCTGCTTCAGGGCTTGTCAGTGCGAAACATGGTATTTCAAGGCCATTCGCCAGGCGTGGCAGGTAGTAATCTTTCTGGTCTGTGGTGCCATAGTGTTGCAGTAACTCACCAGGACCCAGGCTGTTTGGCACACCAACGGTGGAAGATAGCACGCCTGAAACGCCGGTCAGTTTTTGCAGGACCAATGATTGTGCGTAAGCAGAAAACTCCAGACCACCGTATTCCTTTTTGATGATCATGGCGAAAAACTTGTTGTCCTTCAGGTATTGCCAGACTTCCGGTGGCAGGTCTGCCAGTTCATGGGTGACCTGATAGTCATTGACCATGCGGCACACTTCGTTGACTGGACCGTCTAGGAATGCACGCTCTTCAGCACTCAGGCGAGGTGCAGGAATGTCATGCAGCTTGTTCCAATCTGGCGCGCCGCGGAAAAGATCGGCTTCCCACCAGACGGTGCCTGCATCAATAGCTTCTTTTTCGGTCTGAGACATTTCTGGCATCACGCCTTTAAACATCTTCAGTGCAGGTTTGCTCAGCCATGACTCACGGAATGAGCGTACGTTCAAAGGAATGGCGATTGCGATGAACACCAGCCAGCTGATTTGGCCAACAATGCCCATCACAGAGCCAACAATTAACATTCCCGCTGCTGCGGCGGTGAATAGTTTCAAGCCAGCGCGGTGATACGCCAGTATCGCCATCAGTGCCAGAAACGTTATCAGGTACAGGGTTGTCGCCATTTTCGGTTCTCCTTATCCTTCAACCCAATCTTATAATGGTAAGAGGTCATACCACTTAATTGTAAGCAGGTTTTTAAGAGAATGTAAAACAGTGACCGGTAAAAATGTGCACCTCACTTCACAGAGAAGTACAATGAAACAGTGTTCAGTTTTCAGACGATTGTTTTTACGAGAGATGCATAAGGTGAGGCAGATTATCGACAGCTTCATCTTTTTGCGGGTACACTGCTTCTCATATCTTCGGGCGCTTGCCCTGCTAATAAATCCTTCTGGTCGCTATCAATAGCGCGGCTGGTAATGGACGAATAAACCAATAAATAGAGAATTGCCCATGTACCAAGATCTCATTCGCTCAGAGCTTAACGAAGCAGCTCAGGTGCTTAACGCGTTTCTAAGTGACGACAAGAACATTGCAGACATCGAAGCGGCAGCGAAACTGCTGGCTGATTCCTTTAAAGCAGGCGGTAAAGTACTGTCATGCGGTAATGGCGGTTCGCATTGTGACGCGATGCACTTTGCTGAAGAGCTGACGGGTCGTTACCGTGAAAACCGCCCTGGTTATCCGGCCATCGCAATCTCTGATCCAAGCCACCTTTCTTGTGTATCGAATGACTTTGGCTATGAGTACGTTTTCTCTCGTTATGTTCAGGCGGTAGGCGCAAAAGGTGACGTATTGTTTGGTCTGTCGACATCAGGTAATTCTGGTAACGTGCTGAAAGCGATTGATGCGGCGAAAGAGAAAGGCATGAAGAGCATTATGCTGACCGGTAAAGATGGCGGTAAAATGGCAGGCTTGGCAGACATTGAAATCCGTGTTCCACATTTTGGCTATGCGGATCGTATTCAGGAGGTGCACATCAAGATCATTCACATCCTGATCCAGCTTGTCGAAAAAGAAATGGAAAAATAAGGATAACGTAAAGGAATGTGTGAACTGCTTGGCATGAGTGCCAATGTACCAACGGACATTTGTTTTAGCTTTACCGGCTTAATCCAGCGTGGGGGAAATACAGGCCCTCACCGCGATGGCTGGGGCATTGTCTTTTATGAAGGCAAAGGGTTTAGGACCTTTAAAGACCCGAACCCAAGCTGCGACTCAAAAATTGCTGAGCTTGTTCAGAGTTATCCGATCAAAAGCTGCGCGGTGATAAGCCACATTCGTCAGGCTAACCGCGGTGAAGTCAATCTGGAGAATACTCATCCGTTTACCCGTGAAATTTGGGGACGTTACTGGACTTATGCTCACAATGGGCAATTGTCAGAGTACGAAGATTTGCCGACAGGGCACTTCAAGCCTGTTGGAGAAACGGACAGTGAAAAAGCCTTCTGCTATTTACTGCACGAAATTGAAAAGCATTACCCCGACAAGCCTGACGATATGACGGAAGTGTTCCGCTTTATCGCCAGCCGTTGTGACAAACTTCGTGAACTAGGCGTGTTTAACATGCTGTTCAGTGACGGTGACTATGTGATGGCGTATTGCTCCAATAACCTTCACTGGATAACCCGTCGTGCGCCGTTTGGTAAAGCCAGCCTGATCGATGAAGAGGTGACGGTCGACTTTCAGGAAGAGACGACGCCGAATGACGTGGTGACAGTGATAGCGACTCAGCCACTGACCAACAATGAAACCTGGCACAAGATGCAGCCGGGTGAGTATTGTGTGTTCCATTTGGGTGAAGTGATTACCTGCAACCGTGCTGATATTGCAGCACAGGCAGAAGAGGCGGCTAGCGAATCCGATTCGTAGTGCCATCTTCAGACGATAAAAAACGCGCCGTAAGGGCGCGTTTTTTGTGTCCGAAAAAACGGAGTTAATCAGCTGCGTAGCCGGATTGTCCCAGCACTTCGCCATCCATCACGGCTTTTTCATCCGCCATGTTGAGTCTGCCCTGACAGAACCATTCCACCACTAACGGATAGATACGGTGTTCTTGCTCCTGAACACGTTCGAATACACTTTCCGCATCGTCATCTTCAAAAATCGGCACTCTGGCCTGAAGAATGACAGGGCCACCGTCGAGCTCTTCTGTCACAAAATGCACTGAAGTACCGTGCTCGTCATCGCCTGCGTCAATCGCACGCTGGTGGGTATTGAGGCCAGTGTATTTCGGCAATAAGGAAGGGTGAATGTTCAGCATCTTGCCCTGATAGTGACGGACAAACTCTGGCGTCAGGATACGCATGAAACCCGCCAACACAATGAGGTCTGGCGAGTATTCATCGATAGTAGCCATCAGCTGGCTGTCATATTGGCTTCGATCTGAAATCCCTTTACTAGCTACCACAACCGCTTCAATCCCGGCGTCTTTAGCACGGGTGAGGCCGTATGCGTCTTCTTTGTTTGCAATGACAGCCGAAACTTCAATGCCGTTATTGCCATGGCAGCGATCAATGATCGCCTGAAGATTTGAGCCGTTTCCAGAAACCAGAACAACCAGCTTTTTCATGGTTACCCCTTGATCTCAACCTGTTCTTCGCCAGCCGCAGCGTTCTCGATGGTGCCTAGCAGCCATGCGCTTTCACCTTCCTGATTCAGGATGTCGATGGCTTTTTGTGCTTGGTCAGCAGGCAGTGCAATCACAAGACCCACGCCACAGTTGAAGGTACGGTACATTTCGTGCTCGGTCACGTTACCGTTTTCTTGCAGCCAGTTGAAAATAACAGGCCATTCCCAGCTGTTTCCATCGATCACGGCTTTGGTGCCTTCAGGCAGCACACGTGGGATGTTTTCCCAGAAACCGCCACCTGTGATGTGCGAAATGGCGTGAACATCACAGCTTTCCAGCATCTTAAGGGCTGGCTTCACGTAAATGCGTGTAGGTTCCAGCAGGTGGTCAGCCAGTGTCTTGCCTTCAAGCTCCGCGTTAACGTCTGCGCCTGAAACCTCGATGATCTTGCGAACAAGGCTGTAGCCGTTAGAGTGAGGGCCTGATGAAGCGACAGCAATGATCGCATCACCTTGAGCGACTTTAGAGCCGTCGATCACTTCTTCTTTCTCAACGACACCAACGCAGAAGCCAGCCACGTCGTAGTCTTCGCCATGGTACATACCCGGCATTTCAGCGGTTTCACCACCGATAAGGGCACAGCCAGCTTGCAAACAGCCTTCGCCAATACCGGTTACCACGTCAGCAGCTGTATCAACGTCCAGCTTGCCTGTTGCGTAGTAATCAAGGAAGAACAATGGCTCAGCACCCTGAACAATCAGGTCATTGACACACATTGCTACCAGGTCGATACCAATGGTGTCGTGTTTTTTCAGATCCATCGCCAGGCGAAGTTTGGTACCTACACCGTCAGTACCTGAAACCAGGACTGGCTGTTTGTATTTTGTAGGCAGTTCACAAAGTGCACCGAAACCACCGATGCCACCCATGACTTCAGGACGACGAGTGCGCTTAACAACGCCTTTAATTCTGTCGACCAGGGCGTTACCTGCATCGATATCTACACCTGCATCTTTGTAGCTTAGAGAAGACTTATTATCGCTCACTGGGGATCCTTACCGAGTTATGGACTAAAAAGCGGCGCCATTTTAACAGCGGTATTTCAAAAAGGAAAACGTTTGCGTCAGGTTCAATGCAGCGAATTTGGCTTAAAAAAGCGCAACCAGTTGTATGTAACTATTACACCGAATTTTCTTGTGTATAATTCGTGGAATTTGTTTTTTGCAGGAGTCTGTCATGAAAGTCGTCGAAGTTAAGCACCCGCTGGTAAAACACAAAATCGGTCTGATGCGTGAGGGTGACATCAGCACCAAGCGTTTTCGTGAGTTGGCGACAGAAGTAGGCAGCCTGCTGACCTATGAAGCGACTTCAGATTTCGAAACTGAAAAAGTGACCATTGAAGGCTGGAATGGCCCAGTTGAAATCGACCGCATCAAGGGCAAGAAAGTGACGGTTGTGCCAATTCTTCGTGCAGGTCTGGGCATGATGGATGGCGTTTTGGAGCACATTCCAAGCGCGCGTATCAGTGTGGTCGGTATTTACCGTGATGAAGAAACGCTGGAACCGGTTCCTTATTTCCACAAGCTTGCGAGCAATATCAACGAGCGTATGGCGCTGGTGGTTGACCCAATGCTGGCAACCGGTGGTTCTATGATCGCAACCATCGATCTACTGAAAGAGCACGGTTGTGACAACATCAAAGTGCTTGTTCTGGTAGCGGCACCGGAAGGTATTGAAGCGCTGGAAAAAGCACACCCGGATGTAGAGCTTTACACTGCAGCAATCGACCAGAAACTGAATGACAAAGGCTACATCGTGCCAGGTCTGGGCGATGCAGGCGATAAGATTTTCGGTACTAAGTAAATAGCACGAAATCGAGATATGAAAGAGGCTTCCATTTGGAAGCCTCTTTTCGTTTGGTGTGGAGAATTAATCTTCCATCTGCGCGTTGTCGACTACGTGGGCTTCACCCATGTCATGCGGCAGGATGAGGTTCAGCAAAATCGCAACAATGCCGCAAAGGCTAATACCCTGCAGGCTGAATTCGCCAATACCAAAGGCCATACCGCCGATACCGAAGACCAGTGTCACTGCAACAATAGCCAGGTTACGTGCTTTGTGTAGATCGACCTGATTTTTGATCAGGGTGTTCAGACCGACGGTTGCGATAGAGCCAAACAGCAAAATCATGATGCCGCCCATCACAGGAACGGGAATGGTCTGCAAAATCGCACCCAACTTGCCAACGAAGGCCAGCACAATCGCCGTGATGGCACCCCAGGTCATGATGGCGGGGTTGAAAGCGCGGGTCAGCATCACGGCGCCTGTGACTTCACTGTAAGTAGTGTTCGGTGGCGCACCAAACATCGAAGCGGCCATGGTCGCAACACCATCGCCCGCCATGGTGCGGTGAAGTCCCGGCTTTTTCAGGTAGTCTTTGTTGGTCACATTTGAAATCGCCAGCATGTCGCCAACGTGTTCAACGGCAGGGGCAATGGCTACTGGAATCATGAACAGAATCGCGTTGATGTTGAATTCCGGTGCAGTGAAGTTTGGCATCGCCAGCCACGCTGCATTTTGAACCGGAGAAAAATCAACCACGCCAAAGAAAAGCGCAACCACATAGCCTGACACGATACCTGCCAGAATGGGTACCAGCTTAAAAAAGCCTTTAGCGAACACTGACACAGCGATAGTCGTGATGAGCGAAACCGCTGAAATCCAAAGTGCTACTGAGCCATCAACCAGCTGAATGGCACCGTCGCCGGATTTACCTACCGCCATGTTGACGGCTGCAGGTGCCAGACCCAAACCGATCACCATGATCACCGGGCCAACCACTACTGGTGGAAGTAGCTTGTGGATGAAACCAACACCACGCACTTTGATAAACCCGCCCATGCACACGTACACCAGGCCTGCTGCCATTAGACCACCCATGGTTGCTGGGATACCCCAGGTCTGAACACCGAACAAGATGGGGGCAATAAAGGCAAAAGAGGAAGCGAGGAAAATGGGGACAGAACGTTTGGTGATGATTTGGAAGAGAAGGGTACCAATACCGGCACCGAAAAGAGCGACGTTAGGGTCAAGTCCCGTAAGGAGTGGAACCAGCACCAACGCGCCAAAGGCAACAAATAGCATTTGTGCCCCTTGTAACACTTGCATCATGACGCACCTTCCTGAAGTTTAAAAAATCGCGGGATATTATCATGATTTATAGGGGTAATTAAGTGAGCTATTGCATACTGTCAGTATACTTCACACTGATAGACAAACTTTCTGTCGGAAAAATTGTCAATGAAATAGCAGGAAGCTTGAGTATTGAAGGGTACGCAACTGGTATAACGCTCAATTTCGGTGTTTAGCCATTGCTGACAGTAGGGCTTCACTTTATGATCAACGTTTAAAAATCGAGTTATCTGGCAAATATATGTTACGAACCTTCATTTTCGTTTTGGCACTCGTACTGGGGCAAACCAGTGCAATGGCCGCTTCACTGTTCAGTGCTGAAGTGGTGTTGGATGACAGCGATGCAGCAACGGAACAAGCTGCGAAAGAAACAGCATTTGTTGATGTATTGATCCGCGCGTCTGGCCAGTCTGAGGTGGGTAACAATCCCGTTATTCAAAAAGCACTCCCAACGGTGAACCAATACATTACCCAGCTCGGCTATGGCAATGTCGAAGGTCAACGTTCTTTGGTTCTTGGTTTTGATGACCGGAAGATCCGCACACTGTTAACGCAAGCTCAAGCGACTTACTGGGGCACTCCGCGTCCGGAAGTCCTGTTCTGGCTGGTGGAAGATAATGCTTCTCAGCGCAATGTGGTGTGGGAACAATCTGCATCTCCACTCATCAATGAGCTGAAAGCGGAAGGCGAGCGCCGCGGTTTACCTGTTTTGATGCCTGTAGGTGACTTTGACGATGTGGTTGCTGTGTCTATTCCTGATCTTTGGGGGGGATTCGCAGGACCTATCGCTCAGGCAAGTGCGAGATACAACCCGGCAGGTGTTGCCGTTGTCAAAGTGTACAATAACCGCATTAGCTGGCAACTTTTCCCAAATGCAGCAAGTATCGGTCAGGATGCACCTGTTGAAGGTCGCGCTTCCGGTTCGCCAGATCAAGCATTCGCCACCATGATTGATGAGATGGCTGATTTCTATGCAGGTCGCCTTGCTGTGAATCTTGGTGTTGCTGACAGCGGTGCGAAAGCGTTGGAAGTGTCAGGGCTTGATGATGCAGAAGATTTCTTTGTTATCGAACGTACATTGAAAGGCTTAAACTCAGTGGCTTCGTTGCGATTGGAGTCGATTGTTGATGGTACTGCGACTTTCCGTATCAGCCTGCTAGCGTCTGAAGATATCTTTCACAATGAGATGATGGTAGACCGTCGTCTGCGCCGTGTGGAAGTAGTGTCTCAACCTCTGGTGGAAGAAGCTCCTGTTGTGACTGAAAGTGTCGATGGTGTGATAGTGCCTGTGGAGCCAACACCCATTCCAGAGCCAGTAGAAGCGGCGATTCAGTATGAGTGGATTGGCTAAGCAACAGCTAAGTTTCATACGCTGGAATTAAAAAAAAGCAGGTTGAGAAACCTGCTTTTTTATCACTTGCGATTTGAGGCTTATTGCTCGAAACGCGCTTTTTCTTCTTTCTCGACTTGGGACAGCTTCTTCAGTCCCAGCCCTTCTTCCTGTCCTTTGCGCTTGGCGTAATACACGTTGCAGACAAAAGAAAACGAAGTCAGCACCAGTTCTAAAGCAGCCAGCCAGCGTTCACCTACATCGACCCACAGAATGGTCAGCGCATGCAGGAAGTAAAACATCAAAATGAAGTTCGCCCAGGCGTGGGTATAAGCTTTGCCTTTCATAATGCCAATAAGTGGCAAGAGCAGTGGGAGTATCCAAGCGATAGCTACGCCGATTGGGTTCACATGTGGGTGCGGTGAAATCACACCATGCCACAAAGCGACCCAACCAATCAGTGCCAAATATGCGCCGAGAGCCAGAGGCCTCAGTGTTGAACTGGAAGAAAACAACGGGATAACTCCTTTTATCAATCTTTGAGGCGCGCGGCTATCTCAGCCAGACGCTTACCACCAGCAATGGCGAGGCTTTTCTCTTCAGCATCAGGCTGGCGCCGACCTTCGCCTGTTATGTGTGAAGGCCCGTAGGGGGAACCGCCACCTTGTGTTGTGTGCAGGGCGGGCTCTGAGTGAGGCAGTCCGACAATCACCATACCGTGGTGAAGCAGTGGCAGCATCATAGTGTTCAGTGTGGTTTCCTGACCGCCATGCAGCATGGAACCTGAGGTAAATACCATGGCTGGCTTTCCGATCAGGGTGCCCGCTAGCCACTCTTTGGCCGTGCTGTCGATAAAGTGTTTAAGCGGTGCGGCCATGTTGCCAAAGCGAACTGGGCTTCCGAGCGCCAAACCATCACAAGCTTTCAAGTCCTCTATCGACACGTACGGATCTTCCGGGATCTCAGCAGATGGTGTTTCGCCAACGGAGGCAATGTCGGGGACGGTGCGTAATCTTGCCACCGCGCCTGATGCTTCTATGCCACGGGCAATCAGGCGGGCAATGCTTCTTGTCCCGCCATGTCGGCTGTAATAGAGAACCAGAACCTCAGTCATTACAGAATGGTCAATACGTTTTCTGGTGGTCGACCCATCGCTGCTTTACCATTTGCGACAACAATTGGGCGTTCAATCAGTTTTGGATTTTCAACCATAGCTTGAATCAGTTGCTCGTCTGTCGCATCAGCCAGCTGAAGCTCTTTATAGATGGCTTCTTTGGTGCGCATCATTTGTCGTGGGGAGTCGAAGCCCAATTGCTCCAGCAGGTTTTTTATGGTGTCTGCAGATGGCGGTGTTTCCAGATAAGCCACAACGTCTGGCTGAATGCCTTTTTCTTCCAGCAGCGCCAGAGTTTGGCGGCTCTTTGAGCAACGGGAGTTGTGGTAAATAGTGACTGACATGACAGTTCCTTTCTCGTTTTAGTTTGTTGTTCGGGCGATGACTTAGCGTTGCAACTCAGCGAAACGCGCTTCCTGCACCCTGAGCTGATCTATACGTGCATCGTAGCGAGCCTGATCAAGGCTGCCAAGCTCCACAAGCTGACTGGCTTGTGTGTAATTGCTAATGGCTTTGTGCCAACGTCCTTGAAGGGCATAAAGCTCTGCTTGTGCGGCAAGCGCGCCATGGCGGACACCTTCACTGTCGTAAGCTTCCTGAAGCAACGACCAACCGTTGGTATTGGTTGGGAAACGGTGTGTCACTTTCACTAAACCTTTAATCGCCTCTTCATAACGCCCTGCTTTTACCAACACGTAATCACGGTTCAAAAGCAATACGGCATTGTTTGGTTGGGTAGCGAGCGCTTTTTCAAGACGTTTCAGGGCTGCATCATAGTGTTTCTGTGCGACATCTAAATCTGTCATCGCATCTAAATAGAAGCGGTTATTTGGCTGCGCCTTGTACAATGGTGCTAAAAGCTTTCCGGCTTTATCAAACTGCCTGCTGTCGATATATACCAGCGCTTTACCATAGTTCAGCGATTGAGCGCGGGCAGGGGAGGCTTTTTTAAGTTGGCGATCGAACCAGTCGATGGCGGCAGCACTGTCGATACCGGCAAAACGCGCGATCACGCGGGCACGGGCAAGATGGTATTCCGGTGATAATGGAACAGTACGTTGCGGATATTGCTGCGCACGGGAGCGAGAGTCGGTGATACGCGAGTCTGGCAACGGGTGAGTCAACAAGAACTGTGGCGGTTTCGAAGCAAAGCGATATTGGTCCGCCATGCGGGTGAAGAAAACTGGCATGGCGTTTACATCAAACCCTGAGCGCGAAAGGGTCTCCAGACCAATACGGTCGGCTTCTTTCTCGTTGCTTCGGGTGTAGTTGATTTGGCTCTGAATAGAAGCTGCTGTGGTGGCTTGAGCCGCAGCAATGCCTGCTTGGGGCGCTGCAATCGCCAGCATCAATGAACCAACCAGTGCCGCCATGGTTAGCGGTGTTTGTCTTGCTTGCTCTTCCATGGCACGGGCCAGATGGCGCTGTGTTAAGTGGGCGATTTCGTGCGCGACCACAGAGGCGAGTTCACTTTCGCTCTGTGCATGGAGAAACAGACCTGTATGTAAGGCAACGTGACCACCAAAGAAGGCGAAAGCATTAATGTCACGATTCCGTATCAGAAAAAACTCAAAAGGTGTTTTAACATCATTAGCATTGGCAACCAGAGATGCCCCTAATGCGGAAATGTATTCGGACAAAACCGGGTCATTCACGATAGGCTGGCTGCCACGAAGCATACGCATGTAAGCGTCGCCGTATTCAATTTCTTTCTGAACAGTCAAGGTGCCCGCTGCGGCAGTGCCGATTTCGGGGAGATCGTTATACGACGTCGCCATCACTGGTGATGTGAGGGCAAGTGATGCAATAAGAAGGCTCGTTGTGGCTTTTTTGAAAAGCTGCATGACTGACGTTGGTGCCTCCAGCACGCGAAATCTTTGGGGTGTTGATATAGATAGACAACGAGGCGAGCGAGAGGTTCTGGCTTTCGCGGCGAGGTTGTCAGAATACCCAAACTACTTATCCGCGTTGTTTGAGTATACAATGCCGACGATAATAGCGGTCAGCGAGAAAGAATGGAAATTCAATCCCTTGATTTGCGTGAGCAGCGTTGCCCTATGGCGCTGCTTTTGGCGAAAAGAGCCTGTGCATCACTGAAGCAAGGACAGCAAATAGCGCTATACATTACGGACAGTGGCGCCTTGAAGGATATTCCCCGCTACTTGGAGAAGAGTGGTTTTGAATTTGAGTGCCAGCCTGTTCAGGGAGCGACGGTGATTAACGTCACCAAACTATAAACAGGAAACTACATGCTAGAAATGCTTAACCGTTGGTATCAACGACGGTTCTCAGATCCGCACGCAGTAAGCTTGATTGCACTGCTCATCATGGGCTTTGTGGTCATCTACTTTTTCGGCAACCTGATTGCCCCACTTCTTGTTGCTATCGTATTGGCCTATCTGTTGGAATGGCCTGTTGCCAAAATGGTGAAATTAGGACTGAACCGCACCTTGTCGGTGATCCTGGTCCTCTTGCTTTTTGTGGGTTTTATGATCCTCGCTTTTTTTGGGTTGATGCCAACGATCTGGAACCAGATCATCAACCTCATCGCTGACATTCCGAAAATGTTCAACGATTTCCAAAGCTATGTTTCCCATCTTCCTGATGAGTATCCTGAACTTATTCAACCGCATATGGTGAATACCTTTATCGACACATTGCAAAGCCGTGTGCTGGGTATGGGTGAAAGCGTAGTGAAAAGCTCATTGTCTTCGCTCGTGAGCCTCGCAGCTTTGGCGGTTTACCTCATTTTGGTGCCATTGCTGGTTTTCTTCCTGCTTAAAGACAAAGAGGAAATGATGCGTTCGTTTACCTCGTTACTGCCGAGAAACCGCCGCTTGACCAACAAAGTAGGGATGGAGATGAACGAACAAATCTCTAACTACATCCGTGGCAAAGTGACGGAAATTATTATCGTGGGTATTACCAGTTACATCACCTTCGCGATTCTGGACCTCCGCTACGCAGCGCTGCTGAGTGTAGCTACGGGCTTGTCTGTTCTCATTCCTTACATTGGCGCGGCAGCGGTCACTTTGCCCATCTTTATGGTCGCACTGTTCCAGTGGGGCATTAGCCCAGAGCTGGGTTACCTGATGCTGGCATACGGTATTATTCAGGCACTTGACGGTAATGTGTTGGTGCCGGTTTTATTCTCCGAAGCAGTGAATCTCCACCCTGTGGCGATTATCGTTGCCGTGCTGGTGTTTGGAGGACTTTGGGGGTTCTGGGGCGTTTTCTTTGCTATCCCACTGGCAACTCTGGTGAAAGCGGTATGGAACGCGCTGCCTTCCAATGAACCGGAAGAAGCAATAGCAGAAACTAACAACTAAAATGATCTTCACCGTGATAAAGTGAGTAATCAAAAAGTAGGGACCTGAATTTGGGTCTCTCTTTATTTTTGCCAGGCTCAAGGGCTGGCTGCGATTAGAATGAAAGAAAAGACCGAATTGTGTGTTGAGGGTAGTGCGTTGACGTTAAACAAACCGTTTACTGTTGGCATCGTGGGTGGTGGTGTTGCCGGTTCGACTGCAGCGTTGAAGCTGTCGGGTTTGGGCATCAATACCGTGCTGTTTGAAGCAGGGGAAAGCCTCGTCAGTGGGCCACCGATTTGTCACCTGCACGCAGGGGGAAACCTGTACCGCGAGATTTCTGAACAGCAGTGTGTGACACTTTTGGAGCAATCTATTGCTACCGTTCGAGCCTATCCGCACTCTGTTAACCGGCGTCCGACGGTTATTGCTATCCCGACATCAGACCCGGGCGAACCTGAGGCGATTTTGAATCGTCTCGACGTACTAACCGCGCATTACAAAGCGTTGGTTGATCAAGACCAGAATAATGCCGTTTTGGGGCCCCCTGACGATTACTACACGCTGTTTTCCCGCGAAGATATGGCCGCATTGGCTCAGTTACCACTGCCTGAATCACCTAAAACACCACAAGAATGGATGATTCCTGTGGCGCACCACTTGCCGCATGACAATTTCAAATACCCGATAGTTGTGGTTCAGGAATATGGACTGAGTGTTTTCCGTTTGGCCGCTACTGCTGCCCTGGGGCTAGAAGAGTCATCTCATTGCGAGATGAAACTTGGCCATAAGGTCATTGATCTGGTCAAAGAGCATGAAGGCTGGACTATTCACGCGCAGAACGTGGATGGTGAAGTGGTATCGCAACGTGTTGATTACCTCATCAATGCTGCCGGATTTCGCACAGGCAAGCTGGACGATATGGTCTCCTCGCCAAGAAAGCGTTGGGTCGAGTACAAAGCCGCCTACGTCGCCCACTGGCCATCAAAACCCGGCCAATGGCCAGAAGTGATTATTCATGGAGAGCGCGGTACACCGCAGGGCATGGCGCAACTCACTCCGTACCCACAAGGTTTCATCCAGCTTCATGGCATGACGCAGGAGATCACCTTGTTTGAAGGTGGTTTGGTGAAAAGTGATGCAGAAACCGCTTATCCGCCGCTGCCCGAAAGCATGGTGGTGAAAGCTGATGGTGGCTGGGAATGGCCTGAAATCCGTGAGCGTACTTCCCGTGCCATTTCCCATTTCGCCAATTGGCTACCTGCATTCGAGCAAGCCGAAGTGGGTGGAAAGCCGCTTTGTGGCGCTCAGCAAATTCCGGGAGACGACCCGAGTTTGCGTGCGGCTGACGCGTCCTTTGAAGGTGAGCGCTACGCACGTGTCGAGTTGGTGAAAGCCTCATCCGCACTGCAAGCAGCTGAGCGTATCCTTGAGCAGTTAGAAGCGCTTCACGGTGTGAAATTGCCTGCTGGGTGGAATATTCCAACACTGTCACTGACCGAGTCATTGACTGAAGCACAGGTAGTAGAGAAAGCGAAAACGTTGACAGTGCTGAGAGGTTACCCGGAAGCACTGGCCATTCCGTTTCCAGAAAAATAGCGACCATAGTTGCGTTAGTCGCAAAAACAACAAAGGCCGTCATTGACGGCCTTTTTCGTTCCTGTAGGGCTTATTCGCCTTTCAGGTAGTTGATCACCACGTCGTGGTGGTCTTTGGTTTTGAACTTGTTGAACACATGTTCGATAACACCATTCTCATCCACCAAGAAGCTCAGACGGTGAATGCCGTCATACTCTTTGCCCATGAACTTTTTCAGGCCCCAAACGCCGAAAGCGTCGGCAACAGCGTGGTCTTCATCACTCAGCAAGGTGAAGTTCAGCTCTTTCTTTTCTTCAAAGCCTTTCAGCTTTTTCACTGGATCTGGGCTGAGGCCAAGAACGACGGTGTTCAGAGCATCCAGTTCTGCTTTACTGTCACGCAGTGAGCAGGCTTGAGTTGTGCAACCCGGTGTCATCGCCTTCGGGTAGAAGTAAACCAGCACCTTGTTTTTGCCTTTGAACTGACTCAAAGAGACAGTGTTTCCGTTTTGGTCTTGCAGCGAGAATTCTGGTGCTACTGCACCGGCTTCGAGCGTTTGCATGTTTCTTCCTTCTTAATTTTCATGTCGCAACGAGTGAGCATGCGTCTCGTTAGAATACGTGCGTAAATCATTGTCGCGAGTGGCAATACGTCCAAGCGCACAATATCGTTCATTTTCTCGGTGATCAACCGCGCAAACACAGGGTATAAGGCACCTCTGCGTGCTTGTTTTTGCCTGTCGCCAAAAGTACCATGGGTCAAAACGCGTTTTTGGAGATGGAAATGTTTTCAGGAAGTATCGTGGCACTTGTCACGCCTATGGATAGCTCTGGTGAAGTCGATTACGCCAGTTTGAAAAATCTCGTTGATTTTCATGTTGATGCAGGCACTGACGCCATCGTCTCTGTCGGGACGACAGGTGAATCAGCCACTGTTACCGTAGAAGAGCATATCAAGATTGTTCTGAAGACACTCGAATTCGCCGATGGACGCATTCCCGTCATCGCAGGTACTGGTGCGAATGCAACCCACGAAGCGATTACCTTCAGCAAAATGTTTGCGGGTTCTGGTATCGCAGGCTGCCTGAGCGTAGTGCCTTACTACAACAAACCTTCTCAGGAAGGTCTGTACCAGCATTTTAAAGCTATCTCTGAGTCGAGCGAACTTCCACAGATTCTGTACAACGTACCAGGTCGCACTGTCGCTGACATGTTGCCTGAGACTGTCGCACGTCTTTCTGAGTTTGAAAACATTATTGGCATCAAAGATGCGACTGGTGATTTGGACCGTGTTCGTATTCACCGTGAACTTTGTGGCGAAGATTTTATCTTACTGAGTGGTGATGATCTCACTGGCCTGGATTTTGTTGCCGCTGGTGGCCATGGCGTGATTTCAGTAACCAACAACATTGCTGCTGCGCAAATGGCAAAAATGATCAAACTGGCGCTGGCAGGAGAAATGGACGAAGCCCGTTCAATCAATGATAAGATAATGCCTCTGCACACTGATCTTTTCGTCGAAGCGAACCCAATTCCAGTGAAGTGGGCATTGCATGAAATGGGCTTGATTGCGGACGGAACACTGCGTCTGCCGCTGACCACTTTGGATGCAAAACTGCAGCCTAAAGTGAAGCAGGCTCTTGTAGATGCAGGCGTGCTCTAACGCTTCTTTGGAGTTTTAATGAAACCTGTTTTTAAGTTCGGCTTGAGTGCTGTGATGGTCGCCATGCTGGCGGCCTGCTCAAGCGCTGATTCGCGCCGTCAGGCGTCGGATGATTTTAAATACCTTGAAACACCACCGCTGTCAGATTGGAAAAACCTTCCCGATCAGCAGCCTGAGTTTTCCGGTGCTTATCGCATTCCAGCCAATGATTTCCAAGGCCCGGTAGGTCGTGATATTGATATCCGCCCCCCTCAGCAAATTCTCGAATTGATCCCGGGCGCGCGCTATGAGCGCAACAGACAAGGCGTCACCGTTTGGATGCCTCGTGAAGATCAAGCCCAGCGTCTTTGGTCAACCATCGAAGACATGGTCGCTAACTCCCAGATCCCGGTTCGAACCTCCTCACCGGATGGCATTGAGACTGACTGGTTAGTGTGGACGATTGATGAAGATGAAGAAGTTATCGAGAGCCGTTACGTAGTGACGCCTGCTCAAGATCGTGGCCGCCAAGGTTTCCACATCGAAATGGTGGAATGGAAACGCAACGGTTCACCAGATAACCTGACTCAGGCATCACGTGACCGTTACAACGCCCAGATGACCAACATGATCACTGCCCGTTACGATGCCGACCTGCGTGAAGAAGCACGCCTACGTGCATTGGAGTTGGTGAAGAACATTCCAATCAGTCTGGGCAAAGACCGTGGCGGTTCGCCGGTCATTATTGCCCGTGCGCCTTACGAAGTGTTCTGGGAACGTTTTCCTAACATGCTGAGTGAGCTTGGCTTCACTATCGAAGACCGAAACCGTTCACAAGGTACGCTGAGTGTGGAATACAAGTCTCCGGACGACGAGTTCTGGGAAGAAATTGGTGTGTTGCCACTGCAACTTAGCAAGAAGAACTACAACATCCTATTGGGTGATTTAGGTAACCGTACGTCGATTAACGTGACGGACAGTTCAGGCAAGCCTGTAGGTGAAGATGTGTTGGCTGGTATCGCGCCGGCATTCACTGCAGCTGTAGAGCGTTTGAACAACCAATAAGCCTGTACAGAATGAGAAAGAGGACGCCAAGGCGTCCTCTTTTTTTGTCTATCGTTTTGTTAGGAATCAGTCGATCAAACAGTACTCTTCCTTCAGGATATCAATAATTTCCTGTTTCGGGTTGTCACTCAGGTGGATAGGTGCGCCCGTAATTTTTTCTGCAATACCAATGTAGGTGCGTGAAATGTCCATCAGCGCTTCAACGGGCAGATCGTTATCGCGAGCTAAAGCTTCACGCTCTGGCATACGTTCTTTGTTGAGCAGAATGTCTGGGTCAGGGAAGTAGTTCAGCAAGAATTGGCGGAAGCCTTCTTTGGAGTTTTCCACGATATTGCCAGCCTTGTATTCCTTGGTATCCCAAATACGTGAAGAGTCCGGTGTACCGACTTCATCCATATAGATGAGCTTTTCTTTGCTGGCCGCATCAGTGACATAACCAAACTCAAATTTGGTGTCTACAAAAGTTTGGTCAATCGCTTCCAGTGCATTGCTGATCACACCAAAACCTTCTTTGAGCAGGGTTTCATATCGCGCAATGTCATCGGCAGATGAGAAGTTAAATGCAGCGAAGTTGTCTTCGATGTTCTTGCGGGTGATGTTGACGTCATCCGCTTCAGGCACACCTGGAATGCCGCTCAGGATACCTTTGGTTGATGGCGTGATCAGAAGTTCTGGCAAGGCTTTGTCTTTTTCCAGTCCCTCAGGCAATTCAATGCCGCAGAATTCACGCTCGCCTTTTGCGTAGGCACGCCACATGGAACCTGTGATGTATTTGCGGCAAATCGCTTCAATCATGACGGGTTTGGCTTTTTGAACAATCCAAACGAACGGGTGGGGAATATCAAGAATATGGCTGTCTGCCAGTCCATTTTCCTTGAAAAGGCGGAACCAATGGTTGGAAATGGCATTCAGTGCAGCGCCTTTGCCAGGGACACCTTTCAGGCCGCCTTTGGCATGCCAGATACAATCGAATGCGGAGATACGGTCACTGATCACCATGATGGCCAGTGGCGCATCAGGGGCGACGTCATAGCCTTTTTCCTGAATAAGACGTTTGCTGTCTTCTTCTGTCAGCCAGTAGACAGAGCGGACTTTACCGCTATGAACAGGTTGGTGGGTACGAATGGGAAGATCGTCGTTAACGGCGAGAACTTGATCCGCAAGGCTCATTGAGACATTCCTATCTAAAAGTGGCCGGACGAGGCTTCGTCACTGGCAAGACAACATTCTATGCGGTGAGAGCGGCGACTTCCTTACTCTCACCCTCCAAACGCCTTGCATGATACCAGAACTGAACATGGGCTGTTACTGAAAACGCAAACGTTTGCGCAAAAAGTTTCAGACACAAAAAAGGCGACCCTGTGGTCGCCGCTTTCGATCACCAGAAAGACGATTTGTCGTCGTCATCCTCATCATCGTAAGGTTTTCGCTCTTTCTTTTGCTCGTTGCTTTGGTCTTCATCTTTTGGCTTAGGCTTTTGCTTCATACCGAATTTGGCATTGGCCGTGTATTTCAGTGCCATGATGTTGCTGACCACAACGGCGACCACAATAAAGATGATCACGTAGGGATTGGTGAGTATATCCATGTTCAGACCTCACAAACGTTCGAGACGTACTGAGAATATATCCAATCCAGCTGGTTTAGCACAGTTTCCCGTCCAGCGATGTCAGAAGATGCGATCGCGGTGCGCAGTGCTTCAGGCGTGAGGATATCCAGCGCCCCTTGTGTGGTTGGGATGTGGCTGATATGCCAGGGCTCAAATGCCACACCGCCTCTATCTTCGCGATAAGGCAGGTAAAAGCCGTGCGTTTTCATGTTAGCCAAAAGCCAATCAAAGAAAGGCTTTTGGTGTCCGGTAAGGTATTCCCAAGGTTCAAGTTGGATGGAAATACCTTCAGGCAAGAGGTTTCTGGCATAGATGTCGATATCGGTGCCCCAATGATGACGGCTCGCACCTGGTAAGGCTGACCAGCGCAAAATTGCGCGCACTTTATCATCATCTTTGAGCTGACTGGTATCCAAAGGATTTCCGTCACCATCAAGCATGGGGCGAAGGCCATTGAACTTGTTGTCCCATATCATCTGCTGACGGCTGAAATCACGAAAGCTGCTGGCAATAGTGAGTTCAAAGCCAGCTTTTTCTGCTGCGCTCTGCAGAGCTAAGAAATCCGCCTGAACCTCTTTATGCAGCTTCAGACCCTCTGCGAGAGTGCACAGATGGTCTTGTGTTTGTCCTGTCAGCGATGAAAGGGTCCAACTCATTTCGCCAGCACTTTCTCCAGTACCTTTTGGTACATGTCAGTCAGTTTTTCGAGATCATCAATCTTCACACACTCATTCACTTTGTGGATGGTGGCGTTGACCGGACCTAACTCAATCACCTGACCGCCCATTTGCGCGATAAAGCGACCGTCAGAGGTGCCGCCAGTGGTGAGAAGCTGTGGCTTCTCGCTGTTCACTTCGTCCACGGCTTCAACGACAGCATCAAGTAAAGAACCTGCATCTGTCAGGAATGGCAAGCCGTTGTAGGTCCATTTAATATCGTAGTCCAGACCATGCGCGTCGAAGATGGCGTGAGTGCGGCTTTCGATGTCCTGCGCTGTCAATTCGGTGCTGTAGCGCAAGTTGAACTGGACGTGGAACTCACCGGGAACAACATTACTTGCACCTGTTCCTGCCGCGACGTTTGGAATTTGCAGGCTGGTTGGCGGGAAGTAGGCGTTACCTTCATCCCACTGAACGCTGGTCAGTTCTGCCAATGCAGGCAGAGCAAGATGAACCGGGTTTTTCGCAAGGTGTGGGTAGGCAACGTGGCCCTGAATACCTTTGAAGGTGACATCACCAGTCAGTGAGCCGCGACGACCGTTCTTCACCACATCACCCACCGCGTCGGTGCTGCTTGGTTCACCCACAATGCACATGTCGATGATTTCATCACGCGCCATCAGGGTATCGACAACACGGGTCGTTCCGTTGATAAATGGGCCTTCTTCATCTGAGGTGATAAGGAATGCCAGTGAACCGTTATGATCTGGGTTTTCTGCGATAAAGCGTTCAGTTGCTACGACCATCGCAGCCAGTGAGCCTTTCATGTCTGCCGCGCCACGGCCATGCAGGTAACCGTCTACGATCGTCGGTTCAAAAGGAGGTGTTTTCCACTGCTCTAAAGGGCCAGCTGGTACCACATCGGTGTGACCAGCAAAGGCAAACAGTGGGCCTTCGGTACCGCGACGAGCCCAAAGGTTGGTGGTGTCTTCAAACACCATACGTTCAATTTTGAATCCCAGCGTTTCGAGGCGCTCGATCATCAGTTCCTGACATCCTTCATCTTCTGGAGTCACGGATGGACGGCCTATTAATTCCTTGGCCAGAGACAATACCGCACTGTCTATCATGGGGTTGTGTGTCCTTGTTCTTAAAACGGTTTTATTCGCTAAAAATTGTTTCGTACTCTGCAGCTTTAAAGCCGAGGTGATACGTGTCGTTGTGAATCAAAAGAGGGCGCTTAATCATGGCAGGGTGAACCAGCATCAAAGAGACGGCATTGGATTCATCCAAATTGTTCTTTTGTTCTTCGGAAAGTCCTCGGAAGGTGGTACCGCGCTTGTTGACCAGTGCTTCCCAGCCCAGCTTTTCCACAAATTGCTTTAACATTTCCTGATCGATACCGTCTTTACGGTAGTCATGAAACGTGTACGGTTTGCCTTCCGCATCAAGCCACTTCAGCGCTTTCTTGATGGTGTCGCAATTCTTAATCCCGTAAACCATTGTGGTCATTCACTGTTTCCTCATAGTGCTACGTCGAGGGTGCTAGATTGACATTGCGAAGTGTTGAAAGCAAGGCGTGAAGCGACTTCACCTATCATTGAATTAACTTCTATTCGAATAGCTTCATAAATCAATTTCATTCAAAATTTCTACATTAGTGAATTCTGATGCAAATTAATTAGATGAATCTAATTTAAAGGGTGTTTGCCAGCAATGGGTAAAGAACTACAACAACAAGCCAATGAGGCGGCCAAAGTGCTGAGAATTCTCTCGCACCCAGAACGGTTGATGGTGCTCTGTCAGTTACGAGAAGGGGAGAAAAATGTCTCGACTCTTCTTGAGAACAGTGCCTTGAGTCAGTCTGCTTTTTCCCAACACCTTACTGTGTTGCGACAAGCGGGATTAGTCGAGACACGCAAGGAGTCGCAGTCAGTGTTTTACCGCATTGCAGGTGGCAAAGTGGAAAACCTGATCAATGCAATTCAAGGCGCATGGTGTGGAGAGCGCTAACGAGCAAACGACATGCTGATGAATAGGCGTTCAATTTGATCAAGCGCAATACCTCCTTTGCAATTCATTGAATAATGGAAAGCAGTCATATTAGGAGGTCTCAATGGAACTGAATCCGGTTTTTGCAAGAAGACTGTATCTCGCTTTTTTGGTTGAAGAAATGGAACGTCCGAACGTTCCGCGTTTAATTGAAGCCACGGGCTGGCCACGTCGCACGATTCAGGACGTGATCAAATCACTGGCAGGTCTTGGTATTGAATTGTCATTCATTCAGGATGGACGCCGCCATAATGACGGATATTACCGCCTGACTGACTGGGGCCCGTTCAAACGTGAGTGGGTTGAAGACCGTAAACAGGACATTATGGGAACGCTTACGGTATAAAACAAAAAACGCAGCTAACGAGTCTGCGTTTTTTGTTTTCAGGCTTCGGCGTGAGCAGGCCTTAGCGACTTCTGAACGTATTTAGGCAGTTTATCTACCACCAGATGCCAGGAACGGGAAATGATATTCTCTATTTCCGCCGTTGGCAGAGGGCAGTTTTTGCCAAATTCTATCCACCCAGCCCTAGCCAGGTGCGGTGCCGGACGGCAATCCGGGATCTCCGCCATCATGACGAACAAATCTTCCGGCACTTTGCAGGCCATCTTCTCTCCATCGTAGAAAATGCAAACCATCTTAGTCTGGTGCACGCTGTATACATCAACGCCGCCCCACTTTACATCATGACGGATACCCACCAGCGATGCGCAGTGTGCCTTGAGTGCCGGGATGTCCATTTACTTGATGAGTCCTTTTTCCTGAAGCGCTGTTCTTAATGCTTCAACGCGTTTTCGGTTTACGCCAAAGTCTGAGTATCCAACGCGCGATTCAGAACGGACAATCAGCTGGTCGCCATCGATACGAAGTTCCAGGTCATCCACGAAGCGCATGATTTTACTGACGCTCTCAACACGCACATAGCCAGGCTCCTGATCACCAATACGAGTGCCTGGCATGCTGAGCGCGACTTCCAGAATAGGTGCTATCGAAACACTTTCTGCCAACTCGAATGGCGCAACGTTGAAATCTTCACGTGGGTCCTGTGTGGAGACACAGTTTGGTTTGTCGCCACATGGGGTAAGAGATTTATCGGTCACTGCGTCTTCTCCTTGTGCGCATCCGAGTGTGACTATCATTGCTACGCCAGCAGCGGCGAATGAGAGCGTCTTTTTCATTGTATATTCCCTGTTATTGGTTGCTCAGTATATAGGCTGCAAACCCCACCCAACTCACTATCAGGAGTCCCCAAGGCAAAAGATTGCGAGACGTAGACATTGGTTCAACGGTTTCTGTCACATCGTTTGTTGATACGGTATCGACGTGTTTTTGCTTGAGTTGCTTTTTCCGTTCTTTATCGCGATCCCGAGCTTTGGCTTTTTGCTGTTTCTTGTATAGCGCAATCCCTTTCTCAATGCCTTGAGCAATCAGTTTTGTCTGCTCTTTGGTTTGCCCAGGCTTTTGCGTTGCCTTGGCAATTTTCATCGCTTCTTGTTGGGTCTCCGGTGAGGGTGTCGCATTACTCATTATTTATTCATCTTTAACCGTATTACGTTGTAAGCGATTATACCGATGATAAGGGACTGCCACGAAACCAAATTCTGAGAATCGTGTCAGACCTCTAATGACAATAAAAGGGAGAAAGGACAAATGATCTTAACCACAACCCCGACTATCCAAGGACGCGAAATCACGCATTACCACGGTGTCGTCGTAGGAGAAGCTATTCTCGGTGCGAATATCTTCAAAGATATCTTTGCGAGTATTCGCGATATTGTTGGTGGGCGTTCTGCCGCTTACGAGCAAGAACTCGCTAAAGCGCGTGAAATTGCATTTGAGGAGCTCAGAGAGCGTGCACGCGCCGCAGGCGGAAACGCAGTGGTAGGTATCGACCTTGATTATGAAGTGGTCGGCCCCAATGGTGGAATGTTGATGGTGAGTGTTAGCGGAACAGCAGTCACTGTCGGATAAATGTGAGCGAGCTAAAAGCTTGGGCTGAAATATACTGCGCTACACCGCAAAATGATGAGCCCGAGCTTTGTGCTCCCCATTACTACTGACAAAGTGCCAAGGAGGGTTATGAACAATGTTTTTTTGCATGCTTCCCTTTGCTGGTGGCTGCGCATAATCCTGAAGAAACAAGATAGATGAATACGCTTTTGTACCAATCTCCTGACTATTACGACAAACACGGAAACGCGAAGCCAAACCTGATGTTCTGGCTGACAGGCCTCTTTCTGGCGCGTTCTTGGATAGTGTTTGTGATTGCAGGCGTCAGCCGGGAGCAAGGCAAAGATTTGCTCTCGCTGATTTACCCAAGCCATGATGCACTTTATGTCGGGCTGGCGTTGGGATTTCCCGCAGTGGCTTTGATGCTGATGGCTGGGAGTCTTCATCGTTTCCCAGCATTTTTTCAGCGTATTTGGCGGTTGGGTAAGTACATCCTCCTAGCGGCGTTGAGTGGTGATTTGATACTGCAAGTCAATCACCTGATGGCTCAGCGTTGGGAGTTCCACTGGAGTGGGGCGTTAATGTTACTGATAGCGATTTGGCTTGCGTTATACCTATTAAGAAGCCGCCGCATTCGGTTTTTATTTGAAGCCCCCATTACAAGAGAAGAAAAAAATGAATGAGTGGAAGAAAGGGCTTGTCCTGTTCAGCGCAATGTTAAGCCCCTTAGCCATGGCTGACTGGCAGGTTGATGTTAATTTCGAAATGGATCGTGCCGGCAAGCAACACCGCGCACAAACCTCCGTATCATTAGTGCCTGGAGAAGAAACTGTTCTGTTTGATAACGGTGAAGAGACAGGTGCACTCATTGGCAAAGCTGAGCTTTTGGAAGTGACGGCTGATGAGGTGAAAATTTCTCTTCTGGTTCAAGAACAGTGCGACGATGGCGGCTGGCGAACCATCATGTCGCCCGTTGTCAGTGCGGGACTGAATACGCCGGCTTCTGTTAATCAGAGCAACGAGCAACTGGATGAATTTGCATCTTTAAAAGTGGAAATTACGTCGGTATAAGTGCCAGAAAGCCCACTTTACAGATCTGAGACAAAGTCTCGGCGCTTCACAGGTAATATGCTAGTTTTCTTAAAACTAAAATGAAAACTAGCAGTTTTACTTGGAGGTAATACATGGCGGTTTCTCAACCGGCAATCGTTGCAGATGCAGGTCCTTTCGCACTGTACACAGTTCTGAAAGTCAATGGTTCTGCTTCAGAAGTGCTTGCTCAGTGTCGCGCACTTCACTCCCTTGTTGATGACATTAATGCCCAGCAACCTGATGCTGATCTGAAAGCAGCTGTGTCTTTTTCCCCAGCTTTCTGCGCGGAAAACGGTATTGCAACACCGACTGATTTCTCCGCTTTCCGCCCTCTGGGCGAAGGTGATGCCCATGCGCCCGCAACGGAGTGTGACATTTTCCTTCACGCTCACTCAACCCGTCATGATCTGAACTTCTTCCTGCTACGCAAGTTCTTGTCACCTATTGCTTCAGAGGTTGACGTCATTGATGAAACCTACGGGTATCGTTACCTCGACTCTCGAGACATGACAGGGTTTATCGATGGCACTGAAAACCCGGAAGGCGCAGAAGCGCGTCGTGATGTGGCGATTATCGCTGATGGTGAATGTGCTGGTGGCAGTGTCGTTATGATGCAGCGTTACGTACACAAACTGGCAGCATGGGAACCACTGACCATCAAGCAGCAAGAGAAAGTGATTGGCCGTACCAAGCCTGACTCGATTGAACTTGAAGATGTACCACCAACTTCGCACGTTGGCCGAGTAGATATCAAAGAAGACGGTAAAGGTCTAAAAATGGTTCGCCACAGCCTGCCATATGGCTCTGTGTCAGGTGATCACGGCTTGCTGTTCTTGGCTTATTGCCATACTCAGCATGTTCACAAAACCATGTTGGAAAGCATGTTCGGTGAGCGCGATGGTAAAACCGACATGCTGCTTCGCTTTACCACGCCAGTCACAGGCGCGTACTTCTATGCACCTTCAATGGAAGTGCTAGAAAGTATCTGACTTATCAATGCTTTGAATTTTATTGATAACATTAAAAGCACCGTTGATTGGTGCTTTTTTATGTCAATTTGTGAGCACGGTTAAAAGGGCTTTTCCGGTTTTTTGAGCCAGATTTTGGAAATGACAATTGGCGGTCTGATGCGCCCTTATTCTACTCGACGGCCTTTCGTATCTGTGGTGTTCTCAGCCCAGTTTTTATGTTTTGAGAGTCGTTGAATGGGCGTGGCAATAAGGACGCTTTGCAGTATCAAGGAATTAGCGGTTCGCGGCATCTCGCACTATCCGGAGAAATTGCGTGACCCAATTAATACTTGATGGTGAATGGACACTGACATCATTAACTGATGACAGCATTGTCGCACCGATCCAAATCCCTGGTGATGTCCACAGCGCCTTGTTGGTCGCTGATAAAATCCCTGACCCTTATTACGGCTGCAATGAAACTGACGTTCAATGGGTCAGTGAGCATGATTGGCACCTCACGAAATCGTTCGAGGCCGATTCATCAACGCTGGAAGCACCTCGAGTTGACCTATTGCTGAGCATGGTCGATACCGTGGCATCTATAGCGGTGAATGGCGAGGTTGTCTTGCTGTGCGCCAATATGTTCCGAGAATATCGAGTTGATGTGCGTCCTTATCTCAAACAAGGTGAGAACACTCTGACTGTCACCTTGAAGCGTGCCGATATTGAGGCGAAAGCACGTGCTGAACGTTTGCCATTTTCCGTGCCTTGGGCGGTGGGTAATAATCAAATTCCTCACATGAATACCCTTCGTAAAACCCAATGTCACGCTGGCTGGGACTGGGGGATTTGTCTGCTTGCTAGCGGAATCTATGACAGCGTGAAGCTGCAGCCAATCCACAATATGGCACTCAAAGGTGTTCGCACTGCCCAGCAGTGGCAAACTAACGGCCAATGCGACCTCACCCTTTCTATCGATGCAGAAATCGTTGGTACTGATTCTGTGGCTATTGAATGTGTGCTGACATCTCCATGTGGTGAGTCGCAAAGCGCTACCATTGCAGCGGATGCCGAGTCTTTGGCATGTGGCTTCACGATAACTCACCCAGAGCGCTGGTGGCCAGCTGGGTATGGTAGCCAACCACTCTACTCACTGACCGTATCGGTTGATGGTCAACAGGTCACCAAACGCATTGGTTTGCGAGAACTCCATTTGGATACCACGCCAGACGAAGCTGGGTCGGCAATGACGTTTGTGATGAATGGCAAAGCGATCATGTCAAAAGGGGCTAATTGGATTCCGTTGGATGCCATGCCGGCATTGCAAACACCAGACCGCTACCGTCAGCTTTTAGAAGATGCGAAAGCGGCGAACATGAATATGATTCGTGTCTGGGGCGGTGGCATGTATGAGCGTGACTGCTTCTACGAATTGTGCGATGAGCTTGGTCTGATGGTGTGGCAAGATCTCATGTTTGCCTGCGCGCTTTATCCTTCAACGCCAGAATTTCTGAAAGATGTAGAGCTGGAAGTGGCGTACCAGGTGCGTCGTCTCAGCGATCATGCCTCTATTGCCCTGTGGTGTGGCGATAACGAAGTCATTGGTGCGATCGGTTGGTATCCAGAGTCGCGCACCAACCGCGAAAAGTACGTGGTGAATTATGATCGCCTTAACCGGGTGCTGCAGGAAGTGGTTGAACGTGAAGATCCATATCGTCGTTTCTGGGCGAGTTCGCCTTGTAATGGTGAGTTAGACTTTGGCGATGCCTGGCATGATGACAACAAGGGTGACATGCACTTCTGGGATGTGTGGCATTCAGGAAAGTCCTTTGATGCCTACCACACCGTGAAGCCGCGTTTTTGTAGTGAGTTTGGCTATCAGTCCTGGCCGTCTCTGCCGACAGTGAAAACCTTCGCATCGGAAGATGACTGGAACGTCACATCACCGACCTTTGAGCAACACCAGAAGAATGGGCGTGGCAACAGCATCATGACGGAGATGTTCACCCGCTACTTCCGCTTCCCGAAAGATTTCGCACAGATGTTATATCTGAGCCAGGTCCAGCAGGCACTGGCAATTAAAACAGCAAGTGAATACTGGCGTGCCAACAAACCACTGTGCCGAGGGATTCTTTACTGGCAACTTAATGATTGTTGGCCAGTGAGCTCGTGGTCAAGCATTGAGTACACAGGACGCTGGAAGCTACTCCACTATCATGCCAAGCGCTTCTTTGACGTTCAGGCCGCGGTATTTGTGGAAGAGCAGGATGCGTTGGCACTTCGTCTGATCAATGATGAACACCGGAATGTGGATGCTAAAGGGCAGGTGACTTGGTATGACTGGCAAGGCGAAGTGATCGACACCTGGCCGTTTGAAACTAAGTTGGGTGAAGATGACAACCAAACAGTTTGGCAATGCGACAGACAAGTGATTGATGAGCGTAAGCATCAAGGCTTCTTCCATGTAGTCATGGAATGCGATGGCAAGGAGATCACCAATACCTGGTTTGATGATGTTTATAAACGCCTACCACTACCTAAGGCTTCAGTGGATGTTGAAATCATGGAAGGGACGGATGGCTTGCAGCTGGTATTGAAGTCAGATCTGCCAGCATTCTTTGTTCATCTTGAGTTTGAAGGCGAGGGACGCTTCAGTGACAGCAGTTTCACGCTGATGCCTTGCTCTCCGGTCACAGTAAACTTCGAAGGCTGTGCTGATGTAGAGGCAATGAAAGCAGGGCTTCGTGTTTACCAACTGTCAGAGACGTTTTAAACAATAAGGGAGGCGATTGCCTCCCTTTCACTTTTTAACAGACACAAAAAAGCGCAGCCGAAGCTGCGCTTTTTCTTGCGATTCAAGAATTACTTCTTGATGCGCAGTACTGGCGTTTCACCAACAGAAACGGCACCAGACAGCTTGTTCAGCTCTTTGATTTCGTCCATGTTAGAGATAACAACAGGAGTCAGGGTAGACTTCGCTTTCTCTTCCAGCATAGCCAGATCGAATTCGATGATTGGGTCGCCAACTTTAACAGTCTGACCTTCTTCAGCGATGCGCTTGAAGCCTTCACCTTTCAGTTCAACGGTATCAATACCGAAGTGAACGAACAGCTCGATGCCGTCTTCAGATTCGATAGAGAACGCGTGGTTAGTTTCGAAAATCTTACCAATGGTACCGTTTACTGGTGCAACCATTTTGTCGCCAGCTGGTTTGATCGCGATGCCGTCGCCCACGATTTTCTCAGCGAAAACAACGTCTGGCACGTCTTCGATATTTACGATTTCACCAGACAGTGGTGCGATGATTTCGATCGCGCCTGCGTCGTTGCTGTCGTCAGAAACCAGCTTCTTCAGTTTGTCAAACAGACCCATAGTGTTTGCTCCTAAGCGTTATCAATTCTTTGCTGCTGTATCTTAGCAGACAGTTTTCTCTGCAATGAATTTATCTACATGCGCAGTAATTTCTGCAGCAGTAGGCATTGCCAGTGCTTCTTCCGCCATTGCCTTAACATCAGCAAAGTTAGCATTACGGATGATCTTCTTGATTCGTGGAATAGAGATACCACTCATGCTGAACTCATCAAGACCCATACCCATCAGAAGCAGTGTTGCACGCTCATCGCCTGCCAACTCACCACACATGCCAGTCCACTTACCTTCTTTGTGAGAAGCGTCGATGACTTGCTTGATAACGGTCAGTACTGCTGGAGACAGTGGGTTGTATAGGTGAGAGATCAGCTCGTTACCACGGTCAACCGCAAGAGTATACTGGGTTAAGTCGTTTGTACCAATGCTAAAGAACTCAACTTCTTTTGCAAGGTGGTGAGCAATTGCAGCTGCAGCAGGCGTTTCAACCATGACACCGATTTCGATGTTCTCGTCAAATGCCAGACCTTCAGCACGCAGTTCCGCTTTGTACTCTTCAATTGCTTTTTTCAGCTCACGGATTTCTTCAACAGAGATGATCATTGGGAACATCACGCGAAGTTTACCGTGTGCAGAAGCACGCAGGATTGCACGCAGCTGGTCGCGAAGGATTTCACGACGGTCCAGGCTGATGCGAACTGCACGCCAACCCAGGAACGGGTTCATTTCTTTTGGCAGATCCATGTATGGCAGATCTTTGTCACCACCGATATCCATAGTACGGATAATCACTGGATGGCCATGCATCGCTTCTGCAACTTCTTTGTACGCTTTGTACTGAATTTCTTCAGTTGGCAGCGCATCGCGGTCCATGAACAGGAATTCGGTACGGTACAGGCCAACACCTTCGCCACCGTTACGGTTAACACCATCACAGTCTTTCACTGTACCGATGTTGCCGCAAACTTCTACTTGGTGGCCATCCAGAGTCACAGCTGGCAGGTCTTTCAGTTTTGCCAGCTCTTCTTTCTCTGCGATGAACTCATCACGGATCGCTTTGAATTTGGTCAGTTCTTCTTCGCTTGGGTTGATAACAATCGTGTTGTTGATTGCATCAAGAACCAGCATGTCGCCGTTGTTCACACGCTTAGTGATGTCGTTGGTGCCAACGATCGCAGGCAGTTCCAGAGAACGCGCCATGATAGAAGTGTGAGACGTGCGACCACCGATATCGGTGATGAAACCCAGCACGTAGTCCAGGTTGATTTGCGCAGTTTCAGAAGGAGTCAGGTCGTTAGCGACCAGAATCACTTCTTCGTTGATTGCGCTCAGGGACACAATGTTGATACCCAGTGCGTTCTTAACAAAACGTGAGCCGATGTCACGAATGTCAGTAGCACGTTCTTTCAGGTATTCGTCGTCCAGAGATTCTAGGGTGACTGCTTGCTCTTCGATAACGCTGTAGATCGCGTACTCGGTAGAAGCATTGTTGTCTTTAATGAAAGCTATGATTTCTTCTTCTAGCTCTTCATCTTCAAGCAGCATGATGTGACCTTCAAAGATCGCTTCTTTCTCTTCACCGAAAGTTTCGCGCGCCTTGTCTTTAATCACTTCAAGTTGCTGTTTAGATTTTTCGCGTGCGTCGTAAAGACGAGCGATTTCTGCGTCTAGCTGGTCAGCTGGAACTGGATTTTTGTTGATGACGATGTCGTCTTCTTGGAGTAGCAGCGCTTTACCAAAAGCAATACCAGGAGATGCCAGGATACCTGAAATCATAGCTTTACCCTACATTGATCAAATTGAAATACTAATGGATAGAAAAAGAGCTGGATTATTCCAGCTCGTCCATCAGCTTAACCAGGTGATCAACTGCTTCTTGAGCTTGTGCACCGTCTGCTTTGATAGTTACAACAGTACCCTTGGTCAGACCCAGAGTTTGCAGCTTGAACAGGCTAGTTGCGCTTGCTTCTTTACCGCCAGACTCTACAGTGATTTTTGCATCGAAGCCTTTCGCTTCTTTTACGAACTGAGCCGCAGGACGAGTGTGCAGACCGTTTTCAGCAGTGATTTCTACTTGCTTTTGATACATGTTTTACCCCGATACATTATTTATTTAGGTTTATGTATTAAATCTTCGGTTAGCTTAAACTGATTGACCAGTTTTGGCTATCGATGGACGGTAAACTAACCAAGATTTGAGTGCCCTAGCTTAATCCAAGTCAAACTTTTGTGACATTTTCGCTCAAAACAACACCTGACTCACACTCGAGGCGATGATTAATTTCGAGGCCGAAAATAAAAGGCGGGGAATTTTTACTAGAGCAGGATTAAAAAATCAAACAAAAAAGCCCCGACGGGGCTTTTTTGTTGCCAATCATGCGATTGGATTTGGAAGCTCGAGGCCTGTTATTGCTGGTTTTCAAGTTCTGTGAAGATGCCAGCGAACAGTGCAGAACTCAGGTAACGCTCACCAGAACTTGGCAGAATCGTTACGATGTTTTTGCCTGCGAACTCAGGCAATTCTGCAATTTTGTTGGCAGCAACAACAGCAGCACCTGAAGAAATACCCGCTAGGATGCCTTCTTCTTCCATCAGACGGCGTGCCATTGCAATCGCTTCGTCAGAGGTAACCAGTACAGTTTTGTCGACCAGAGACAAATCCAGGTTGCCAGGTACGAAACCTGCACCGATACCTTGGATTTTGTGAGGTGCTGGTTGTACGTCGTCACCATTCACAGTTTGGGTGATAACTGGAGACTCCGCAGGCTCTACTGCAACAGTGGTGATTGCTTTGCCTTTGGTGTTTTTGATGTAACGGCTAACACCAGTCAGCGTACCACCCGTACCTACACCAGATACGAATACGTCGATTTCGCCTTCAGTATCTTCCCAAATTTCAGGACCTGTGGTCTTCTCGTGGATTTCTGGGTTAGCAGGGTTGTTAAACTGTTGCAGCATCAGGAATTTTGCTGGGTCAGCAGCAACAATTTCTTCTGCTTTAGCAATCGCACCTTTCATGCCTTTCGCTGCTTCGGTCAGTACCAAGTTTGCACCCAGTGCTTTCAGCAGTTTACGACGCTCAAGGCTCATTGACTCAGGCATAGTCAGAGTCAGTTTGTAACCACGGGCTGCAGCAACATAAGCCAGCGCGATACCTGTGTTACCACTGGTTGGCTCAACCAGTTCAACACCAGGCTTCAGCTTGCCGCTTTTCTCTGCATCCCAAATCATGTTTGCACCGATACGGCATTTAACGCTAAAGCTAGGGTTGCGAGCTTCAATTTTTACCAGCACTTTGCCGTTTGATACACGGTTAAGACGCACAAGCGGCGTGTTGCCGATAGTGGTTGAATTATCTTCGTAAATTTTACCCATCTTCTTCGTTCCTTCGGTTTGCAGGGGATATACGAGTTTTAGAATATCCTGATTTGGCTGAAAGCAAAGTAATCGTTAGTTATATCTTATTGTTATCAGCATGGTTTCAGATGCGGGTAACACTAAATAGTGTATTTGGAAGCAGAAAACACCTTTGTTCTGTTGAGCAAAGGTGTTTTTCCGAAATATTGAAGTGAGTTTAATAGCGGGCTAGATCGCCGCGATACTTATCAACCCACATCGCCGTTGCTCCGCAGACAGCGGCTGGCATAACAAAAAGGTTGAGAATCGGTGTCATGGTGAACAACATCACCAAAGCGCCAAAACTCATGGTGGAGCCTTTATTGTCGCGCAGCGTGGCTTTCATGTTCGGGAAAGAGACACGGTGGTTATCAAACGGGTAGTCACAATACTGGATACCCATCATCCAGGCACTGAACAAGAACCACAGCACCGGGCCGAGTGTTTGGCCAATCGCTGGAATCCACATTAGTAACAACAAACCCAAAGCTTTTGGCAAGTAGTAAGCAAGTTTCTGCCATTCGCGTTTAAACACACGGGGTAAATCTTTGATGATGCCGGTAATGCCATCGTCTGGTGGACGCTTGCCTGTCAACTTAGCTTCCAGATGTTCAGCCAGTAGGCCGTTAAAAGGGGCCGCAATCCAGTTGGCAACAGTACTGAAAAAGTAAGAACAGATAACCAATATTGCTATTGCCAGCAGAGGCCACAAGACATACGAGAGCCAATTCAGCATTTCAGGTAAATAGGATAACCAGCCATTAATCCAATCACTGAGCTGAGAAAGCACAACACCAATTAGGGTGCCCATTAAAAGCAGGTTTACGACCAACGGAATAATCACAAAGCGACGGATCCCGGGCGTAAACATGAGCGAAAATCCGCGGAGAAAATAGCTCGCACCAGATACCGGCTGCTTAGCCATTTGAGTTGGGTTCATAGAATCTCCTTCCGTGCCTATCCCTAAGGCAAAAATTGAATGTTTTTATTGCTAAAGCAGGAACTAAGCCAACTTTGACTTCATTTTACAGGTGATGGCGTATTGCTGTGAAACCTTGGGTTTTCGGGGGTTTAAAACGCAATCTTGATATTCCAGCTAGCGATGCAGCACCTCTATCGATGCCTCGTGATGAGAGAATGTTAACGTCTAAGACCAGATAATGGCAATTTACGCCACTGGTGAATTATTGAACCGCGCCATTGTCAAACAGCATAGTGAAGTGAGTGAAAATGCGCATTGGGCGCGTTTTCACTGTCAGAACAGTGACTTTTTCAGTGTTCTCGCGGTATGGACGTTAACTTTCATACGCTTTTTGGTACAGTAGTCAGCAATTTGTATGTGCGACATTGCCAAAGGTTGTACCAAGGTGTTTAGATAGGTCACAACCGCTTGCGGACTCTCGTCGTTAATTGGATAAATGCTGAGATTAAATGATGCAGGAATTGCGCCTTGTTTTAATCATTTTGGGTGCGGTGGCTATCGCCGCGTTGTTGCTTCATGGCTTGTGGACAAGCCGTAAGGAAAAGCCCGCGAAGTTTGGCGAAAAGCCAATTGGGAAATTAAGAGAAAAAGATGAGACAGGATTTGATCAGGACGGTATTGGTTCAGTTCGAGTGATCAAGTCTGGTAGTAGCGACAAGCCTAAAACTGAGCGCAAAGAGCCTGGTCTGAATTTTGGTGATAAACCTGATGTCGATCCTCTTTTTGCTGGACAGAATGAAGACATGTCAGCAAAAGAGAAGGACGAAGATGTTCCTTTGCCGACATTTTCTGCTGACGACAGCGATGCAGATAAAGCGACTGATGTGCCTGTACAGTCGATTCAAACGCCTCAGGAAGAAGCCCCTGTTGTTGACGCAGTCCCAGAACCAGTTATTGAAACACCAGAAAACGTGTCTTTTGCAGAAGATAAAGACGCTTCAGAAACTGTTGTTGATGATGTACCACAAGTTGAAGAAGAAGCACCAAAAGAGCCAGAGCAGCAGGTACTGATCATGAACGTTCAGGCTGCAAATAACAGTGAGTTTGATGGCGAAGAGCTGATTAACTGCCTCGAGCAACACGGCATGATTTTCGGTGAGATGGAAATTTTCCACCGCCACGCAGATTTAGCTGGCACAGGTAAAGTTTTGTTCAGTGCGGCAAACATGTTTAACCCTGGTAGTTTCCCGCTGGCAACGATTCATCAATTCACCACTCCGGGCATTACCCTGTTTATGACGCTGCCTTGTTACGGTGAAGCCGAGCAGAACTTTAAGCTCATGCTTCAAACTGCCCAACAAGTTGCAGATCAGCTTGGTGGTTTGGTCACGGACGATAAGCGAAATATGATGACGCCTCAGCGCCTTGATGGTTATCGCGACAAGATAAAACAGTTCCACGCGCGCGCCTGATTGAATCTGACAAGACAAAGAAAAACGCCCCTTTAAGGGGCGTTTTTTATGTCAGCTGCATTGGGGAAGAGTGTGTTATTTCACTTCCGCCCAAGGCCCGCCATTCGTCGGTAGATCGCCTTTGGTCCACCACTTCGCTTTGTAGGTTTTCGTCTCATAAACCACAGTATCGCCGCCGCTGTAGGCAATATCTTTACTCCAGGCTTGGTCGCCAGCACCTTTGTCCGCTACCCATACGGAAGACGTTCCCGGCTCCTCACCTTTGTTCCACCACTGCGCCGTATAAGTTACGCCAAAGTGTGTCACTTTATCGCCAGCCAGATAGGTCGCATTCGCATCCCAGTTTGTTTCACCGCCAGTGCTACCGCTACCTTTCACGTTTACGCTGATCACAGCCTCAGCACTCGCAGTGCCGTCAGTGACTGTCACAGTAATCGTGTCGTTAAGGTCAGTGGTGGTTGCTGGCGCAGTGTAACTGATGGTTGCATCATTGCCAGTGACTGTCACAGTGCCTTGGCTAGCACTGAATGTCAGTACATCGTTGTCAGCATCTGTTGCTGAAATAGCAATTTGAGTAGATTGACCGCTTTCCACGTTCACTGTCAGCGGGGCGTTAAGAACAGGCACGTTGTTCACAACTTCACGTTTGATATCGAGCTGGAAGGTAGCGCTTTGGTCTTTCACGTAAACCAGATTGCCGTATAGGTCGGCGCTGTCCCAAGACACCAAACCGTCTTGTGAGAGTTTACCGAGGCGAACACCGGTCGAACCATTGCTGATGATATCTGCTAACTGAGAAGCCCAAACCGATTCGTCTTGGTTTGTCACGTCAATAGCGACCTTTTCGAACACGGTTTCTGTTCCACTTCCATCGAAAACACGGAACCAAACGGTATCTCCATTATTGGCGTCGTCAGTCGCTTTGACTGCTGCACCAAGGCTTTGCCATGTTGGAACAACGATGTCGCCACCAAAGCTGATGTCTGAACAGTTGTAGAAGCCTTCGCCTGCCGGGTCATCGCGCTGCCAGCGTGAATAAAGCACTGCGTTGCCGGTACGGTCTGTTGGCAGTGTAATCGTCATTTGGTAGTACTTTTTCTCGTTGATTATCACAACGGGTACATTGCCAAATTCCGCAATCAAATCCAGATCTGACCATTTCAATGCATCAGTTGCCGAATTGTAGGCAGCATTTGAGAGGTAGAATTTCCAGAAGCTTGGATTGTGGGGCGTTGATGCACGGTATAGCAGAGTCAGTTTACCGTTCAAGCTTGGGTCAATGGGTGTGGCTTGCCATTCAGAAGAGGGAATGTCGATACCGGCTTTTTTCGGGTCACCCGCAGAACACAGCGCGCCATCTGGCACACCAGCTTCAACAGCTGCTTGATTGGTGAAATCAGAAACGAGCTTGGCAAACTCCGGCTTTTGCACAAATGGATACCAGCCAGACTCTTTAAAAGCAGCGCGACAAGCGGCGTTCGGGATGGTTGAGCCATCCGTTGATTCCCAGTAGCCACCGTCGCTGTCACAAATTTCCTGACGTGCAGGTGGGTAGTCCATATAGCCGTGTGCAAAGGCGAGTTGAGGTATTGTCGCCGATACCACTGCCACCAAAGGGAGTAGTCGAGTGCGTAACATGTTGTTTCCTCTCAGTGTTGGTTGTTTTTGTTGCTTTTTTGTTATTACACACTGATTTGGTTGAAAATTAGGCGGCGGGATTTTGTCGGTTTCTACAAATTAAAGGTGGCTCGAAAAAGGTTTTCTGATTTTTCATAGATATGAAAAATGCCCGGCATGATTAGGAATTCATGTCACTAATCAATGGCCGGGTATTTTGTTTGAAAAGTGCCTGTGAAAGCGATGGGTTAAGCCAACCAAAGGCGAGCCAATAAACCGGGTGGGGTGGTGATACCGGTGGTGATAGATGCGATTTTGCCGCCTTTAACAATCACGATGGTCGGCGTCGCGCGCACGCCCCACATACCTGACAATGATCCTCGCTCATCATTGATGGTGGCGAATTTTAGGTCGTGATGTTGAAGGTAGGCCGCAACACGATCATTTGAGCCTGAGGTGATCGCAACTGAGACGACCTCATGATCCTCCGCTAACAAGTCAACAGTTGGCGTCACAAATTTGCATGCGCCACACCACGTGGCCCAAAAGTACAAAACCACGGGCTTGTCTTCACTCAGGGCGACTAAATCTATGGTTTCACCTGACAGATCCTGTAAGGCAACATTTGGCAACTGCTCGTTCGGCATGTCCTGACTGCGCCAAAGATCCACAGCGAATGAAACAATGGAAAACAAGATCACCAGTGTCAGGATTTCCTTTATCCAGAATCCGGGCTGTTTCCATTTACTCTTGTCTTTTGGAGTGTCCATGGTTTCAACCTCCTTTAGCATGATTGATGGCACGAATGATATCTTCACTAGACAGCACGACAGGAAGCGGGATGCCTTCTGGCGCCGCTGGGCCATAAACAATATTGAAAGGCACACCATAGCGGCCGTATTTACGCAGATAGTCAGTCACATAACCGTTGGGAGAAGTCCAATCACCCTGAAATGTCACCATATCTTCGGCTTGAAGTCTGGAGTAGACGGGCTCTTGCAGTAAAACACCAATTTTGTTCGCTTTGCAGGTGATACACCAATCTGCAGTGACATCCACAAACACGGTGTTTTCTGCTTTCACTTCTTGCGCTATCTGCGATTCATCGAGCTTTTTCCACGCTAAATCAGGTGGCAGAGGCGTCACCCATTTAGAGGCTGTAAGGCTTGCAATTACCAGCGTCACAGCCGTCAGAAAAATGCCCACGCCACTGATGATCACTGCTGTTTTTTTACCGTGAACTTTGTGGGTTCTGGTGATGAAAAAGGCAATGACGATGAAGCTCAGGATGATAAGCCAAAGCAGCGATAAATGATTGGCCAGCAATGTCAGTAGCCAGACGCTGGTTGCAAGCATCATAAAGCCAAATAACCACTTCACTCGGTTCATCCAGGGGCCTGGCTTTGGCAATTTCGCTGCTAGGGAAGGCATTGCGGCAACGAGTAACCAAGGCAGCGCCATACCGACAGCTAGCGCGGAGAAAATCGCAAACAGGGTTGGCGTTGATGCGGTTAGAGCAAACGCAACCGCGGTACCAAGAAACGGTGCAGAACACGGGGTTGCAAGTAATGTGGCAAACATGCCTTGTGTAAAGTGCCCGACATAGGAGTTATCTCCCCGGGCTGCCAACCAGGTATTCGCCGAAGAGGGCAGTCTGATCTCGAATAATCCCAACATGTTGGCAGCAAACAGCATCGTAATCGCCACCATCACACCGATAAACAGCGGGCTTTGGAATTGAATGCCCCAACCGATCGCGTTTCCAGTGAGTTTGAGAGTGAGTAGGAAAGCAGCGAGTAGCCAAAATGAAAACAAGATACCCGCCGCTGAGGCAAGAAATTGCTTACGTATTTGTACTTTCGCCAGACCCTGAGCGGTGATCACGCTGCTGAGCTTGAGACCAAGTACCGGCAACACACAAGGCATGATATTAAGAATAAGGCCACCTAGCAGGGCGAAGGCAATGGCAGATGCAAAGGAAAAGCCCGGTACTGACTCAACAATGGTGCCCGCCTTTGCCGTGATTTTCTGTTCAGCCAGAAAATCTTTGTCAATAAATGTGATGGTCACCATTTCATCGGCCAACGCAGGCTGTTTCATCCAACTGCTGGCGGAGTAGGTAGCGGTGACGGTCTGGCCATTCACTGAGATTGTCGGCACAGAAAAAGCTACATCGGTTAGTGCGTCCGAACTGCCATCAACAATGATATCGGGTGATTGCCAATCGATGACTTTACTTGCGGAAACTTGCAGTTGCTGTTTTGTATCATCCCATATGGCGCTGATATTTTTCAGTTGAGGTGATGCTTTAGGGACTTGGCTAGCGGCCTGCGCATGCGTGTGCAGCAACTCTGCATTGGGTTTTAGATTGTTTGGTATAAATGCCAGTTCAAACTCGTAGTCCGTGAGCACACACACTGTGGTACAGGAAGAGACCGTTAAGGTACCTGCAAAGTTTGCTGGTTTGTTGATGTTATCAACGTATAGCGTGATGGGAAAAATGATATCGCCTGTGTAGCCCAGCGTATCAATACCCAACAAATCGAAGCGTTGTGGAGCAGGCCATTGCCAGTCCACATCTTTGATGTTCTCTGATGCTTGCCAATTTAGACTCGGCGCAACGCCGCCTTCTCCGGGGGAGCGCCAGTAGGTTTTCCAGTTGCCGGAGAGGTTGATTTCCAGAAAGCCTTCAACGGCGTTGGTTGATTCATTGGCATTGCCAGTCAGCGCAACGCGGGCTTTGACCGGTAGGTGAGCAGGGTTTGTTAGCCATCCGGTATCCGGTGTCTGGGCTTTCACTGTTAGCGACAAAAAAAACATCAAAGCAAGTAAAGCGATGATTAATAGAGAGCTCTTGATTGAAGTGTGGTGATACATGGCCTAAAAATTTGATCCAATTTTGCACAGCATTCTGTTGAGCGCGCTGACAGATTGCAAGCGGCAGGAATACCTAATATGTAAGTGACCGTGTTCGTTAGACATTGATTACAGGATGATGGAGTGGGTATAAAAAAGCCCGCAGAAGCGGGCTTGGAATTTAAGGCTTTATGGTGCGTCAGACACCGGTGTTGGCATGTAATGTTCGGGTCGCAGATTCGTCATTTCCGGAATAATGGTGGCGACCGTCATGGTTGACCAGGTGCCGGCGACAATACCGATAAACATGGTGATGGAGAAACCATATAGTGGCTCTCCCCCCAACAGCCACAGTGACCCCACTGAAATCAGTGTGGTTCCTGAAGTGATGAGAGTGCGGGACATAGTAGAAGCAATCGCGCGGTTGTTGAGCTCTGCAATTGGCAAGGTCACGTTCGCTTTCAGCAGTTCCCTGATCCGGTCAGAGATGATGATGGAATCATTCAGGGAGTAACCCAGCACCGCCAAGAGTGCTGCCAACACTGTCAGGTTGAACTCCATTCCTGTGATAGAGAAAAAGCCCAGCAGGAGAACGACGTCATGTACCAGTGCCAAGAGTGCGCCGGATGCCAGTCGCCACTCGAAGCGGAAACTCAGGTAACCCAGAATCACCAACAGAGTAATAAGCACGGCCAATCCTCCTTGCTCTGCCAGTTCTTGACCGACTTGTGGGCCGACCAGACTGACGTTAATCATCTCGACAGTTTGAGAGAAAGACTCAAGGATAGGCTTGAGCTCAGGCTGCTCACTCAATTTCTCCGGCGCGGCGTAACGAAGTACCCAATCACCGGCTTCTCCGGCTGACACCACGGTCACAGGCTGTTTGAGCGCAGCTTCCAATTTGTCTTGAATTTGGTTGGCAGTCAGCGTTGAGTCCAGTTGAACTTCACTGATCATACCGCCGGTAAAATCGAGGCCGAAATTGAGGCCCTTGGTGCTCAAGGTAAAGATAGAAAGCACCATGAGTACACAGGAAATCAGGCTGCCAATACGGCGAAGTTTTGTTGCGTTTTTCATCGTAATCATTGTTATACCCTCACACCGCGACGTGAATCTCTACCCCAAACCAGATTGATCACTGCGCGAGACGCGAAGATTCCGGTAAACATACTGGTCAACAAACCTAAGCCCAATGTCAGAGCAAAACCTTGGATAGGGCCATTACCAATGGCATATAAGGTTGCAGCAGAGATAAGTGTGGTGATGTTGGAGTCGAGGATAGTGGCGAACGCACTGCTGAAACCCAAATCAATCGACTGAGCCAGACTTCTTCCTTCACGGACTTTCTCTTTAATACGTTCGAAGATAAGTACGTTGGTATCCACTGCCATACCGACGGTAAGCACTAGTCCAGCGATACCCGGCAGCGTAAGTACTGCCCCAGGAAGTAGGGCAATCAGACCCAGTAGCATTACCATATTGACGACAAGGGCGAGGTTTGCCACCCAGCCAAGCTTGCGGTACCACACAGCCATAAACAGCAGGGTTAAACCCATCCCCATTGCCAGTGCCGCAAAGCCGTTTTGAATGTTTTCAGCACCCAAAGAAGGACCAATGGTGCGTTCTTCAACGATGGTTACTGGTGCGGTGAGAGAGCCGGCACGCAGCAATAGCGCTAAATCCTGTGCTTCAGGCAGGGTACCGACGCCGGTAATGCGGAAACGGTTACCCAGTTGGGACTGAATGGTCGCCACGCTGATGATGGACGTTTCTTGCTCAGTTTTACCTTCTGCATTGCGGCTGTATTCGCTGTAAGCTGTCGCCATAGGTTTGCCGATATGCTGCGCTGAGAAGTCAGACATTTTTTTACCGCCGGTTGAATCCAGCGAAATGTTCACTTCCGGCATGCCCATTTCACCCATGCTGGCGCGCGCATCGACAATGTGCTCACCTGATAGAACCGGTTTGCGGTTAACGTGCACCGGGCGACCGTTTTGCTCTGGGATCACCATAGAGCCAGGTTTGTAATCACTTACCACTTCATAGAACGCAAGGCTTGCAGTTGCGCCAATCACGTTTTTGGCGGCGGCTGGGTCTTGAACGCCTGGCAGTTCGATGCGGATGCGGTGTTCGCCCTGACGTTGAACAGCTGCTTCTGTGATGCCGAGCTCCTCAATACGAGAGCGCATGGTTTGCAGGTTCTGTTGCACAGTTAGGTTAGTGAGTGTTTGCTTTTCCGCTTCTTTCAAACTCATTGTCAGGGTGTTGTCACCGCTACCTTTTACTTCCCATTGCGGATATTGCTCGCGGAGGAATTGGCGCAGTTCGCCTTCAGAAGCACTGGATGGTGCAACGATTTTTAAGTCACTATCGGCATTAACCTGAACGCGCACACCACGGACACGAAGCTCGCGCGCGTGCTCGCGGACCGCATCAGCGGCTTGTGTTGCATGAGCATGGAAAACTTGCTGCATGTCGACATCCAGCAGGAATTGCACGCCGCCGCGAAGGTCAAGACCAAGCTTGATTGGCTTGAAACCCATCTCCAGTAGCCAAGCTGGTGCTGCTGGCACCATGGCTAGTGTCACGGTGTCATCTTCCGGCATACGTTTTGCCAAAATCTGCTTAGCCGCATTTTGTTGCGATGCTTCGCTGAGCACCACGGTGGTTTTATTGCCTTGTTGGTCAATACGTGTCACGGCGACATCTTTGTTATCCAGGATGCTTTTGATCGCGACAGCCGATGGCGTATTCCCTTTGTGGGAAATCATGATAGCCGGGCTTTCGCCAAACCAAGACGGCAGGGCGCTGAACAGCATAATGATGATGGTGGTGATCAGCACCACGTATTTCCATGCAGGATAGTGGTTTAACAGGGTCGCTCGGCCTGTTCTCTTTGGCTTAGTATTTTGAGTGTTTTTTTGCATAGCTCTCGCTCGTCACCGCAAAACATTTACGGCAAATACGTCAAATCTTTAGTCCACTGGTTAGTGAGTGGGCGTGTTTAGTGCGCCGATGGAAGTCAGCTTGGATTTGAAGTTCAGGCTTGAGCTTGAGAAATGAACCGGTATTGCAGGTTGGAATCTTTCCAGCCAGCGATACGGTGTCTGGTCGCTGGGGGAGAGCGAGTCCAGTCGTGCCAGTGGCTGAATGTGTCGTCGTAATGATAGTAATCAAGCAAAGTGGCAACGTTTGCCAGCTCGATAACCAGCTCATATTCAGGTTCAGTGTTGGCAAGCCTTTCTGGCAGCCATGAGCCGTTTCTGAGTAAGGTGGATAGGCTTGGTGTTAGCGATTTGGCGGGCGCCCGGTGCTCAGCATTTAATGAAGTGAGCGCATCTTGTGATGAAGTTTGCGCTTCATGGTGAGTGACCACCAGACAGTTTGAGTGAGCGCTGTGTGTGTCGACAGAGTCTGCCGCGAATGATGGCAGCGAAAAAAAGACAAGCAGCAACGTGAGCAAAGTGCCCAAACTGCCGTTGTGTCTTAATGCGTTACCCTTCATGGTGTCACTCAATGATAAATCTGACAGCATCATAATCGCATGGATGCACTATCAACAAGCGGTATTTTCGCGCCTTGTGGGAGTTCGGGTATACTGGCTCACATTCTCAATATCCAAGCCACTAAAAAGTGGTGAAGCAAACTAGGCAGCATTGATGACCACGGAAATTCAACAAAAACTGCAGTCGCTGAAAACGCAGCTTAACTATCACGGCCACCTTTACTACGTCGAAGACAAACCCGAACTTCCGGATGCGGAATATGATCGCATGATGCAGGAGTTGCTGGCGATAGAAGCTGAGCACCCAGAGCTAGTGATGGCAGATTCACCAAGCCAGCGTGTTGGTGGTGCACCATTGGGTGCGTTTGAGCAAGTTCGCCACGAAATTCCAATGTTGTCTCTGGATAACGCCTTTGATGATGAAGAGCTAGAAGCGTTTGAAAAGCGCATGAAGGACAGGCTAAACATCTCAGGTGATTTTATTTTCAGCTGTGAACCTAAGCTGGATGGCCTGGCAGTGAGCTTGATGTATGAGAATGGTGTTCTGGTGCAAGCCGCTACCCGTGGTGACGGTGCTACGGGGGAGAACATCACTCACAATGTCCGTACCATCCGCAATGTTCCCTTGCAGCTTCAAGGGGAAGGCTGGCCTCAGCGTTTGGAAGTGCGTGGCGAAGTCTTTATGCCTAAGGAAGGCTTTGAAAAACTTAACGAAAAAAACATCAAAAAAGGTGAAAAAGCATTTGCGAACCCTCGCAATGCCGCGGCTGGAAGCCTTCGTCAGCTAGATCCAAAAATTACCGCAACCCGTCCCCTTCGTTTCTATGCCTACTCAGTGGGTGTGATGTCCGAAGTGTTTGGTGATTCCCATATCGGTCGTTTAGAACAACTGAAAATCTGGGGCATTCCACTCAGTCCAGAAGTCAAAAAAGTCGAAGGCATCGAAAACGTCAAAGCTTACTATCAAGATATCGGCGCGCGTCGCAATGACTTGCCGTATGAAATTGACGGTGTGGTGATCAAAGTTGACGCCATTGATACCCAAGAGCGTTTAGGTTTCGTCGCCCGAGCACCGCGCTGGGCCATTGCCTATAAGTTCCCTGCTCAGGAAGAAATCACAGTACTGCAAGATGTCGAATTTCAGGTTGGCCGTACCGGTGCTATTACGCCGGTTGCTAAGCTGGAGCCCGTGTTTGTCGGTGGGGTAACCGTTTCCAACGCCACACTTCATAACGCTGATGAGATCGCACGTCTTGGCGTAAAAATTGGCGATACCGTCATTATTCGCCGTGCTGGTGATGTGATCCCACAAATCGTCAGCGTAGTGGATAGCCGTCGCCCTGATGATGCAAAAGATGTGGTTTTCCCAGATGCTTGTCCAGTTTGCCAATCTCATGTTGAACGCGTTGAAGGAGAAGCAGTTGCTCGCTGTACCGGTGGTTTGATTTGCCGTGCACAACGCAAAGAGGCTATTAAGCACTTTTCTTCCCGAAAAGCACTGGATATCGATGGGCTTGGCGACAAGATAGTTGAGCAGCTAATTGAAAAAGAGCTGATCACCACACCCGCGGATTTGTTCAAGCTTACAGCGGGTCAAGTGACCATGCTCGACCGTATGGGGCCAAAATCCGCACAAAACCTCGTGGATGCACTGGCTAAAGCTAAAGAAACCACACTGGCTCGCTTTATTTACTCTCTAGGCATCAGGGAAGTAGGAGAGGCAACGGCAGCAAACCTGGCGAACCACTTCTTCACCTTCGACGCGATTCGAGAAGCGAAAGAAGAACAGTTAGTCGAAGTGCAGGATGTGGGCATCATTGTCGCTAAACATGTGGTGAATTTCTTTAATGAAGAGCACAACAAAGAAGTGATTGATGCCTTGCTGGAAAGTGGTATTACCTGGCCTGCCATTGAACAGCGAGACGAAAATGAACCTCAACCATTGGCGGGTAAAATTGTTGTTCTGACAGGAACCCTCTCACAAATGTCCCGCAATGATGCAAAGGCAGCCCTTCAAGCGTTAGGTGCGAAAGTGACGGGCAGCGTTTCTGCAAAAACCGATCTCTTGATTGCTGGTGAAGCCGCCGGCTCTAAGTTGGCTAAAGCCCAGCAACTTGGCATTGAAATTCTGGATGAAGACGGAATGGTGAGATTGCTGTCACGTTAATTTCATTAAATACCAATCCTCCACAAACGCCAGCATCATGCTGGCGTTTTTTTATGCCCCGCCCCTAGCGCTTTTGCGATCCAATTCAGATATTTCACGAGGTGAAATTTGACCATTAAAACGACTGGAAATTCATTTTTATGTCTCGAAAATGAATATGTGATAACGATCTCAATACAGTGTTTTTTAGTATTTTTACTGACCGCAAATAATTACAAGTGGTTGTTTTTTAATGTCTTATGTTTTTATTTTTATGTATTTGTCTAAATAAGGGATCTCGATCACGAACATGGATGGAACTTTGCACCGAGTCATATTTTTTTAATAACAAATAAAGTTCTCGTTGATGTTTTTTCAGGTGAAAGTAGTCTGAGACTCATCGGTTGAGGGAGAGTTCAATCGGTGACAAAAAATCTAAAGCGATGAAATTGAGTCGTTTTAGAAAATCGAATAAACGAGTCATTGCTACGGCGGCCAACCATAACGGCGATGATTCGGAATTCTGAAAAATCCCTTTTAGGAGTTATTTTCCATGGAAAAACGTTCAACCATTTTCAAAGTGTCTGCTTTGACTGCAGCAATCCTAGGTGTTGCGGCAATGCCAGCACAAGCTGCTACTGAAAGTGCAGCTGGTGATCAGTACGTAGAGAAACTGAATGAGTTTCTTGAAGGCGCTTCTTTGTCGACTGTTGTTGTTTCTGACACGCGCTACCGCCACCGTAAAATTGGTGCAGACGCTGAGTGGACTGAAAACCTCAACTACAGCGATTGGAACTTAGGTGTTAACTTCTCATCTGGTTATGCTGGTGCGATTGGCGTTGACCTTGGTGGTTACCTGGGTGGTTCTCTTTACAACAACGGCGCATGTAACGAAATCGTTCTGTGTGACGGCTGGGGTGGTCAAGACACTCAAGGTACTTTCAAGGCGACTAAAGCTGCAATCAAGTTTAAAACTGATTCTATTCGCGGTGACATCGGCCTGACCCAAATGGGTGTTGGTACCATCGGTAACGTTTGGTCTTTCGTACCAGGTACTTACCGCGGTGGTAAAGCATTCGTTGACCTGAACGGCTGGACTCTGGGCTACGGTTTTGCAGATCAACACACTGCACCTTGGTGGGAAACTGTTCAAAGAACACCACAAGAAAAACAAGCGTTTGACTTCCTTCACTCTGTAGGTCTTGTTGGTGCTGTTGGTGATGTTTCTGTAGACCTGGGTGTTGGTCAAGCTAACCTGGCAAACGGTGGCTCAGACGATAGCTCTACTTCTTACGCAGCTAAGTTTAACTACGCTGCTGACGGTTGGAGCCTGGGTTACGGTATCTACGCTGTAAACGACAAGTCTACTTACGATGGTCTTGGTGCTCACCATGGTATCCAGTTCGCAATGCCTCTGGGTGATGTGAAGTGGGACTCTCAAGTTCGTTACACTCACACCAAGAACTCTGCAGAGTTCTCTCCACGTACTGTTCGTGCATACGGTTCGAACAACGGTACTTGGCAGCAGTGGTGGGATGCACTGTCAGACTGGAACCAAGACAGCCAAATCGCTTGGTACAACCGCTTCAACTTCGACCTGGGTGAAGGTTGGTTTGCCTACGCAGGTGTAGCTCTGTCTGACATCAGCGAAGAGCAAGTTGATTTTGACGCTGAGTACGCAGTTAACGGTACTATCGGTTACTCTGTACCAAATGGTTCACTGAAAGGTTCTACCATTCGTTTCCACGCGACTCACCTTGAGCGCGACATGAAAGACAACTCAGATTACGCTCGCCAGGACTTCCGTCTGCAAGTAATCATCCCTTACAACTTCCTGTAAGAATTACGCCTAATGGAAAGCCCTCGCACTTGCGGGGGCTTTTTGTATTTGTCGATAATGCTCCACATTGTGAGGCTGGCTGGAATTAATCACCTGATTTGAAAAGAAAAAAAAAATGCTTATTTTTGTCACAAAAAAAACAACCTGTTCTATTCTCAAATTGCGAGCAATATCACGCAATAGGAGAAATTTAGATGCGTATTTTAAAAACAGTTGTGATGTTATCTGTGATTTTGGCTTCAAGTATGGGAGCAGCCCAAGCGAGTAGCTCAAAAGCTGGCCCTACTCTCTGGGAAAGACCATGCATTATCAACGGTGAATCAACAATGATGCCTCCCGTTCTTTGTAGAGGCCGAGGCGGAGAAGTGCCAGCCCCATATAAATATGAGATGTAACCTTCTCATCCATATGCTTTGAAAGCCCCGATGTCCCGATCGGGGCTTTCCTATTTCTCATCCCTAATTTTCCTTTTGAAAGGCAGCCGCCCAGAAACTTTCAGACGTTGTCCTGACTGCGCTCACAGCATACAATAGCGCCCTATCGGAAATCCCTCCGTTCTATTCAATCACGCTGAACGTTATAGGATTAACATGACTGTTAAAACTCGTTTTGCTCCAAGCCCAACAGGCTTCTTGCATGTAGGTGGTGCGCGTACTGCACTGTATTCTTGGCTCTGTGCCAAACACACTGGTGGTGAATTTGTTCTTCGTATCGAAGACACTGACCTAGAGCGCTCAACCCAAGAAGCTATCGATGCCATCATTGAAGGCATGGAGTGGCTGGGACTTGATTGGGATGAAGGTCCGTACTATCAAACCAAGCGCTTTGATCGTTACAACGAAGTTGTTGATCAGTTACTAGCAGAAGATAAAGCATACAAATGTTATGCGCCAAAAGAGCTGCTGGATGAAATCCGCGAAGAGCAAATGGCTGCCGGTGTAAAGCCGCGTTATGATGCAGGCCATCCTAAAGTGGTCGCAGCGAATGAAGCGGCGACAGAAGACTCACCATTTTGTATTCGTTTCCGAAACCCTAAAGAAGGCTCTGTGGTTTTTGATGACAAAATTCGTGGCCGTATCGAAATTGCAAACAGTGAGTTAGATGATCTGATTATCCGCCGAACTGATGGTAGCCCGACATACAATTTCTGTGTGGTCATTGATGACTGGGATATGGGTATTACTCAGGTTGTTCGTGGTGAAGATCACATCAACAATACTCCTCGCCAAATCAACATTTACAAAGCCATTGGTGCGGCAGTACCAGAGTTCGCACATTGCTCAATGATTCTGGGTGATGACGGCGCGAAGCTCTCTAAACGCCATGGCGCAGTGAGTGTGATGCAGTACCGAGATGACGGTTACCTTCCACAGGCACTGCTGAATTACCTTGTTCGCTTGGGATGGTCTCACGGTGATCAGGAAATCTTCTCTCTAGATGAAATGATTCAGTTGTTTAATCTTGAGTCGGTTAGTAAGTCAGCATCTGCATTCAACACAGATAAACTGCTTTGGTTGAACAATCATTACATCAAGACGTCTGAGCCAGATTATGTAGCGAAATACCTGCAGTGGCATCTTGATGCTAAAGAGATTGATGTTAGTAACGGCCCGGCTATCACTGATGTGATAAAGCTTGTTGGTGAGCGATGCAACACTCTGATCGAACTGGCTGAACAATGTCGCTATTTTTATCAAGACTTCGAAGAGTTTGAAGCGGGTGCTGCGAAAAAGCATCTTCGTCCTGTGGCAAAAGAAGCTTTAGAGTTGGCACTAAGTAAAGCTGAGTCTATTGAAGAGTGGAACACTGAAAACCTCCACCAACTTATCGCTGACGTTTGCAGTGAGCTCGAGTTAGGGATGGGTAAAGTGGGTATGCCACTTCGTGTTGCGGTAACAGGCCAGGGTCAGTCACCATCAGTTGATGCGGTAATGAATCTGATTGGTAAAGCTCGTGTTGTTTCCCGTATCAAACAAGCTTTAGAGTTTATCGCACAGCGTGAAGCTCAGTAACAACAATCGAGAATTGGACTCATAACCATTGAGCCCCTGATTTCTTCAGGGGCTTTTTCTTTGCTGATAGGTTGAATAAGTGTGATTTTCATCAGAAAGAAATGAGAATCAGATCAATATATGACGCTTTATCTATTTCTCTTTTTGAGGATAAGGCTCCTTTTTCTTTTGGTTTGCGTGATCAAGATCAGGTGCACTCTGATAAAGCTAAAGAGTGTGTCTTTTTTATGTTTTTTTAACCAATCTAAGTCATTGATATATTTGGATATATATTGTTTTATATTTTAATTTTGAGGCATTTCAAAGTTCCCGCAGTCTCAGATTTTTTTTTTATCGTTACGAATTAAGCTTTCGACTCGTTGATACATTAAATCAATAAATACACCGGTGTCGTTGCTCTCGGCGGCCAACTAAGAGTGACGAACTCCCCATCGGTTTAAATTGAAATTTTAGGAGTATTCCATGGAAAAACTGTTTAAACGCTCTATGCTGAGCATGGCGGTTGTAGGTGTAATCGCTGGCGCATCAATGATTACTGCACCGACTGCTCAAGCTGAAGGCTTCTTTGAAGATTCATCTATCTCTGGCGGCATTAACTTTTGGTTCCGCGACCGTACTCGTGGCGGCTTTGATTCAGCTACCGGTCAAGATACACCTAAAACCACTAACCTAGACCATGGTTCAGTAATGATGAACCTGGGCTTCGCGTCTGGCTATGTTGGCGACGTTGCTGGTTTGGATCTGAACGTGTATAGCACATTCGATCTATACAACAATGGTAGCCCTGACCATGAGATGAACTTCTGGAACGTTAACAACCCATATGACATGCAACCAGATGCTAACACTGGCTGTGAAGGTACATGGGATTCAGGCTGTACTGACAATGGCGTTGCTGTGCAAACTGCAGCTGCTAAATTTAAGTTCGGCGACAGCGTGACAGCGAAAGCTGGTTGGTTCCAACCTTCCGTACCTGGTGCGATTGGTGTGAACTGGTCATACGCGGCGGGTAGCTACACTGGTGGTGAAATTGGCTACAATCAAGATAACCTGCAACTAGGTTTCGTCTACGCTACTGAATACAAGGCTCCGTGGTTCAAAGACACTTACGGTTTCCGCGAAGCAGACGGTAAAACTGATGCGGGTGATGCGTACTCAATCGGTGGTCGTTACACCTTTGACAACGGCCTTCTGTTAGACGTTGCTTACGCTGGCCTGACTGATGGCGACCGTAAAAACGCTCACGTTAAAGTGAAGTACACTACTGACGGCGGCCTGTACTTGTCTCCACAACTGTATGTTGTAGAAGATGACGGTCAGTTTGACAGTACTGCATTCCAGCTGGCGTTCCTTTCTGCTAAATCTTTCGGTGCGTACAATGTTCGTGCAGAAGCAACTTACACCGTTGCTGAAGACAAAGATGCATCTTTGATTGGTAACATGTCCTACCGTCTGACTAAAGCATACGGCGGCTCAAACGGTACTTATGACATCTGGTGGAACAACCGTTCTGACTTCAACCACGACGGCGAATTTGCGGCGTTTGCTTCTGTAGCGCGTGACTTCACTGATCTGGGTGCTCCTGGCTTCAGCGCTGGTATCAGCGGTGCATTCGGTATGGCATCTACTGACGTAGCAGGTGCCGATGACCTGTTCGAATACGCAGGTAGTGTATTTGCTAACTACGCAATCCAAAACGGTGCGTTGCAAGGTGCAAACCTGGGTATGTACTACACCGAATACGTGAACGACACTGATGCAGGTAACTGGGCACCATACACCAACCTGTTCCAAGACGAGAGCGACATCAAAGTTACTCTGACAATTCCTTTCACTATCAAATAATTGATTGCGAATTGAATGACAAAAAACGCCTGCCTTGCAGGCGTTTTTTTATATCTGCAAAAGGCTGTAAATTGACACAAGCTGGAAGAAAAGGAGTGAACTAGTGGTGTTGGTGACATTAAAAATGGCGCTCCCACAGGGACTCGAACCCCGATCGATCGCTTAGGAGGCGACTGCTCTATCCTGTTGAGCTATGGGAGCGTTGGCGCTGATGTGGAGAATATCAACGCCGAGTGTTTAGTATACCCAATTGTGCCGTAACGTTAAGGCTTTAAAGAAGTTACTGAGTGTATTTGGTCACCAAATCGCCGATCTGAATGCTAGAACCCAGCTCGACAGGAGACACCGCAACTTCCGCAGAACTCTCGTAAACACGGGTCACTGACAGGCCAATGGCGCTTTTTTTCATTTGGGTACGGTGAATGCCATATTGGTCAGTGAAAGAGGCGTTGTGCCATAGCGCCAGTTCGTCTCCATGTTTCACGCCATGAATACGACCGGCATTGATTTGCCCAGTTTGACCGTTGATCGAGACGATCTCTGGGGTTGTCGCTCTGCACGCAAGGTTACTTTCTAGATCCAACAAAATATTGCGGCTCATTCGCTGTGCCATTTCGCCATAGGGCGAAGCCCAGAAACGTGCTGTTTTTGTATCGACTTTACTGTGTCGTTCAAATGGCCAGGTAGCGATGTCGCGGTAGATATTTTGATAAATCACCTCACCGGATTTCCCATCAATCACATCAATTGACAATGCCAGTTGACGGTTTGTCTGATCTTTTCTCAGTACTTTTTGATCAATGGTTGCCGTCATATCAGTAATCGTGCCCACTAACAGATACTGTGCACCAGTATCTTCCGCCACCATAGTGGCAACATCAGGCTGAGTCGGAGAAATTGAATAAGGCGTAATACCCTGAACAACAAAGCTTTGTGCCTGGGTTTCAAATTGGCGCTGAAGCAAAACGGTAAAGTCATCGCCAAATTGAAAGATGCCGCCCAACGCCGCGTGTTGTGGAGAAACAATATCGAAACGGCCCATGACCAGGCCTTTTTTGTATTGATGCTTGTGGCAAGCATTTGCCGTTGGGTAGATATCGATGCGGGCTGTCAATTTCATGACGCCGCCTTTTTCCTTGGTTTCCACTACCTGAATGTGGCGGATTTCATCACCACTGAACAGATAGTCGTTTTTCGCTTCTTTCAGGTAAGGGCGAATACTTGTCAGGCCGGCAATATCTGCACCGGAGAATTTTAATGCCTGATAAATCGCATCTTCCAAGGCTCTTTCTCTTGCCTGCTCTTTGCTTTCCAAAACCGTGCTAACCCCAGTCACTTCGTACCACGCAGCGTTAACAGAGGCTGATGCCAGCGCGATACAAGCGAAGAGAGGCTTAAGAATTCTTTTGCGCATAACCTTGGTTTCCAATAGTAGGTATAAAAATTGCTAGACCAGATAACATCGCTGAAAAAGCGGCAAGGTGGTTAGCCAATAAAGCGAGAATATAGCCACTCAATGCAAATAATGTTCCCGAAATAGGGATGAACAGTGGACTGGGCTTTTGCCCTAGATGTAACAGGTCAGTCCGAAATCGTGTCCGGAGCCAGACGACAATGAAAAACTGGATAGTGATATTACTCAGTCTAGCAACCGTATCTTGCGCCTATAACCCGATTTACAACGGTAAAGAACCGTATTCGGGTAGCCAGTTCCTGTTGCAGCAAACCCCAAGACACACATTGGATTACTTTATGGACGGTTTGGCGGAAGAGTTGCTGGAGACCAACAACTACCTGACTGCCCGAACGCCGATGGCGATTGTGTCTTTTGTCGATGTTGAAGAGATGGATGAAACCAACTGGCTGGGGAACTCCGTGACTGAAGGCATGATTTACCAGATGCAGCGACGCGGCTTTACCGTCATTGACTTCAAAAATACCGGCACCATCCGGGTAACCAAAGACGGTGATTTTTCACTAAGCCGTGATTGGAAAGAGTTACACCCAGAGCAGCAAATCGATTACGTGCTTACTGGCACCATGCTGCGCCAAGGTGGCGGTGTACTGGTTAATGCTCGCATCGTTGGTATGCGTTCTCGTGTAGTAGTCGCATCGGCACAGGGCTTCCTCCCAGCGGACAGAATTGGCCGCGACATCGATACCTTACGTAAAGTTCGCATTGAAGATGGCGTGATCATCCGTGGCGATCAGCGTAAACATTCTACTGACACCATTATCTTGAAACCGTAATTCTGGAGTGAATATGAAAACTTGGCTAACTCTGGCAATGCTATTGATGTTGACCGCTTGCCAACCTATTACCACTATTCGCTCAGATGACATTTTGACAGCGGTAGGCACGGCATCTATTAGCGCGCAACGTGGCGAAACGGAAGAGGAAAAACAGTTCCGTGCCATGAGAGCGTCGAAACTAGAAGCTTATAAAGAGCTGTCTGAGCAAGTGTACGGCATTCGCGTGAGTGGTTTGACCCAGGTGGAGGATCAGCAATTGGGGCAGGATAGAACCCATGGTGCATCAGATGGCATTATCCGTGCGGCAGAAGTGATTGCCAGTTACAAAGTGGGTGACAGCTATGTCACTGAACTTCAGCTGAATCTGCGTAAAATGAAGAAGATGTCAGATTATGGTGAATCCCATCATGTGCCTAGAGATGACTCGATTATTTTCTAGAAGATAGACATTGGATAAAAAGAAAGCCGCTCAGTAGAGCGGCTTTCTTTTTGGATTCATGCTTGAGGATCAGGCTTTAACATTAGTGCCTAGTGTTCGGCTGCCTGATGCATGACCTTCGCTGTCATAAGTCATTTCATTTTTCCCTGCTGCTTCCTGGAACAGGTTACGAAGCTTGTGCATGCTAAGTTGAGCACGCTGAAGTGCAACACCGTTGGCGTCATTTAACTGGTGGCACTTTTCAAGGGACGTTTTGATGCTCGAGATAACCGCGATGCTTTCTTCAGAAGGTGATTGAAGCTCGGGACATTTTGCCAGTTGGGCATCTCGTAGCTGGATGTTTTGAATCAGAGTGAGTTTTTGCTTCGCGCACGCGTTTATGTCGGCTGCCTTTCGGGAGGCAATGGCCGAGGTTTCGTTGTCCATGACTTCAAGCAGCGCGTTAACATTCTCAGCTTGTGCCTGAAGAAGTTGCTCAAAAGAGAGTACTTCAGACATGACGAATTACTTCATTCCACGAAGATCGTCTTCGTGCTTCATGATGTTTGCAGCCAGTCGGTCTGCATCCACTTTGTATGAGCCGTTAGCGATAGCGGCTTTAATTGCTGCTACCTTAGCGCTGTCAAAATGGGCTTCGCTCGCCATTTGCTGATTGAGTGCACCAATTGCGCGGCTCTCATCACTCATAGAGAATGCATCCCCGCGATGATTGCGTACTTCGCCAGCATTACCGCTTTCCGCGGCAGTGCTTTGCGTCTTACTTTGGTTGCTTCTGTTCGTGCTCAATGGCTGACCAGAACGCAGATGATCGATACTTGCCATAATAAAGCCTTATCTTTGTCCGAACCTTCTGTTGCTCACAGTATCGGCCGCATTAATATGAACTTTAGCACTTAATTGCATTAAATTAGAATTTAACGATGACTTGACCGACAGCAGTAATTGTACCATCGACTATTCGATTGGATTTGCTGTTACGGACTTTAATTTGCTCACCGAGAGCACCGTCACTTAATGCTGTTCCTTTTGCAATGATATTCAGTCCACTACCGGACGCAGTAATAATCACTTCGTCATTACGGCAGACCATACAGATATCATTGCCGTTGATGGGCTCGCCAATACCCACAACGCGTTTGATACGTGAGCCTACAATGGTTGCGCCATCAGTGTAGGTTTGTCCGCGTTGAAAGCGCGCATCGACCAGCTGCACAATCAAGTCATCGTGGGAGATCGTTATGCCCCTGTCCAAGGGACGACGAGCGACGACGACGGGCGTGAGCAGTTTAATTTGCACAGGCACATATACTTGCCAGCCATCTTCTTCACAGCTCACCATCACCGTGACACTCTTATTGAGAGATTGCCTGCCTGGGACATCAGCCTTTAATGGTGAAGGGCAGTGAGATAGCTGTAGGCGACTGTCCAGATTGGTTGCCTGAACCTCAAGCTTTCCATATTCGGGGGCGGTGATCAGAGATTCTACATGCACTTCTGCGGCTTCTTTTACTGCATCGAGTTGACTTAATGGTGCAGCGGCTATAATTGAGCTAAAGCTATAGAGAAACGTGCCGATAAAGAGCCAGACTAATCGTTGATAACACATATGTCACATATTGGTTAGTATGGTGAATTTAGATGCAGTGATTCCTTCAATTCGCATGCCAAGAATGCGGGTGAAAACGAAGATGTTTGCTGCAATGCGATAACAAAAACAGGGCAATATGGAGTTTATCTTATGTCGGGGATTCTTGATACGGTCAATCAGCGTACGCAACTGGTCGGACAAAACCGCTTAGAGCTGTTGACCTTTCGTTTGATGCGTAAGCAGCGTTACGGCATCAACGTTTTTAAAGTAAAGGAAGTACTCCAGTGCCCGAAGCTGACTTCCATGCCAAATTTACATCCGCTGGTTAAAGGGGTGGCACACATCCGCGGACAAACCATTTCAGTTATCGACATGAGTCTGGCAACAGGCGGCATGCCGATCACAGACCCAGAAAACCGCTTTATCATCATTTCAGAGTTCAACCGCTCAACGCAGGGATTCTTGGTGGGTTCAGTAGAGCGAATTGTGAATATGCACTGGGAATCTATCTTGCCACCACCAGAAGGTACCGGCAGTTCTAACTATCTGACCGCGGTGACTGAAATCGAAGGTGAGCTGGTGGAGATTCTTGACGTAGAAAAAATTCTGAATCAGATATCGCCAGTGAACGAAGACATCAGTGAAGAAGTGCTGGCGAACAAACCTGTGTTTGAGGAAGGCGGTACAGATCCAACTACCGTGTTGGTTGCTGACGATTCAAGTGTGGCTCGTCGTCAGGTGAAGCGTGCAGTAGAAACCATTGGCTACAACGTTGTTTTGGCGCATGATGGACGAGATGCACTCGATAAATTGCAGGGTATGGCGGCGGAAGGCACCATCAATGATCTTGCACTTGTCATCTCTGATATCGAGATGCCAGAGATGGACGGTTACACCTTAACGACTGAAATCAAAAAAGATCCTAACCTCAAAGATCTTCATGTAGTATTGCACTCGTCGCTCAGTGGTGTCTTCAATGAAGCGATGGTACAGCGAGTTGGGGCAGATGCATTCATTCCGAAGTTCGACCCAGATGAACTCGGCGAAGCCGTAATGAACGCGGTGAAAGGTAAAGGTCAAGAAAACTAATCCATGACGAATATAGCGATAACAGAACAAGAGTATCGTGATTTTTGTAAGTACCTCGAAAGCAAATGTGGCATTGTTCTAGGTGATAGCAAGCAATATCTTGTTAGAAGCCGACTCAGCCCTCTGCTAACGCGATACAAGCTTGCTTCAATGACTGAACTGTTTCAGCTTGTTCTTACAAACCGTAACCGCGATCTGGCTGTCTCAGCCATTGATGCCATGACCACAAACGAAACCTTGTGGTTCAGGGATTCCTATCCGTTTGAGGTGCTCGCCAACCGTCTCTTGCCAGAAGTGGCAGAAAGCAAAAGGCCAATCAAAATTTGGTCAGCGGCAAGCTCATCCGGACAAGAACCTTATTCGATTGCCATGACCATTCAGGAAGTGCAGCAAAAGAAGCCGGGTATGTTGGGAAATGTGGCTATCACCGCAACAGATATTTCTTCCACCATGCTCGAAAATTGCCGCACCGGTATTTACGACAACCTGGCATTGAGCCGAGGCCTGTCACCGGAACGCAAACGTCAGTTCTTTGAAGATGCCGGCGAAGGGCGAATGAAGGTTAAAGACACGCTCAAACGCATGGTGACCTTCAAGCCACAAAACTTGATGGAAAGCTATGGCATGCTGGGCAAGTTTGACATTATTTTTTGTCGTAACGTGTTGATTTACTTCTCACCTGACATGAAATCCAAAGTGTTGAACCAGATGGCGGGTAGCCTGAACCCAGGCGGTTATCTGTTGCTGGGTGCATCAGAATCCCTGACGGGGCTGACAGACAGATTTGATATGATCCGTTGTAACCCCGGTATCATCTATAAATTAAAGTAGGTTTTACCTACGTCTCGGAAAAGCGGCACAGAAGTTGCCGCTTTTTTTGTATCTATTGAAAAGCGCGTTGCCGCTTAACAAATAGCCGGATACTACTAAGTTTATGATTTTATAGATGCTAACACCTTTGGTGAATGATATTTTAAAGTTGGCATCTTACTTGCAAATTATCCGGTAGAAGATTTTTGGAGGTGCCGTATGGCGATATCATTCGACAAAGCGCTTGGCGTTCATCAACACACTGTGGGTGTGCGTGCTCAAAGGGCGGAAACCCTGTCGAGCAACTTGGCAAACGCCAACACGCCGGGCTACAAAGCGCAGGATGTTGACTTCGAACGTGCGCTGCAAGCGGCAACCTCTGGGGCAAACTTTGGCCTGAGTCGTACCAACGAGCGGCATATCCCTGCCACCTCTCAGGTGAACGGCCAGAAAATGTACCGCATTCCAAACCAGCCTGATACCGGCGACGGCAACACCGTTGATGCGCAGGTAGAACGTAACCTGTTCATGCAAAATGCCCTTGAGTATCAAGCGTCATTGGATTTCCTTGGCTCCAAGTTCAAAAACATGTCCAAGGCACTGAAAGGGGAATAATGGATGAGTCTTTTTAATGTGTTCAATGTGACCGGTTCTGCCATGAGTGCAGAGTCCGTTCGACTCAACACCACATCCAGTAACCTGGCAAACGCTAACTCAGTGAGCAGCTCAGCAGCAGAGACGTACAAAGCACGTCACCCTGTGTTCGCCGCAGAGTTAAATAAATACCAGCAAGGCGACAGCGTACCGGTTCGTGTTGCAGGCATTGTTGAAAGTCAGAAGCCGCTGCGTGCGGAATATAACCCTGAACACCCAATGGCAAATGCGGAAGGCTATATTTACAAGCCCAATGTCAATGTGATGGAAGAGATGGCCAACATGATTTCGGCATCCCGTTCTTATCAAACCAACGTAGAAGTGGCAGAAGCGAGCAAACAAATGCTGATGCGCACACTACAAATGGGCAAATAAGGTAGGAGTACGGCACTATGAATCCTATTGACGGCGCAGGCGGAGCAGGTGGCGGTAGCTACATCGACCAGCTAAAAGCGCTGCAAGAAAAGCAACGTGCTGAGCGTGGTGATACTGGCGAGAAAGTCACTGGCCAGACCGACCTTAAGCAAGAAGATTTCTTGTCACTGCTGACCAAGCAGTTGGCAAACCAGGATCCGTTCAAGCCTGTTGATAACGAGCAGATGATTGCACAGATGGCATCATTCGCGACCGTAGACGGCATCGGCAAAATGAACGACCAATTCGGTTCCCTGAACGCGGCCATGACGTCCAGTCAAGCGCTGCAGGCATCCTCTCTGGTAGGTCAGGATGTATTGGTTCCAGGTAACGAAGGCTTCAAATCAGCGGAAGGTGGCATTGCCGGTATGGTGAAATTGCCACAGGCCCTGAACGATGTGATTGTCCGAATCCAGAACGAGCGTGGCGAGTTGCTGAGAACCTTCAGCATGGGGGCCAAGTCTCCAGGGGATCACCGTGTTGAGTGGGACGGCAAAGATGATGCCGGCAACCCACTGCCGGAAGGTAATTACAAAGTCAACGTAAGCGGCAACATTGATGGTAAGTCTCAGGATCTTGAGCTTTCCACCTACGCGAACGTCAACAGTGTTCTATTGGGGAATGGCGACGGTAACGTGATGTTGAACATCGCCGGTTACGCATCTCCGGTCAAACTCACCGAAGTGCTTGAAGTAGGTAAATCATCCAGCCTTGGCAACGTGAGCAAGAGCTAAAAGGACAGAGGAGTTCCAGCAATGGCTTTAAATATCGCACTGAGTGGCCTGGCGGCAGCTCAAAAAGACATGAACACCACCAGTAACAACATTGCGAACGCCAACACTTTTGGTTTTAAAGAGTCGCGTGCTGAGTTTGGTGACGTTTATTCTGCGTCGATCTTCTCGAACGCAAAGACCACCACAGGTAGCGGTGTGCAAACCTCGATTGTTGCGCAGCAGTTCCATGAAGGTTCCAGTATCTACACCAACAACCCACTGGATCTGCGTATCAGTGGTAACGGTTACTTCGCGGTTGCTAACGACAACCTGGCAACGCAAAACAACGTGTTGACCCGTAACGGTGCTTTCCACCTTGATAAAAACAACAACATTGTTAACTCAGAGGGTCAGTTCCTGCTGGGCTACAACGTTGATAATGAAACATTGCAAGTCGGTTCTTTTGAGCCGAAAGCGCTGAACGTGCCAGATCAGTTTGGTCAGCCACGCGCCTCTGAAAATGTCGATATTGGTTTGAACCTGCCAGCAGGTGGCGCAGAGAAAGATCCAGCGCTATTCAATCCTGAAGACCCAGACACATACAACAAATCGACATCAGCCACGATCTTTGACTCACTGGGTCAGCCATACAAACTGACCACTTACTACGTCAAAGATAACGTGACACCGAACAAGTGGGCTGTTTACTACACGGCAACAGACGCGACCGGTGAAAAGCCGCTGAGTCTGACCGGCGGTGAATTCACCAGTGCAACCGGTCAGGTCGGTCACTCGATTGAATTCAACAGCGATGGTTCAGTGAATACCGTAAACAATGGCGCGCCAATCCAGACCGTAGAGTTTGGTCCTAACGGTGCTGGCCTTGAAATGAACGGTGCAGACGGTTCGCAGGCGCTGACAATTAACTTTGAAGAGCCAACGCAGTACGCCTCACCGTTTGAAATGCGTAAGTTCACGGAAGATGGCGCAACCACGGGCTACCTGGCGAAAGTGGATATCGATCCGAAAGGCACCATCATGGCGACCTACAGTAACGGCGAAAACGTTGCGCTGGGCCGAGTGGCGATGGTTCGTGTATCTAACCAGCAAGGTCTTTCTCAAGCGGGTAATACCCAGTGGAAAGTGACCCAGCAATCTGGTGAAGCCGTGTGGGGTGAGGCGATGCAAGGCGCGTTCGGTAAAGTGAAAAGCGGTACTATCGAGCAGTCAAACATCGACATGACCCAAGAGCTGGTGGACTTGATTACCGCACAGCGCAACTTCCAAGCGAACTCACGCTCGCTGGAAGTAGGTAACCAGATGCAACAGACGATTCTCCAGATTCGTTAATCGCTATATGTGTTCTTTTGCCGCTCGGCGACCGGGCGGCAATTCTTTTCCCAGAATTATTCTTATCTCTCTCCTCAATCTGCTCATTTCTTGCACTAACTTGTTGTAATTCTACAATATTGCATTTTGGCACCCTTCTTGCTTTCTTTAATGCATAAGCGACAGGAGAACGTCTTAATGGATCGCGCACTATTTCTCGCCATGAGTGGCGCCAAACAAGATATGCAGGCTTTACAGCTGCGTGCCAACAATCTGGCAAACGCCAGTACCACTGGCTTTCGCGCAGACCTGGAACAGGCTCGTGCTATGCAAGCATACGGAGAAGGCTTACCGACCCGTGTGTTCAATATGACAGAGCGTCCTGGATACAGCTTTGCACAAGGTTCAACTATCACCACTGGTCGTGAACTTGACGTTGCTATTAAAGGTGACGGTTGGCTGGCGGTTTTGGATGGCACAGGTCAAGAGGGCTACACCCGAGTCGGTAACCTAAAAGTTGACCAAACGGGAATGCTGCAAAATGGTCACGGCCATTTGATCCTAGGAGAGCGCGGCGCGCCAATCTTCCTTCCTTTACCGGTTTCGAAAATTGAAATCGGGACTGACGGTACAGTGTCTGTGTTGCCACAAGGCGCGCCACCGGAAGCGATGGAAGAAGTCGACCGCATCAAACTTGTCCGCCCGAATAACGATGAGCTTTTTAAAGACAAAAACGGTGTATTCAAGCCGATTAATCCCGGCACCGTGTATGAAGCTGACGCGGGAGTGTCACTTCTGACTGGCGCACTGGAAGGCAGTAACGTCAACCCGATAAATGAGATGACGGGGCTGATTGACCTTCAGCGTCACTTTGAAATGCAAGTCAAACTAATGAAAACCGCAGAGGAAATGGATCAAGCATCTAACTCTCTGCTGCGCATGGGTTAATTGAGAGGAATTCAGTATGCATCCAGCACTGTGGGTGAGTAAAACCGGCCTAGACGCACAACAGACCAACATTTCGACCATTTCGAATAACTTGGCGAACGCCTCGACAGTGGGCTTTAAAAAGTCCCGCGCGGTTTTTGAAGATCTGTTTTATCAAAACATCAACCAGCCTGGCGGTCAGTCTTCACAGAACACTGAACTGCCAAGCGGCTTGATGTTGGGTGCCGGTTCGAAAGTGGTGGCAACGCAGCGCGTTCACACCAATGGTAATGCCCAAACTACCAACAACGCCCTCGACCTGATGATCGAAGGTGACGGCTTCTTCCAGATTTTGCTGCCAGACGGCAACATCGGTTACCAGCGCAACGGTCAATTCACGCTGAATGACGAAGGCGTGATTGTGACCTCTGGTGCGGGCTATCCACTGGAGCCAGAAATTGTCGTACCGCCGGATGCCATTCAGGTGACTATCGGTACTGATGGCGAAGTCTCTGCGAGATTGCGTGGACAGCAGGCCAATGCCGTTATCGGACAGATCACGACAGTTGACTTCATCAACCCAGGCGGCCTTGAGCCTATCGGACAAAACCTCTACCTGCCAACGGGCGCGAGTGGTGACCCACAAGAGGGTGTACCGGGTCTTGATGGCCTTGGCAGTGTCAGACAATCAATGCTGGAAACCTCCAACGTTAACGTCACCGAAGAATTGGTCAACATGATCGAAGCGCAGCGGGTTTATGAAATGAACTCCAAAGTGATTTCGTCTGTCGACCAGATGCTGAGCTACGTCAACCAGCAGCTATAAAGGAGTAAAAGGCGGATGAAAAAGTTACTGATCACAGGATTTATGCTGGCGACGGTTTCCGGCTGTGAAATGATGAATCCAGAAGCCTTTTTGGCGGAAAATCAAAGCGAAGTGGTGCAGGGCACAACAGAAACTGACGCGGTTGAAGGTAATACCGAACCGGGTAGTGAAGGGCTGATTGGCCTGCTTCGTGAACGCGAAGATCCGGTAGCCGGTGATCCAAACTGGACACCACTTCATCCGACCCGTCAGCCGGAACACTATGCGACGGCAACAGGCTCGCTGTTCAGTGCAGTGAGTGCGCAAGATCTTTACGATGACACCAAACCGCGCAGCATTGGCGATATAGTGACTGTGATGCTGGAAGAGAAAACGCAGGCTAAAAAGAGCGCCAGCAGCGACGCGGCAAAATCGAGCGACCTGAGCATGGACCCACTGTCGTTAGGTGGTCAGGAAGTGACGATTGGCGACCGCAACCTGTCATATGCCGCCGCGCATGATAACTCTACCAGCGGCTCGACCAGTGCAGACCAGAGCAACAGCATTTCTGGTTCGATTTCCGTTGAAGTGATTGATGTGATGTCGAACGGTAACTTGCTGATTCGTGGTGAGAAATGGCTGACGCTGAACACTGGCGATGAATATATCCGTTTGAGCGGTACGATTCGCCCAGACGACATCACGTCAGAGAACACCATCGCCTCGACGCGTATTTCCAACGCCCGCATCCAGTATTCAGGCACTGGCGATCGTCAGGATACGCAGGATCAGGGATTCTTGGCACGATTCTTTAATGTCGTTCTATAACGCATAGAAAAGATGCCGGAGAATTGACGTGAAGAGTTGGCTAAAGCTGTTTTTAATCGCCCTATTGGTTGCCCCAGCGGCACAAGCTGCCCGCATTAAAGATGTGTCGGAAGTGGCAGGTGTACGTAGCAACCAATTGGTGGGATACGGATTAGTGGTAGGTCTTGCCGGAACAGGTGAGAGCACGCCGTTTACCGATCAAAGCTTTAATGCCATGCTGAAAAACTTCGGCATTCAATTGCCACCGGGCACCAAACCGAAAACCAAGAATGTGGCAGCGGTGGCCGTCAGTGCTGAGTTGCCGCCATTTTCAAAGCAAGGCCAGAAAATTGACATCACAGTGTCGTCCATCGGTTCTGCAAAGAGCTTGCGCGGCGGTACGCTGGTACAAACCTTCATGAAAGGTCTGGATGGTAAAGTCTACGCCGTGGCACAAGGCAACCTGATTGTGGGTGGCTTCAGTGCGGAAGGTGCAGACGGTTCCTCTATCGTCGGTAACACGCCAACTGTTGGCCGCATCACCAACGGCGCGACGGTCGAGCAGGAAGTGCCTTCACCGTTTGGTCGTGGCGATCACATTACCTTCAACCTGTTCGAATCTGACTTCACCACCGCGCAGCGCATGGCGGACTCCATCAACAGTTTCCTTGGGCCAAATACTGCATCGGCAATGGATGCTACCTCAGTGCGTGTCCGTGCACCCCGTGATCTGTCCCAACGTGTTGCCTTCCTTTCTACGGTAGAAAATCTAGAGTTTGTTCCGGCCGATGCTGCGGCAAAAATCATCGTGAACAGCCGCACAGGCACCATTGTGGTGGGTCAAAACGTACGTCTTCGTCCTGCGGCCATCACACATGGCGGCATGACAGTCACCATTAACGAAAATCTGCAGGTCAGCCAGCCGGGTGCATTCTCTGGCGGTGAAACCGTAGTCGTGCCGGATTCCGGTGTGGAAGTGACGGAAGAAGATGGCCGCATGTTCCACTTCAAACCCGGTGTCACGCTGGATGATTTGGTCCGCGCCGTGAATGGCGTTGGTGCGGCACCCTCAGACTTGATGGCAATCTTGCAGGCGCTCAAGCAAGCGGGCGCTATCGACGGTCAACTGATAGTGATTTAAGCCATGAAAGCACCATTAGATACCGGATTTATTCACGACCTCAGCCGACTGGATATTCTTCGCCAGAAAGCGGCGAACGGCGAGCAATCAGACGATGCCTTGCACGCTGCGGCAGAGCAGTTTGAAGCTCTGTTCACCCAAATGCTGTTCAAATCGATGCGAAGTGCCAACGAAGCCTTCGAGTCAGATTTGATTGATAACCGCACTTCCAAATTCTATGAACAAATGGCAGACGAACAGCTTTCCAGTGCGCTTTCCCGTGAAGGTTCGTTGGGGCTAGCCGATCTGATTGTTCAGCAATTCAAAGGATTGCAAAACAGCGAACCGATGGATGTGGGTGACAACAGCGCGAGCGATCGCATTCGCCTGCAGCCAACGCTGCCACTTGCTCCAAACATGACGGAAGAGGAGACTGCACAGCAAGTGTTGCCACCGCTTTCTGATGACACCGTTATTCCAAGCGCTCACATGTTAGCGCAGCAAAATGCTGTACCAAAAGTAGAAGCCAGTAAGCCTTTTGAAACCCCGGATGAGTTTGTTAGCCGTTTGACGCCATACGCGAAAAAGGCCGCTCGTACCTTAGGGACAGATCCTGCCATTTTGATTGCGCAAGCCGCACTGGAAACGGGTTGGGGCAAGAAAGTGATCGCCAATGCGCGTGGTTCCAGCCATAACCTTTTTAACATCAAAGCGGATCCCCGCTGGGATGGTAACAAAGTAGCCACCCAGACGCTGGAATTCCATGATGATATCCCTGTTCAGGAAATGGCGTCATTTCGTGCCTATGCTTCATATGAAGACAGTTTTAATGATTACGTGAGTTTTCTGAACCGGAATCCGCGTTATGCCAACGCCCTACAACAGACCGCAGAGCCTGAACAGTTTATCCGTGGTCTGCATCAAGCGGGCTATGCAACGGATCCTAAGTACTCCGACAAAGTGATCAGTGTGTTTAACCGTGTTAAAGGCATGATGGAACAATAATCCGCAAGGGCGGTTTGTTGTTTTCCGCTCTGTCGCAGCGAAAGGTGAAGGCAAATGGCAGAGCAGCTACCCAAGCAGGAAAGAGAACCCGAACAGGGACAAAAAACCATCTCAGAGCATTCTAGCGGCTCTATTCAGCGCGATCCGTTTATCCGCTCATTTCTGGAGAGAACTCCGAAGGATGTTGCGGAATCCTTCACCGATGCGCAATTACTCCAGCTTAAACTCATGTTTGGCACCCGTGCCAAGGCTCGTCATGCGATAGATTTTAGAACCGTCATTGGTGGGTTTGGGTGGAACTACTACCTGGTATTCCTCTTTGGACGTAACCGCCGTGAATTTACCCGTGCTGAAGAGAAGGCAGCCAATGCTGGACGTGTGCTGGTTTTGCTATTGAGTAGCTTTGTGCTGTTCTCGATTGTGATCACCTCTCTCTATTTGCTGAAGTCATTCCTGGGTATCGATCTTTTGCCTAACTTTTCGCTTGGTCTTTGGAGCTGGCTCAACAGTTGATACTGTTTGGCGGCAATCCCTTGCCTTCTGGGGCTCGGAGAGAAGCCAAGTTGTTGAAAGCTTCACCTATCTTATTGAATTTCAGACCTTAAGCTCTGTGGCACGATTCTTGAATTGTTCTGCTCAATAGACAATTTCGTAGGTTATGCGTTTCCGCATACGGGGGCAGAATGGGGTTTGATCTGCTGACGCTCGGTTCTCAGGGCGTTCTGACAGCACAGCGGCAGCTGAACACAACGGGTCACAACATCTCGAACGTGAATACTGATGGCTACAGCCGTCAGTCCGTTGAGCAGCGTGCCAATGACTCCGCCTATTGGTCGGCAAACCAATGGGGCCACGGCGTGCACGCGGCAGCCGTTCGCCGCAACTACGATAAGTTTGCCGTTAACGAATTGAATATCACCACCTCTGCATTGGCTCACGCTCAAACCCGTAACAGTCAACTCACCATGTTGGATGACATGATGTCTCACTCTGCGAAGAAAATTCCAGAGAACATGAATGAGTTCTATGGCGCGGTAAAAGGGCTGGCAGACAGCCCAAGTGACATGGGCGCCCGTAAAGTGGTGCTGGAAAAATCTCGTCTGGTTGCTGCCGGTCTCAACGACATCAACAATGTTCTGCAAAACCAGGAAGCGGATACCACCGTCCAAATCGACGCCACACTAAAACGCATGAATGACATTGGTGCGGAGATTGTGGATATCCATAAAGCGATCCTTAAATCGCAGGCGGTGGATAACGATTTGCTTGACCGTCACCAGCAGCTTATCAATGAGCTCTCTGAATTTACCCAAGTCAGTGTGAACCAGCGTGATGATGGCTTGTATAACGTCATTATCGGTAGCGGTCATACATTGGTTTCCGGCTTGCATGCCAGTGAACTGCAAACGGTGCCGGGCACACCGGACTACCAGAAACGCCGTTTGGCACTGGTGGAAGGTAAAGCACTCAAACCCATCGACAATGGTGACATTCGCGGCAAGCTGGGGGCGATGTTCGAATACCGTGATAACACGCTGGCACAGGCCCGTGATGAACTTGGCCGCTTAGCCGCAGGCTTTGCCATGTCGATCAACGAGCTGCAATCGCAGGGTTTTGATCTTGCTGGTCAGGTGGGTGAAAACATTTATGTGGATTTCAACAGCGAAGACTTCGCCCGTGATCGCGTGGTGAAAGCGTCGGATTCCACAGCCGAACTGAAAGTCTATATCGACGATTTGGCGCAACTGAAAATTGGCGATTACCACTTGAAGTTTGATGGTAGCCAATACACTTTGGTCGATCCGGAAAAGAACATGGTTGCTGTTACGCCTTCCGGTTCGCCACCGTCGATTGAATATGATGGCTTGCGCATTCAGGTTGATGTAGGTCTGGCTGCGGGCGAACGCGTCATTCTCCGTCCAGTGCGTCAAGGTGCCGGCCAGATTGCCGTCACCATGGAAGACCCGGCAAAAATTGCCGCCCAGAGTTATATCAGCTCCACCTCTGTTATCACTGGTCAGGGAAATCTGAAAGTGCTTCAACAAGGCGCGCAACAAGAGTTTCAGGTGGCGATTTCTCCTGATGCATCTCAGTTTGCTGTTCTGGACATGAAAGGCAATATTCTCCTTGCACCGCAAGCCTATCCGCCAGCATCTCCGGTGACCGTCAATGGCACCACGTTTGAGCTGACACCGGGCGCGGCAGCAGAAGATATCTTTGCAGTGAGTTTGCTTCCTGCAGACGGTGAGAACGGTAACCTTATCCGCATGCAGCAGCTTCAAACCCAGAAACTGATGGATGGTGGCCGTTCCAGTCTGATTGACGTTTATGAAGGCCTGAACACGGATTTAGGTGTACAGAAAGCCTCCTTTGCCCGCCTTGAGGATGTCAGCCGCGTTGAACATGATGCAGCGGCAGGGCGTGTAGCAGAGATCTCCGGGGTTAACCTCGATGAAGAAGCGGCAAACATGATGAAATTCCAGCAAGCCTACATGGCGTCTTCCCGAATCATGACCGCCGCGAATGAAACCTTTGAAACTCTGCTGAATGCAACCCGATAAGGATCTGAGTGATGATTAGCCGTATTGCCAGTTTTCACAACTACCAGTCAGTGTCGAATGACCTGATGCGTCAGCAGGTGAAGTTGCAGGATAACCAAGACCAGCTTGCCACGGGTAAGCGTGTGCTTACAGCGGGGGACGATCCGGTTTCCTCGATTTATATCCAGAACTTCCGCCAGCAGGATAAACAGCTCGATCAATACATCGATTCGATCACCCTTGCCCGCAACCGCCAAACCCGTGCGGAAATCGCGGTGGATGATGCCGAACAGTTGGTCGATAGCGCGAAACGTAAGACGATGGAAATGATCAACGGTTCCTTGTCTGATGATGACCGCACGGCTCACCGCCAGGATCTCAAAGGTCTGTTCGACAACTTCATGAATCTGGTCAACGCGAAAGATGAATCAGGCAATTTCCTGTTCTCTGGTACCCAGTCCAGTAAGCAACCTTTCTATCGCGACAGTGCGCTGAATGTGCGTTATGCCGGCGACAGTTATCACCGCACCGCGCAAGTCGCTCCGGCGGTTGAAGTGCAAACCAGCGATCCGGGCGATCAGGTGTTTATGGAAATCAAAAACCCGTTCGGTGACTATCAACCGGAATACGATTTGAACAGCGGTTCCTTGCTGTTGCTGGCACAAGCCAAAAACACCAATAATGCTGATAACTCTGACTATGCGGTGAGCTTTAGCGTGGATAGTGGCGGCCAAACCACTTATGAGCTGACCCAAAATGGCAGCGTGGTCAGTGCCGGAGTCTACGATCCGCAAAACGGTGTGCAGTGGGGAACACTCAGCCTGAGTTTTGAAGGCGAAATGCTGGATGGTGACAAGATTGTGCTGGAGCGTCAGGATACGTTTAACGTGTTTGATGCGTTCAAGAAAGGTATCGAGCTATCACACGAGAGTATCTTCAATGCTTCAGCGACGGCAGAGTTGCATCAGGTCACCGAACAGTTTTCTGCTGCGTTCAAGCATCTCAACAAAGCACGCTCTGAAGTCGGTACCCGTCTGACGACGTTGGACAGACAGGAAGGCATGCACAAAGACTTCAAGCTGGTGCTTAACCGTTCGCTTGGCACCATGGAAGATTTGGATTACTCGACAGCGGTGATCGACATGAATGAAAACATGTTGGCATTGCAGGCTTCTCAGCAGGCTTTTGCCAAGACCAAAGACCTCTCGCTCTTCAACTACATCTAATGCCACTGAGTTCCCAGACACTGGGAACTCTTATTTCAAGCCGTTTCCTACCCAAACAACTTCCTGAATTCGGTTGGGGTCATCCCTTTTGCTGTTTTGAACTGCCGGTTGAAGTTCGACAGGTTAGAAAATCCCACCCGCTCCGCCACAACTGACACTGGGATGTTGGAGCGCACCAGTATCTCGCAGGCTTTTCCAAGTCGATAATTTTTAAGGTGGTCTGAGAAGCTGTCATCAAAATGCTTTTCAAACATCCTGTACACCGAGCTTTCGCTCATGTGGAGGTGGCTGCATATATCTTGAACAGATATTTGCGCATTGTAATTGTCGGCGATAAACTGCTGCGCTTTTTCCAGCTTGTCGAGAATTGGCGTATCTTTCGCCACGTAAAAGCAGAAAGGGCGAGAAGTCAGTGTTTGCGCTGATTTGTCTTCACACAGCAGCATAAGGATTTCCACCACCCGCACAAACTGTGCGGCAGGTTTCAGCTGCGACGCGCCATTCATCAAAGGGTACAAAGCATCGAACGTCGCTTTGGATAACATCAGCCCTTTGTTTGCGCGTACCAACATGTCACTGACGGCAGACAATGCCGGCACCGTGACCACCAGGGATTGAATCCAAGACTGATCAAGCCAGAGCACATGTGAGCTGCTGGGACGCTCCGGCGTGGCCGTCGAAGCCACTCGGGTCAGCATATGCGGTAAACCGGGACCAGTGAGATAGGCATAACCATGTGCTGCCTCGCCGACGTAATCATCAATGATGATTTTACCTGGCGCGACATGATGAGGGTCGTAGTAGAGCACCAGCTCGATTTCATCGTGGTAATGCCAGCCGCACTGCACGCCAATCTTAGGCTCGATGCAATGGTAATCCGTAAAGTGCCAGCTAGGGCTGACGGCTTTATGAACGCGTTCAATGGTTGGCCGCATGAAGTTCTCTCGCTTGGTAAAGGTTAGTGCAGTTGTAGTTTTACCCGGATTGTCAGTGAGTTGGAAGAAATTGAATGAATAGTATCAGCGGTTGCTCGATAGCTATCACACGAGGTGCATATTTGTCCCTAAACTGCATCACAAATAAGAAAGAGATAGTCAGACAGACTGTTCAATCAGACGACTGTATACACCATTTTTATGGGAAATAATTCATGAAAAACTACGTAAGTTTTTTGACCAATAAAGCCGCGCTTTGTTACCTGCTGGTCAGCTTGTTTGCTGGTCTCGGCGGTGGCTTTTTCTATCCACTTTTAGGGATTTTTGTTGTCGATGGATTGGACGCTACGCCGTTGCAAATGGGCGTGTTTCTCGCCATCTCGATTTTTAGCGGAGTGATGGTTTCGCAGCGTATTGCCAAGTTGTCAGATGTGGGTTGGGAACGCCGCCAAATCATCTTGCTGGCGCAAGGCGCGTTTATCGTTGTGATGGCACTGTTCATGATGATCCGCGACTTCTATCTGGCGCTGGCTGTGATGATCTTCATCTCGAGCTTTTCGGCCGCCGCTTTACCACAGACTTTTGCACTTGGCCGCGAGTTTGCGGACAAGAACCTTGGCGATAACAGCACGCTGTTTGTATCGCTGATGCGCGCCATGATGTCCTTGTCTTGGGTTATTGGCCCGCCACTGGCTTTCATCCTGTACGATGCCTTCGGTTTTAACGGCGCATTCTTGTTTGCTGCTGTCACCATGGTTATTTCGGTATTGATTGTTTGGCGTATGTTCCCGTCAACCAAAATCAAAGAAACGGATACTCAAGGTGAAGCGGAAGTGCGCCTGTCATGGCACAAAATCCCGGGAGCGCCGTTATATCTGGGCGCGGTGTTCATGTTGTTTTTGGCCAACAACATGTACGTCATGTCGATCCCTTTGTATGTGACAAAGGAACTGGATATGGCAGGATCAGTGGCGGGTCAGTTACTCGGCTTGGCAGCGTTTGTGGAAATTCCCGTGATGGTACTGGCGGGCCTATGGGCGGCTAAAATTGCGCCTCAACGTTTGATGGTGCTCAGTGCGGCAGCGGCATGCCTCTTCTATGCCTTGCTGTTTAATGCGGGTGCACTTTGGCAAATGTATGCGTTGCAAATGCTGAACGGCTTGGCGGTTGGTATCAGTGCAAGCCTCGGGATGGTAGTGATTCAGAACAAGATGCCAAACCAGATGGGTGTGGCAACAACCTTGTTCAATAACGCCATCATGATAGCAAGTTTGGCATCCAGCGTGACGGTTGGTTTTGTTGCCGAACTCTACGACTATCACACTGTGATTCTGGCGATGCTGCTGGCAGGTGCTGTGGCCTTTGGCTTGTTGCTGCTGTCGGCAAGAGAGACGCGACGCCCATCATGCCCGTCGCAGTTGGTTGCCGAAGCGTAAAGTCACCACTCAATCAAAAGGTCAGCACGTGCTGACCTTTTTCTTTTTATACCGAAGCCCAACAGGCCTTATTTATGCGCTGGCGACCACGTCTTTCAAGGCGCGACGAGGGCTGGGGATTGCAGTCAGGGTTGGGTAGCCAGCCCGGAAAGCAAAAGTGGCAGATTGAGGTTTGCCGGATAACGCGCGCAGATCGTCGGCAAAAGTCTGTGGCTGTTCTAGCTGTTTTTGTCTGTCTATCACTTCACAGGTTTGGTTAACCGGCTGCATCGAAATACCTTGTGTCGTCGACCAAAGATGAATGCGTTGCCACAACCTGCCAGCTTCAATGTTCTGCTTTGAGCTGTAGAGATTATTCAGCGTGATCAAGCCATGCATTGGTGTAGATTCCATGGTGCGTTGCGTACCTTCAATCCAATATTGATTCGATGACTCCTCTGATAAGGTCGGCATGATTTTACTGATGGCTCTCATGGCAGGCGGCAACCCGGCAGTATCGATGTAAACACCATCACGGTGCGCTTGCATCTCTTTATGGCTCAGTCTGAACCACCGGAAACTGTCAGAAGACATCTGATGATCGGCGGCAATAAAGCGGGTGGCATTGACCGTTTGTTGGGTAAAGTCGTCACGTTCTACTTTCGTCGTCAGCAGGGAAAGGCTGACATCAGGAAAGCTCTCGTTGGCCATTGCCGTCAATGCAGACATTGACGAAGCATCGATCGGCGTATCGCGCTGGTATTCCCCCCGATCGGTATGTCGGTGACCAATGGCTTGGTAAAGCTCGCTTTGCTCCTGCTTTCCTGTCGGTGTCAGGGTTATCGTCGCGACATGCATAGGCACGCCGCTCCAGGTTTGTTTGGTCAGGTCTGTGTCGCCAAGCAATACTGTCGCTTCAAACCCGAACGCGGGAGTGGCTTGAACCATATTCTCCACGGCGCATCCCAAACCTATGCAAAGTTCACGGCCATAAACATCCATGGTGCCCAAATGGCGCGCTGTGTCTGCGTAGAGCCAAATCGCGTTGTCGCGCAATTCAAAAATCCAAGGCTGGGTATTGTGGGGGTTCGCGGCAAGCACGGCTGCGTTAATGATGGCGAGTTCACCGCTTTTTGACGCCGATTGCCAGTCGGTCCAAGGTGTAAATGGCTCACCTTTACCGACGCTGAATACGCCGTTATCAACCGCACGATAGACGGTACCGCCAGCGACCACAACACCGACACCCATCAATCCTTTTAAAAACTTACGGCGGCCATTTGTTTCTTCACGCATTTTTCTTCCCTCGTTCCCTTTGCATTTTTTTCAAATGTTAGTATCGGAGCCATGACAGTCACAGAGACCGTAGACATCAAATAGGGACTCTGGTCATCAAGGGATGGAAATGGACACTTCACCAACGTTGGTCATGGGCTTTTTGCTGGGGCTCGACAGGATCCTGTCAGATTTGGGATGGGATACCGAAGCGGTTAAAACACAGCTAAAACTGCCGAAAGACCTAAAAAGCTCGCCAGATGAGAGATGCGGGCTCAATATCTATAACGCGTTCTGGAAACTGGCTTTGGCTCAGAGAAACGATCCACTGCTTGGGTTTAGGGTTGGCATCGATCCGGATTTCAAAGGTGCAAGTGCATTAGGCCAGGCCGTCAAACATAGCCCGACGTTGCGTCATTCTCTGCAGCAACTCAGCGAAATGTCACCGCTGCTCAATCAAGCTCAGCGTATCGTATTAGTGGAAGAGGAGGATATTGCCTATCTGCGGATACTGAATGAAAACGAGGAGTGGGAACTGGAGAAACATACCGACAGGATGTTGGGCGGCTTCGTGGCCTTCTCTGGTCAGAATTTGCCGCCGGATGCGGTTCAGAATGCGCATATAGAATTGACCCGCCATTTGTCTGACGCAGAACAAACAGCAGTCAGCCGATTGCTGGGGTGTGAAGTGCTGGGTAGCAAAGCATTTAATCAACTGGTCTTCGACACAAGATTCCTCAATATGCCGTTAAGTGGCAGTAATGAATATATTCATGGCGTCTTATCGGAACATGCCAGGCAATTGATGCAAGAGATTGCCGCTTCGGGCTCCTTTGCCAATGAAGTGAAAAAGCGGATTGTGGACAGTCTTCATCACCAAAAAGCGAGTGCAGAAGAGATTGCAGACAGTCTCGGGGTTAGCGCGCAATCGCTATACAGAAAGCTCAAAGCCGAAGGGGAAACCTTTCAGGATATTCTGGATACGACTAGGCATGATTTGGCTGTGGCTTACTTAAAGCAGGGCAGGCTGAGTATTAAGGAAATCAGCTATTGGTTGGCATTTTCGGAGCCCAGAGCTTTTCACCGAGCTTTCCGGCGCTGGGAAGGGTGCACGCCGAAAGAATTTGTTCAGTGAATTCAGAAAAAAGGCCGCATCACTATGATGCGGCCTTTTTGTTTTGGCTGTGAATCAGCTTGCCTGAATATGGCGTACAATGGATTCCAGCAGCGGGTATTTATTTTCCAGCATAGGTGGGTAGAAGTAACCGAACTCGCTGTCGCAATACAAAGGTTCAGGCTGGTTGAAATCAGACTCTTCCGTGCCGGCAAAGAACACATGGCAAGGTGTGCCAACGGCAGTGGTCAGACGATGCACCGCGGTACCCGCAGTGATTACGGCATCCAATCCTTTAATCACCGCAGCAGTGCCTTCAAAGTCATCGCGTAGATCCAGACCTTCAAGCTGCATAATGCGTACGCCGGAAAGCTTTTCAATCTTGTTGAGTTCTTTGCTGCAATCCCCGTATTGAAGATTGATAAACACCGCATCCGGGAATTGTTTCACCAAATGCGCGACTTCTTCTGCAATCAGGTAATGGATGTTACGGGTTGCGGCGGCAAGGCCACTTCTCCAACAAATACCAATCAGTTTCTTGTCAGCGTTAACGGAACGAATCTCTGCTAATGTCGATTGCCAGTGCGTTTTGGTGTCTTCCGGCAAATTCACGTAACCAGACTGGTAAACGTGACGGCCATGTTTTTCAAAGCAGATACCCGCCAAACTGCCGCCCGCCACCCAAGAGGTAATGTCGTTCATCACTTCCTCTGGAATATGAATGCTTTCGCCTTCAATACGTTTGATCGGCACCATAATAGCCTCTGGATACGCGCGGTTGAGCACAGATTCCAAGCGAGGATCACAGGCCACATAAACCTTTTGGGTGTTTTCCAGAACCAAAGCAAGATTATGGAAATAAAGGATTTCATCCCCCACGCCTTGCTCTGGCATCACCAGTACAACGTCATCTTTCGGGCGTTCGAGGTTCCACTGAGGCATGTTGCCACTGTATTGGAGGCGACGATGGCAAGTCAGGCCGAGCTCATTGGCGCGGTAGTAGTTTTCCCATTCGCCGAGGGTACGGTAAACAAAACTGATGTTGAAACCCGCTTCTACGTCGTCAGGGTATTGGGCGATGTAATCTTCAAGCAGGGCTTTTGAGGTTTTGGCTTCACCTTTGTACCAGAGTACTTCCGCAAGATAAGTGGAAAGGCGCAGCTTGTTTTCTTCGTTTGCCACGCTTGCCGCCTGTTGAATATGTTGCTGACATTCCAAAATTGCCGCTGGCGTGAAATTATGGCGAGTGCGCAGCAACTGGAAGCTTGCTGTTGCCAGCCTGTTCAGCAAATCCACGTCAGTCGGGTATGGCTTGATGAAAGTTTTCGCTTGTCGGTAGGCTTCCAGCCAGTTCTCTTCTTTTTCGTAGCTCAGCACAATCAAGCGGCAAAAGAGAGGCTCTGCCGGCCAGGTGTTGAGGCCGAAGCGGGCATGGTCACGCGCTGCTTTGTAGTCTTCAATCTTGATGGCGCTGTGGCTGAGTAGAACCACCACTTCTTTTTCTGACGTCTCAATATCAAACGCACGGAGCAGGTTTTGGCGTGCAAGGCCAAAGTTTTCCTCGCCCATATAAAGCTTTGCCAAACCAAGCAATGCCGCTGGGTTGTCGCCAGCCACGCTGATCACGGCGTTATAGAGTTGTTTAGCTTGATCCAGATTGCCGCTTGCCACCATTTGGTCAGCCAGCGCCAGTGTCTCCTGAACTTCGGCATCCATGGCGGCATTTTTTTGTGCTGACGCCTGATGCATTTGCTTTGCCGTGCGGCGACTTTCGCCCAGATTGCCGATTGCCGCGGTAAGTTGTTGCCGCATCGCCAATAGTTCCTGGTGATCAGGTGCCACACCTAGCAAGGCTTCAACAATTTCAAGAGCTTCCTTGTTCATGCCGTTTTCTGTCAGCAAGGTTGCCTTATCGAAAAGGAGAGAGGCATTGCCGGGTTCAATAGTCAGTGCATGGTCGAGCTTTTTCAAAGCGTTCTGCCAGGCGCCTTCTTCATTGTCCATGACCGCCAGTACCTGCAGGACAGGCAGGGCATCAGGCGCATGGGAAAGAATGTGTTCGAACACCTCTCGGGCTTCGCGTTTTTTTTGATGTTGATAGAGCGAAACGCCATGCTCAAACGCTTGTTCCAGTGTCATAGCACTTTCATTGGTTTGGGAGGGATTGTTCATAAGGAATCCATATAGTTATTCGAGCGAAAAACTTAAGTTTTTAAACTAAATAAAAGACAGCAAATACCGTGCCGGAAGACGTTTATTTTATGGATAAACTCGCACGTGTTTAGAAGGTGGACTGCTTTGTCTCTGTTTTGAGAATGAAAATTTATTCGAACAAAATGTGATTCATCCCTCTTAATTACAAGATCTGGTGCTATGGTTATGAAGAGGCAATGACCGGAGGCGGCAAGTTGCCGATTTTCTTGAGGAGAAAATCAAATTATTTGCCGTTTTGTTGAACGACTTCGCTCTCGTTGCTTCTAAGTTGATGATAAACAAGACTTTCCAAAAATTGGCATGCTATTTGAATAATATTCGGCATGAGGTGTCAGTTGCACTGATACCGTTCCTGATAACGAACTGAAGGCTGGTCCCGCTTCTACATTCGGACAAGTTTGTCGCGGGTAGGCTGTTTCGCAAAATACGCGAAAGTCAAAGGAGAGCAAAATGGGTGTAACAGTTAACACCAACGTGTCTGCGATGACTGCGCAGCGTTACCTGAACAAGTCGACAAACGATCTCAATACGTCGATGGAACGCTTGTCGTCTGGTAGTCGGATCAACAGTGCGAAAGATGACGCCGCTGGTCTGCAGATTTCGAACCGACTCATCGCCCAGACCCGTGGTCTAGATGTTGCGATGCGCAACGCTAACGATGGTATCTCCATTGCCCAGACTGCAGAAGGTGCAATGCAGGAATCCACCAATATCCTGCAACGTATGCGTGACCTGTCTCTGCAATCGGCGAATGGTGCGAATGGTAAGTCTGAACGTATCGCGATTCAGGAAGAAGTGTCAGCGCTTCAGGACGAACTTAACCGTATCGCAGAAACCACTGCGTTTGGTGGCCGTCGTCTTCTGAATGGCTCATTCGGTGAAGCTTCTTTCCAAATTGGTGCTGATTCGGGTGAGGCCATCATCATGGGCTTAACCAGTATTCGTGCTGATGATTTCCGCATGGGTGGTACCGAGTTTATCGCCGCAAACGGCAAATCAGCAGGTTGGGAAGTGGCGAGCACTGCCGCGACACTGACCATGGCATTTACAACGAAAGACGGTAATACCATTAACCTGAACATCGATGCCAAAGTTGGCGACGATATTGAGGAAGTCGCGACCTATATTAATGGTCAATCTGATGAGATGGTGACGGCGTCTGTTGATGAAGCTGGCCAACTACAGATTTTCGTTGCGGAAGAGAAGCTCTCTGGCAACGTCACCTTTGGTGGTGGACTGGCAACCTCTCTGGGCTTAGTGACCGGTGCAGGTGCTGCAACCACGACGCAAGACATCGACGTCAGTGATGCGGGTGGTGCACAGATGGCCGTGGGTATTATCGACTCAGCGATGCAGTACATCGACAGTCAGCGTGCTGACCTGGGTGCGAAGCAAAACCGCTTGAGCCATACCATCAGTAACTTGTCGAACATCCAAGAGAACGTTTCTGCGTCTAACAGCCGCATCCGCGATACTGACTTCGCGAAAGAAACGACAGAGCTCACCAAAGGGCAAATTCTGCAGCAGGCAAGTACCTCTATTCTTGCGCAGGCGAAGCAGTTGCCACAGGCGGCGCTCAACCTCCTCCAGTAATCTGGAATATAGATCCCGAAAAGCGGCAAGCCATTGCCGCTTTTTTTGTGCATTTTTTCAGCGAAAAGATTAACACCCTATCCAGTTTCTTTCCTTGTTATGCCTTGTTATTAATGGCTTTTTCTCTCCTCAGTGTATTTTTGCCGACAAATTTTTTAAATCATCTCTAAAGTTTTTCCCCACTAAGGCGAAAACCTTCATAGCACCATGATTTTACGGCTTTTCACCCTCTAAGGTGGCTTGTAAAAAAAGTAGGAAAAAAGGTGTAAAGGTTTTTCCAAACGTGCCGTTACATGGGTTGTGAGAGATTTAGAACTGGTTTTCCCTGGGTTGCTGGGCGGAAGCCGGACTTAGTACCAAAGGAGAATAGTTATGGCTATTACAGTAAACACTAACGTGCCTGCAATGACCGCTCAGCGCTACCTGAACAGCTCAACCGATGCGTTGAACAATTCGATGGAGCGTCTGTCTTCGGGCTTCCGTATCAACAGCGCAAAGGATGACGCAGCAGGTCTGCAAATCTCTAACCGCCTGATTTCGCAAAGCCGTGGTCTGGACGTTGCAGTACGTAACGCAAACGACGGTATTTCAATGTCACAAACCGCTGAAGGTGCGATGGAAGAATCCACCAACATCCTGCAGCGTATGCGTGACCTGTCACTGCAATCTGCTAACGGTGCTAACGGTGACCAAGAGCGTGTGGCAATCCAGGAAGAGATCGTTGCTCTGCAAGACGAACTGAACCGTATCGCGGAAACGACGTCTTTCGGTGGTGCGAAACTGCTGAACGGTACTTACGGTACTAAAGCATTCCAAATCGGTGCTGACGCTGGTGAAGCGGTCTTCATGGAATTCAAGAACATCCGAGCTGACGAAGCAATGATGGGTGGTGCGACCTATAAAGCGACTGTAGCTGCGTCTGCTGACATGGCTGCTTGGACCGCAACGGGTGGAGCAACACTATCTATGTCTATCACCAACGCTGACGGTACCACAGCAACCATCAACGTTTCTGCAAAAGCAGGCGATGACGTGGAAGAAGTGGCGACCTATATCAACGGTCAAGCAGACGGCAAAGTTTCTGCATCTGTGACTGAAAACGGCGAACTGCAAATCGTTTCTGCCTCTGGCGCAGACGTAGCATTCACCGGCGCACTGGCGACCTCTCTGGGTATCGCAGGTGCAGCGAAAGTTGACCAAACCGTACAAGACGTTGACGTCAGTACTGTTGGTGGTGCACAGCGCGCTGTTGGCCTGGTGGATAACGCGATGCAATACATCGATTCACACCGTGCAGAACTGGGTGCGAAGCAGAACCGTCTGAGCCACGCAATCTCTAACTTGGATAACGTTAACGAAAACGTGAGTGCTTCTAACAGCCGTATCCGAGACGTTGATTTTGCTAAGGAAACGACGCAGTTCACTAAATCTCAGATCCTGCAGCAGTCTGGTACGTCTATACTTGCACAAGCGAAGCAAGCACCGTCAGCTGCACTGAGCCTGTTAGGCTAATAGCAAGACCAAAAATGACGGTGAGCTTGCCCCTCACCGTCAATAGCTAACAGGAGGTGAACTACGATGGACCTATCATCCGTTTCTACGTCATCCCTGTCTCATGTGACTCCACAGTCAGGCACGAAAGTTGCTAGCAGTAAACAATCTGTGGAGGGGACTCAACCCAACATCACGAACCAGCGGCAGATGGCAGAGAATGTTGAAAAGCTGTCTCAACGCCGGGTAGAACAAGTCCAAAAACTTGAAGCTACACGGGAGATGCAGCAAGAACAGCTCGAAATGCTGGTTGAGCGACTGGATGAGTTTGTGTCTACCTTTAACAAAGGCTTGTCATTTCGACTCGATGAGAGTTCTGGAAGAAGTGTTGTGACTGTTTACGAAATGAGTAGCGGTGACATCATCAGACAGATTCCTGAGAAAGAAATGCTAGAGCTAGCACAGCAACTGTCTCTTCATGCGAGGGGGCTCGTTGCAGAAAAGGTATAACTGAGGTGAGTGAAAAATGGGTTTAAGCGCAACGGGCCTTGGCAGTGGCATGGACATCAACTCCATGGTCAGCAAAATTGTTGAAGCTGAGCGTGCGCCTAAACAAGAGCGAATCGTTAAAGGCCTGAACGATGTTGAAACTAACATCAGCGCCTACGGTAGACTCAAGACCTCCCTCGATACGATGAAAGACTTGATGTATGACTTTCGCCGTAACAATACCTTCGCGGCGCGGAGTACAGTTTCAAGCAACGAAGAAGCTGTCTCCGCATCCGCCGACCACCAAGCCGTTACCGGCGTTTACTCCATCGACGTTCAGCAACTCGCACAGTCCCATAAACTCGTCTCTGACGGTTTAGATGCCAAGGCCGATTTTGGCGCTGGGCAAATCACGCTGAGTCTGGGCGGCCGAACCACGACCATAGATATCGACGAAAACAGCAGCTCCTTGCTCGATATCGTCCGCACCATCAACAGCAGTGCGAATAACCCTGGTATCAAGGCATCCGTTATCAATGATGACAGCGGTGCGCGATTGATCCTCGGTGGTGATAAAACCGGTGTCGATAACCAAATTTCCGTCAGTGTGAACGCACCGGTGACGTCACCGCTGCAAGCACTGGCTTATGACCCTGCCAGCCCGAGCAACTCAATGAATGAGATGCAGGCGGCGTTGGATGCCCGCATTCTGATTGATGGTCTGGCATCTGTGTCCAGCGACACCAATACGTTTTCTGATGCCATTCGCGGCGTCAACATCGATGTGTCCCAGCTGACTTCGCCGTCAAATGGCCCTGTGATTGTCACTGTGGACGAAGACAGGGACACGGTGAAAGGGTCACTGGAAGAGTTTGTGGACGCCTACAACGCGTTCTACCAAGTGACAAAAGCATTGTCGAAGTACGACCCTGAAACCCAACAGGGCGGCCCTTTGGTGGGTGACAGCGTGATTCGCTCCGCGGTCAACCAGATGCGCTCTTTGTTTTCTACGCCAATTGAAGGTGCGCCTGATTCGCTCAAAACATTGAGCGAGCTAGGTATCTCCACCACGATGGATGGCCGGTTGGAAATCAACTACAACCTGCTGGACAAACAATTGACGCGTAACTTCGGGGCATTGGAAGGTTTCTTCGGTGGTAATCAGGGTTTCGCCCGCAAGGTGGAAGAAACCGTACAGAACTTTACTGGTGTTGGCGGTGCTATTCGCAACCGCGAATCCAGCTTGGGCGATCAACGTATGCGCTTGCAAGATGAGCAGCAGACATTGGATCGCCGAATGGAAGATTTGGAAAACCGCACATTAAAGCAGTTTTCCGCCATGGATAACGCGATGGCAGAGATGCAATCTCAACTGTCGGCCATGATGAATATCATGCCGTCGATGTAAGCGAGTTAACCATGCACGCTTTGCTATCCCAACTGTCAGAGATTGATGAACAGCTTCTGGCAGTACTGAATTCAGACCCTGTTGATTCCAATGAGATGGCACGGTTATTGAATATTCGAAAACAATGTCTGGCAGAAATCACGATGTTGCCGGAGAAGCCGGAACAAGCCGCTTGGTCACAGGCCATTGCCAGAACTGAGCAGTTATTTAGCCTTATAAAAGTACAACGTGATAGTGCTGCAGCCCATGCCAGTCGTTTTAAGAAAGGGCGTCAGTCAGTGCAAATTTACAAAAAGTTCGAGTAGGTGAGGAATGTTATGAGAGGGTCACTTCAGGCCTACAAAAAGGTTTCAGTAGACAGCCAGTTGAGTGCGGCATCACCACATAAAGTGATTCAAATGCTGATGGCAGGTGCTATTGAACGTTTGGTTCAGGGCAAAGCAGCGATGCTGCAAGGCGACATTGCAGTGAAAGGTGAACGTCTGGGTAAGGCGCTGGATATTATCATCAGCTTGCGTACTTGTTTGTCGATGGAAGAAGGTGGGGAGATTGCTTCTAACCTGGATGCGCTTTACGACTACATGATCCGCCAAATCTCAGAGGCTAACCGAGACAACCTGGAAGCGCCGATCGATGAAGTTGTCGATATTTTGCGCGAAATTAAATCAGCGTGGGATCAAATACCGGCTGAGTATCACAATATCACCTCTGCAGACGCATAAAAACGCGTCAGATTCACTACAATCTAATCTGTCTTGGCACTGGAGTCACAGCTTTATTGTGTCTCTAGTTGCCTTATACCAAGCAATAATTACAATAGCTGGATTATTCTGTTATTGGTGACATCCGTCGCGCCGATGACTTAGATGGTTTTAGGGCAGATATATCTCACACATGCAAGGTTTAACGAAGATTCTTGTTATCGAGGATGATGAAAAATTTCGTCACGATTTAGGCGTTATCTTGGAGTTTATTGGTGAGCAATACCTGCTATGTTCAACCACTGAGCTAAATGATTCGCACTGGAAGCAGGCCGAGGGTGCTTGTTTTCTGGGTAACATCCACTCACCGCAGCGCTTATCCCAAGTGCTGGATAGTTTGGCGATTAATAATCACATTCCTATTATTGCGCTTGCAAAACACAAAGCGGAATTGTCTGGACTGCCAAACTTCGTCGGTGAGCTCGAGCTGCCACTAAATTATCCCCAACTTGCTGATGCACTCCGACACTGTCAGGAGTTTTCCGGCAAGCGCGCATTCAATATTCCTCAACTTAGCCGAAAAAATACGCTCTTCAGAAGCATGGTCGGTCGCAGTGAAGCGATCGCCGATGTTCGTCATCTTATTGAGCAAGTTGCAGGAACCGATGCCAGCGTACTGATTCTGGGTGAATCCGGCACCGGTAAAGAAGTTGTCGCACGTAACATCCATTACCATTCGCAACGCGGGAAAGGGCCATTTGTGCCAGTGAACTGCGGTGCGATACCACCGGAACTGTTGGAAAGTGAGCTGTTCGGTCACGAAAAAGGGGCATTTACCGGCGCGATTTCTGCGCGTAAAGGCCGTTTTGAGCTGGCAGAAGGTGGCACGCTGTTCCTGGATGAAATTGGTGATATGCCGCAGCCAATGCAGGTTAAGCTGCTACGCGTACTTCAAGAACGTTGTTTCGAACGTGTTGGTGGCAATAAGACCATTCAGGTGAATGTACGCGTTGTCGCGGCGACACATCGCAACCTCGATACCATGATTGAAGAGGGCTCGTTCCGTGAAGACCTTTTCTATCGCTTGAATGTGTTCCCAATCGAAATGCCAGCACTGCGCGAGCGCATTGAAGACATTCCGCTTTTGATTCAAGAACTCATGGCGCGTTTGGAAGCAGAGGGAGCCAATCAGGTTCACCTGACGCCACGTGCGATCAGTTCTTTGATGGAGCACGAATGGCCGGGCAACGTCCGCGAACTCGCTAACCTCATCGAGCGTATGGTGATTCTGTACCCAGGTCAGATGGTGGATGTAAACCGACTGCCGAAGAAGTATCGCTACAGCGATATTCCGGAGTTCCAGCCAGAAACCTTGGGCGGTTTGGAAGCCGAAGAAGATCTGGAGCGTGACGCACTGCATGCGGTGTTTGCGATGGATGAGCCGGAGGAAGAAATGCCGGGCTTTGCGAGTCCTTCAGCAGCAGGGCTACCACCGGAAGGTGTTGATCTGAAAGCCATGCTGGCGGACCTGGAAGTGGAAATGATTCGTCAGGCACTCGAAGCGCAAATGGGTATCGTTGCCCGTGCAGCCGACATGCTGGGTATGCGACGCACCACGCTGGTTGAGAAGATGCGTAAGTACGGTCTCAACAAAGAAGACGTGACCTGATTTATACCCAAACGAACTGAATATGAGCATCTTCGGGTTGTTTGGGTGTGAACACCTTTCATTAAAAATGTTAACCGGAAAGCGAAGTCATTTTTTTGACTTCGCTTTTTTGTTTCCATCTTGCTTAATCTACTGATTTTCAATGATTTAATAATTGGCACATTCCCTGCTTAGAGCTACTTAGCGTCAGAAAAAGAGAGCTAAATAGTCGAGCATCATGGAAGCGAATTATTCTCCTTTGGGAACCGTTGATCAGCAGGTTCTACGATACAAACAAGTGTTAGATGTCATGCCGGCAGGCGTTATTCTGCTCGATCCCTACGGCCGTGTGGCGGAAGCCAACCCAGAAGCATTTCGTTTGCTTGGTACACCGTTAACACAAGAGCGTTGGGTTGATGTGATCAACCGTGCCTTCTCGCCCCGTGAAGATGATGGTCATGAAGTTTCACTGCGTGACGGACGCAAAGTGAAACTCGGCATTTCCGCCTCTGATTCCGGTCAGCTCATTCTGATCACCGATATGACGGAAACCCGCCTGTTGCAATCACGTGTGAGCGATCTCCAGCGTCTGTCCTCGTTGGGTAAGATGGTCGCCTCACTGGCGCATCAGGTGCGTACCCCGCTTTCCAGTGCTTTGCTCTATGCAGCAAACCTTGGAGCGCCAAACCTTAATGAGCCTACCCGTAAACGCTTCCAGATGAAGCTGGTGGACAGGCTTCATGATCTCGAAAAGCAGGTCAATGACATGTTGTTGTTTGCCAAAGGTGGCGACAACAAAGTCGTGAACACTTTTACGCTCGAGCACCTGCTTAATGAATTTGAGCCTATGGTCGAAGCCCTGGTGAGCAGTCAGCAAGTCGACTTTGAAATCAACTGTGATGATGAATCTCACCAGCTGCTTGGCAATATGAATGCGCTGGCCAGTGCCCTGTCGAATCTGGTGGTTAACGCCATTCAGGTGGCAGGTAAAGGCAGCAAAGTGGTTGTCGATGCCCGTGAAATACAGGGACAACTGTTCTTGTCGGTTGCCGACAATGGCCCCGGTATCGCCCCGGAACTTCAAAGCAAAATTCTCGAACCTTTTTTCACAACGAGACAGCAAGGCACAGGCCTTGGTCTCGCTGTTGTTCAAATGGTCTGTCATGCCCATAAAGGCAGGCTGACTCTTCAATCTCAACCGGGCCAGGGTGCCTGTTTTACGCTCTGCCTACCGCTGGCAGACAACTGCGATACCACGCAGGAAGAGGTATCAGGAGAAGCACAATGAATCAGAGCAAAGTACTTATCGTTGAAGATGATGAAGGCTTGCGTGAAGCCTTGGTGGATACCCTTGCACTTGCAGGTTACCAGTGGCTTGAAGCAGACAGCGCCGAACAGGCTCTGTTACTGCTGAAAAATGAAACTGTCGACATCGTGGTTTCTGATGTTCAGATGGCAGGGATGGACGGATTGGGTTTGCTTAGAAACCTCAAGCTGAACTACCCCAACTTGCCAGTGCTGCTGATGACGGCTTACGCCAATATTCAGGATGCAGTCGCCGCCATGAAAGAAGGTGCGATTGATTACATGGCCAAACCGTTTGCGCCCGAAGTGCTGCTGAATATGGTGAGCCGTTATGCGCCGGTTAAGGCTGACACGAGTGATGCTGTGGTCGCGGACCCGAAAAGTCAGGCACTGATTGCATTGGCGGACCGTGTAGCGAAGACCGATGCGAACGTGATGATCCTTGGCCCAAGCGGTTCAGGTAAAGAAGTCATGGCGCGCCATATTCACCGTCAGTCTTTGCGTTCTGAAGGAGCTTTTGTCGCCATCAACTGTGCGGCGATTCCGGAAAATATGCTGGAAGCGACCCTGTTCGGTTATGAGAAAGGCGCATTTACCGGTGCTGTTCAGGCATGTCCGGGTAAGTTCGAACAAGCGCAAGGCGGCACCATTTTGCTTGATGAAATCAGTGAGATGGATTTGGCACTCCAAGCCAAACTGCTGCGTGTGCTTCAGGAACGTGAAGTGGAACGTCTCGGTAGCCGTAAGAGCATCAAACTGGATGTGCGCGTACTGGCCACCAGTAACCGCGATCTTCGCCAGTACGTGGAAGAAGGAAATTTCCGAGAAGACCTTTACTACCGTCTGAATGTTTTCCCAATCTCCTGGTTGCCGCTTTGTGAGCGCGCTGGAGATATCATTCCGCTTGCCGAACACCTTTTGAAACGCCATTGCTGCAAGCTCGGACAAGCGGTTCCGCAACTGACCCAAGGCGCTGCCGAAAAACTGACACAGTATCGCTGGCCGGGGAACGTGCGTGAACTGGACAACGTGATGCAACGCGCTTTGATCCTTTGCAATCAGGGAGTGATTGAAGCTGTCGACATCCTTCTGGAAGGCGTTGACTGGCAAGACGCAGGAAGCTTGCAGAATCTGGTTGCTGGCAGTGAAGCTGTGTCACCGACCATTCAACCACAGGCCATGCCAAATCGCGTTGAGTCTTACCATTCCGAACCTGTTACTGCATCTTCTGACAGCCTGGGAAGTGAACTTCGCGATCAGGAGTTCGCCATCATTCTGGATACGATTCGTGCCTGTGAAGGTCGCCGGAAAGATGTGGCTGAACGTTTAGGCATCAGTCCAAGAACCTTGCGCTATAAACTCGCCAAAATGCGTGATGCGGGGATCGACATTCCTCAGTGAATCGGTGCTTTTTGCTGAGTGACTACGTTATAATAACTGGCTTAATAATTGCATAAATAGTAATCAGATAGCCCAAAAAGCCCGAACTGACGGGAATTGCCAAAGTTTTGACAGCGAGGACGACCTATGAAAATTAACCCGATGCAGCATGAAATGCAGACCATGGCATTGGAAGCGCAGAACACGTCACGTGCTGCGACTGGTCAACAAGTCTCTCAAGACTTTGGCGAACTTTTGTCCGGTGCCATCAACTCCGTGAATGGCATTCAAAAGACGTCCAGTGAGTTGGCGACACGTTTTGACCAAGGCGACCGCAGCGTCAGCCTTTCAGATGTGATGATTGCGCGTAACAAGTCCAGCGTTGCTTTCGAAGCAACGGTGCAGACCCGCAACAAGCTGGTCGAAGCGTACAAAGAACTGATGAACATGCCTGTTTAACGTAGGACGTAACCTGTGGCGGAAGACAACGACAACACACAACTCGCTCTAAACGATGGTGCAGCAGCATTACCTGCCACCACCGATGGCGGATCGTCGCTTGCCGATCCGGACATGATGGAGCGAAATGTCACCCCAACCGGTCCGCTGGGCGGGATTGATATTGCACGCCAACTGATCCTCGTTGCAGCCGTCGCTATTTGTATTTCTCTTGTTGTGCTGCTTTTCCTGTGGGTTCAAGAACCAGAAATGCGCCCGCTTGGTACCTATGAAACGGAAGAGCTGATCCCGGTTCTTGACCATCTTGACCAGCAAAAAATCGATTACAAGCTAGAAGGCAACACCATTCGTGTTCCTGCGAAAGACTACTCGACCATCAAACTCAACCTCAGCCGTGCCGGTCTGAACTCTGCCACCGAAGCCGGTGACGATATTCTGATGCAGGACATGGGTTTTGGTGTTTCTCAGCAACTTGAACGTGAGCGTCTTAAACTGAGCCGCGAACGTCAGCTTGCTGCTGCGATTGAGAAAATCCGCGCAGTCAGCAAAGCCCGCGTGCTGCTGGCGATGCCAAAACAAAGTGTGTTCGTTCGCCACAACCAAGAAGCTTCCGCAACTGTGTTCCTTACCGTGCGCGGTACCACTCAACTGGGTCAGGAAGAAGTGGACTCGATTGTTGATATGGTGGCGTCTGCCGTACCAAGCCTGAAACCTTCCCGAGTCACCGTGACTGACCAACATGGCCGTTTGCTAAGTTCAGGCAGTCAGGATCCAATGGCTTCTCAACGCCGCAAAGAATATGAGTTGGAGCGCAAGCAAGAACAGGCGCTTAGAGAAAAAATTGACGCGATTCTGATCCCCGTTCTGGGCTTGGGTAATTACACCTCTCAGGTCGATGTCACTATGGATTTCAGCTCCATTGAAGAAACCCGTAAGCGTTTCGACCCGGCTACGTCTTCGACCCGAAGCGAATACACCCGTGAGAACTACAACAATACCGACTATGTTGCCGGTATTCCGGGTGCGCTGAGTAACCAGCCACCGGCTGACTCAGCGATTCCGCAAGACGTGCAGGATCTGAAAAACGGCGGCGTCGGCGACAAAGGTTCACTCAGTCGCGAAGCCACCCGAAACTTTGAATTGGATACCACCATCAGTCACCGCCGTGGTCAGACAGGCACCATTGCCCGTCAAACTGTGTCAGTGGCTGTGGATTACATCGCTTCTACTAATCCGGAAACCGGTGAAATTACCCGTACGCCTGTTGGAGACGCGGAGCTGGAAAAAATCCGCCGCCTGCTTGTCGGTGGTGTAGGTTACGCGCAAAACCGCGGCGATATTCTGGAAGTGATTTCCGTGCCGTTCGTGACGCCGGAAGAAGTGGCCTTGGGTGATGTGCCAATCTGGGAGCACCAGAACTTCAACGACTGGGTGCGTTGGCTGGCGGCCTCTCTGGTTATCATCGTGGTGGTATTGGTGTTGATTCGCCCAGCGATGTCCAAACTTATCAACCCAGCGAAAGACGACGACAGCTTACTGGGACCAAACGGCGAGATGCTGGGGCCAGATGGCTTGCCTCTCAGCCCAGACGACGATATTGGCCTGATTGGTGCAGAGCTCGATGGCTCGAACAACTTTGGCATGAGTTCTTCGAACCTGAACCTGCCAGATCTCCATAAAGATGAAGACCTGCTGAAAGCAGTTCGGGCACTGGTTGCCAATGAACCTGATTTGGCAGCTCAGGTAGTGAAAAGCTGGGTAAGCAACGATGGCTAAAGACGATAAAGACTTACCTGCGAACACCTTTGATGTGTCGCAGCTATCAGGCATAGAAAAGGCCTCAATTCTCCTCCTCAGTCTCACTGAGCAGGACGCGGCCAGCATTATTCGCCACCTTGAACCAAAACAGGTTCAGAAGGTGGGTAGCGCCATGACCCAGTTGGCTGATCTTAATCAGGACAAAGTGAATGCTGTCCATCGCGCCTTCCTTGAAGACATTCAGGGCTACACGGCTATTGGCATGGGCAGTGAAGACTTCGTTCGTAATGCACTGGTTGCAGCATTGGGTGAGGACAAAGCCAACAACCTGGTCGATCAGATTGTGCTTGGCAGTGGTTCAAAAGGCCTCGATTCACTCAAATGGATGGATCCTCGTCAGGTGGCTTCCATCATCATTAACGAACACCCGCAGATCCAGACCATCGTGCTTTCTTACCTGGAGCCGGAGCAGTCAGCGGTTATTCTTTCTCAGTTTGCCGAACGTGATGCCCTCGACCTGGTGATGCGTATTGCCAACCTTGAAGAAGTTCAGCCTGCGGCACTGCATGAGCTGAATGAAATCATGGAGAAACAGTTCGCGGGTCAAGCAGGTGCACAGGCTGCGAAGATTGGTGGCCTGAAAGCGGCTGCCGATATCATGAACTACATGGACAACGCGCTCGAGTCTGCGCTGATGGAGCAAATTGGTCAGAACGACGAAGAAATGGCATCGCAAATTCAGGATCTCATGTTCGTCTTCGACAACCTGGCAGACGTGGACGACCGCGGTATTCAGGCTATCCTCAAAGACGTTCCTCAGGAAGCACTGCTCAAAGCACTCAAGGGTGCAGAAGAAGGGCTCCGCGACAAGATTTTGGGCAACATGTCGAAGCGTGCAGCAGAAATGCTGCAGGACGATCTCGAAGCCATGGGTCCAATTCGCGTGGCAGATGTGGAAGCGGCGCAGAAAGAAATTCTGTCTGTGGCACGCAAACTGGCCGATGCTGGCGAAATCATGCTGGCGAGCGGCGGTGCGGACGAATTCCTGTAATTCCGTACTTTTTGTCCAATCAACCAAGCTTGAACACAGCGTTTTATAAGGTAACAGCATGAGTTTAGAACGTCGTCGCGGATACATTCGCGCAAGCGAGCAAACAGAAGACGTTCTGGAGCGTTGGGACATCCCTAACTACGACCCAGCGAATGCGCCTCCGCGCGATACCGCAATGAACTACGATCCGGGTTGGGAACCTGCTGAGCTGGAAGAAGACGACCAGGAGCCTGAACTCGATCTTTCCATGCTTACTGCTGATGCGCTTGAGCAAATCCGCCAATCTGCCGTAGAAGAAGGCATGGCGGAAGGGCGTGAAGCGGGCTTTACCGAAGGCAAAGAAGCGGGCTTTGAAGAAGGCAAAACAGAAGGCTTTGATGCGGGTAAGGAAGAAGGCTATCAGCAAGGCATGGAAGAAGGTCAGCAGTTAATTGAAAACCGCTGTTACCAACTTGATGCCATTCTTTCCAAGCTCGCGTTCCCTTTGTTACAGGTTGATCATCAGGTACAAAATCAGATGGTTGAACTGGTGCTGCACTTAGCAAAAGCCGTGATTCAAACTGAAGTGCAAACCAATCCCCAAGTGATCCTTAACACCTTGCGTGAGGCCGTCAATGCGCTGCCGATGGGTGGGCGTCAAATTACCATTTACCTCCATCCGGAAGATCTGGATGTGGTGACAACCGCACACAGTGTTGAATCCCTTCGCGACCGTGAATGGCGTTTGATTGCAGAACCCTCGATTAACCGTGGTGATATTCAGGTGGCCTGTGGCGACTCTGTGGTGGACTACCGCATGGAAGATCGCATCCGTGAAATGCTGACCCGATTTGCTGGCCAGAATATGGCGAGAGATCCAGAAGCACCTGCTGATGGCTTGGGTGCTGACGTTCTTCAAGGTGCAGACAAAGTGGTGACAGGTGAGATGCCTGAACAGCCAGAAGAATTTTTATCTGAACCACAGGATGAAGACGTGCTCGCTTCTGCTGGTGAACCGGAACCAGCACAAGACGTTGAATCTGCCATTGAAGAAATTTCTGGTGCAGACGTTCAGGCAGGAGAAGACGATGGTCAGCCTGTCTGAGCGCCTCGCTGCGCTGAAAACCGATAACCTTTCCACACGTCCGGTAGCCTCCGGCAAACTGGTGCGTGTGGTTGGCCTGACTTTAGAAGCCATTGGTTGCCGCGCCCCGGTTGGCAGCCTGTGCAAAGTCGAAACCCTCAACGGCACCATTGAAGCCGAAGTCGTGGGCTTTTCTGGCGAAACCCTATATCTGATGCCAAGCGAGCAAATCTCCGGTGTATTACCGGGCGCACGCGTCACCCCTATGGTTGGCGAGCAGGGTATTCCGGTTGGTCTTGAACTCCTTGGTCGCGTCATTGATGGCGTGGGCAATCCGCTGGATGGACTGGGGGATATCTTTACAGGACAAACGGCGCCTTTCACGCCTGCGGCTATCAACCCACTGGCAAGAAAGCCAATTGATACACCGCTGGATGTCGGCATTAAAGCCATCAATGGCCTGTTAACCGTAGGTAAAGGTCAGCGTATTGGCCTGTTTGCTGGCTCTGGTGTCGGTAAATCGGTGACGCTCGGCATGATGACCCGAGGCACGACTGCACAGGTAGTTGTGGTGGGGTTGATTGGTGAACGTGGCCGAGAGGTGAAAGAATTCATCGATGAAATTCTTGGCAAAGAAGGCCGTGAGCGCTCAGTGGTGATTGCGGCCCCTGCGGATGCGTCACCTTTGATGCGTTTGAAGGGCTGTCAGACGGCCCTCACCATTGCCGAGTTTTTCCGCGATCAGGGTTTAGACGTTCTGTTGCTCATGGATTCGCTGACGCGTTTTGCCCAAGCGCAGCGCGAGATTGCGTTGTCTGTTGGCGAACCGCCTGCCACCAAAGGTTACCCGCCTTCGGTGTTTGCGAAACTCCCTGCACTGGTAGAACGTGCAGGTAACGGCAATGAAGGGCAGGGCTCTATCACGGCATTCTTTACGGTATTAACCGAAGGGGATGACCTCCAGGATCCTATCGCAGATGCTGCTCGTGCGATTCTTGATGGCCACATTGTGCTGTCCCGTGAAATGGCAGACGCTGGGCATTATCCGGCGATCGATGTCGAACGCTCAGTCAGTCGTGTGATGCCTAATATTGTTGATGACGAACATATGCTGATGGCGCGAGCTGTGCGGCAAGTGCTTTCCGTGTGTCGTAAAAATCAGGATTTGGTGTCGATTGGTGCGTATAAGCCGGGCACCGATCAAGGGATCGATCAGGCGTTCACCCTCAAACCCCGTTTGGACATGTATCTGCAACAGGGGATGAAAGATGTGGTGCCTTACGACATGTGCGTCAACATGCTGCGTTCAACGCTTCAGTAGGTGAGCCATGTCTGAAGCCGCGATGAACCTTCTGATCGACCAAGCCAAAGAGCAGGAACAACAGGCTCAGCTGGCTTTGGTAGCTGCCCAGCAAGAACTTCAAAATTACCACCTTCAGGTAGAACAGATTGAGCGTTACCGTCTGGATTACTTCCGCCAAATGTCCGAGCGTGGACAGGCGGGCCTGAGTGCCAGCAGCTATGGTCACTTGAACCGCTTTATTGTCCAACTGGATGAAACACTGGCAAAACAACGCCAGGCGGCAATGGATTTCGAAGACAATGTCGAGCAGTGCCGAGAGCACTGGCAGCAATGTCGACAGAAAACCAAGTCCCTCGAATGGCTGGTTGAAAAACGCCAGAACGAAGCAAAAATGCGGGCTGAACGTCTGGAGCAAAAACAGATGGACGAGTTCGCCACCCTCATTTATACCCGTCAAAATGCCACGAAATTCTAAGCTGGCCTGATAATTGCTATTACCTTTGTAACACGTTGCCGGGCAAGGTTGCCGGCGTCAAACGATAAAGAATCTGAAGCGGGATAATTATGAGCCAAACCAGTTTCTTACTTTCCGGTTTATCAAGCAGCAAAGCCCCTGTTGGGGAGGGTAAAGCTGTCATGTCTCCAGAAGTGTCTGAAAGTGAAGGAGAAGGTTTCTTTGCACAACTGACGCAGCTGGTTTCTGGTGATGGTGAAGCCGACGTGGTTGTTGGTGAAAAAGCTGTTTCTGCCGAAGGTGATGCTGCGAGTGAAGAGGCGATTAATGCCGCTTTGACGAAAGCACTCGCCAGTGGCGAAGGTGAAGATGCCGAAAAGTTGGCGCTGGACGAAGTGATTTTTGACGCTGAAGGCGAAGAAGTCGTCACCAAGCCAGTGGCAAACGGAGAAGCTGAAGAACAGGTGCTTAAAGCCACGGCTTCTGAGGAAAAGAGTGAAGAGGCTGTTGTGACACGCCAACAGGTCGCTAAGCAAGATGGCGAAGTCTTGTTGCAGCGCCTTAATGAGTCCAATCAGGCACTTCAGGCCAAACCCGATACCTCATCACCAGAACTTAAAGCCGTGCAGGTTGAACCCGTGATGGCTGATGGCAAAAGCTTGCCGCCACAGAAAGCCAACACCGAAGTTATGCCTGAAGAGGTAAAACCCGCGTTGGCAATACAGGCTGAAATGCTAAAGCCAGCATTGGCAAAGGGGGCTTCTCAGCTTGATATAGAAACACAGGTAGATGGCGCCAAGCCAGCATTGGATAAAGCTGTTGAAGCCGAAGTGGATGCCTTGCTTTCTAAGCCAGTCAATATGCTCACCGATGAAGAAAAAGTTGTCATTCAACAACTGGTTGCCAAGGTAGAAGCGGATTCCCTGAACGTTTCACCCGTAAAAAGCAATGTTGAGGCTGATGCCAAACCTCTGAGCGACGCAGAACTGATTGCGGCAGTGGATACCCTTCGCGCATCGACAGCACAAGAAATCACACAACCCGATTCACCGATTGTCGCAGCGCCGGTAGTGGCTCAGGCAGCTTCAATGGTAGCCGCGAACGGTGACGTGGAAATTACACCGGAAATGATGGCGAAAGCCAGTCAGTCACCAGAGTGGGCGGGAACAAAAGCCCAGCAGGATATGATGATGCGAGCCCAGATGGCGGCGGCATCGACCATGAATGGTGAGCCAGAGAAAGCGCTCGCGGCAGAACTGCAGGCGAAAGGGTTAACGCTGACGGCTCAGGCAAACATGAGTCAAGCCGCCTCTGCGGTGCAAGCAGCGGTGAACCCTCAAGCTCAGCAAACTACCCCAATGTCAGCGTTTGCCGCAATCCCATGGACGCCGGCAGGGATGCAAAATGGTGCTAACCAACCACAGCCTGCAGCCAGCCAAGCGGTTCTTGAAGCGACAGCCGCCCAACAGTTGACGGAAACCGCGCGTCCGGGTGAAGCAAAAGCGGATCACCTTGCTCAGCAACTGGTCTCAAGTTTTGGTCAGCAAGCGGGAACCACAGCAGCAAAACTGGATGCTGCAGCGGCACAAACACCGTTACAAATGAGCCAAAACCAGACAGAAGCGGCGAATGCCTTGTCTGAACGCGTCAACATGATGATGTCGAAAAACCTCAAGCATGTGGATATTCGTCTCGACCCACCTGAACTGGGCAGACTGCAAATCAAACTGTCGGTGAACAACGATCAGGCTTCGGTGCAGTTTACGGTGGCGAATCAGGCCGCAAGGGATTTGGTGGAACAGTCCATGCCGCGTCTTCGTGAAATGATGCAGCAGCAAGGTCTGCAATTGTCCCAGTCCTCTGTTCAACATCAGGATGCAGGCGGCAGACAGCAATTTGCAGGTAACCAAGCCCAACAGGGTGAAGGTCAGAGCGGGCAGAGTGGACAAGGTGACTCATCTCGATTTGGCAGGGGAAATGAACAGGACGCAGATCACTCTGTGGTAAACACTGAGCTCTATGTCAATACATCAAAAGATCGTGTTGACTATTATGCTTAATGTAGCATTCTTGCTGCGCTTGTTTTGAAACCGGAAATCGAATTAACCCGAAACTGAGGTGAATCATGGCAGATGAAGATATTGAAGCTGGCGGCGGTGGTGGCGGTAAAAAGAAACTGATCATTATCATCGTGGCGGCAGTGTTGTTACTCGGTGGTGGTGCAGGTGCTTTCTTTTTCCTGATGGGCGGTGAAAGCGCGCCACAGGAAGACATTGTGATTGAAGAGCCTGAACCAGTGAACCTTCAAGCAATTTACGTTACGTTACCGCAGCCTTTTGTGTTTAACGTAACCGGCGACATGCAACAACGGTTGGTACAAGTTAAAGTTCAGCTGTTGGTGCGTGGCGACCAGAACGAAACATTGGCGAAGCAGAATTTGCCTTTGGTTGAGCACAGCCTTCTGACAACGTTCGGGGCGGCAACCGTTGAGCAACTGCGTACGCCGCAAGGACAGGTGGAAGTTCGCAAGCAGGCTGTCGATACCGTGCAGGCTGCAATGGAAAAAGTCACCGGCAAAACAGTGGTTGAGCGGGTGTTATTTACTGGCTTTGTAATGCAATAGGTGCAATGTGACCGATCTCCTCAGTCAAGACGAAATTGATGCGCTTCTTCATGGTGTAGACGACGTTGAAGAAGAGGAACAGGATTCCGGCGGCGGTGGCGGCGATATCGCCTCGGCCTCGAATTTTGACTTCTCCTCTCAAGACCGAATCGTCCGTGGGCGCATGCCCACCCTGGAGCTGATAAACGAGCGATTTGCGCGTCATATGCGTATCAGCTTGTTTAACATGCTGCGCAAAACGGCTGAAGTGTCGATTAACGGAGTACAAATGGTGAAGTTTGGTGAATACCAAAACACCCTGTTTGTCCCAACCAGTTTGAACATGGTTCGCTTCCGTCCGCTGAAGGGGACCGCGTTGGTCACCATGGAAGCGCGCCTGGTGTTCATTCTGGTAGAAAACTTCTTTGGTGGTGACGGTCGATTCCACGCACGTATCGAAGGGCGTGAATTTACCCCAACCGAGCGTCGTGTTATTCAAATGCTGCTTAAGCTGATATTTGAAGACTACAAAGACGCTTGGGCACCGGTCATGAAGGTCGAGTTCGAATATCTCGACTCAGAAGTGAACCCGGCAATGGCGAACATCGTGAGCCCGACAGAAGTGATTGTTGTGAGCTCATTCCACATCGAACTTGATGGTGGTGGCGGTGATTTCCACGTTGTCATGCCTTATTCCATGGTCGAGCCTATCCGTGAATTGCTCGACGCAGGTATCCAGAGTGACAAGATGGATACCGACAAGCGCTGGTCGAAAGCGCTGCAGGATGAAGTGATGGATGTGGAAGTGGGGCTGACGGCTAAGCTGCTGGAAACCCAACTGTCACTCCGTGATTTGATGGAGTTGGAAGCCGGTGATGTGATTCCGGTGAAAATGCCGGATGCGTGCACGATTTATATTGAAGACTTGCCGACCTTCCGGGGCAAGATGGGCCAGTCAAACGACAATCTGGCGATTAAGATCACTGACAAACTCAAACGACCGGAAGTGATGAAGAGTTCAGTGACCTTGTTAGAAGACGATCCGATCGAGCTGCTTGAAGACTTGGGCCCCGATGGACAAAATTCTGAAGATTAATTAATACGTTGGTAGATAATCATGAGTGATGTAGAAGACGATTGGGCTGCAGCGCTTGCCGAACAGGCGGTAGTGGAAGGCGGTGATGATGTACAAACTGCCCCTTTAGATGAGTTGGTCGATGAAACACCACCCATCAATGCGGATGAAGCCCGAAAGCTGGACGCGATTCTTGATATTCCGGTGACCATTTCGATGGAAGTGGGACGCACCAACATCAACATTCGTAACTTGCTTCAGCTTAACCAAGGCTCGGTGGTCGAGTTAGACCGTCTGGCCGGTGAGTCACTGGATGTGCTGGTTAACGGAACCCTGATTGCCCATGGCGAAGTCGTGGTGGTGAACGACAAGTTCGGTATCCGACTCACTGACGTTATCAGCCAAACAGAACGAATTAAGAAGCTGCGTTAACGACAACCCCTTCGCTTGTTGAATGGAAGACGCCTGCCGCTTTGCGGTGGGCGTTTTTTTAGGCCTGGATTTTGCTTAAAGGGTGTATTACCCGAAAAACACAGGCTGAGAAAGAGAGTTCATGGTATTTCTGCGACGAGCTGTAATTGGATTGACGTTTGCCCCGGGCGCTTACGCCGCTGCGCCTGATGGCCAGGATCTGGCGACGACACTCGGTGCGTTAGTACTGGTGATTGGCGTGATCTTCGGCCTGGCTTGGGCGCTCAAACGCATGCAGGTTCCTTCGCTGATGGGCACGAAATCTGGGCTGAAGGTGGTGAGCCAACTACCGTTAGGCCAGAAAGAGCGTGTCGTGGTATTGGATGTGAACGGTGAGCAAGTGCTCGTGGGTGTCACGCCTCAGCAAATCACGCTGATTAAATCATTGGAAAATCCGATCACTGAAGCGGAGTCCACCAAATCTTTCTCTTCCCAATTCAACCAGATTCTGAAGAAAAATGATGCGTCTTAAATCCGTCACTGCCATTTTTCTGGCGCTTTGCTGCTTTTTTGTCACCCCGTTTGCGCTGGCTGAAGAAGAGCCAGTTCCAGCGTCAGAAACGATTACTGAAACCCTGATCAACGATGCTGGCGAAGCCTCGATGATTCAGGCGCGCAACGGTGGCGGTATTCCTGCGCTGACCATGACCGTTAACCCGGATGGCAGCGAGGATTATTCGGTCACCCTGCAGATCCTGGCGTTGATGACAGCACTTGGCTTCCTGCCAGCGATTGTTATCCTGATGACTTCCTTCACCCGTATCGTGGTGGTGATGGCGATTTTGCGTCAAGCCATGGGCTTGCAGCAGACACCATCTAATCAGGTGATCATCGGTATCGCCATGTTCCTGACCTTCTTCATCATGTCACCGGTGATTGACCGTATGAACGTGACTGCGGTGCAGCCTTATCTCAATGAAGAAATTACCTCGCGCGAAGCGTTTGACCGTGTGCAGGTACCTCTCCGTGAGTTCATGTTGCAACAGACGCGAGTAAAAGATCTCGAAACCTTTGTGAATATGTCTGGCTCACAGGTGACTGAAGCGGAAGAGGTGCCGATGACGGTGCTTATCCCGGCGTTTATTACCTCAGAGCTGAAAACGGCGTTCCAGATAGGCTTTATGCTTTTCCTGCCGTTTTTGATTATCGACCTGGTGGTGGCCTCGGTACTGATGGCGATGGGTATGATGATGCTTTCGCCAATGATTGTATCACTGCCATTTAAGCTGATGTTGTTTGTGCTGGTGGACGGTTGGAACCTCATCCTGTCGACCCTCGCAGGCAGTTTCGGGTAGGAGTGAATCATGGGACCAGAAGCGTTTGTCGAACTGTTCCAGGATGCCTTATACCTCATCCTGGTCATGGTCTGCGCCATTATCATTCCTGGCCTTATTGTTGGTTTGCTGGTGGCAATTTTCCAAGCGGCAACCTCAATTAACGAACAGACCTTAAGCTTCCTGCCGCGTTTGATTGCGACACTGGTTGCTCTGATGGTGTTTGGCCATTGGATGACGCGCATGCTGATGGAGTATTTCTTTCGCTTAATTGAAGAAATACCCCTGCTGCTTTACTGACTGAGCATCAGGCATGGAATACCCGGCAGATATCATTCTCAATTGGCTGGCACAGTACTTCTGGCCGTTTACGCGCATCTCATCAATGATGATGACGATGACGTTTTTTGGTGCCCGATTTGTGCCGGTTCGAATCCGTTTGTATCTGTCTCTGGCTATCACCTTTGCGGTGATGCCCGCGCTTCCTCAAGTGCCTGAAACCATCCAGTTGGTTTCTTTTGGCGGCTTTGTGGTGTTGGCGCAACAAATCCTGATTGGCATCGCGATGGGGACGGTGACCCAGTTTGTGATTCAAACCTTCGTGTTGCTTGGTCAAATCATCGGTATGCAATCGAGCTTGGGTTTTGCTTCCATGGTCGACCCGGCCAACGGGCAGAACACGCCCTTGCTGGGCCAGTTCTATCTCTTCGTCGCCACCATGATTTTCCTTTCCACCGATGGGCATCTTCAGATGCTTAATCTGGTGGTGATGAGTTTTAAAACCCTGCCTGTGGGTGAAATGCTGGGTGTTGCCGATTACCGTGCACTGGCGAGTTGGTTTGGCATCATGTTCAGTGTGGCACTTGGCATGGCATTGGCGGGCATCATCGCCTTGCTGACGGTCAATCTCTCGTTCGGTGTCATGACCCGTGCCGCGCCTCAGTTGAACATCTTCTCACTCGGTTTTTCGTTCGCGTTGCTGGTGGGTTTGTTGATCTGTATGTACCTGCTCAATGGCATTTTGCCGCATTACCTGAATCACTGGGACACAGGGCTCAAGACTATCTGTGATCTTATCCGTCTCGAGTGTTATGTCGAGGGAGGTGTCTGATGGCAGAGAACGACGGTCAGGAACGCACAGAAGACGCGACGCCCCGAAGGCGACAGCAGGCGCGGGAGAAAGGTCAGGTACCGCGCTCAAGAGAACTGGCATCAGTCGCCGTGCTCGTCGTGGGCGCAGTGGCATTGATGTGGTTTGGCGAGAGTCTTGGCAAAGCCTTGATGGAGATGATGCGAAAGCTCTTCACGCTGACGCGGGAAGAGATATTTGATGTCACCTCGTTGGGGCTGATTTCTTACGGCGCGATATTCCATATTGTCTGGCCGATCACTTTTGTACTTTTGATGCTATTTATCGCCGGTTTGATTGGCGCGTCGGCGCTTGGCGGGGTGTCTTTCTCTTGGGAAGCCGCCAGACCAAAGCTGTCCAAAATGAGTCCGTTGCAGGGCATCAAGCGCATGTTCGGTAAACAAAGTTGGGTTGAGCTTCTCAAGTCGATTCTGAAAGTGGCGCTGGTGTCCGGTGTGGCTTTCTATCTGATGTGGGTGAGTCTTGATGATTTCTACCAACTGAACATCGAAACCTTCCCGACCAACCTCTATCACGCCCTCGATATTCTGCTGAATTTCGTATTGTTGATTTGTTGCTCCCTGCTGGTGGTCGTCGCGATAGATGTGCCTTTCCAAATCTGGCAGCACAACGAACAGCTCAAGATGACCAAGCAGGAAATCAAAGACGAATACAAGGAAACTGAAGGTAAGCCTGAGGTGAAAGGGCGGATCCGTATGCTTCAGCGCGAAATGGCACAACGGCGAATGATGGCGGAAGTGCCGTCTGCCGACGTTGTAATTACCAACCCGGAGCACTATTCGGTTGCGCTTCGCTATGACAGTAAAATCGACAAAGCACCGATAGTTGTCGCCAAAGGTTCTGACTTCCTGGCACTGAAAATCCGGGAAATTGCAGCAGAACATGACATCACGATTGTGCCAGCTCCACCTCTTGCCCGTGCGGTGTATTACAGCACGGAGCTTGAACAACAAATCCCTGACGGCCTGTTTACGGCTGTCGCCCAGCTGCTTGCTTACGTCTTCCAGCTTAAACAGTACAAGAAAGGTCGTGGACGACGACCAAACCCGCTGGCGGACCAACAACTGCCAATACCGCCGGATTTACGTCGCTGATGTGATACTGCGCTTTTTATTTGCCAATAACTTATTGATTAATAGGCAGAGTAAAACTGGTTCGTTTTTTGCTTCTGAGGTCTTCAGTGATTAAGCCCAGAAGAACCTAAAACGACACATGAAGCTTTCTTTGCCGTTCTACGACAAGGTACAGGACAAAAACCCATTCAAGCGAGGGAATGCTTTCCCCGCGATTGGTGCACCGCTCCTCGTACTCTCAACCCTTGCGATGGTGGTGTTGCCTATGCCGCCATTGCTGCTCGACCTGATGTTCTCTTTTAACATTGCCCTTTCTCTGGTCGTGCTGCTGGTTACCGTTTACACCCGTAGACCGCTCGATTTCGCCGCATTCCCGACGGTATTGCTGATAGCTACCCTGATGCGACTGGCATTGAACGTGGCTTCCACCCGTGTGGTGCTGCTTCATGGTCATGAAGGCCCTGGCGCAGCCGGTCAGGTGATTGATGCGTTTGGTTCGGTGGTGATTGGCGGTAACTACGCCGTCGGTCTGGTGGTGTTCCTTATCCTGATGATCATCAACTTCATGGTTGTGACCAAAGGTGCGGGCCGTATCTCCGAGGTGAGCGCGCGCTTCACCCTCGACGCCTTGCCGGGTAAGCAAATGGCTATCGATGCGGATTTGAATGCTGGCCTGATTAATCAGGATCAGGCTCGTACCCGTCGTCAGGAAGTCACCAAAGAAGCTGACTTCTACGGTTCGATGGACGGTGCGTCAAAATTCGTTAAAGGTGATGCCATCGCCGGTATCCTTATCCTGGCGATTAACATTATCGGTGGTCTCTCCATCGGTATGATTCAGCATGACGTCAGTTTCTCTGACGCGATTGAAATCTACACCCTTCTGACCATCGGTGATGGTCTGGTTGCTCAAATCCCTTCACTCTTGCTGTCGATTGGCGCCGCCATCATGGTGACCCGTCAGAACACTGACGAAGACATGGGTCAACAGCTGGTCTTCCAACTGGTAGATAACCCTCGTGCACTGATCATTGCGACCGGCATTCTGACCGTGATGGGCATTGTGCCTGGCATGCCTCACATTCCATTTTTAACGCTAGCGCTGGTTTGTGGCGGTTTCGCTTACTGGAAAACCAAAGAGCAAGCCCGAATCAAGAAAGAAGCGGAAGCCGCACCGACCAAAGAAGTGGCACCGCCGAAGCCGAAAGAACTTTCTTGGGACGACGTACAGCCTGTTGATGTGATTGGTCTGGAAGTGGGTTATCGCCTGATCCCTATGGTTGACCGTGACCAGGGTGGTGAGTTGCTTGATCGCGTGAAAGGTGTACGCAAGAAGCTGTCGCAAGACTTCGGCTTCCTTATCCCACCTGTCCACATCCGTGACAACCTGGAACTGCCACCGAACAGCTATCGCATTACCCTGATGGGCGTTGCGGTCGGTGAGGCTGATATCCGCCCTGACAAAGAACTGGCGATTAACCCGGGTCAGGTGTTTGGCCCGGTTGATGGTGAAGGCACGGTTGACCCGGCATTTGGACTGGAAGCGGTATGGATTGAAAAATCACAGCGCGAACATGCCCAGGCACTTGGCTACACGGTGGTTGATTCCGCGACCGTGCTGGCAACCCACTTGAGCCAGATGCTGACCAACAACGCTGAACGCCTGCTGGGCCACGAAGAAGCGCAGAACCTTATTGATATGTTGGCTAAGCAGTCTCCTCGATTGGTGGAGGGTCTTATCCCTGATCAAATCACCCTCGGTGCCGTGGTCAAGGTTATGCAGAACCTTCTCAATGAAGCGATTCCTATCCGCGATGTACGGACTATTATACAGACACTCTCTGAGTACGCGCCGAAGAGTCAAGATCCCGACATTTTGACGGCGGCAGTCCGAATTTCACTGCGACGTCTGATTGTTCAGGAAATCAATGGGGTAGAGCCAGAATTGCCGGTTATTACTTTGGTTCCTGAACTGGAACAGATATTGCATAAAACTATGCAAGCGTCAGGTGGTGAATCAACCGGTATTGAACCGGGGCTGGCAGAAAGATTGCAACAAAGTCTGTCAGAAGCAACCCAGCATCAGGAACTGCAAGGTGAACCAGCCGTCCTGCTGACTTCAGGGGTACTGCGTTCCACACTGGCGAAGTTTGTGAAGAACACCATTCCGTCGCTGCGAGTCCTGTCTTATCAGGAAGTGCCGGATGAAAAACAAATAAGAATTGTAAGAGCGGTTGGCAACTGATGTGCGGCATCAGTAACTCAGGACGACGATTTTGAAGATTAAACGATTTTTTGCCAAAGACATGCGAACAGCGCTGGCCGAAGTGAAAGAAGCACTCGGCGCAGACGCAGTTATCATGTCCAACAAAAAAGTGACTGGCGGTGTCGAAATCGTGGCGGCAGTAGATACTGACGCACCAACCCGTGATGTGCGCAAAGAAGCGGCGAAAACGCAGATGGCGCAGAGCATGGACCGCGCTCAACAAACACGCCGACTGGCTGATGATACTGTGCATTTGCGCCGTGACATCAGCAAAGAAGCTGCGCGCAAACCACTTGGAGGCGCACTGGGCAGCAAGTTCTCCAGCTTGCTTGACCGCTATCAGTCGCAACTGCCGGAAAATAGCGCAGCCGATGAACCTCAGCAGGAAGCAGATTCTTTAAGCGCATTGTTGGCGCGTCAAAATGATGCCCGTCTTCGTCAAAACGAAAATACCTACAACGCTGCGCCAGCCCGCCGTCCGAATGGCCAAAATGGTCACAATGGACAGAACAATGGCAACCGCAACGGGGCAAACAACGGCAACAATGGTTTCTCCCGCGCTCAGCAACAGGCAAAAGGGCAAGAGATTGAACGCCTGTTACGTCAAAAACGTGACGAGCAGGATCGCCGCGCACCGGGTCGTGATGACCGTTTTGAACTGCGCACCGAACAGCGTCGTCAGCCATCGCGTCAGGGCAACGAAGAAATTGAAGCGATGCGCAAAGAAATGGCGACGATTCGCAGCCTGCTTGAGCACCAGCTTTCCGGTCTGATGTGGCAGGAAGTGGAGCGCAAAGAGCCGCTTCGCGCCATGCTGATCAAACGTCTGGAAAAAATGGGTATCTCCCCGGTACTGGCTGACCAGCTAGCGGGTTATATCCCAGAAGACACACCACCGAATGAAGCGTGGTCGGAGTTACTGGATTTAGTGGCAGATCAAGTCATTACCACCAGTGAGAACCTACTGGAGTCAGGCGGTGTGATTGCACTGCTTGGTCCTACCGGTGTGGGCAAAACAACGACCATCGCAAAACTAGCAGCCAGAGCCGCAATGGACTTCGGCCCTGAAGAAATTGCCCTTGTGACAACGGATACCTTCCGTATTGGCGCACATGAGCAATTGGCAACCTATGGCAGAATTTTGGGTTGCCCCGTAAAAGTTGCTAAAGATGCGGATGAACTGGCCGATATACTGTATCAGTTACGTCACCGTCGACTGATCCTGTTGGATACCGCAGGCATGGGCCAGCGAGATCTGAGGCTATCAGAACAACTTGATACTCTTATCCAAAACAGTGGTTCACATATCCGAAGCCTTCTTGTATTGCCAGCGACCTCTCAGCGTCGCGTGCTGCAGGAGACTATTGATCACTTCCGACGTATTCCCCTCTCAGGGTGTGTACTGACGAAGTTGGATGAATCCCTCAGTCTGGGGGAATTATTGAGTGTGACCATAGAAAACGCCCTTCCGGTTACCTATCTGGCTGATGGCCAGCGTGTACCCGAGGACATTCGCCAGGCAAGTGGGAGATACCTGGTTAACAAGGCGAGTGAACTGATGGATCAAGATTCAGAGCAGCGAAACCATTTCTGGAGTCATGATGTACCAGAGTCGAATGCGGCGGACTTTTATGATTGAGACAACCATGCATGATCAAGCAAGCGGCCTCCGCCGCCTGACCAACCCGACTCGCACCAAAGTTATTACTGTTACTGGTGGTAAAGGCGGGGTAGGTAAAACCAACATCACTTTGGGTATGGCAGCAGCCATGGCCAAACAAGGTAAAAAAGTGATGGTGTTGGATGCTGACTTAGGATTGGCCAATGTCGACGTCCTGCTGGGCTTGCGGGTAGGTAAAAACCTCAGCCACGTGATGCAAGGCGTCTGCGACCTGAAAGACATTATTGTTGAAGGTCCACATGGCATGAAGATTATTCCCGCGTCCTCAGGCATGCGTGGAATGACAGAGTTGAGTACCGCGCAGCATGCAGGTCTTATCCGTGCATTCGGTACGCTTGAAGAAGATGTCGATGTACTGCTGGTGGACACTGCAGCCGGTATCTCTGACATGGTGTTGAGCTTCTCCCGCGCTGCGCAGGACGTATTGATTGTGGTTTGCGATGAGCCAACTTCTATCACTGATGCCTACGCCCTGATCAAGCTGCTGAGCCGTGAACATGGCGTGACCCGCTTCAAGGTCGTCGCCAATATGGTGCGCAGTTATCGCGAGGGTCGCGATTTATTTACAAAATTAACTCGTGTAACAGAAAGATTTTTAAATGCTAATCTAGAATTAGTAGCATGTGTTCCACTTGATGAGTATGTGCGTCAATCTGTGAAGAAGCAACGTGTCGTGATTGATGCGTTCCCTAAGTCTCCAGCCGCGCTTGCACTCAATGCGCTGGCAAACAAGGCCCTGACATGGCCTGTGCCACGAAATCCGGGCGGACACTTAGAGTTTTTTGTTGAGAGACTGCTGGTTCGAGACGAAGCAGCGGGGGATTACCTCAGTGAATAGGGCGCTGACCTACAGCAGGACTGGAGCATCAACGGAGACGGTGTTTGAGCAATACTCCACATTAGTGAAGCGAATTGCCCACCACCTGATCGCCCGTTTGCCCCCGAATGTGCAGGTTGAAGATCTCATTCAGGCGGGCATGATTGGCCTGCTCGAAGCGCAACAAAACTACGACCCTTCAAAAGGGGCGAGTTTCGAAACCTATGCCGGTATCCGCATTCGCGGCGCGATGTTGGACGATATCCGCAAAGGTGACTGGGTACCGCGCTCGGTACATAAGAATAACCGTCAGATCAGTGAAGTGATTTCACAGCTGGAAGGCGAGTTAGGGCGAGACCCTAACGATAAAGAAATAGCGAAACGCCTGGGGATGAGTCTGGATCAATACTATCAGGCTCAAAACGACATCAATGCAGGCAGACTCATTGGTATCGATGATCTGGGCGTCTCAGAAGATGCTTTCGTAACAGAAAGTCATCGTGACGAAAACCTTCCCTTTGAGGAGGTTGCCGGGGATAGCTTCAAATCGCACTTAGCGAATGCCATTCGCGGACTTCCTGAAAGAGAAGCTTTGGTACTCTCTCTCTATTACGACGAGGAACTTAACCTCAAGGAGATAGGGGCCATTATCGGGGTGAGTGAATCCCGGGTTTGCCAGATACAAAATCAGGCAATGCAGCGGTTACGGACCAAGCTTTCCGCTTGGTCGAAGTAAGTTTCTACAATAATAAGGAACCTCACTGGAGGCCACTTTGAACACAAATATGAAAATCCTCGTTGTTGATGACTTTTCAACAATGCGCCGTATCGTAAAAAACCTCCTTCGAGATCTGGGTTTCAACAACACTGTTGAAGCAGATGACGGCTTAACAGCACTGCCAATCCTCAAGAAAGGCGGTATTGATTTCGTCGTTACTGACTGGAACATGCCTGGCATGCAGGGTATTGACCTTCTGAAGAACATCCGTGCTGATGATGAGCTCAAGCATCTTCCAGTGCTGATGATCACCGCAGAAGCCAAGCGTGAGCAAATTGTTGAAGCTGCTCAGGCTGGTGTGAATGGTTACATCGTCAAGCCGTTTACTGCCGCAACGCTCAAAGAAAAGCTGGACAAGATTTTCGAGCGCATGTGATTTTCCTCTTCGCGCAGTGAAGGATTATTTAGATGATAACTCTCGACCAAGCTAAAGAATTGGTCAGTTTGCTCGAAGAAGGGAATCAGGACGGCGCGAATGAATTACTGGCTAAGCTGGCCAGTGATGTGCGCAATCCGCTCTTCAATGAGGTAGGAAAACTGACCCGGCAACTGCATGACTCGTTGTCCAACTTCCGTTTAGATCCTCGCGTCAGCGATCTGGCTACCAGCGAGATCCCAGATGCGAAAGATCGCCTGAACTTCGTGATGGAAAAAACGGAACTTGCTGCGAACCGAACTATGGATGCAGTGGAAGCAACCCTTCCTATCGCCGACAACCTACAAGAATGCCTTGCCCAGGTTCGACCTCAGTGGAACAACCTTATGGGGGGGCGGATTGACATAACAAGTTTCAAAGATTTGTGTCACCAAATCGATGGTTTACTGACACAAGTCGAAGGAGATACCACCAAACTCCACGGTCAACTGACCGAAATTCTGATGGCACAAGACTTCCAGGATCTGACTGGACAAGTTATTCGCCGCGTCATCGAATTGGTGCAAGAAGTAGAAAAACAACTGGTTGAAATCCTCACTGCCTTTGGTCTTGACGAAGAGCAGAAAGAACCAGAAACAGAAGCAGAACAACAGCAATCTGGCATTGTGGCTGAAGGTCCAGTGGTCTCCGAGAAAGAGCGTCAAGAGAAACAAGTGATGCAAAGTCAGGATGACGTCGATGACCTGCTTTCCAGCCTGGGCTTTTAGGGGTGCGTTATGAGTTTTGAAATGGATGAAGAAATCCTCCAGGACTTCTTAATTGAAGCCGGTGAGATTTTGGAGTTGCTGTCGGAGCAACTCGTCGATCTGGAAAAAACACCGGATGACAGAGACCTGCTCAATGCAATCTTCCGTGGTTTCCATACCGTTAAAGGTGGTGCAGGTTTCCTTTCACTCACCGAACTGGTAGAAACCTGTCACGGTGCAGAGAATATCTTCGATAACCTGCGTAACGGTGGCCGCGAACTCACTGCGGATGTCATGGATACTATCCTCCAGTCGTTGGACACGGTTAACGAGCAGTTCGCTTGTGTTCAGGAGCGCGAGCCAGTCCCTGCGGCAGACCCGGCATTGATTGAGGCACTGCACAGATACAGCCGTCCTGCATCAGAAGATGAAGCGGTAGAAGCGGCTGCCCCTGCACCAGAACCCGAGCCGGAACCAGAGCCAGAACCTGAACCAGAAGTGGTGGCTGAAGCCCCTGCTGAAGGCGGTGAAGCGATTGCTGGTGACTCTGTCGACGAAATTACAGATGACGAATTTGATCGACTTCTGGATGAACTTCACGGCGCAGGCAAAGGCCCGCAAGCCGGTGGCAGCGCTCCTGCACCAGCAGCCGACGCGGCGGGTGGTGGCGATGACATCACTGACGATGAATTCGAAAAACTGCTGGATGACTTGCATGGCACAGGTAAAGGCCCACTGGCTGGCGGCGCGGCAGAAGCAGCAACACCACCGCCACAAAACGCGTCAGTAGAAAGCCCTGCCAGTGATGAAATCACTGACGATGAATTTGAAAAGCTGTTGGATGATTTGCACGGCAAGGGTAAAAGCCCTATTGCCAGTGGTGCAGCCCCTGCGGCTTCGGCACCACCTCCGCCGCCGAAAGCAGAGCCAAAACCTGCACCAGCTCCAGCACCAAAAGCAGAACCTGCTGCAGCGAAACCGCCTGCGCCGGCTGCTAAGCCGCCAGCAAAAACTGACGACAAAAAGCCGCCTGCACCTCAAGTCGAACAGACTGTACGTGTTAACACCTCAACACTCGACACCATCATGAACATGGTGGGTGAGCTGGTACTGGTACGTAACCGTCTGGTCAGCCTTGGTGCAAGCAGCGACGACGAAAACATGGCGAAAGCCGTGACGAACCTCGACGTGGTGACCGCTGACCTGCAAGGTGCTGTGATGCAAACGCGCATGCAGCCAATTAAGAAGGTGTTTGGCCGTTTCCCTCGCGTTGTTCGTGACTTGGCGCGAAGCCTGAAAAAAGACATCGTGCTCGAAATGCGCGGTGAAGAAACCGACTTGGATAAAAACCTGGTTGAGGCTCTGGCAGACCCAATGGTCCACTTGGTGCGTAACTCGGTTGACCACGGTATTGAAATGCCGGATGTCCGAGAGGAAAAAGGCAAACCACGTACAGGTACGATTACCCTTGCGGCTTCGCAGGAAGGTGACCACATTCTGTTGACCATCGAAGATGATGGTGGCGGTATGGATGCAGAGAAACTTCGCTCCATCGCCGTTGAACGTGGTGTGATGGATGCAGATGCTGCGGCACGCCTAAGCGATACTGAAGCCTACAACCTGATTTTTGCAGCAGGTTTCTCAACCAAAACCGAGATCTCAGATATCTCAGGTCGTGGTGTAGGCATGGATGTGGTGAAAACGGCGATTACCCAACTGAACGGTACAATTTCTATCGACTCAGAGCTGGGCCGCGGCACCATTATCTCAATCAAAGTGCCTCTGACGCTGGCAATCCTGCCGACTCTGATGGTCGGTATCGGTGATAACCCATACGCGTTCCCATTGTCGAATGTGAATGAAATCATCAGTTTGGATCTGTCGAAAACCAACACGGTTGATGGCCAACTGACCCTGATTGTAAGAGAGAAAGCCATTCCGCTTTTCTATCTGCAAGATTGGCTGTGTCCTCGCCGCGGTTCGGTGAATCGCGAGGTCGGGCATGTTGTCATCATTCAAATGGGACACCAGCCAGTCGCCTTCGTGGTCGATTCGCTGATTGGGCAAGAAGAAGTGGTTATTAAACCGCTGGATGAATTGTTGCAAGGTACGCCGGGTATGGCGGGTGCAACCATCACCAGTGATGGCCACATCGCATTGATTCTTGATGTGCCGAATCTGCTCAAGCGATACGCTGGCCGATAAAATCATAAGGAATGACATGGCAGTGAAAGTTTTGGTGGTGGACGATTCAAGTTTTTTCCGCCGCCGTGTTAGTGAAATTATTAACGGGGATCCTCGCCTTCAAGTCATTGATTGTGCGGTTAACGGGAAAGAGGCAGTTGAAAAGGCAGCACAGCTGAAACCTGATGTCATTACCATGGACATCGAAATGCCTGTGATGGATGGTATTACTGCGGTTCGAGAGATCATGCAGAGCAATCCAACGCCGATACTGATGTTTTCTTCGTTAACGCACGATGGGGCAAAAGCCACACTTGATGCCTTGGATGCGGGCGCGCTCGACTTCCTGCCTAAGAAATTCGAAGACATTGCTCGTAACCGTGATGAGGCGGTCTCATTGCTACAACAGCGCGTGAGCGAAATTGCGCGCAAGCGCGCGTTTATGCGAAGACCTGCCCCATCTGCAAAACCTGCCACAGCTGCGCCAACGGCGGCTCCTGCTGCGCGAGCGCCAGTGCGCCCGGCAACCGGGGGAAGCACAGCGGCACCTGCGCCTACTGCACCAGCTACTAGGCCGGCTTCTGCTGCAGCACGCTTCAAAGCCAGTGGTAAGCGTTATCAATTGGTGGCGATTGGTACGTCAACAGGTGGCCCAGTCGCTCTGCAAAAAGTGCTGACGGGACTTCCTGCGAATTTCCCGATGCCTATCGTGCTTATTCAACACATGCCTTCCACCTTTACGGCGGCTTTTGCCCAGCGCCTCAATGGCCTTTGCAAAATCACAGTAAAAGAAGCGCAAGATGGCGACCCGTTGCAACCGGGAACCGCCTATCTGGCACCGGGTGGCATGCAGATGATGATCGATGGACGCCCAGGGGCGGCTCGTGTGAAAATTATCGACGGCGGCGATCGTATGAACTATAAGCCGTGCGTAGATGTAACCTTCGGCTCTGCAGCCAAAGTCTACAACGACAAAGTATTGTCGATGGTGTTGACGGGTATGGGCGCAGATGGCCGAGACGGTGCAAGATTGTTGAAACAACAAGGTTCAACGGTATGGGCACAGGACGAAGAAAGCTGTGTTGTTTACGGTATGCCGCAAGCCGTTGCTAAAGCGGGAATTTCAACCGAAGACTTGCCGTTGGATCGTATCACCGAACGTATTCTCGTTGAGCTCAACCTCGTTTAAGGAGCGGCTGTGATAGTCTGGAGCATTGCAAACCAGAAAGGGGGCGTGGGGAAAACCACCACCACCATTACCCTCGCTGGGCTTCTCAGTGAAAAGAACAAGCGTGTATTGCTGATCGATACCGATCCGCATGCTTCGCTGACAACCTATCTGAATTACGATTCGGAGCAGTTGCCACGCACCTTGTTCGACCTGTTCCAATTGCAAACTATCAATCGTGATACCGTCAAACCGCTGATCCTTAATACCGAGTACAAAAACCTCGATATTTTGCCATCGCACATGTCTCTGGCAACGCTTGATCGCGCCATGGGCAACCGCGGTGGTATGGGTTTGATGCTGAAGAAAACCCTGGCATGTCTTGAAGATGAATATGACTATGCGTTGATTGATTGTCCGCCTATTCTCGGCGTGATGATGGTGAATGCGCTGGCAGCAAGTAACCGTATTCTGATCCCTGTGCAAACCGAGTTCTTGGCCATGAAAGGTTTGGAGCGAATGGTGCGGACGTTGCAAATCATGCAAAAGTCCCGCGCGTCAGCGTTCAAGGTTTGCATAATCCCGACCATGTACGACAAGCGTACCCGCGCTTCTTTGGAAACACTGCAAGAGCTTAAAGTGCGTTATCCGGATCAGGTTTGGACGTCCGCGGTACCGATTGATACCAAATTCCGCGATGCCAGTTTAAAACACATGCCGCCATCGTATTACGCAAAAAACTGTCGCGGCGTGTTTGCCTATAAAACGCTGCTCTCTTATCTGGAGCGACTTGAACAGGATGAAAGATAGCCGTGCCTTATCCAGTGTTCAGGCGCTGGATGACTATTTTGATGCCCTGCTGGAAGAAGACTACTTTTCCCAGCAGCATGACACGGATGTAGCACCGCAGGACAGCGAGACCAGCGTTGAGCTGAAGCCGCAACCTGTGGTGATGGAACCGATTGAAAAATTCAGCGGTGCGACGCTGACGAAAGACAAACGCGATATGTCTTCGGTAGAAAAACTGCTGAGCCAGCTTAAGTTGGACGAAGACATGGAAGTGGAAGTCGAGGAATTGACGGAAACGGACGTGCTTGTCGACAGCGAGCTGGCAGTCGAAACCTACACTGAAGCGCTGACTCTGACAGAAACGGACACCGGGACTCTCACGGAAGCGCTTGTAGAAACGACCGTTGAGACGGAAGTGGAGACCGAAGTCGCTACTGAAGTTGAAACAGACGTTGCTGTGGAAGTAGAGGCTGTCGTTGACACTGAAGTGGCGGTTGAAGTGGAAACCGCCGTCGAGCAAGAACTTGAAACCATGGTTGAAACGGAAGTGGATACTGTGGCCGAAGAAGTGTTCGATACTGAGGTTATTACGGAGCCTGAGGTTGAAGTCGCAGTTGAAGAAACTGTTGCTGAAGAAGTGGCAGAAACTGTCGATATAGATACTGAAACCGCATACGAGCCGGAAACTCAGGCCGAGGAAGATGTTGCGCCACCTTGGCAAAACATCGCTTCTGAATATGCGTTTCAGGTGTTGTTCTTCGAATCGTTTGGCGTGACATACGCCGTTCCCCTTGCCGAATTAGGGGGAATTCACCGACTCGAAGATTGCAATCACCTGATTGGCAGACCTGATTGGTATTTAGGTCTGCAAACAGAGCGGGATCAGCAGTTGGATGTCGTCGATACCGCCAAATGGGTGATGCCGGAAAAAATAGCGGATAACAACCATCGCGATGACTATAGTTATATTGTGATCTTGGGTGACAGCAAATGGGGCTTGGCTTGTAATGCCCTCCTGGGGACAGAGTCACTCAACGGAGAACAAGTGCGATGGCGCGAACAAGCTGGCAAACGGCCTTGGTTGGCCGGATTAGTCAAAGAAAAAATGTGCGCCTTGATCCACGTCGAAGCGCTGATTGCCATGCTGAATCAGGGTATTGATGCCAATGCGTTGGCGTAAGTGACGCAGCACAGCACGAAAAGAGGAAAATAAATGTCTCAGGTAGCTGAAGTTCAAAAAGAAAACGTGAATGACGAAGTCTTGCAGTGGGTGACTTTCCAGCTGGAAGACGAAACCTACGGCATTAACGTTATGCAGGTTCGGGAAGTATTGCGCTACACCGAAATTGCGCCGGTACCAGGTGCGCCAGATTACGTTCTTGGCATCATTAACCTGCGTGGTAATGTCGTGACGGTTATCGACACCCGTTCACGTTTTGGTCTTGCCCAAGGTGAAGTGTCTGACAACACACGCGTGATCGTGATTGAAGCTGAATCTCAAGTGATAGGCATCATGGTCGACAGTGTGGCTGAGGTGGTTTACCTCAAAACGTCTGAAATCGACACCACGCCTAGCGTAGGTACCGATGAAAGTGCTAAGTTCATTCAAGGTGTGAGCAACCGTAACGGTCATCTGCTCATTCTGGTTGACCTGAACAAACTGCTCTCTGATGAAGAGTGGTCTGAGATGGCAATGCTGTAATGCTCGACTTGGTGTTGCAATGGCTACCACTGGGCATCTCTCTGAGTGTCGCGGTGGTTGCCTTGTTGATGTTGAGACGGGAAAAGAAAGCGCGTCAGAATCTGGAAGCGAAATTCCAGGCCATGGAGCTACTTTATAAAAATGCCCGTCAACAACATGAGGGTCTGTCCAAGCAGTTTAATGAACTGCGTGCAGGCTCTATTGGCATGAGCCAGAAACTTGCTGAGCTCTCGCAGCGCTTTGATGAGTTGCTCGACAAACAGAACGAGATGGAAATGCAGGACCCAGATGGTCGCCTCTATAGCCGAGCCAGTAAAATGGTGGAGCTCGGTGCCGATCTGCGTGAGCTGATGGAAGAGTGTGATCTGCCGAAAGCAGAAGCAGAACTTCTATTGAATATCAGAAAGCAACGCATGACGCGTTAATCGGATATTCCAAAGCGTCAAACTGTTTTGTTGACCATGGACCCTTCCCATCCGGGCGGGGTTTTTCCATCTAAGTACCAGGCAAAAGCAATTAACTCTGCGATCACCAAGTAGAGTTGTTCAGGGATTTCGTCACCCACTTCCAATGCCGCCAACCAATTCATCAGGGCTTCGTCACTATGTATGAGTCCGCCATTCTTCTCCATTTCTTCGATGAGCTTTTCAGCCAACGCGTCATAGCCTTTGGCAGAGACCTTGGGCGCATTAACACCATCGTATTTGAGCGCCACTGCGCTTTTAGCTTTCTTCATACCTGAATATTCACTCCTGACGAGATGGTTTCCGTCTGTGCACTTTCTAACGTATTGATTTCACATTGCTGCAGCGCGATTTGATGTTGGGCGAGTTTTTCTTCCAGTTTGGGCATGGCGGTCTCAATCTGCTTTTTTAAGCCTTCAGCATCGGTAGAAAAACTGAGTGAAAGTGAATTGTCCTCAAGTTCTGCTGTCGCAGTGAGATGACGGTTCTTTGCCAGAGTCAGGTTTAGCGTGATGCACCAGCGCAACTTTTTCTTTTTTCTTCCGGTCTTTTTCTCGACGTTAACGTGTACCGGGGAGACGTTGTTGTCCCTGAAGGGAAACAGCCAATGGTAGTCACCGGGTTTGGTCTGCTCGTTGATGCGCTGCTCAGCCATTAGCATCAGCAAAGATTTCAACTTTCCCGAACCTTCTTGCTCATTGGCTGGTGCGGTTGCCTGGCGCAATGCTTCCAGCAACCCTTTATCCGCTTTCTGCTCGGCAAGCCATTTAGCGGCCAGTTTTGTATCAGCGGGCATGGTGAGCTGCTTCAGCAGAGTTAACATCACAGGCGGCAAAGATCCGTTTTCGCTGTGTGTGCCTTTCAACATTGAATAGAGTGGTAAAAGTGCCAAGAGTTGAGAGAGCTGGGAGCGCTGACCATCGCTCAGATTGGGCTGCTGACCGGGTTGCTGTAATGGTTTCCCTAAATCAAGCAGGCTTTTAACCGGAACATTCTTCAATGTTTCCTGCGCTAATGCATTGATGTGATTGATATTGTCGATTTTCATATTTACTCACAATTATTAACGCTTAGCGCATATACCCAGCCCTCATCAATCAGTAGGATTTGATTGCTTGAGTGACATTAGCGAGACCTCGCGGCTAACGACTTTAAACGCCTCTATGGTATTATCGGGCAAATTTTTCATAACTTTATCGGGAAAGCCAATTTCTCATGTTGGAAGTGCGCGAGCTCAGCTGTATCCGTGATGAAAGGGTGCTGTTTGAAGATCTCAGTTTTACGGTGTCATCCGGTGATCTTGTCCAAATTGAAGGGCCAAACGGCGCGGGTAAAACAACATTGTTACGGATCATTGCCGGGTTGGGGCTGGCGGAATCTGGCGAAGTCTTCTGGGACGGAGAATTGGTGAATAAAGCCCGAGAAGAGTTTTATGGCAATTTACTGTTTCTTGGCCACAGCACAGGCGTAAAACGTGAGATGACCGCGTTTGAAAATCTGGCATTTTACCAACGTATGCATGGTGACGCGGATGAATCCAGTCTTTGGGACGCATTGGCACGTGTCGGGCTAGCTGGCCGGGAAGATGTGCCTGCCGCGCAGCTGTCTGCTGGTCAGAACCGTCGGGTTGCATTGGCAAGGCTTTGGATTAGCCAATCTAAACTTTGGATTTTGGATGAGCCGTTAACCGCCATCGACAAACAGGGTGTAAAGGTGCTTGAGAGCCTTTTTCAACAGCATGTAAATAATGGAGGCATGGTGTTGTTTACCACCCACCAAGATATGTTCGAAGGCAACCCGGGTTTGCGCCGGATCAGGTTGGGGGCGTAATGGGATCAGCTATGTTTCACATGATCCGTCGCGAGTTGCTCGTGGCGTTTCGTCGCCAATCTGACATGCTGAACCCACTGTGGTTTTTCATCATTGTCATCACCTTGTTTCCATTGGGTGTCGGACCTGGTCCCAACTTACTGGCTGAAATAGCACCAGGGATTATCTGGGTGGCTGCGTTGTTGGCGGCGGTATTGTCATTGGATCGTTTGTTCCGTGATGACTTTATGGATGGCTCGTTAGAGCAGATGCTGCTGATGCCAGAACCTTTGTCCGTTCTGGTTTTCGCAAAAATTGTCGCACATTGGCTGCTGACCGGTCTGCCACTATTGATCATAAGTCCGCTTCTGGCGGTATTACTGTCTTTAGACTGGGAAGCTTACAAAGCCGTTGTGCTAACACTGTTGTTAGGCACGCCGACGCTGAGCTTCCTTGGCGCGATTGGTGTGGCATTGACGGTAGGGCTGAGAAAGGGCGGCGCATTGCTAAGCCTTCTGGTCTTACCGTTGTTTATTCCGGTCCTTATCTTCGCGACATCGGCGATTGATATGGCTGCTGGTGGATTTCCGATAAATGGTCAGCTAGCCATTTTGGGTGCGATGCTGGCAGGTTCGGCCACGCTTTCCCCGTTTGCAGTGTCTGCTGCTCTCCGGGTGAGCGTCCAATAATACTAATTATTACAACATATTAACTGAGAGTGATATCTGCAATGTGGAAATGGCTTCACCCATATGCCAAGCCCGAGGCAACCTACCAACTCTGTAACACATTGTTGCCGTGGTTTGTGGTTTTGGCAGCCCTGTCTTTGATCACCGGTACCATATGGGGACTGGCATTCGCGCCTTCTGACTACCAGCAGGGTGACAGTTTCCGAATCATCTATATTCACGTTCCTGCAGCGATTTGGTCTATGGGCGCTTACATGTCGATGGCCATTGCGGCATTTATCGGCTTAGTGTGGCAAATCAAGACGTCTGATTGGGCGGCCGCGGCGATGGCGCCTGTAGGTGCGGTATTTACCTTTATTGCATTGGTGACTGGTGCTATCTGGGGTAAGCCAATGTGGGGCGCGTGGTGGGTATGGGATGCACGCCTGACTTCTGAGCTTATTCTACTGTTCCTCTATCTCGGTGTGATCGCGCTTTACAACGCCTTTGATGATGACCGCACTGCTGGTCGTGCTGCGGGTATTCTGGCGATTGTAGGGGTGATTAACCTTCCTATCATTCACTTTTCAGTGGAGTGGTGGAACACGCTGCACCAAGGCGCGACGATCACTAAATTTGCGAAACCTTCCATTGCATCAGATATGTTGTGGCCTTTGCTTCTGAATATTCTGGGCTTTGCTATGTTCTTTGGTGCCGTGTCGCTGATGGGACTGAAAAACAAAATTCTACAACGTGAAGCGCACCGTCCTTGGGTTCGTGAATTGGTTGAGAGGGGATAACCATGCACTTCGATTCTTTCTCTGAATTCCTGGCGATGGGTGGTTACGCTGGTTATGTTTGGGGCGCCTTCGGCATTACATTCGTGGCGATGGCTTGGGTAGCACTGGCGACCCGTTTCACCCGACGCAAACTGTTTAAAGAAATTAAAAACAAAGTTGCCCGAGAGCAACGTATTAAGAATGCCCAAAAAATGGAGAACACGCTATGAACCCGAGACGCAAGAAACGACTGGGGCTGGCTCTTGCCCTGGTGTTTGGTGTAGGCGCGACGATTGGATTGGTGCTTTACGCATTGAACCAAAACATGGACTTGTTCTACACGCCAACTGAATTGGTGAATGGTAAGCCTGATGGCACCAAACCTGAAGTCGGTCAACGTCTGCGTATTGGTGGCATGGTGGTGACAGATTCAGTGGAGCGTGACCCAGAATCTCTGAAAGTGAGTTTCCGTGTTGCGGATGTTGGCCCAGAAGTTACCGTGGAATTTGAAGGCATTCTGCCAGACCTTTTCCGTGAAGGTCAGGGAATTGTTGCACAGGGTGTGCTGGTTGATGAACGTACCGTGTTCGCAAGCGAAGTATTGGCGAAACACGATGAAGAATATATGCCGCCTGAAATCGCAGAAGCGATGAACAAAGGGCATAAACCGCTTGAATACACCGAGCAGCAAAAACAGGGTAGCTACTAATGATTGCTGAATTAGGGCATTTCGCCCTTATTATCTCCCTTGGTTTTTCCGTCCTGTTGAGTATCTACCCTCTGTGGGGTGCTCACGTCGGAAACCAGGCCATGATGCGTTCCGCGCGTCCACTGGCTATCGGCATGTTCCTGATGCTATTGATGTCTTTTATCGCATTGAGCTGGGCATTCTACGTTAACGACTTTACGGTCACGTATGTAGCGAGTAACTCAAACAGTGCCTTGCCTTGGTACTACCGTCTGACGGCAGTCTGGGGCGCACACGAAGGCTCGTTGCTTCTTTGGGTGCTTATCCAAGCAGGTTGGACACTGGCCGTTGCCATTTTCAGCCGTGGCATGCCACTGGAGTCTGTCTCCCGCGTATTGGCAGTGATGGGCATGATTGGTGTCGGCTTCCTGCTGTTTATCATTCTGACGTCGAACCCGTTTGAGCGAACACTTCCTTATTTCCCGGTTGATGGCCGTGACCTCAACCCGCTTCTTCAGGATCCGGGGCTGATTGTTCACCCGCCGATGCTTTACATGGGTTATGTGGGTTTCTCTGTGGCGTTTGCTTTTGCGATTGCATCCTTGATGGCGGGTCGTCTTGATACGGCGTGGGCACGTTGGTCCCGTCCTTGGACAACGGCAGCTTGGGTATTCCTGACATTGGGTATCGCACTGGGCTCTTGGTGGGCTTACTACGAACTTGGCTGGGGCGGCTGGTGGTTCTGGGATCCAGTAGAAAACGCCTCGTTTATGCCTTGGCTGGCTGGTACCGCGTTGATGCACTCATTGGCAGTAACGGAAAAGCGCGGCACATTCAAAGCTTGGACTGTGCTGTTAGCATTGTCTGCATTTTCACTCAGTTTGTTGGGCACCTTCCTGGTACGTTCTGGCGTACTGGTTTCAGTGCATGCATTCGCATCTGATCCAAGCCGGGGCCTGTTTATTCTTGGCTTCCTTGTGGTGGTTATCGGCGGCTCGCTGCTGCTTTATGCATTGCGTGCGTCAGAAGTCCGTGTGCGCGGTAACTTCGAGCTGGTCTCCCGTGAGAATGTCCTGCTGGCAAACAACATTCTGCTTGTTGCTGCACTGGTTGTTGTTCTATTGGGTACATTGTTGCCATTGGTTCACAAACAGCTTGGCCTGGGGTCGGTTTCTATTGGTGAACCATTCTTCAACCTGCTGTTCACCTGGCTGTCAGTACCGTTTGCCTTCCTTCTCGGTATTGGTCCGCTGATCCGCTGGAAACGTGACAACCTCAAGAACGTGAAAAAAGAACTGCTGTTTAGTGGCGTAGTTTCTGTTGTTCTTGGCGTTGCACTGGTGTGGATCTTTGCTGATGTCTTTATGCCGCTGGCTGCGCTGGGTGCGGTGATGGGCCTTTGGGTCATCACTTTGTCATGCATCGAGGTGTATCAGCGTGCGACTCACCGTCATGATTTCGTCACCGGTCTCGGTAAGCTGGGTCGGAGCCACTGGGCGATGGTGCTTGGTCATATCGGTCTGGCAATCACAGTGCTCGGTATTGCAATGGTTCAGAACTACGACATCGAACGCGACGTGAAAATGGCACCTGGCGATCGCATTGAACTGCAAGGCTACGATTTCCATTTCGCAGGTCTTCGCGATAAAGATGGTCCGAACTACGACGGTTACATCGCTGACTTCGATATTTACCGTGGCGATAAGCGCGTAAACACACTGCATGCTGAGAAACGTTTCTACACGGTTCAGCGCTCGATGATGACCGAAGCGGCGATTGACCGTGGTATCACCCGTGACCTCTATGTGGCAATGGGTGAACGTTTGAATGATGGCTCTTGGGCAGTGCGTATCTACTACAAACCATTTGTTCGTTGGATTTGGTTCGGCTCACTGGTGATGTCACTGGGTGGTTTGCTGGCTATTTCGGACAAGCGTTACCGTTTTCGTAAGAAGGCTCAATCAGAAGTATCTGCTGAGCCAGTGAAGGAGGCTTAAGGGTGAACAAACCTTTACTCTTTATTCCGTTTGCACTGTTTATGGTGTTGGTTGGTGTCTTCTTTGTGCAATTGGGCAAGAACGCCGAAGGTGATGACCCAACGAAGTTAGAGTCAGTGCTGGTAGGTAAACCAGTTCCTTCGTTCCGGCTGGAAGATTTGGCGCAAGCTGGCAAGCTTTACGATCAGGACATTTTCAAAGGCGAACCTCTGCTTTTGAACGTGTGGGCAACTTGGTGCCCTACTTGTTACGCAGAGCACACTTACCTGAATGAGTTAGCGGCCAACGGCGTTAAAATCATTGGCCTTAACTACAAAGACGATCGCGTGAAAGCGATCGGCTGGCTCAACCAATTAGGTAACCCTTATCTGGTCAGCCTGTTTGATGGTGATGGCATGCTAGGTCTGGATCTTGGTGTTTACGGTGCGCCAGAGACGTTCCTTATCGATGCTAACGGTGTGATTCGTTACCGACATGTCGGTGATGTGAATGATAGAAACTGGAACGAAAAATTAGGCCCGATGTACGAGCAAATGCTGGCGGAGGCAAAAGGCTAATGAAACGTTTTCTGTTAGCAATCATGCTGGCTGCAAGTGCTGCGTTCACAGTCTCTGCAGCGATCGAAGTGTATGAGTTTGACACACCTGAACAAGAAGAAGCCTTCAAAAAGCTCGGCAAAGAACTGCGCTGCCCTAAGTGTCAGAACAATAATATTGCCGATTCCAATGCTGGCTTGGCTCAGGATCTTCGTTTGAAGGTTTATGAGATGCTCAAGCAAGGTAAGAACGAAGACGAGATTGTCGATTACATGGTTGATCGATACGGTAACTTCGTGACTTACAACCCGCCACTGACGGCGTCGACATTGATTCTTTGGGCTGGCCCGGCATTGTTTGTGGTTGTTGGATTCACTGTCTTGGTGATGCGCAGCCGTAAACCTAAAGCGAAAACCGTTAAAGCTGAACTTGATAGCGAAGAGCAGGCACGTCTGGATGCGTTGCTCAATGAAGGCTCGGCTGACAATAAAAATAAGGATAACAATGGATGACTGAAATGTGGTTCTGGCTGATCACAGCCTTAATGATGGTGGTCTCTGTTGGCTTATTTGTTTTGCCGATTTACCGCGGTAAGGAACAGGACGAAGCGGCGAGCCGCGATGAACTGAACAAAGCCTTCTTCCGTGATCGTATGGAAGAGCTTAACGAAGAAGCCGAGGAAGGTCTGGTGGAAAACCAGAATGAATTGGCAGTTGAGCTTAAGCAATCATTGCTGGATGACATTCCGGCCAACGAGAAGTCAGCGACACAAAGTAAGGTCCCTTTTGTCGTATTGGTGCCAGGCATCCTTATCATGGTGTTGATGAGCTATGGCTTGTACGACACCATGGGCAACTATCGTGAAGTGGTTTCTTGGCAAGAGACGGCATCACGCTTGCCGGATCTGTCTCGTCGTTTGATGTCTGACACCAATGAGCCGATGACAGATCAGGAAATGGCGGAGTTGACGCTGTCTCTTCGTACTAAGCTTCAACAGACGCCTGATGATGCGATGGGATGGTTACTGCTTGGTCGCATTGGTTTGGCAAACCGTGATGTGCAAACCGCCGAAGGTGCAATGGCGAAAGCCTACAACCTGATGCCAGACGACAGCGACGTGAAGCTAGGTTATGCGCAATCTCTTATGCTGTCGGGTGATGAGCAAAACAGCAATACAGCGCGCAATCTATTGCGCGAAGTGATTAGAGTCGATCATGGCAACCTTCAAGCGTTTTCATTGCTTGCATTTGATGCTTTTGAGCGCGGTGCTTACGAAGAGGCGGTTGCTGCTTGGTCTACCATGAAACAACTACTGCCAGCGGACGATCCACGTATCTCTATGTTGGACCGCAGTATTCAACGTGCAGAAGCACAAATGGGCGCTGGCGAAGGACAGTCCGTCTCTGTGACAATTTCGCTGGATGAACAAGTCCAATTGCCAAGCGAAGGTGTATTGATTGTATCGGTTCACTCTGCGGATGGTGCGCCAATGCCGGTTGCAGCGAAGCGTTTGCCGCTGAGCCGCTTCCCGGTAGAAGTTGAACTGACAGATGCGGACAGCATGATCCCAGAGCGTTTGATGTCTTCATTGCCAGAGGTGATGGTGAAAGCCCGCATTGACAACGACGGCAACGTAATGACACGTGACGGTGACTGGTTTGGGGAAACCGACCCGTTTGAGCTCGGCGGAAGTTCACAGTTAGTGATTAACCAAAAGCAGTAAGTGCTTTATACTGCCAAAATAATGACAAAAGGTCGGTATTTAACCGACCTCTTTTTTACCTAAAGGACAAGTTATAACAATGTGGAAACAACTTATTCTGGCAGTTGGCGTGCTGGTTTTACTGAGTGGTTGTGCCCAATCCCCGGAAGAATCTCAGGCTGACGCTGAAACCAATGCTGAATTCGACATTTCGCATCCCAATGATCCTTTTGAAGGATTCAACCGCGCGATGTGGACGGTCAATTATGATTATCTAGACCCTTATATCGCAAAACCTGTGTCGCTGGCTTATGTCGACTATGTGCCAAGCTGGACACGAACGGGTATCTCTAATTTCCTCAGTAACCTCGAAGAGCCAGCAAGCATGGTGAACAGCATTGTTATGCTTGATGGCGAAGCGGCACTTACCCACTTTAATCGCTTTTGGCTAAACACTGTCTTTGGTATTGGTGGCTTAATCGATATCGCTTCGGCTGCCAATGTTCCGAAAATCTCTGACCGTCAGTTTGGTGACGCCATGGGTTACTACGACATAGGGCAAGGGCCTTACTTTATGTTCCCCGTTTACGGACCCATCACGTTGCGTGAGGGAGCAGGGGATATGGTCGATGGCCTTTATCCGCCGCTGTCTCTGTTAACGCTTCCGCAATCTATCCTCAAATGGATGTTTGAAGGGATGGAAGACAGAGCAGCCTTGGTTCAACAGGAAAGCTTGCTGACTAACTCACCGGATCCATACGCCTTTGCACGTGATGCTTACCTCCAGAATAAAGAGTTTAAAGCCCGAGGCGGAAAGGCGGCAGATTTACCAGAGCCTGACGACAGTTATCTGGATGACGATTTGCTAGACGAAATCGACGATTACTAAGAAATTAACAAAGAAATGCCACTCGATTGAGTGGCATTTTTGTCTCTGGGATTTGTTCAACTCTTAGAAGCGGTAAGTTGCCTGAACACCTGCCAGCCATACGTTGCCAGAGGTTTGACCTTCGAAAGTACCTCCAAAAGGTACAGAAGTTAGGTCAGAACTGATTCCGTCACGAGGCTCTTTGACATCTGCGTCTTTTGCAAAGATGTAAGTAAAACCTGCGTCAAGCGTTAGGTTATCAGAGTAGTGGTAACCTGCACCCAGGCTTAACCAAAGGCGATCGGTTTCTGGAATTGTAATGGTGCGGTTAGCGTCATCGACCGCTGCTGTATCATAAGCAACGCCAGAACGAAGCTGGGTTTTGGTGTTCAACTGATAAGTGGCACCAACAGCAAAGCGATAGTTATCTTTCCAGTTCTCTTGTTTAACCAGTTGGTTTGGCTGAGAAAGGGAAGGGATATTTGCTTCCAGCTTTTCGAAGGTACTCCAGTCAGTCCAGTTGATGCTAGCGTGTACTGCAACTGTGTCGGTCAGTTGGTGGAAGCTTGCTATCTCTGCGGTTGCGGGCAGCGTCAGCTCCATACTGCCAGGCAATTGCGCAGTAGTAGTACCAAACGCTAGGCCAGTGGCATGGCCTTCCAGATTCAGATTCACTTCAGAACGATAGTTAAAGCCTAAACGGTTGTCTTCATTGATCTGCCAAGCTGCACCAGCTTGCCAACCCCAAGCAGTATCATCACCTTCCATGTATTTTAGAGTAGTACCGGTAGGTACGATGACATTGCCATTGAGTGGGTTTTTGATATCTGCAGAGCTTTTCGCACCAATGCTACCTTCACCCAATACGTATCTAACACCAGCACCAACAGAGAACTGGTCGTTAATTTTGTATGCGATGTTTGGATTGATTTCCATGGTCATCACTGACGCTTCATTACCAAACTGGGTGCCTTTGAAGTTGTCATCCAGTTTAGTGTGCATACCGAAGTTTGAGCTCAGTGCCAGACCCAGATAAACCTTCTCGTTCAATTGATGAGAGAAGTAGAAGTTTGGAATAAAGGCTGAATCTGCAAAATCTTTAGATGAAGTCGCAGTTTTGTCGCCAGTTAAGCTGGTGTTTGTGCCTTCCACATCCACGTTTGGATCAACGTAGATAAGGCCAGTAGAAACTTGGGTGCCTTCCAGATAAGTCATCATGGCTGGATTGCGGAATTGAGCAGACGCATTATCTGCCATCGCAGCTTCACCCGCATATGCGCGGCCAAGACCAGTTGCAGAATACTCCGCCAGTTGAAAACCTGCAGCGATTGCAGACGTTGAAGAAAGAGAGCCAAGTGCTGCAGCAATTGCCAGCGGAAGAAGTTTGTTCTTGTTCATTAGAGTATTTACTTGATTATTGTGGTCGGTACAGGGTACTGACAGGCAATCAATATGCAATTTTGATGATAGAGAGAGGATGTATTTAGATAAATGTATCGATGGATTGATATATTTTAGTAAAATGCACTATTTATTGGGTGGTTTGGAACAAGTGTACGCTGAGTTTCGGCGAACACGTGTTAATCCTTAATACCAGTTAAGCGTACTTGTGTACGCTGAAAAGCCTTGGTTTTACTGAATTTGTTCGCTTTAGGCTTTATTTGAGCGAACAAAAAAGGGGAGCGAATGCTCCCCTTTAGTCACTGTGTTCTAATTAAATTAGAAGCTGCGGCTGTACTGTAGACCCATCAGAATCGCATTTGCTTGGGTGGTAGCATTGACCGAAGACAAAGTGATGCCATTAAACTCTGTACTTTCAGATACAGACACTTCTTTACCCATCAGGTAAGTAAAGCCGAAGTCAATGGTTGAGCTTTGGTCAAGGTTGTATGTCAAACCTGCAGAGAACCATTGACGATCAGAGTCTGGAACAGAGATTGATGTTAGGCTGTCTTGCGCACTGGTGTCATACATATAACCGGCACGAAGTGTCCAATCGTTGTTCAGGTAGTAGGTACCACCGATACTGTAGTGCCAGCCATCTTGCCATTCGTATGGCTTGTTATACGAACCGGTCAGGACTGTGCCTTGAAGGTTTTCAAATTCGATTTGATCGAAAGATCCCCAACCAATGTATTGAACGCTGTAGTGAACGGCAAATTTGGTGTCTTCAATTTTATGGAAGCCAGAGAATTCAGCGATATCAGGCAGTGGAAGAGTAATCTTCTGGCCTTTGTCATCTTTGGCTTCAAATTCTGGGCTGTAACGGTAAGCAAAACCGAATCGGTTGTTTTCATCCAGCTCGTACACAGTACCAACATTGAATCCCACAGCAAAACCGTCGGCACCATCAACATTCAGTAAATCGCGTCCCCCGACAAATGGAAGGTTTTCATTGGCTGTTCGCTTCATTGTGCCTTGACCATAAATGATGTCGAGACCAGCACCAAAGCTCCATTGGTCGTTCAAACGGTATGAACCAGCTAGACCCAGGTTAAAGCTTTTCACGTCGGTCAAACCGCCGTATTCAGTCGCCACATAGTCATCAGAGAACTCAGTTTTGGTGCCAAAGTTCGAATAGGCATTGATACCAACAGCAAACTTTTCGTTTAGAGGCATGATGAAATGTACGTTTGGCGCAATGGAAGTGCCGCCCACATCATCAGTATCAGCAACTGGTACTGGCTGATTAAGCGTAGCAAGACTGCTGTAGGTTGCATCACTGACGGTGATGTCAGTCGTGATTGTCTCAAAGCCAATTGAGAATGCTTTCTCATCAAACAGAGCCATAGCCGCAGAGTTTCGTGCCATAACAGCTGCGTTATCTGCGATTACAGCATCACCGGCAAAAGCACGGCCGATACCTGTTGCTGATTGTGCGTTAAGTTGGAAGCCAGCAGCCAATGCTGACGTGGAGCTCGCTGCAACAGCCATTGCCACTGCTGAGCGGATAAACAGACGCTTCTTATTCATAATGCGAATATTCCGAATAAAATTATAATTTTTTTGATATTTATGCTCAGAATGAGCTGCGCAAATTCTATTGTGTAGGTGCTTTATTGGAAATCTGACCAGTTATAACATGCTGTTTTGTAAATGCTAGGGATGGCGCTAGGTGGTTGTAATTGCGGGAAAAGAAAAAGGGGAGCATCTGCTCCCCTAGATTTTGTAATGGATTGTATCAGGCCTTCTGATTGAGATGTTGCTTCAATTGTTCAGCGACAGGCATGATATCTGCGCCTTCTTTGCCTACTACAATCACACTGCTGTTATTGGCTGCTGGCAATGAAATAGCTTCCATATTGCCATCGCTATAGTTTTCCATAGCTTTGGATTGCTGCGGCACAACAAAAACAGTGAAATCTTCGCCATTGTTACCTTTAAGCACCATATGAACAGCATGCTTATCGGCAAAGCTGCAATGGTTGATGTACGACACTTCGCCAGGTAACTGACCATTAAAGGTTTTACCTAATGGTGACAGCTTGGCATTCACTTGGGTCAAGGTTGCACCCTCGAACACGTTATTGGTGAAGTCTTCTTCATGGTAATAGTGCTCTAGAGCAATTTGTCCCAAGCTTGCTTGTCCTGGCAAGACCGGTAGCGCCTGCCAATTGAATTGGCCCAGCATAATGCCGAAAGCAAATGCAACAGAAGCAGCGATAGCCAGATGAAAGCGCGGCTTCCTTGCTTCCCGCACTACGTCACTGGTTTGTTTAAACAGGACTTTGTCGACCAAATCATCCGGTACATCCACGCGCAATGTTTGATCTAATAGCGCATCTAGTTGATCTAGCTCTGATGCTAATTTTTGATTAGCTGGCGACTCTGATTTTGCTGCCAGAATCTCAGGGTCTTTATCCTGAGGGTCCGCCAGAAGGCGTCGACGAAATTCGAGCTCATCCATTTAGCGCACCTCGCTGGCCTGAAGTTTGATTGTCCATGAACTCTTTCAATTGGTTTCTCGCTCTGAACAAACGCGTCATAACAGTGTTTTTGTTTAGGTCTAAGATCTCAGCGATCTCTTCACCGCTAAATCCGGCAACGACCTGCAACACCAACGGTTCTCGATATTCTGGTGACAGACGCATGATTTGCTTGTGAAGCCATTGCTGTTCGACCGAGGCTTCTTCACTGGGGCGTGCATCGTCTGCAACCTGGTGGTCATCAATATCTACCAATTCGAGTTGTTTACGCTCGAAACGGCGTGCATTTTCGCGCCTAAGGATGGTGATCAGCCAAGCTTTGGCGGCGTTGTCATCTTGAAGGCTATCAAGCGAGCGCCATGCACGTAGGCAGGTTTCCTGCACCAAATCTTCCGCTACGTGCTGGTCTTTCGTCAACCAGTATGCATAACGGTAGAGGTCTCTGTGCCAGGCTCTCACGAGCGCTTCGTATCGTCTCTGCTTTTCCATATCACTAGAGACCTTGGTTTCTGACTTTTTATTTCCAAATAATTTCAAAACCATTCTATCATCCTGATTATTTAGGATATTAAATGCCAAATTGCTGCAAAAATCATCACCAAAGGTCAACAGCCCCTAAGTGAGCAATCTGGCTTTAAGACGGTTAGCCGCTTTGCTGTAATTGTAGTGTTGATTGGGCTAATAAATAACCATGTTAAATGTACGGAGCCTGCCTTCTGAAGGTGATTTGGTTTGAGTTTAATCAATTAGGCAGTGGTTGTAGTGTTTTAGACAGCTTTCTAAGAATTAAACAAATTCAACCAAGTGCATATTTATCCAACCTAACTCGCAATCTTCCCTTCGCTTTAGCCTCTCTTTCCTTCGATTGATGAGTAATCAAACAAAAAATTGATCTGCTTCAAAATCGCTTCCTGATGCGTGGGTATAGTAGGCACTGTCATCTGGTGACGTGTTACAGACTTCGTTGGTTTACCGAATCTGTCGCATGAAACCGTGTTGAGCAAGATGACAAACTTCCTTTTTGAAGGCTGACTTTACTTTCTCCTCAGGTCTATGACCTGATTTGCAATTGGCTTTACGTTAATTGATTTAATACGTGATTGCTTTCCACATACGTTGCCACACCTGATAGGTGTGGTTTTTTTTTGCTTTTCGTTTAAAGGGGCTGTTGACCTTTGGTGGTTAAATTTTGTTCTCGCTATAAGCGTTTTAGGCGCGGCGAGGTGTGTGCCGCCTAGTGATTCTAAGCAAACACACCTCAACAAAGCATAAAACGCTTAGAGCAGAACCTTTCGGGCAGCGTTTGTGGGGAATTTCTGCTGCGTTATCAGCTTCTCATGTAGGCCAGCTACACATCGAAGCCTTTGCCTTGCATAAAATCCCCACAAACTGCTGCAAAAATCATCACCAAAGGTCAACAGCCCCTAGTCACTCTCCAACTTTGCTTCTCGCTCAGTTTTTATTTTCAAAAATGTCGTAACGGTCTATGTTTGCTTGGCAGATTTAATTAAAACGCACGTTTTAATCTGATAACAAATTGGTTACACTCTTCTGGTCTGACCTCTAATAATTGCAAGGAGCGGCAATGAACTCTCCCCAGAATCTGACTACGCGTCAGGGTGAACGTATAGCTGTCGTCTCGGGTTTACGTACCCCGTTTGCACGACAATCCACCGCATATGCGGATGTGCCTGCTGTTGATCTCGGAAAGATGGTTGTTAGCGAAATGCTAAACCGTACCGACATTGATCCTAAGCTAATCGACCAGCTGGTTTTTGGACAGGTTGTTCAAATGCCGGAAGCACCGAACATCGCACGTGAAATAGTGCTTGGCACAGGTATGAATGTTCACACTGATGCTTACAGTGTCAGCCGCGCTTGCGCGACCAGCTTCCAATCTGTCGTCAACGTCACCGAAAGCATCATGGCCGGTGCTGTTGATATCGGTATCGCAGGTGGCGCAGATTCTTCTTCCGTGCTGCCAATTGGTGTCTCTAAGCACATGGCAGCGACACTGCTGGCGCTTAGCAAAGCTAAGACGATGAGCAAGCGCTTAAAACTCCTAAGCTCACTCTCCCTCAAAGACTTAGCGCCTGTTCCACCAGCTGTAGCGGAATATTCGACAGGCCTCAGCATGGGACAAACTGCAGAGCAAATGGCAAAGAGCCATGGCATTACCCGTGAGGAACAAGATGCATTGGCACACCGCTCTCATTCCCTAGCAGCGAAAGCTTGGGCGGATGGATTGGTTCGTGATGAGGTGATGACTGCCTTCCCTGAACCTTATCGCCAGTGGATTGATAAAGACAACAATGTTCGCGAAGACTCAACGGTTGAAGGCTACGCGAAACTGCGTCCTGCGTTTGACCGCAAACACGGCTCTGTGACTGCTGCAAACAGTACGCCACTGACCGACGGTGCTGCAGCAGTGATGCTGATGCGTGAAGGGCGTGCCAAAGAACTTGGTCTAACGCCTCTGGGTTACATCCGCTCATACGCGTTTTCTGCAATTCAGGTTGAGCATGACATGCTGATGGGGCCGTCTTACTCAACGCCAATCGCGTTAGATCGCGCTGGCATTACGCTGTCTGATCTCACTCTGATTGATATGCATGAAGCGTTTGCCGCGCAGACGTTGGCTAACGTAAAAATGTTTGCGTCCAAAAGCTTTGCAGAACAGAAGCTGGGTCGTAGCCAGGCAATTGGCGAAATCGACATGGACAAGTTCAATGTGCTGGGTGGCTCGATTGCTTACGGTCACCCATTTGCCGCAACCGGTGCGCGCATGATCACCCAAACCTTGAATGAACTTCGCCGCCGTGGAGGTGGTTTGGCATTGAATACTGCTTGTGCAGCAGGTGGTCTGGGTGCAGCGATGATCTTGGAGGCAGAATAATGACGGAACAAACAACCCCAACAAACGGTGCGTTCTCGCTGCGCTATGGTGACAACGGTGTGGCATGGCTGAGCATTGATGTCCCTGGCGAGAGCATGAATACCCTGCAAGCCAGCTTTGTTGATGAAATCAGTGCAATTCTGAGCGAGCTTGAAAGCAAAAGCGATATCAAAGGTCTGGTGCTGCACTCTGCAAAACCGGATAACTTTGTGGCTGGTGCTGACGTTCGCATGTTAGATGCGTGCAATACTGCGGAAGATGCACAGGCTATTGCTGAACATGGTCAGAAGCTGTTCTCCCGTATCGAGAAACTGCCATTTCATGTCGTCGCAGCGATTCATGGCCCTGCGTTGGGCGGTGGTTTGGAACTCGCTCTGGCTTGTCATAGCCGAGTCGCGAGTGATGATGATAAAACCCGTCTGGGTCTTCCCGAAGTGCAGCTTGGCTTGTTGCCGGGCTCCGGCGGTACGCAACGTCTTCCAAGACTCATCGGTGTGCCGGGCGCGTTGGATATGATTCTGACGGGCAAACAGCTTCGCGCCAAGAAAGCGAAGAAAATGGGCGTAGTCGATGATGTGGTTCCTCAGTCTGTGTTGCTTCGTGTTGCTGAAGAGTTGGCACTGAAGGGTAAACCCAAACGCAAAGGGAGCTGGCAGGATTGGGCGATGGGCGGCAATGCACTTGGCCGTTCTGTTATGTTCGATCAGGCTGCGAAGAAAACCCGTGAGAAAACCCGCGGTAATTACCCTGCCACTGAAGCCATCCTTGAGGTCATCAAATACGGCTTGGATAAAGGCGTCGAGAAAGGCCTGGCGCTGGAAGCAAAACGCTTTGGTGAGCTGGTGATGTCATCAGAATCTGCCGCATTGCGCAGCATTTTCTTTGCGACAACTGCAATGAAAAAAGAAACTGGCGCAGATGCTGACCCTCGCACTGTGACAGGCGTGACTGTGCTTGGCGGTGGTTTGATGGGCGCTGGTATCGCCAATGTTTCTGCGACCAAAGCGAATACACCTGTGCGCGTCAAAGATGTCAGCAACGATGGCATTCTGAATGCCATGGCTTACAGCTATAAACTGCTGGATAAAAAGCGCAAGCGCCGCATCATTTCCAAAGCCGAAATGCAAAAGCAGATGGATCGCATTAGCGGTACGACTGACTATTCCGGTATGAGCCGTAACAATGTGGTTGTTGAGGCCGTGTTTGAAGATCTGAAGCTGAAGCACCAAATGGTTGCGGAAGTAGAAGAGAATCTGGCTGAAGATACCATCTTCGCCACCAACACTTCTTCACTGCCAATCCATCAAATCGCCGAGGGTGCAAAGCGTCCTGAAAATATTGTGGGTCTGCACTACTTCTCGCCGGTCGATAAAATGCCACTGGTAGAAGTGATTCCACATGCGGGCACGTCCGAAGAAGCGGTGGCGACTGTGGTGAAGCTTGCGAAGAAGCAAGGTAAAACGCCGATAGTGGTGGCAGACAAAGCCGGGTTCTACGTGAACCGTATTCTTGCGCCATACATGAACGAAGCGGCAAGAACCTTACTGTCCGGTGAGTCGGTTGAGCACATTGACAATGCGCTGTTGGACTTTGGTTTCCCTGTTGGCCCAGTGACACTGCTGGACGAAGTAGGTATCGACATTGGCGCGAAGATCAGCCCAATTCTGTTGAACGAATTGGGTGAGCGTTTCCGGGCACCGGATGTGTTCGACGTGATGCTCAATGATGGCCGTAAAGGTCGTAAGAGTGGCAAAGGCTTTTTCGTTTACAACGGTAAGAAAAAAGAAGTCGATAAGCGTGTCTACACCTTGCTGGGTGTTGAGCTGAAAAGTCAGTTATCAGCGCATGAACTGGCGATTCGCTGTGTGCTGATGATGCTGAATGAAGCTGCCCAGTGTTTGGATGAAGGCGTGGTGAAATCTGCGCGTGACGGCGATATTGGTGCTGTGTTCGGTATCGGATTCCCACCATTCCTCGGCGGTCCATTCCGCTATATGGACCACATTGGAATTAAACGTCTGGTAGAAATGCTGGAACAGCATGAAGCCAAGTACGGTGAGCGTTTTGCACCGTGTGAGCTGCTTAAAGCCATGGCTGCGGAAGGTAAGACATTCCACTCATAAAGCCTTAAACAAAAAATCCCCGGCTGGCCCGGGGATTTTTTATATCTGAAGCATGGAAAAAGGCAGCACGAAGGTCGACAGGCTTTAGTTAATTCGCTCTGTGCGATTGCGACGAAACGCTGTGACAGACTCGATTTCCTTTGTGCCTTCAAGGCTACATTCATCAGGGTGAGCGCCACCACAACTGTGCATGATCAGACGATCGGAGGTACGCGGTTTCAATTGCTCGACCACAAACTTCACCATATCTGCGCGATCCATATCCCGAATAGCGGCAGCGACGTTCTGGCGCTGGGTAAATTCAGCATCCTTATTGCCAATACTGATCCACAAACGCTGTCCACGGGCGCGTAGGTTGGCATCCGGCTCTTCTATCTGTCCGAGTAACCCTTGTTTACTGGCTTGCCATTGCGCTTCGTTGAGTTCTAGCAGCACCAGGAAGAAGGCATTGAGGAAGTCGTCTATTGCTTCCATCAATTTTGCCGGGCCAGCCTGAGGTGACTGCACATAGAAAATCAAACCTGGGTGCCGGTTCATTGGCATGTTGCCGGAGCCAACCATATAGCCAAGTTGCTGCTTGGTGCGCAGCTCGTTGAAGAAGATGGCAGACATCAAATGCTGAGCGAAAGTAAATAAGGCGACATCCTGAGGTTCAGTGCCGTGGCTCTGGTAGTAAACCAACACGGCTGAGTCTTGACTGTCACATCCCAGATGGTATGACGCACTGCCAGCACCTTTCAAAAGGACCAGTGGTCGGGTGGACTCCTGATAGCGTTGGTTGTGCACACGAAGGGCATCTTTTACTGGCTCAGCCAAATCCAGCGTTTGCTGCTTCTGCCAGTTACCATAAACAAACATCTCAACATGCAGTTCGGACATCACGCGATGCACAAAGTCAGGTAGTTCTGTCACCTGCAGAGGTTCCAGCGCTTCGATGAGCTCTTCATACGTCGGATTGTTTGGTTGCAAGATACCTGTCATCGAATTGTATAAGCGGTTAATGGCTTTGTTTTGAGTCGCGTTCTTCCAACTTCTTAGCAACTGGGTTTTGATGATGTCAAAGCGCTCTGGTTTGAAATCGCGCTTGGCAAATTTATCCAATACCAAATCCATCAGGAGTGGCAGCTTTTCATTGAAGCCGCTTAGCTTCAAAGTCACGCCACCTTGATGGGCATAGAGATTGTAATTCAGGCCCGCAACTTCGGCAGGATAGGCTGTTTCATTGATGGACTCCATCAGCATTTCAACGCTGACGCGGGTCTTTACGATGTTCTCGACCGATTGCACCGCATGCGGGCTGTCTATCGCGACGTAAACCACGCCTTTCGGGACGCGGAAATCGGTATCTTGCAGGTGCCACAAACGAAAGCCCGGTAATTCCTGAATCATCACAGGTAGTTGCTGTTCTGGCGCTTCTAAATCTGCAGGGTCGAGTTCGTAGCTGATAAAGGGGTTTGGCTCTGGCAAAGCCAGTGCAGGAGAGATATGTGCCGCACGCCATTTTTCGAGCTGAGCTTCGGTGAATGGTTTCACACTGTAAGGGGTGTCGTACCAATTTGCCGTGCGATCATAATTGCCACCTTTGGCAATCAACGTCAGGCGAAGATGATCGGGTGTCAGGTAGCCAAGCATCTGGCGTATCAAGGCTTCGTCATATTCCTGCATGATGTAGTCGCCATACAGCACATCCTCATCCTGATAATGCTGCATGTTGAGCACCATATGACTCACGGTATCGATAGGGCGTGAAGGCTCTTGATAACGAAACGCCATTTCCTGCACCGCACGTTTTTCTGCATAACGCCAATCATCGAGCCCCTGCTCGCGGATAAGACTGATAGCCTGAAAAATGTAAGTCACGATATCGTCTATCTTGGTCAGTCCCGCCTCGGTCAAGCTGACACTGACTGAAAACTCTCGGAAATTCGAACCGCTGATCCCACCACCTGCTGACAGATTATTGATGAGCCCTTTTGCTTTGAGCAAAGACATCACACTGCCAGTACCTTCATAACCGAGAAGATGGGCAATGTAGGAAAGTGGCTTGATTTTGTAATGCTCATCGGTCGCTGGCATTGAAAATGCCAGTGTCAGCTTGCGAACATCTTTGAGCGGCTCGATACAGACAAACTGTTGCAACTGGGCTTTATCGACAAACGGGACGTCTGGCACAAACGGCGACAGATCAAGGTTTGGAATATCACTGAATGTTTGGTTTGCCAGCGTTTCCAAATCGTCCAGCCTGAATGGGCCAGTGATCGAGGCTGCCATCAGGTTGGCACTGTAATGGGTCTTGTAAAAAGCAATCAGCTCATCACGCACCGAACTGCCCTCGCGATCGGCAAGGGTGTCGAGGCTACCGACAGAAAATTTTGAGAAAGGGTGAGCCTGGTTGATGGTCTCTTTCTGCACCTGGTAAATCCGGCGCACATCGTCCTGAAGTTTCAGACGATATTCTGAGTCAACCGCGTTGCGCTCTTTGTCGACTGCATCTGCATTGAACAAAGGCGCAGAGAAGAATTGGCCGAATCGATCAAGCGCCTCTTCGAAATGGTCGTGTCGGATATCGAAGAAAAAGGTGGTGTTTTCGGTTCCGGTCCAGGCGTTGTTATTACCGCCATGGCGACTGATAAAAGATTGGAACTCACCGACATCGGGATATTTCTCTGTACCGAGAAACAACATGTGTTCTAGGAAGTGCGCTAAACCTTCACGATCAGCGGGATCACAGAAGTGTCCCACATTCACGGTTAACGCAGCAGCACTGCGCGGTGCTTGCACATCTTCTACCAGAAGCACCCTCAAATTGTTGGCGAGAGTAATAAGGCGGTAGCTACGATGATCGTTGGGACTGATTTGCACAAAGCACCTTCACTGGTAGTGGCAAGGTCTTAATTATGACCACGTAAGTAAATTGAGGCAAACATCTGTGCGATCAGTCGTTCCAGATTAAAGAATTGACTGGTAGCATATCGAAGAATACTCAAAATCAGCTGTTGTGATATGCGAATTTATATTATGCGCCACGGTGAGGCACACACCTTCGCCGCCAGTGATGAAGAACGTCCGCTGACCGATCGCGGTGAGCAACAATCGGTTGAAATGGCACGCTGGCTGGCACAAGAGCTGCCAGAGGGAAAACTGGACTTGGTTTTGGTGAGTCCTTATTTACGCGCACAGCAGACTTGGTCGGCATGTGCTGCCGTTTTGCCCGAAGCGAAAAGTGTTTTGACTGAAGACGGTATCACGCCGTATGGAGACAGCGAGCACGTTGCTTCTTACCTGCGCGCTTTAGTTTCCGTTGATAATCCAGCGTCGATTCTTTTGGTTTCTCATCTACCGCTGGTGGGTTATCTCACGGCAGAGTTTGAGGCTGATCTTCAGCCGCCGATGTTCCCGACATCTTCGATTTCCTGCATTGAATACAATCCGCAAACAGAACAGAGCGAAGTGCTGTGGATGAAAAGTCCGTCGCAAGTGATGGGGTACGCGTCCTGACCGCTTGGTCGAAAACAGCTTTAAGCAGAGATAAAAAAACGCCCAACACAGGGCGTTTTTGGTTTCTGTGCTTCAGGCTATTTTTCCGGGATTTCAATCAGAACCAGTAAAGCGCCATCACCACCAAATTCCAGTGGCGCCTGATGGAATGCCAATACGTCAGGGTGCTGTGCCAACCAAAGTGGTGTCTTCTGTTTCAGTATGTGTTTGCCAATACCGTGCATGACACAGGCACAACTGATCCCTTCTTTTATACATGCTGCAATCAGTGCGCCTAACTCTCGCTTGGCTTCCAGTTGCGTCATGCCGTGTAGGTCAAGGAACATATCCGGCACGTAAACACCGCGGCGAAGTCTTTTTACTTCGTATTTGGAGACACCTGTGCGCGCATATTGAGTTGGCCCATCCTCTTTCAGCAGCGGTTCAAACTCGTCTGAGAAATAGAAGGTGTGGTCGCGCGCCGCGGACTCAGTCTGCTTTTTGCGTGCTTGCTCTGTTGTCTGGCGTCTTGGCGGGTTTATGGTATCCTGCTGCAGTTTTTTAACGCCTTTCACCGCATCGCGGAACAATGACATGTCGTCATCTTCTGGGATCGGGGATTTCTTACTCATAAGTCATTTCCAAATTCTGTTAGCTGCATTTTACTTAAAATAAGAACAATGTCTGCTTTCCTGTTGGAATCGCCCTGACGGTGATGTGTTGAGGCTACTGGAGGCCATTTTGGATAGAATTATTGTTGATGAAGTCGTCAACGAGCTGCGTACGCTGCAAGACATGCTACGTTGGACGGTAAGTTGCTTTAATGCAGCAGGAATTTATTACGGTCACGGAACGGACAACGCATGGGACGAAGCGGTACAATTGGTACTGCCGACACTTTATCTGCCAATTGATGTGCCTGCAGAAACGCAAACTGCGCGTCTGACCACCAGTGAACGTCACCGTATTGTTGAACGCGTAATCCGTCGTATCAACGAGCGCACGCCAGTGGCTTACCTGACAAACAAAGCTTACTTCTGCGATTTGGAATTCTACGTGGATGAGCGTGTGCTGGTGCCACGTTCACCAATCGGTGAGCTGATCCAGAATCAGTTCAGCCCAATGCTGGAAGTCGAGCCAAACCGTATCATGGATCTGTGCACCGGCAGTGGCTGCATTGGTATTGCCTGTGCCTACGCGTTCCCTGACGCTGAAGTAGATCTGGTGGACATTTCTACCGATGCACTGGAAGTGGCAGAGATGAACATTCAGGAACATGGCCTTGAGCAGCAGGTTTTCCCAATCCGCTCAGATTTGTTCCGAGATCTGCCAAAAGATAAATACGACCTGATTGTCTCTAACCCACCATACGTGGATGAGGAAGACATGAACTCGCTGCCGGATGAGTTCCGTCACGAGCCAGAGTTGGGTCTGGCTGCAGGTACCGATGGCCTGAAACTGATGCGCCGCATCATTGCCAATGCACCGGATTACCTGACTGAGCAAGGCATTCTGATCTGTGAAGTGGGTAACTCCATGGTTCACGTTCAGGAGCAGTATCCACACCTGCCACTGACCTGGCTGGAATTTGAAAATGGCGGCCACGGTGTCTTCCTGATGACCTATCAGGATCTGGTCAGTGTTGCCGACGAATTTTCTATCTATAAAGACTAATTGTTGTCTTTGCCCCTAAGAAAAAGGCTGAAATTATAGATTTCGGCCTTTTTTGTATCTCTCTTTCCGGTTTTGCCTCATTTCTTGAAACCAGCCCAGTATTACAGGGAGTTTCCACCTGTACATAAAAAAAGCTTTTGCTTCTCAATCGCGGTTATGTTTCATTAGGTGCATGCTAATGCGGTTGTGATATGTCGACCGGAGAGAAACAGAGGAAGTAATGGCAGGCAATTCAATAGGTCAGGTTTTTCGGGTCACCACTTTTGGTGAAAGTCATGGATTGGCGTTGGGCTGCATTGTTGACGGTTGCCCACCGGGGCTTGAAATTTCAGAAGCAGATTTACAGGTCGATCTGGACCGTCGTCGTCCGGGCACCTCAAAATATACGACTCAACGTCGTGAACCGGATGAAGTGAAGTTCCTTTCTGGCGTTTTCGAAGGTAAAACGACAGGGACTTCGATTGGTTTGGTTATCGAAAATACCGACCAGCGCTCACAGGATTACTCCAAGATTGCAGACCGCTTCCGCCCTGGCCATGCCGACTACACCTACCATCAAAAATACGGACATCGTGATTACCGTGGTGGTGGCCGCTCTTCAGCGCGTGAAACGGCGATGCGTGTTGCTGCGGGTGCGATTGCAAAGAAATACCTCAAGCAAGAGTTTGGTATTGAAGTCCGCTGTTACCTCTCTCAAATGGGTGATGTGACCATCGACAAGGTCGACTGGGATCAAGTTGAGCAAAACCCATTCTTCTGCCCGGATGAAACAAAGCTGGAAGCGCTGGACGAACTGATCCGTGCGCTGAAAAAAGAAGGCGATTCTATTGGTGCCAAATTGACCGTGGTCGCGAATAACGTGCCTGTTGGTCTTGGAGAGCCAGTGTTTGACCGTTTAGACGCAGACATTGCTTACGCGCTGATGGGTATCAATGCCGTGAAAGGCGTGGAAGTGGGTGATGGCTTTGACGTCGTCAACCAGCGCGGCAGCGAGCACCGTGATGAACTGACGCCGGAAGGTTTTAAATCCAACCACGCTGGCGGCATTCTTGGTGGGATTTCATCAGGTCAGGATATCGTTGCGCACCTTGCGCTGAAGCCAACTTCAAGCATCACGGTACCGGGTGAAACCATCAATGTGGATGGCGAAACCGTCGACGTGATTACCAAAGGTCGTCATGACCCATGTGTCGGTATCCGTGCGGTGCCAATTGCAGAGGCCATGGTTGCGATTGTATTGATGGACCACCTGCTGCGTCACCGCGCACAGAATGCGGGTGTGCATACCAATACGCCGAAGATTTAAAAGAAAGATCCTAGGGCCTTGGAAAAGAAGGTCCTAGAATTAGCAAAAGCCAATACAAGAGAAAAGGGCTGACGGTTTCGCACCATCAGCCCTTCTTTTTGTTCTTTGCTCTTCCTAGGACCTAGGACCTAGGTCCTTCTTTTCCCAGAATGGTTTGTTCTTCAGCTTCAAAACTAAACACCGGCAGACTCCAGCCAAACTTCACCGCAGACATACGGAAGACAAAGCCAGTCACCAGCGTAGAAATGGTCGCGATGTTCTCATCAATGCCAAACTGGTTTCCGTGGGTCATCAGTGCCCAATACATAGCGCCTGCTAAGAAAGCGACGGAAGCATATAGCTCTTTATGCAGCACCATTGGCTGACGGCGACACAGCAAGTCACGCAGCAGGCCACCAAATATACCTGTCACCAGCGCAGACACCACACAAATCAGCGGCGACAGCCCCATATCCATGCCCACGCGGCAACCGATAATGCTGAAAGCAATCAGACCGAGTGAGTCCAGCCAGACGAAAAGCTTGTGATTGCGGGCCACCCAAGATGCCATCCAGGTCGTGATGATACCGGCAACGCAGACAATCACCAGATAGTGCGGGTTAGCGACCCAACCAAGCGGGTAGTGACCGAGCAAAATATCACGCACGGTACCGCCTCCAATGGCTGTGCAGGCAGCGACCAGCATGACGCCAAACCAGTCCATATTCCTGCGGCCAGCCGCCAGTGCGCCTGTCATGGCTTCAGCGGTAATTCCAACGATGTATAACGTGGACAACAACATGATATTCAGTAACTTGCATTTGAATGGGATAATTTCGCGCAATCATAGTTGTGATTGATCTCTCAATCCAATGAAAGGTTGTGAGGTCACCCATGAATTGAATTCATGCTTTTGCTGGTGGAATTGGCCTAAAACGGCGCTTTTTGCTGCGACAATAGGGGTTTTGGCAGGTAAAATGCCCGCTTAACTGAATTTGCTGTAACTTCACTATTACAATTCGCGCCATGCAACACGATTACAACGACCTTATTTCTGTCTTTAATCAGACTTTTATTGATTCTTTCAACACAGAATTGCTGCTGGGCGGCGATGAGCCGGTTTATCTGCCTGCGGATGATGACAACCCACACCACCGAATCATCTTCGCCCGTGGTTTTTATGCCTCTGCGCTTCATGAAGTGTCACACTGGTGCATTGCCGGGCCTGAACGCCGTTTGCTGGAAGACTTTGGCTACTGGTATCTGCCGGATGGACGCGATGAGCAGACGCAAGCCGAGTTTGAAAAGGTAGAAATCAAACCTCAGGCGGTAGAGTGGATTCTGTCGGCCAGTTGTGGCTTTCGCTTTCAGGTAAGTTGCGACAATCTAAACGGTTCTTTTGAACCTGACCGCCCGGTATTTACCGCAAAAGTGCGTGAGCAAGTGATGAAATATCTGAAAGACGGCATGCCTACGCGCGCCAAAACCTATTCAGACGCCCTTCGAACGTTTTATAATCGTCCTCCTTTAACGCCAGCAGACTTTTCCTGAGAGCTAAAAATGATCCAAGAATACGAAGAGAAAATCCTCGACCTGATTGATGCCATGGTAGAAACGGCCTCTGATGATGAGTTGTTTGCCAGCGGTTATCTGCGTGGTCATGTCTCGCTGGCGGCCGCAGATTGTGAGCAGGACGGCATCGAAGATGTGTCTGCGCTGAAGGTACGTGTCGACGAAAGCCTGAAAGAAAATTCAAACGAGCTGAACCCTTCCGATCAAGTGCTGGTGGGTAACCTCTGGGCATCGCTGCAACAGCAGGCAGGTTAAACACTGCAACCAGATAAGAAGAAGGCGCCAATCGGCGCCTTCTTTGTTTGAATTATCTTCCCCTACTAAAGAGCTTTACCCTTGAGCAGTTTTCTTACCCACATACGCCCTGGATGCAAGGCATTAAGCACATCAACCGGCATGGGTAGTGGATCGCCACAAAGCTGTGATGCCAGAAGTTCACCGAGGATTGGCGCAGAGGTTAAACCGCGCGAACCGAGTGCCAACAGGCTATAGAGGTTCGGGTAAACCGGTACATTTTCGGCACTGTCTTTCTTATCACGCAAATCGCTGTATGCGGTTTTCAAAGCTTCAAAGTTGCAGACATCACCGACATACGGCAAATGATCGCGGCTGGCACAGCGAATACCTACACGACCACCACCATGGTCAGTATCAATCTCTTCTGGCCACTCAGCAGGAATGCAATCGACCAGGCGCTGCTTGTTGTCAGCCTGATCGTCCATGCGGAAGTCCATGGAAGTATCATTCCGGCTATAGCTGGCGCCGATGCAATGAGTGTCATTTTTTGGGTTGGCCGGCGTCAGGTAACCGTCATAACACAACACGGTTTTGAGCAGCTTTAACGCTGGCGTGGTATTGATGTGGGACACCTGACCACGAACCGCATAGGCCGGGATGGGGGCGGTTTGCTCAAACTGGGTGAACTTGTGACCGTTAGCGATCACCACGGTATCGTGAGTCAGTTCGCCTTGGTTTGAAGTCAGTGTCCACGACCCGTTCTGATGACTGGCTTTCGTCACTTCGGCATTGTAATGACAGGTCAACAGGCCAGTTTTCTCAGCATTGGCTATCAAGCCCTGGGTTAACTGCTGAGGGCACAACCAACCACCGAGAGGATAGGTTACTCCGCCGTGCCCGGTTTCAATGCCAGTCAGTGATTCGGCGTCTTCTCTGGTGATACCGTGGATAAGAGATTCCGGAAAACCACCTGTCAGCATCTTCGCCAATTTGTCCGCGCTTTTTTCATCCCACCCTAATTGGGTAACGCCACACAAATCGTGATCAAACGAAACCGTTTCTGCTGCCTGTTCAATAAACTGACGGGAGAACAGAAATGCCGGCGCAAAGAAGCGAGAAAGGGCATCGTCACTGCCATTTAGAAGTGGATATACCGCGCCTTGTCGGTTGCCAGATGCGGCAAGTCCAGGCTTGTCATGCTCGCAATAAAGGGTGACTGATTTTCCACGGCGCACCAGTGACAGTGCCAAGGTGGCGCTCGCCACACCGCCACCAATAATGGCAATGTCATTGCTGTTTTGTGGTGCAGTACGTTTATACCAAGGAGCCTGTTGGCGTGGCTGGTTACGTTCGACCATGGAGCCGACAATCATGTCGCGCTTGGTGCCATAACCCTTGGCTTTCTTCATTTCAAAGCCAGCGTCAATTAAGCCGCGACGCACAAAGCCAGCTGCTGTGAAAGTGGCAACGGTACAGTCCTGTTTAGCCAGTCTTGCCATGCCGTCGAACAGCGTCTGACTCCACATTTCTGGGTTCTTGCTGGGTGCAAAGCCGTCCAGAAACCAGCAATCCACAATACCGTCATCAGACGTCCACACTTGCGGCATACAGTCTTTGATGTCGCCGAACCACAAATCCAGCGTGATCATGCCATCTGCCAATACCAAACGGTGGCAGCCAGAAACCACTGCTGGGTAGTGTTTGCGCAGAGCTTCGGCGAAATCCGCCAACTCTGGCCAGGCTGCGTGGGCTTTTTCTAAATCAGTCACGGAGACCGGGAACTTCTCAAAGCTGATGAAATGAAGCTGGTTGACTTGAGCCTCAGGGTTTTCCTTTCGGAATTGGGCAAACCACTGCCACACAGCCAGGAAGTTAAGGCCTGTACCAAACCCGGTTTCCGCAATCACGAATCGGTCATGTGAAAAGGTATCCCAGCGGTTTGGTAGCTGGTTTTGCTGCAGGAACACGTAGCGCGTTTCTTCCAGACCATTGGCATTGGAAAAGTAAACATCGTCAAAGTTGTCAGAGACCGGTGTTCCGGCGTCATTCCAATGGATTTGGGCGTGTTCAATACGGGTTTGGGTCACAAGCCTTACCTTAATAAAAACGGGGTTTGCACGTCGAGCGCGGATTCTATCGCCAATTCGACGGAATATACAGAACCGACAACGGGTCTGTGTCAGTATGTGAAAAATTTCAGCTTACACCTGTACTCTAGGAAAGCTGACCACTTAGGCGTATCAAAACCGCTATCATCGGTGCGAACTCGAATTGTAGGAACAAAAGATGAAACGAGCCGTAATTACAGGTATGGGAATTGTTTCCAGCATCGGTAACAACGTTAAAGAAGTGCTGGAGTCATTAAAGACGGGTAAATCAGGGATTAGCTTTTCCCAACAGTTCGCAGACATGAAGCTTCGCAGTAATGTCTGGGGTGATTTAAAGCTCAATCCTGCTGATCACATTGATCGCAAAAAGTTTCGTTTTATGGGCGATGCTGCGGGCTTCGCTTATCTGTCAATGGAGCAGGCTATCGAAGATGCCGGTTTGACAGAAGATATAGTGTCTAACGACCGCACCGGTCTGGTTGCTGGTTCTGGTGGCGCATCATCGATTAACCAAGTTGCAGCCACAGACACATTACGTGAGAAAGGCGTAAAACGTGTTGGTCCTTACATGGTGCCACGTACCATGTCTTCGACGGTTTCAGCTTGTCTGGCAACACCATTCAAAATCCGTGGTGTGAACTACACCATGAGCTCTGCGTGTGCGACATCAGCACACTGTATTGGCCACGCCGTTGAACTGATTCAACTGGGTAAGCAAGACGTTGTTTTTGCAGGTGGTGGTGAAGAACTGGATTGGTCACTGACCATGATGTTTGACGCTATGGGCGCGCTGTCGACCAAATACAACGACAACCCAGAAAAAGCATCACGTACCTACGATGCAGACCGCGATGGCTTCGTTATCTCTGGTGGTGGCGGCATGATGGTTATCGAAGAGCTTGAGCATGCGCTGGCGCGTGGTGCGAAAATCTACGGTGAAATCGTGGGCTACGGTGCAACGTCAGATGGCTACGACATGGTAGCGCCATCAGGCGAAGGCGCGATCCGCTGTATGAAGATGGCGATGCAGGACGTTGATCAAATCGACTACATCAACACTCACGGCACCTCTACGCCAGTGGGCGATGTGAAAGAGCTGGGCGCGATTCAGGAAGTGTTCGGCAACAACAGCCCTGCAATTTCTGCAACCAAAGCCATGACCGGTCACGCACTGGGTGCGGCAGGTGTTCACGAAGCGATTTACTCCACCATCATGCTGGAAAACAACTTCGTTGCGCCAAGCATCAACATTGAAAACTTGGATCCAGCTGCTGAAGGTCTGGATATCGTGTCGGAAACCCGTGAAGTAGAGCTGAAGACAGTCATGTCTAACAGCTTCGGCTTTGGTGGTACCAACGCCACGCTGGTTATCAAAAAATACGAGGGATAAGCGTCTTACTTGTCCCCGGAGTCACCGACTATCAAAGTCAAAAGGCTCTTCAGTTTTCCGGGACGTTGGCTTTATGCCTACAACAGACGCAGGTTTAGATCGTTGAGAGCCGATCTCTACCTTTCAGATCCTGGATTTTGCCCGGCCAATTGGCCGGGTTTTTTCGTTTTATCTGGCGCAGAAAACCGTCACAATAGCGCCAATGGAATAAATGTAAGAGTAAACGCACTTGAACATTCTGATTGATGAAAATATGCCGTATGCCGCTGAGCTGTTCAGCAAGCTTGGTACGGTCACCGCTAAAGCTGGGCGTACCTTGACGGCAAAAGACTTGATTGACGTTGATGCGCTGATGATTCGCTCCGTCACCAAGGTTGACGAAGCACTGCTGGAAAAAGCTAACAAACTGAAATTTGTCGGTACGGCAACCGCAGGCACCGACCATGTTGATGCAGAGCTGCTTGCCAGCAAAGGCATCTTCTTTACTGCTGCGCCAGGCTGTAACAAAGTGGGTGTGGCTGAATACGTGATAAGCGCGCTGCTGGTACTGAGTCAACAACAAGGCTTTTCTATTGCTGACCGTAAGGTCGGCATTGTGGGCGCAGGTCAGGTGGGAAGCTACCTGTCGAAATGTCTGTCAGCGCTAAGCATTCCACACCTTTTGTGCGACCCGCTCAAACAAGCGGAAGGCGACACACGCGAGTTTCATCATCTACAAACGTTGATTGCAGAGTGTGATGTCCTGACCTTCCATACGCCGCTAACCAAAAACGGTGAACACCCAACGCATCATCTGATGGGTGAAGCGGAGATCGCTTCACTGAAGCCTGGTTCAATCCTTATCAACGCGGCTCGAGGTCCAGTGGTCAGTAATGACGCATTGAAAGCTGCGCTGAAAACACAACAGTTAACTGCCGTTCTGGATGTTTTCGAGTTTGAGCCGGAAGTGGACATGGAACTCCTTCCTATGCTGGCTTTCGCCACCCCGCACGTTGCGGGTTACGGACTGGAAGGTAAAGCACGCGGCACCACCATGATCTACAACAGTTACTGCGAGTTTCTGGGTAACCAGGAAGAAAAAGTCGAAGCGGCGTCTTTGCTGCCGATCGCGCCAATTCCAAAGGTATCACTGAGCAAGCCTTGGGATGAAAGCGATCTGATGGCACTGTGCCAGCTTATTTATGACATCCGTCGTGATGACGCCGAGTTTCGCCGTGCGATGGCTGACATTGAACAGCAACGCGCAAGCTTTGACCGCTTGCGAAAGAATTACTGGGACAGACGCGAGTACAGTGCAATTACACTAGCGGGCGAGGCTGCGTTTGGGTTAGAGTCGCTCGCTAATTTAGGTTTTACCGTAGAGGAATAATCATGACACAAGAATTCGATGTGGCTTATGACGTCGCTGTTTTAGGTGCTACAGGCGCAGTAGGGCGCACCATTATCGAGGTGTTGGAAGAGCGTAAATTCCCTGTGCGCAACCTTCACTTGCTGGCAAGTGAGCGCAGTGCCGGTGAAACCATCCGCTTTAACGGTAAAAGTGTCCGCGTGAAAAACGTGGAAGACTTTGACTGGAGCCAGGTTCAAATCGCCCTGTTCTCAGCGGGTGCGGAATCTTCTGACCGTTGGGCACCGATTGCCGCTGACGAAGGCGTAGTGGTTATCGATAACACCTCACGTTTCCGCTATGAATACGATGTTCCGCTAGTGGTGCCAGAAGTGAACCCTGAAGCGATTGCGGATTTCCGTAACCGTAACATCATCGCGAACCCTAACTGTTCGACCATCCAAATGCTGGTGGCACTGAAGCCAATTTACGATGCTGCAGGTATTGAGCGCATCAACGTAGCAACCTACCAGTCAGTATCTGGCTCAGGTAAGAAAGGCGTTGATGAGCTGGCAGGCCAGACAGTGAAACTGCTGAACAGCCAGGAAGCAGAGCCAAGCACTTACAAAAAGCAGATCGCATTTAACTGTCTGCCGCATATTGATGAGTTCATGGACAACGGCTACACCAAAGAAGAAATGAAGATGGTGTGGGAAACCCAGAAAATCCTGGGCGACGATTCCGTGGCAGTAAACCCGACCTGTGTTCGCGTGCCTGTGTTTTATGGTCACGCTGAAGCCGTACATATTGAATGTCAGCAGCCGTTGGATGCCACCGAAGCGATGGATCTGCTATCCCGCGCTGAAGGTGTTGAAGTTTACTACGGCGAAGATTACCCAACGCAGGTAAAAGAAGCGACAGGTAAAGACCATGTGATGGTCGGCCGTGTACGTAACGACATCAGCCACCCGAACGGTTTGAACATGTGGGTGGTTGCTGACAACGTCCGCAAAGGCGCAGCGACAAACTCAGTGCAAATCGCTGAACTTCTGATCCGCGATTATCTGTAATCATCCCTGACTGGTTAAACCTAAGCTAGTCAAATCAGCCGGCAGCAGTGATCTGGTGCCGGTTGTTTGATCACAAAACACAGTTTTATCTCTTCACACTACAGTTTTCAGCTGGGCTTCCGATATAGTTAGGGAAATAACCAGTAATATCAATCGCAGCAGGTGTTTAACGCCTTACCTCCCAACGACTTCAGTAGGGAAACGCGCCGCGATTGTGAAAAGCCTTTTATTCTGCCATAGGGGAATGCGGGCAGTGTCTGACCCAGATTTTTATAACGCGATGAAGCGAACTCTTTTTTCATACTTATCAGGTGGTCGTCTCGGCAAAACGCTTGTCGTCTCGTCTTTATTGCTGAGCCTCGGTGTTCCGTTCTCTGCGCAGTCTGCTATTCGTATTCTTGGCCCGGTGGAAGAATCTCCTCCGCCTAATGCTACTGCACCTCTGGCTCAACAAAATCAGGCGCCACTATCTTCGGTGAACCGACGCCAAACGGTTGGTCCAACCCGTGATTCCGACACATTGTGGTCGATTGCATCGCGTTATCAGCCAAATAACTCCGTTACTGTTTATCAGACCATTGGTGCCATTTTCCGCCTCAATCCTGGTGCGTTTGAAGATGCCAACATTCATGGCCTCATCCCGGGTAGTCGATTGCAAATGCCAACACTCACGGAGATTCGCCGAGAGAGTACGGATGACGTCGCAAGCCGTCTGCAAATAGACCAAGCGCGCAAAGACGCACAACGCGTTGCTAACCAGCCGTTGAGTCAGCAAGTTACAGCACCTGCTGCCACACCAAAACCTGCGCCTAAGCCAGCGCCAAAACCTGAACCTGCAATGGCAGAAACTGCGAAGCCTGAAATGGAAGCCGTTGAAACGGAAACCATGGCTGAGAACAAGCCAATGCAAGAGAAGGAGATGATGGAGCCAGAAGGCGACACATCCGGTGCACCGGCTAAGCCAAACATGTCTTCCGTTCAGAATCAGATTAATGAATCTGACCTGCAAATGGGCAAGCTGGTAGAAAGTAACCACATTCTCAAAATCCGTCTGGCTGAGGTTCAAAACGAACTGGCTGTTCTCAAAGACCAAATGTCCGCGGATGAAGAACTGACAGAAGAAATTCGCGAGTTCCTCGAAATCCAGCGTCTACGTCAGGCGCAGATGGAAATGAAAGAACCTTCGTTCTTTGAATCCTTGATGGCTAGCCCGCTGATGCTGGCGACCATGGCGATTATTCCCGCACTGCTAGTGATTGGTGCTGCTGCCTTCTTCATCATGCGTCGTCGTAAAGACGAAGATGTTGATGTGGAAGAGCCGGAAGGTTTAGACGGCGAAGATCCGGAACTTGACGCTGTGATGGTGGCGGACGATGACACCGACGAACTGGTTCTGGAAGATGACGAACTCGAAGTTACCGATGATATCGATGCCGATCAGCTCTTTGGCGATGACATGGGAGATGATCTTGATGACATTAACCTGTCAGACACCCTTGAGCTTTCAGAGGAGCCCGAAGAAGGTGGCCTCGACATTGATGCAGATACTGACCTGACATCGAATCTGGATGTTGGCTTGGATGATGACTTCGATACCAGCACTGATTTAGATATCGAAGCCAACACTGACGGTGCAATCGGCCTTGAAGACATGGAGCGCGCGCTTGATGAAATGTCTTCCCAACCAGAAGAGTCCGAGCTGAGCCCTGATGAAGCACTGGCTGCAATGTGGGAGCAATCTCTGGGTGGCGGTGACGATGAAGAAGTCGATGACATTGACGCTCTGTTGAATGCAGAGCAGTCGGGTGGCAGCGAAGAAGCCACAGCGGAAGAAAAGGATTCTGAAGATGTTGAGCCCGCTCCGGAAATACAGGAAGAAGAGGCTTCAGAAGGTGATCTTGAAACCAATGAAGCCCTGTTCGATAAGGTACTTGATGATGAGCCAGAAGTGGATTTGTCTCAGGATATCGATTTGTCTGATGACGACATCGATGACCTTATCGGCGATGCCGCAGAGCCAGAACAAAGCGCAGATGACAATTCCGCCATGCTGGATGAGCTTCTCGACGAAGATGGTGACTTAGACCTTATTAGCAATGATATTGCTGGTGATGAAGATATCGCTGACCCAGATGCGCTCCTAGATGAAATGTTAGGCGATGATCTGATTGATGAAGATGGCAATACGGTTGAGGCAGAAGTAAAAGACGACATCGATGATTTGTCATTGGACACTGAGCCAGAAGCTGATCTGTCTGAGACGGATGCTTTGCTTGATGAACTGGTCAGTGAAGATGACGACATCGATCCGCTGGATGAAAGCGCACTACTTGACGAGTCTATCGATGAAGATGACCTATTGAGTGATGTACTGGGTGACTCGGAAGAGCAGGAAGACGTTGATCTTGGCGAAACCGATGTACTGCTCGACGAACTGATTGATGATGGTGACACACTTGAAGACGAAAGTGCGTTGCTTGATGAAGTCCCTGACGATGACTTGCTTGGTAATGACCTCGATGTTGACAGTGAGCTTGATATCGATAACGAGCTGGATATCGACAATGAACTCGATATTGATGGCGATCTTCTCGATGAAGCAACCAATGAAAGTCCAGTGGATGCATTGGATGATGTCCTTGAAGCCTCAGACGAACTGGATATTCCAGATCCAGTCATGGCTGAAGAGATGCCAACGGCTTCGGACGAAGAGCATGCTGAATCAGAGGAGTCTTTAGTCGGTGACGACACAGAAGCGCTTGATGAGTTGAACGCTCTCGTTGAAGAAACTCCTGATGACGTTGAGATAGAACCGGAAGCGTCTGAATCTGAGTTGGATTTACTTGACGATGTTCTTGAACAGGAAGAGCAAACAGACGAAGAAGCCCCTCAAGATGACGAGCCGTTAGCAGAAGATACGGCGATTGAAGAGCCAGAGGCCACTGCTGATGATTTAGAGCTTCTCGACAGCCTGTTGGATGAAGAAACGGCTTCTGAAGAATCTGAGCAAGCTGACGCAGAACCTGCCGATCTGGAACAGCCAGAACAAATGTCAGCGGAGTCAGAAGACATTGCTGATTCTGAAGAGGCGACAGATGCTGAAGACCTCATGGCAGATGAAACTCTGGATTTGGAGAGCGCTGAGCGAGAAACGGAAAATACTGAACCAGAGATTGAACTTGAAGCGCCTGAATTACCGGATCAAGAGCCTGAAGACCTTGCAATAGAGGAAGAGCCACAAGACGCTTTTGAAGCAGAAGCAGAAGCAGAAGCAGAAGCAGAAGCAGAAGCAGAAGCAGAAGCAGAAGCAGAAGCAGAAGCGCCGTTGGATTTGTCTTCTTTGCCGGAATATGACGAAGAGGCGGCGTTAGCGGACAGTGAAGGTGAGCCAGAGACAAGCAGCGATTCGCTCCCTGAAGAAGACGATACGCCGCTGGATTTAGAGAATCTGCCTGAATACACCGAAGAGGATGCTGCGCAGGAATATGATGTTGAACTGCCAGCTTCTCAGGAAACTCTGCCAGAAGACGCAGAAAGCGACCTTGAGGACATTCAAGCACTTCAAGATGAACTGAGTCAGGAAGAGCAAGAAGAAGTTCAGCAAGAAACAGAGGCAGATTCAGACGCACAAGCCTTCACGGCCACTGAGCCAAATACCCTTGCGTTCCCGAAAGTGGACCCTATTGGGCTTGACGAGTTGGGTGAGTTTGACGAAGACGATGCTCTATCAGCAGCGTTAGATGAACAGCGGGAACTTGAAGAGTTCCTGCCGCAGTCCCAAGATGAAGGCTTCACACAATCTTCAGCACCGGTTTCCCAAGCGCCATATCGCGCGGCAGAGTTGGATGATCTGGCACAGCTAGATGATGACGATCATCAGGTTGCTGGCCTCAATATGGAAGCGTTGCTTTCAGAAGAGTTGGATGATGAGCACTCAGGGCTCGGTGATTTCAGTACTGAAGAGCTCGATATTCCGGAAGAAGAAACGGATGTTTGGAGTGCTGAGCAGGCACCAGAGCCGGAGCTTGAAAGCGAAGATTGGTCTCAGCAGCCGGAAGTTTTGGGTGATGATATCAAGTCTATGGATCTGGAAGGTGACTTGGACGGTTTGCTGGACGATGTGGAAAGCGAACTGGTTGAAGAGTCGTCTCCGAGTGAGGATTACATCAGCATCGATGATCTGATGAAAGACGACGGCGCGCTTCAAGAAGACCCTGATTCGCTGAAGATGGACTTGGATGTTGGACTGGCAGATTTCCCGGATGTGCTTAGTGATATTCAACCTGCCGATGTTGATAGTAGTGGCGAAGCTGCTACCAACATGGATTTAGCGAAAGCCTACCTTGAGATGAACGACGTTGACGGTGCCATTCAGCTCCTTGAAAAGGTGATGCAAAGTGGCGATGCCAACCTCAAGGATGAAGCTAGATTGATGATAGAGAAGCTCAACTAAACAAATGAAAACTAAAATGGCGGGTTATCCCGCCATTTTTATGCCTGACACTTTGGGTATATACCCAAACAACCTGAAGATGCTCGCATTCAGAGGTCATCAATGCGTTCAATTCGAGGCAAATTTTACGAGGAATAGTCATTCTATTTCCGTGGAATTTAACGAAGAAGTGGGCATATTGAGGGCCTCCCTTCGGGCGAGTTGACTGACGCCGTGCTCTTTGTTGTTCCTTTTTGATGGAGGTGACTACACCTACAAAGGAACGCCGCGATCACAACGCCAGTCAATCTCGCTGAATCCTGCATTTTCGGGTCGTTTGGGTATATAATGCGCCGCCTTAGATAACCAGCAATACAGAGAAAACACGATGAGAATTGCCCTGGGTGTGGAATACGACGGTGCGAAATTTTATGGTTGGCAACGCCAGCGTGAAGTACCGAGCGTTCAGGAACACCTTGAAAAAGCCCTGTCCAAAATCGCCAATCAGCCTATAGAAGTGCAGTGCGCTGGCCGCACCGATGCTGGCGTGCACGGCACAGGTCAGGTTGTTCACTTCGATGTTGAAGGCTCAAGACCGCTTCGTGCGTGGACAATGGGCGTCAATACGCATTTGCCAGATGCCATTGCAGTGCGTTGGGCCAAAGAAGTACCAGACGAGTTCCACGCTCGCTTTACCGCAACTGCCCGTCGTTATCGCTACGTTATCTACAACCACGCGTTGCGTCCGGGCATCCTGCGTCATGGTGTCAGCCACTATCATGGTGAGCTGGATGAAAAACTGATGCATGAAGCGGCACAGTATTTATTGGGTGAGAATGATTTCACTTCTTTCCGTGCTGCTCACTGTCAATCAAACAGTCCATGGCGAAATGTTCACCATATAAATGTGACTCGTCAGGGTTGTTACGTGATCATTGATATCAAGGCCAATGCATTCGTTCACCATATGGTGCGAAACATTACAGGCAGCCTGATTGCCGTTGGCCGCAAGGAGCAAAAACCTGAGTGGCTGAAATGGCTACTGGAAATCAAAGATCGCAACTTAGCGGCAGCGACAGCAAAAGCAGAAGGATTGTATCTGGTAGAGGTCGACTATCCGGCGGAATATGAATTGCCATCTTCGCCGGTAGGTCCGCTGTTTCTGCCGGACGAACAACTGTAACCAGCAAAGCGTCGAGGAAAATCGCCTCTTCGTTACAAAGCAAAGTAGACAGAAGTGGGACTAACAATAGGTAGTACCAGTTTTTTGTCCAAAGTCTTAACAAGTTGTGTTTTAATTCTTCGTTGAATTCGTAGATATCAAGGCCACTTGCCCATCTCTGCACAGACCGCGCTCATGGTGAGCGAAACAGTGCATGGTAATGATGTAAGCGGCGAGTGCTCCAATACAAAAGGTCGTTCATGAGCTGGCTTGAAAAAATTCTGACAAAAAGCAATATCGGTTCTTCACGTAAGGCTTCGATTCCTGAAGGCGTCTGGACCAAGTGTTCGTCTTGCGAACAGGTGCTGTACCACGCAGAACTTGAGCGTAACCTGCATGTGTGTCCAAAGTGTGACCACCACATGCGCATGAGCGCACGCAAGCGTCTGGAAACCTTCCTTGATGAAGGTAACCGCGTAGAAATTGGTGATGAGCTGGAGCCGAAAGACCTGCTCAAATTCCGTGACTCAAAGAAATACAAAGACCGCATCTCAGCGGCGCAGAAATCAAGTGGCGAGAAAGACGCTCTGATCGTCATGAAAGGTGAGCTGCTGGGCATGCCAGTGGTTGGTGCTTCTTTTGAATTTGCCTTTATGGGTGGTTCAATGGGCGCTGTTGTCGGTGCGCGTTTCGTAAAAGCGGTGGACGCAGCCATTGAAAATAACTGTGGCTTGGTTTGTTTCTCTGCAAGTGGCGGTGCCCGTATGCAAGAAGCGCTGATGTCGCTGATGCAAATGGCGAAAACCAGTGCAGCGCTTGAGCGTTTGTCTGCAAAAGGCCTGCCTTTTGTATCCGTACTGACTGACCCAACTTTTGGTGGTGTCACCGCAAGCTTTGCGATGCTGGGTGACGTGAACATTGGTGAGCCAAAAGCACTGATCGGTTTCGCAGGCCAGCGTGTTATCGAGCAAACCGTGCGTGAGAAATTGCCAGAAGGTTTCCAGCGCAGTGAATTCCTGTTGGAACACGGTGCCATTGACATGATTGTCGACCGTCGTGAAATGCGCCAGCGAATCGGTGGTCTTCTGGCGAAGATGACCAATCAAGAGTCTCCATTGGTGGTATCTGTCGATAAACCATTGGAAGGCGAAGTGGTTGAAGCTGAGCCAGTGGACGATAACGAATAAGTGTCCCACAAATAAACATCAAAAGAGCGCCTTATGGCGCTCTTTGTCTTTTAACTGATATGATTGAAGCATTGGACAATAGAATAGATTACAAATGTCAGAACTCATTTCTCCGGGTGCAAATTCACCACTGTCTGCATGGTTGCAGTACCTTGAATCTCTTCATACCAGCGCGATTGACTTAGGCCTAGATCGTGTTTCTCTGGTTGCGAACAAAGGCAATTTGACCAAACCCGCGCCAACGGTCATTACGGTAGCCGGCACCAATGGCAAAGGTTCGACTTGCGCCATTATCGAAACCATTCTTCTCAAGGCGGGTTATAAGGTTGGCGTTTACAGCTCTCCTCATCTGGTGCGTTATAACGAGCGCGTGCGCATTAACGGCCAAGAGCTGGATGATGAAAGACACTCAGAAGCCTTCGCAGCGATAGAAGCGCTGAGAGGTGATACGAGTCTTAGCTTCTTTGAATTCGGCACATTGTCAGCACTTTGGTTGTTCCAAGATAACCAGGTTGAGGTGGTGGTACTGGAAGTCGGCTTAGGTGGCCGCTTGGACGCTACCAATGTCGTTGACCACGATGTATCGGTGATCACCAGTTTGGCACTGGACCATGTAGATTGGTTGGGTGATGACATTGAAGTGATTGGTTTCGAGAAAGCTGGGATCTTCCGCGCGGGTAAACCTGCAGTCTGTGGTCAGCCAGAGCCTCCGGCAAGTGTTGCTGCTCATGCTGATGATATTGGCGCTAATCTCCATCAGGTGGGTTACCAGTTCACCTATGAAAAAGAAGGTGATGTGTGGCATTGGCAATGTGGCGCATTTGATTTGCGCGATTTACCCGTACCTAACTTGCCGTTGCCAAATGCCGCAACGGCGCTGATGGCGTTGGGCTTGTCTGAGTTGGAAGTGACTGATGAACACATCGTTGATGGTTTGAAGTCAGTCAAACTGGCAGGCCGAATGGAACGCGTTTCTGAGTCTCCATTGATTTTGATGGACGTGGCGCACAACCCACATTCAGCGGCTTACCTGGCTAAACAGATTCAAGAACTGAAAGACGCGGCGAATGGTAGCGTACATGCTGTCGTCGCCATGCTGCATGACAAAGACATCGCTGCTACGGTCGAAGAAATGAAGCCTGTTGTTGATCGCTGGTATCCCGCTTCGCTTGCTGGTCCACGCGCAGCTTCTTGGGAAGAAATTACTTCTCACCTACCTGATGGTGTTGAAGGCTTTGCATCTCCAACGCTGGCTTTTGAGAAAGCAAAAGCGGCGTTGGACTTTCATGGTGACATCCTCATCGTGTTCGGTTCATTCCATACCGTCGGTGAAATCGCCGACCACCTCCAAAAACAGGAGTAATTGTGGCAACCCAGTTTCAAAACCGCTTGGTCGGGACGCTCATTCTGGTTTCTCTGGGCGTGATTTTCCTCCCCGATGTATTTGACGGCGAGAAAGCACATTACGAAGAAAGCTATCAAGCTATTCCATTGCGTGAAGAAGTCGACGAGACCGTGCTGGCAGAACCTGTTCAAGCGCCGGAAGAGGTCGAAAGTTTTATGCCGCCGGAAGCGCCAGTCATGGTGACCATCGACGAACCGGATACGTCGACGGCATCTGTTGAGGCCTCCGAACCAAAAGATGGCTATGTTGATTCTGCTTGGGTGATCCGTCTCGGCACCTTCCGCAATATCGACAATGCCAAAAACCTGGTATCTACGCTCCGCAGTAAAGGCTATCCCGCTCAACTGATGCCGCGTGATATTCAGGAAGGTGATTTAGCACGCGTCGAGGTAGGCCCTGATGTGTCTAAGGAAAAGCTTGAATCGATGACTGCAGATTTAGAGTCTTTGACTGGTTTGAAAGGTCAACTGCTTAGATTTAACCCACTCAACCCATAAGAAAACGTTTGCGTCGTCATTTTTTCTGTTAAAATGCGCGCGAATCGCTCAGATGATTAAAAGATGAATTGGATAGATTACATCATTATTGGCGTGATCAGCTTTTCTGCTCTGATTAGCTTGGTCCGCGGTTTTGTTAAAGAAGCCTTATCGCTGGTGATTTGGTTTGGTGCCTTCTTTGTTGCGAGTAATTTTTACCCGCAATTGGCAGCTTACTTTACAAATATTCATGACGAAATGATTCGAAATGGTGCGGCGATAGCGGCGCTGTTTATTGCCACCCTGATTGTTGGTGCGGTTGTTAACTACGTGATTGGACAGTTAGTACAAAAAACTGGCCTTTCAGGTACAGATCGCGTGTTAGGGATTGTTTTTGGGGGAATTCGTGGCGTATTGATAGTCGCTGCGCTGTTATTTTTCCTTGATGCTTTCACCAGCCTTGCCAGCTCTCCAGAGTGGAAACAATCACAGTTAATCCCTAAATTTGGGGTAGTGATTGAGTGGTTTTTCACTTATTTGGAGCAAAGCTCCAGCTTTCTGCCTAAGGTGATCTAAGGTTTTCCCGCGGCAAAGTTCGCGGGTAAATCCACAAGTTCCCTGGGCTCAATTTCGCGTTACAAGGAACAGCATACATGTGTGGGATTGTTGGGATCGTGGGCGAGACCCCGGTTAATCAGTCAATTTACGATGCGTTGACAGTACTTCAGCACCGTGGTCAGGATGCGGCAGGGATTGTCACCATTGACGATAACCGTTTCCGCCTTAGAAAAGCGAACGGACTGGTCAAAGATGTTTTCCAACTGAAGCACATGCAAAGACTGCAGGGAACTGTGGGAATTGGCCATGCCCGTTACCCAACGGCAGGTAGCTCCAGTGCTTCCGAAGCGCAGCCATTTTACGTGAACTCGCCTTATGGCATCACGTTGGCGCACAACGGTAACCTGACCAATGCCAACCAACTCCGCGAATCTCTGTTTGAACAAGACCGCCGTCACCTCAACACCACCTCAGATTCCGAAGTTCTCCTCAATGTTCTTGCTCACCAAATTGACAATGTAGCGTCTAAAAAACTCACCGAAGAAGATGTGTTCAAAGCGGTTCGTGAATTGCACGCACAAGTGACCGGTGGCTACGCTGTGGTAGCGATGATTATTGGCCACGGTCTGATTGCTTTCCGCGACCCACATGGTATTCGTCCACTTTGCTTGGGCAAGCGCACTGTGAATGGCCGAGAAGAGTACATGGTGGCTTCAGAGTCTGTGGCGCTGGATGCTGTCGGCTTTGATTTCGTACGCGATATTGCTCCGGGTGAAGCCGTTTACGCAACCTTTGATGGCCGACTGTTTACCCGCCAATGTGCTGACAACCCTGCGTTGTCCCCATGTATCTTCGAGTTTGTTTACTTTGCACGTCCAGACTCGTTCATCGACAAGATTTCTGTGTATGGTGCGCGCGTTAACATGGGCCAAAAGCTCGGCGCAAAAATCCGCCGCGAGTGGGATGATCTTGATATCGACGTCGTCATCCCAATCCCGGAAACCTCTTGTGACATCGCACTGGAAATCGCACAGGTGCTGGAAAAGCCTTATCGCCAGGGTTTTGTGAAGAACCGTTATGTCGGCCGTACCTTTATCATGCCGGGTCAGCAGCAACGTCGTAAATCTGTGCGCCGTAAGCTCAACGCAATCCGCTCCGAGTTTAAAGATAAGTCAGTCCTGCTGGTAGATGACTCGATTGTTCGTGGTACCACGTCTGAGCAAATCATTGAAATGGCACGTGAAGCAGGCGCGAAGCGTGTTTACATGGCATCAGCTGCACCAGAGATTCGATTCCCGAACGTTTATGGTATCGACATGCCGAGTGCAAATGAGCTGATTGCACATGGCCGCGAGGTCGATGAAATTTGCCAAATCATCGGTGCTGATGGGCTAGTTTTCCAAGACCTGACCGATTTGGAAGAAGCCGTGCGCGAAGGCAACCCTGATATCAAACGATTTGAAAGCTCGGTGTTCAGTGGTGAATACGTGACCAGCGACATCAACCAGGAATATTTGGATTATCTGGAAAGTTTGCGTAATGACGAATCCAAAGCGCTTCGTGAACAGCAGCAAGAATTGGCGAATCTTGAAATTTACAACGAGAGTTAACTTATACCAATCGTAGTAAATATCTGCTCATCCTAGCTTGTTAAAATGCTCGAACACTGCGTTGAAAAATTTGATTGTAGAATAACTACTTATCGAAATTTTCCGCCTTGTTCTCGAGCATTTTTCCTGCGCTATCTCTGATCACCTACTTACTGTGATTGGTATTAAGCGTCTTTTACAGAAAAGCGTCTAATAAAAACGCGGCATTAAGCCGCGTTTTTCAATTCTTATTCCGTTCAATGATTGGACAAATCTATTTACTGAACAAACATTGGGCCGAAACCGACATTCCACATGATGACTGAGCTGGCAAGAATGGCGACCAGCAAAACCAGTCCGCAGGTGACGACCGAGCTTGCGTAAATAAAGCCCCGCTCTTCAGGAATGTGCATGATGATGGGAACGCCCGTGTACAGAAGGTACACAGAGTAGGCGATACCTGCTAAGCCAACCAGCATCACAAACCAGACCACTGGATATAGTGCTGCGAGTCCGACCATGAAAATGGGCGTGGCTGTGTAAGCGGCCAATTCCAGTGCTTGTGTGTAAGTTGGTGTTGACCCAAACGTACGGCTCATCCAAAGGGTGAGATACGCGAGTGCCATTACGCCGGTAATTAGCGCAAAGTACATGGCGCAGGCGATAATAATTGCGCTTTGTTGCGTAAGGAAAATTGGATCACCCACGCCGATCTGCCAGCCGATATGAACGCTGGAGTAATAGGCGCAGATAGGTGGAATAAGCGCCATGATCGCAGCATGCCCAAGACTGTTCACAGTGCCTTCATGGCGATCGTCGATGTTTTTCCATTCTTCTTTAGGGTGAGTATAAAGGCCGAGCAAATGTCCCAGAATCATAGGTCGCTCCTTCCTGTGCGGTAACCAGTAGTTTGTAATACGCAACAGCGATGCTTGATCGATCGCTTCGTTACATATTAATAACATTAGGTGTTGAGGGGCGACGTTAGCAAGTTTTAACCACCAAAAGTGTGGTGGTTTTTTAATCACTTATCGAATCTGGGACACTTGGTGATCAACCTCACTCTTCAGTGTTTTCTGAGTGAAAATATGAGAGTGAAAAGTCGATAAATGCACGAAGTTTTGCTGGGTGATGTGTTTTATCATGATACATCAGAAAGATATCACGAGGTTCGGTAGTCCAATTCGGCAAAATCTGGGTCAGTTCACCCTCATCTATATCTCTCTGCACCAAAACATCCGGTATCAGTGCGATACCCAATCCATCTTTTGCAGCCGCCCTTACCACACGCAGCTCAGAGGCTTCAAAGCGACCCTGTTGAGAAATACTTATGTGCTGACCTCTATCATTGGAAAGTCGCCATCTCATCAGCGGCCATCCTTTCAGCAGATGATGCTTTTCGAGATCGCCAGCGTCTGTCAAAGGCGCATTTGTCGACAGATAAGTTGAGCTAGCAACAAGAATGTCTCTCACAGTGTGTAGTTTTCGAGCGATCATCGATGAATCACGCTGTGGTCCGATTTTGATGAAAGCATGTTTGTCATCCAAGTGAGTAGGGGATGCATCACTGTAGAGTGACAAGTCAATTTTGATGTCAGGGTAAGCCACTAGGAAAGCGCTCAACATGGGTTGCAAAAGCTTCATCGCAATGTTCGAAGGCGCTGCCAGACGGAGGGTGCCGGAAGTACCCTGACAACATTCGGACAGATTTTCTGTAGCTTCTACCAGTTGTTCCAACAAAGGAGAGCAACGGTCGTAAAAACTTTGCCCGGCCTCTGTCAAAGACAGTTTTCTGGCATCACGGTGCAGCAGCTTAATCCTGATATCTTCTTCTAGTGCTTGGATTCTTCGGGTGAGTGTAGCAACAGGAATTCCCGTCTTTTTTGAAGCTAGCGTATAGCTTCCATTTTCGACGATCAGTCGGAAAAGATTGAGGTCATCTAATTTCATAGGATTTCACTGTGTTGCGATTGTCTTCAACAAAAAGCGTTATTTTGGCTATTTCAAATTAACATGGCGTGTTTTTCGTTGTCTCATATCAATAAGCAGGGCTCTAAAGGTGGTCTGAAGGTAAGGAAAGATAGAAAATATCCAAATTATTTTCTTTTCAGGATACAGAAAGTTAACCACTTTCGAGTCGTCTAATACAGGCTAGTGACAACCTCGCACTGATTTTCAAACTATCCTAGTAGTAGCAAATTGCCCATATTAGACACCAGCAAGGCAAGAGGAAACAGGAGAACATATTGTGTTGGAAGGAAAAGAAGTTCTCATTGTTGAAGATGATCCCGTGTTTAGCCGGATCATCGGTAGCTTTCTTCGCAAAGAAGGGTGCGTTGTAAGAGAAGCTGAAAACGGATTAGATGGTTTAAAAGCGCTAAGAGAAGGCATTCCTGACTTGTTACTCAGCGACCTCTCTATGCCGGTAATGACCGGGTTAGAGTTCGTCGAAGAAGTCAGCATGGAATATCCAATGTTGCCAGTGATAGTTATCTCAGGCACGGGCGGCATGTCTGATGTTGCTCAGGCGCTGCGCTTTGGCGTTAAAGATTTTCTGATCAAACCTATCGAAGACATCATGGTGGTGAAGTCCGCCATTATCTCGGTATTGGAAGACGCCGATGGTGGAGTCAGCAGTGACGCAGATTTCTCTCAGCAATGGTTTAAAGTCTCTCAAAACGGCGATCAGCCACTGACAGAAGAACTGAAGTGGCATTTGGAGGATCTCTTGGATAATCCAGGTAGCGCTAGAGACCTATTGATGGGATTGATGCCAGAACAGGACTCGCAACAGGGTGACTGGCGATTGTCTTATCACTCATTGCAGTCTGCTGATACCAACCCGGTCGTACTCGATTACACCTGGATGATGGATGGTCAGATGGCGTTCTACATGGTTGATAGCGCATCCGCTGGAGAGAACGGAACAGCGACAACCTTGATGATCCGAGCGTTCTTCAACGAATATCTCCGGTCACAAGATGCGGACGAAAGAGGCTTTGTTCATCTTGTCCATCAAATCGAACACGCCATCAAGCGCTCAACCTACGCTAGTCCAATCCGCGCTATGTTTGGTATCCTAAACGCAGCTGACAACCAACTTGATGTTTTATCTGCTGGGCTCAATGCTGTAGTGGATGGCTCAGGCAAGGCGTTGATTGTGAAGAACGAAAATCTACTAGGCATAGATGCATCGAATACTCGCTTTCAAACTATTGACCTTTCAGGAGGCAGTGTACGCGTGTCGCTCAGTGAGATCGGACTTACTAGCTTTAGCTTGGACATCCAAAGACTTAGCGCTTAAATCATCAAAATCTCTCTCTAAAAAACCGCCGAATCAGGCGGTTTTTCTTTGCCCTTTGAAAAAAATTCAATCCCTGCATTCCAAACTATGAACCAGTGCAGACAATTTGTGCAGTTAAAGGCTGTATGCTTGCTGCACAAAGGCCAGCCTAATATACTCTTGAGTTGCTTCGCAAAGACGATGCAAAAACTGGCTAGCAAAGAAATCGACGAGAACAAAAAATGAATCCATGGTATCTGCTCTATTGTAAACGCAGCGAGCAACAACGCGCTGAGCAGCACCTTAAAAGACAAGGCGTCGATTGTTACTATCCCCAGGTAACTGTTGAAAAAATCCGCCGTGGTAAGCGTTCCAGTGAATTGGAGCCGCTATTTCCTAACTATGTATTCGCTTCCTTTGATCCAGAAAAAATCTCCTACACTACCGTTCGTTCAACGCGTGGGGTGGTTGACTTTGTTCGACAGGGACGGTTGCCAGCGACGGTTCCAATTGAGCTGATTACTCATTTAATGTCGCTCGAGGATAGCGATGAGCAACGTGTAGTGCTCGCAGAGATTTTTAAACCGGGTGATGAAATTGAAATCATGACGGGTCAGTTTGAAGGTGCAGAGGCGATCTATAAGGAACCAGATGGTGAATTACGTTCTATTTTGTTGATCAATCTAATAAGCCGCCAGGTTGAAGTGTCTACGGAGAATTCTGCTCTCCGTAAGAAGTAACTAGCTGACTACCCAGCTATGTCCAATCAAATGTTACAGCGTACTTTGGGAACGAAACCCAAGGGCGGTAGCGTGTCAATTATACAATTAGTGTGATCATGGGGTTGTGTAGGAGACTATACGGTAAAATCCCCTTTGGTAGGCAGCCAGAAATGGATGCTGAAACACATTAAGTTTGTTTGTAAGAGAAAATAGATGTTTTCTAAAACCGTTAAAAATTTGTGGAACTATCGTGAGTTTATTACAAGCAATGTAGTACGAGAGTTTCAATTGAAATATCAGAATTCTCTACTAGGAGCGACTTGGAGTGTTATTAATCCGCTATCAATGATTTTGGTCTACACATTGATATTCACAAATATTATGAAAGCGAAGCTGCCTGGTATAGAAGGACATTTTGGTTACAGTATATACATATGTTCAGGGATTATATTTTGGGGTTTCTTTTCTGAGTTGGTTTCAAAGGGGGCAAATGTTTATTTGGATAACGCCAGTTTGCTAAAAAAATTGAAATTTCCTAGAGAGTGTTTGCCAGTCACTGTACTCCTTACAGCGCTCGTTAACTTTTCAATAATATTTTCGCTATTCGCAATGTTTCTCCTCATTACTGGTAATTTTCCATTTTCATCAGTGATACAGATTATACCAATTATAGTTTTGCTATCTATATTTGGATTGAGTCTTGGCTTTACTTTGGGGGTGGTCAATGTGTTTTTCCGAGACGTAGGTCAACTACTTGGTGTAGTTCTTCAATTCTGGTTTTGGGCCACACCAATTATTTATCCATTAGATATATTACCAGCGCCAATACAAAGCCTTATCCAATTAAACCCTATGACTATCATTGTAGGCTCACTTCAGAAAATATTTGTAATGAACGAGAGTGTTAACTTTTCAGAATTACTCTGGGTTAGTATATTGTCTCTAATCCTCTTTATATTTTCACTTTACGTTTATAAAAAGAATGCCAATGAAATTGCGGATGAAATATAATGGGTAAGATAACAGTTGAAGGTCTCACAAAAACATATAAGTGTTATCAATCGCGTTTTCAACGACTAAAGGAGTGGCTTGTTCCATTTAAAAGCTATCATACTGACAAAAACGTATTAAATGATATTAGCTTTAGTGTTGAAGCTGGAAAAGCTGTTGGAATAGTTGGAATCAATGGAGCGGGAAAGAGCACATTATTAAAACTTATAACGGGAATCAGCAAGCCAACAGCTGGCTCGGTAAAAATTGAAGGTTCAGTCTCTGCATTGCTTGAACTTGGTATGGGTTTTCATCCGGAGTTTACAGGCCGGCAAAATGCTGTAATGGCAAGCCAGCTTCTTGGTATGACGAAGAAGGATATTGAAAAGTTAATGCCTTCTATCATCGAGTTTGCGGAAATTGGAGAGTACATAGACCAACCACTTCGAGTCTATTCTTCAGGAATGCAAATGAGGCTGGCCTTCAGTGTGGCTACTGCAGTTCGCCCTGATGTTCTTATCGTTGATGAGGCACTATCTGTCGGAGATACCTATTTTCAACATAAAAGTTTTTCAAAGATTAGAGAGTTTAGAGAGCAGGGGACAACATTACTAATAGTTTCTCATGAAAAGCAAGTAATCCAGAGCATTTGCGATACAGCAATACTGATAAATGGAGGAAAGCTTGAGCTCGAAGGAAGCCCTGAGTTTGTGATGAATTACTATAATGCATTACTTGCCGATTCACAAAAAAAGAACACAAAAATAATCAGTAATGTCAATGAAGAACGTCTTATTACTGGAACGGGTAAAGCAAAGTTAAGTGGATGCAAAATCATAGATAACGAAGGTAGTTCACTTGATGTAGTGGGTTGTGGACAGAAAGTTAAACTCCAGGTTGATACTATAATTGACTATGATTTAGATGACTTTGTTGTTGGCTATTCAATCAAAGACCGACTAGGGCAGGTTGTATTTGGTACCAACACGTACTTCTTGAATGGATGCAAAGGCGAGTCTGTTAAACATGGTGAAAAATTAAGATATATTTTTGAGTTTGACGCAAATCTAGGCCCAGGTTCATACAGCCTATCTATAGCGGTTCACGAAGGTGAGAATCACGTTTCAGAATGTCATGACTGGGTTGATAGGGCATTAGTATTTAATGTTATTAACTTTGAACAGCCTAATTTTGAAGGAAACTCCTGGATACCGCAAACATTAGAAGCAGAGCGTATTTAGGTGAAACTTATAAATTAAGACTCACGAATATAAACACTGCCTAATATGGAGATGGCATGACGACTATATTGTCCTCAAGCAAAAATAATTGGAATAAAACCTGGCTCTTAGTAATACCATTTCTCTTTATCTTTAGTGTCTTTAAGTACTCTGATGCAATCTTTTCAGCAGAAATGTCCTTGGCAAATGAAGGAGATGGTTTAGGTACTATTGCTGGGATATTCGCGCTACAAGACCTTGTACAACATGAAGGGCTCGGGTATGTGTTTTCAGACTTGGCCAAATTTAGCAACCACGGTCAAGCACTATCTGAAGCAGGACCATTTAGTCAATTCTGGAAAATTGTCAGTGTAACTATTGGCTACTTTTTTTCGCCTCAACTGACATATGATTTAGTCGGAATGCTGGGCTATTTTTTCTCAGCTGTTGCTGCTTTTTATCTTTTCTCATACCTTGGAGCAAATAGACTCATATCCCTGGTGCTTGCTATTGCACTTGTATCTATGGATAACACTATAGCTCGAGCTTACAGTCATCTCTTCGGTCTTGGGGTTATGTTTGCTCCTATTCTGGTTGTGATGACAACAGCGATTGCTTCCAATAATCCGAGTAGAAAATGGCTGATTGTTCTAGCGCTAGTCCATATATTTAATTTCAATGTCAATGAATATTATGGTTACTTTGGCGTTTTTTATACGATTTCTTTTTTCATAGCCCAAACTGCGATAAATGCTAGGAAGGTTGATTGGAAGGAACTAGTTAAAAACCTAACGATTGCGTCAATTGTTTTTGTTTCGGCACTCATACTACTGTACCCAAATGTTATCGGTCAGAGCCTACTACTTAAGCTAGGTATAATTAGTGAAATAAGTAATAAAGGTGGTACTCATGTACACGAATGGGGTGCCTTTACATTTTACTCTGTACAAAAAATCCATGCGTTATTTGAGTCGGATATTTCTTTCATTCAAAATCTTTTGGACAAGGAAAGATTTTCAAACGATCTTTGGGAGATGAGCTATCGAATCGGCTTTGTGCTGCCAGTATCAATCGTTTTGATTTGCTACCATATTGTTTTGATTCAAGGCCGGAAAAGTGTAGATTTCCTTTTAAAGCTTGCGCCTTGGTGTTTGGCTACCTTGGTAAGCCTTTGCTTTGCGTTGTCACCAAACTATAAAATCTCTCTTGTCTCTTTAACCTATGAAATAGCGCCAATGTTCCGCGTGGCAACTAGATCTCTACTTTACTTCAATATAGGTCTTTTCTCTATTCTGGTCATCAGCTTAGTTCATTTAATCAGTATTCTTGATAAAAAAGCTGAGTCCGGGGAGAGGTTCAAAAAGTATAGTATAAGTGCTTTTGCACTATTACTAGTTTTGCTTGTTCACAACGATGTGTCTAGATTAGACTTCTTTGAAAAAATACCAACTCTCAAACTAGATACACAGAGTCCTTACACTGTTTTGAGTGATAGAGAAAACGGTATACTAGTCGAGGTGCCATATTTGTCTCCTAAGAAATCGCCGCCAGAGCAAAGCTATCCATATCTCTTTAATCGACTATTCCATAAAAAGATTTTGGCGAATCAAATCTATACAGGTTCAAATAACAAAAAATACATTGATGATTTGGACAGTCTTTCAGAAAGTATTAATCAATTAGATGAAGGCTTTTTGAATAAATTGATAACAAATGGAGTGAAATACTTCGCCGTTGAAGATAACTACTCCCAAACTAAACTAACCTTGGATAACTCAAGAGATGTAGAGTTAATAGCTGAGGAAAAAGGCGTTAGTATCTATGTAGTAAAAGGCGAAAAAAGTGTGAAGGAAAATAATATTAATAGATTCCTTTTAAATATGTTTAGCCAAAGAGTTATGAACTGAAAATGACAAAGAAAATCACTATTGTAGTTCCGGCCTATAATGAAGAGCTAAATATAAAACCACTTCTTGATAGCATTGATAGTGTTGTTTCGAGAGAGACTTCATATAAATGGGAAGTAAAGTTTGTCGATGATTGTAGTAATGACTCAACATGGGAAGTGATATCTCAACAAAAAGGCTCTGCGAATTTTGAAGTCAATGCAATCAGATTCTCTTCAAACTTTGGTAAAGAGCCCGCGCTAGTGGCAGGCTTGTCAGATAGCATTGAGTCTGACGCTATTATCTTCATGGACGCAGATCTACAGCATCCACCAGAGATGATTCCGTCTTTCCTTCGAAAGTGGGAGGAAGGATATATGAATGTATCTGCTGTAAGGAGTAGTGCGAAAGATTACACAGCATTCAAAAAGTTTTCCTCCGACGTTTTCTATAAAGTAATGAATCTATTTGCAGATATTGAGTTGCCTAGAGGATTGACCGATTTTAAATTGATTGACCGGAATGTTGCCTTGGAGTTTCTAAAATTTAAAGAAAAGGCAGTCATGTTCCGTGGCTTGATTGAATGGTTGGGATTTCGTAAGACTTATATTGAGTTTGAAGCACCAGCTAGATTAAATGGAGAGGCAGCTTACTCCTATAGAAAACTATCTAGGCTTGCAATCAATAGCTTTACATCTTTCTCACTACTACCATTAAAAATTGCAGGTATGTTAGGTGCGCTAATATTGGTTAGTTGCTCGCTTTTACTAATCTATATGCTCATATCAGAGACCATCGGTATCGAAGTCTTTACTCCGATGGCTTACTTTGTTGTATTCAATACATTCCTAACGGGTACAGTGCTGTCAGCGATTGGATTTACAGCAATTTACATCGGACGGATCCATGTTCAAGTGGTAGATAGGCCGCTCTATATTATATCAGACAGGACTCAATCGTGATTTTTTTCTTTGTTGGAACTACAGCTGAACTTATAAAATTGTTTCCAATTATGGTTGAAATGGATCAGAAAGAAATATCCTATGAAATAATATCTAGCGGTCAGAACGATATTACAAATTCAACCATTCTTACCCACTTCGGAATTAAAAAGCCAAAATTAGTTTTAAGTGATACAAACCACAAGAAAACAGCACTAGGTTTAGTTTCATGGTTCGCCAAAACTTTATTTACAAGTGTAGGAAAAGTTAAAAGTATTGCTGAAGCAAAACCAGGTGATGTCCTTGTTGTCCACGGTGATACAGTTTCGACGGTACTTGGCGCTTTACTCGGTAGGATAATTGGAATGAAGATTTGCCATGTAGAAGCCGGCTTACGATCATATAACTATTTCAATCCATTCCCTGAAGAGCTTGATCGAGTACTAACATCTCGTTTAGCCCGTATTCACTTCGCTCCAAATGACTGGGCGGTGAATAATCTAAAGAATAAGAAAGGGAAAATTGTCAACACAAGGGAAAATACCCTTATTGATGGCTTACGCCTTTCCAAAACAGTCGAATTACCTCAAGATCATACGCCTGAAGGAGAGGAGTATTTCGTTTTTGTTATTCATCGCCAGGAAAATCTTTTTGACACAGAGTTTGTAAAATACATTGTTGAACGTTGTGTTGAAGAGTCTAAGCGTATTCATTGTGTTCTTGTTCTCCATGAACTAACAAAAATTAAGCTAACAGAACTTGGTATCTTGGACTCTCTGAAGTCTAACAGTAACATCACTCTAATACCCCGACTTGAGTATGTGGATTTTATGAAGGTTCTAGCAAATAGTCGGTTTATGGTGACAGACGGCGGAAGTAATCAGGAAGAAGCCTATTATATGGGAATTCCGTGTTTGATACTTCGAACACACACTGAACGTGTTGAAGGATTAGAAGAGAACGTACTTTTATCTAAAAAGTCTCGTGCGACTATAGAGACGTTCTTTGATAATCCATATGCCTATCAAAGAGAGTCAAAATTAGGAAGTGAATATCCATCTAGAACTATCGTCGATGAACTAGTACTGATAGAGGGGAGTAAAGTTGGAAACTAACTTACCCATCGTTACTGTTGTGATTGCTACCTATAACTCGATGAAGATGCTTCCGAGAACGTTAGATGCAATTTTCAGTCAAAATTATCCAAAGGATAAATTGGAGATACTGCTAGTTGACGGCGGTTCTACCGATAATACTATTCAATATGGTAAAGAACGCGGCTGCAAAGTTGAGCACAACCCAAGAACTGAACCAGTATTTGCTAAATTTGTAGGCTTCAACGAGGCCAAGGGCGAGCTTTTAGTTTATCTCGATCATGATGAGGTATATAGCCACAGTAATTGCTTACGAGACCAAGTTGACTGTATCCGCGAATATGGTGTCAAAACGGTTATTTCGGCAGGGTATTTAAACCCCAAAGAAGAGCATTTCATAAACGACTATATTAATGAATACGGAGACCCGTTTAGCCTCTTTATATATAGAATATCTAAGTCACCAGAAGTATTCATTAACGATCTCCGAGAAAAGTATGAAGTGTCATTGGAGAACGACAGATATTGTAGCGTGGACTTTGGTGAAAGTAAGCCACTGCCTTTAATCGAACTTCTTGCTATGGGAACTATGATAGATAGAACTTTTTTTTCTGAGAAGTTTCCTAATGTTGTGAGTGTGCCTGAGAATCTACCTCACCTTTTCTACTATCTGATGTCTATTGAAACCAAAATTGGTATTTGTAAAGATCATAGCCTCTATCATTACTCTTCAGAATCAATAGATAAGTATTTAAGAAAGATTAGTTGGCGAGTGAGAAATAATATCCATCATACCGACGATGTTGGTGCCGCAGGTTATTTAATGCGCGAGAAAATGATGGCTAAACGTTCTGGTAAATTTGGAACAGTTAAGAAATATCTTTTTATCCCTTACTCAATTCTTGTTTTTCCTGCTTTGCTAGATTCGATTTACTTAATTTCACATAGGAAAAAGAAAGCATTTTTATTTCATAGTCCCTTATGTTTCTACACGGCATCTCAGATTTTATATCATATGGGTTTGAAGCTTCTTGGGAAAAAGCCTCATTTAAGAAGTTATGATGGAAAGAAGGAAATTAAAAATGATTGAAGTTATCTCGCTAGTTAACTTTTCAAATGAAAAACGTATCGAGTATATCAACAAGTCCTTCAGAAGTTTTCATAACTTCAACAAAAATATTAGACACATTGTTCTTGATTCAACAAATAGTATTGATAGACAAAAGGAAATATACGAAAGCTTAAGTATTGAATATCATCATTTACCAGGCTCATCTTATATAGAACGACTGAAAAAAATTAGTGAGCTAGTTAAAAATGATTACTTTGTCTTTTTGCCCGATGACTTTGTATGGATATATAACTATCCGATACAAAAGGCTATGGATCAGGCTAAGCGAAATAATGTAGCACAGATAAAACTTTCCTGTAGAGGTATGGAGTGGTTTTCAGACCCTAATCCTCAACCAAAGCCGTGGTTTACAGGAAATCAGCTAATCTCAGGCGAGAAGCTTAAAAGAGAAGAAGACCTTTTTATATCGAATAAACTCTGGTTCAGAAATTTTCACGAACAGTTTTCACTGGCTGCCACGATTACAAATAAAGCATTCTTACATAAAACTGTTGCGAATATACAAGGTGTAATCAACTCTCCCGGAGCAGTAGAGAAAAAGGCGTATTTAAAACTCATTTTTACGCGTTATAAGACAGCGTATTATGACATGAAAATACCTGCTTTTCACTTCTGTGATGTGGAAGTTGAAGGTTCTGCGAAGGAATATACAACTAAAGATATGCTTATAGAAAGTAACTACGAATTATATAACTCTCTGTTTAATGGACAGGAGAAAAACAGTGATTAATACCCCATTAGTATCGATTGGTATTCCAACATACAATAGACCTCAAGAAATCGATAACTGTTTAAAACTCATCCGCCAACAGACTTATGAAAACACAGAAATAATTGTATCTGATAACTCTTCAGATAACAGCAGTATAATCCATGATATCGTCCGTAAGCACATCGAAGAAGACTCACGAATTAAGCTTTATGTTCAAGAACGGAACATCGGGTCTATAGGTAACTTTAAATTTGTTCTCGAAAAGGCCCGAGGCGAATTTTTTATGTGGGCAGCCGATGATGATGAGCTCGAATTAAACTATATAGAAAAACTTCTGCCTAATTTAACAAAATCAAATGATTATGGTTTTGTCGTTTCTGGCTATGATGTCGTTGATAAGATGAGCAATCCTCCTATTATTAGTGACTTTACTAAGTATCTACATGACATCCCCGGAGAGACGCCATACATCAGGATGAAAAATTATATCAGGCAGCCTGATTACTGTGGAAAGTCGAAGATACTGTGGTCGTTGCATCGTACAGAATTGGTAAAGCAGGCTTTTGAGAAAGTATTTGTCGGTTTGGATCAAAAAAGTGATACCACATGGGCAGAACTACCTGTTGAATTTCGTTTATTAGAAATGGCTAATCTTGGCGTCGTAGACGACGTTCTTTTTCACGCCAACCTCCTTCCTTCCTCTGAAGGACTCAGAGAGGGAAACCTGTTTAACAACAGAGAGATTGAAATATGCAATCGGTCTTTTAGTGCTTACAGAAGAGCTGTTGAGCAGGGGAGTAACCTGTCTACTAGCGAGAAAACGAGATTGAAATTACTCCTTAAATGGGAAGAGTTCAACAGCATTGCAAGAATGGTTGTGTACGGAGTCATCAAACGACGTTCTCCAACATTGGCCAGAAACATTAAAAAAGTGTGGATGTCCATTGTTGGCGGTAAGTAGACTAGAGCAGTAGATGAACTAATGAAGTATTTTAGAACGGGAATTCTTCTTGTCGTTTTGTCTAATATGAGTAATTTACTCAATTATGGCTTGATGGTTTACATATCCAGAGCACTTACAAAAAATGACTTCGCAGTTTTCTCCTCAGTAACCGCATTAGGTATTTCTATAACGTCGTTTCTGTCTGTTTTTCCTTCATTGTATGTTCTGGTATACAACGACATTAATGTCTCGAAGTCGCGAAGAAGTGAACTTGTAAAAAGTTTAGATTCATGGGCGCTACTCATATCATCCGCCTTCTTTGTCTCAATCTGTATGCTGTCTTTTCCAGCGACGACGTGGCTTAACATCAGCAGCCCACTCCCTATGCTCTTCTACTCTGTATGCCTTTTTAATAGTCTGCTGTTACAGATACTCGTCGGATATTGCCAGGGACAAGGGCGATTTGAACTTCTGCAAGTTCAGGTTTTTCTATTAACGATAACCAAGCTAGTTGCTACTTATCTGATGTTCACATTATTTAATGTGAATGTTTATTACGTTTTCTTCGCAGAGTTTATAGCATCTGGCGTATCACTGTTATTTTTGAAAAATTGGATTGGTTATAGTTTTATACTTAAGCCACTTATATTTAATGAGGTTTCACACTACTTTAAAAAATCTATACCTGTCGGTATAACACTGTTTATATCTGGTGTTTTATTATCTTCGGATATAGTTTTTTCCAAATATCTTTTCTCTTCGGAGGTTGCAGGTGATTATTCCGTGGCTTCTAACTTAGGGAAAATTGCATTCTTTGTTTCTGGTGCCATTAGCGGAATTGTATTCGCCATCACGAAAGGTGAAATGAGTAAAGGTAATGATACAAGAAAAGTGCTTTGGTTAGCTATTTTGGCCTCTCTTCTTTGCGGGGGAGTCGTGGTGTTACTTTCTTATCTTTTCCCAAATGAAATTATACTCACGTTATTCGGAGAAAGGTATTTGTCATCAGCGAGCTTGTTTCAAGTGCTCTCAATCTCAATGACTTTACTGAGCATTAATACGGTATGCTTCAACTACTTTCTCGCGGGTGGTAACTATAGATATATTCAATATTCGGTATTCGTCCTTGCCATCTACTCAGCATTTATAATTTTCGGGAATGTAGACAGCCCCCAGACCTTGGCATACACGGTGTTAGGAGTGATGTTCCTACTTCTATCCATGAATATTGTGCAGATTGCACGTCTCCGTTCTTAAAGGTAAAGCACTAAAGAGCTTAGGCGATTGAGCTCGTAAAGAAGAGTATCGAATGTGTTTAAAGTAGATAATGAAGATTTTCACACAGCTGGGCTCGTCGGAAAGCTTGGATACATTAGCTGGGATAGTGACCTGTTTAATAAGCGAATTTACTCCCTCTCTGATGTGAAAATAGAACCTAATCTGTGTCTGGATACTGTTATTCAAGACATCAATGATCATTTTGAATTTATTGAAGCAGACCTTGTCATCACAAGAGTAAAGCAGTCAGATGTCGCAAAAATTAACCTGCTTGAGAGGTTGGGCTTTGGCTTTGTGGAGCTTAGCTATCGCCCATTCAAATCGCTAAATAATAGTGAAAAGGTAAGTATTCCAAAATTTTCATTCAGACTCGTAGGTAAAGATGAAATCTCTCTTATCGCTGAGCGAAGCTTGGGAGTATTTCATCATGGGCGATACCATCAAGACCCACGTTCAGATAATGCGCTCGCGGACGAACGTTACAAAAACTGGCTGCTGAATGCTGTAGAGCATGAGAATCAATCTGTTCTTATCTGTGAGCTTGATGGTAAGTCTTTAGCATTTTTTGTTATTGAGGATAATGGCAACAAAGATTGTTTTCTTTCATTGGTGGCCATTTTTCCGGAGTATCAAGGTAAAGGGCTGGCAACCCCTGTATGGAAAGGGCTATTCAACTATCTGGAACTTAAAGGGTATAGCCACTTTTCTACGAGTATTTCTTCTCACAACGATGCGGTATTTAATTTGTATGTCAAGCTTGGTTTTAAGTTTCCCGAACCTGAAATGACACTCCATAAATGGGTAAACTAAGCCACAACTTGGTACCAACTACCTATCTTCAACTCAAAGTAATTTTGCCTGTTAGAGCGCTCACAATGCTTAGAAGGGCAGGGGATTTTCGTGAACAGCATTCCTTTTAATAAAAGCCCTGTATTGGGTACAGAGATTGATTATATACGCCAAGCTATTGAATCTAGGGCTTTGTGTGGTGATGGCATATTCTCCAAGCGATGTGAGGTGTTATTGACAGAAATGACATCGACTCACCGTGCGTTGATGGTACCTTCGTGCACGGCGGCATTGGAGTTAAGCGCAATACTTATCGATATACAGCCAGGGGACGAAGTTATACTGCCAAGTTTTACTTTCGTATCGACAGCGAATGCTTATGCTCTTCGTGGAGCGAAATTGGTATTCGTCGATATTGAAAAAGACAGTATGAACTTGGACCCGAAAAGAGTCGAAGAGGCCATAACGGATAGAACTAAAGCAATTGTCGTTGTCCACTACGCTGGTATGGCTTGCAAAATGGACGAGATAATGCAGATTGCTGAGAAAAATAACATATATGTTATTGAAGACGCTGCACAGGCTATTGGCAATCATTACAGAGATCGAGCACTTGGTAGTATTGGTCATCTTGGTACCTTTAGTTTTCACGAGACAAAAAATATAACTAGTGGCGGCGAGGGTGGTGCGTTACTTATTAATGATGAAAAATTGATAGAACGCGCCGAAATAATTCGAGAAAAGGGTACAAACCGGAAACTTTTCCTGAGAGGTGTGGTAGACAAGTACAGCTGGGTAGATATCGGGTCAAGCTTTCTTCCTTCAGAAATACAATGTGCATATTTACTTGCGCAGTTGGAGAATATCAAAAAAATTAATGGTAAGCGCCTAGCTCTCTGGAATACATATGCTGCCGAACTGTCCGTTCTAGAAGAAAAAGGTATCGTAACACTACCGTCGGTGCCTGAATATACTGGTAACAACGCACATATCTTCTTTTTAAAATGTAAAAATATTGATGAGAGAAGCGAGCTGATTACTTACTTGAGAAATCACAATGTAGCAGCAGTCTTCCACTATGTACCACTTCATAGTTCAAAGTACGGTAAAACCTCTGGTTTCTTCCATGGTGCTGATCATTTCACAACATGTGAGAGCGAAAAGCTTGTAAGGCTACCTCTTTACTTCGAACTAACAGAGAACGAAGTTAAAAAAGTTTGCTCTCTTATACTGGAATTTTTTGGTATCAAAGCTTAAAACCCATTAGGAATTAATATGGAAGTGATATCGCATCGAGGATATTGGAAGACGAACGAAGAAAAAAACACTCGGCTCGCCTTCGAACGATCCTTTAATCTTGGTTTTGGCACAGAGACTGATGTCCGTGACAGCCTAGGAAAATTAGTGATTAGCCATGATATGCCAAATGGTGAAGAACTGATGTTCAGCGAGTTTTTAGACATATACGGTGAAACTGGTTGCCATGGTGTTCTCGCCATAAATATCAAAGCTGATGGGCTTCAGGATGAATTACTTAAGATACTTAAAGAAAAAAATATAGAAAACTACTTTATATTTGATGCTTCGGTACCTGACCTGATTGTATCTCTGAAAAAAGGGTTAACGTGTTTTTCAAGGTACAGCGAATATGAACCAAAAACAGTGCTTTGGGATGAATGCTCAGGTGTTTGGTATGATGGCTTTAATGGCATGGTAATTGACCAAGAAATGGTCTCTGACCTGATAAGCCGAGGTAAGAAAGTTGCCATAGTCTCGCCTGAGCTCCACGGAAGAGACTATGAGAGTGTTTGGGAAGCACTGCGTTCTCTACCTCCATCCGTATTTGGGTCTGATAACTTAATTCTATGTACAGATATTCCGGAATCAGCGAGAGATTATTTCAATGGGAACTAAAATAAAAGCAGTTATTTTTGACATGGATGGCGTTCTGATCGACGCAAAAGATTGGCACTATGATGCATTGAATAAAGCTCTGGCAATTTTTGGTTTGGAGATCAATCGATACGACCATCTCGTTACCTTTGACGGACTTTCGACAAAACAGAAACTAGAGATTTTATCGAAGACCCACGTGTTACCAGAGTCGTTGCATAGCTTTATCAATGAAATGAAGCAGCAATACACAATGGATATAACGCATCAACTGTGTAAACCAGTATTCAACCATCAGTACGCACTTTCCAAGTTGCGCGAAGAAGGCTACCAATTGGCAGTAGCTTCGAATTCGATTCGAAATACCGTGAAAGTGATGATGGAAAAATCAAGTTTGATGCCTTATCTAGAATTCTACCTCTCTAATCAAGATGTTAGTAAAGGTAAGCCAGACCCTGAGATCTACCAACTCGCTATACAAAGATTAGGCTTGGATCCAGACGAATGCGTGATAGTTGAAGACAACGAGAATGGATTGAAAGCAGCTAAAGCAGCAAATGCTCACGTATTGAAAGTCGAAACGGTGAACGATGTGACTTTCGAAAATATAAAAAGTTTTATCAAGGAGATAGAACAGAATGATTAATATCCTTATTCCTTTGGCAGGGAAGGGCACCTTTGAGACAGATCAGTCCATTCCGTTTCCAAAAATTCTAGCAGACGTCGGTGGAAAGCTGCTTGTTGAGCGCGCAGCGGCGCCATTTGTGAATCTGGCTGCAGATAAAAAAATTGTCGTTGCGTTGCCGAAAGAAGAATCCGAAAAGTATCGTTTAAATAAAGTACTAGGGTTGCTCAGTCCGGATCTGGAAATTTGCAATATCAACGGTGCAACACAAGGAGCAGCCTGCTCTGCATTGCTTACTATTGAAAAGCTTGATCTAGATGCGCCACTGGTAATTGCCAGTTTCGAACAAGTACTGAACATCGATCTTCAGAGTGTTATCGACAGATTTTTGAGTGAGGATGTTGATGCAGGTGTGCTGACCTTTGATGCGATTCATCCTAAGTGGTCATACGTAAAATTTGATGAGCATTTCAGGGTTCATCAGGCAGCAGAAAAATCGCCAATTAGCAGGCATGCAATTGCTGGTTTCTATTTTTTCAAATCAGCTAGGGCTTTTATTGAAGCTGCGAAAGAAATGGTCCGCAAGGATGAGAAGACCAATGGTCTTTTCTACATCGCTCCAACACTCAACGAAATTATTCTTAAAGAAGGTTTGGTGCGAGCTATCCCTATTGACAATAAAGACTACTTTCATATCACAGATGCTCACGCACTAGAACATTATGAAGCAGTGGTAGCAGATGAACTTAAGCACAAGACTAAACGTTTGCACAGCCTAACTGAACAGTACGTAGATGCATTTGATAGCAAAGACCTCGACAAAGTGGGGGCGTTCTTTGACGAAAATTTTGCGTTAACTGACCCTTCAAAGTCCGTAAAAGGTAAGTCAAATGTTCTTGCTTATATTAAAGGAATATTCGACTCGGTAGGGGATATTAGCTTTACTGCCAAAAACATCATTGTTTCGAATAATGCTTTCAGTGTGATCGAATTTGAACTGATTATTGACGGAACCAAGCTGATAGGAACAGATGTCATCACTTGGAACACTGAAGGGCTGATGACAAAAATGGACGCATATCTTTATGAAAAAAATGACGAGTCATAAGCTAGAAGACTTTGTTCGAGGATGGTTTGTAGGCGGTTTTGAGCCAACACTGTTCAAAACAACCGACGTTGAAGTGGCTATCCAAAAGTTTAAAAAAGGCGACAAGGAAGCATCTCATTGCCACAAAATTGCCACTGAAATCACCGCTATCGTTTCAGGAAAGGCTCGAATGGGAGAGCTAATCGTCAGTGAAGGTGAGATCGTTTCCATAGAGCCAGGCACTTACACTGATTTTGAGGCGCTGGAAGACACGACGACTGTTGTCGTGAAGGTTCCAGGCGCATTAAATGACAAATACCTTGAGGAGAGCGAGCAGTGCTAAATATTGTTGTCCCAATGGCGGGCAGAGGTAGTCGCTTTGCGAAGGAAGGATATGAATTGCCTAAGCCGCTGATTGATGTTGGCGGTAAACATATGATCGAAGTGGTGATTCGAAACCTGATACCCCGCTGTGACCATAGGTTCATTTTTGTGTGTCAAAATGAACACATTGAAAAGTACAACCTCAAAGAGATCTTTAGTCGCGCCTGCAAAGACTATGAAGTGATCGGAATTGATGGGGTGACTGAAGGTGCTGCAGTGACAGTTCTAAAGGCACGTGAGTTCATTGACAATGATCAGCCTCTGATGATTGCAAATTCGGATCAGTGGGTAGATATAGATATCAACGAATACCTTGATGATATGCAGCATCGAGATTTGGATGGTTCAATGTTGACCATGAAAGCGGATGATCCAAAATGGTCATACGCGAAATTGGGTGATAATGGCTATGTGACTGAAGTCGTGGAGAAAGTAGTTGTTTCTGATGAGGCGACCGTAGGTATCTATAACTTCCTTCGCGGAAGTGATTTTTGCCACCACGCGGATGAAGTTATTCGTGCAGATATACGGAGTAACGGAGAGTTTTATGTTGCTCCCGTTTATACCTATTTAGCCGAGAATAATGGTAAGATTGGTGTCTACAACATCGGCAAAGAAGCCGACGGGATGTACGGCTTGGGAATCCCATCCGATCTGGAGCTGTTTCTCAGCTTAGATGTATCTCGCAAAGCTACAAATTTCTAGATTCTATTGGAGTACTTAATGAAAACAGCCGTCATTACCGGTATTACGGGACAAGATGCTGCTTATCTCGCTGAATTGCTGCTTGAAAAAGGTTACAAAGTTTACGGCACATACCGTCGCACTAGCTCGGTTAACTTCTGGCGCATCGAAGAGTTAGGCATTAAGGACCACGCTAATCTGGAGCTGGTCGAATACGATCTGACTGACTTGTCTGCTAGCATCCGTTTGCTTCAAACTACTGGTGCAACAGAGGTGTACAACCTAGCAGCACAAAGCTTCGTAGGAGTGTCTTTTGATCAGCCACTGACGACAGCGGAAATCACAGGCATTGGTCCCGTGAACCTGCTGGAAGCTATCCGTATAGTTAATCCGTCAATCCGTTTCTATCAAGCATCTACTTCAGAAATGTTCGGTAAGGTGCAAGAAATTCCTCAGCGCGAATCCACACCTTTCTATCCGCGCAGCCCATACGGTGTAGCCAAGCTTTATGCGCACTGGATGGTTATCAACTACCGCGAGTCTTACGACATTTTTGCAACCAGTGGCATCCTGTTTAATCACGAATCACCACTTCGTGGACAGGAATTTGTTACACGTAAAATCACTGACTCCGTAGCTAAAATTAAACTTGGCAAGCTTGACGTACTGGAGCTCGGCAACATGGACGCGAAGCGTGACTGGGGCTTTGCGAAAGATTATGTTGAAGGCATGTGGAGAATGCTGCAGGCAGAGAAAGCGGATACATATGTCCTAGCGACAAACCGCACTGAAACTGTTCGGGATTTCGTAACCATGGCATTTAAAGCTGCAGGTATTGAACTGGAGTGGCAAGGCCAAGAAGAGAACGAAACAGCAATCGACAAGAGCACGGGTAAAACCGTTGTTAAAGTTAACCCTAAGTTTTACCGCCCTGCTGAAGTTGATTTGCTCATCGGGAACCCGGAAAAAGCGAAGGTTGATCTTGGCTGGGAGCCTAAAACAACGCTCGAAGAGCTTTGCAGCATGATGGTAGAAGCTGACCTTCGTCGTAACGAGCAAGGTTTCTCGTTCTAAGACTTCCTGAAAAATCCTTTTATCCCACAGTGGCACTCAGAAGAGTGCCACTGTTTTTTCATGAGATAGATAGATGAAAACGGTACTCGTGACAGGGCTCTCCGGTTTTACTGGAAAGCATGTGGAAAAAGAGCTTAGAGATAATGGGTACGCCGTTGTTGGGCTCTCGTCAGAATGCGATATCACTGACAAACAAAGCGTAAAATTAGAGATCGAACGCTTAAATCCGGCGTATGTCATCCATTTGGCAGCATTGTCATTTGTTCAGCACTCTGATCAAAAAGCGCTTTACGATGTGAATGTTTTTGGCACTCTTAACATTCTTGAAGCAATACATGAATTAGGCTTGCCAATTAAGAAGCTAGTCATTGCGAGCAGCGCAAATATCTATGGCAACCCTAAAAACGCCATTAATATTGGCGAGGAGCAAGCCCCTGGTCCTGTTAATCATTACGCGATGAGTAAACTGGCGATGGAGTATATGGTACGTACATGGTTTGGCCGTCTACCGATTATTATCACCAGGCCGTTTAACTACACAGGTATTGGCCAAGCTGAACATTTCCTTGTACCTAAAATCGTCAAACATTTCCGTGATGGAAAAAAAGTTATCCAATTGGGTAATACCGATGTGTCTAGAGACTTTAGCGACGTGACTGACGTAGCAAAAGTCTATGTAAAGCTAATGGAGAGTGGGGCGACGTCAGAAACCGTAAACGTTTGTTCTGGAAGCCTTCATTCTTTGGAGTCTATCATTAAGACGATGGAAGACATAGCCGGCTATTCAATCGCAGTAGAAGTGAATCCCGAGTTTGTTCGTAGCAATGAGATCAAAGCCCTAAATGGTGACAATACCAAGCTGCAGTCTCTTATTGGATTTACCCCATCAAAACCTTTAAAAGAAACACTCAAAGAGGTTTTCTTAAACAATGAAAGTTCTAATTAATATCACGCCTATTAGGTACCCACTGACTGGTATTGGTTACTACACGCTAAATATTTTGCAGACTCTTTTGGAAAATGACGTAGATGTTGTTGGTTTCCACCCAGGTAGGTTTATTCAAAAGCCTGAACTGCGTGAGATTGTAGATACGTTCGTTGCACCTGCTTCAGACGCGGAAGATGGCGCATCTGATGCTGAAACGAAAAATGCAGTAATGAATAAGAAGACCCTAAAGCGTCGAATTATTGAAATGATTCGATTCATTCCGGGAACATACCGACTGCGCAGTGCGTACTTTCAGCATCGAGTTTCTTCCAAGTTGAACGAACTGGCAGGGCAAGGCTATGTATACTTCGAGCCTAACTATATTCCCTTCAAATATAGTGGTCCAATTCTGACAACAGTGCATGACCTATCTTTTGTGACATACCCAGAATTTCACCCAAGAGAACGTGTTGATTATCTGAAAGTTAACATGGTGGAATCAATTAAAAACTCTGCCCACATTATTGTGGACTCAGATTTCATCTTGGAAGAAATGCACAAGAACTTCCCAGAAAGCAAAGGTAAGACATCTACAGTTCACCTAGCAGTTTCTGATGCGTTTAAACCGCAAGAGAAAGATAACTGTAACAAAGTGCTCAAAAAATTTGGTCTTGAGTACAAAGGCTTTACGTTATCTGTAGCAACACTAGAACCACGCAAGAACCTTAAACGTCTTGTATCTGGCTTCAAACTGCTACCACAGGAAACGAGAAAGCAATGTCCTTTGGTTTTAGTTGGAGACCATGGTTGGATGAATGCAGATCTCATGGCTGAAGCTAAAGAGCTTGTCGCTGCAAAAGAAATCATTATCACAGGTTACCTATCGGATTCTGATCTTAAGGCTCTTTATGCTTCAGCAAAGGTATTTGCTTATCCGTCACTGTATGAAGGATTTGGTCTACCAGTAGTCGAGGCTATGGCGTCAGGCGTTGCGGTCATTACTTCCGGTGTGGGTGCAACTGCAGAAGTTTCGGGTGATAGTGCAGTCCATGTGGACCCATATTCCGAGCAATCAATCTGCGATGCACTGAATCAAATGATTACGGATGATGTAGCAAGGGAAGAAGTAGCAGCGAAAGGTTTGGCTCGCGCTGCTACTTTCAAATGGAAGAATACGACTGAGCAAGTGCTTGATCGATTGTCCGAAATATCAAAAGAAACCTCAGCTAATGTAAATTAGCTGAGCGATTGATATAGCGAAAGATAACTGTCTGCATAACGCTTTGAGGTAAAGTTTTCCTCAAAGCGTTTTCTCGCATTTTGTCCCAGCCTACGAGCCAACTCAGGATCCTTGTCAATAGTATCCATTGCTTCCGCAAATGCTTTTGAGTCAGCCCCTGGTACTTGCAAACCTGTCTCCATGTGGATGTTTACATAAGAGGAGCCAGTACCAATATCACAACTTACGATAGACTTTCCGTATAGTTGAGCTTCAACCAGAGAAATACCAAATGCCTCTGAGCGAAGATGAGATGGGAAAACAAAAGCTTTTGAAAGATGATGCAGTGCCACTTTGTCATCTTCTTCAATAAACCCGACCATTTTAACGTTGGTTAGGTTATTCTCTTGAATGTACTGCTCGAGAGCCGTTTTTTCTGGGCCATCGCCTGCAATCACAACGGGCAAGCCGCTAATCTTTGCAGCCTCAAGTAAGTACTGAAGCCCTTTGTAGTAGCGCAATACGCCAACGAACAAAAAGAAGCCCTCACCAACAGCTGCGCGCCATTCTTCCAACTTTTCTTGTGTAACCTCTGGGTAGGTTGACTCATCAATACCTAGTGGAATAACGTCGACTTTCTCCGAAAACTGCTGCAGGTTAATGCTGCTGGCCGCATATTGCGGAGAGCTAGCAACAATGCGACCCACTTTACTTAGAAAGACAAGCTCAAGCGGGCGATAAATAAGCTTTAGCAGCTTCTGCTTAACGATATCAGACTGGTAACTTACCAATGTCGGCTTCTTTGCCGCAAATAAGCTCAACAGATCGCCTGTTGGCCAAGGATACTGGTAGTGGATAACGTCATGTTCCTGAGATAGGGTACGAAACTTATTGATAAGTTTGAGAGAAAAGCCGTTCGAAGACACTTCCCATTGTTTTTTAACAACAATAATCCGAGTGCCTTCAAATTCGTATTCTTTATCTTCGTCCCCGAGGGTCAAGATCGTATTTTCATATCCGTTATCAGTACTGCCTTTACAAATATAACGGATCGCTTGCTCAAGTCCGCCCTTGGTTTCCGGGTAGCAAGTCCTGTAGACGTGTAGAATTTTCATTAATTACTCTTGGATTTTAGGGGCGTTGGTTTATAGCCAGTTGGTGCAGTAAGTAGGATAGTCTTGATACATTCCACATCGAAATTATGACAACAAACGTCCAGCTTTTCGAGTAGCGTATGCATCTCTTCCCAAGATAGCTTGTCTTCACAAGCGGTCATGATTTTCTGATGGCTTGTACCTTGAACATTCTCACCGATTAAGAGCTCTTCGAAGAGTTTTTCGCCCGGCCTTAGGCCGGTAAATCGAATTTCTATGTCACCACTCTCATGGTCACCATCATAAAATTCTTTCATACCCATTAGGCTGATCATTCGTTTTGCGAGATCCACGATTTTGACAGGCTCTCCCATATCAAGCACGAAAACCTGGCCATTGTGTCCCATTGCACCAGCTTGGATAACTAACTGCGCTGCCTCAGGAATCAACATGAAGTAGCGGATAATATCCGGGTGAGTAACGGTGACTGGACCTCCTTCGCGAATCTGCCTTTTAAATAGAGGCACTACAGATCCCGAAGAACCCAATACGTTCCCAAAACGAACCATAGTGAAACAAGTCGATGTTCCCTTATCGGCAAGAGCTTGGAGAACTAATTCGGCCATTCGCTTGCTGGCACCCATTATATTGGTAGGGCGAACGGCTTTATCGGTCGAAATCAGGGTGAAATTTTTAACGCCGGCCTCTATCGCCGCATTCGCACAATGGAGGGTACCAAATACGTTATTGCGAATTCCCTCAATAATATTGTCTTCTACTAAAGGGACATGCTTATACGCAGCTGAATGATAAACCGTATCAATGGCATTGTTGACCATCAATTTTGTCATTCTGTTTTCTTTTTGAACCGAGCCTAAAGCAGCCACTATCTCGAGGTTGATATTCTGGCGTCGAGCAAGAGAAGTGAGTTCTTGATGGATAGAGTAAAGGTTGTACTCGTTAAGCTCGAAAAGAACAAGTTTGGCCGGAGATTGAGATATGATTTGGCGACAAAGCTCTGAGCCAATAGAACCACCAGCACCGGTAACCAGAACATTTTTCCCCGAAATATTCTCGCGAAGTAGATCTAAATCAGGTTCAACTGCCTGCCTTCCAAGCAAATCGGCAATATCGAGATCTCTAACGTCTGTGGCTAGCGCCTTGCCAGCTGCGATATCCTCCACTGAAGGAACAGACTGAACTTCAATGGGCCATGTTGAAAGCTTGTCGAGCAAACGTAAACGATCGCCTTTTTTAATATTGTTGATAGCAAGAAGCAGCTTTACAGGTTGGTAAAGTGATTTTAAACGGTCGAATTCGTCTGCAGAGTGGACCTTTACACCTGTAATGATTTGCCTGTACTTTTTGGGGTCATCGTCTAAAAAAACGACTGGATGGTATTCATCGCCTTGAATGAGCGCATAAGCCAGTTCTCTTCCTGTACTACCAGCGCCATAGATAAATACATTGGGCTTTTGGCGACGATAGTAGTGGTAGTAAATGGTTCTGATGATAATGCGGGGAGCGCCAAGCATCAGCATCGCCAAACCAGCGTAAATAAATGGAACGCTTCTTGGGATAAATGCCTGTAAGAAAAAACCACTCAGCGCAAGAGTAACAGAAGAAAGCACGACAGCTATAAGGATATTGCCTATTGCAGGCATCATCATATAGCGGAGTATCGCCCTGTACATGCCGAGTTTAATGAAGCAAAGAATCGTTACGCAGATAGTGACTGCTAAGCATGCCATTTCAGACATGCCAAAAGGAACATTTAGTGTATCGAGCCTTAATGCCAGTGCGAAATACAGCGAAAAAGTCACGGCTATCAAGTCATAAATAATGCTGATAATTCGTTTATTTTGTCGCTGTGCACTGAGGAGTAACTGAATCGGTGTAAACATTCGGCGTTGTGGTTCTCGTTATAATTTTAAAATGAGTCGATGGTGGAGCAGCAAGCCAAGTATGCGGACATTTTAGGGATGTTTGATGCTGCCCGCCACTGTCTCATGCTAGAATCGTGCGTTTTAAGACCTAGAGTAAGTGAAACAGTGAAGTTTTTTGTGACCGGTGGTAGCGGCTTTGTAGGAAGACGGGTTGTTGAAGCTGGAAAATCCTTGGGGTGGCATTCTGTTTACCAGTCACGCAGCGCGACTGAAAATGCCGAATGGCAGTTTGTGACTCAGATTGATGGTGATACAGACTGGTCTGGCGCATTAACTGGTGTAGACGTGGTTGTTCATTGCGCCGCTCGTGTTCACCAAATGACAGAATCCCAAAGCCCTGAAGATGTTTTGGCTTCTTATCGGGAAGTTAACACCTTAGGTACACTAAACCTTGCTCGGCAGGCCGCCCAAAGTGGCGTTAAGCGTTTCGTCTTTATCAGCTCCATTAAAGTTAATGGTGAGAAAACCGAAAAAGGCGGAGCATTTGAACCTACTTTGGCTGATTCCCCGACAGATCCCTACGGCTTGAGCAAATATGAAGCTGAAATTGGCCTGAGGGAGATAGCTGAAGAAACGGGAATGGAAGTGGTGATCATACGACCCCCTTTGGTTTATGGGCCAGGTGTCAAAGCTAACTTCGAATCAATGATGAAGCTCATGCGCAAAGGCATACCGCTCCCATTTGGTGCGATTGATAACCAACGTAGCCTGGTATATATAGACAACCTCGTCTCGCTCATTATGACCTGTTGCGAACACCCGAATGCAGCCAACAAAACATTCTTGGTGTCCGATAACGATGACGTTTCGACAACACGCCTGATGCAGCAAATAGCTGATAGTATGTCCAGACCTGCCCGCCTTATTCCAATTCCGCAGAGCTTGATAGAATTGAGCGCTAAAGTGTTGGGGAAATCCCATTTGTCCGATCGCCTCTGTGGCAATCTGCAATTAAACGTTACCGATACATTAAACACCTTGTCCTGGAAGCCTCCCGTCACGTTCGAGAAAGGCATTAATGAAACTGTTAGTGCATTTTTGTCTGATAAATGAAGTAATCTATGAGAAAAAATAATGTTAAGACTCTTTGACTTTTTCTTTGCCCTTATGGGGCTTCTTTTGCTTTGGCCTGTGCTGCTTATCGTGACAGTGATCGGTTACTTTGATACTGGTTCTCCTATCTTTCGACAAACCCGGGTGGGCAAAAACCAAAAGCCATTTACCTTAATCAAATTCCGGACTATGGCACCCGACACTGCGTCAGTGGCGACACATCTTGCCAGTGCTTCGTCAGTTACAAAACTAGGGGCTTTCTTGAGAAAAACCAAGTTAGACGAATTGCCCCAGCTTATTAATGTGGTCAAGGGGGAGATGAGCTTAGTTGGTCCTCGTCCTTGTCTTTTTAACCAAGAAGAGCTTATCGCTGAACGAGATTCAAGAGGGGTCTTTGACGTTTTACCTGGAATTACCGGCTTGGCGCAGGTCAACGAAATTGACATGTCGACACCCAAGTTGCTTGCAGAGTGGGATCAAAAGATGATTCAAACGCTAACGGTGAAGCTCTACTTTACCTATATTATTCAAACAGCAACTGGTGGTGGTGCGGGCGACAGAATCAAAAACTAGTCAAATGCTCTATGGAAGCGCTCCCTATTAGAGCGCTTTGTCAACGCGCCAAACTAAATTACCCACTTGATCGAAACCCTTCTGAAATACTCTTCTAGTTTCACCTTAAATTCCCAACTCTGTCCGGCACATAATCTTCCTCACTTTATGCTTGCTTGATATACGGCAGACTGGCCTTACAAGCCATTGCCGAAAAAAACGAGTATGCACATCACCCACCATGGCGCCAGAACTGGCGTAACAGGCTCATGCCATCAACTCACCACAGAAAGCGGAAAGCTCCTCATTGATTGTGGGTTGTTTCAAGGTGAAGAAACACGGCCGCTCGATATCGAATTTGATGTTCATGATATAGATGCATTAATCCTTACACACGCTCACATCGACCATATCGGACGCCTACCCTGGCTGCTAGCGGCAGGTTTTAACTCTCCTATCTACTGCACTTTGGCGACTGCCAAGTTGATTCCAATGATGTTGGACGATGCGCTTCGTCTTCAACTGGGGCTTAAGCGAAAAGATAGGCAGCGAATTCTTAAACTCATTGAATCGCTAACAATCCCCGTCGATTACGGCAGTTGGCATAGCGCGAATCACCAATCCCAATTGGTCGCAGATATTCGTTTTCAGCCAGCAGGTCATATCCTTGGCTCTGCCTTTGTTGAAGTGAAACTCCCTAGCAAAGAGGTGATTGTCTTCTCGGGCGACCTTGGCCCGAACAACACGCCCTTAATCCCAGACCCAACGCCACCTGAAAGAGCCGATGTGCTGGTGATCGAAAGTACCTATGGTGACGGTGTTCATGAATCAATAGAACACAGAGCCCAAAGACTCAAAGCCCTTATTGACCGTTCATTGCTTGATGGCGGAGTCATCCTGATCCCAGCATTCAGCGTCGGAAGAACGCAAGAGTTACTGTTTGATATCGAAGCTATTATTGCCACCCAACTGGATGAATTTGAAAAGCGCGAGTGGTCGAAAATCCCAGTGATTCTGGATTCGCCAATGGCAGCCAAAGTGACTGACCGTTATCGCGAATTCAAAGCCCTTTGGGGAAAAGAAGCGAAAAGTAGATTGGAAGCGGGTAGGCATCCACTCGCTTTTGAACAATGCATTACCATCGATTCGCACAGCGATCACCAAGCTTTAGTTAATCGCCTGAAGCAAACGGGAGAGCCCGCTATTGTTGTCGCCGCCAGTGGCATGTGTAATGGCGGACGCATTTTGAATTACCTGAAAGCACTACTGCCCGATGCCAGAACCGATGTGATATTAGCTGGCTATCAAGCGAGGGGAACACTCGGGCGCAAACTCCAACGCGGAGAAAAACAGGTTGAAATAGACAATCAACAAATCGATGTCAGTGCCCACATTCACACCATGTCCGGCTACTCAGCCCACGCAGACAAAAGCGAACTGTTGCAATTTATAGAAGGCATTCCCACCAAGCCTAAAGAAATCAGAATCGTTCATGGTGATGCCGAAGCGCAAGAAGCGCTGGCGGCCGAGGTTGAACAACGGGATTTGGCGGAGAGGGTGGTGATGGGGAAGAGCGAGGTCCTAGGGTAAGAGCAAGGTCCTAGGGTAAGAGCAAGGTCCTAGGAAAAGAGCGAGGTCCTAGGAAAAGAGCGAGGTCCTAGGAAAAGAGCGAGGTCCTAGGAAAAGAGCGAGGTCCTAGGATCCTAGGTTAGAGCGGTGAAGCGAAAGAGCATAGGAGAAATGGAATACGGAAAGAGTTAGGAATACTGTATACAGGAAAAAGCTTGGTTATCTGTTGGGAGTTGGAAAAATCGCAATCCGCAATCCGCAATCCGCAATCCGCAATCCGCAATCCGCAATCCGCAATCCGCAATCCGCAATCCGTAATCCGTAATCCGTAATCCGTAATCCGTAATCCGTAATCCGTAATC
>NZ_ANFM02000015.1 GCF_000333895.2 Grimontia indica | reverse complement strand
AAGGGAAATACTATCTGCCCTATTTCTCTTGTTTTGTCTGTCCTCCTGCTATCTCCTGCTAAAACAATGAAAACACTTAGTGTAGTACCTTCATAACCCTTCGAACTTCGGTCTCACATCCTCTTTGAGTGTTGGGTACACGATGAAAAATGTTTTAGGATCTGTAACTCGATTAGGTGGAAGTTGAGTCCACACACGTAGATGGCTGCTCTCGTCGCGCGGTACTGCGATTCCACTACGTCTTAGATCTGAAGTTATACCCATAGCTTTGAGTTTTATGATATCACCCGCGGCAATGTAATAAATATAAAACGGATCCTGTTTGTACGCGAAGAACTTCCCTGGTAGTACAGTGATTTCATCTTTCACTACAACAAGGTTGTTTAATTGAGTATACCTTTCGAATACAAATTCATCCTTAAGAGTGATGCTCTTTCCTTTATACTCATCATCTAGGTCAAAAACAGGTAGCTGTGCCCATTCTTGGCCTTTGGGGACACTTGCGCATCCAGTTAGGGCAAGAACCGTAAAGATAACAAAAAAGGTAATTGATTTTTTTCATACACTTATAATCTCGAGTTTATTATTCGTAGGATTCTATTCAGTATGTCTGTCTTTGGTTGACTTACATTTACGATATTTCTGATAATTAATTTGGTTACTTTACACAAAACTAAAACGTGGATTGACTTAATTATCGAAAAGTTCAACCTAGTTAAAATAAACTGTTTTGAGATGGTTGTTATCGTCAGCTTCAACAGTTTGATTCCAATGTAAAGGTAACCATCAAATTCCGATGTTTAGCAACCCCCTGTCGTTGTTGATCTCATCCATCACCTATGTTGGCAGGACAGGCACTTTTGGCGATTTATCAAGCAGCCATACCAATGGCTGCTACTCCCCTTCCCCCTCACTCAACGGAAAAATCTTCTCGCCATTCAGAGTGATTTCAAAAGATACCACCTCCCAGCGTTCTTCTACGTCCAGCTCAATCGGGATCCCATTGCCAACGCCGACATAGGATATGTAGGACAAATCGAATTCTCTTCCACTTTCAAAAGAGCCTTCAAACCTTGTCTTTCTTTTACACGCTGGAAAGATGTGGCCATTGAAATCCAGCTCTTCAATACCTAAGAAGGTCACCGTCGTTTCTATCTCTACTTCTGGTTGCTCCACGCCATCAATAAAGAGCTTGAAGATGTTCTCTGATTCGTATTTTTCCCCTTTAAACAACTCATCTTTGCCTTGAACTCCTGAAGGGAAGTAATACCAATCTTCATTTTCTTCAATCGCTCCGTAAAACACATCTTTAGTAGAAAAAGAGATTTCTTCAGGCTTATCTGGGGATAGGGTATGGAAGTGTCCATCTTTGTCTTTTTTGCGTTTATAGGTGAAGACTTGAGTCGCTTTCACACCAGGCATTCTGGGGACTGATACTTCACCCCCATTCACGACTTTTTCACCCGCGCCATAGGAATAGTTGTGCGAGTCTTTCAATCGGTAGATGTAGTCCACCGTGTATTCTGCTCCCTCTTTGTCTAGTGCTTCGTTAAAGCAAAGAGCGGAGCTAACACTGCGGTCTATCTCTTCACACCCCGTCAGGAACAGGGCTAGCAAGGTAAAAAGGCCGTACTTGGCAAACGTCATACACAATCCTGTTTTTATCCATCACCAAAGGTCAACAGCCCCTAGAAACTTTAGATTCTTGCTCTGGCTGCTTCTCGCTCGCTTTTTGGTTGTCACGCGGCTCATTTTTCAAGAAAGCAAAGGTCAATGCGATCATGCCTATCGCCAGTGCATTGATGGAAAAACCGACCCTATCAGCTGCGGGGGTGTCGATCACGCCATCCCATATGGAAACGTAAATCGAAATGCCTGTTTTAAAGTAGAAGTCTGGGTAGTCAGGGAGAAGTGTCACCGACTGCATCAAATAAAAGATGATGAGCATCCATTTACCGACCTTGTTGTTCAGTAAAACAAAAAGGCAGGTAACGTAACCAAATAGCAGGTAGGCAAGGTAATCGGCTCGATAAGCGAAATACTCGTCGTAGATGGCATTTTCATTGAATGACGCCATCAGGAGCAATATCAGGGTCATCGCGACAAGGAGTATCTTTGATTTGTTCATAGTAGGTACTGCATTAACGAACAACTCATCCGATATTATCACTACCGATCGTGCCCTCCCCTGCTCAAAAATAGGAAAGCCGATAATGGCGAATTTATATGTCGTTTAAGGCAGGCGTCGAATCGCGCACCACTAACTCTACGCCAATGAGTACCTTGTGATTGCTTTGAAACGCTTCTCCGTCTGATTCCAGACTGATTCCCAACAGCCGGCATGCCTCATGCGCCAGAGATTCAGCACTCACCCTCACTGTTGTTAGCGAGGGAGCAAGCAAGCGGCTGTCATCCAAATCATCAAAGCCCACCACCGCAATGTCTTGACCAGGCAGCAGGTTTCTCTCGCGAAGCGCACCATAGACGCCATAAGCGACCACGTCGGTGAAACACACCATCGCTGTGATTGAGTCGTCTTTATCGAGTAATTGGTGGGTGAATTCTTTACCACCCAAGCGTTTGGTAGAACCTGGCAAAATGTCACCGTCTTGGATGGGGACGTTTTCTTCTGCCATGGCATCAATAAAACCCTGTCGGCGTTCTCGGTAGTCAGAGATGCTTTCAACACCACCCACAAAGGCGATGCGTCGGTGACCCAGAGCAAGAAGGTGTTTTGTCGCCATGTAGCAGCCCTGCCTATTATCAGGCATGACAGTGGGTGCGCCTCCCCCATCGATTTGCCGCATCATGGTGACGATCGCACTGCCATTTGATGCAAGAGATTGTATCCATTCCGCAGAGGTTTCGGGAGCCGGGACGATCAAATAACCACAAACATTGTATTCTTTGAGCGAGGCGACGATAGATTGCTGACGCGATAAGCTTTCATTGATGTTCACTATGATGGGTGTCAGGCCTAACTCATCAAGACGTGCCTCAAGCGCAATGATCACTTGCGCCAGATAAGGGTTGGCTAAGTCATTGGCAATGATGGCAACCAGTGTGGACGTTTTACTCCTTAAACCCGCAGCTTCACGATTGTATACGTAACCGATCTCATCCATCGCCTCTCTGACGCGAACGCGGGTTGCCTCAGCCACGCCTTTTGCATTTCGAATGACCAGTGACACTGACGATTTGGAGACACCAGCCCGCTTTGCAACATCGATCACTGTCGGCTTTTTGCTTCTTGCGTTCTCTTTTTTAACCAACATTTTCTCCTGACTGGTATACCCAAACAACCTCAAGATGCTTGTATCCAGAGGTGATATCCATTTGATGACATTAAGGATATCTGAACGATGGATAGTTGCAGACTCTCAATTTCAATACTCTCTCTTCACTTAAATATACATAAATAACTGGAACGTTCCAGTTAGCTGTGTATATTAATAACAAATCGCTCAATAAATGCTCAGCAAGAGATGACGCGCTGACATGCCGATCAATACTGTCCTCGGCGAATACTGAAGAAAGGACGCGATGCCAAATGAAGGAGAGCAACCATGGCTTTATCCAAAGACAACTTGCCACAGCAAATCAAGAATTTAAAAGCAACGCTGCGCCAGCAAATCCCTGATTACAAGGAAAGGTTCAAAGAGATTCAGCAAGCAGTGCGTGAGGATGTTAAGCGCATCAAGTCACTTGAAACGACAGGCAGTGCCATTCCGGTTTATGAGTTTTCCCAAGTACAGGCGCAGGGCCAATTTAGTACCCAACAGCGCAATGCCATTCATCAGGCGGGCTGCTGTATCATTCGAAATACGCTGCCTACTGAAGACGTTCAGCAAAAGAATGATGAGCTGTCGGACTACATTGTTGGCAACGGTTATTACGAGCAAACCACGGATGTTGAAGACAATTATTTTAGTCAGCTGAAATCTGACAAACCGCAAATCTTCGGTATCTATTGGTCAAAGCCTCAGATCTGGGCGCGACAACATCCGAATATGGCTGCTGTTCGACAATACCTTAATGCGCTTTGGGTATGGCAGGAGAACGGTGAAACCTACTTTGACCCCACAAAAGACGTCACGTATGCAGACCGCGTTCGCCGCCGTGAACCCGGCGATACCACGCTGGGTCTCTCTCCGCATGTGGACGCTGGGTCTGTCGAACGTTGGCTTGACCCAAGCTACCGAAAGGTATTTGAGAAAATATTCGGCGGCGACTGGCGTTCACATAATGCCTTTCATGGTGCACACCGCATCAACGTAGAAGAGTTTCCCTCCCCTGCAGTTTGCAGTGTGTTTCGTTCCTTCCAAGGGTGGCTGGCACTGACGTCACAAGGCCAGGGTGATGGCACCTTAAAAGTCGTGCCTTCTATACTCACCATGCCTTATATCCTGCTGAGAGCGCTTCAAGATGATGTGCCTGAAGATGACTTATGCGGTGCAGAGCCATGTCGGGCGCTCACCGTTTCAGAGCAATGGCATAGCGATCTGTTAGAAGGCTTAGTGTCAATTCCAAAAGTGAATCCTGGTGACACGGTATGGTGGCATCCGGACACCATTCATGCGGTCGAAGATCAGCACACGGGAGATGGATACAGCAATGTTCTTTTCATTGGTGCCGCGCCTTCATGTCAGAAGAACATCGACTACTCGCTAAAACAAAAGGTCGCTTTTCTGAAGGGAGAAAGTAGCCCTGATTTCGCCGCTGAAAACTATGAGGTGAATTACAAGGACCGAGCCACAGAGACTGACCTCTCTGCGTTGGGTAAACAGCAAATGGGCTTTGACGTCTAACGCCATTCCGTGCGGCGTTTGAATAATCACAGAATACAAAATGGAAGACCGGCAAAAGGGAGTCACACAACAATGATCAGACATATCTTGCTCATCAAATTTATAGAGAGTGCCACCGAAGACCAAATCAACCATATCAAAGCACTCTTTCTGGATGTCCCTAAAAAAATCGACGGGGTTGTTTCCGTCGAGTGGGGAGAAAACGACAGCGACGAGAACCTCAACAAAGGGTGTACCCATGCGGTACTGATGACGTTTGCAAACCAAGCAGGCCGAGAGCAGTACCTTCCACACCCGGAACATGACAAACTCAAACTTGATTTCGTGCCACTCATTGAGGACATCACGGTCTTTGATTACAGCCTGTGATTGTCGATGTCAGGGACACAATTCTAGATAAGGAGCATCACGATGAATGTGTGCTTTCAAGGCGTTAATCAACGGGTTTTCGGAACCTATCCTCTCAATGGTGACACTCTGACAACGGCAGTTCATCATGCCTTTGAGGCAGGTTACCGCGCGTTCGACACGGCACAAATGTACGGGAACGAGGCGAGCTTAGGCGAAGCATTGTCTAAATTACCCGTAAAAAGGGAGGCGCTGTGCATTACCACAAAAGTGCACCCTGACAACTTCCATGACCGCCACTTTATACTGTCGGTGAAAGACAGTCTCAAGGCACTGAAATTACAATATGTTGATGTTCTCATGTTGCACTGGCCGCCTGCAGATGGCGATGTTGGCCCATCACTGTGGATGCTGGAACAAGCGCATAGATTGGGGTTAGCGAAGCATATTGCGGTGTCTAATTATAACGCTCGCATGATGAGAGAAGTGCGAAAGACCATTGAAACGCCGATCGTGACCAATCAAGTCGAGTTCCATCCTCTATTGAACCAAGAACAGCTACTACTGACGGCCACTGAGACCTCGATTCCCCTTTCTTCCTATTGCTCAGTCGCAAGGGGGGAAATTTTCAAACATTCCCTCTTTGCTGATATCGCACAATGCTACCAAAAGACCAGCGCACAAATCGCATTGCGCTGGGCGCTTCAGAAAGGGGTAGCGATTACCACCATGTCTACAAAACAGGAAAACATTCGCGCTAACTTCGATGTTATGGACTTCACCTTATCAAGCATTGAAATGGCGAAAATTGATGCATTAACCGATACCAATATGCGCATAGTGACGAAAGAGCTCTCGCCCTGGGCTCCCGATTGGCAAGAGACTTAACGGCTCTCGCGATAAAGCCAGTTCCTCTGAACTGGCTTTGACGATCATCGGGCGATTCTAACCTTGGTTAAACAGGTTAACGCTATCTGTTATGCGAAGGCTTTTTGAATGTTTAGCATCTCGATACCACGTACTTGCATAGAGTCGACTGCTAGTGCATGGGCGATAGAGTCAATGGTGCAACAGCACTCTTCAATGACTTTCGGGTTGTATTTTTTGGCCGCTGTCGGGCTTACCATCATCCAATACTTGCAGAAATTACGCCTTCACCATGCCTGCCAATTAATTGAGCTAACAGGGAAAGGGATTACCGAGATTTCTTATGAAGTGGGATATCAAGATATCAGTGCTTTTCGGAAGGTGTTCTTGCGTGAATTTGGCCTGACACCGACCGAGTTTAGAAAACGTTTTAGTACTAACAGAGTCGCTGCAGAAAATGAGTCCGCATTCTAATTCTGTTGTCCGTTGGCTTCACTCTCTGTTGGCAAAACGCGAAGTACCGATTCACCAAGGTGAGAGACGAAGCCAAGCGTAAGGATGTTTTCAGCAATGGAGAATCTTCAGCCACGCCTGTTAAGCCAATGCCGATTCGGAGACTCTTGCCAGACAATATTCCGAGATCGCTAAGTCTAATTTGGCGACACCGGTTAAATCGCAGATTGTCAGTCCCTTTACCGCACCACGGCCAACCTTTTCCAGTGAAATAGGCTTGATGACCTCATCTATCTCCTGTTCTGATATGCCTTTTAGCTCACCCAAAGTCAAAGACTGACTGATGTCATCGCATATCCAACGATCACTTTCCAACACTAAGGCCTCTTCAAGTTCTCGTTTTTCCTTACTGTCAGACCCCATGGCGATAATCAGTCGATCGCGCTGTTTACCTTCCCCGAGAACAACCTTTCTGTGGAGGACCGGCGTGCGACTGGTCGTTGCAGTGATCACCAAATCTGCTTCTGCTAATGCTGCGCTTTCATCGCCGTAACACTGGATGTCTATGTGGTGAGTTTCGTTTGCCCAGTCAGCAAAACCTTTGAGACCTGCTGCACTTCTGCCAAAACATCGAATTTCACTCGGGCGTCTCACCAGTAGCAAGGCAGAAAGCTGCATTCTCGCCTGCCTTCCAGTACCCACAATCACTGCGACATCGATGTTTTCCGGTGCCAGTAGATCAACGGCATACCCGCCCGCAGCCGCAGTGCGAATTTGAGTAAGATACCCATTATCAGCAAGCACAGCATGTAACTGGCCTGACGTCGAATGATATAGCGCATTCATGCCATGAGTTTGGGAGACACCGCCTCCGTCTAGCCGATAATTTCCTGCCATTTTGACAACGAAATGGGTTTGATCCGCCGAGTAAAACGATTTGACACATAGCAGCCCATTTAATGGCTCCAGCATCATCTGTTGGACCGGAGGCTGACAGGAAAAACTGGCCTCCCCCGACTGAAAAGCCGCCCCCATTTCATAGACGACTGCGCTCGTCAGAACAACGGCATCACGGATTTCTGGTTCATTCAATACAATCATATTTCTGTCGCCTTCAGAGGTTCACGGAAAAATCGCGGTTTCGGCCACTCACAGCGCAGATGACACTTTTGCCTTCTAGCCTTTGATTATCAACCAAGGCCGCAGCAAGTGTGATCGCGCCACAAGGCTCGGTAGCAAGCCCCAGATAAGATTGGAGTATTTTCATTGAGGTGAGCACCTCTTCGTCGGACACGGCTACAAATCGGCTCACACTGCCCTTAACAATCGGCCATGTCAGCTCACCAGGCATTGGGTGTGGCGGCAAAATAGCATCACATATTGAAGGGCGCTGCTGTGCCGCATGTGTCCGCTCCCCATTGAGCATGGAGTGGTACCAGGGTCGCGAAACCTCAGACTCAACGCCAACAATTTCACACTGCGGAAATGACTTGGAGATAGCAATCGAAACACCCGCAATGTAGCCGCCGCCAGAAGCGGGAACGTAACAATAGTCCGGAGAGATTTGATGAAGGAGGCAATAGTCGACCATCTCAAGCCCGCTTGTCCCCTGACCGGCAATGACCTCTGGGTGGTCATAAGGCCGAATCAGCGTCATTCCGTACTCGTTCTGATACTTCTCAGCCAAAGCCTCTCTGGTTTCATTTTCCGGGTCAAACAGCACAACGTCGGCACCCAGCAAGCGTGTGTTTTCAATTTTTATCGCGTTAGCTGTCTTCGGCATAATGACCACACTTTTCACCCCAAATAGCTGTCCCGCATAAGCCACAGCCTGCGCGTGATTACCTGTTGAGAACGCAACCACACCAGCTTTTTTCTGCTCGTTGGTCAAACAGCAAACCGCATTGATCGCGCCGCGCAGTTTAAAGGCGCCTGTCGGACACAAACTGTCCGCCTTAATCAAAGCCTTTCCTTTGAGTTGTTTGTCGAGCAAAAGCGAAGACAGCATGGGTGTTGCGCCCATATAAGGTGCGATGTTTCGTTTCGCATCCATCAACATCTGGTGATTCACTTTCCGTCTCCTTGTTTGTGCCGGCGCTAAATCCGCACCTTTGGATTATTTGGGTATATTCCGCATCATTCTCGATGCGCTTTCCAATCGTCCTTACCCTTGAAAGTCTAGAGACCAACAGCACGAAAACAATTAGGGTTTCTTGCACAAACACTTTAGAAAAACTTAAATGTGAGGACGAAATGAAACAAAACCTAATTTAAGGACACTGCCGATAACGATGCCTAGCTTTCCATCAATGAACGCACTGCGCGTATTCGCAGCAGTAGGGAAATACCAAAGTATTCAGCAGGCGGCTAAAACACTTCACATCAGCGAGTCCGCGGTTAGCCAGCAAATAAAAAACCTTGAAGAAAGGTTACAGGTGCAACTGATCGAGCGGGTTGGCAGAACCATCAAACTTACCGAAAAGGGAGCGCTGTTCTACCCTTTCATTGACAACGGAATGGTCTGTTTTACCGAAGGGCTCGACGCACTTGAAACCTTAAACCGTGAAAAGCTGGTGACCATTTCAGTGATTCCTTCAATGGCAAAGTGGTTGATCCACAGGCTTCCAGATTTCAAGAAATTTCACCCTGAGATACGGGTTAGAGTTCACTCAAGCAACATTCCCACGAATGAAACCAACACCGAGGTGGATCTCTCTTTGAGATTTGGCCTTGGCAATTACCCTGGAATGACAACAACGCCAATTCTTCATGACAAAATTGTCATTGTAGTTGCACCTTCATTGTTAGCAGAAGGTGCAGGGATAAATCTCTCAGAGTATGCGCTCTCGCTGCCCTGGTTAGGCTATCACGCCAAGGATATTGAAGATGTTAACCAGGCGATCCAGCGATTTACCGATGATAAAACCCAGAATATTAGTAAGTTGGCATCAAAAATAGATGTTCATGACGCTATCTTTGTACTGGAGGCGGCGATTTCGGGTCAAGGTGTTGCGGTAACTAAACATACCTTGGCTCTGCCTTATCTCACCTCATCCAAGCTGCATTGCTTGTTTGAAATGCCGACTTTTACTGCGTTTCGTTACTTCATTGTACACCCCAAAAAGCGCCCGCTGTCTGTAGAGGCTGAAACCTTTCAAAACTGGTTAATGACCGCGCTTCCAGAAGATTTTCCAGAGTTGGTCCTAAGGTCTGTTGACCTTTGATGATGATTTTTGCAGCAGTTTCTGGGGACTTTATACAAGGCAGAGGCTTCGATGTTTAGCTGACATACATGAGAAGCCGATAACGAAGGAGAAAGTCCCCCCACAAACGCTGCCCGATATAATTAAACAATTGGCCTAAAGACCTAACTCGACTCGTTCAACGAAAACCATTGCTCCAAGGATTCAGCCGCGGTCTTGATGGCTTCGTTCTTACTGTCTGATTTACGGCTGATGATGTACCAGGTTAACGGGAGTCCTTGCTTGGTGACTGATACTGCTACCACCAGCGCCTGTTTTATTGACCGTTTCAGCGCCCAGCGGGAAAGAATACTCACACCTAAATCGACGGCAATCATTTCCACTATGGCATCGGTCATTTCCACCACTTGCATGTTAGAAATACGAATGCCGGATGGCCGGATAAAGCGCTCGTATTCAAAGCCGGGAAGCGCATCCAGACTGTAAGTGAGGTAATCCACATTCACCAGATCCTGCGCTTCTATCCACGGTTTGGAAGTCAGAGGGTGATCAGGATGTGTCATCAGCACCAGTTCATCTTCCATCAGGGGTTTGCAATTCAAAGCGGGGTTCTCTGAGCGCGCCGGAGAAATGATGATGTCGGTTTTTCCGGTTATCAGGGTCGCTTCGGCTTCTCGGGTTGCTGCCGCTACAAAATCGATTTGCAGCTTTTCTCTGCTGAACGCGAGCGATTTCAGAAACCCCGGTACCCAATGATAGGCGGAGTATTCTGCAATCCCTATTCGCACTAGGTGACTGGCATTGGCAGCGGTGCGCTCGAATTCGTCTTCTGCCCGTGATAGCTCGGGTAGGATGGATGATGCCGTTTGGATCAGCGCTTGTCCCGCGGGAGTTGGTTTGAGTTTTCGTCCATCCCGCTCGAAGATCGCGCTGCCTAACCGACGCTCGGCTTCGGCAAGCCGATGACTCATGGCGGGTTGGGTCACGCCCAGAACGTCTGCGGCTGCACCTAGACTGCCGTATTTTCCAATCGCATCAAGCAACTGCCAATGGCGGATCTCCAGCCTCATACATGCATTCCTTTTATGTATAGTTAGATTAATTCATTAATAATTCTACATCATAACGACTAGTATTCTCCCGTGGTTGTTTAAAAGCGCAGTTCTTTGGAAAGAAGGAGGAAGACATATCATGGGTATTTGGATGGTACTGGCAGCCGCTTTCGGATTCAGCTCTAATCCATTGCTGGCGCAGTTGTTATTGAGTCAGGGATTCTCGGCGGATTCTATCACTCTGTACCGCTTTGCTATCCCAACACTCTTGATGTTGCTTTTGATGAAAAAGCGCCCGGTGTTTGATGGCGAGTTTCTCCGTTTCGCGGCGGTCGGTGGGCTTTCGGCCATTGGCATGTTGGCCTTTATGACAAGCCTGACCAAGCTCGAACCCAATACGGTGATTTTGACGTATTACGCCTACCCCATGTTCGCGATTTTGCTGGGCTGGCTTTGCTTCAACAAAACCATGAGCCGCAACCGGATGATCGCGGCCATGCTGATCGCTATCGCTGTCGGCGTCATGCAAGACGCTCAGGGTTTCAATGCGTCCTGGTTAGATTTGTTGGTTTGTCTTGCTGCACCCGCGTCGTTTGCAGTGGTGATCAATATGTTTTCTCTGCCAGAGAAAAATCACGATGCCGCAGCCAGAATGTTCGCGGCCTTGTTGGGGAATGTTGTCGTCCTTGTGCCTATTACGCTGTTTAGCCAACAGGCGTTTTCGTTGCCCTCTACGCTTGAGCAACTGGGGCTTGTTTTGGCACTCGGCGTGCTTTCTGCGGCCCTGCCCCAATACTTGTTTTCACGCGGCGCGCAGCTAGCGGATATGGAGAAAACCACCATGGTCAGCAGCTGTGAAGTGGTGTTTGCGTTAGGGTTAGGGTGGTTTTTTCTGGGTGATGCATTACGCATGAACGACCTAATGGCAACCACACTGATTTTGCTGGCGGGGTTGATTCGATATGAAGGCATACCATTACCAATGGATAGTGATAGTGATGGGCGAGCCAAGGAAACCAGCTCAGCTCTTGTCTCCCATAGCACGGAAAACCATTCAGCCTGATGTTTGCGTATTTGAGGTCTTTACTGATTTCAGATAAAAAAATACCGCTCACAAGGAGCGGTATTTTCATTTATTGCATCATGAACTGGGTTTAAGCGATGTCGAAACGGTCTGCGTTCATCACTTTGGTCCATACAGCAACGAAGTCCTTCACGAATTTCTCTTTGCTGTCGTCCTGCGCGTAGATTTCTGCATACGCACGCAGGATGGAGTTTGAACCGAACACCAAATCAACACGGCTTGCGGTGTATTTCACTTCGCCGCTCTTACGTGAAACGATGTCGTAAGAGTTACGGCCCGTTGGTTTCCACGCATAGTTCATGTCGGTCAGGGTCACGAAGAAATCGTTACTCAGGGTGCCGACGCGATCTGTAAATACGCCGTGTGCAGAGTCACCGTGGTTGGTGCCCAGAACACGCATACCACCCAGCAGCACTGTCATCTCTGGTGCGGTTAAGCCCAACAGCTGTGCACGGTCCAGCAGCATTTCTTCTGGCGCGACAGCGTAGTGCTGTTTCTGCCAGTTGCGGAAACCATCTGCCAGCGGTTCCAGCACAGCGAAGGATTCCACATCAGTTTGTTCTGCCGTTGCATCACCACGACCTGCTGCGAATGGCACTTCCAGTTCGAAACCAGCAGCTTTCGCGGCTTGCTCCACACCCAGGTTACCCGCCAGCACAATCACGTCTGCGACGCTGATACCGAACTCGTCCGCGATTGGCTCAAGCACAGACAGCACTTTTGCCAGACGCTCGGGTTCGTTGCCCTGCCAGTCTTTCTGAGGCGCAAGGCGGATACGTGCGCCGTTTGCACCACCACGTTTGTCAGAGCCACGGAAGGTGCGTGCGCTGTCCCACGCAGTAGATACCATTTCACTGATAGACAGACCGCTTTCTGCGATTTTCGCTTTGACAGCTGCAACATCGTAATCCGCTTTACCTGCTGGGATTGGGTCTTGCCAAATCAGATCTTCTGCCGGTACATCTGGACCTACATAGCGAGATTTAGGCCCCAAATCACGGTGCGTCAGTTTGAACCAGGCACGTGCGAAGACTTCTGAGAAATAAGCCGGGTCAGCGTGGAATTTCTCTGAAATCTTGAGGTAATCCGGGTCGATTTTCAGCGCCATGTCCGCATCTGTCATCAATGGGTCATGACGAATGCTTGGGTCTTCCACGTCTACCGGCTTGTCTTCTTCTTTAATATCGACAGGTTTCCACTGCCACGCACCTGCGGGGCTCTTAGTCAGTTCCCACTCATGCTTCAACAGCATGTCGAAGAAGCCGTTGTCCCATTGCGTTGGGTTGGTCGTCCACGCCCCTTCAATACCACTGGTGACGGTGTCGCGACCCACGCTGCGGGTCGTGTGGTTCTGCCAACCAAAGCCTTGCTCATGGATATCTGCGCCTTCTGGCGCTGGGCCCAGATTTGCCGCATCGCCATTACCGTGTGCTTTACCTACGGTGTGGCCGCCTGCTGTCAGCGCAACGGTTTCTTCATCATCCATGCCCATGCGAGCAAATGTCACACGCATATCCTGCGCGGTTTTCAGAGGATCTGGGTTACCGTCTACCCCTTCTGGGTTAACGTAGATAAGCCCCATCATCACGGCAGCCAGTGGGTTTTCCAGATCGCGCTCGCCTTCTGCCGCGTAGCGACCATTCTCACCGCCGCTTGGTGCCAGCCACTCTTGCTCTGATCCCCAATAGATGTCTTTTTCTGGGTGCCAGATATCTTCACGGCCAAACGCAAAGCCAAAGGTTTTCAGACCCATGGACTCATAAGCCATGTTACCCGCCAGGATCATCAGATCACCCCAGCTGATTTTATTGCCGTACTTTTGTTTGATAGGCCAAAGCAAGCGGCGTGCTTTATCCAGGTTGGCGTTGTCTGGCCATGAGTTCAGGGGAGCAAAACGCTGGTTACCTGTGCTCGCACCACCGCGGCCATCACCGATACGGTATGAACCTGCTGAGTGCCACGCCATGCGGATCATTAAACCGCCGTAGTGACCCCAATCGGCAGGCCACCATTCCTGACTTTCTGTCATCAGCGCTTTCAGGTCAGTTTTCAGCGCTTCTACATCAAGCGTTTTGAGTGCCTCTCGGTAATCAAAGTCTTCACCAAGAGGGTTAGATTTGTTGTCGTGCTGATGGAGGATGTCCAGGTTGAGCGCCTTCGGCCACCAGGCCACGTTTGAGGTTCCGGTACTTGTCATTGCGCCATGTACTACAGGGCATTTTCCTGATGCATTGTGTTTATTGTCCATAATCCCGCCTTTTGTTTATTGTCTCTTTTGGTTTAAAGGTAGTCTGCTACTTACCTCAGCAATGCATCAAAAATAATCCCTTATTGATAATGGTAACAATTGCTTTTTCCTATACCTGCAATTGGCTTGATCTAAGTTAATTTTTGGAGGGGTTTTGGACACTTTTAATACACTGTATTCGTTAGTATTCTGTCGTAAAGGAAGTGCTGCTTGCTTAGGCAGGGGGAGTGTGAGTGGGTGTTTGGAGCTGGTCTGTGCCGGTGGAAGCGAGTAAAAATTTGGATATTGAGAAAAAGGCCACTTCACGTAGGGCATGAAGCAGCCAATGACATTATTTATCTACGTCATTTATCTGTATCGCCAGCCACACCTTCATGTGAAAGGTCGCCTGAAAGCTCTGCTTGGATTTCTGCCAGGCTTTCTTTTTCAGCGGCTACGATTTTGCCACTGACTGCATCAACTTCCACTTCGTAAGCTTGCTCGCCAGATCTTACAAACACGTCCCACTGAGTATCTGGTTCGTCAAAACGGATACCTAGCACTTCAACACCCACTTCCGCCAGCGCTGCTTTGATTGCCGCTTCTTCAGTAATCAATTTGGCGTCTGCTGCGTAGCTGGAAACGCTGAATGCGCCCACAGAAGCCAGAAGTGCACTACCTAAAATCAGTTTTTTCATTTGTCTGTCCTTAATTCCATTTTAATCAAAGTACCTTGCCTCATGAGGTGTTGAAGGTTTGAGTTCCTGAGAGCGCCTTCAGCAAAAATGGGCAATGCCTCGTATCATCAATGGCAGATTAAAAGACGTGGTGTGAAAAAAATGTGAAAGCGCTTTTTCACATTTTTCCACAGTGTGCTTACAGAGGAAGAGAAAGCACTTAAGCGATTGAAGTAATTGAAAATAATAGAAAAAGACAGACACATAAGATGTTGTGAATTGGGCACAACATGTATTGACTTGCTGTGTCTGTCTTAAATTTCTCTACCAATATTTAGTTTAAGCAGAGAGTTCTTTTCGGATGATTTCCGCACCTGCACTCAGTGCATTGAGCTTGGCTGTTGCCACTTCGCGGGAAAGCGGTGCCATACCACAGTTGGTGCATGGGTAGAGTTTATCGGCATCAACATATTTCAGCGCTTCGCGCAGCGTGTCAGCCACTTCTTCCGGAGTTTCGATAGTGTTTGTCGCCACATCAATGGCACCTACCATGACTTTTTTACCGCGGATAAGCGATAACAGCTCGATTGGCACGCGGGAGTTATGACATTCCAGCGAGATAATATCGATGTTGGATTGCTGCAGCTTTGGAAAGACTTCTTCGTACTGTCGCCACTCTGAACCCAGCGTCTTTTTCCAGTCGGTGTTGGCTTTAATGCCGTAGCCATAACAGATGTGAACAGCGGTTTCACATTTCAGCCCTTCGATGGCGCGTTCCAGCGTGGCAATGCCCCACTCGTTCACTTCATCAAAGAAGACATTAAATGCAGGCTCATCGAATTGGATGATATCCACGCCGGCGGCTTCCAACTCTTTCGCTTCCTGGTTCAGGATTTTCGCAAATTCCCACGCGAGCTTTTCGCGATCTTGGTAGTAGCCATCGTAAAGGGTATCAATCATGGTCATAGGACCGGGTAGCGCCCATTTGATTGGCTTGTCGGTTTGCTTACGCAGGAACTTGGCATCTTCTACAAACACGGACTTTGGACGGGAAACCGGCCCGACTACTGAAGGCACACTCGCTTCATAGCGGTTTCGGATTGTCACGGTTTCGCGCTTTTCAAAATCAACGCCATTTAAATGTTCAATAAACGTCGTCACGAAGTGCTGTCGTGTTTGTTCGCCATCGCTGACAATATCTACGCCTGCGACTTGTTGTTCCTGCAATGCCACACGAAGCGCGTCTTGTTTGCCATCAATTAATGCATCACCTTCTAATTTCCATGGTGACCATAGTTTTTCTGGTTCTGCCAACCACGAAGGTTTCGGTAAGCTTCCTGCTGTTGAAGTCGGTAATAGTATTTTCATAATAAATGCTGTCTTTTCTCTTTATTTGTTATTGTTTGATCGTAATTAGGCGTAATTCGCAGACCATTGCTCAAGAACATTTTGGTAAGGCTTGATGAAGTTTTCTTCTGCAAACTTACCTTGTTCAATCGCTAATCGACTGCGCTCTTCACGGTCATATACAATTTGCGTTAAAGAGTGGTCAGCATTTTTCAAGTTTGGCTGATAACATTTTCCGGCCACTGCATTGGCATTGTAAATTTCAGGGCGATAGATTTTCTGGAATGTTTCCATGGTGCTAATGGTGCTGATTAACTCAAGGTTGGTGTAATCATTCAGCAAATCGCCAAAGAAATAGAAAGCTAAAGGTGCAACGCTGTTTGGCGGCATAAAGTAGCGAACCTGAAGGCCCATTTTCTTGAAGTATTGCTCGGTGAGTGAAGACTCATTTGGCAGATATTCCACGCCCAGCACCGGGTGTTGGTTTTCTGTCTGACTGTAGACTTTGTTGTCTGACACGCTCAAACAGATCACTGGCGGCTTCTTGAAGTTTTGCTTGTAAGCCTCTGAGTTCACGAAGTGTTTGAACAGCTTGCCATGTAGCTCGCCAAAGTTCTCTGGGATGCTGAACTTAGGCTGGCCCTTGTTGTGATCAAGAAGCAGAACACTGAAATCATAATCACGCACATAAGATGAGAAGTTGTTACCCACAATACCTTCAATGCGCTCGTTGGTTTGACGATCAAGAATGTTGGTTTTCAGAATCTCAATAGACGGGAATGCCTCACCACTGCCTTCGATATCCATATCAACGGAGATAATTTCCAATTCAACAGAATAACGATCGCCTTTTGGGTTATCCCAATTAGCGAGAGAGTTAAAGCTGTTATCAATCATTCGCAGTGCATTGCGCAGATTACTCTGACGACTATCTCCTCGCGCTAAATTGGCGAAGTTAGTGGTAATTCGGGTATTGTCTTTTGGCTGATAGTTTTCATCAAAACTAATGCTGTTAATCGCGAACGTAAAATTCTTATTCATGGTGATCGGGTTCCTGATCTAAAGCTGACTTAATTCCTTACTGTTACTGGGCTTTATTTTTGATTGTCACTTTCCCAGTCAGTCGTATTCACTGTTTTTCAGTGATACTTGCATAGTGAGATTTATACGTGCCTCATGGATTTAATGAAAACTCTTTTCCTTCACCTTCATCATGAGAAATCTTCATGATCTATTTTTATTTGTTCGTGTAGGATTTCAGCCTCTTGAAAATAAGCAGAGATGAAATGGATGAGTGATTTGCTTTTATTGTTTATATATTGTGCGCTGCTCGGCAGCGGCGTAGGTTTTCTGGCAGGATTGTTAGGTATTGGCGGCGGGTTGGTGATTGTGCCAATTCTCAGCGTGATTTTGCTTCACTTTGACGTATTGCCAGCACAGCAGGTCGTGGTTGCGGCCATCGCGACTTCATTAGCCTCGATACTCTTTACTTCTACTTCTTCGGCTATCGCTCATCATAAAAACGGTAATGTTCCTTGGGATTTGGCCCCTTGGATCATGACTGGGGTGGCGCTTGGCGCACTTATCAGCGGTTTTCTGGCCGCCTTGTTACCTGAGCAAATTGTTCGCATGGTGTTTGCGGTGAGTGTGGTACTCATTGCATTGAAGATGATTTTCAGCGGCAAGAGCGATGATGACGCTGAGCGTAAACTGCCAAACAAACCCCTACTGACTTTCTTCACCACGATTGTCGGTGGCCTGTCGGCCATGATTGGTATCGGCGGTGGCGCCCTTTTGGTGCCTATGTTGAGCTTCTTTTCTATCGACATGAAGAAAGCGATTGGTTGTGCGTCAGCCTGTGGCATCGTTATCGCTTTGTTTGGCTCGGTAGGTTATATAACGTCTGGCAGTGCCCATTTTGCATTGAGCGACGGTTTCGCTGGATTTGTGTACTTACCTGCGCTGCTGGGTATCGTCTGCACGTCTTGGTTCACTGCGCCATTAGGCGCGAAGGCGACCCAAACCTTGCCTGTTGCCACGATAAAGAAAGTCTTCGCGCTACTTTTGTTGGCGATGGCGGCGAATATGGCGCTACGTTAAACGAAACTAAGGGGGAAAGATCGTCGGTATCTTTCCCTTTGTTTTCTCTCCACCTGCCTTTTGCTTCCTTTTTAGCTTCTTTTCCTGGGTCTCTTTTCAAAGTTACCGCTCTCTTTTATTTGCGATTGATTCTCATTTACATTAATTTGTATTTTTAATAATTCAATCAATAAATAACCTCTCTAATGGTTCAGTACACCTCTTGAAATTGTTATATCATAACAATTAATGTCAGCAGAATTCGATATAGTGCTTTCTTTTCAAAGTCTTAAAGGGAAACAGTTTTGGGTGTTTTTGCTTCTTGTCCTGGCTTTTGGATTGAGCACGGTTTCTGTGCTCCATGCATTGGAACACCATGAAGACATTCACGCAGGACATCAATGCACGATCTATGAGTCGATTCATCACGCTGTTTTGCACGCTGACTCGGACGTTTTGATTTTGCCGGAACCTCAACCAGTTAGGTCATTCGAAGATAAAACCACATTGAGAACGGCAAGTGTTCGCCCGAGAACCCGCTCTCCCCCAGTATCCTAAAGCACTCTCCTTTTAATACATGTAATACATCACTCAATTTTTTATGACGTTAAGGAATACGTTAGGGGCTGTTATGACTGAAATTTCGTACGCCAATGTGGCAAAGAAGAAGAAAATGGTTCGACTGGGCGTGCTCGCCGCAGTTGTTATTGCGGGTGCTGCGTTCTGGTTTTCAGGGCAAAAAACAACGGAACTGACACAAGATAAATCCAACACCTTGTCCATCAGTGGTCCTTGGGAGATAACCAGCTTGGACCCTTCTAAACAAGGCTACATTCTCACCCGTATGCAGGTGATTGAGACATTATTGAACGTTGACCAAAACGGTAACATCACGCCGGGACTAGCTTCAGAATGGACAGTTAGCGACAACGGATTGGATTGGACGCTCACCATTAAAGATGGCGTGACCTTTCATGATGGTACGCCAATGGATATCGAGGCTGTAGTAAACAGCTTAAACCAGTCTTTGGCTAAACACGGTACGCTGGGTAAAGCCTCTATCAAAAGCATTGATGCGTTGGGCAACAATCAGGTTGTGTTCCAACTGAATGAACCTTATGTCGCCTTCCCTGCCTTGCTGACCAACTATTCAACAGCTATCGTGGCACCCTCTTCTTTCAAGGAAGATGGTCAAGTTGAAACCCTGTATGGTACAGGCCCTTATGAAATGGCTAACTTCCAACCACCGCATAAGCTATTGGTGAAGAGGTTTGATGGTTACTGGGGCGATAATGCCAACATCCCCTTTGCTTCTTATCTGACGGGTCACCGCGCGGAAAGCCGGATCCTGCAAGCGAAATCCGGTGAAGCAGACATTGTTTTCACACTCGACCCATCTATGCTCCCGCAACTTGATGGCGCGGATCAGGTTAACGTTCATAGTAACCTCATCCCTCGAACGCTGTTTGTGAAGCTCAACAATGGGCATCCATTCTTGAAAGAAACCGAAGCACGTAAAGCACTTAGTATGGCGATTGACCGCAGTGGCATTGCAAAGAATGTACTTTATGCAGAAGGTTCTGAAACCGCGCAACTGCTTCCTAGCTCGATGTCCAAGTGGTATCTCGATGGTGTCACCAATCAAGAATATGACCTGAGCGAAGCAAAAGCGTTACTTGCAGGTCTTGGTTGGGAGTTAAACGAAGCCGGCGTGCTGGAGCGCGATGGCAAACCTTTCAGATTGACACTGATCACTTATGCGGACCGTCCTGAGCTTGCTACAGTCGCAACTGCCATTCAGGCGCAATGGGCTGAGCTTGGTGTGGATTTAAAAGTAGATATTACCAACTCAAGTATGATCCCTGCCGGTCATACGGATGGCTCACTGGAAGTCGCGTTGATTGCACGTAACTTTGGTTTTATCGCAGATCCTCTGCCTATCATCAGCACCGATTTTTCTAATGGTGGCGGTGATTGGGGCACCATGAACTGGCAAAACGCCGACGTTGACGCCGCGATTGCGGAGCTGGTGCAAACGCGGGATGCAGAAAAAAGCCTGATGCTCAGTCAAAAAGTCGCGAAGGCTATTCATGACGATTACCCTGTGCTGCCGATTGCGAGCTACAGCCAACACACATCGGTCAACAGTCGTGTTGCCAACTTCAGTTTCGACCCGTTCGAACGCGACTACTTTATCAATCAAATGGACATTAAGTGATCATGATTTCGCTGATTAAAAAGCGGCTGATCCAGCTTGTTCTTGTAGCGTGGGGGGTTGGCACCCTCACGTTCATTATGATGAGGAGCCTTCCGGGTGACATGGCGTATCGCATTGCCGCCAGTCGTTATGGTCAGGATAATGTGGATTCCAACGCCGCAGAGTTAGTGCGTAATGAACTTAACCTCGACCAAGGCTGGTTTAGCAGTTACGTCAGTTGGCTGACTGACTTGCTCCAGTTCAATCTTGGGAACTCTCTGGTGAGTGGTTTACCTGTGAGCGGTGAAGTCGCGCATCAATTGGGGTATTCGTTGTTGCTGGCAGTAGCAGGCATTTCCCTTTCTGTGCTGATTGCCATTCCCCTCGGTATCTGGTCTGCCAAAAAAGGGGGAGCCGTCAATACCACGCTTGTCTGGCTTTCGACCTTCACCAAAGCGTTGCCTGTTTTTGTGTTGGGTTTGGTGCTGATTTTGGTCTTCGCCATGAACTTCACGGTTCTTCCAGTCGCAGGTTTTGGGACCTGGCAGCATTTAGTCTTGCCTGCCCTCACGCTCGCTATTAGCTTGGCCGCGGTATCTAACCGTGTCGTGCATGTCAGCGCACTCAAGGTGTTTCGTTCTACCCTCTATCAATTTTCATGCATTAAAGGTTTAACCGAATCGCAGACGTTTTTGCGCCATGGCGTTCGCAATATGGCGGTGCCAGTAGTGGCGTTTATCGGCATTCAGTTAGTCGCTGTGATTGAAGGGATAGTGATGATCGAATCGCTATTCTCTTGGCCGGGCGTCGGGCACGGTTTAGCACACGCTATTTTTGCCCGCGATATTCCCGTGATTCAGGGCTGTGCACTCACCATGGGAGTTTTGTTTGTAGCGTTGAATGGCCTGATTGATATCGCCTGCTATTTGATTGATCCAAGGGGGCGACAAGAACAATGATTAAAACATTATCTGTCAGCCAAAAAGCAGGTATTTCGATCTTGTTGTTCCTGTTCGGCTTTTCACTATTGACCGGTTTACTCTCGCCCTATTCAATTGACCAGCAGAATCTCTCGGCAACCTTGATGGCACCCAGCAGTGAGCATTGGCTCGGCACTGACCATTTTGGCCGCGACATGGCGACTCGATTAGCCAGCGCGATTGGCTTGTCTTTCTCGCTGAGCGTGTTGTGTGTCATCACCGCTTCCGTACTGGGTGTCAGTCTTGGTGTGCTTTCCGCCTGGGCTGGCGGCAAAGTGGAGCAAGTATTGGATATCGTCGTCAATACGCTGTTGGCTTTGCCGGGATTGGTTCTGGTATTGCTGCTGGCTGCTATCGCTCCAGGCTCGTTCGTCATGCTGTACCTCGCTATTTCGCTGGTTCAGTGGGTTGAGTATTACCGAGTCACCCGTGCCATTACCCGCGCACAAGTAGGCAGCCCAGAAAGACAACTTTCCGCCATGATGGGATTTGGGAAGTGGTATCAGTTTAAACGCCATATCCTGCCAGCCATTCTTCCTTCAGTAATGACCATGGCAGCATTTGGCGGCGCTAACGCGGTTCTTATGATGGCATCGCTCGGCTTCGTTGCTGTCGGTATTCAACCGCCCCTTGCTGAACTTGGCTTAATGAGCGTCGAGCTATTCCCTTATTCCGTCAATTCCCCTTGGGCACTCGCGCAGCCATTGGTTGCCGTTGCACTGCTGGTATTGGGTTTTCATCTACTTACGGGGGCAGGTCGTGAAACCGCTGATTCAACTGAATGATCTTTCAATAACGGTTGGAGATACCCTATTGATCCAACCCGTTTCGTTAACCTTGTATCAAGACAGGCCGTTAACGATTCTCGGTGAAACAGGTTCAGGAAAAAGTCTGTTAGCACAGGCCATTATTGGAACTTTACCCGAGACACTCTCTCAGCACGGCGACGTGGAAATTCTGGAACAACAGCTTGAAGGGGATGCGCTGAAAGCACTTTGGGGAAAGGAAATCATTATGCTGCCGCAAGAGCCTTGGCGGTCACTGGACCCGCTGATGCGCGGCTATCAACAGGTTTCAGAAGTGTATGAATGTGTGCACGGTAATAGTCCTGAAGCCGCTTTCAACATCGCCATTGAAGATCTCGATGCAGTCGGATTGAAAGAAAGTGCGATGAAGAGGCCGGGCGAACTTTCAGGCGGTATGGCTCAGCGTTTAGCCGTTGTCGCTGCGAAAGCTGGCGGCGCTAAACTCATTCTGGCTGATGAGCCCACCAAAGGTCTCGATGCCAGCCGTCGTGACGATATCACTCGCTTGCTTAGAGAAAGTGCTCAAGGTGGAGGTCTGCTGACCATTACCCATGATATTGAAGTTGCCCGCCAGTTACAGGGAGACATCATGGTGATGAGAAGCGGTGAGCTACTGGAAAAAGGCTCGTCCTCTCAGGTACTTGAGAACCCTCAGCATGAGTACACCAAAGCACTGATAGCCGCTGACCCGTTACATTGGAATAAACATACCGATGCCAATCCTTTTACTGATCCTGTGATTAGCGCTGAATCGCTATCCATTGGGCGGGGCGGCAAAGCACTGGCGGACGATTTGTCTTTCACACTCCATGCTGGAGAAGTGATGGGTGTTGTAGGTGACAGTGGGTGCGGCAAAAGCACCTTGGGCGATACCTTACTGGGTTTGCTGCCTGCCGTGAAAGGCTCTATCTCCAAACGGACGCCAAACACGGCACCTTATCAGTGGCAAAAATTGTTTCAGGACCCGCCCTCTGCGGTCACTTCGAGCGTCACTCTGGGTACTTTGCTGGAAGATTTGGTTTCGCTGCACAATCTCGATCGCACCAAAATCCCGCCACTAATGGATAAGCTAAACCTCGCATCGGAACTGCTCGAAAGGAACAGCCTTTCAGTTTCAGGCGGCGAGTTGCAGCGTTTTTCCATCATGCGCGCGTTATTGCTCGAGCCTGTGTTTTTGTTTGCTGACGAGCCGACATCGCGACTCGACCCTATCACTGCTATGGAGGTCACCGATGTGCTGATCACTTTGGCGAAGGAACAAGGGTGTGCGCTTTTGCTTGTGAGTCATGATAAACACCTTGTCGAAAAGCGCTGCGATTCGGTGATTAAGATGAGCTAGTCACTCAAACCTCCGACGCTTTCAACCAAACGGGGCCTCGCTTAGTCGCCCCGTTTTTCTCTACAAGCTTTGCTTACCATTGAATAGGTATCCACTGCCTTTGTGCGTTATAAGTTCCAATCCTATGATTTAATTCATGAAACAATCTTGATTCATCCACAATTGAGACTCGCTTCGAATATGCATCTTTTCACCCAATGTTAAATTCACCGACTGATTCTCTATGAAGTCAGGGAGACTTCAGCCACTCGCTTTTAGCCGTTGGATAACATCGAACTCTCCCGCTCTTCCAAAATGACATGTGGTTTACCGATGAAAAGACTCTTTGTTGCTTTACTCCTTTTTAGCTGCCATTCCTTTGCTGACAACTACTTCTATGCAGGCACCAATCTCTCCGTTTACGACGATACCGAGTTGAAATACAACGATCTTAAGGTGGACGAAAATAACGCATTCGGCCTGAGCGGTTTTGTTGGATACGGTCTGGAAATTTCAACGGGCATGGAGCTTGGGCTGGAAGTGGAATACCAACACTTCGGTAAAGCGGAATTCGCGCAAGATGTTTCCATGGACGGCGAAGCCTACTATTTCAACTTAAGACCAAAATGGGTTGAGCCAGGAAACAATCTCTACAGTGCTTTGATCCTGGGTGTCGGCGGAATTAAAGCTCAAACCAATATTTACGGCGTTTCCCGCTCACAAACTGAGTTGGCTTATCAGGCAGGCTTCGAGCTGGGGTATATGTTCGACCAATTGGATGTTGGCATCGGCTATCGTTACCAAACCGGCGATTTCAATGACGTAGACCTGTCGATTCAAGGCGTATTGCTGACTGCGCGTTATAACTTCTAAATCAAATCGTCTTAGGGTCAGATTCGGTCAGTTTTGACTGAGTCTGACTTGTTTTGATATCCACCCACCTATCAAGCCCTCTTCGAGATTTAATGAAGCCCGTTTTATCTAGCCATCGCCTAGTATTGCGCTCTATCGCTCACTCTGATGCCAACGATTTATTTGAGATCTATGGTAACGAGCAAGTCATGGAGTTTGCGTCTGACCCTGTGTTCACCTCAATTGAAATGGTTCATCAAATGCTTGAAAGCGTGGCTCGATTGGAAGCCACAGAAGAATCCTTTGAATGGGCGATTGTTGAGAAAGCTTCAAACAAAGTAATTGGGACCTGCGAATTGCATAGTTTTAGCGAAGACCGCTCTGAATGCGAAGTCGGTTGTTTATTAAACGCTGCTCACTGGAACAAGGGTTTGATGTCTGAAGCATTGCCGCTTCTGTTTGGGTTTGCTGGCTCAGTGGGTGTTAAGGCGTTGATCGCTGATATCGATAATGACAACGTTCGTTCCATTGCCCTGTTCGAAAAACTTGGTTGTGAAGTCAGTGGAAAAGATTGCCAATTTGTACAATACCAAAAACATACCGGCAGATAACCTGGTTGTTAACTGCCGGCATACTAACTCGGTGACCGAAGTCGCCTCTGCTGAGGAGACTAACTCGAATGAGTTATTTTTTCAGTTCACTCCTGACTGTCTGCATTTTATTACCAGAAAGGTATCCGTCCTTGTATTGCTTTAACGCTTTCAAAGTCGGAAGCTCAATCATGCTTACATCAGATGCTTCCATCGCGCTTTCAATGACTCGATGCAGTTTCGTTTCATTGTCGTTTTCATCACTCTGAACTTTCACGACAGTTTGGAAATAGACAGGGGCTTTTTTCTTTCCCTCATTTAAATAGTTTTGGGCAACATAATAGATCGCATTGGTGTCATCAAAGAATGCGGCATTGTTATCTTTAGTTTCTTTATGTTCCAAACTGTTGTTGCCAATAATGCAGTTATCATTTTTTCGGCACGTATTGACAATTTTTCTCATTTTATCCTTAGCAAGCGGCCAGTCTTCCGTAAGTTTTTCACCCTCTGGCGGAGCAATCCCTGCATGGTTTGAATAGTCATTGAAGTGTGCGCGGGCAACAGATACCCATGTGTTTTCCCATGCGTTTGCAACGATGTTTATTTGCTTTTTCTGGCAGCTAAAGTCTTCTTCAAACGTCAGCCCGGCAGACATCAGTACACCGATATTCGTTAAGCCATCGTTACGATCCACATAGTTGTCGCCATTCTCTGCACGGTGCATGTCAGCACTTTTCATCATGCAGGCGGTAATTGAGATCTCTCTGAGGATTTCATTGCGCACATGGTCTTCATCGCCTTCTGGCTTGGCATCAAACTCTTCAGCAAGTGCTTGATGTAATGCCTTATATTTGTCTAGAAATGCATCTTTCCAGAAGTGCGGCAGCATACCGTCTCGACCTTTTCCTACCTCAGCATAGGCAACGTAAGTCGACCCGATATCCGGGTTATCCAGGATATGGTCTGGGCTATACTGGCCAGCAAACACTCTTAACTTAGCGCCCAAATTCACGCCATTAGCTTCGTTATAGTCTTTGATGTCATTTAAGGCGTCTTCAATCAATTGGAAATCATAAACGCCATCTTCAGGTTCGAGAGTCGCCCACTCAGCCTGAATCACTACACCGTCTACATACTTTGTCCAATCAGTAGGCTTGTTTTTATCTTCCTTACCAGGCTTGTCGTAACCATTTCTTTCGCCAATCGATTTACCGACATCACCACGAGTGATAAAACCTTCCAGGATCGCTTTACTTGGTTCAGCCAAAGCTGCACCTGAAACCAGTGTTACCAGTGCAACTCCAATTCGTAGTCCTTTACAGATATTGTCCATAATTCCCTCAAAAATATTATAAGTGCCAAATACCTTTATATATGAGACGCAGTATCAGCATCGGGAATTATGAAACCACATTCAAAATGACATCCATCGACTCACTTTTGAGACAATAAGAATCTAAATATATTGATTTGATAATTATGTTAGAAAGCAGCATGACTACCCAAGATATCAATCATATGAAATTCACTATATATTTGGTTTTATGGATTCTAATAATCACTTCAAGCACACTTTAATCGACTAATTATTCTTATCTAGTTTTCTGTTTATTACGTATTATTTTTGATACATAGGTGGTTGATAGTTCAATGACGTATCGTTTTTCATAAAAATATTGCTTGCCACCAAACTCCCGACGCAAACAAACCCCAGCGCGGACATAGTCATTGCATCCGGCACTTCGTTGAAGATGGGAATAGCCAGCAAAGTCGCGATCACTGGTGTCGCACTGCCGAATGCTGCACTTCGCTCTGCCCCGAGTTGTTTAACGGCATACAGATAAGTACAAGACGACACTATCCCTGCCCCGACACCTTGCAACAAGGTATGGGTAAACACTTGCTGCCATGGCCATTGTGATACTGAGGTTTGATGGAGTGTGCTCGGCAACCATCCAACAGTGATCGCCACAAACAGAACCAAGCAAGACATGATGGCTAACACGCCAGAACAAGCGAGAGCATTCAGGTTCGCTACCCGCGCACTGATCGTGAAAATAGCCCACACCAAGCTACCTAGCAGAAATAGCAAATGCCCTTTGGATTGCGCCCAGTCATAGATACCTTGCGAACTACTGATATTGCTTACGAGAAACAGAGCAGTGCCTATCGCTATTGCGGCAAGTCCAAGTTTGCGGTGTGAGCTTAATGGTTGCTGATAAAAGAGCACTGCAATGGCGGTGACAAACAAAGGTAAAGTACCCGGCACAAGCGCACTACCGTGAGAAACTGGGACATATTGCATCGCGTTACTTGCCACCAGAAGATACGGTAGCCCGCTTCCGACAAACATACCCAGCATATATTTGGCCGGAATAGCTACGATTTGCTTTCGTGCCTGATAGACAAAAGGAGTCAGTAACAGAGCGGGAACCAGGAAGCGCATGAGTGCCAGATCAGCAGGCAGCAAATCTGAATTCGCGCCGCCTTTTAGAGAGAGGAAAAAACCTGCCCAAACCAATAGCGTTGCCATCATCGACAAGTAACCTGCCGTCTTGCCCTGTGTCGTCCTGTTTTTTGCGCTCGAAGCCATCACTGTTCATCTCTGTCCTTGATGTTGAATGGCTATTATCTGGCACAGCGATTAGCGTTAGTTGGCAACTTTCTATATTAATTACACAATAATTGATGGTTTCCGCTAATATTTCCAAAAATCTTGATGAGTAAAAGCGTGCACACATGGATCGTATTGATAAACAGCTTCTGGAGCTGATGCAAAAGGACGCGAGACTGACAACCGCAGAACTTGCGGATTTAGTTGGTCTTTCCCCCTCCCCTTGCGCAAGACGTATTAAAAGGCTGGAGAAAGAAAAGATTGTCGCGGGTTATCACGCTTCGTTAACGCGGGATAAAGTCGGCATAGCCATGACAATGTTTGTGGAAGTCAGCCTGAACAATCACCAAGTGACATCAGTAGATGATTTTGAACAAGCGATTGGTGATATGCAGGAAGTCGTCAGCTGCCACGTGGTGTCTGGTGCTTATGATTACCTACTGGAAGTGGTTGCCAAAGATCTCTCCGGCTACGAGCAATTCACCCGTAAACTGCAATGCCTACAAAACGTAAAAGACATTCATACACAGCTCGCGATTCGTAAAGTGAAAGACCGTGGGGCGTTGCCGATTTATGTCTAATAGCGCGGCTAGAGTTTAGTACGGTAATACTTCACTCGACGTTCTTTGCCCTGCATGCGATTGGTTCGTGTGTCAGTATATTTCACACCCAGTTTGTTAATCACAGACTGGGACTGCTGGTTCTCTTCCAGGTGCATGACTTCCAAATACCTCATGCCGAGGTGTTCTTTCGCAAAATCCACCAAGGCACGCGACGCTTCATAGGCATAACCGTTGCCCCAGTAAGGCACGCCTATCCAGTAACCTAGAACGCCTACGTCCTCTTCAATGCTGGGAAAACTGACGGTACCGATAAGCTGTTGATTGCTCTTCAACGTGACCGCATAGGCGACACCCCTTCCAGACTCCCACTGGCTTTGATGGGTAGCTATCCAAGACTCAGCCATATGCAATTCATACGGATGGGGAATATTGGCGGTCATATCGGCAATGCGTTTATCGCCCGCTAATTGAGCAACGATTTCACTATCTTCTTCTGCAAACGGGCGAAGGGTGAGGCGTTCAGTATCAATGTTAGGTTGGCTATTCAATTTAAACCCACTTCTTAACTCACTAATTTTTAGATGATTATTCAGTACCACAAAGAAAATGTACACCCAACTAGATAGATATCATCATTTGTTGACCATTCGACCCCCTAGTTATGGTTAAAAGCGACCTACGCGGTCCGCATTTACTGCCTTTTGCGGGCCGCGAGCGCCAAAACTGAAAATGAGGATCCAAATGATGAGCAGAGTAAAACAAGAAGTTGAACACGCGAATCAAGAATACGTCGCGAATTTTGGGGATAAAGGACAATTACAAATCCCACCGAGCCGAAAGTTTGCCGTTCTTACCTGCATGGACGCACGCCTTGACCCCGCTAAATTCGCTGGGTTATCTGAAGGCGATGCACACGTCATTCGTAACGCGGGCGGAAGGGCCAGTGACGACGCCATTCGCTCATTAGCTCTATCGCACAAGCTACTTGGAACCAACGAGTGGTTTGTCGTTCATCACACTGATTGCGGCATGCAGAAATTTGATCAGAAAACCATGGGTGATTTGCTTGAAAATAGCTTAAATACCGCCGTACATAATGGTGCAGAATGGGTCAACACAACCGAAGAAGGCGGTTCAGTTGAAGGACACTTTGTGAATTGGCTGACATTTAGTGATCTGGAAGCTAGTGTTGTTGAAGACGTAAAACGAATTAAATCAAGCTCTTTGGTGTCTAAAGATATTCCCGTTTATGGCTATGTCTTCGACTGCGAAACAGGAAGGTTGATAGAAGTCGAAGAGGCGACCAAAGCCGGCACAGCAATTTAAGAGAATTTAAGCAGAGGTGGTGGTCTTTACGTGTTGCTCTTGGAAATCAATTAATCATTAAAGGCCAACACTTCATCCGCAATCCAGCGATGCAGCATTTGCCCAAACTCAACGGACACATCGACATCAGGAAACTGCGCCTGTAGATGTGCGCCGAGATCATTGAGATTCACACCTTTCTGAATCATGGAAATAGCGGTAGATTCTAATGGCGAAATACTTCGGAAATGTGGAGAGTGCCCTTTTCGCCAAACCAGTACATCGACAGCTTGCGGTAATGGCGCAACTGTTGGTGGTGTTTCTTCTTTGTCGATGGCATGCCAGATATCAAGGGTATTACAGGTATGTGTGGTTAAGGTGAGGGTCGGCACTGCACACAACTGGATGTTTTCCGGATCAGCGGTTGCCATTGCCTGAAGTGATTCCATGGTCATTACGTCACTGTCTTCGCCGTCAAACGCTCTTCTGAGCGTCCAATCAAGTTCTGCCAACTCTGCGACTTCAAGATCATCGGGAAGCTGCTCGGCAATAAAGCTGGCAAACAAGTGACCATAGTAGCCAATATTGGTGTAAGTCGACGGGTGGGTTTGCACGTAGTCCGCAGCCAGTTGGTTAAACCAATCATCGCCCAGGTAAACCGCGGTATGTTCAAAGTTGTCACGCAAAACATCGATAAGTCGGATACGGTAAGCATTGTAGTAAATGGCTAAGCGATCTTTTGATGGCAGACTGCCTGCCCTCTCATTTACCCAGTCAGCCTCAGTGCATTGCTGGCTGAGCACGATGGTTTGGAAACTGTCCTGAAGGGATTGAAGGCTCATGCTGCACCCTCCGTTTTCAAAGCGTTTACTGCAATCTTGCGCGCGACATCCAACTCATCCAAAAGCTCACCCAAAGGTGGGACATTATCGTCACGTTCAATCATGGTCGGTACATTGCCGTAGCGGGTTAGCGCGTATTCATACAAATCCCACACACCTGCACAAACCGGATGATCATGGGTATCAATCAGGTGGTCGCCGTTGTTTTGGTGGCCGGCGAGATGGAATTGGCAGATGTGCTCTTTCGGTACACCATCGATAAACTCAAACGGTGAAAAGCCGTGGTTAAATGCGCTGACATAAATGTTGTTGATATCCAGCAAAAGCTGGCAGCCTGTTGCATTGCAAATCTCGCTCAGAAACTCCCACTCAGTCATCTCTGAATCTTTGAATTCAACATAGCTTGAGACATTTTCTACCACCAACGGACGCTTCAAAACATCCTGAGCGTGGTGAATGTTTCTCGCCACCACACCCAGCGCTTCTTGCGTGAATGGCAAGGGCATTAAATCGTGAAGTTTGCGTCCGTGGACGCCGCCCCAGCAAAGGTGATCAGACACCCACATGGGTTCGATACGCTGTTCGAGCGCTTTGAGGCGTTTGAGATAATCTTCATCCAGGCCATTGACCGAACCAATCGACATGGAAACACCATGCATGGTCATTGGATAGTCGGCGCGGATGCGGTCGAGTATGGCCAATGGCTTACCACCATTGACCATAAAGTTGTCAGAAATGACTTCCAGCCAATCGACAGGTTGTCGTGCATTCAGAAACTCGTTGTAATGCTGAGTGCGTAAACCCAGTCCAAAGCTAGAAGTCATTTCATTCACTCCAGGCAATCAATTAGAGATCAGAGATCACGCCACCTTGATCAAGGCATTCTTTCGCTTTCATCGCTTTAAAACCGTGGCCGCCACAAGCGTTTTGACCTTTGCACTGGTGCTCGGCAGTTTTACAGTCTGACTGGCCTTTACAAGAGTGGATACCGTAGCAGTGAACTTTGTCGCCAGCACCGATTGCAGCGCCGGTGCTGCCTGCTGGTGCTTCTGCGGCAAACGCGCTTGCGCTCATTGCTACTGCCAGTGCTACTGATGCGAAAGTGGCGCTCTTTTCAATCTTATTCATTGTCTGTACTCCAGTATTTGTAGGTTGGGTAACCGACAAATTGTCCATTCACGGGTGTTCGGTTACCTTGAGGTTAAGACGCATGTCTAACTCCCCCAAACAGACCCAAGCATTTTCGTGAATATTTCGCAGACGAATAAGCCTTGTGCCAAATTGAATGCTATCTCAATGTTTTATAACAATTAAAAAGTTTGAAAAATTTTCAATATGAACATGCATTCACACACGGATTTCTTAATGAAATGACTAAAAAGAGAGAATATTTGAGACTTAGAAACTGGCACCATTGACGTATCGAACGGGAAGGTTTTCGAGCGTATGTTTATCGGCCATTCGCATGTTGATCGCAATAATTTTGGCTGCGCATTTGGGCGTGGTGACATAGTGGGTAACACATCCGCAATTCGGACAGTAATGGAATTCTATATCTTCGTCTCCCCAGCAATACGTTTTGGGTGAGCTACTCCTGACCGAAACGTTCACTTCATCCAACCCGTAATAAGACCAGGCTGCCGCATATCGCCGACATATCGAGCAATTACAATGAGTCACTTCTGTGGGTGGGTATTCAGCGGAAAGCGATACATTGCCGCAGTGGCATTGGACTTGGATCAACATGTCTTCCTGCAAAACCCGACATACTGATAATCCTAGCGTTGTTAAGCTATTCGCCGCGGAAGCAGGCGCTCATTTTTCACATAAAGACAGGTCAAATTGGCTCAAATCTATTGGGGATAGTGCTGAAGCCTGGAAGTAGCCCCAAACTGACAGAGCCAACACCAAAATGGCAGGCAGCATTTGAAACACAGAGAACAGTTTACCCTGGACTCCAACTTTAATACGTGTGCGACGAAAGACCTTTGTACCTATTGGCGGAAACTGTCCCTGCATCCACCCTTTCACTCCCAATGGGACAAATAACATCGCGGGAATGAATATCGATAAAGGAAATCCGACAAAGACGAGATACCAAAAGTAGTTAACAAGCTGGATGCCAAAAATCGAATAGCAATGTGGGCGTTCAGCGAAGTTGTCTATCATTGGCAACAGCCAAAATTGCGCAGTCAGAAACAACAAAAAGCCGCCGCAACCAATCAAAATTAGTCTCAGCAGCTTTTCCCGTTTGGAGAATTCCGGTGCGTATTCGATGAGATTATTTTCCGCTCAACAATCCGTTTAATTTCTCTTGGTCCAGATGCTCCGCATAATTGGAAATAGTTGCCATCACTTCTGGATTTGTCATCAATTCCTGCATGGCGACTTTACCAACAAACTCGAATGCCTGATTCACTGCCAATGGGTTTTGATTGAAAGCAACCACCAACTCCTCAGAGCAATCTTCAATCAACAGCCGGTTGACCAAATCACCCATCACTTTGTCAGAGACGTCACGGTCTTTATCCGTCACTTTCGCAAAAGGCGCCATCTCAGGGTGTGCAGCAATCGCGAAGTACACCCACTGTGCAAGCTGTTTGCGCTCTTTGCCATTCAATGAGTCCACCATGCAAGTGGCGAAGGCATCAACATTGGCTTTCGCTGGCATAGCCAACATCATCATTGCGCTGACTGCTGCTATCGCGATTTTCTTGATCATTGTTATCGTCCTTGTTTGCATCAACTCAGACAATAGTGACGAAATTTTCGACAACCTCCTACTATAGAAAACCAAAATACACGCCAGCTCTCGTTTATATGTCCTGTTTACATTTCTAACGAGTGCCAGTGTTTAGCATGCACTAACCGTCACTTAAAGACTTTCCTAGAGATTTAAGCCAGCGTTTAACCTCTGCCGCTTCGCTGCTTAATGGCTTGTTGCTCTCATACAACAAACCGTAGTAAGAACCGTCTTTGGCAAAACCCAAAGGGCTAACTAATCGCTGTTTCTTTAGCTCATTGATCGCCAATACTTTTGGGCATATCGCCACACCCAGACCATTCACGGCCGATTCAACCATCAGAAAATGGTGATCCAGAAAACGGTATTCGCGAGGAGGTTTCGCGTCTGGGCAGAGAGCCAACCAGTCTCGCCATGCGTCTGGACGGGTTTTACTGGACAAGGCAACGTAATCACCTTGTTCAAATAACTCACGCTGTTTTTCTGTCATCACGGGGCCCATTTCTTCCTCAAACAACGGCTCGACCTTCCAACGCGGGTCAACACTGAAATCCATTCTTCGAAGCGCTAACGTGATGCCATCCCGCTTAAAGTCAAAATGCCCTCCCCCAACGGAAAGATTGATTTCAATATCTGGCCTCGCATCCTGAAACTGACTGAGATGAGGGATAAGCCAATGCATCGCCACCGAGCGCTCACAAGATAGCAACACAGGTGGTGAAGGGATTGGTGTTCGGATTTCTTCTAGTGTATCGGCAAGGTCTTCAAAGAACCCTTGCATCAATCCAAACAGTTTTTCCCCTTCAGAAGTTAGCTTTACGCCTCTTCCCACAGGCTCCAACAAACTTACTCGAATGTCCTCAGAGAGCTTGCTGACGCGGCGACTGACCGCACCATGAGTGAGGGCCAAATCGTCTGCCGCAGCCCTGACCGAACCCAGCCTGCCCACTGCCTCAAAAGCTCGCAAGTCATCCAAAGACGGGATATCTCTCCGTTTCATGTCATTCCTTAACGCTTCGGTATTTCATTTTTACTTTAGCAAAATTGGTGATTATATATCACCAATACCTGTCAGTTATTGTCGATATTCGTCAGAGCAACATTGCCTTAGCATTTCCCCATGATTTCAATGGAGGTATGCAAAGGATGAAAGTACGTATCATTGCTGACGATTTAACAAGTGCTGCAGACGCTGCCTTACCTTTCTATGAAAAGGGTAAACATTGCGAAGTGGTGCTTAATCATCACCAAAATCCAAGCGCACAAGTTGTCTCTATCGACACGAACTCTCGCAGTCTGACCGAAGAGTTGGCTTACGAGATAACCAAACAGGCAGCCGACAATACGCAAGAAAATGAACTGATCATCAAAACTATCGATTCCACGTTGCGTGGGCACATTGAAGCGGAGATCCGCGCCGCTTTTCATGCCAGTAGAAAACAGCATCTTGTTATCGCCCCCGCCTTTCCAGACGCTGGGCGCATAACCAGAGCTGGCGTTCAGTACGTTAATGGCACTCCTGTTGCTGAATCCAGTTATGGGAAAGATCCGGTACACCCTGCGCTCACATCTTCGATTGTTGAGTTGGTTCCCGCAGATATTGGCGCTATCGCGGTATTGGCGGGAGATGCTTCTTCCGAAGCCGTTAATGAGGCATTGACGAGTAACAAGGTGCTCATTCTGGATGCCGACTCTCAGCCAGCACTGGATTTATTGGTCAGTCATTTCCCAAACCCTGAAAAGATTCTTTGGGTTGGCTCGCAAGGCTTGGCTCAAGCGCTGGCCGTAAGGTTTGAGAGTCAACCCTCTGAGAGTTCGTTTCCCTTTAAGGCTTCCAGATTACTCGTGGTGATAGGCAGTGCAAACGAAGTTAGCCACCAGCAAAAGGCGCAGCTCGAATGCACATCCATTGGCTTAGAAGAACAGAATTCCCACGCGCATGAGCTCGCTATGCTCGCCGCACCATCAATAAAAAACGCAGACCCAAAAAGCGTGTTGCACAAGCTATCAAGCGAAGCAGCTCGTCTTATTACTCACGCGCGCTATGACGGATTGATCGCAACAGGCGGTGAGACTTCCCGCGCTATTTTGGATCGAATTGGCGTGACCACTATGACGCTGTGTCACCAGTTGGAGAAAGGCTTTCCGGTTTGTCACGCCGTTCTGCCCCATTCAGAAACACCTTTTTTTATTGGCATAAAAGCAGGGGGATTTGGCCAACCAGACTCCTTGAAAAATGCCATCCGTCAATTCGGATTCAACCACAAAGGAGAACGTCATGTTAGCGAATGAAAAACCGGTTGCTATTACCATGGGCGATCCTTCCGGCATCGGGCCAGAAATCATTCTGAAAGCCCTGAACAGCTCAGAACCATTGCCAAGTTGCGTGGTGATCGGAGACCTGACCGTCATCGAGTCGGCATTGGCTATCTATCAACCTCAAATGAAGCTAAATGTGGTCACTCATCCTCGTGATGCTCGACATCAACAAGGCGTTGTGAACCTGCTGGTCAGCAGTCATCTCGACAAACACCCACGCGTAGGCCGCGTACAACGTGATAGCGGAGAAGTAGCATTTAAAGCCATTTTGAAAGCCATCGAGTTAGCAAAAAATGGCGAAGTTTCTGGCGTGGTAACTGCGCCCATCAACAAAGAATCGTTAAGTCTTGCCAAGGTGCCTTACCCAGGACATACCGAGATTTTTGCAGATTACGGCGGTGCCGATGACGTGGCTATGATGCTGTTAAACGAGAGTATCAAAACCGTGCTCGTCACTGTGCATTGTTCCTTGCGAAATGCCATCGAGCAGGCTGATTTCAACGCGCAATGCCGTGCGATTGAACTGGCACATAACGCCTGCATTCAGTTTGGCATTCCTGCTCCTCGCATTGCGGTCGCGGGTCTAAACCCACACGCGGGAGAAAACGGACTTTTCGGTGATGAGGAGAAGAACATCATCAATCCCGCTATCGAATACGCAAAGCGCAAAGGCATCAATGCCTCTGGTCCATGGCCCGGAGACACTGTGTTTATGCAGGCCAGAGAAGGTAGATTCGATATCGTCGTCGCCCAATATCACGATCAGGGACTGATACCGGTGAAGTACATGGGGCTAGATGAAGGCGTGAATGTCACGCTTGGATTACCCTTTATCCGCACCAGTCCAGATCACGGAACAGGTTTCGACATTGCAGGTAAAGGCATCGCCTCACCCTCCAGCCTATTGGCATCTATCCGATGCGCCCATCAACTATCACAAAACAGAGATACACTGAACCAACCAGAGGAGAGCCATCATGAGCTTTGATTTTATCTTTATGCTGACAGAGAACGACAAAACCATCCCTGACGCGCGCGAGAGAGTAAAAGAGGTGATTGATGGCGGGGCGATACATATCGGCTTCAAAGATGTCGGTTTGCCTTTCGAAGAACTACAGTTGCTGGCTGAGGACATTCGTCAGGCAGGAGCGTTTGTTTATCTGGAAGTGGTGAGTTTGGATCAGGAAAGTGAAATCCGATCGGCGAAAGCGGCGATGACCTTGAACGTCGATTATCTGCTTGGTGGAACCAGGCCGGAACTGGTCGCTCCATTGGTGAGAAACCACCCTCTTAAGTACTACCCTTTTGCAGGAGAAATACAAGGACATCCAAGCATCCTGAGTGGCAGTGTCGAGAGCATTGCCCAGCATGCAGAAGAGATTTCAGCGATCGATGGGGTCGACGGACTAGATTTGTTGGCGTATCGTTTTTCGGGAGATGTACCCGAGTTAATGCGCAGAGTATGTGAAGCGTCATCAAAGCCGGTCATCATGGCGGGGAGTATTGATAACCAAGAGCGTATTGAGGCGGTATACCAATCAGGTGCCTCAGGCTTCACAGTGGGTACGGCGGCCTTTGCTGGTGCATTTCCATCAGAAAAGCCGGGGTTACAAGGTCAGGTCAGCGCCATCTCCAAGACATGTCTGGAAGTTCAGCAATCACCTCGACCGACTGGATAGCACCAGGAGAAACTCATTGATACCAACAAGCCTGCTTTAATGCAGGCTTGCTTCTTTCGTCCCTCGTCTAGGTCTTGAACTGCATCGTGAGTTTAGACAGCTCACTCGACTGACTGCTTAGCTGACCGCTGACATGACTGGTGGTATTGATGGCATCAGTCAATGACTGGCTCCCGCGCTTCAATTCCCTTCTTCGCTCTGTCAGGTGCTCTATCTCGCGGTGCTGGGAAGTCAGTGCCACACCAGCTTCTGCACTGAGTTGTTCCAAACCTTCAAACGTGCGGTGCATTTCACTGAGATATTGTTGAAGCTGCACACTCGCTTGCTGGTTGTTTTCACTCGCCACCTTAGTTTCACTCAATAATGAGCTTGCAGCTTCAACCTGTGAAATCAGATCGTTAATCCAGTTCCGAATGTCTCCCGTCGACTCAGACGTGCGTTTCGACAAACTACGAACTTCGTCTGCGACAACAGCAAACCCTCTGCCCTGCTCGCCAGCACGTGCGGCTTCAATAGCCGCATTGAGCGCTAACAGGTTGGTTTGTTCAGCAATGGACTCAATCACATCAGTCACCCCAGAGATTTTTTCACTGGTGGCTCTCAGAGTTTCCATCGTGATTGCCACTTTGCCAACAGAATCAACACTGTAGGCAATCGACTTCTCTGTCGCGGTCATCTGCGCCTGAAGATCACCATTGTCTTTGGCCATTTTGCCGATACATTCACGCGTGTTGTTAACTGCCGACACGATGTCTGAGGTCGCCGTTTCCATCACAGTCAAAGACTGAGCCACTTCATTGATTTGTGACTGAGTGTCTTTGTTAATGTCCGACACCCTGTGGCTCTGGCCATCGAGCGTACCGGATTGTTCATCCAACTCCCCGGTTCTGGTGTGAATGTGCGTGACGAAATGATTGAACTTCTCCAGCAAATTATTGGATGCTCGGACAATCGCTGACACTTCATCTTTGTAATGGTCTTCAAGACGTACAGTGAGATCAGATTCCGTATCAATATTGGTCAGCGCCCTCGAAATCCTATTCATACGAATGATGACGGTGTGATGCAGCCACAACATCAAGATCACAGCGACAATGGTCGCTATACCGATTGCGGCCATGATGAACATCGACTGTTGCTTTAAAAAGGCGATCAATCCACCTGCAGAAATATTTGCATATTCACGCCGCTCCGCCAGCTTCTCACTTATCGCAGCTAACATTGGATCTACAGCGGGATACAAATCAAAGTCGACCACTCGCCCAGCGTCGTAGAAGCTTTTGTCTTTAATCGCGCGGGATAACTTTATGACATAAGCATCAACTTTCTCTTTGTTTTCCGCGTTGGCGTGAACCCATTCACTAAGGGAAGGATGCTGGTAGAGTTGCTCCCAACTCGCTTGGTAATTTGCTTGGAAGCTCTCAAATTGCGGTGTGATTTCGCCCCAGAACAGGAGCTGAGCTTTAATCTTTTGAGAAAGGGTTGAGAGGTCTCGATGATCTCTTTCAAGCGCCAAGAGCGCCCATACTTCAGGAAGCTGTTCGTTCACGTATTCCGAATACGCATCGGTCGAACGGGATGAAATCCACAGCGCCAAACTGCCGAGTCCTATCGTTGACGCGAGAAAAAGTGTGAATGCCACCAGCAATCGCTGACGTACGCTCATAGTGTTTCCTTTCACTTACCTACTGCTTTTGCTGGTAAGCCTAGTAACGCTATATTTCACATTGGTTACAAATTTATCACTAAAAGCGACAGTGGACTGATATGCGATTTGAATCACATTTGAAAATTCACATACTACTTGTAAAACAATAGGCTAAAAAGCGCCCAAAGGCGCTTTTTAACCACTACCAAAGTTCTGGATTGTTCAGTGCAGGTACACAGCCTGATTCACCTGAAATGGCCTCTAAAGCTTCGCCATTTAGCGACTGTCCCAGCCAGCCTTCTGGGAAACTCAATGGCAATGGCGCTTTGATAACGTCTTCGCTGATTTGTGCAAATCCCACCTTACTGTAGAAGTTAGGATCGCCATAGGTCACCGCAATGTCGACGCCTTGGGATTTCAGGATACCCAATGCATGGTTAATCAGCGCCTGGCCAATACCTTTGCCCTGCACTTCTGTGCTCACGGCCATTGGTGAAAGCAGCTTGGCTGTTTTGTCACTCTTCAACGTGAGCGTGGAGAACATCACGCCGCCAACAATTTTTTCTTCGTCTTTGGCAATGAATACCTGTAAGTCTTGCTCAGGTGTCGTTTCCATCATCGCGCGAGCAAATACGCCAAGCATTTTTCCTGCTTCTTCACCTTCAGAGTTGGCAAATGTCGCTTGAAGCAATTCAATAATCGCTTCGACGTCGTTCTTTTGGTAAGTGGTGTAATTCATGATTAATTTTCCTTAGCGGCCTTTCTTCTTCAGTACAAAGACCTGATAACTAAATTCGTTTAAATATCGGTTGTAGATGTTCAGTTCAGTCTGAATATCCTTCAGTGCCGCAGATTCCGGCATGTCTGCTTTCAGCGCATTTACTCTTGCTTCCAAAGGTTTGAAGTAGTTTTTCCAAGCTTCTGGTGCAAGGGTAAAACTCTCTAACACTTCGTAGCCCGCTGATTTTGCCTGGGCTTCACGCTTGGCAATGGTGCCGATATCTGGGTATTCCTGTAGCCAGAATGTTTTGGTTTCGTCACTTGGCGTGTCGGTCAGCCAGACCAAATCACTTAACACCAGCACTCCCTCTTGCTTAAGTGATGGACGCCATGCTTTCAGTGCGTTTTCGACTCCCATAATGTAGGCACAGCCTTCTGCCCAAATCAGGTCAAAACTCTCAGGGTCAAAAGGCAATTCCGTCATGCTGGCATTCACTGTTGCTATGCGATCTGAAAAGCCAAGCTCTGCTGCACGCTCATTCAAGCGGCTGAGCGCAGAAGGCTCATTGTCCAGCGCGGTAATCGCTGCGTCGGTATGTTTTGCCAACACAGTCGTCGCAATGCCTTTACCACAACCAATTTCAAGCAATGTCTTCGGCGAAGACTTCACACTGCTGAGTGCACGAAGTGTTTCCTCTTCCGAACCTGGCCCCCAGCGATCCAGTGTTTCGAAAACACGCATAAAGTCAGCCATGTAGCGGTCATGTTCATTCATGTCTTTTGATAACCATTTCAAGTGCAGCGCCTCTTTTTCAATGAAGCCCTGCTTTATTAACCAATCGAGATGCGCGTCTGGCGCTATTTTGTCGACAGACTCATGCCAAGCTTTTAAGTCCCCTTCACCCAGCAGTGCTGCTAACAATTGACGTGATTGTTGTTTGTGCGCGATCTCTTCATCTAACTGCTTCAGGCGACTCTGTAGAAGCTCACGGTCAACCTTGGCATTCAGGCAAGCTTTGCATTCCTTGAGCGTTAAACCTCCAGCCTGAAGCTTCTGGATCAAACGAACACGTTGAACATCTTTGTCACTGTAAACGCGGTAACTGTTTTCCAAACGCTTACCCTGAATCAGTCCCTGCTTTTCGTAATAAAGCAGCGCCGTGCGGGATAATCCGACTAAATCCGCCAGCTCGGAAATACGGTACATGCTTGCCTCCTATGCCCATCAATGTCGCCACCTTAAACTATAAAGCTGTAGACAGGTCAATAAGAATTGTTATGCAGAAATAGAAAACGCCGACACCAAATGCCGGCGTTTGATCGATAAAATGAGGTTTAACGGTTTATCAGATCTTGTGCCAATGCCAGCGTAGACTCAGATACATCTGGCGCTTCCAGAATCTTTCGGGCAATCGATTTGTTGAGTTCTGATGGCTCGGTATTGTTGGCGAGAAAGGCGAACAGTAAATCGCGGGTAGGAGTTAAAATATCTGACGCACCAATCCTGTTTCGCAACTGCGCCTGATAGCTCTCTGAAAGCTGCAGATTCTGACTATTAGTTTCAATGCCTGAACTGATCGCTTTCACCACACCAGGGTGGTCATCATTCAACATTTTATTAAGAAGATGGGACTGCATTTCCGGGTTTCGGCTGAGCATTTTCGCCGCTACTTGCCTCTCATCTGCATACTCACTTTCCAAATATGGCACCACGCGATTATCTAGCTCTGCGTTGCCTAGATTCGCGATGGCAACGAGTTCACTGTAACCCGCCCTACTCGACGAAAGCTTGTTAGCAAGAAAGCCAGTGACTTCGTTGGTCATACGTGGATTTTGCTTACCCAAAATGCCGATATTCAGCATCGCTGTCTGTGCTAACAGGCTGTTGGAATGAGTGAGCATATCCTGAAGGGTACTGAGCGCAACCTGACTGTTCACCTCGCCCATTTTGGAGATAGACATAATTGCCCGAAGACGATCTGTCTCTCCCAAGGAGTTGTCTTCAATAATGGAAGACAGTAGGTATTCGCCTTCTTGTTCACCGGAACGTTCAAGTGCGAAGATCAGACTCGAACGCATACTGTCGGTGATATCGTCCGATACGAGAAGGTCACGGACAAAACCCCAACCTTGGCTAACCAGATAAATCCCAAGAGCCTGAGCAGTATCTAACGTTGGATTAGCATCAAATAACACCAGCGTCTCCATAAAGTTTTCGTCGGTCACTTCTAGTTCTGGCGTAGTGTCTGTGAGGGCGACTTTGTAATGACTGTTTGCTCCAGCACTATAGTTTGCCAACGTGAATAAGTTGCCTTTGGACGTGATGGGTTTGATGATAATTTGCTGATCCAGTTGAAGTTCGGAACCATCCATGACGATGGTTTTTCGCGTGCTGAGTTTTAGCCGTTGAGGAAAGAAAAAACGATCGGTCTTCAGTTGCCAAAAGTCACTGTCTTCTAGGGTTTGATAACTGGCTGAGCTGCCAATTTCAGCCGCTTTCTGTCTGCTGACCGCATTGCCGTGGATCTCGTAGAGGTAAGTGTGGGTTCCGTCCGGTAGTTGCAGACTCTGAATGCCTTCGTAGTATGAAAACTGCTGAAGTAATGCCGTCATCAAATTTAGTGGATGCATGGGCTCTAACCCCAGCATCGACACGTTACTGAAAGCGCCATCATCATACTTAAAAGTAAAACCAAGGTACGGCGGAATTTGGGTGTTCGGATCCTCTGACTCAAACTTCACATCAAATACAACGCCTTTGCTTGGGGCCCCACCCTCCATATCAAGCTCAAAACTCAAAGCATTGGTAAAATCTGCTAATAGCGTTTGAGAGGTTGAAAGCTTTGAGTTCACTATTGCCTTATATGCCCTGACAGAAGGTATTTCTTCCCCATCTTGCGGGATGGAGTCGGCTTCACTGTCGTTTAGCTTCATATATTCAGTAGATTGTGTGACAGTGTCACTATTGGTGTTGTTAGAAAATGTAATATTGGTTGTCTGTACTTCTGGCTCGGTATCAAACCATACGAAAGATGCTGCCAGCGCAGAGCAGGCAATTAGAGAAATAAGAATAATATTCCTGTTCATGACTTATCCATTGAAGAAATAGGAGGCACTAATGCGCCCCCATAAATATTATTTATTAAAAGATCATAAATATTATTAATTAGAAGTAAGCCGTTTTTTCATAAATCGTATGTTCAAATTCGTAAATCGGCGACCAACTAATTAAGTCAGTTTCTGCATAAAATATCCGCGCAAGGCCAAATAGTTTAACGTCGCAGTACAAACCAATTTTACCGTTACCACCTTTTGCACTTGCATCCCATTTCAGCTTGGTATAGTACTGGTAATCTTTTGTTTGATCACACTCACAATCCGGTTCGTAGGAAATACCAGCTTCAGCGTAAGCCTTCGTTCCCGCATTAATTAAAGTCAGCGAGCCCTTTACGCCTTTTTCAACGGTTTTAAATAAGAGATTTAAGCTGGCATAGCCTTTCGCCGTCGCATCTCCAGAAATAAAGGGACGAACACTGGCATAGACAAAGTCTGGACGACGCTGGCCATTGATTTCGATGGGTTTGTTAGGCTTATCGAAACCACCAACCTCAAGACCTGCTGCAAAATCAGCCCCAACTTTTAACGCCGCGCCGACTTTCACTCCGAGGCGAAACACGCCTGCTGGATCGATAGGCACCTCGGGAATAGGCACTTCTGCTTCTGCCACTGTGTGACTGATTGTGCGATTGATATCAGCACGTAACAGGGCGTCACACGTTGGGCTCAGAGATAACGGAACGTCACTGCCTACGCTGAGTGAAAGATGCAAACCACGCACGCAATTCAGTTCTTCAGGATTAAAGTTCAAGTCAACACCGCCAAGCACAGAACCCAAAGTGGTGTTGTGGGGTCCCACTGTCACTTTGAACTCATTGTCGGTATTACCAATCACTTTCCCCCCGGTAAACTCCACATAACCAAAACCCTTACGTGTTTCCACGAAGTTTTTCACCACGTTGTGTGTGTTAGCACGATGTGATTTGTTAAGTACCTGCCCCGCGTAGAGGCCCACTGCCTGAGTTTGAAAAGATGAAACCGAGAGTACCGCTGCACAGAGCAGACCCCCTATCTTCCTAATCTTCATCATAATTTCCTAATATTATTAAAATGTAACTTGGATTTTGCCTCAAAAATTCAAGGCAAAAAAAATGTAATCCACAAAAGGGAAAAAAGTGCCGAATGAAGATGCTTTTAGAATTAATTGATAGTTTTGTACTAGTAATCAATTACAGACCACGTATGAGTTTGGCATTATTTTAAGGAAAGCATTATTTAGAAAAGATTAATTTTACAGAGTATCTTCTTCTTAAGAATAACAAAAGATTATAGCTAAAATTGAATTGTGTTATTCATGTATGAAATAAAAAACGGCCAGGAATATCCTGACCGTTTTTTACAATTCGAATTATATATTATGCCGCATTGGAAAAATGCTTTCCTAGCAGCGCATGATAAAAGTCGTTATCAGATAACACACCAATAACTTGGTCATTCTCCGTTAATAACAGGGGTAAACCTGTTTGATAGCGAATTTCCAACGCATTGCGCATCGATATATCAGCATTTGCCATAACGATGGTGTCTTTTGACAAAGATGCGATGGCTGAGCTTTCCTGCCAATGGGCAATCCCCAACGATTCAGTCCCACGCATCGCACCTTGCAATTCACCTTTGTCATCAACAATTAGCTTGGTGCCTTCATGCTTGTTCAGAACCAAAGCCGCGCCGACTTTTTCAAGGTCGCCTAAAGCCGTCATCAGGGAACGACCACGAAGCACATTCAATGGGTTAGTATGCGCAACGAAATCTTCGACATACTGGGTTTCTGGGCGCAGCACAATGTCTTCCGGTTTTCCGTGTTGGATGATTTTTCCTGATTCCATAATGGCAATGTTATTGCCGATTTTCAGGGCTTCATCCAAATCATGACTCACAAACAGAATCGTCTTGTTGAGTTTACGTTGAAGCTCCAACAACTCGTCCTGAAGCTGGTTACGGATCAGTGGGTCTAGGGCTGAGAATGGTTCGTCCATCAATAGAATGTCGCTGTCCATACAGAAAGCACGCGCCAAGCCTACTCGCTGCTGCATGCCTCCGGACAGCTCGTGCGGCAGCTTATCATGCCACTCACTCAAGCCGACCATGTCCAGCTTTTCCATGGCGCGTTTGCGGCGCTCTGCTTTACCCATGCCTTGCATTTCCAGGCCAAAAGCAACGTTGTCTACCACGCTGAGCCAAGGCATCAGTGCGAACTTCTGGAACACCATGGAAACGCGGTGTGAGCGGAGATCACGAAGCTTGTTTGCATCAATGCCGTTAAGCTCCACCATCTCTTCGCCATCTCGTACTTTCAGAGAGCCGCGGGTCACTGGATTTAAGCCGTTCACAGCACGCAGCAAACTGGATTTACCGGAGCCGGACAGCCCCATCAATACACAAATTTCGCCTTCGTCGACAGAAATGGTGGCGTTACTGACACCGACCACGTTGCCAGTTTCTTCCTGAATTTCCTGACGGGTTTTACCTTCGTCCAGCATGGAGATGCTGCGCTCAAGCCCATGACCAAAAATCACGTCGAGGTTTTCAATCGATACTGCTTTCATGATTAACCCTCTTTACCTTGTGAAGCCGGCGCTTTGCAGAGACGGTCGAGAATAATAGCGACTAATACAATCGCGAGTCCTGCCTCAAAGCCTTGTGAGATGTTCACTGTATTCAGAGCGCGGATAACAGGTTTACCCAAACCGTCCGCACCTACCAGCGCAGCGATGACCACCATTGAAAGTGACAACATGATGCACTGGGTAATGCCTGCCATGATGTTTGGCATGGCAGCTGGCAGTTCCACTTTGAACAGCAACTTGCTTGGTGTAGCGCCAAACGCTTTACCCGCTTCTATCAACTCTTCTGGCACGCTTCGGATACCGAGATAAGTCAGGCGGATAGGTGCAGCAATGGCAAAGATAATCGTGGAAATCAGACCCGGCACGACACCCAGTCCAAACAGAACCAGTGTAGGGATCAAGTAAACGAACGTTGGTATGGTCTGCATCAAGTCCAGAACCGGACGCATAAAGGTATACAGCCAAGGTCGATGCGCGGCGAGAATACCCAACGGCACGCCAAGTAGTACCGACAACATCGTAGCAGTAAGCACCAGCACGAAGGTTTCAATCATCTCCGTCCAGTAGCCCAAATTCAAAATCAGCAGAAGCGCTGCAACAACAAAAATCACCAGCGATACGCGTCGGTGAAGCAGCCAGGCGATGCCCGCAGTCAACGCAATAGGCACATAAGGTGGGAACCATTGCATCACATCGACGAGGGAAAGAATCAGCCATTCAAGCGAAAGTGAAAGCGCGTCGAAAAAGCCCGCTGCATTGTAGGTTAGCCAATCGACAACGGTTTCCATGTAGTCGCCGAGTGGAATTTTATTATCTGTAATCCAGTTCATGTGTACTCCAAAATCCATATTGATGTGCTGGGCTGATGGTAAGCCCAGCACCTGCTTTCGCGGTTACTGCTTGCGAAATGCAGTTGGGTTTACTGGATATTGAGGTGAGCTTTCACCGCTGGCAGTGCATCTTTGCCGTCTTGTGTTTTCACGCCGTCCAACCATGCAGTCAGTACGTCAGGATTGCTTTGCAGCCATTCCTTCGCAGCCACTTCCGGTTTCTCACCGTCGTTCAGAATGCCGTTCATGATTTCGTTTTCCATTGGCAGGGTGAACTTCAGGTTGGTCAGCAGTTTGCCGACATTCGGACATTCCGTTGTGTAGTTCTGACGTACGTTGGTGTAAACATTCGCGCCGCCATAATTAGGGCCGAAGTAATCATCACCACCGTCCAGGTATTCCAGCTCAAAGTTGCTGTTCATTGGGTGTGGCGCCCAGCCCAGGAACACAATCCACTGGTCACGTCGCACGGCACGTTTAACCTGAGACAACATGCCCGCTTCGCTTGATTCAACCAATTCAAACTCTTTCAGTCCGAAAGCGTTGGCATCAATCATGTCCTGAATCAGACGGTTACCGTCGTTACCTGGTTCGATACCGTAGATACGGCCTTTGAAGTTGTCTTCAAACTTTGCGATATCAGCAAAGCTCTTTACGCCACCTTCAAAAGCATACTTTGGTACGGCCAGGGTGTATTTAGCACCTTCCAGATTCATACCGATGGTTTCTACGGTGCCCGCCTCGCGGTATTTCGCGATGTCACCTTCCATGGTCGGCATCCAGTTACCGAGGAATACGTCGATGTCGCCATTTGCCAGCGAGGTATAGGTAACAGGGACAGACAACAGTTGGATGTCAGTGTTGTATCCCATACCTTGCAGTACAAGCGTGGTCGCAGCGGTCGTCGCGGTAATATCCGTCCAGCCCACATCAGAGAAGCGGACTGTTTCACACTGGTTTGCCATTGCTGGCATGGCAGTAAGACCTGCCGCCAGAGTGATGCTCAAACCTGCCAGTCGCTTGGTCTGTTTATTATCCATGGTTACTTCCTCTTCCTTTCTTTTTGGCTGAGGGCGCAACGACTTGCTGCGCCCTTCCGTTTTTACTTGGGTGTTGCTGATGTTGCTTGTCGCCTTAACCTCGCATACTGCATAGCTCGCTTACTGCAAAGGATTCAGGCGTTGCTGGGTTTCCCAGTTTGGGTCAATCCACACCGACACATCCGTCGGCGCCTCCATGGGCTGCCCCAAAATCATGTCTGCAGCACGCTCGGCGACCATAATGGTTGGGCCATTCAGGTTGCCGTTCGGGATCGTTGGGAACACAGATGAATCCACTACACGGAGGTTGGCAATACCGCGAACCCGAAGTTCGTTATCGAGCACGGCCATGTCATCGCTGTCCGCCCCCATTTTGCAGGTGCACGATGGGTGATAAGCGCTTTCCACATTCGCCTTCACCCATGCATCAATTTCTTCGTCGGATTCAACTTTCATACCCGGTTGGATTTCGCCATCGCGATAAGGCGACATCGCTTCCTGCGCCAGAATCTCGCGGGTTAAGCGAATGCAGTCGCGCCAGTCCTGTTTGTCCTGTTCGGTGCTGATGTAGTTGAAGATGATTTCCGGTTTGTCATTGGTGTCGGCACTTTTAATGTGCACATGGCCACGGCTTTCCGGTTTGTTTGGCCCAACATGAACCTGGAACCCATGCCCCTCCACCGCAGACTTTCCGTCATAACGGATTGCTGCCGGCAAGAAGTGATATTGAATGTTTGGCCATTTAATACCCGCGCGGCTTCGGATAAATGCACAGGATTCAAAGTGATTGGTCGCTCCGAGACCATCTTTGAACAAAATCCAGCGAGTACCGATCAAACCTTTACTGACAAGTCCCAGCTTGCCGTTCAAAGTGATGGGTTGTTTGCAGAAGTATTGGAAATAAACTTCCAGATGATCCTGCAGGTTTGCACCCACACCTGGCAGATCATGTTTTACTTCCACATTTGCATTTTCCAGCACGGATTTCGGGCCCACACCAGATACCTGCAACAGTTGCGGAGAACCGACAGAGCCAGCAGCACTGATCACTTCTTTACGTGCTTTCACCTCGAACGACTGACCGCCTTTTTCATAGGCAATACCTGTTGCGGCTTTGTTCTCTATCAGGATTTTCTTGACCGTGACGCCCTTAATCAGTGTCAGGTTGTCACGCTTTAACGCACGGCGAAGATAGGCATTTGACGTAGAGGCACGCACACCACCATCCACGGTCATGTGCATGGGTCCAAAACCTTCCTGCTGATAACCGTTGTAGTCTTCTGTGACCGGATAGCCAGCCTGCTCACCCGCATCAATAAACGCGCGATACAGCGGGTTAAGCGCCATATCGTTACCGTTGCAGGTGCCGACAGGGCCGTTGCCGCCGCGGTATTCGTCTTCGCCGCCAATCCAGGTTTCCGCACGCTTGAAATACGGCAGACAGTTTTGATAGTTCCAGCCAGCTGCACCATTGGCTTCCCATTCGTCAAAATCACAGGCGTGACCTCGAACGTAAACCATGCCATTGATAGATGAACTTCCACCTAAAACCTTGCCGCGAGGACAATGCAGCTTCCTGCCATCCAGTCCTTCTTCCACTTCCGTTTCAAACTGCCATGCATACTTTTCAGTGTTCATTGGATACGACAGTGCTGTCGGCATCTGAATGAAAATGCTTCTGTCAGTGCCACCCGCTTCAAGGATCAGCACCTGATGCTCACCTGACGCACTCAGGCGATCTGCCAGTACACACCCCGCCGATCCAGCACCAACAATGATGTAATCAAATTCTTTGTTCGACATTCCAGCCCCGATCTCTTATGCGTAAGGACTGTCTACATCGCCCAATTCGACGTAAACACTCTTGGTTTGGGTGTAGCTGCTTAGGGTCTGGATACCGTTCTCACGACCAATACCGGATTGCTTGTAACCGCCAACCGGCATTTCCGCCGGGGATGCGCCCCAGTTGTTTATCCAACAGATACCCGCCTGAAGCTTGGCAATCACGCGGTGTGCGCGGGAGAAATTGGTGGTGAATACGCCTGCTGCAAGGCCATAAGAGGTGTCATTCGCTCGGGAAATGACTTCCTGTTCGTCGCTGAACCGCAGGACAGACATCACAGGGCCGAAGATTTCATTTTGAACATGTGACATGTCATCGGTGCAGTTCGCAAACACGGTAGGTGCAACGAAGTTTCCTTTCGCCAGTTCACCTTCTGTCACTTGGTATCCACCACACAACAAGGTCGCGCCACTTGCTTTACCCTTTTCGATAAAGCCGAGCACTTTGGATAGGTGGTCTTTGGAAATCAGTGCGCCGATTTGGGTTTCTGGGTCGGTAGGGTCACCCACCACCAGTTGTTCCGTGCGAGCTTTCAGTTTCTCAAGGAAAGTGTCATACATATCGTCATGGACAAAAACGCGGGTACCGTGTGTACACACCTCACCTTGGGTGTAGAAATTTGCAATCATCGCGCCAGATACTGCGTTATCAATATCAGCATCGTCGAAAACGATCAGTGGCGATTTACCACCCAGCTCCATGGTGACAGGCTTTAGCGTACCCGCGGCATCAGCCATGACCTTTTTGCCCGTACCGCACTCACCGGTGAAAGACACTTTCACTATATTTTCATGGCGCGACAGCATTTGACCCACGCGGTAGTCGCCTTGAACCACGTTGAATACGCCATCTGGCATACCTGCTTCGGTAAAGATTTCTGCCAGTTTCAGCGCCGTTAGCGGTGTTTCTTCCGAAGGCTTAAACACCATGGCATTACCTGCCGCAAGAGCAGGGCCCGCCTTCCACATCGCGATTTGGATCGGATAGTTCCAGGCACCAATGCCTGCACACACGCCGAGAGGTTCTTTGCGCGTGTAGAAGAATTGATTTTCGCTCAAGCTTTGCTGTTCGCCCTGAATAGCCACAGCAAGACCCGCGTAGTATTCGATAACATCCGCGCCAGTGACCACATCAACATACTGCGCTTCCTGCATTGGCTTACCGGTATCCAACACTTCCAGTGCAGCCACTTCGTCATTGCGTTCACGCAGGATTGCTACCGCTTTGTTCAGAATGCCGCGACGCTCTGCAGCACTCATTGAAGACCAAACCTTGAAGCCTTCCCATGCGGAAGTCACAGCGATATCGACGTCCGTTTGGCTTGCTTGTTGTACTTCAGCAAGCGCTGCACCGGTAGCAGGATTTAATGTGGTAAAGGTTTCGCCGGAAGTCGCATTTACATACTGTCCGTGAATGTATAACTGTTTAATATCCATTTAGTTTTTGCCTTTTGATACGGATTCAACATCTTTCAGCTGAAGCTTGAGATAATCTTCGACTGTCGCCATTGCTGCACGCGGATCAATACCTTCCGGCGCAAGCGCACCACGAAGCCATATTCCGTCGATCAATGCTGCAATGCCTTGGGCAACGAAGTTAGCGCGCTCAGTAGACATCAGCTTTTTCAATTCAATGCGAAGGTGGGATAAGAGGCGTTTTTCATTGACACGCTGCAATCTAAAAAGCACAGGTTCATGCATTGCGTGCGACCAGAACGCCAGCCAGGTTTTGGTGACCGCTGTATTCACCTGATTCGGACCAAAGTTGCCTTCAACAATCGCCAGAATCCGGCCATATGCATCATTTGGCGATGTACCATTGAGACGCACCTGCACGCCTTGAGAAAGCTCTCGCAAAACGGAACGCATCGTTTCTTCGAGTAATCCGTTTTTGCCGCCAAAGTAATGGTTGATGATGCCTGCCGACACACCCGCTTTACGGCTGATCAGTGAAACGCTGGCACCTGCCAAGCCTACTTCATCTATCACCGCCATGGTGGCAGCAACAAGCTGCGGGCGGCGAATTGCTGGCATCCCTACTTTTGGCATTCCGCTCTCCTTTTTTCTTGCATTCAATCTCCCTAAACACCATCACATTTAGGTTAAAAATGTAGCGCAGATGTTTTTTGATTGAACGTTCAATTAAAAATAGACTTACAAATTAAACATTTGTTGTCAAAATAATATTTGATGTGTAAAAGTGAAAAATGAACAACCTAAAGAATTTAACACTTTACATTCAATGATATACAGCTGATTACTGGCGTAATGGTGAAAGGAACGATTGAACAATATTTAGCACACTAAACATTTTTGAGGGCACTTAACCGCCCTGGCACTCTCATATTGAGAGTGCTGTTCCATGCTGAAGTGTACGCCTAAACAATCTGAAAGTGGGTCACTGAACCATGCGTTTGATGATTTTGACCGTGATTAGCGGGTAAACGATCAACGAAACCAAAATCATCAAAAATGCCATGCCAAGGAACAAGGATTGATATTCAAAAGTGGAAGGCAGCAACAGAATCAAAGCTACCGATACGGCTCCCCTCGCACCGGAGAAATTCAACAGCCAGAATTCATCTGTAGACAGTGCTTTATGTTCTACACGCATGACTGGTTTTAAAGTACCTAAAGCAATAAACCGCGCAGCGAACAATAGAATGAGAGCGAGTACGGTGTAAAAAACAGGCAATGTGGAATCTGATGTCAGTGTGAAATAGCTGGTGCCCAACAGAAAAAACAGCAAGGCATTCGCCGCATAATCCAGGTATTCCCATACTTTTTCTTCTGATTCACGGTTCTTGCTGTCGTGATCCGGCTTGTAGCCGTATGCCAACGCCGCAGCGAATACCGCCAAGATTCCCGAGAAGTGAAGGAATTCAGCCAGCACAAAGCTACCATAAGCCAATGCCAGCGTAATATTGGTGGTAAGGATGTAATGCGAAGTGTGCATTAGCCTTAATACCCATCTCGCAACCCTTCCAAGCACAGCCCCAGAGATCAGTGCGCCAAAAATGTGAGTAACAAAACTGAACCCTGTTTGCAGAGCATCGAAGCCTTCATCGCCAAATGTCAGAAGCGCGAGAATCCCCGCTACGGTTACCACAAACCCGTCATTGAGAATCGACTCTCCCTCAATCAGCAGCTTTTGGTTTTCCGTCACGGCTTCATTCCCTTTAAACAGCGCACTGACAGCTAGCGGATCAGTCGCGGAGATGATCACGCCAAATAGCAGTGCAGGAAGCCAATCCACGCCAAGCAGAAGATACAAAGCACCACCAACAACAAGCATGCTGATGATAATACCTAGCGTGCCTGCTAACACAGCAGGCAGCAAAATAGGCCGAAAATGGAACAAGCACATCTTCTTGGTAGAAGCGAAAATCAGTAGCGGAACAAATACATAGAGGACAACTTCCGGATGCAGTACCAATTCAGGCAGTCCTGCATCAGAGGCAGAGGCGACCCACCCATAAAGCAACCCGGCAAGCAGAATCCAAATGATGTCAGAAAATACCATCCAACGTTCGGATACATAGAAAATAGCATTCAACGCAACCCAGCCAAGCGCGGCGTACGTCACCAGAGCAGGAACAGATTCAGTCATAAGGCTCTAAAAGTTCAGAAGAGGATTGAGTTAACCCTAGCCAGTTTTTAGTGACGAGAGCCACCTTCTCAGAGCAAGAAAAGAGAGATTGATTCCTTGGGTGCAGATTTTGAAAATGTGGTTAGAAAAGGGGCTTGAGCCCCTTTTAGATTGACTCCGGAAGCATTGGGTTTATGTTTAGTTTCCCCAGAATGTGTCTTCTGAAACCTGATCTGCCGAGTAAAGCCAAGCTTCAACAATCTTTCCATCCTCGATAGTCAGCATATCGACACCGACCATACGCATTGATTGGTCTCCACGTGCAGCCGAAAACTCGACGATCACAGCGACATTGTTTTTATTGCCACCAACAACGTTAAAGGTTTCAATTTTAAATGAGCCTTGTGACACTTCCATCATGCCGCCAATCATGCCAAAAACTGCTTGCGCACCTTCGTGCTTTCCCGAAAAGTGATTGTTTCCTGGTTGGTACCAAACAACATTTGGTGCTATCAGCGCACCCAGTGTTTCCAGATCACCCGTTTGTACTGCCTGAAAATAAGTTTTGGCCACTTCCAAGTTCTTGCTTACATTGCCTGCATCCATCTCAATGTCCTCTTAGATTTTAAACTCGCGACTTTTTGGGGCTGTTGACCTTTTGTTTACGAATTAAATCTTATGAGGCAACTCGATAGCGAAAAACCGTATAAAATGAACACACTGTTTACTATTTGGATTCAATGTGAACTTAACGCATCTAGAAACCTTCAAGGCCGTGGCTCAACTAAGCAGCTTCTCAAAAGCGGCAGATTCAATGGGCGTATCCAAAGGACTGGTCTCACGACACATTCGTGCTTTGGAGAGTGAGCTATCGTGCAGGCTGTTCTTCAGGACAACACGTTCCGTCGTACTTACAGAACCTGGAAAAGAGCTCTTCAGCGCCGCACAGCAAATCGAAACGATCTCCCAGAAAGCGACGCAAAGTATCAACATGTTGACTCAAGACGGCTATGGCTACATCCGGTTTACTGCACCAGATGCGCTAGGCCCTCTTATTGCCCAATCAGCCCTTCCCGCCTTTGCCAAAGAGAATCCCAACATACACTTAGAACTGGATTTCACTACGGACATTAAAGATGTTGAATTTGGTGAGTCCGACGTGGCGCTGAGATCTCAAAAAGCCCTACCTGACAACCTAGTTGCGAAAGATATTGGCGCTTTGAAAGACATACTGGTTTGCTCACCTTCGTTGGTTAATCGTCACCCAATAAATACTTTGAGTGATCTTCTCAACGTGGCATGCCTTAAAAGCTCATTTGATGCATCTTGGAATGATTGGTCATTGCACTCTGAAGACGGGCAAAGGGTTCAACTCACTATTCATGGGCAATACGCCAGCTCAAGTTATGAGGGGCTCATATCACTGGCGATGGGAGGCTTAGGAATCGCCTGCATTCCTCTGGCCTTGGTTGAGAAATCACTGGCAGATGGCAGTCTCGTTCGTGTCTTACCGAATTGGTCAGCCAGTCAGCATCATTTAAACCTCGTCTATACACACCAGCGTTTCTATCCCAAAAAGTTAAGGGAGTTTATTGATGCGGTGCTAGCGTGGAGAAAAAGCAACAGCCATTGGTTCATTGCATAATCGCGACTGTATCATTTCCGAAGAATAACCCTTTTCCTTACTGCTCTATGCTGAAAACGTATTCGAACGAAGGAAGCAAGCGATGGCCGAGCAAGCGGGAGGAGAGCAGGAAATTACAACACCACGTAACCCCCAATCAGGAGTAATGCGTCGATTTCTCGCCAGCCATCAAAGCTCGCTTCCTATTCTTTTCCTTGCGGTATTCGTTGGCTTATTAGCAGGGCTGCTCTGTACTTTCTTCGATATCGCCATTGATTGGGTCATCACGCAACGTAATGAATGGTCAAAAGCCCATGGCGAAATGTCGCTGCTGACCATAGTTACAGTTGTCTTCAGTAGCGCTTTGCTCTCTGCATTCGGCTTCCTTTTGGTAAAGAAAATCGCCCCGGAAGCAGCCGGCTCTGGGATCCCTGAGATAGAGGGCGCACTTGATGGGCTTCGTCCCGTTCGTTGGTGGCGGGTAATTCCAGCGAAGTTCTTTGGCGGTATAGGTGCCATTGGTGCAGGACTGGTTCTGGGGCGCGAAGGGCCTTCGGTGCAAATGGGCTCCAGCGTCGGCAGAATGATCACTGATATATTCCGGCTCAATGATGATGAAAGTCGCCACACCTTGGTCGCTTCTGGGGCTGCAGCAGGTTTAGCTGCAGCCTTTAACGCACCACTTGCAGGAATTATGTTTGTCGTTGAAGAGATGCGCCCTCAGTTTCGCTATAACCTGATTTCGATTAAGTCTGTCATGATTGCCGCAATTGTCGCGACCATTACCTACCGATATTTTCAAGGCCAAGGCGCCATGATCCCCCTACCAGCGCATACTGATGTGCCTTTGGAAGCACTGGGACTTTTCTTGATCCTGGGGCTGATGTTTGGTGGTTTTGGCGTACTGTTCAACCGAATGGTGATTTGGAGTATGGACGGTTTCGAGCGCCTCCACCGACATGAGACTAAACGGTTTATTGGCATTGGCGCAGCACTCGGAGCCATGTTTGGTGTGATGATCATTATTCTGCCTCGATTAACTGGCGCAGGTGAAAATCTCATCACAGATGCCGTTGGCGGGTCGTTTACGCTTTCGATGCTTCTACTGCTATTCGTGGCCCGAACCGTCACCACGCTCGCGTGTTTTTGTTCCGGCGCGCCTGGCGGTGTTTTCGCTCCTATGCTTGCACTGGGAACGCTCTTCGGTACCTGTTTTGGTGCCGCTTGTATGTTGGTATTTCCGGACTTTGACATCACTATCGGAATGTTTGCTGTCGCGGGCATGGGCGCGCTGTTTGCTGCTACTGTTCGCGCGCCCATCACCGGAATACTTCTGGTGATCGAGCTCACCCATAACTATGAGCTGATCCTCCCTCTTTTAATTACGTCTCTCGGTGCAACCATGACGGCGCAGGCCATGGGTGGAAAACCGCTCTACAGTCAGCTATTGCAACGTACACTGAGTAAGCAAAAAGCGGCCGACAGCACTGAAACTCAAAATACGTCGACATAAAAAAGCCGCTTCAAAAAGCGGCTTTCTCGAGGGGGAGTCTGTTTATTTTAGGCCGTCTGCGCCTGTCGGTTGCCGTAAGGGCTTTTTAAGTCAGTCAGCACTTTCGCACCATACATACCGCGATAGAAAACCCACAGGTAAGTGACACCCGCAGTCAGCATACCAATACCCAATGGGATCAGCAGCAGGTTCATCAACGCCAGAGGCACAGCAATCCAAAAGGTGCGAATAATCCAGCGGAAATGGTCGACATACATGTCTTCCCCGGCTTCCAGAGCTTCTTTGCGCTTAAAGTATGCAAATGCAGCACCCGCAATGCTGAAAACACCAAAGGTCAGCAGGCCACTAAGCAGCAGCATGTAAGCGATCATGGCAGAAGATTTGAACTTTGAAGGCTTTGTATCTGTTGTCATTATATTTGTACTTATTTTTACGTGAGCGTGAAAAAAGCGCATGTTAATTCATTAAATTGACCCAAATCAACACATCAATAAACATTTAGATAAATCACGTTACAAACCCAATTTTTTGTTCATTTAACAAGCAAAAATGAACAACTGAGATAAATTTACCGCCCAAATATTATTTTTCGTGCAAATATTCATCAAAATTGTGTTCTCAATTACCCTTCCTTTGCCGGTAACGCCTTTGAATAACCTTTGCCATATAGCCAATCACAACCAGGTTCATACCCAACGCTAGATATGCCATGGTTTTGCCTGTAGTGATCACTTCATAGACTTCGAAAGGCAAATATATCGCCCCACTTGCCAAAGCAAACCACTCTGTCCAACCGAAGGCTCGCCACAGTCCATAGGCTTCGACAAAACGGACACTGGCATATAGCACCGTTCCCAAGGCGAATAGGGTCAGGTTCCTGTCATCAACACTTGCCAACGCTTTATGAATCACACTTGGAATTTCTCCAGCGGGATTAAGCCGCAAATGGCGCAGCATCTGTTCGCAGAGCGCTTGGATTTCAGCACCACCCAATTCATGCAAAGCCAAGCCCACAATCAAGGCAAGTAAACCCTTCCCTGCCTCCAAAACGGCAATGGCTCTCAACCCTTTGGGTTGGTGACTCTCTATCGTTTGATGACTCACATTCAGGTACTCACAGCAAAAGCTTATTAAGCGTGGGCAGTATCGTGATGAGATGCAGTCACAGAGACAAGAAAAAGGGCTCATAATGAGCCCTTTAGGAAATGAACGTCGGTTAAATCGAGTAGATGAAGTAAAGCTGGGCTTTCATTCGGATGATGATGCCACGAATCACATCAAGGAAGCTCATGAAGCCGATCGGTTTCTCACCTGATACCCACGCCAGTCCCACTGCGCCGACAGGAATGTCATAACCTTCCGGCTCTTCCAGTTTCAGCCTGACAAAATGGTGCTTGTTGGCAAGATTTGAACCTGTAGTCATGCGTACATTGTCGTCAGTGGCAATCAGTCGTGCCTGAGATTCTCCTGTTGCTTCAACAATCCCCTCTACTTCTGCTTTAAAGATCTTACCTGGGTAAACCGGGCTCGCGAATTCAGCATACTGCCCCACTTCCACATTACGGATAGCCTGATGGTTCACCCGCATCAGCACATATTTTTCGTCGGTGTACATATGGATGCGAGGAACCATACCTACATACTGACCTTCGCGCATGATGAAGTTAGTCACGTAACCATCTGCCGGCGCACGTACTCGGGTTTGTTCAAGGTTCCACTCAGCCTGCGCAGTATTCTCTTTTGCACTTTCCAAGTCTGCTTCTTTAGTGGCGACTGCCAGCATCGATTTTTCTTTGTTCAGACGCGCTTGCTCAACCCCAATCTCCGCCTTTTGTATCTGCTTTTCGAGCGTCGTGATTTGCGCTTCGGCAAGTTGGACTTTATTGCGTTGCTCATCCATCACAGATTCCGTGACTGTATTTGGTGCACGCTTATTCTGAGTGATGTATCGGTTTAGCTGGTTGGTCTTCCATTTGGCATCTTCTTTTGCTGCTACCAACTGGCTTTCAAGCACATTGAGATCAGCTTTCGTTGCTTCATATTGCTGTTCATTCAAAGAGACATCCTGAATCGCCACTTCGAGTGCCACGTTTGCCGCATGCTCGGCAACAGCGGCACGATTAAGAGCGATTTCGTAAGGTTCAGCATCAAGCGTGTAAACAAGCTGACCCTCTTCAACACGTTGGTTTGGATTAACGTAAATTTGATCCACATTGCCACGAATTTGATTTGAACCCGGGCGCAATTGAATATGCGGAGACTGCACCACAGAACCGCCAGTTAGGTCCATCGGCGTGAAATTCAATAATCCAATCCAAACAAAAATCAGCCAAGAACCACCGCCAATGTATGCGAATGCCTTGCTATAAACGTTCCATGGCATGCCAACCAGGCGAAGCAGGTAAATAAAGAGTGCCCATACGGCCAAACCTTCAAGCATGATTTTCCTCCTTCTCGCTAACTGCCTTTGTGGCAATTTCGGTTTCATTGACTGGCGCACTCGGTTCACGCCAGATGTCCCGGATCTTTCTCAGTGCTTTTTCTCCATCCACAAACGCGAGAATCACGGCAACCACCCACACCCAATGCCAGATAAAACCAATCCATGTCAGGGCGGATATCAATCCCATTTGGTGGTGCTGCTTTTTACGGGCTTTGCTGACAGGCAATTCATGGACTTTCCAGAAGCCAAACGCGATTGCACCAACCGATCCCAAAAGAACAACCAGCGCGACCACATGAAGGACTGTATCCGTGGTGGTATCTACAAAAGGGGTTGCCAACAGGCTCATTCACATACTCCGATATTTATTCAATGCGTGAATGCTCACACAGGAAGATTATCGGCACCTGAATATGGATTGATTGCGTTAAAATTACGTATATATTGAACTCTTCTATCCACATTAAAGTGATATGCATGTTCGACATCTCATTTATCCGTATCGCCTATATCCGCCCTCTGATCAGCGGAGCATGTTCGAAATATCACTTAACTCCGGAACAACTGGGTATTCCATCCTCGCTGTATAGCGATGAAATGGCGCTCGTTCCCCATGCAGTAGTCAATGGATGGCTAACAAAGATCGCCGAGCTCTCTGGCAACCCGTCTTATCCACTCGCCATTGCAGATTCCCTGGCGATTTCCTCCATTGATGTGAAAGCAAATTGGTTTATGTCTGCACCGGATTTGGCAGTCACCTTCAGGCGAATCAACTATGGTTTGAGCTGCTTTCACTCAGGCGCTCACTACGTGGGAAGGCAATCAGGAAAGTTGTTGAAGTGGTGTTATGACAACGAATACTCAGGAACAGCGGCAGTTATCGATTCACTGCGCGTCGCCATTATGATGACTTCCGTTCTTCGCCATTTTACCCATGAAGGTTTTGCACCGCTGGCAGTCAGGATCAAAGGGACGGATATCGATATCAACGCTGCAAGCGAATGGTTTGGATGTGAAGTGAAGACAGGTTGTGCCATGACGGAAGTCTGGTTCGATAATAAACTACTGCTTTTGGAACATGCCGTGCCACGCGACCATAACAAAGCAACACTGATTTCTTTGTTTGATTTGGATGAACTGGTCAATATGCCGCAACGCGATGATCCCACCAAAGCGCTGTATGAAGTCGTGAACTTCACCCGTCATTACGGCATGCCCTCTTTGGAAACGGTCGCATCAACATTGGGTCTTTCCACGCAGCAATTGCAGCGGCGATTACATCGACTGGGTTTCAGTTTCTCGTCCATGCGGGGTTATGTGCTGAATAACATTGCGGCGAGGTACATGTTAAAGGGCTATGCCCCGGATGAGGTTGCCCGTCTACTTGGCTACAGCAACCCACAAAGCTTCACCAAAGCCTTCCAACGCGTCCGTGGGTGTACGCCGAAAGAGTACATGCGACGTATGGAACACTGATCGCGCAAACAATAAGCATGCAGCCGATCTGCCCTTCCCTTTTCTATTGAAAACACAGTAATATTTGTTTGCTCATTTTGAGCATTATTCTCAGGGCGGGGCGAAATTCCCCACCGGCGGTATGTCAGCACGCAAATCATTGTAAGACTGGCGAGCCCGCGAGCGCCCAGGCGCATGCTTGGGGTCAGCAGACTTGGTGAAACGCCAAGGCCGACGGTTATAGTCCGGATGAAAGAGGATGATAAAAATGCACCGATTCACGGCGGCGTTCGCTTAGCCGAAGATCGGTGGATTGCGCATAGCTGCGTTCGCAGTTTGCGCTCATCTATGCCCTGATTCTGGTATTTAAACTTAGGAGTTACCATGAATCAGACTCACACATCTCTACTTTCTGGCACCCCATTTGAGCGCGTTGAAGCGGCGCTTGAAGCACTGCGTTTGGGTAAAGGCGTTTTGCTTCTCGACGATGAAGATCGCGAGAATGAAGGTGACATCATTTATTCTGTAGACCACCTAACCACTCAGCAAATGGCACTTATGATCCGCGAATGCTCCGGCATCGTTTGCCTGTGCCTGCCTGAAGAACAAGCCGATAAGCTCGAACTTCAGCAAATGGTGGCCAACAATAACAGCGCCAACCAGACCGCTTTTACCGTTTCCATCGAAGCGAAAGTGGGCGTCACAACCGGCGTTTCTGCGGCTGACCGCGTCACTACGATCAAAACCGCCTCGAACCCAGATGCAAAACCTTCTGATCTGGCGCGTCCTGGCCACGTGTTCCCACTCCGCGCACGCAAAGGTGGTGTTCTTGTCCGTCGTGGTCACACCGAAGGCACTATCGATCTAATGCAAATGGCCGGCCTTTCGCCTGTTGGTGTTTTGTGTGAGGTGCAGAATGAAGATGGCTCCATGGCAAAAGCGCCAGAGATCGTCGAGTTCGGTAAGAAGCATGACATGCCAGTACTGACCATCGAAGACATGGTTCAATACCGTCTCGCGTCAGCGGAGAAGATCGCTTAATCTTTCGAACGATAAGCAATTTTGAGATCGCTCACACTTTTAGATTGATGAGCGGTCTCTATTTTGTAAAAGAATAATTCCTCTCATCGTGCAAGCTATCACCAAATTGTTAACCCCACTCCTTCTTTCGGAAAGCAAAATTCACCCAACACAAGAACCACTCGTCATTCCATTCACGCAGTGAATTTCATCAATCCTTTTTATCTTCAGCATCCAATAGCTGAATTGATATGGATTGCATTCATCATGAGAATTTCTAGATACAACACTGTGAACTGGAAGTTTATTTTATGAAAAAACACTTTGAGCTCATCGACAAGCCGACTTTCTTCGGTGCGTTGGGGCTGCTGTTTTCTGTCATCGTTCCATTGCTGGTTTGGCCTGACCAAGGCGCAGAGTGGATTGCGATTGCAAAAACCTTTATGACAGACAAGCTGGGCTTTATGTACCTGGCTCTTGGTATCGCTGCCTTCTTTTTTATGGCTTACATCGTTTTCAGCGATATCGGACAAATCAAACTTGGTGACGCAGACGAGAAACCAGAGTTTGCAACCGGCTCTTGGGCTGCGATGCTTTTCTGTGGCGGTATCGGTGCCAGTATTCTTTACTGGGGCACTATCGAGTGGGCTTACTACTATCAAAACCCTCCTTTCCAACTGCAGGCTGGCAGTGAAGAAGCCGTTCGTTGGGCGGCGACCTACGGTATTTTCCACTGGGGGCCAATTGCTTGGTCTATTTACCTGATCCCCGCTATTCCAATTGCTTACTTCTTCTACGTTCGTAAACAGCCTGTACTGAAAGTATCTGCGGCGCTGATGCCAGTGATTGGAGAAGCACGCAGCCACGGTAAGCTGGGCAAGTTCATTGATGTACTCTTCATCTTTGGTCTTCTGGGTGGTGCTGCAACCACATTAGGTCTGGCCGCACCATTGATCAACGAAGGTATCAGCTACCTGTTTGGCATTCCTTCTACCACAGTGACTCAAATCGGTGTTCTGCTGCTTTGTACCGCGCTGTTCGCCTACTCGTCTTACAAAGGTATGGATGAGGGCATCAAGGTTCTGAGTAACATTAACTTTTGGGGTGCACTCGGTCTGCTGGCATTTGTACTGTTTGCTGGCCCAACGCTGTTCATGCTGGAAACCGGTTTGGACTCCATCGGTCGTATGCTGTCGAACTTCTTCGTCATGGCAACCTGGGCAGAACCGTTTGGTGGCTACGGCACGTTTGAAGACACCCACTTCCCGCAAGATTGGACTATTTTCTACTGGGCATGGTGGCTGGTATTCGCGCCAAGTATGGGTCTGTTTGTGGCGCGTATTTCGCGTGGCCGTACTATCAAGCAGATGGTCTCAGGCTCCATCTTCTTCGGCTCGCTGGGCTGTGCGCTGTACTTCATGATCCTGGGTAACTTTGGTCTGTCGCTGCAACTGTCAGGTCAATTGGATGTTGTTTCTATCCTGAATGAGAAAGGCGCGACAACGGCGATTTTCTCAATCCTTGAGCAGCTGCCTATGAGCACTGTGGTTATCGCTGTGTTCACGATTCTATGTATCATTTTCACCGCGACCACGTTCGATTCCATCTCGTTCATTCTGGCTTCTGTAGTACAGAATAACGTGACTGAAGACCCGCTGCGCTGGAACCGTCTGTTCTGGGCATTCACCCTGTCTGTGATGCCTTCTATCCTGATGTTTATGGGTGGTCTGGCAACGCTACAAACGGCGGCAATCGTCGGCGGCTTACCTCTGCTGGTGATTGCGGTCATGCTGATGATCTCGGGTGTGAAAGCAGCAACGCTCGACCTTTCACATCAGGAAGGCTACGAAGACCCAACCATCAACATCGAAGAGTTTCCGGAGGTTGACCCTTGGTCTCGTGAAGGTATGGCTATGGCAAAGTTTGAACGACTGAAAGACGAAGCGATCACAGCGGCAAACGAAGAGCGTGAGAAGTTGGATGCTATCTGGGACCTCAAGAAAAACATCCGCGCAGAAGCGTTGTCGCGAGGCGAAACTGGCATGGAATTGGGCGATGCTCCTCAAGAGCAGCTGGATGAAATCCAACGCCTGACTGACGAAGCCATGGCCGCCAAAGAACATAAGCTTCAGGCTTCTGAAGCAGCGCAACAAGCACGTATCGAGTTCAATGAACTGATGCGTGAGAAGAAGCGTTTAGAGCAAGAAGCGGAAGAGCAAATGGCGTAAACCGCCAACATGGCATGATAAAGGGCACAATTTGTGCCCTTTTCTTTCATCTAAATGTTTCTATCTCAGAAACGACTGTTTTTCGTTCAAAGCCCAAAGCCCGTTCAGACTTTTTTACAGAGTCAGGCTCGAAGATTCTGAATTTGTTCTTACCCATATCTTTTGCTTCATACAAGGCTTCATCAGCAAGACGAACCAAGCCATCGCTATCTATACTGTGGTCTGGGAATACGGCAAACCCGATGGAAAGCCCCACCTGAATCTCAATATCATCCACATAAATGGGTTTACCCACTGCTTCGATTAAGCGTTGGGCGATATCCGGCAACATATCCCGGCTTTCGGGTCCGTTATAGATAATAGCGAACTCGTCTCCACCCAACCTCGCAACCGTGTCTTGCTCCCGGCATTGTTTAAGCAGCCGCCCAGCGACGATTCTCAAACATTCATCACCGATCGGGTGTCCGTGCAAATCGTTGACGGGTTTGAAGTCGTCCAAATCCAAGATGGCCAGGGCAACATGACGTCCCTTCAAACTTGCTGCATGCAAAGCCAGCTTTAAGTCATCACTAAACCGAATGCGGTTAGCCAGCTTGGTTAGAGGGTCGGTCATTGCCAGTTCGGTAATTTTCTCCTCGGCTTCCAAGCGTCGTCGGATTTCTTGCTTCAAGCGAAGGTTCCAGTAATAGAAAAGGCCTATCGTAGTGGCAGAGCAGATGAAAATGGCGAAAATCACTGACCAGAACAATCCCCAATCTATCCCTGTTTCATAGCGAACAGGGAACCAGCGTTCAAAAATCTCTTTTCGTTCTAGCGGAGAAATATCATTGATGGCGATGTTGAATAGGCCTACCAGTTCTGGTCTGTTTTTGTTCACCAACATCGAGAGCTTGGCGTTGGATGGCAACACACCACCGATTTTCACATTGGTGATGTGATGATCCTGAATCACATACACCAATGACCCCAGCACAGAAACAAATCCAAACAGCTCTCTGGATTCTACTTTCTTTAATCCTTCCTCTGTGCTTTCAAATGTCTGGACGGTTAAGTGCGGATAAAGCTTTGGGATCACTTCGGCTGCAGGCGAGTTAGCCAGTACGCCGATTGTTTCGTCACCAAGGTTGACCAAGTCATCAACAAAGGGAGCGTCGACATGCGTTGCCAACGCACGATGTGAAATAAAATAAGGTTCGGTGGCTAAATAATCTTGAAGTTTTTGTTCGGTCGCTACGTCTGCAACAATGAAATCACAGACACCTGCTTTTAAGGCTTGCAGGCTTTCGTAATAAGACGCTGTGGGGTGAAGAACGAAAGGAAGACCAAGTTTTAGGCTGATTAACTCGGCATAGTCTGCCAAAACGCCGACGTATTCTCCGTCATTATTTATTGCTTCAAAGGGTAACCAGTTCGGTTCCACACACATGGAAACATGGCCTAAAGCACGAACTTGGAGTTTTTGTTGGTCGGTCAACTGTTTTGCGCGCGCGACTTCAGAGAACATCACCATACAAAACAGGATAAAAAGATAACGCTGATACTGCCCAGAAATCTGTGAAATAACCGGTGAAAGTTTGGCCATGGCTTCCTCCCCAAAAAAGGTTACCGATTTGCCGCAACCCTAGATGTATTCTGCCATGGAGCAACACGAACATTGTGTATCAATAATAAAACAATCGTTGCATTGATTGAATTATCATGAGAAATGAAATTGCCTTCAAATCATCACACCAAGCATTATCCATTCATATAGTGAATACCTCCAACCCATAAGCGTAAAACTAGATTATTATTCTTTTAATAATTCTCGCTCAAACTCAAATTGATCAAATACTCGATTAGCATGGATGCATTTTTTCTTTTTTTATTAGTTAGATAACAGCATTACACCCCATGAAAACGCTTTCATTACCTATCAGAATTTTCAACTTCATTTATTAGGGTTTCATAAACAATTTTCCCACTCGAATTTCAACAAATTTCTGATTGATGTTTCATTCACAAAAAAGAAAATTCTGTCATAACAACACAATGCATATACCCACAGCCCACATTTCTATAACGACTCGCCACGTTTCTACCCGTCTGAGAGGTCCGAAATCCGTTTTGTACGTCGCCGGCGACTTCTCATTGCGAAACCAGAGTCTATTGAGCTTCCTCTGGATTTATTAGAGTAATAGCTCTAATATGTTCGCAACTTCCTCATGCGGAAACCATTATGCTTGCCAGAAAACCCCTCCTTGTCCGTTTGATCATTGCATTGATGCTTTTGCCCAGTGTGAGCAACGCTGAGCCCATGACCTTTGAGCAGGCATGGCAATCAGTCCTGACCCGAAATGATGCGATAGCCGCTGAACGCGCTAACGTTCAGCGCGCCGAACACATGCGAAACGCCGCATCGGCACATCACCTTCCTGCGATTTCACTTAGTGGTAACTACACGCGCTTGGACCAGGACGTTGAACTCAAACCGTCTCAGCTAGCTCACCATATGAATGGTGGCGATGCATTAGGCCAATTGGCTGGTTCCGTTCCTCAATTAGCTCCGCTGATGGGGAACCTCGATAACCTGCTGACCACCACGTTGGCCGACCGCGATATCTACACCAGTTCGATCCGCGCTATCTGGCCGATCTTTACCGGCGGCCGTATTCTTGCAACGGAAGACATTGCCAACGCCCAGCGCGACGAAGCCAGCTTCTTGATGCAAATGGCTCAACAGGCGAAGTTTGAAGATCTAACGAAAGTCTATTTTGCGACCGTGCTTGCAGAGCAGGTATTGAACACTCGCATAGAGGTGGAGCAAGGGCTCGAAAAACACCTCGACCACGCGAAAAAGCTGGAAGAACAGGGGCAAATCGCGCGCGTTGAACGCTTGCAAGCGGAAGTCTCTTACGACAAAGCCAAGACCGAACGCCGTAAAGCCGAACGCGACCTGGAAATCGCGCAAGCTGCGCTGCAAACACTGGTGAAAAGCGATGCACCGGTGACGCCATCCAGTGCCCTATTTACTCAGAAACACGCCCCTGCGATGGCGCCATTCATGCAAAAAACACTGGCGGATTATCCCGGCCTGAAAGTGTTGGACGCCAAACGCGAACAAGCTGATGGCTTGGTTAACCTAGAGAAAGGCAAGTACTACCCGCAGGTTTATCTTTACGGTAACTACAACCTCTATGAAGGTGATTCCTTGACCGCTGAATTGGCACCTGACTGGGCAGTTGGCGTGGGCGTAAGCATTCCCCTTATTGACAATGGTGGCCGTTCAGACAAAGTGAAAGCCGCTCACAGCACCGCACTTCAGGTTCAGCACCTTCGCGCCCAAGCGGAACAAGACCTTTCACTGCTGGTTGAGAAAACATGGCGAGAAGCAGGACAAGCACTGGAAGAGTACCAAGGTTTGGCTTCAAGCATTTCCCTTGCACAAGAAAACCTTCGCTTGCGTGAAAAAGCCTTCGCACAGGGGCTTTCCACTTCACTCGATGTCGTCGATGCTGAGCTTTATCTCGCCAGCATCAAAACCCAGCAGCTTGCAGCGTCATACCAATACGTGCTGTCGCTTTCCCGTCTACTCGCTGTTAGCGGCGAGATGAATCGTTTCCCAGAATTTCAGGCGGCATCACTCCAATCAACCCAACCAATAAAGGGATAAATCACAATGAGCAAATTGAAATCTATTGCGCTGGCCTTGCCTGCTGCTGCCGTTATTGGTTGGATTGGCTACAGCTTTTACCAAGCTTATCAACCCGTGCCTGAGCGTTTTCAAGGTCAGATTGAAGCGCAGCAATACAGCATTTCATCGAAGGTCGCTGGCCGTATTGATAATGTGTTGGTGCGTAAAGGTGAAACCGTGAATAAGGGCGATTTAATTTTCACCCTTTTCAGCCCAGAGTTGGATGCCAAGCTGGAGCAAGCGAAAGCCGGACAACAAGCAGCAGACGCCATGGCAGAACAAGCTGAAAGCGGCGCTCGCGAGCAGGAAATCAGCGCTGCGCGCGACCAATGGCAAAAGGCCCGTGCTGCGGCACAACTGGCGGACAAAACCTACAAGCGTGTCGATGCGCTCTACAAAGAAGGTGTTGCCGCCGAACAAAAGCGCGACGAGGCTTACACCCAGTGGCAAGCGGCGAAATACACAGAAAATGCCGCGCTCCAAATGTATGAACTGACGAAAGCCGGTGCGCGCTCTGAAACCAAACGGGCAGCGCAGGAAAAAGTTCGCATGGCAGCCGGTGCAGTTGCAGAAGTGGAAGCCTATGCCAAAGACACCAAGATTCGTAGCTGGTATCAAGGTGAAGTCAGCCAAATCCTGCTTCACCCTGGCGAGCTGGCACCGCAAGGTTTCCCGGTTGTCACTGTCATCGACATGAAAGATGCCTGGGCAGTCTTCAATATTCGCGAAGACAAACTACGTCAATTTACAAAAGGCGCTCAGTTTGAGGCGAACATTCCCTCTCTGGGAGAACGGGCTTATGAGTTTGAAGTCACCCATGTTTCCCCTTTGGGGGATTTCGCGACCTGGCGTGCCACCAATAGCCAGAACGGCTATGACATGCGTACCTTTGAGGTGGAAGCCCGCCCTTTAACACCTATTGAAGGTCTGCGCGCAGGCATGAGTATTCTGGTTTCCGAGCAGACTCAGGGTTGATCACCATGGAGAAACCTTCGTTTGCATCGCGGCTTCTAGATGAGTGGCGATTAACTTCATCAGATAAGTGGCTAACCACGCTGCTGGGCTGGTTACCACTGGCGTTGTTTCTGTTGGTGTGGGCGATTTTCTCATCAGGCACAGGTCGCAATTTGCCCATTGGCGTGGTCGATCTTGACCATAGTGCCATGTCGCGGAGCCTCACCCGTTACTACGACGCCAGTCCTACGTTGGAAACTCAGAGTTTCTCCAGCGTTCAAGAAGCTACCGCTTCACTGAACAGTGCGGAGACTTACGCTACCGTCATCATTCCCTCGGACTTTGAGAAAGCCACTCTTCGCGGCGAAAGCCCAGAAGTGACGGCCTTCTACAACAGCCAATATATTCTGATTGGTAAGCTGGTGAATGCGGCGATTACCCAAAGCCAAAGCACCTTTGCAGCCATGGTCGAAACCAAAGGGAAAATGCTGCATGGCACAACGGTTTCCTCACAAGCAGCAGGACAGTCTGTGCCTGTCCGTTTTCAACTAGTGCCGCTGTTTAATAACGGCACTAACTACGCGCAGTTTCTTGTCTCCGCAATTATTCCCGCACTTTGGCAAATTGTGATTGTCGCGAGCGGCATGCTTTCCATGGCACTGACCGACAAACGCATAGGGCTGGAAAATCACTTCAAGCAAGGTTTGTTCTCGGCGCTAATCGCAAAAGTAGTAGGCTTGCTTGTTCCGCTCTGGCTGATGGGCGTTGTCTTCGCCACCGCCATGCACTTTGGGTTGGGCTGGCCGATGAACGGAAGCTGGACGTTACTTTTCGCCTCACAAGGCTTGATGGTGTCAGCAGGTCTCGCGGTAGGTTCCTTGCTGTATTTAGGCACACGCGATGCAACCCGTGCGATGAGTTTGGTCGCAGGTTTTACCGCGCCGGCCTTTGCGTTTATGGGAGTGAGCTTTCCAGCCAGTGACATGCCGTTTCTGGCGCAGTGTTGGCGCGCAATGTTACCAGTGAGTCATTACATCACGGTGCAAATTGGCCAGTTCAACTATGGCGCCACCCTGCTACAAATGCAGCCCATGCTTCTCGCTTTGGCAGCTTTCAGCCTGATTTGGCTACTTGTCGCCACTAAACTCAAGCGGCTCTGCCGCTCAGCGACGCTAATTCAGGAGGCTGGCATATGAGTTGGGCTGCGTTGTTTAAGCAAGAACTGAAAGCGCTGTTTACCAATCCGGCAGTGGTTTTCACCGTGTTTGGCGGCATCATTATCTATTCGCTGCTTTACCCATTGCCGTATGAAAACCAACTCCCGCGCGAACTTCGTGTTGCGGTAGTCGATCACGATAACAGTCAGGAAAGCCGCACGATCGTTAGAATGTTGGACGCCACCCCACAGCTTTCTGTTGCGATGCGATTGAGCACAGAGAGGGAAACCAGCGCTCAAATTGCCGGTGGTAATATCGAAGGTGTCGTTGTGGTTCCGCAGCACTTCTATCGCGACCTATTGATGGGCAAAAGCCCGGTCATTTCCGTTGGAGGAGACGCTTCTTTCTTCCTGACCTACGGCACTATCGCAGAAGGTGTCGTCAATGCGGGCAACACACTTGGCGCGTCAGTAAAAACGACGCGCGCCATGATGCAAGATACGCCAATGGAAGCAGCCACCAAGCAAGTAACTCCGTTCTCACTAAATATGGTGCCAGTTTATAACCCAACGACTGGCTACGGGAATTATGTTGTTCCCGGCGTGTTTATCCTGATCTTGCAGCAAACTTTGCTGATCGCTTCCGGCATGCTGGCCAGCGTAAACTCACATAACGGGGCGAAAAATCTTATCGTGCGAACCTGCATTCTTACTGCGATTTACAGTGTAATGGCAATGTACTATCTGGGCGCAAGCCTTGAGATAAACGGGGTTAATCGTTTGGCTGAGCCTGTAAATCTCATCATCATTATGATGCCTTTTTTGCTGGCGACGATAGGCCTAGGTACGGTGATTGGAAAGTGTCTTTCAAGGCCGGAAATCATTACCTTAACGGTCTTGTTAAGTTCGATGCCTCTGCTGTTTACATCGGGATTTGTCTGGCCAAGCAGTGAGCTGCCAGTGTGGTTGAACTCTTTGGCGCAAATCGTACCTTCCACACCCGCTATTCAAGCGACTATTCAGCTCAATCAAATGGGCGCGACTATTCAGAGTCAGCTAGGACACCTTTCTCAACTATGGCTACTAACTGTAGTTTTCGGCGCTATCGCCTTGCTGGCAAAAACTAAGCGTACAGCAAACCAACCCCAATAAAAAAAGAACCCTGCTAAAAGCGGGGTTCTTTTTAAATATACCCAAATAGCCTGAAGATGCCGGATTCAGCGAGATTGACTGGCGTTGTGATCGCGGCGTTCCTTTGCAGGTGTAGTC
>NZ_ANFM02000016.1 GCF_000333895.2 Grimontia indica | reverse complement strand
CGACTACCCGGTAGTTTCAATTTAACTGTTATACCCTGGTCTTGTGCACTGGACTCTCCTCGTAAATACACTTCTGAAAAGGAAATCTGAGGCATGATTTTACTGTAGTCACTAACAGCAGAAGCTTGAGTACCGAATATTGAACCGATACCTGATGTTACCCCAGAAAGCGCATTCAAACCTGCTTCTACTCTCTGTTGACCAAAGAACATACCTGCTAAGCCGCTAAGAAATCCGCTTGCAGCATTCATGGCATCATCAGCAACAGCCATGTTTGTGCCTGAATCATTCACACCGTCAAAAAGCTCTTTTAAATCATCCAGTTCAGAAACCGTAAAGTTACCTGCTTGGTCTAAATTGTTTTCGAGGCTGCCAGAAACATTCATTAGATATTTCTTGGGGTTTCCGATATCTTCATCAGTGATGTTATGTGACGTCCCAACCGCATGACCATATAATTCAAGTGTCTCCACTTTCTTAGGGAAGATATGTATATCAAAGTCGATGTCTTCACCTGGCGCACAAGGGTCAAACTCGACAACAAAATCAGTCAGTCCCCATCCCCCGTCTTGAACATTATTTATTCCACCGAACCCAGTCACTGATTCTTGATAAAACCTTGCATCAGAGGATTGGTTCGTATTGAATATTTTCGCCTTACCTTTTACAGACATTTTTACAGACAGTCCCGTACCAATGTCACTAGCCCCCATATAGGACATGACTCTCAACTTAGCAGTCAGCCTGTTGTAAAGAATAATGTAGGGGTACTGATTTGACGACCAGCTATCATTTCCATCCGCACTCCATGTTTCTTTTGCATTTTCATAGTGGGACATTTTATAACCTAGGTTGAACTTTAATATTTCCCAACCTTCGTTTGGATCCATATCCGGTACTTTGTCTAGAATCGATTTAGAAATAGAGCGGGCACAATCAGTTCCTACTGGTTTTCCATTTGGCCCCATAATGTCACCTGTCAACATTTTTCCACCAGGAACGTTATAAAGTGACTCAACTTCACAAATATAAAAAGGACTCATTTTAAGCTCTTCAGCACCATTAAGGCTGGACATTCCAATTTGATAATGCTGCGTTCTCCAATCGAAAAGGTTCTTTCTATTTACAACATTAGAATTTGGGTAATAGGGTTTATCCGGATGTGTAGTTATTGTCGGTTGTTGCCAACGTTCATCTACATTCTGAGGTACATTTGCCCATGAAGAGAGAGGCGCTAACATCGCCATATTTATCAGTATTGCCAATTTTTGTCTTTTCATAATTTCCACCTAAATCAAGTCGATTGCCAATTATTGCTTGCATTGTTTTTTGAGCATTTAAAAAAGCCGACTGCCTAATAAATAAAGCATGACAAAAGCATGAGTTCAAATAAAAGAAAAATATTTAGATCTTAGAAATACGGCAATTTTTATTAAAAGTGAGACATAATGACCTAAAAGAAAGGAAAATCACATTTAGAGAAAAGATTTCGATCTCTTATTATTCCATTTGGATATTTATTTTTCTTTGAGAAAGAAAAAAATCATAACAAAATTTATTACACCAGATAACAAAGTTGGGAATTTTACACTTATATGTCTACATATTGATCACTTTAAATCTGTTGAGAGGCGTCGTGTAACTCACTTCCGACTCATACTTTTCTGGAAGATCTCCGATTCAGTCCGCTGCAATATCGTTCAATAACTTCGCTTCTGGCTTTGCTAACGTCTTCTTCATCAGAGAGGAGAAAGCAATGAACAGTCTGATTCTGACGATGACCACCTTTGCCTTTGTCGGTGCGGTAACACCCGGCCCAGTAAATATTCTCGCCACCAGCACGGCGATCACCCAAGGACTAAAAGAAGCCATTAAACATGTTATCGCGGCTTCGCTGGCGTATGCCCTGGTAGTGATTCTGTGTGGCGGGGTGATGCAAAGTTTGCTGTCGTTGATTCCTTCGCTGGAAACCACCATGCAGCTCCTTGGCAGCGCATTTCTTTTGTATCTTGCCTACAAAATTTTCACGGCACCTGTCTCCGCCATTGAGAAAAACGCACAGACGCAATCAGGTTGGTGGACAGGTTCCATCACCCAGCTTCTCAATCCAAAGGCGTGGTTATATGCCCTTTCCGGCGTGAGCATTTATGTGGTTGGAAGGGAAAACGAAGTGTATTGGCTGGGCATGTATACTTTCGTTTCTTTGCTGGTGTGTCTGATTAGCATTGGCTTTTGGGCTGTACTTGGACATATTTTGTCCAGCAAGCTTGAAAACCCCGCTCATCAGCGCCAATTTAATAGAGTGATGGCGATTGTATTGGCATTGTCTGTCGCGGCAATTTGGATTTAATTAGGGTCTGGGACGAGCAATGAAAAAGGACAGCACCACACAGTTCAAACAAAGCACGCTGCTGCCTTGGGTGGAAATGCGCGTCGCCAATCAAAGTCGCGCCTGTTATGAAGCCCACTCCCATGATGAGTTTTCATTCGGCATTATTGAGCAAGGTCATTCTGACTATAAAAACCGCCATCGCGTGAACGATGTTCGCGTCGGCGATATCGTCACCATTAATCCCGCTGATGTGCATTCCTGCAATCCAAAGGGCAACACCTGGTCTTACAGCATGTTGTTCGTCGATACGCTGAAAATGGGCGAAATCCAACAGGACATCCTTCAACACGCGCACCGTGGTTACAATCAGGATTACACACCTTTCAAGAACGATTTGGAGCGCAATCCGCTCATTCAAACCCATTTTCTGGCATTGTTGGAAGCATTGATAGATGACAACAGTCCACTAAAAGCACAAGTAGCGTTTTACGACTTTATTGAATCCAGTTTTTGGCAGCACAAATTGAGCACAGAGAAAACTCAACGTGAGGGTGATGTTCTTAGAGTCAGGGAAAAAATGCTGGATGAGCTCACCGAGATCCATCAACTCGACAGTTTGGCAGAAGAAGCGGGAATGAGCCGCTATCAATTAATTCGTGCATTCAGACAGCGTTTTGGTCTGCCGCCCCACGCTTACCTGATGGATGAGAAAATCAAGCGCGCGAAAGTGCTGCTTCGTGAAGGCAAAGAAATTTCAGAAGTTGCTTTCGAACTTGGCTTTTCCGATCAAGCGCATTTTCAGCGCCACTTCAAAAAGAAACTGGCAGTGACACCTAAGTACTACCAGTCCCATTTTATCGGCAACTAATCAGCCGAATCGGTAAGCATCCATCGCTAGCAGTTTGTCATCTTGCCAGCTTTGGTGAATGCGCACGGCGTCATCTTTCCCGCTTGCACCAAGCACTGCAACCAATGGCAGGAAATGGTCATCCGTTGGGTGATTAAAGCGAGCATTCGGCGCGTCAGTCAGAAAATTCACTACCGCTTCGTGGTCTTTGTTTTCCAGCTTGTGTGCAATCCAATCCGTAAACGCTTCTGCCATCGCAGAGCCATTCGGCGTTTTCTGACGGCTGAAAATTTCGCGAAGGTTGTGGGTTATCGCCCCTGAGCCAATCAGCAGAACGTTTTCTTCTCTTAGCGGCGCGAGCACTTTGCCGAGCTCGTAGTTCATCTTTGCGCCTTGCTTACTGCTGATAGATACCTGCACCACGGGAATGTCCGCATCGGGATAAATCAGTCGTAGCGGGATCCAAACACCGTGGTCCCAGCCCAAATCTTCATCTAAAACGGCTTTGTAGCCAGATGCTGACACCATATCTGCAATTTTGTTGGCCAGATCAGGTGCGCCCGGCGCAGGATAGGTCAGTTCATAAAGCGGTTTTGGAAAGCCATAAAAGTCGTAGATCACTGAAGGCGAGGCACCGGAAGTAATCACGACATCGTCATCACTGTCGAGATGACCTGAAAAAATGACGATCGCTTTAGGTTTGTTGAGTGTGCCACCCAGCAATTTCATAAACTGGGAAGCGTGGCTGTTTTCAATTGCCAGCGTTGGACCACCGTGCGATAAAAACAGAACTGGTTGGGTCTTATTCATTGATGTGTCTCCTTTTTCTAACCTCCCGCGAAGTTTCTCGTTTCTGCGTCTCAGCGGTATCGATATCTAACGTTACAGCAGATATAGTCGAAGAATTAACCGCTTGAATTTGACAATCTTGTTCAGAAAAATCGAACTGAGGCGCTGATATGGAAATCCAAACCTTATTACTGTTTGTGGTGGCTTCACTTTCTATCAATCTGATCCCCGGTCAGGATGTGGTTTATATCGTGTCCAATACCATGGCAGGAAAACTAAAGATGGGGCTTCGCGCCGCGACAGGCTTAGGTGCAGGGTACTTCGTGCATACCTTCGCAGCCGTATTTGGTCTTTCGGCGATTATCGTCAATTCCGCTGTCGCCTTTATGGCGGTGAAGTATTTGGGAGCGGCTTACCTTTTGTATTTGGGTATTTGTGCGCTGAGAAACTTCTTTTCTGGCAACTCGAAGATCAATATCAGCGCTTCCGATGCGGGCAATAACGTCAATGTTTTCAAACAAGGCGTGATGGTGGCAGTGTTGAACCCCAAAGTCGCATTGTTCTTCCTGTCATTTCTTCCCCAGTTCATTGACCCGACAGCGGCCTCCCCCGAATACCAACTTCTGGTTCTTGGCGTTGTTTTCTGCATCACCGCCACGCTTTGCAACCTCGCTTATGCCATTGTGGGAAGCTGGTTGTTCTCGTCGGCAAAATCCCAACGATTCTCGCGTGTGATTGAAGGGACTTCAGGTGTTCTCTTAATCGGTTTGGCAGGAAAAATCGCCTTGAGCAGAGAGTAGACTCTTATTTATAGCTCGCTGTTTTACCTAAATTTCACTTTTCCTCGACCATACTTCTGATAGTTCGAGATCAAACAGGATAAGAAATGAAAATATTAGTGGTAGAAGACGAACCACAGTTAAGTGAACAAATACTCGATACCTTAGAAAAGAATGGATGGGTGCCGGAGCTCTCTGAAGATGGTATCGATGCTCTGTATCGCGCTACCTCAGAGCCTTGGGATGCCATTGTGCTCGATTTAGGGCTGCCGAAAATCGATGGCCTGACAGTACTGAAAAGCATCCGCGACGAGAATATCAACACCCCGGTTATCATCCTAAGCGCGCGCGATACCCTTTCGCAGCGCGTTGAAGGTTTGAATGCCGGTGCGGATGACTACCTCACCAAGCCGTTCGAAATGCTCGAACTCATTGCCAGACTTCGTGCTCATCTAAGACGTGCTTCCGGCAGTGCATCGCCTGTTTTACAAATGGGTGACTTGAGCCTGGATACCCGAACGTCAACCGTGCTTTGGCAAGGGCAAGCAGTCACGCTGACCGCGCTGGAATACAAAGTGGTTGCTTACTTCATGCATAACCCTGAGAAGATGATTTCCAAAACAGAGCTGGTTGAGCACATCTACAAACAGGATTTCGAGCGCGACTCTAACACCGTCGAAGTTTTCATTGGGCGAATACGCAAGAAGATAGCGCCAGACATTATTAAAACCGTGCGCGGGTTGGGGTATCAACTCAATGCGCAGTAGAGTCAGCTATATCGGCAAACTCAGCCTCAAAAGCCGCCTGCTTTTGGCAACCGTGATATGGGCAACCGTCATGATTTCTATTGCCGGGATCGGAATCCCAGTGCTGATGAATGATTATCTCGTAACGGCGACCAAAGAGCGCTTGCAGCTGTCGATGGATGAAATCTCCAACAACTTGCAGCTTGATGAAAATCAGCAGTTGGTGTTGGCACAGCCTCTGTCAGACGCCCGTTTTGAACGTCCTTTCAGTGGGCTGTATTGGCGTATTACTCAGGGAACGACGGTGTTACGGTCACCATCGCTGGCGGACAAAGATTTCAAACTCTCCGACGGGCCCATCAAAGAAATGCTTGGTGCGAGGAAAGAACCTCTCATCACCATTACCCAGACCTTTATACCCAGCGGCGGAACAACGCCAGTCACCGTCAAAATTGGTATCGATGAAGATCCCACCGAAGACGTATTGCAAAGCCTCTCCAGTAAGCTTTGGGTAATTTTATCCATGCTGTTTGTGGGCGTGATTGTGTTGGTTGGCTTGCAAGTCGCATGGTCGCTGCTGCCGCTAAATGACATGCAACGGGAGTTGGTGAAACTCAAAGAAGGCAAACAAGATGCCCTTAGCACTAACTACCCGCAGGAAGTCTCGCCACTGGTGTCCGATCTCAATGCCTTACTGTTTCATTATCACGAGTTACTTTCCCGTGCCCGACAACATGCGGGCAACCTTTCCCACGCGCTCAAAACGCCTTTATCCGTGCTGAAAAATGACGTGCTTTCACTGGATGAGGAAAGCCAGAAAAAGCTGCTGCCCTCGATTGAGCGTATCCAGAGCCAGATTGACTACCACCTTGGTCGCGCTCGGGTCGCAGGTTCAATGAATATCCTCGCGGTGAAGTCTAACCCCAGCGCACGGGTTGATGCGATCACGCTGGCATTCGACAAGGTTTATGCTTCTCGTGAAGTCATTGTCATTAACGAGCTTGATGATGAATTTGACGTTGCCGTCGACCCTGCTGATTTGGATGAAATGTTGGGAAATCTCATCGAGAACGCTTATAAATGGGCAAACACCTTGGTGCGGATTTACACTATTGATGCGGGAAAAGAAACGGTTCAAATCTGTGTTGAAGATGATGGAGAAGGCATTCCCGACGAAGAGCTGACGAACGTTCTCAAACGCAGTGTCAGACTCGATGAATCCACGCCCGGCACGGGCCTTGGACTCAATATTGTCAATGAAATTGCCCATAGCTATCGTGGGAGTCTTGAGTTAACAAAAGGAAGCATGGGCGGATTAAAAGCGGTGCTGACAGTGAAGCTCGCCCGCTAGGGTCTATTGACCTTAAGGGAAGAAGGATTTGGACTATTTAGAGCCGCCAATCATGGCGGCTCTTTTTCATCTATGTAGTGGTTAACTTCATCTAAGGGCTAACATTCGCTAGTGATATCTCGTTGTCGCTAACCACCAACACCCTACCATCGCTGTAATAATCGTGCTGGTCATCCACCGCCAACGGGGTCAATGCCTGATAGTACTCTGTTGAAAGCTGAGGAAGCTGCGTATTGATCATGTTCGCCAGTTCATCGCGCTCTGCGTCGATATTCGGGTCAATGCTGTGTAGTACGGTGATGATCCCTGAATACATGGTCAGCTTTAGCCCATCGTCATAGCTAATGGCACCTACCCACAGTGGCTGATTCAAATCTTTATCAATCCCGGCCTGCCACCAGCGAATATGTGAGCGTTTCAGTAAGTCGCCCGGCAATTGGAACGCCATATCCTGAGGACGTTCATTCCAGAATAAATCGGATACAGGTGGTGTCTGACCTTTCAGCAGATCAACATAGTCAGCCCAATCAATATCGTTACGGGAGAAGGTTTGATTCTCCAGCCAACCTAATTCATTCATCATGGTTCTTGGCGACTCGCCAACATAAAGCACATTCACCCCTTGCGCATCAAAGAATGGCGATTTGCCGGGGTAAACTTTGTAGCTCAAAGAAACTGGCGTTACCGTCTCTGTTGGCACTGTGTCGACAAAGTTGTCGGCGTACCAGAAGTAGTGGCTGTAATTTACGCCAAGCATGGCAACTAGAAAGAAGGCGCTGACTTTTGGCACTAATTTCTTCCATTGGAAGGCATAACCTACCCATGCAAGAATCGCGGTCGCCGCGATGGCCATTAAGCTGTATTGGTGCTCGCTGACCATCGAGACAATGGTGTCCAACAGAGGAAATTGCTCAACACCTGCGGCCAACAAATATCCCCAAAGGATAAACTGCCCTGCGCCCAGAATCAGACCGATTGTCGAGTAGAAAGTGAAGCGTCCCCATGAGACCTTCTGTGAACCAGCCATAAAGGGAACTACCCACGCAACCGGCCCCAACAGTCGGGCGAAGGTCATCGCATAGGCTCCTTTTGTCGCCATCAAACGTCGGCAACGTGCAAATGCTCTGCGGGTTTTTGGCTGCCACTTCATCAGTTTTTGCTGCACAGGTTTACCGAATTTCCGTCCTGCCAGATAGCTGAGTTGGTCGCCGAGAAAACCACCCATCAAGACCATGATCACGCCTGTGATAATGCCGTCATACAGCTGGTAACCCGCGGCCAGCAGGAAAGGCTCTGCTGGCACAAATAAGTTGGGGCCTATCAGCGCATCAAAAAAAGCGCCCAGAAATAAACCGATAGACTCAAACATGATGACCTCTTAGTCCTTTGCTCTCATTCATTCCGTTGGGCTTACTTTTGGTCCTGATAGTGACCAAAGCGGTATTCCATTTCGTTGTTACGCATCTCACCGAAGAAGAAGCGTCGGAAGTTGGCCTTCAGGTATACAAAGCCTGTTGCAACCATGCCGTCTTGATCCAATCGGCGCGGGTCGAACTGGAAAGCCTGATTAATGAAGCGAAAGCGCATCAGCTTGCTGGCACGGCGAACGTAATCACAGTCTTCACATAGGGTGATTTTTTCATCAAAGCCTTCGAGCTGTTTGTGTGCCGTGCGGGTTGAGAAAATACATGCGCCCACAGCTGTCGGGAAGAAAAACTGTGTGGCAAACATGCCGCCATTAAATGCTGCGTAGCACACCTTCTGGACCGCTGGCAGTGCCTTGGCACCCATGTAAACGCCAGCTACCTGAAGATTCTTTTCATTCAGTTCTTTCAATGATTTTTCGAGGAACTCTGGTTCCAAACGCACATCGGCATCCAGAAACAACACGCGCTCATGGTTGGCAATGGAAGCGCCCGTGTTACGACCAAGGCTGACACCACGGGTTTCCATGCGATGCACAGTCAACGCTGGCAGGTGTTTTTCAAATGAGCGCGCAACATCGCGGGTCGCATCGTCGCTGTTTGAATCCACCAGCACTACTTCGAAGTCTTGATGAGTCTGGTTGACCAAGTCATCCAGCAGTCGGCCGATACGCTTTTCTTCATTGAGGGTAATAATGACTACGCTGATAGGTTCCATTTCTTTCTCCTTCATTTGATTGATAGAGAGAGAATAAAGAACCCACACTTAACGTCCGGTGAGCACTGCGTTCAGATTCAGTTCATGTTGGAAAATACCAAAGAAAAAGAGAGAAGCGTATCCAGTTTACGAATGAATATATGGCGCTGCTTGGCGAGGAGATATAGGGTCAGTCCAGATTTGTTTTCGAAAGCCACATTAATGGTGAACAGCGATGGAACTGGATTATTTAAGACTCAACAAAGAAGCATGGAACAAGCGAACGGCAGTTCACATTGAATCAAAGTTCTATGGTGTTGAAGCGTTCAAACGGGGGAAGTCTTCACTCAATCCCATCGAGCTCGAACAAGTCGGAAACGTAGAAGGTAAATCCTTGCTTCATCTCCAATGTCACTTTGGTCAGGATACCCTTTCCTGGGCACGTTTAGGCGCAAAAGTCACTGGCGTAGACCTGTCTCCCGCTGCGATTGAACAAGCCCAATGCCTCAGTCGCGATTTGGGCCTCGAAGCAAGGTTTATTGAAAGCGATATCTACGAATTTGGAGAGAGCAACACAGAGCAATACGATGTCGTTTTCACCTCTTACGGTGTGCTTTGTTGGCTACCGGATCTGTCGCGCTGGGCAAAGACAGTCGCAGGTGCACTGAAAGTGGGTGGGGAATTCCACATCGTTGAGTTCCTTACTTTTAACGACTTACTCTACGGTTACTCCTACTTTCCAAGTGAGGAACCGGATATTGAAGAGGAAGGCACTTACACAGAAAACTGCGATGGCACCACATCGACCATGGCTACCTGGCCACATCCACTCAGCGAAGTTATCAATGCGCTGATTCAGGCGGGCCTTCGAATTGATGTTTTTGCCGAGTATCCATATAGCCCCTATAACTGCTTCGAAGGTTTGGAGTATGTAGAGCAAAAAGGCTATCAATTACTTCACAAAGGTCAGCAAGTGCCATTGCTATATGCCATCAAAGCCTCGAAAGACACTCGCTGATTACCAAGAAACAGTTGTCAGAGAACCAATTGTGGATGTTTAATTCGCTGGTCATTATAAATTCAAAGAGAAACAACAATGTCTTCCACTCCAGTTTGGCCAGCCATATTAAAACTCGATGGTGATGACGAACTGCTTTTTATTGCCAGTCAAAGCCAGTTTGAAGATGAAGCAACAGACATGATTTTCAGCGACGAAGATATCCTGATTGATTCCGAAGGTGCCAGCTTTTTACTGTCGATGGAAAGCCGACAAATTTCACTCGCTCCACACACTAAACAATTCGATGCCATCGAGGTTTCTGCGCTGATTCAAACCCATGAGTTTTGCAAAGCAGAGGTCTGTCTGACCAAAATTTATTTCCCCACGGTCAAGGAGGCCATCGCAGCGTTAGCGCCATTCAAACGATGAATACTCTCGATGAAAAACAGACATGCCCTGTGTGAGATCCACCGCAATTGATCTGCGTATCTTCAGTCATTTACGCTTACAACCCCATCACGACTGTTCCTTGTCATAACCCTATGTTTAGCTAGCCTCACACGACGCTAAAAACAACTAATGGGTGAGATAACGTGGAATTCCTGCTTGAACAAAACCTGATTCAGGTAAGCTCTTTTTTCGCCGTAACACTCGGCATTTTGGTTCTGTTTATCGGACGGAGACTGAATCAGGAAATCCCTGTATTGAAAGAGTTCAGCATTCCTGAACCTGTTACTGGCGGCATCCTTTTTTCTGTGTTGTTTTCACTTATTTATGCCTTCACAAGTATCGAAATTTCCTTCAATCTCGTCGCAAGAGACATATTGCTGGTCTATTTCTTTACCACTATTGGCATTAACTCCAGCCTTGGTGATTTGATGAAAGGCGGACGCCCACTGGTAATTCTCCTGCTCATCACAATTGGCTATATGGTGGTGCAGAATCTGACGGGGATTACCGTTGCAGGGCTGTTTGGTCTTGAATCGCCTGTTGGTTTGTTGGGCGGCAGCGTTTCCCTGATTGGCGGGCATGGCACAGCGATCGCTTGGTCACCAAGAATTGCTGAGGAATACGGTATTTCCAATGCGATGGAAATTGGTATCGCCAGCGCCACCTTTGGCCTTATCCTTGCCAGCTTAATGGGAGGCCCCATTGCCAAATTCCTTATTCAAAAGCACCAGCTAAAACCGCAAACCGTTGAACCTTTAGATATCGGCTCAGAGGAAAACCAAGCGCCAAAGCAAATCAACAGCTTCGATTTCCTGGATGCCGTTCTGGCGATTCATATCTGTATCATTCTGGGCTTTGCTATCAATGAGGGAATCTCTGAGCTTGGTCTGCAACTGCCGCTGTTTGTCAGTTGTTTGTTTGCGGGCATCATCATGACTAACCTCGTCCCCAAGTCTTTCCCAAGGCTCACAGGTACGCAATGGCCATCGCGCAAGCCTGCCGTTGCTTTGCTGGCAGACATTTCACTGGGTACATTTCTGGCAATGTCTTTGATGAGCATGCAACTTTGGACGCTCATCGATTTGGCAGGCCCGATATTTACCATTCTTGCCGCGCAATTCCTTGTTGCCGTATTGATCAATATTTATGTGGTGTTCCCAGCCATGGGTAAGAATTTTGATGCCGCGGTGATTTGTAGTGGCTTTGGTGGTATCTCGTTAGGTTCCACACCAACCGCAATGGCGAACATGTCAGCGGTATCTCAGCGCTACGGAAACTCGCATTTGGCGTTCATCATCGTGCCTTTGGTGTGTGCTTTCTTTATCGATTTGGTCAATGCGTTGATGATTCCATTCTTCTTGGCGAACTTCTGATCGACTTACATTGGCACTTGGTTCCTACATCAAGTGCCAATCCTCGTCATCTCGTGTTTTCTCTCGTTACCCTCTTTTCAGTCTCTGGCATTCGTTGGTGCAATGAGTTGTGCTTCTCCAATTCGGTGTTGGAGGATGTTATATCCAGCCAGTGCTGGAGAGCCATCAACTGGCACCTCTAACTTCTCAACATCCAGAGCAAAAACCGTAATTTGATAATTGTGTTTGGGTGCATTAGGTGGCGGACATGCACCTCCAAATCCGACAAAACCGAAGTCGTTTCGCTGCATCTGGGCTCCTTCAGGCATCTGAGACCCATCCTTTTTACCTGCATTCAGTTTTAGATATTGCACATCGGCAGGGATGTTAATCATCACCCAGTGCCACCAGCCGCTGCCAGTTGGTGCATCCGGGTCATACATGGTCACCGCATAACTTTTGGTGCCTTCCGGTGGATCGACCCATTTCAGCTCTGGCGAATAATTCTTTCCCGTGCAGCCCCAGCCATTAAATATCTGACCTTTCTTGAGGGATTCCCCTTCTGTAACCTGCGGGCTTGTCAGCGTCATGGCAGATGCACTCGTCGCTAAAAACAGCGAAAAAGCCGCCATCAATTTAGGATTCATTGTGGTGTCCTTCTTTATGGATGAACCCCAAGTATTGTCGGGTATAGCGTGACTCAATGTTTTCTTTGTGAGATGCAAAAACGCGAATATACTCGCGCTCTGTTATCAGCTAAATGCAGGTATGACTGTGAATCAGGCACCAACAAAAATCACTTTCTTTGAATGGCTGACGCCGCTTGTCGCATCAGGAAAGAAAACCATCACCATTCGCGATGAATCAGAAAGTCACTATGTGCCGGGAACGCGCGTCGATGTTCACACGCTGGAGAAGGACGAGTACGTCTGCCAGATTGATATCGTGTCAGTAGAAAAAATTGGTTTTGATGACATCAACGAAGAACACGCTGCTCAGGAGTTCATTCCACTGGAAGAGTTAAAGCCATTGATCCGCGAAATCTACCCAAACGATGAAGATTTCTATGTGATCACCTATACGCTGGTCGCCTAACTTCTGGCAGACGATGATATGCAAAGGCCACCCAAGGGGGTGGCCTTTCTGTTTCTGCTACAGAATGTTTTTCAACGCCTCAAAGAAACGGTCAATTTCCTCGAAGGTGTTGTAGTGCATCAGCCCGACACGGAGGATACCGCCTTTCTCTGTCACGCCAAACGCATCGGTCAGTTTGTCTGCGTAAAGGTGACCACTCCAGACATAGATTTGCTGCTTGCCCAGAGCTTCTGCAATCTCCATTGGATCACGGTCGCCGAACCGCAAAGCAAATGTCGCCGTTCGTCCTTCCACTCCATCAATGCCATAGAGTTCTGCGCTCTCGACGCTCTGAAGCTTTTCAAGGAAGTAAGCCGAAAGTGCGGACTCGTATTGATGGAGGTTGTCATAGCCCTTAGCCAATCGGCTGCGCAAGGTGTCACCTTCCCCCAAGGACGCCAAATACTCAACAGACGCAACAAAGGCACTCAGTGCTTCGAAGTTCAACGTACCAGTTTCAAAACAATTAGGGGCAAAGCTTGGGGCCGGCTCTACTTTGTAAGGCGTTACCGACGAAAGCAGGTCGAATTTTCCGTAAAGAAAGCCAAGGTGAGGCCCGTAAAACTTGTACGCAGACCCCGCGAGAAAATCAACATCCAGCGCTTTCACATCCACCAGTTGGTGAGGAAGCAAATGCACAGCATCAACAAACACTTTTGCACCCACAGCATGACTTTTGGCAATCACGGCTTCTAGGTCAGTAATGGTGCCCGTAATATTGCTGGCAGCCGTCACAGCCACCAGTTTGGTTTTCTCACTAAGTAGAGTCTCAAGCGTGTTTAAGTCCAGCGTACTGGAACGATCTTTGATCGGCAGATGATGCACCGTCACACCACGATCTTTGGCGGCCATGATCCAGCTTGATCGGTTGGCACCATGATCCGCGACAGACACGATCACTTCATCGCCTTCCTCCCATTGCTGGCTCAATGCGCGGCTAAAGCTGAACGTCACTGAGGTCATGTTCGCCCCGAAAAAGACTTCATTTGGCGCTGAACCCAGCAAAGCTGCGGCGCTTTCCCTGGCTTGTGTGACCAAATCCACCGTTTCCTGACTGACCTGGAATTTCCCGCCAAGGTTTGAGTTGCCGCCTTTCAGGTACGCGCTGAACGCATCAATAACGGAATCTGGCATTTGTGTACCACCGGGACCATCAAGGTAAACCGGAGTGACGCCCTTTACTTCTCGCTGCAACGCAGGAAATTGGGCTCTTAATGCTTGGATATTGGTGCTGTTAAGCGGTGAATACGAAGACATCGCGCACTCCCTCCTCGCCTCGGTTACTCGACAGTGTTTCTGAGATGTGGTGATAGTAACGTTGGTCATCCAGAATGATGAATTGGTTTGGTTCCAGCACCGTATTCAGGTGTGGGTGTTGATCCACTGGAGAGGAATAGATCTGGGTAAAACCACCTGCAATGTTCTTACGCTGCACACAGAAAATGCCTACAAAGCGGAAGCCATCCTGATGAATACCCTCCGGTGCCGGCGCGCTGGTATCGCTTGCCGAACAGGTCACGCGGATCTGATGTACGTCGATGTTAGCGCCGGTGTGTTCAAGCCCAGTGGCACTGGCAAAGGACTTCAGCAAGTGCTGGAATTCGGGCAAATCGATCATGTCATCAGACATTGGTTCAAAGTGACGTTCAATATCGCCAACTACCCGGTTTACCTCTGATGACTGCATGAACGCCGCGTGGGGTAAACGGACAATATCGCCTTTGTCTGAGAGCGAAAAACGGGCGTAGCTTCGGAAACGGACATCGCTATCGACATAAGGGTCTTTGCTTAGCTCACCAAAGTAAGGGAGCAAGGTCGAAGCAACATTCTCGGGGGTTTGGAAGGCTTCAATCAGAAACTTGTTTTGCATATCTCATTCCTTGTGGATTGGTCTGACAAAACCCAATCTGTTACTAGATTGTTAAAAGAATCTTATGCCACCCAAATACATTTCATCAATAGCAAAAACCAAATAAAGTCTGATATGCCAGTATTAAATCTCGCCACTTTCCGAATTCAGAATATCTGATTGCATTTAATGAACAGCATGGAATTAATCTCCGTGATCTAGATCGTCCATAGTGAATAAAGACTGTCTATGTGTGTGAAGCGTAATCACCTAATGTGTGTGGGTTGATCTTTCATTAGGGTCAGTCACTATTTATTCCATCACTTAAAGGAAGTTAGAGAATCCATGACATTGGAATGCCGGGTTGTCGCCCACATTGAAGAGTTTGGTGAAAAAGCCTGGGATGCGCTGCTCGCTGACGACTACCCTTTTCTTCGCTATGCCTTTCTGAAAACGTTTGAAACCAGTCAAACCATCAGTCGGAAAAGCGGCTGGTACGCCCAATATATTGGTGTTTTCCGCGGCGATGAACTGATTGGTGCGGCACCTTGCTACCTAAAAACTCACCCTTATGGCGAATATGTCTTTGACTGGTCCTGGGCGGAAGCATACGAAGACGCGGGCTTGGAATACTACCCTAAGGTTATCTGTGCTGTGCCATTTACTCCGGCATCAGGCCCGCGCCTTTTGGTTTCACAGAGTGAAGATGACGTAGAAATTCGCCGATACCTAATGGGGGCCATGCATTCACTCGCCGAACAACTTGAATGTTCCGGTATTCACATTCTTTTCCCGCCAAAAAACTTGCTGGAAGAGCGCCATGCTGGCGGCTTTCTCGAGCGACGCGCTGTCCAGTTCCACTGGTTCAACCGCGACTACAGCACGTTTGATGACTTTCTGAATGCCCTCACTTCCCGCAAACGCAAGAACATCCGCAAAGAGCGCAAAAGCATTGCCGAACAGGGTGTTTCAGTGGAAGTTGTTGAAGGACATGAGGTGACAGCAGAACAGCTGAGTCGGTTCTATCAATTCTACCAACGTACTTACCTCAAACGCTCAGGCCATACGGGCTACCTGAATCAGGACTTCTTTGAACAACTGATGATCGCAATACCCGACGCATTGGTATTGGTGTTTGCTTTGGTCGACGGAGAACGTGTTGCTGGCTCGCTGTATTTTCGTTCTGAAGAAACCTTGTATGGGCGTTATTGGGGGTGTCTATCGGAGTTTGAAAACCTTCACTTTGAGCTGTGCTATTACCAAGGTATTGAATATTGCATTGCCAATCAGATCGCCCGTTTCGATGCAGGCGCACAAGGCGAACACAAGCTGCTTAGGGGATTTGAGCCAGTCATCACCCATTCACTCCATCATTTGCGTCACCAAGGCTTCCATCAAGCAATCGAAGATTATCTGCAACGCGAGCATGGATTAATTCAGGGTTACTACGAGGATGCGCTGGCCCACCTGCCATTCAAACAAATCTCAGACTCACAATGAGTTAGATGATGCTTAAATAAAAGAAAAGGCAAAAAGAGGTTTCTATGACAGATCTCACTCTACGCTGCGAATGTGGCGAACTGGAAGGCACGTTAAAACGCGTATCGCCTCAATCCGGTAATCACATGGTCTGCTACTGCGATGACTGCCAAGGTTTCGCAAAACATGTCGGCAATGAAGAGAAGTGGCTGGATGAATGGGGCGGAACAGACATTTTCCAATTAGCACCCGCAGACATTGTGATCCACCAAGGGGCCGATCAGCTCCGCTGTGTCAGAATGACTCCGGGCGGCATTTATCGCTTTTACACGGCTTGTTGCCACACCCCAATTGCCAACACTATCAGTAGAAAACACCCATTTGTCGGCATCCCTACCGCCGCGATCCAAGATGCGAAAAAAGAAGAAGCGATTGGGCCTGTGAAGTGTTATGTCATGGGCTCTTTTGCGAAAGGCAACCCACCGACAAAACCCCACCCAAAGTTTTCGATGAAGTCATTAGTCGCGGTCATGGGTTTTATGCTGAAAAACAAAATCAAGGGTACCAACGTACCGACGCCGTTTTTCAAAGAGGATGGAAAGTCTGTCGCGGTACCGGACCAAACGGTGAATCGGGGCTGAAGAGTTTCATTTAATACGTTTAGGGCGCATGAGATCAGCGAAATGCTCAACGCGGTTTCTTCCGCGCTCTTTGGCACTGTATAAAGCCTTATCAGCTTCATCAAACAGGTTTTGCGTGGTGACGTTGGCGGAGTTGGTTTGAAGTGTCGAAATGCCAATGCTCATGGTCACATCACACCCCCAGGGGAAATGGATTTCTTCGAAACGCCTGCGTATACGGTCCGCAATTTCTGTCGCGTCACCCTGACTGATTTCTGGGCATACTACTAAAAACTCATCGCCGCCCCAGCGGCCGACAAAGTCGTGTTTTCTCAACTGCTGACGAAGATGTTCTGCCGCGACGACCAGACCCCTATCACCCGCTCTGTGGCCTTCAGTGTCATTCAGTCTTTTGAAATTATCCAGATCGACAAGAAGTACCGAAAGCCCGCGGCCATAGCGCTTTGCTCGCTTCACTTCCTCATCCAGTTTCGCTTCAATATAACGTCGGTTATAGACGGTAGTCAGTGCATCGTGCGACGAGTCTAACTCCATTTGCTTTAGGGCCGTCATATCACGGGCGATGGCAATCACCCCTTTATGGGGGCCAAAAACGAACGAAGAAATGGCAACATTAAGCGGAACCAGCCTGCCGGACTTCGTCTGCCCTTTGATCTCGGCATTATTACCGCCCATCACACGACTGCCTTTGTTGGCGATAAATCGTTCTCTGAGCTTAACATGGCGATCTTTGACGGTCGGGTCGACGAGGTCTTCAATCTTCATTTCTTTCAACTCGGATTCGCTGTATCCGAATACTTTCGACGCCATCACATTGGCTCTCAGAATTTTTCCATCGATATCTGAGTAGATGAAAGCATCAGGAGAAGCATTGAAAATTGTGTCGATTTCCTTAGCCCGCATTAACACTTTTCTGCTCACGAAAGAGATCGTAAAAGCAAAGGCCAAGATGATAAATAGCGGGTAGGTACTGCTGACGAGAGTCCAAAAAGCATTGGTTTGATTACTGGCCAACGTTTCGTTGTATTGCTCAAGAGGACTCGGAATCAGATCTGCACGCAGCCTCACCAGCGCTGCACGGGCTTGACTGTCGTCTACCCTGACCAATCTATCAGCCTCCTCGGCGGGCAGATGTGCGTGATGAAGGTACAGGTCATTTAGATTACGAAAGTATTCGTTTAGGGTCGCCTGAACTATCAGCAAATCCTGTTGGTCGTATTCAGGCAATTCCGAAGACATGACTCGCTTCAAAGCATCCGTGGTTTCCCAATAGCTTTCCGTGGCATCTCTGTAGTAAACATCTTCGCGACGAATCACATAGTTTTTGAAGTGGTGAATGAAACCAACATAGCCAAATGCCCTTTCCAGTTCAGCTAAGTCCAGAGCGATCTGAATGTTTTGAACTGACGCCTTATTCCATGACTCATTCATCTCGTTCAAGTACTCAGCCTGACGAACATTATGAAACACCAAAATGGCGCAGACCGAGAGAGTCAGCGCACTCAGAAGTATGTTTAGCTTCCGGAATGTCATGGCCACGTTGCCTGATAAGAAGATCGCCTGTCTTCTAGTTTAGACATCACTAACAGTTGTGATTCATTACATCAACGAACTGTGAAATTGAACGAGTATTTGAGGTGTCTGACGACAAATACTTTTTACCCCAAAAAAGAAAAAGGCAGCCGAAGCTGCCTTTTATCGAAATCTAGCGTGTTAGGTTGTCTGCAGTTTTGCTTTGACGGCGTCCATACGCTTGTTCCAAAATTCTCTGTATTTGAAGTAGCCATATGTCGCGACCAAAGAGAAAAACAAGTAAGACAATGCAAAGACAAAGGGGGAAGTAATCAACTCCCTTTCCAGACTCCACATGACACCAAACACCGTGATACCCAGCTTAACTGCGAATCCAGAGATCAACAGCAGAAGAGCAAGTTGAGGGTACTTAGTGTGTCGGAAGCTTAGCCAGTAACAACACCCTACAGCTATCGTCGCTAACGAAAAGCCCACCATATATGAGTGGAAGTGATCGCCAGCCAGGATGCCGCCAACAACTGAAAGAAAAATAACCGCGAAAAAGGCCATTTCTACTCCAATAAGCAAGGTTAATGAAAAGATTGAGCGATTTTTGCTCACTTGCGGCTATTTTCACACACTTCGTTTTAAAGTGCTAAAAATTAAAATATTACAACCCTGTAACATATAGGCGTTTAATCAGAGAGTTAGAGCATTCAAATTGACGATATTTCCATCACTTAGCTAGAGATCAGCAGGTTAAAAACTTGTTGTTTTGTTACTAATGGAAATATTTCGTTACGAATTAGATGTAAAAATATGCGAAGTGAATTTGATTAGGTGGGGGTGTCAGGCCATTTAACACTGATTTATTTGTGAGCGGCCGATGTGCGGTATGGCAGACAAGGCCAATTTAAGGAAAATTGGATCGCCAGACATAAAAAAGCCGGGCAAAAACGTCCGGCTTTTTTCGAGGTGGTTTAAGCAACAGATGAAAACTTTTCTTCCAGCAGTTTCTTGTCGAGATAGGCTTGGTTCAACGCACCAACTTCTACTACCGGACCCAACATTTTTACGCGCATCAGCGTACCGTGGGATCCAGCAACTTCCGCAATACGGCCTTCTGAGTAGTCATTCACATACTGGAACGTTTCAATAGCCAAATGCAGTAAGTTGAAGTCCTGACGGCGGACAGAAAGGTAAGAGCGCCACATTAGCGCATCGAAAACTTCAGCCGCACTGTAAGCTCTGATAACAAACCGCCAACCTCTATCTTCGCCATAGAAGTCCAATGGGAAAAACTTGCGGATTCGTTTTGTCGTTTTCAATGTGATTTCTCTTATTCCATGTGAAAACCCGTTGCACTTGATTAGCATTGCCACATCAAGCACATACAGATTGAGTATAGAAGCTGATTTCATAGCTGCCACAGCAAAAAATGAAATAAATTGCTGTTTTTATTTTTGTTTTTTTTAAAAACAGGTCTAAGTAATAAATCGCTAATGCTGTGCTCTTACCGTTATTCAGAATATTGTTCTGGGCAAAGCTTAGGGGCTGTTGGCTCAGACTGACACAAAACCTAAAAATCTGTGCAGACCCTTGGGTTCATATCAGTAATAACGCAACACAATCGAGCAGCCTAAACTACGCTTATAGGTCGTTTTCAAGGGCGGGCAGTTTACATGAAATTGAAGATTTTCCGATGGATAATCGTTGTTGTGATGATAATTGGTGCTTTTATATTCGGCGTGGAGTATCAAAAGTTCACCTACCTCGATGCCTGCCTAGATATGGGTCAACAAACTAACGTAGGTAGCCACCGTGTGTGTGTCAGCAGGCACGATTAAGGAAACGACCACCAGAAACGATCTTCAATACCCAAACAACCTAAAGACGCATGATTCATGCGAGTTTGACTTACGTGCTACATCTCTTTTTCATTTGACTGATTTATATCCAAACGGCATTCAATAGCGGTAACAGGCTATTGTTTGCGCTATTTTTGAGTCACTTTTCCTGTAAAATGCACACAGCTGACAAATTTATTGATAAACCAATGGAACGTCGGTCTGGGAATGAGAAGCAGAACAAGCAAACTTATCCACTTGATATTCAGGCTCATTGACTTCTAAGAGCACGGTGGAATGCTGTTTATCTCTTCCTCGCAATGCGTGCCGTCTTACGCTTTTATCAAGACCGCTCTCGCAGTTTGCTTTTGTTTAACAAAACCATGACATGTTCATTCACTATCTTTGAACATGTTGTCATATTTTGTGTCATATATGCTAAGACGCATCCTATTCGAGAATGTCGTCTTACTCATTAAGAGCCGTCGAAACGATAAGAGCCTTGAATGCTAAAAAGTTTTCATAAATCACGTCAGAGCATACAGACCAAACTTTCCGCCATTGTACTTGGCATCAGTCTTATCTTTGCTTTCGTGTCTGTGACAGTTCAACTTGGCATCAATTACAGCAACACGGTTGAGTGGACGACAAAATCTCTCGAAAAACGCATCAAGAGCACCATCAGCACAATTGGCTATTCCCTCAAGCAGGATGATCTCACCCTACTCGTTCGCCAAATGCAGCAACTGGCTGATATGCCTTATGTCAGCAACGTCTATCTGGTAGGTGATGACGGCCAACAGTATTGGGCAGACAACGCTTCTATGAGCAAAACTGATGAGCATTTCATGCGGCAGGATTTGTTCTATCAGGGAAAAGATATTGGTGATCTTGAGATCTATCTGGATTTCGAAGCCATCAAACAAGACGCTTTCAAGAGCGCGACACCCTCAGCATTCGTTTATCTCTTCGAAGCACTGTTGGTCGCTTTCCTGTTGATTGTGATTGTTCGCAGAACCTTCACCCGCAGAATCCGCTCATTGGTCGACACTGTCGATCGTATCGACTTGAATGCGGTAAGAAAATTTGCGATTCCAGAAAAGCTGACCCGAAGCGAAGACGAGCTTGGGCAGGTTGCCCGCTCAATCCAAGAGCTGTACATGCGAATCCGAGGCGATTTTATCCAAAACAAACTCAAAGAACGGACGCTAAAGCAACACAAAACCTTGCTGGCAGAAGAAGTGACCGTGCGCGCCCAGGAGCTTGAATGGCAAAGTCTTGCAAACAAACTTCTCGCCGATCTTTCTCTTCGTCTGCTGAAAGGCCACAAAACCAACGTTGAACATGATGTTCGTATTTGTATGCCAACCCTCGCCAAATTGTTCGAATCCGACCATGTGTTCTGGCTTTCTATCGATCAGGAAAAAGTCTCATATCGTGCCTCCTATCCTGTCGACAGCGATGAACCGTCTATCGATTTTAGCGACAACTACAAAGTAAAACGCTGGTTAATGGAAGCACAGGATGTCGCCACCGTAGACATCAACAACCTTGATGAAAATGCCATTACCGAGCGGGACTTTCTTGAACATCTGGGTGTACATAGCCTTGCGATGTTCCCGTTGACGGATGGCCGCAAGAGTTTTGGTTTGGTCGCCGCCACCACGAATCACCGCTCTATACGCTGGAACGAGAATAAAAGTCTTCTGCTCAAACGCTTCGCTACCATGCTGAGTGAATTGACGATTCGAGAGCGCGATCATCTGGCGATGACTGAACTCCAAGAAGAGCTCATCATGGCTAACGAACGACTGCGCTTGGAAGCAGAAACCGATGAGTTGACCCGCTTATTAAACCGTCGCCCATTTAGCCGCCTATTCAGCACCGCTCTGTATGATGCCGTTGATGATGACACCGCCGTCACCATCATGATGATCGACATTGACCATTTCAAAGCCTACAACGATATTTACGGGCACCTGCAAGGCGACAAGGTACTCAGTTACGTCGCACGCGCCATGAACAAAGTGGCGAATGAATATCATGCGCCTCTAGCACGGTTTGGTGGGGAAGAGTTCGCCCTGCTATTGCCAAAAGCCGATCCAGACTTCGCCCAGCAAGTCGCATGGGAACTTTGCCAAACCGTACGTGACCTTTGTATTCCTCATCAGGGGAGTGCGAACAGCGGCATTATTACTATCAGTATCGGCGGTATTATCTGTAAACCGACACCGGATACCCAACCAAACCAGTTGCTTGAATCAGCCGATCAATGCCTCTATAAAGCCAAGCGCGCTGGCAGAAACCGCGCCGAACTTAAGCGCTACAGTGTATACACCGAAGAAATAATGTAGTGTCAGTCAATCGCGATTCAAGGGCAGTCATTCACTGCCCTTTTCTTTTTATTTCATAACTTTATTCCATACCACCACATCTTAGTGACGCTTTTTCACGCTTTGTCTCTTAAATCAGAAACTCTGAATTTCCCAACTATGCAAACATGAGTCATCGATAAACCGCATGTGCAAGGGGTTCAGTATGGTGCCTGTCAAATCACCCAGACAAATTTGCCATATCGTCAGTTCGCTGAACGATACAGCGCAAAATGATCTGGTTTTTGCCAACATCCGTCAGTTTCCTCATCCTCACTATGAGCACACGTTGGTTGTTTTGAAGAAGTCAAAAGTGCAGCCGGTCAAACTGCCGCGTCAGGTCAGCTGTTTGGAATTGGCATTAAAAGGCTCATTGCCCCGCCGCCTTCGTACGTGCAATAAAGCGCTCACTGCGCTCAAACCGGATATTTGCCAAACCTATGGCGACACGACGTTTCCGATACAGTGGTTGGCACACCGTCTCGATATTCCAGTAAAACTGCATATTCACAGTAACAGTGGCAGCCATTGTGGTTTTTGGCGTGAGCTTCTGCGACCTTGGAAATACCGCTTACTCGCTCACTCGGCAGATTTTGTCATTACACCTGAAGATGAAAGCCTGAATTGGCTTGAGGAAAAGGTAGGACTGGAATCAGGTAAGGCGCACTTAATCCGCACAGGTATTGATAACCGTCATTACTGCCCGCCCCTACGCGAGATAGACCCCAACATCACTAATCATTTTATTGGGACAGTCCCTATCCCGACACAACGTTTTGTTATCGGTGTTCCGGTTTCCGGTTTCTGCAAATCGACCGTGCTGGCCTTTCTTGATGAATACATGGCAGCGAGAAAACAGTCACCGGCATTTGCCCGTGATTGTCTGCTGTTGTTGCTGGGCAATAGTCCAAACCTTCGTGCTTATCGTAACGTTTTGGACAGTTTCAAGATCACCGAGGAGAATGTTCGGTTTTATAGCCATCTTTCAGACAATGAGCGTTTCTATAGTCATATTGATGCTATTGTCAGCTTGAATGATGACACCCACACGCCGGTCTCTTTGCTGGAAGCGATGTCGATGGGACTCCCTGTGATCACCCATCGTTCTGACATTGACAATTCAGATGAGGAACATCCGCTTCGCTGGCAAGTAGCAAACAGCGAACCGCTGATTCAGCATCAGCTCCTCACCCTGTTTTCCGATAGTCATTTTCGCCTCAAACTCGGCCAGGCTTCCCGCGCTTATGTGATGAACAAACATAACCACCACGAACACAGAATCCGCTACCGAGCGCTCTACGAAATGGCTCAGCGTAGGGTTGTTCACGAAGAAGATGTGCCAGCAGCGCCTACGATCGCGCCCTCTCAACTCAATCGCTGAACGATCATCTTCAGGTTATTTGGGCATTTAACAACCTCGACGCATTCATTGTCGCAAATTCAAGAATATGTGAACTATTATTTAGTCAGGCTCGTGATTAAAGGCAGCGACTGACGATGAAAATTCTGGTTGTCGACGACATGACTTCCATGCGACATGTAATGCTGAACCTGCTTCGAAGCATTGGGTATTTGGATTTGGAGGAAGCCACCAACGGTTGGCAAGCCTTCCAAATGCTGCAAAAAACACCCTACGATTTACTGATCACTGACCTCAACATGCCAAAAATGGATGGCCGTGAGCTGCTGCAAGAAGTACGTGGCAACGAAAAGCTCGCCAAAACCCCCGTATTGATAGTCTCTTGCGAACAAGACAAAGATAAGGTGAAAGAGCTAATCCAACACGGCGTTAACGGCTTTGTGGTCAAGCCTTTCAATGGCGTCACCCTGCAGAAACAAATCAATCGCATCGAACGCCAACAGACGATGCAAAAAGAAAAAACAGACGAAAAGAAGAGTTGGATTAACGGAGAGTAAATGCTGCCTCCATTTCCAGCTCAATCGCACTGCATCGCCAATACTCAAATACCACTTCCTGCGCCACGCCCGACTCATCAACATTCACTTTGGTGATTTTTATTGCCGGAGAACCCGTGGTTGAGCGGGTAGCGAGTGCGACATCTTGGTCAAAAGTGGTCGACACAACACGGTACTTTGCCTCAGTGACCTTGAGTTGCCATTCGCTTTGATAAAGTTCAGACAAATCTCCCTCCAAAGCATGCTGCAACAGGTTAGGCACACGTTCTGCGCGAATCACATGTTCTGCATACATAACCGGCCTGCCGTCCAGGCTGTGGACTCTTTCAAATCTAAATACGTCAGAGAATGGAGGAAGGGACAGTGCCTCAGTGCTTTCTTTGTTCGCCATCATACTATCGCTAGAAAGCACTTCTGTAGTGGGTTTTCGCCCTAGAGACAAAGCGACTGATGAGAACTCATAAGGCTTGGACAGATTGATCACCAGAGGCCGCTGGGAAATAAACCAGCCGCGACGATCTTCGCGGAAAATCAGTCCATCCGCTTCCAGCAATGACAGTGCCTCTCTCAAGGTAACACGGGTTGTCTTGAATGCTTCTGCCAGCTTTCTTTCTGATGGGAGTTTAGTGCCAGCAGCAAGCTGGCCACTTTGAATTTGTTCGCGGATAGCGTCAGTGATTTTGATGTATTGCAAGTGCAGCCATTCGAAAGCAATCAGAGATAAACCTCAGCATACCTCACTAACCATGAGAATACAGCCAGTTATCCCCAAACGACCTGAAGATACGCTTACGAATACTTTGAAGTTAGCGCCAGCGAACACCCGCCAAAGAGATAATTTCCATACGCTCCAGCTCTCGCAGCAGATTACGGGCATATTCAGGTTCACAGACCGAGAGCGCTGACAGTGCAGCACCGAGTGGCAGTTTTTTTTCAAGCAAAGAAAGGAACACACTGGTAGCACTGTCGCAGACCATTACGTCGCCATTGGAAGGGCTGAAAAGTACCATCTGGTCGCCAGATTCGTAGCTACATACATCCAACGAGAATCCTTCTGCAAGACAGACTTCGACATCCGCTTTCAGCACCAGATTATTATCTATTAGCTCGGTCATTCTCATCGTTACTACTCCACTACATATACCCAAGCTATCTATCCAGACTCGAGATAATGCAGATAGCTTGGGTATAGTCACTTTGCATCACATTAGACGTCATCATGAGCAAGCGACAATTTAACTGTATATGCAGAAGACCTATTCCCGCAGGTCATTCAGGGGTATTTTTTGTCGGGTCGCAATATTGACACAAAGCAACGACCGCTGCACCACGAGGGCGCAGCGGGCTTTCCATTGCTTCATACAGCGTTAACGCTGGAGAGAGTATTTTTCGATGAGGGTATAGAGGGTCGGACGTGACACACCGAGTAGATTGGCGGTTTGAGACATGTTGCCTTCCGCTCGTGCCAACGCTCTTGTCACTGCATGGCGTTCAGCTTCTTCACGCACCTGACGAAGATTGAGCGGTAAACCGCTGTCTTTGCGGTGCTCCTTCGTCAAAGCAAGATCCATGGCTGTAATTTGAGTACCATCAGCCATGATCACAGCAGAGTGAACCTTGTTTTGAAGCTCTCTGACATTTCCCGGCCATGAATAAGACATCAGTGCTTCCACCGAATCTTCCGTAAAGCCTACCAAGTTGCGGTTCATGGTTTGATTGAACTGTAACAGGAACGTCTTAGCCAACAACAGGGTGTCGTCTTCCCTTTCGCGAAGTGGTGGGATGGTAATTGTCACTTCACCGAGTTGGTGGATCAGATCTTCGCGGAATTTGCGATCACCCGAGCGATGATTCAGATCCTGATGCGTCGCAGCGACCACTTTCACATCCACTGCAATGGCTCGCTGACCGGCGATTCTATCTACCATTCTCTCCTGCAAAAAGCGCAGAACTTTGGCTTGAATCGAAGGCGGCATATCCCCAATTTCGTCAAGAAAGAGTGTGCCGCCATTCGCCGCTTCGATTTTGCCAATTTTCACCTGACGGGAATCAAAATTACCTTTCTCTACACCAAAGAGTTCACTGTCGAGCAGATCTTCAGGTATCGACGCACAGTTGACGGTAATAAAAGGACCATTGCTTCGAGGGCTGCGATCATGAATCGCACGTGCCAGCAGCGCTTTACCCGTGCCGCTTTCACCATAAATCAGGGTATTCACTTCAGTGTTGGCGACGCGATCAACCATACGTAAGGTTTGTACCATTGGTGGACTGCCGCCAAGGATAGATTGTTGCTGACGCTCATAAGCCCTCAAACGCTCGACTTCATGCTCTAGCTTGGCAGTATGTCTCGCTCGCTTGACCATCATGCGAAGCAGTTCATCACTGAAGGGGCGTTCTATCACATCGGTTGCGCCGGCCTTGAGAGCAAGGATGGCATCGCCGTCATTTTCGCTGTTTACAATAACCAGAATTTTCGTTCGGGGAGCAAAAGCGTGGATTTCCCTAACCAAGTTAATCGCGACAGCATCACTGCTGCCCATTACGACCACAGAGGTCAGCATTTGATTCAGTGCCGTTGCCACGCTTTGCATGGGCGCAGCCACCACGGAGGTAATGTCCTCCAAAATTTGGCTAAGTTGTCGTTGAGACGTTGAATCGTCATCAATAATGAGCAGTGCGTCCTGACGTTTCGTGGTCAGGCTTGGTGCGGTATCAACCATGTATCTCCCCTTTGGGTATTCACACCGTGTATTGAACATGCCTCAGGCCATCAACGAGCGGAGACCCACCCGTTCCGGAAGCAACACGGAAATCCGTGTTTTTTGCCTTTTTGGCGTTACAGATCCAACGGATACCGGTAAAGATGTTGTTGTTTAGGGCACTGATTTTTCAGTCAACAACTGTCTTTTACCAACCGGAATCTTTAAAAGTCACGGTGCTTTCGAACGTACTTACGCAGCATTCACTAACCCAAATGAAGCAAGGCCCTGTCTCGCAATTCAATTTGCTGCGCGTCGATAAATCACGGCAATTCATGAAAACACACGGTGACGACACGTATTGAGGAAAATCAGTCAGGCGGGGGGAGCCAAGCTATTGTTATTAGGATCGGTTCAACGTCTCTTCGATACAGATTCAAATCCACAAGGACAGACATCGGGCGTCCCGAACTGTTTCTTTTCGCTCGTGAGTTACTCTAGCAGCGCGATTTGGAAACGTTTCCGATAAAGGTAGGAATTGCATTTAATTCTTATTTTGTAGGCACATTCTCTGAATTTAACAGGATAAATTGTGCTCGTACTGACATAAGTATTAGCCCCATTTTGTTCTCTCCCTTGTTGTTTTCCCCTGCTCCCCAATAGCTATCGCAGGGCGAGTTTTCAATCAAAATAGCCGGTGCAGTTTCTGTTAAAAGTTGACGCAAATTTGGGTGCTGCAAAAACTTCTCCATCACCACGAAATGCATGATGTCGTAACGCACAAGCGCCCAGTCCTTGCGGACATGAGCCTCCAGTTCACGGCTGAGTTTGAAAGCATCACATGGCGTTTTAGCGGATAAAATTTTCTGTTGTAAGGCCACATCAGCAAACTTTTGGGCGTGGTACGCGTGTTCGGTCGATGACCAGTGTTCACCATCAATGACAATAGATGCTGGAAAGAAATTAGACAGGAAGCCATATGACTCGTCAGGCTCATAAAAGCGAATTTCATTCACTGACATTTGGCGATACCTTTATTGACCTTGTTGAGATCATCTTAGTCAAAAGACTGAATTTTGGCTTAGTCAACAGATTGATTTTACGTTAAACCTCTGGAATTCAACCACCCATTTGCCTGCTTTGCGTAACTTCTGTCTTCCGGCTGACAGTTTTCTATCATAAGATTGTTTCATTAGCATGAAGGGAAAACGCGCTCGACGGAGTGAAAATATGAAATTGGCTGCCATGCTTGCCATTGCCATGATCTGTGCGGTGTTGTTTGTTCCTGTTCATGCCGTTATTCCTGTCAAAGGCGCGGACTGCAATGACTGGAATGCAAAGACCTTCTGGTTTGAGCCTTGGGGAAGCTCTGGTGTACATAAAGGCATCGACATTTTTGCCCAATCTGGAACCACGGTAATGTCTGCGACAACTGGCTTGGTGCTCTATACAGGTGAAGTGGCTAAAGGTGGCAAAGTGGTTGCCATTCTTGGGCCAAAATGGCGTTTACACTACTATGCACATTTGGATGAAATCGCGCCGGACACGTCAGGATGGCTGACACAAGGTGAATCGATTGGCACGGTCGGCAGCACGGGTAACGCCATTAACAAACCTGCTCATCTTCACTATTCCGTCATGTCACTGCTCCCTTATCCTTGGCTGTTCAGCACAGAAACTCAAGGTTGGAAGAAGATGTTTTATCTCGACCCAGCCGCCCAGTTTTCCCAGTGCGTCAGCGATTAATCAGAGAACCAAGTAACACGACTCCCTCTCGGATTTCCCTGAGAGAGCTATTACCGAAGCCAGCCACTAATGCTCGTTCTGTCGCTACTGACCGATGACTTTTATCTTCCTGATGGCAATAGTAATCCAACGTTCGAATGGTATATCCTTCCGCTTCAAACGCCGATTTAACCTCTACTGCTGTCGGTCCCCCTTTCCAGCTAAAGGTCACATGTAACCCCGCGGCCTGACTCAGTATCTCCACCTGATCGCCACAAGCATGGGTTAACAATTCGACAAAAAGCCTCTGTTTCTCCTGATAAAGGCTACGCATTTTACGGATATGTCTAAGGTAATCGCCTTCGGTAATAAAGGTCGCCAGCGCTTCTTCTATATGTATTGGAGTATCGCCACCAATAGCATCCTTAATTTGTAAGCATGATTCCACCAGAGCTTCCGGTACGACAAGGTAACCAACACGCACTGAAGGCAGAAACGCCTTACTGAATGTCCCGATATAAATCACCCGCGCATCTTCGCCATGCAATTGCGTCGCGAGCCCCTGAAGCGAAGGATAAGGTCGGTTGGCAAACTGGAATTCACTGTCGTAATCATCTTCGATGATCCAACGGGCTTTCTGGCTTGCCCACTCAATGCAGCGCATTCGCTGCGAAGTATTCAGGCTAGTGCCCATGGGATATTGATTGCTCGGCGTCAGGTAAACAGCTTGACCTTCGAACTGCTCAATCTTCTCGACATCCGCGCCGGACTTCGGCAAAACCGGCAGCTCCTCAATCTTCATTCTGCTTCGCTTAAGCACCTTCCGCATTTGCACATAGCCAGGGTTCTCCATCATCACGCTATCACCGGCCTTCAAAATGGCATTCGACGCGATGTAAAGCGCTTGCTGCGCGCCAGAGGTGACAATAATCCGATGCGCGGGTGCTGAAACAGATCGGCTGACAGAAAGGTATTCACTCAGGGCTTTTCTAAAAGTCAGGCTTCCCTGAATATCATTTTGCCCCGCAATGAAACTTCGCTGATATTGAAGCTGCATCGCTCTCGCCCATTTCTTGTAGGGGAAATGAACCAGATCAGGTACGCCCGGTGCAAAGGCACGGTTTCTTTTTTGGGTGTCGAAAGCTTCTGGTACTGCAGCCACTTCATCAGAGCGTGATGGTATGGTTGGTGACTGGCTATCTTCCGCCTGAAGGAATTGCTCAGGTGTCGAAACATTAACGAAGTAGCCCGCGCCACGTCGGCTTTCCAAATACCCTTCTGCTTTCAGCTGCTCATAAACCGCTGTCACCGTGTTTCGGCTCAACCCCAACTCCTGCGCCATAAAACGGGTAGCAGGAAGCCTGCCATGATGAGGCCAACGGCGATTCAGGATCTTTTCCTGAATCGCGGCATAAAGTGCGCTTTGCTTTGAACTTTTTTCACTGGCGAGCTGCAAATCACCAATGTCGATCGGCTGCATATTGGATCCATTAACTTATCTAAACTGGCTCTATTTGTAGAGCCATTTATCACTACACTACAGGAATGAACGACGAAGAAGCAATGAACAAACAAGGAAGACGTTTATGACGCTAGGCAACACCCAACGGACAACAGTAAAAAAAGCCGCTCACAAAGCAGTTAAAGACAAAGAAGCGCTTTACAGCATTATTGATGAATCCAAACTTGCCCACGTGGCTTTCAGTGATGAGCGCGGCCCAACAGTGATTCCTATGCTGGCATGGCGTGAAGGCGACAACATTTACATTCACGGCGCCAGAAACAGCAAGATGCTTAAACACTTGAAAAACGGCGCGGATTGCTGCGTGACTTTTACCATTCTGGATGCTTGGGTGTTAGCGCGTTCCGCTTTCCACCACAGCGCACATTACCGCTGTGCGATGGCATTTGGACGCTTTGAAGTCGTTGAAGATAACGCCAAAAAAGCGGCGGCTTTTGATGAGTTCCTGGAGCAAATCGCACCGGGAAGAAGCAAAGAAGCTCGTCCCGGTAATGAAAAGGAACTGACAGCAACAGAGCTTTTGGTCATGCCACTCGCTGAAGCTTCAGTCAAGATTGGCCGTCATGGCGTGAATGATGATTTGGCCGATATGAATTTACCCGTTTGGGCAGGAATTCTTCCTTTCCGCACAGTAGCAGGGCCTTTGGAGCCAACCGCTGATAATGGTGTCAACAAAACACCAGACTATTCATCTGCCTACCCGGGCAGATGGTGCGAATAAAAATTCATTCCCCAAGGGGCTTTGTCTCTTGGGGATTGTGTAGCTCCCTGATATATTGAATTTTCGTCTATCAGGAGAGGACAAGGATGAGCACATTCAATCGGGTAGCCATTGTTGGCGGTACCCACGGGAACGAATTCAGCGGTATTTATCTTCTTAAAAAGTGGCAGGAAAGCCCTGCACTTATCAGCCGCCCCACCTTTGAAACAGAAACCCTTTTTGGCAACCCAAATGCATTCCGCGATAACAAACGTTATCTGGATTGTGATTTGAACCGCCAGTTCATCCCTGCCGATCTTGCAAATCCAGAACTGGGTAATTACGAGCAAAGCCGAGCTAAAGCCATCAACCTTCAATTAGGGCCAAAAGGCAACGCCCGCACCGATCTCATCATCGACCTGCACAACACCACCAGCAACATGGGACCAACCCTGATACTGCTGAAAAACGATGCCTTCAATACTCAGCTCGCCGCTTACGTGGCCGAGCGCATGGACAATGCAGTGATTCTGTTTGAAGACCACTGTTCAATGGAAGAGCATTACTTCCTTTGTTCCATCGCTGATCAGGGCATCATTATTGAAGTGGGTCCTCAGCCGCAGTCTGTTATTCGTCAAGACGTACTGGAGTGGATGGATGATATGACACGCCACATCCTCGACTTTGTAGAGCTGTTTAATAAAGGCGAAGTCCCAACGCTACCAGAGACTGTTTCGGCATACCGCTATGTGGAAACCTTGAAGCTGCCTGAAAACGAACAGGGCGAACGTATCGGTATGGTGCATAAAAATGTGCAGGACGCTGACTTCACACCACTGCGAAATGGCGACCCTATCTTCACCAAGTTCGATGGCACAGAAGTGTATTGGGATGGCGACTACGAGGCCTACCCGCACTTTATCAATGAAGCCGCTTACTACGATAACAACCTTGCCATGTCGTTGGGTGAGAAGGTTGATATCCCTGTAATTAAATAATCGCAATACATATACCCAAACCAGCGGTTACCGATCAAAAACGCCCTCAAAATTGAGGGCGTTTCCATACAATTCAACCCTGCTTGTCAGGATTGGGTTTCCCCTGCAATCACTGAAGGGTCACCTTCGACCACCGGCATATCGCCGATTTCAGCCGAGCCTGAAACCTGTGTAGGCACTGGGACGCTGGGGTCTGCCAAGGTCAGGCTAGTGCACTGCCCTGTTGCGGATTGCATAGTCTGTTCAATCTCTCGCGCTTTGATCACATACTGGTTGGAACTTCCCATGGCAACGCCATCGTTGAGAGAAAATGCTGGCGTGTACTTGCCGCTATCCTGCTCATAAGGAACCCCCCAAAAGTCACCGTTTCCGCCATAGTTGAACAGGAACGTTTGTCCCGCGTATGTGCCCGCGGAGCCAGAGCGGTCATTGGCATTGCTGTGGGTGTAAGTGAACTGCAAAGGACGATCGAAACTCACCACATCCCCGCTACCATTTTTAACTGCCGAAAGCTGATTCCATGACTGGATACCCGTTTCCCAGACATAAAATTCAGTCACAATGGATGAGTCATAAATGTCATAAGGATTGGTTACCGTCGATGTCACCATAGGCCCGCTTCGCACGCCCCAACTGTGTGGCGTTGCATCTATATCGTTCTGTGTGAGTGAAGCGTTGTATCGGACAGGCTCAGAACTATTCACACTCACCAGTGTTAACGCATTACCACCAGAGGTACTGAAAGTGAAATTGTGCGGGCCACTCGTCGTTTCAAACGGGCTGCTGGCGCCACTCCAATTCACTAAATCACCACTATCCAATGTACCAATCGGACAGTTGTCATAACAGTACAGCGTGACTGAACCACCATTCAGCAGTTCACCTGAACCCGTTTCGCTTCCGTTAATAAAGCTTTGCTCGTAGTAGGTCAGCGACGTTTTCCCTTCCAGATACTTGACTTCGCCCCCCAATTGTTCGGAGTACATGTAGAGCGATTCATTTGTGGTAAGGGTAATTTGCACTGGGCTGATCGTCGCCACAGAAGGACCGTTCTCACCCCAGCTCAACTTACCGGTTTTATAAAAACCGTCTGAGCCTACACTATCCTGTGCAGCCGTGAGATAATTCACCACCCATTGGTCAAAAGAACCATCGCTAAAGACGGTGCTATCCCAATAGCCAAACTGAATACCTCTTGCTTGAGAAAGGCTGAGCGTTTTCACTTCATTTTTAATCAAACGCCCAGGCGCAGTCACATAGGTATAAGAGGTTTGCGCGCCGCCATCATTTCTAACAACGGTTTCGCCATTGGTCACAGCACCTTCAACTTCGGTCCAAAGGCCCCAGTAACCCACATATCCGTAGCTATCATAATTACTGTTATTAGCACTTGAATAGAGGATAGGAAAACCAGCATTTACCCTGACTTCGGCACCTGATGATGCGTTATATAAGTCATATCTATGCACGTAGCTGTCAAACTGGGTTCGGCTCAAACAGGTACCTGAATTGCTGCCGGACTTATAAGGTAAGCTGTCGAAATCTGACGCGTTTTGCAGCAAAACGTTATCGCTATTAAACGCCAAAGCATAAGCTCCCGATTGATCAGAGGAGGTCAGTGCCACACCTGTCGAACGATCACTACTCATCACCACACTGGCACTTTGCGTATAGCTGCTGGCACCCTGCTGGCTGGACTCATAAAGCGTAAAACCTATCGAACCAGGTTCGCTGTCCAAAGTGATTACTTCACCTCCACCTAATTGGTTGAGGTTGGTGAAATTGTCATAGAAATCAAAATTGAACGTAAACTGCCCGAAAGGGTTAGAATCAGAAGCCCCTTCGCTAATCACAGCCTGAAATTTTATCGCCTGATTACCGCCTCCCCCTTCCATTTCGGGGATCCACACGTTGACAATCAAGGGATCAAGATCAGAGGCCCGGGTGACGTTTGCTACCGCTTTCAAATAAGACGGTGTATTCGCAGCGCCAGATGACTGCCCTGACGAGCCGTCATCTTCTGAGTCAAAACAAGCTGCTTCATCCGCCAGTACTAAATAGGGACCCGCGTTGGCAAACTCCGTGACATTGAACTGCGCCGTGAAACAGAGAATGCTGTTTACCAATTCGATGGGTTGTAACGCCTCATTCCAAACATAAGATTTGGTCTGCGCGTTCGAGTAGTCTGTGCCAGCGTCGTTGAATGCTGCATGAGCAACACCCGAAGATAAAGCCATCGATGACAACAGCCATACAGTTTTAGTCATTTTCATTGGTCACGACCTCCAACTGTTGGGGAAGTTGTAAACTACTGGTAGAAGTCGCAGATCCTGCACCGTCGCTATCACTGCATCCCAAAAGACCGATAGAAAACAGGCATATACAGCCCAACTTTATTAACCCTTTCATTACACCCTCACCTCATCATCCGTTTCTAAAGAGATAAAAGTCTCAACTTCAAGACTTCATATACACATAGTTTTAGTGTGGAAAATAACCGTTGTCAGTTTTGTGCCTAAATCAAAGGTAAGGGACATATCCCATTGAAATCATTTACTTAAATCCGGTATGACGTACTGACAGAAAGAGGGAATTACGTTGAAAAATAAGGAGTTAAACGCAAGCTGAGACAAATTTCCGGTTGGATGCTCATAAATATATAATGTGACCCAAATCACTTATTCAACATTTTTGGTAATCAATAAGCAAAAACCGAAATAGAAACGTAGTGAATGTGATCTCGATCTGCTGAAGGGTGTTGAAGGTTCCCTAGACTGGAGCCAGAAACATTAACAGTAATGACACATAAATTAAAAAAATATTGCTGTTTTTCAATGCAAACACAGAGGGATACATTAATGAGCGAAGTTTTATTAGCAGTTTTTGCTGGTGCAATTGTTGGTTTTTTCTTTAGCGCCGTGAAGTTGCCTCTCCCCGCCCCACCAGTGATATCTGGAATCATGGGTATCGTTGGGATCTATCTTGGCGGCATGGCCTATCAAACAATTGTCACGAGATTCTTTTCATAGTCTCTCCCACATTCTTTACCCCAAGCGCAGAAATTTAATGCGCTGGAATTTCATATTTTATTTACGACGTAGAAAATTCGAGGAGGACTGGTGTCTACAGGGAAGCTACCGCCGGCGGCAGATGGATTACAACTCAACTTCTGTAAAACATTGGCGTGTCGAAACTTTGGATTGAGTGATGAGAAGTATTATTTGCTTCAAGATTCGGATCCGTCTCGTCCCGGTTTGGTGTGCCGAGAGTGTGGTGCCTTTCCTCCTCTCCTTAACAACAGGGGCGTTATTGAAGAACTGAGTCGTCTAAAACAGCAAGACTCAGGTAATCTCGCCGCGTGCAATACCGAAGGCTGTGAGGCATTTGGTAAGCCTGTGCTCACCCATCGTGAGCATTATCATGCGTTTGGTTACAGTGGTGAGCGTCAGCGCTACCGTTGTAAGCATTGCCAAGCGACTTTCGTGGATAAATGGTCGAATGCCAACCCTAAGTTGGATGTTCAGCAACGTCTGCTGGGATTGCTTTTCACCGGACATCCGGTTCGGGAGATTTGTAGAAAACTGCATATCAACCCAAAGACTTTTTACGATCACCTCGAGCAAATCGCTGCGCGCTGCCGAAATAAACTGGCAAGCGTGGACGCTCGATTCCTGCAATTATCGAAGGAAAACCCACTGGCTTCATCGCTCACGACGTTGCAGCCGCGCAGTGACAATGGCGTGATGTGGTTGACCACTGGTGATGCAGAACATGGCTACGTGTTGCTGCAAAATATCAACTACTCATCTGACGAAGAAAAGCCAGATGAAGTGGGTGATGTGTACGCTGAAAAAGCGAGGTTGATGCCGGATAATTTCATCCACTTCACAGACTCCTTTGAAGCGAATCCTGAAGGCTTACTGAATCAGGTCAACGAGAAGTACAAAGAAGTTCTTTCACGCAGCAATGTGGAAGACCTCTATACGCGACCAATACATGTTGATTACCCGTCAAAAGGTTGTTTGATTCGACCCCAGTACGCGGCGTATGCGCAGTATCTTCGTTTGAAAGAGTTGACTGAAGAGTGGCAAGACCTCACGGTCTATCTCCCTCAAGAGCCATTGCTACGCTCTGCGATCATCAGTGTGTTTAGGGAACGCCTTCAAGAGAAACAATGCCATCCAATCTACGTGGTGCAGAATGCGCATTGGCTGGAACACGATAGTGCCGATAACATCGACATTATGCTCTTGAGTTGGTGGCGTGACCGCTGGGCATTCACCCAGAAAGGACAAGCAGAGAAAGCCATCTGTCACTTAGGGAAAGAGACAGGTCTGGAAGCTGCTTGGTTGGAAAGAGCAACGACAACAGCACTGGAAGATTATCAGGATCGCTTTCACCTGCATTTTCGCTCCCTGATCGATGAGCCAAGACGTCGGTTGCGCCCAGGAGGCCTGCTTCCATTACTGGATATCTTCCGGGCATGGAACAACCTTTGCCATCAAAACAGCGAAGGGATTACCCCTGCGCAGGCTTTGGGACTGGCGCGCCACCCTTACACATTGGCGAATTTGTTAGCATAATCATTAGGGTGCGATAGGTTTATTTGGCTCTGCTTGCACCTCAATTGCTATGAAAAAACAAAAAAGCGAGCTTAAAGCTCGCTTTTTTGATGCATTCAAAACCGATTACTCGTCAGCTTCTGCTTCAGAGTAGTCTTCCGCTGCACCACCACGCGAAGTGGAGCACAGATTGTAAACGACATGCTTGTGGTTGATCTCTTTCAGGTACTTCAACCAGCACAGAGCATAGGCTGATTCAGCTGCACGACGACCATTCACTTCATCAACAAATTTCTGCTGCTCTTCGTCTTGTGGAACCATTGCACCTTCAAACAGTGCTTTCATGGTGCGTCCACAGGTTTCCAAAAGTTGTGCTTCTTTGATGGTGAAATAGCCTGATCGAGCAAAACCTTTTGGAAAATGCTTGTCATCAAAAAACTTTTGACCACTAAACATTATTTAGCTCCTTAACAAATTTGCGCAATATTCTTCATTAAACCATTAAGGTGTAAAGCAAAATATTGTTGATCTGACGATTAAGAAAATTAATTCTTACTGCGGTTTATAGCGGTGATTTCGTATTCTGTCGAGAGTTTAACGATAATTTCATGATGAATTTTGCACGTAACTTATCCGAGAAGTAGCCCTAGGTCGAGACCACCGAAAGTAAGCCTTTGTAACAATGTGAAAAATGTCAAAAATTAAGAAAAACTTTTATCAACTGCCCAGAAACGCTCACCAGTAGTGCAGAAAAATCTCACACAATAACTGGGCTCAACCTCACATATCTACTGCGATGTAGCGATGTCAGTTCACAGTCAGGAACAGAATCGCTTTCCTTTTTCATTAACCATAACATACTGATAAGATTCTTTTCGTAACAATCGAAATTTCTAATTGATGACAGCGAATTTTTTCGTTTTATTTAATCAATCTGCTGGATTTATGCTTGGGTGGAATTGGTGTCACAGTTATGCCAAGGAAACTTCATCAATAAGTCACATAACTTCGGCTATATTTGATGAGACAAAGGCTTAGCAAGAAACGCAATGTCCTTTGATGCAATGAAAATTATTCCGAAGTATTGTTAAACGAACAGGGTAAATAAAATGGCCAAGTGGGAACAGTGGCTGAAAAACGACACAAACCGTAAAGAGAAGTTTAATTCCAAATTCAATGACGAATTTGACGATCGACCTCAACGCGACAAGAAGGCTCGCCGCAAGGCAAAACCAAGCCGCTCATCTCAAGAGGATTACCCGTTCGATTGATGACAAAAAGCCAGCGTCTCAGCGCTGGCTTTGATATCTCTGGTGTTAACGTAACATCAGAAAAACATTTGGTAGGTGTACCCCGTCAGTATCGCCATGCCCAATACCACCGCCAAAAAGGCCAGAATCATCTGGTTGCGGAACATGGACTTGAGCATGATAACTTCAGTCAGGCTCGCTCCTGCACTACCAATAACCAGCGCCATTACCGTACCCACGCCCATGCCTTTTGCCATTAAGGGCGCACTCAGCAAAATCACAGCCTCTGCACGGATGTATAGCGGAATGCCTATCACAGCCGCCAAAGGTATTGCGAATGGGTTATCCTCGCCGGCAATAGAAGCAATCCATTCCGCAGGCATTGCACCGTAAATCAATGAACCCACACCAACACCGATGAAAATGTATGGCATCGCCGTTTTAAAGTCTTTCCACACGCCACGCCAAATCTTCAGCCACTTATTCTCTTCTACCTGTTTCGCACCACACGTGGTGCCACAACAGCTCTTTGCAGGTTCTTCATAAGTAGATGGTTTGAGGTACTTCTCGAAACCCAACTTTTCCAGCAGGTAACCCGCCACCACCGAAATAACCAGTGCCGAAGCGAAGTAGTACGCCGTGACTTCCAAACCAAAGGTCACTGCAAACAAGCCAATGATCATCGGGTTAAGCAAAGGGCTTGCGAACAGGAACACCATCATGGTGCCAAAGCCTGCCTGTGCGCGAATCAGACCTTTTAAGAAAGGAATTGTCGAGCACGAACAAAAAGGCGTGATGGCGCCTAAAAACGCAGCCATGACGTAACCTTTGCCGTTTTTGCTGCTCAGAATGCTGCGAATCTTTTCTGGCGGTATGTATTGCTGCAATACGCCAACCAGATAACTGATCACAAGGAACAGCACTGTGATTTCAGCGGCAAGGAAGGCAAACATGCCCAGCGTTGATTGGAGGGTCTCCATGGTCATCATTAATTTCTCTATATTTCTAGAATGTTAGAAATATAGAGTTTTGATTTCTCCTCTGCAAGATATTTCTGGTAATATCGAAATATTATTTTTATCCAGGAAGCACTATGGAACTCGAAACTGTCGCTAAGGCATTGAAAGAACTGGGACACCCAACCCGGTTAGCGATATTCAAGAGGCTGGTCAAAGGTGGGCATGCCGGTATCGCTGTGGGTGTGGTTCAGGAGGAATTGAACATTCCTGGCTCAACTCTTTCCCACCATTTGTCGAGTTTGGTGTCTGCTAACCTCATTGAGCAGCGGCGTGAAGGACGAACCCTTTTCTGTGTTCCCAAGTACGAGCAACTCGATGGTGTTTTATCCTTTTTGCGTGAAGAGTGCTGTGCGGACGAATCCCTCGACGAGACAAAGACTCGTGGGTAAAGAAAAAGCAGGGCGATTGCCCTGCTTCTGATTTGATTAGCTTTGCTTTTCCTGCCACTCGGCGTGTCTTTGTTCCACACGCTTTTTCACGTCTCGCCACTTTTCAGCGCTTTGCAGGTCGCGCACCGAGAACTGATGCTTCTTCGCCAGTGATGAAGCCTGCGGTACGTCAATGATTGGCAGGTTGTCTAAGGCCTCAATTGATGACTGGCGGTTGTTGCATAGCAGCAGCATATCACAGCCAGCAGCCAGTGCTTGCTGACAGCGCTCTGCCGGGCCGCCCATGACCGTCGCCCCTTCCATGCTCAAGTCATCAGAGAACACAATGCCTTTAAAGCCCAGTTGTTCCCTAAGCACTTTCTTCAGCCAGTAAGGCGACCCACTGGCTGGCACGTCATCATAGTGCGGATAGATAACATGCGCTGGCATCATAGCATCCAATACGCCTGCTTCGATTTGCGCGGTAAATATTGCCATGTCCTGTTCGAAAAGATTGTCACGCTCATCTTTCGGGCTTTCGAAATGTGAATCGGCAAGCACGGCACCATGGCCTGGGAAGTGTTTACCCGTTGTGGCCATACCCGCGTCTTTCATACCAGCCATAAACGCGGTTGAGAACTGGATTACCGTATCATTGTCCTCGCCGAATGCGCGGCTGCCAATCGCTTTGCAGTCAAAGCCACGATCCAACACCGGCGCAAAACTCAGGTCAATGTCATGGGCCATCAGTTCGGCAGCCATCAACCAGCCAGCTTCCTTCGCCAAAGTCAGGCCATCTTCCATCTGTGCGTAAGACTGCGCAGGTGGAATGATGGTGAAGTGCTCGCGAAATCGCTGAACACGGCCACCTTCCTGATCAACACCAATCAAAATAGGGCGTTTAGCCGCTTTACGAACGGACTCTGTCAGTGCTGCCAGCTGACGACTGTCGTGGTAATTACGAGCGAAAAGGATCAAGCCACCAACGCTTGGGTGTTGTAATAACTCACGCTCTTCCGCGTCCAGCTCACACCCTTCAAGATCAAGCCACAATGGCCCCATGGGTCACTCCTGTTTGAATTTCGTTTTAAGCTGGCAACATATTACGCTGACACGCACACTCTAGAAAGCCTGACACCAAATTTTGGTGCTGGGAATTGCAATCCTATGAGAAACTTAGCGATTGAAACCGTTAAAAAAGAGAGGCGAGTAAATCATGTACATCGGCATAATGTCTGGCACCAGTTTGGACGGTATTGATATGGTCGCCGCCTCTTTTTCTGACCAGAGCGTCACCTTGCATCATCAGGCTGAGTATCCCTTTCCTGAAACGCTCAAGGAAAAGCTCATCGCACTGAGCCAAGGCGTGCCAGTCACGCTGGAAGAAATTGGCACCATCGACCATTTCCTCGGTAAAACGTATGCCGAAGCGGTCAATCGCTTTCTAACCGAAAACTCGTTGAAATCAGAAGACATCACAGCCATTGGTTGTCATGGCCAGACGGTATTTCATAAACCCACAGGGCCAATGCCATTCACCATGCAGCTTGGCGATGCCAATATCATTGCAGCGCTGACAGGCATTACGACGGTTGCTGATTTCCGACGCAAAGACATGGCGCTCGGAGGTCAAGGCGCACCTCTTGTTCCTGCCTTTCACCAGTTTCTGTTTGGCACTGATTCCACCACCAAAGTGGTGCTGAACATTGGTGGCATCGCCAATATCTCAGTGCTTGCACCTAACCAAAGCGTCGTCGGTTTTGACACGGGGCCAGGCAACATGCTGATGGACAGTTGGATAAGCGAACACCAAGGCAAACCGTATGATAAAGACGGCGCTTGGGCGGCGAGTGGAGCCGTCAATCCGGCACTGCTGAATCAAATGCTCAGCGAAGGATATTTTGCTCAGCCTGCCCCAAAAAGCACAGGACGGGAGCTGTTCCATCGGGGATGGCTGGAGGCTCAACTCAACGCTTTCAATCAGCCATTGAGTCCTGAAGATGTACAAGCGACGCTACTCGCTTTCACGGTGCAATCTATCGCCAATGACGTGGCTCGCTATGGACAAGGTGAACTTCTGGTTTGTGGTGGTGGCGCCAGAAACAAAGCCTTGATGAAAGGCCTTCAAGTGGCATTACCTGATTGGCAGGTTATGACAACGGACGATAAGGGCGTTAATGGCGATTCGCTGGAAGCGTTGGCTTTTGCGTGGTTGGCACACCAAGCCTTAGAAGGAAAGCCGGGGAACTTACCCGATGTAACTGGCGCAAGCCGACTTTGCAGACTTGGCGCGATTTACTATCCCGATTAGGGCCTGTTGACCCTACCCCGGCTGGGTACCATACCTGTTAGGGCGTTTCACCGACACAGGCATATTCAGGCTGGTGCGCTTCAGATAAAGCAGGTATTGGCTGAAACTGAGTGGTCTCGAGTAGTGGTAACCCTGTGCGATATCGACACCGTAACGCTTCAATACCGAAGCGGTTTCCAAATCCTCCACCCCTTCAGCGACCACCATTAACCCAAGCGACTTTGCCATTTCCGTGGTCGCACGGACAATATTCTGTTTGCGAGGGCTATTAGTCAGTGAATTGATAAAGCTACGGTCAATCTTAAGCTCCGTAAACGGTAGCTGAGAAAGATAAGTCAATGACGAGTAGCCAGTGCCGTAATCATCAATCGAGACTTCAATGTCGTATTGGGACAGGCGATCAATCACTTCATGCAATCTGTCATAGTCTGACACCATGGTAGATTCTGTCAGCTCCAGTGACAGCGTACCCGTTGGTACATGGTATTGCTCTGCAATGTCCGCGATTTTGTCGACCAAATTAGGAATCGCGATATCAGATGCACTCACGTTAATAGAGAGGCGTCGGCTGAAACCCAGTTCGATCAGTTTGCTCTGCTGGTAGAACGCCCGTTTAATCACCCAAAGCGTCAAGTTGTTGATAAGCCCTACTTCTTCAGCCAGTTTCACAAACACTTCCGGTGACACCTGACCAAACTTGGGATGCTCCCAACGCAAAAGCACTTCTGAGCCATGTATGGACCCCGTGCGAAGATCAATCTGAGGCTGGTGATACAAATCCAGCTCGTCGTTTTCGATGGCGCGCTTCAAATCAGACACCAGCGACATATTCATGGTGCGGTTAAAGCTATTGAGCGAGTCATAAGCGTTGAATCGCTTGTCGGAAGGAGAAGTCTCCGCCACTGCCTGCATCGCTTTACGCAGCAACACATCTGTTGTCGCACCGTCTTTTGGAAACTCACTGGAACCTATCGTTCCTTGTGTGCGGATGCTGAGGTCGCTCAATTCGACGTAATGATCCACCTCATCCATCGCGCTCGACAGTAACAGATCGATCTTTTCCTTGTTGGTCGATAGAACCACAAAGCCAAACAACCCTTCTTTGATGCAGGCAATTCTGTGTTTGTCTCTATACCTCCCTTCCAGCACTTTAACAGCGTCACAGTTAAGCGCTGCATGTAAGCGGTTACACACTTCGCCAACAAAATACTGTTTTTGCTTCACGGACATGTAAGGAGAAAGAGAATTAAAGCGATCAATTTGGAAGCAGCAAAGCGTGAACTCATTATTGCGATCGATAAGTTGATCGACCACAAGCGACAAGACGTTCACGTTCGGCGAGGACGAGAGCGTGTCATGAGTGAGCTGATAAACAGACTCTTCTCTTTGTTGGCGAAAACGTTCGGCTAGCGCCATTGCCATCAACATGGCAGTCAGCACATGTCCCATCATAAAGGCATATCGGTTTGCCAACGTGTATTCAATATTTCCCGTGACCAGCAAAGGAGGAAAGACCCCGGCAATCACCAAAGGTATCCAAGAAAAAGTAAACATTGGGCTCCATTTCTTTGCCACGGCCCAACGTCGCCACACCAGCACACCAATCAGCGCATAAAAGACAGGTTGTATAGCAATCAAAAACGTCGCCGATACGTACTCAGGGATGACAAACGAAATCATCGTCAAACCCAACAGCACCATCAATGCGTAGTTCACAACCTGCCTCAACAGACTCTGTACTTTGTGAACACGCAAATAAAGATGCGCAAACAATAGAGAAAGTAAGAACAAACAGAACGTCAGTCCCACCGTGTTATTACTGAAGAAAATCTGTATTGCCGGAGGAAAAAGGTAAATTCCGAAACCATGAACTGCGCCCAGCAATACCATGCTCACACCAACATATCCGGCATAAACCAGATAGACCCGCTCTCGCAGTGAAACATATACAGCAAAGGTGTATACACCCACGGCCAACATGATCGCGGCAAAGCCCCCCCAAACTGTATGAAGAAGTTGGGTCAGAGTATGATAATCATGTTGCTCCATCAACCAGATTGGCATCGCTGGAAACCCTTCGGAGTAGACGTGCAAATACAACACCGAACGTTCAAAGCCGTCCATCATAAAGTTAACGGCAGGTGGCATGTCACCAAGGGTATAACCTCGCTCGATACTGTCACCCAATCGCCAGCGGTTAATCTCTTTGCCTTCGTGATTGAATTGGTAAATGTTGAGACGATCGATCATCGGCGTATCGAAATAAAGCGTGAGGTGGCGATGTTCAGATTCTAGATTCTGGACATCGACTTTTACCCAATAGGATTTACTCCCAAGCTCCCATGGGATCTGATTGGGATTCTCAACATAACGGAAGATAGCTGACTCATGGACATAACTGAGAATATGGCTGTTTGTGTTATCAATGAAGTAACCATAACTCACATCAACACTGTCCGGATTAGATGTCAGGGTCGGAAAAAGACCTGCAAAGCGAGAGCCACTGAGCATGCCGAGAATGACGACAAAAAGCGTCGCCGCAACCCACAACGTGCGGTTAGAGATTAGGGGCTGAAATTTCATTCATTCTCCCGGCTACATTGAATTCTTGATAGATAAGTGGAATTCGGGAAAGCAAGAGAGCTTCGTTCTAGTCATACGCCAACCAATGTGCAGCCCTTCTTATCATGTGAGGCTGCTGAAAATTCCTACAATGACATGTTTCAATCTAGATACGGATGACTACTTTTTCAAACATCAGGGTGCTTTAAAGCATAAATATTACTGATAATTTGCTGTTGAACGATGTAAGTGTGATTTTGAGCAAATGAATGACACTAGAACATTTGTTCACAGGGAGAAAACTTCGTAGACTCTGAGGCTGAATTTCCGCCGCAGGATGACGTCATGACCACGACACGAACGTTAAGCAGCAACTTTGAGAGCTTGCTTGACGACACTAACCTCCTCACTGAGATTGCCATTCTCTATTACCAACAGAATACGACGCAGGAAGAGATCTCAAAGAAATTTGGTATCAGCCGTGCCAAAGTCAGCCGTCTGCTGCGTCGTGCACGCGAAGAAGGCATCGTAGAAATTTCTGTTAAGTTCCACCCGGTGCACAGCGCACAACTGGAACAAAGGCTGATGGAAAAGTTCAGCCTCAAGCGCGCCCTGATTGCTCTTGATCAGCCAAGCGTTCAGGAGCAACGCAACCAAGTCGCGACGCTGGTTTCTTCCTTTATTGATGGTAACTTGCAAGAAGGTATGGTTGTCGCGGTAGGGCAAGGACAAAACGTCGCTGCCGTTGCAGATCATCCCGGCATTGTCTCTCATCGTAACGCCCGATTTGTATGTGCAATTGGTGGCACACATCGTAGCGGCGATATCATCAATGCAGACCATATCTGCCGCCGTCTCGCCAAGAAGTTTGGCGGCAGCAGCGAAACCCTCTATGCACCGGCTTATGTTGATACCCCGGAAATCCGTGATGTCTTCCTAAGTCACCCAAATATCAATGAGACGCTAAACCAGGCACGCAAAGCCGAATTTGCTTTGGTGGGTATCGGTGACATGGACGAGAACAGCCACATGGTGAAACTGGGCTGCTTCTCTGCGCGTGAATTCGTTGAAGCACGTGTGAACGATGGTATTGTCGGTGATATTGGTGGATTTGATTTCTTCAAACTGGATGGAAGCCGCGCCAACACCCTGATGCGTGACCGTGTTGTCGGGCTTGAAATGCGGGACTTGAGACTGATCCCAAATGTCATTGCCATGGCTAGTGAAAGTCGCAAAGCTTTGTCTATTCTCGGTGCATTGAAAACAGGCACGATAGATGTGCTGGCAACCAGCGCAAGCTGTGCCATGGCACTGCTGAACATGGTCGATAATGAAGGATGATTTTGACGCGCCAAAATCAACACTGGTCAAGGATCCAACAGCACATCAACAGATCTCGTCATAAGCAAACGTTTCTATGAGATCCCAGTGAGGTTTATCAGATCTGAGCGTTGACTTTATCGCACAAAAACACAAATATGACCCAATCATTTGCTCAGGTGTGTTGCATTTGTTCATTCAACGTCTACCCCGATGCTTTGAATGGCCAACAAAAGCACTTCTGAGCCCCCTACTAGATACAACAAAAGGTTTAAAAGATGAGCACTAAATTGGAACAATTACGCAAGCTCACAACCGTGGTTGCTGACACGGGTGATATCGATGCGATCGCCAAATACCAGCCGCAAGACGCGACAACAAACCCTTCTCTTATCCTGAAAGCTGCTGAAATCCCACAATATGCACCGCTGATTGAAGAAGCGATTGCCTACGCAAAAGCGAAAAGCCAAGACGTTGAACAACAACTGGCTGATGCGGGCGACCGTCTGGCAGTCAACATTGGTAAAGAAATCCTGAAAGTGATTCCTGGCCGCATCTCTACAGAAGTAGATGCCCGCCTTTCTTACGATTTCGAAGGCAGCGTAGCGAAAGCACGTAAACTGATCAGCATGTACAACGAAGCAGGTATCAGCAACGACCGCATCCTGATCAAGCTGGCGTCTACCTGGGAAGGTATCCGTGCTGCAGAAGTGCTGGAAAAAGAAGGCATCAACTGTAACCTGACTCTGCTGTTCTCTTTCGCACAGGCGCGTGCATGTGCTGAAGCGGGTGTATACCTGATCTCACCTTTCGTTGGTCGCATTATGGACTGGTACAAAGCGAAAGAAGGCCGTGATTTCGAAGCAGCAGAAGACCCAGGCGTATTGTCAGTATCCAGCATCTACAACTACTACAAAGAGCATGGCTACGAAACGGTGGTAATGGGTGCAAGCTTCCGCAACACAGGCGAAATTCTGGAACTGGCTGGCTGTGACCGTCTAACCATCAGCCCGCAACTGCTACAAGAGCTGTCTGACGCAGAAGGCGAAGTGGTTCAGAAACTACACGACGACGTGGAAGTGAAAGATCGCCCAGCACCAATGACTCATGCTGAGTTCCTGTGGGATCACAACCAAGATGCCATGGCAGTTGAAAAACTGGCCGAAGGTATCCGCAATTTCGCGGTTGACCAAGGCAAACTGGAAGACATGATTCGCGGTATGCTGTAACCGACAAAACAGAATTACTCAGAGCGGCTATTGCCGCTCTCTTATTTCCTATATCATTCGCTTGATTGAAATCCGCTCTGAACATAATTCAACAAGGTAAGCCCAAGATGGAACGTAAAACCCTTGCCAATGCGATCCGTGCTCTCAGCATGGACGGCGTACAACAAGCCAACTCTGGTCACCCAGGTGCCCCAATGGGCATGGCGGACATCGCCGAAGTCCTGTGGCGCGACCACATGAACCACAACCCACAAAACCCTGAGTGGGCAGACCGCGACCGCTTCGTGCTGTCAAACGGTCACGGCTCTATGCTGATTTACTCCCTGCTGCACCTGACCGGTTACGATCTGTCTATCGACGATCTGAAAAACTTCCGTCAACTGCACTCGAAAACCCCAGGCCACCCTGAGTATGGCTACGCGCCAGGTGTAGAAACAACTACTGGTCCTCTGGGTCAAGGCATCACCAACGCTGTGGGTATGGCGATTGCGGAAAGAGCACTGGCAGCTCAGTTCAACCGTGAAGGCCACGACATCGTTGACCACAACACTTATACGTTCCTGGGCGACGGCTGTCTGATGGAAGGTATCTCTCACGAAGCGTGTTCACTGGCAGGCACCCTGGGTCTGGGCAAACTGATCGCGTTCTGGGATGACAACGGCATCTCCATCGACGGTCACGTTGAAGGCTGGTTCACTGACGACACACCTAAGCGTTTCGAATCTTACGGCTGGCACGTTATCCCAGCCGTTGACGGCCACGACGCTGACGCGATTAACGCAGCCATTGAAGCGGCGAAAGCAGAAACCGGTCGTCCGACTCTGATTTGTACCAAAACCATCATCGGTTTCGGTTCACCAAACAAAGCGGGCTCCCACGACTGTCACGGTGCTCCTCTGGGCGCAGACGAAATCAAAGCGGCACGTGAGTTCCTGGGCTGGGAACACCCTGCGTTTGAAATTCCAGCTGACGTCTACGGTCAGTGGGACGCAAAAGAAGCAGGCGCAGCAAAAGAAGCGGCTTGGAACGAGAAGCTGGCTGCGTATGAAGCTGCACACCCAGAGCTGGCGGCAGAGTTCAAACGCCGTGTAAACGGCGACCTGCCTGCAGAGTGGGAAGAAAAAGCCAACCAAATCATTGCCGACCTGCAAGCGAACCCAGCGAATATTGCTTCACGTAAAGCATCTCAAAACGCGTTGGAAGCGTTTGGTGCGATGCTACCTGAATTCATGGGTGGCTCAGCTGACCTGGCGCCTTCAAACCTGACCATGTGGTCTGGCTCAAAAGCCCTGACCGGCGAAGATGCATCTGGCAACTACATCCACTACGGTGTACGCGAGTTCGGTATGACCGCGATCATCAACGGTATCGCCCTGCACGGTGGTTTCGTCCCATACGGTGCGACCTTCCTGATGTTCATGGAATATGCACGTAACGCGATGCGTATGGCAGCACTGATGAAAGTGCAGAACATTCAGGTTTACACTCACGACTCTATCGGTCTGGGTGAAGACGGCCCGACGCACCAGCCGGTTGAGCAAATCGCTTCCCTGCGCCTGACACCAAACATGAGCACATGGCGTCCATGTGATCAGGTAGAATCTGCAGTCGCGTGGAAACTGGCGATTGAGCGTAAAGACGGCCCAAGCTCGCTGATCTTCTCGCGTCAGAACCTAGCTCAACAAGAGCGTGACGCCGAGCAAGTGGCAAACATCGCCAAGGGTGGTTACATCCTGAAAGATTGTGTGGGCAAACCAGAGCTTATCCTGATTGCTACCGGTTCAGAAGTTGAACTGGCAGTTGAAGCAGCAGCACAGCTGACGGCAGAAGGCAAAGCGGTTCGCGTGGTGTCTATCCCATCGACTGACGTGTTCGACAAGCAAGATGCGGCATACCGTGAAGCGGTACTGCCATCAGACGTGACAGCACGTGTCGCTATCGAAGCAGGCATTGCGGACTTCTGGTACAAGTACGTGGGCTTTGACGGTCGCATCATCGGTATGCACACCTTCGGTGAATCTGCGCCGGCGGGTGAGCTGTTCAAGATGTTCGGCTTCACCACGGAAAACGTGGTTGAGACAGCAAAAGAACTGCTGGCATAAGCACCCAATCAACACTGAAAACCCGCCAACTGGCGGGTTTTTTATTGCCTATTTCTTTTATAAACACTCAATAACCAACTGAAATTATCAAGTACTTTCATACTGATACATTGCTTTAGCTCCCACTGAACAAACAAAACTTTCCCACCCTACAAATTTTTGTGCCTCGTCCCATTCGTATCGCCACCTTAGACTGGCAAAAAATCACGAACAAGGAGTGACAGCATGACAACGGACACCAAAACAGCCAGTCAGGAATACATTGAATGGAATGTGGATCTTTCTACGCCAATCACAATAAAAGGTGGCTCACTACCTTTCTCAGACACACCTATGGTCGGCGTAAAACGCATGATGTTTGAACGCCGAGGCGATGAAATTGCCCGACGCGCTACCTCTTGTGTCCGCTATGCACCAGGAAGCTCGTTCAAACCACACAGTCACCCGGGTGGTGAGGAATACATTGTGCTGGAAGGCACATTCTCTGACCAAAATGGCGACTTCACCAAAGGCTGGTATGTGCGCAACCCGGTTGGCTCAACTCACGCCCCTTTTACCAAGGAAGGTTGTGAGATCTTCGTGAAGCTTTCTCAAGTGCCTTCGACCGAACCGGACTACTTCTATCTCAACACCAACGAAGCTGATTGGACATCAGTGTCTGAGTACCATAAAACACTGCCTCTCTGGAATTCAGACCTCGAAGAAACCTCATTAAATCAGTTGAAAGCGGGTTATCAATCCACAGAAGAAACCTTCGACAAGGTCATTGAATACTTTGTTCTCTCTGGCAGTGCAACCATCAATGGTACTCAGTATGAACATCACTCTTGGATGCGCTTCCCCGCTAACACGCCTGTCACGATCGCTACCAATAGCGGCGCGATGATCTACAGAAAAATTGGTGCAGGCGAAGTACGCGTTTAACCCTTCTGCTCAACATATTCATAAAAAACAACAGCCGGAAAACCGGATAAGGAAAAGTCATGTCTTCGGAAAGCAAAATCGCGTTATACGAAACTACGGGTTTCCCGAACCCTGCACGCATTCGAGCAGCGTTGGCTGAAAAAGGATCCTTGAATCAGGTAGAGTTTATCGAGGTTGACGTTATGAACCTTGAACACCGAACCGAAGCGTTTTACGCAATAAACCCTTTGGGAACAGTACCTGTACTTCGTACGCTGGAAGGTGAATATCTTTCAGAGTCTACCGCTATTACCGAGTACATAGATGCTTTGTTTGATGGACCATCTCTCACAGGTAAAACCCCACTTGAGCGTGGCATGATTCACATGATGCAGCGCCGAGCCGAATCCATGGTAATGGATGCTGTGGGTGCCTACTTCCACCATGCTACAGCAGGTTTGGGTCCTGCACTCGAAACTTATCAGTGCAGTGAATGGGGCAATCATCAGAAGCAACGTGCACTAGCCGGTTTTTCGTACTTCAATCAACATCTGGAGCACCACTTGTACGTGGCTGCAGATACATTCTCGATGGCTGATATCACCTTGTTCTACGGTCTCGCATTTGCCGAATTTGCGGGTATTGAAGTCCCAGCGGAACTCACCAACCTAATCGGTTGGAGACAAACCATGTCAGAGCGCGCTTGCTTTTCTGCAAGCTGAAGGAGGTGCGCCATGAAAGTACAACCATTCTTTCATGCTGAGACCGGCTCACTGACGTATGTGGTCTCTGACAGTGGCCTAGCTCTCATCATTGACCCGGTTCTTGACTACAACAATGGCGATATATCGCATTCACACATCGATCACGTACTCGATTACATCAAGAGAAAAGGGCTTGAACTGCGTTACGTCCTAGATACACATATCCATGCAGACCATCTATCGGCATCGCAGTATGTGAAGGCTGCCACAGGCGCAAAAACCGTCATTAGCCACCGGATACGAGAAGTGTTTAATCAATGGAAAAGCAAGTTCGGCTTGGGCAATCTGGCGAACTTTGATTTTCTGGTCAATGGAACCTCAAAAATTCATTTTGGGTCCAAAGTGATCGAAGTGATTGAAACGCCGGGCCACACTCCAGCCTGTGTCACTTACAAAATCGACGACAACGTGTTCGTCGGTGATACACTTTTCGCACCAGATAAAGGGACGTCAAGAGTGGACTTCCCCGGCGGTAGCGCACAGGATTTGTACAACTCCATTCGAAAACTCTATGAACTGCCAAGTGGAACAAACGTTTACCTGTGCCATGATTACCCGCCCCTTGGATCATCACCTACCATGTGCGTGAAGATGGACTGGCAAAAACGCAGGAATATCATGCTCAACCAAAATACCACCATGGGAGAGTATGTTTTTGCAAGAAGCAAAAGGGACGAATCGCTAAAAGTCCCCAAACTATTGAACGTTGCAGTACCGTTTAACCTAACGTTTCAGCTACCAGAGAAATAACCAATAAAAGGGCCGTTTAATAAACGGCCCTTTTTTAGTTTTTATTCGCTCACAGAAGAAAGCAACCAGTCCCTGAAGGACCTAAACTTTCTGTCGTTATCACCCTCTTCATTTTTCCAAACCAGAAAATAGCAAAAGCGAGAGCGAAACTGATATGAGTCACGATCAAAAGGACAAATTAACTCACCTGAAGCCAATTCATCCTCAATCAGTCTACTACGCCCTAAAGCGAGACCATTTCCTCGGCGAGCTAACTCAATAACACTGGCGAAGTCATTGATTTTCAGACCATGTAACTTCGCTGGCAGTGGCGCTCCAACATTATCCGACCATTCCTGCCACGAGGGATACCCACTGCTAGCCGGAACCGAATAATCATGTAAAAGAGGAATACCCTCAAATTCATCAGGTGGTGATCGCTCAAGTCCATATTTTTTGGCAAATTCTGGCGTACACACGGGGAAAATATCTTCGAACATTAAGAGCTGGGCACATAATCCATCCCATTGCCCCAATCCGTAACGTACACCAATATCGATGCCCCTTTCGGCATAGTCCACCAAAGCGACATCAGTTTCGACCTGAATATCGCAATCTTCCTTTTCTAACTGGAAAGCATTGATACGGGAGAGCAGCCATTTCGAGGCAATGGAAGGACTGGCCGAAATCGTGATGGTGTTTTCTTCCGGCTCATCGAAGAGATTACTCAGACCACGGGTGATTAAATCAAAACCACGGTGAATATCGGGGAAAGCGCGTAATGCTTCTTCTGTCAGAGTTAACCTCGTTGAACCCGAGGTCGCACGATTAAACAATCTGATATCAAGCCAGTCTTCAAGTTGCCTGACTTGCTGTCCCACCGCAGCAGGTGTCACATTAAGTTCTTGCGCAGCACCTGCAAAGCTGTGATGCCTTGCGGCAGCTTCAAAGGCTCTAATACCATTAAGATAGGCAATCCTGTTTACCTTGCCTCTAAAAGACTTCTTTTTCGATGCGTCCATCATCAACCCTCAATTGCTCCCACAACATTCCGCGCTTCCACTCAATTGCCACCAAATTTTCGCTCTAAAGCTGATACCAAAAACAGGAGACATCCGAACGCTATAATAATTTGAACAATTTATTCACTTAGTTTAGTAACGAACCCAAGGTTCGTTTCGAAAATTTCCAACACTCATTTGTTTATAAATCAATACACCAATAAATTAGGGAACTAATACTAAATTTCTATACAAGTATCATTAAGCGACTTAGTTCGATACTCATTCCAGTCATAACGAAAAATTCCAACATGAAAGACCGACTAGCCAAAGTCATCCTTTTAATTGATTAATGCGATAGAAAAGAAAGCACTTTCTATCATTGACATACAAACACATTTTAAACACAGAAAAACAAAACCGTTTTAGCCACCTCTAAAGGTAGAGGGATAAACTATAGAGACATTCAAACAAAACACAATCCAACGTTACTCATACTTATTTAATTTATAAGCATTACTCTAGATTCATCAATGATTACTAATAAATACAAAATACCAGCTTAGCAATAACCAAAAAATTCGAGGAAGACAAATATCAACTACAATATCAATATCTTAACCTTCAGTATCAATAGCGAGAAATTTTCAACTAAGGACAATTCACAAAACCAACACCCTCAAACCAACTTTTATCACTAGTTCTTTTTTGGTCATTATTTAAAATTCATTTCATCGAGCCAGTAAAATGACTTTTTAGTGAGACTCGTACTTCCATACTCGCTGATGTATCTTGAGTGTCTGCGCCTCTGAAGACCAGTTATCTGGATTGCATTTAACCATAATTAATTTGGGTGTATCTAATCTGGGAAATGGAAATTTATATGATCATCAAAGGATTTGAAGGAAACGATACAATAACGGGCACGCGGGAGATGAAGACATTTATGGGTATGATTTAATATAAGACTAGTTGAATTTAACTCCATCTAGCACAGAGGAGGCGAGTGCACAGTTATTGGTGGTGGTAACGAAGCGAGTTGGTTACGCGCTTAGCATGAAAGCAGCACTGTCATCGGCGGTAAGCATCACGATGACACCGCTTATATTGGCACTATTTAGCAAATAGCCAAACGACCTGAAGACTGAGGATTCAGCGAGTTTACTAGGGCTGTGATCGCGGCTTCTTTGTAGGGCGTTGTTTCCTAAATCAATGGACTAATCAACGGTATTGCAATCAGATCATCAGAACCTGAAAATGAGTGACGATGATGGGCAAAGCCAAGTACAAAATCAGCAACTGGAAACAATACTACAAGGCATAGATTAGCAGCGGCTTGATAACCTTTTAGGTTGATGAGGCTGCTATCCAGAATTGGCACTACAAAAAACACCATGTCAAACGAGGCGGAGGCTTTACGTTTGCCGATGCTGCCATTGAAACGGCCCTCATGATTAAAGGCATTTTCAAGCTCCCTCTACGCGCTCTTCAAGGCTTTCTCGACTCGATATTTGTCCTGATGGATGTGCCACTGAAATCGCCGTCTTACAACTGCATTCGCAAACGGGCAAAGACCGTTGAAGTTCAATATAGTCCACTCAGTCGTGGACCTGTGGCGCATGTCGTTATTGATGCTACAGGTTTAAAAGTATTCGGGGAGGGTGAATGGAAAATGCGCAAGCACGGTTAAGAAAAGCGACGAGTTTGGCAAAAGATACACCTGGCGATTGACGCAGGTACGCATGAGGTCATTTCTGTTGTCGTCAGCTGGGAATCAGTAGGCGACAAAGAAGCACTGCCGACATTACTCAACCCTTTGCGCCGGAAGATAGGGCAAGTCAGCGGCGGCGTTGCCTACGACACGAAATCCTGTCCTCAGGTGCTGAGGAGGAAAGCGTTCAAGCCCACAATCCCTCCGCGGAGCAACGCTGGGCTATGGGAAGATGGACATCCTCGCAACGATGCGGTTCATGCATTGAAAGCGGGAGCACTGAGTCAATGGAAACGTGAAAACGACTGTCATCAACGCTCATTATCAGAAACGGCCATGTATCGATACAAGCAGTTGCTCAGCCCAAAACTGGCGCTACGCGATTACAATGCACAAGTCGGCGAAGCGTTGGCAAACGTCAAAGCGATGAACAAAGTCATAAGACTAGGTATGCCTAAGAGTTACCGAGTTGAGTGACCGATATAGCTCTAAGTAGATCAGTACGTTAAGTGACTGATGTGATCAACAAGACCCTTAATTTCACTCACCTAACCACATACCTTTAAATCCAAAAAAGTCACAAAAAACAGGGTTCATGCTATTTTAATACTAAAAGCTAGCACTTTAACCATTCTTACTTTTTTGAACTATAAAGATCACACTCAGAGTTAATATTTCACACCATAAAAATAACCATACTGCCCATGATAACTGACCTCATAAGATAACTTCACGCTAGATAAATAGACTCACTATTTATACCAGTTAATGTCATAAGATAATCCTATACCAGATATAACAAATACTTAATAAACAAACATGGGTAAAGTTAAATTATCTAATCTTAGGGATAATTACATTAGTGGCACCTTATTAAAAAGATACTAATGAATTTGTATTTTAATTAAAAGTACTACTTTTGGATGAGAGGGCATTTCGGCATAGTTTTTCTTTATAGTGAGGAAATTTCTGTTCACTACACTAGAAAACCAATGAATAGGTTAGCTTTGAAATATAACGCCATATCCAGTTCGTATACAAAACCATACTTTCAATGACAATTCGCGGAGTAGGCTTGAAAATAAAAAGCCAAAAAGGGAGATAAGAATTAGAACGCCAAACATTCATTATCAAATATTAGTGTACCTATATATTTTTAATCTTTTTAAACCTGTAGATTGTAAATGGAGCGAACAAACAATGTACTCACCATCTTTTAAAGGACTTAAATCAGGAAAGATTTTCGCAGGAGCTTTACTCGCCTGCTTTTCAACTCTCTCCTACTCGGGCAGCCATAGTATCACTTGGGACAACGTGGGTGATCCACTTTGGAATCAAAGTGTACATGCACTTGGTTTAGGTCACCTCTTTCCTCGAGAAGGTGGCTGGGCAGCCTCTGATATTTCGTCAAGATCCGACAAAAGTGCCTCGCTTAGTCAACGTGTTTCAACTCAAGACGGCACTTGGCTTAAAGGTAAGCGTCACCGCGCCTTTGATCTTTATCTAGAAAGCGATATTACCCCCACCGACTCCGACGCAAAGGGTGATTTGATACAAGCGCTTATGGGTAATGAAAATACTGACGGTAAAAATTATTGTAAAGCATTTCTTGACCTTCCAGGCGGTCTAGATGGAGTGTGGAATGGCGGTTGGGCAGGACATTCGGCCGGCGTTTCTCTTGGTGGAGGTACGAATCCGTCAACGTCGCTTAGCGTATTCGTGGCTACAGAATGTGATTCTGTGCACAATGGCTATGGGTTCAACGTTGCTGTAGGTGCCTCTCTATCAAATCCCTTCTTGGACACAATTGAATTGATGCAATTTCCAAGTCCCATCAAGTTCACTTTTAATACTGGCGTAGGCGCTAATATAAAAGCCTCAATGGGAGGTGGTTATACTGGTTGGTTTAACTCCGTTCCTCACCCTATTTATATCAACAACAGATGGCGGAGTCCAGAATATGTATACAACGCTGTCTCCTTAAATGGATGGCAAAATTTTACGGTTAATGTAGGGGTTGGTATCGGACTGACACTTAACTTAACGGGGACATTAAATACTGTTTCAGCATCGAAACCATTACGGATTGAAGGTGGTCTAACCAGAGATAATAATCCTAATAACTGGAAGTTTTATGTTCATACCAAAGGGAAATCATCAGCTACAGCAAAAGGTGGTAACTGGGCGGGTTCAGTCAAGCTGGGTGTACCACCTTGGACTATCACACTTTGGAGGGGGACTATAGCTAGTTGGAGTGGTTATAAACTTTGGGAAAGAGTTTGGTTAGATGAATTCGTCAAAGGAAAAATTGTTATAGATCCAAATAACCCACGCAACTCACGATTGGCCAGTGTTCGAAAAATGTAATATGAGGCTAAGCCTTGATATACGATTTACAAGGTGCCGTTAATTCGGCACCTTTCTAGAGGTATGAGCATGAAAATAAAAGCCATTCTCCCAGTTATCGTTCTATTCCTTATCGCCGTAAGCTTTACGTATTTAAGTCTGGAAGGCGAACAAAACCAGGAACCAATAGAAATATCTGAAACTTCAGACGTTAAAATGAATGATAGCTTTGTTTCGTCATCTAATGAAAAGCCGACGAGTACGCAGCAGCCTGAACTTCATAACAAAAATTCACCTCCAAAGTTTGTTGGATATATCGTTAATTTGAAAAATACAGCAAAGTTTGATTTTGGTAAGGAAAGTGACTCACCACCTACTGAGGCAAAACTCTCTTTTGAGGTTATTTTCGAAAACCAAGACATTGGAAAGCGCAAAAGACGGGGGATATTAAGGAACTTTATGGTATCCACTCCCGACAAGGGAACTTTACCGACTGACGAAAATGAAATAGGTTTCCTTTACGCATACAAAGCACCACAACTTTACACACAAATAGATATGCTTGGACTTTCAAGCGAACATCCCTTAGGTTCTGCGGCATTTTATGTATCAAACCTCTCTTATAGTTCAAACGATGAGCCAGTAACCATCAAAGAGGCATCACGTTCAGCTGTTTATCAATATCAACTTGATCGCGATTCTAACAGAGTCACCCGACGGCTATTAGATATCCTATACACCAATCAGTTCGAGTTAGGTTCGATAGTAGACGACATCAAAGACTCATGGTCAGGTCAAATAGGTGACGATGGCTTTCTAACAGAAGCTAACGTGAATTTGTCCATGCAAGGGGACATTTCTCTGGACCTGTCACATAACTCATCTTCTGTCGCGGAAAACAATAAAATAAAGATTGGCATGACCATCGTAGGCAGCTACCAAAGATTCGACCCTGGACATGTCGAATTTAAAAATGAGCTGTTTGCATTTAATGCTAACGCACGATTCAATTCAGATTTAGAATCCTATGCTGCCAAAGACGATATTTCTAATGATGAGCAGTACTACGAGGCGCTCAATGTGTTATCAGACTCACTTTCCTATACAGAGTCTGTCCGTGTAGGGCAGTATCTTCTTAACTTCAAAACATTGTCAGAAATAAAATCAATGTTAAGTGATGAAGCACTTTCTCCATTGGAGCGACAAGCCATATTAATGGCAATACAAGATGCTAACCAACCCGAGTCCGAGCAATACCTTGGGAATATCATCAACGATTCAGATGTTCCATACAGATATAGAGCTGCAGGTATGGTTAACCTAGCACACCTCGAGGGAGCGACAGATATCGCGATGGAAGCATTCAAAGAAGTTATCAAACGGAATGATTCTCCGATGCTTAGCGAGACTGCTATGTTCAACATTGGCAATCTCGCAAATAAGCAAACGGCTTTGCGTCAAAGTGGTATTGATATGGTTTCGGCGGTATTACAAAGCAATGCCTCGTCGAATAGAGAGCGGCTCATAGCACTCAAATCCGCCGCCAATATTGATGATGATGTATTCACCCCCACATTCATAAAGTCGATGGATTCAGATCATCCTTTTGAGCGCAATGCGGCCGTAGAGGGTGCGCTGTATCGTCCTGATGGAAGAGCTGATGCTGTTGAGCATCTTCTGAACGAGGAAAAAACTGTCGTTCTGACAACAGCCTCTCGTTTTTTCAGCACACATGAAATGACGTTTATTGAGCAAGGCCAGTTTTACAACCGTCTGGTCAAAGAAGAATCGGACAATAAGCAGTCAGCATTGGCGACTATTCTGCTTGCAAATGAAAAGCAAAGGCCTCAAATGATATCAAAATTAGAGGAGCTTGCTCAAAATACAAATAAACCAGGTCTTACCAAAATTTTAGACACCTACCAGCAGCAAACTTTAAGAGAATCAACGTCTCCTAATGTTGGAGGATAAACAAGCTTCACAACATAGTCTGAAAAACACATAAACTCAGTGATCCCCCAATCAATCAAAAGTGATAAATTTCATCACCTAAAGAGGATTGGGGGATATTCTAAAAGCCGTTCGTATTTCTCCTCACCGATAAAATGCCTATTTTCTCACTCACACAAGAAATACTACGCCACTGACTTACCAATACTGCCTCGCTCAACGCCAGCATTACGTTAGCATCTAATACGTTAAAGCTGTATTGATGGAGAGCGCAATGACAACATCAAAAGGAAAACCCCTAGCAGTGATCGCCGGTTACGGCGAGGGGCTGGGTGAGGCGATTAAAAACACTTTCGAAAGCGATGGTTTCCAAGTAGTCACCATCAGCCGTTCAAATGGGATGATCATTGCAGACACAACAGATGCAAATGAAATCAGCCGTGCATTTGCACAGATTGATGCACTCTATGGCACCCCAGAAGTCGTGATTTGCAATACTGCCATGCTGACTATCGAGCGCTTCTTCTCAACGACAGCGACGCGCTTTGAGGAAACTTGGCGAGCGTCAGTAATGAGTGTTTTCAACATCGCCCAGGCTGTCATTCCAATGATGATTAAACAAGGTGGTGGCACACTACTGGTCACGGGTGCAACAGCAGGTATCCGCGGAAGTAAAAACTTCAGCGCATTTTCATCTGCAAAATTCGCACTGCGCGGACTTACTCAATCTCTGGCCAGAGAATTCCAACCACAATGCATCCATGTTTCCCATGTTGTCGTTGATGGTATTTTGTGGTCTCCCAAAAGTCGTGAGCGTTTCCCTGCCCTTCGACGCGAGACCGCTATCCAGCCGGCTGATGCGGCGAGTGTTTATCTTAGCCTGACCAAGCAGTCTGCCAGTGCCTGGACGCAGGAAATAGATATTAGACCCTACAGCGAAGTGTTTTGATCAGGGAGGTAGACGATGAACAGGCACCCTCAAACCGTGATAGTAGGCGGTGGTTTAAGCGGGCTGTATGCAGCCTATTTGCTCGAACAGCAACATCAGGATTACCTACTATTGGAAGCACGCGAGCGCTTTGGTGGGCGTATCGTTTCTGCATCACCAGGCTCACAGGCAGCCACAGTCGATCTGGGTCCCTCCTGGTTCTGGCCGAACATAAACCCGCGAATTTCTGGATTAGCCGAAGCGCTCAACATTCCCAGCTATAAGCAACATGGTGACGGGCACTATCTTGTCGAAAAAGCCCGCGGTGCGCCACCACAGGCGATCAATGTCGGCTATGACATTATGCCTGACACCTATCGCCTTGAAGGCGGAATGCAAGCAATGGTCGAAGGCTTACTGGAAAAGCTTCCAGCGGAAAAACGGATTGCAAGCAGCAAGCTGACAGAAGTTTCACTGAACAATGGCACTTACACCCTGAGCTATGAGAGGTCGGGTGAGACCAGAACGCTGCAAACACAAAACATTATTTTTGCGATGCCACTGAGATTGATTGCACGCACAGTGAGTTTTAATCCGTCATTGAGCCCTGCTCTGATGAATACTTTTGACGGCACAGAAACCTGGATGGCAGCGCATGCTAAAGCCGTATTTATCTATGACAAACCTTTCTGGCGCGACAATGGGTTTTCGGGTTCAGCTTCAAGCAATGTAGGGCCTTTAGTAGAAATCCATGATGCTTCGCCGGAGTTAAATGGTCAGCCCGTATATGGCGCAATCATGGGCTTTATGGGCATTAACGCCGCAGCGCGGAAAACCGCAGGCGATGAGACATTGAAAAAACTCATTCAACAGCAACTTGTCAGGTTGTTTGGGCCAGATGCGGCAAACCCGATTTCAATTCAGTATGTGGATTGGTTTCAGGAAAAGTACACGGCCACGAACGATGACATGGCTGTGATGCATGGTTTGTATGGCTTTACCCAACAAGATGAGAATCACCCAAACATTTTCTTTGCTGGAACCGAAGCCTCCCGCGCTTATGGCGGGTATCTGGAAGGCGCTTTAGACTCTGCCAACAAGGCAGTTGAAGCACTAATGACAAAATCCCTTCAGTTTTCCTGAAGGGATTCGGTTAGATTCCGCTACTAAATATACCGATAGGGTCGCAACCATAACGGTTGCTTCCTTTGGTGCCACGTAACAAGGTAAACACCAGAAACACCAAAGGACCCACAACAGGCACGACAACAACCAACCACCACCAACCTGACTTGTTGATGTCGTGAAGGCGTCTAACCGTCACAGTAATCAAGGGGATCAGGGTAATAGCAAACCAAAGTGGTGCAGCGTAAAAGTCCGTTAGCTGGAACGCATGCACCCCAACCTCAGCAACATCAATCCCGACGCAGAGAGCCAACACTATATTTTGAATGAGGAAGAATCCCCAAAACTCTCGTCGTCTAGCCCTGCCTGAAAACTTCGCGTAATTCCAAAACGCGGCAAACAGCCATTTCATTCGAGTATATCCTTACTTCTCTTAGGCTTATTCGAATTTTTGTTGTACAGCCATGACTATACCCAAACAACCTGAAACTCAGAGATACCGAGGCCAACTACAGGTAGCTTGGGTATTGCTTTTTAAACGCGGGTTTAAACTACCAAAAGCTTTTCCTTTGTAGGTGAACTCACTACACAGAAATGTTGTTCCACACTTTATTTACGTAGTGATTGTCATTTTTGAGGCGTATTTCTCAGCCATAAAAAGTCACAAACTTTAATGAAACTCTTCAAACTCAACCTTCAGAGAGCCTCAGTTCGTCATTACTCAATGCCTCCAAAAAACCGCAACCCTCGCAACTTTCAATGCTTTGAATCCTGAAATCGCGCCTTTTCAATATATCCAGTTGAATCAGAATGAACTCAAATGTATATTGCGAACGATTTTGATAACCATTTTCATTTATGAAAAGGAGCAATAAATGAAAACCTTATTCCAGGCTGCATTGCTTTCTCTTGTGACCACCTCAGCAATGGCTACAGAATCGGTTGTTATTGAACACCGTATGGGAAAAACTGAAATTCAAGGCGTACCAGAGCGCGTAGTTGTCATTGGTCTGGGATCGCTAGATGCAATCAATGCACTGGGTATTGACCCTGTTGCGGTATCCAAAACCCTTCCACAGGTTCCTGCTTACCTAGAAAAATACAAAGACGACAAGTATGCCAACGTGGGTAGCCTGTTTGAGCCAAACTTCGAGGAAATCTACAACCAGAACCCAGACATCATCATTGTCGGCCCACGCAGTTCACCAAGCTTCGACGAGCTATCAAAAATTGCGCCCACCGTTGTATTTGCCGCAGACAGTTCAAAAGGTTATTGGAACGCGACTCAAGAGCAATGGCGCAACTTGGGTAAAGTGTTTGGCAAAGAAGAGCTGGTTGAAGAAAAAATCGCAGCCATGGATAAAGAGTTCAAAGCCATTAACAGTTACAACCAGACAAATGGTGTCGATGCCCTCACCATCATGAGTGCTGGTGGCAAGCTCTCTTCGTTCGGTGCTGATTCTCGCTTTTCTGCTATCTACACAGATTTTGGTTTTAACGAGTCTGTAAAAGGCATCAAAGCGTCAAACCACGGCGATATGATCTCGTTTGAATTTATTCGCGAGTCTGACCCTAAAACCCTTCTGGTCATTGACCGTGACACTCTGATCAATCCTGCTGAAAGCGAAACCCGCGAGCAGTTTGATAACGACCTGATCAAAGCGACACAGGCATACCAGAACAACAAGATGACCTATCTCGACTTGAATGCTTGGTACCTGTCTATGTCAGGCATCACTGCGACCGAGCAAATGATTTCTGACATCAAAAACAGCGTTGATCTATAAGCGACAGCCCTAGGGTCTGTTGACCCTAAGAAACTGAGGTATACCTTGTTAAAGCTATTGTTTCTTCTGGGCTTGCTGAGTCTGGCATCCCTATTTGTCGGTGTCAGCGAGTTGTCTCCTGCCCTTTTGTTGGCAGGAGATAGCCAAGCGCTCGAACTTCTCTTCACCAGCCGCCTTCCCCGTTTGCTGTCCATCGTGCTCGCCGGTGCAGGCTTGAGCATTGCAGGTCTGGTGATGCAGCAAATCAGCCAAAACCGGTTTGCTGCGCCTTCCACTACAGGCACCATTGAATGTGCCATGCTCGGCTATATGCTTAGCCTTGTGTTTTTCGGCAATGGTAATCAACTCTGGCTGATTTTTTCCGTTTCCATTTTTGGCACCTTGTTGTTTGTTACCCTTATCCAACGCATCCAATTCCGTAACGCTGTATTTGTACCGCTAATTGGTATTATCTACGGCAGTATCATCAGCTCATGCGCCACGTTCCTCGCCTACAAGTATGATGCCCTGCAAATGCTAAGCAGTTGGACAGTCGCCAACTTTGCCAGCATTTTGAAAGGTGATTATGAGCTTCTCTATATCGCCCTGCCGATTGCAGCCTTCACTTATGCCTACGCCGCCCGGATTTCCGCTGTCGGCATGGGACGTGATTTTGCGGTTGGTCTTGGCCTGAGTTACCGACAGGTGTTAGTGATTGGCGTGATGCTGGTCTCCATTCTTTCGGCGAGTGTCGTGATGATTGTGGGCGCCCTACCCTTTATAGGTTTGCTTGTGCCTAACCTTGTCAGCATTTTCTATGGCGACAACCTTCGCAAGAACATTTCCCGCGTGGCGATTGTCGGCGCGCTTCTAGTACTTGCCTGCGACATTGTCAGCCGCTTAATCATCTTCCCGTACGAAATTCCGGTTTCTATGCTGGTGAGTATTTTGGGTGGATTGGCCTTTATCTATCTCATTACCAAAGGGCCAAAAAATGTCTGATACCAAGAAAATGTGGGCAATGGCTATTACGGCCCTTGTCTTTGCCGCTCTGTTTATCTGCATTGGACTCACGGCCACGAACTATGGGTATTTCCTGTCTCGTCGTGTCCCGAAAGTGCTCGCAATGGTGCTGGCAGGTATCGCGGTTGCTCAGTCGTCGTTGGTATTCCAAACCATCACCCACAACCGCATTCTCACACCAAGCATTATGGGGTTTGATTCCCTGTATGTGCTGACACAGACACTGCTGGTTGCTGTGTTTGGTGGCTTCAGCTTTTTCCTGATCAACACCTACATTAACTTCGCGATTGCTGTGTCCGTGATGGTGGGGTTCTCGTTGCTGTTGTTTGGCTTCTACTTTGGCAAGGAAGGCCGCAACCTGATTGTGTTGCTCTTGATTGGCCTGATCCTCGGGCAGGTATTTTCAAGCAGCGCCTCGTTTTTCACCATGCTGATGGACCCGAACGAGTTTCTGGTGGTGCAAAGCAAGATGTTTGCGAGCTTTAACAACATCAAGATTGAGCTGGTGTATTTGTGCCTGCCACTCTTGCTGGCCGCCAGCTTCCTGCTCTACCGCATGCACCGGACATTAGATGTGTTTTGGCTGGATAAGGACAACGCCATCAGTCTGGGTGTTGATGTGCAGAAAACCACACGTAAAGCGCTCATTCTCTCCGCCATCCTCATCGCCATGTCGACCGCATTGATTGGCCCTGTCATGTTCTTTGGCCTTTTGGTCACGAACCTGACCCGAGAACTGTTCCGCTCCTATGAGCACCGCGTTTTACTGGTGGGCTGTTCATTGATGTCCATTTGCACCTTGTTGGTCGGCCAATGGGTGGTAGAAAACCTGTTTAAGTTTGATACCACGCTAAGTGTTGTCGTGAATTTCGCCGGAGGACTCTACTTCCTCTGGATGCTGCTGAAGAACCGAGTTGTTTAACATGATCACCTTAAAAAACCTGACCAAAGCTTTTGGTAAACAACGCGTCGTAGATGAAGCCTGCGGCGAATTCGAGAAGGGTAAAGTGACCGCCATCATAGGTCCAAATGGCGCGGGAAAAAGTACCCTGCTTTCTATGGCAAGCCGCCTCGTTACTCCCGATGGTGGTCATGTAGTGATAGATGGCAAAGCCATCGCCGAATGGGATACCGGTGAGCTGGCAAAACGTCTTGCCGTGCTTCGTCAGGCGAATTCAATCACCATGCGCTTTACCGTGCGCGAGCTAGTCTCGTTCGGGCGCTTTCCTTACTCAAAGGGAAACCTGACCACCGAAGACAATAAAGTCATCGATAAAGCCATTGATTATCTGGATTTGAAGTCTTTGGAAAACCGTTATCTCGATGAGCTAAGTGGAGGTCAACGGCAGCTGGCGTTTATTGCCATGGTGATCGCGCAGGACACAGACTATGTGTTCCTTGATGAGCCTTTGAATAACCTTGATATCCGCCATTCATTGAGCATCATGCGAACCATTCAACGTTTGGCGCACGAAATGGGGAAGGCCGTGGTTATCGTCATCCACGATATCAACTTCGCTGCCTGTTATGCTGACCACATTATCGCGATGAAGCAAGGCAAAATCGCCACCAATGCTGTGGTTGATGAAGTGATTCAAGAAGCGGTTTTGGAAAACATCTACGACACGCCATTTACCATCGTTGAGGCAAATGGCAAGCGAATGTGTTTGTATTACTAGGGTCGAGCAACCTTAGAGTAGATATAAAAAGAAACCCGCTATCAGGCGGGTTTCTTTTTCATTTATCGATTTTACGCGAACTGCTTTCTACGCAGCTCTCGCGAAAGACCCATGTAAAGACTCACACACATCACCAGCAGGAATACCGCAAATGGCAGACCTGTAGAGATAGTTGCCGCCTGAAGTGCACCCAAGCCGCCGCCCATCAGAAGAGCAATTGCCGCCAGACCTTCGATGGTACACCAGAAGATACGCTGCGAAACCGGCGCATCAATCTTGCCACCCGCTGTAATCGTATCGATAACCAGTGAACCGGAATCTGACGAAGTCACGAAGAAGATGATGGTCAGCACCATGCCGAAGAAGCTGATCACTGCAGTGAACGGTAAAGCTTCAAACATCTTGTAGATAGAAAGCTCAGGCTGCCAGTTACCATTGGTAATCAGGTTAACCACACCCATGTAACCGCCATCCATTTGGTCCAGCGCGGTTGTACCAAAAGTGGTCATCCAGACAATACATACGATAGTTGGCGCAATCAGCACAGCCAAAATGAACTCACGAACGGTACGGCCGCGTGATACACGCGCGATGAACATACCAACGAATGGTGACCAGGATACCCACCACGCCCAGTAGAAAGTCGTCCAACCGTGGTAGAAGCCAGAATCTTCACGGCCCACCCAGTTAGACAACGCAGGCAACCAGCTGAGGTAATCAACCGTGTTGCTGACAATGCCCGAGAAGATAAGTGCCGTTGGACCCACCACCATCACGAATACCATCAGCATGGCTGCCATCACCATATTGATTTCACTTAAGCGCTTCACGCCGCCATCCATACCACGATATACCGATACGAGAGCAGCAATGGTGATGGCCAGAATCAGGATGGACTTGGTTTCAATGCCTGAATCGATACCGAACAGGTAGTTAAGGCCTGCAGCAATCTGGTTTGCGCCGATACCGAGGGACGTTGCCAAACCGAACAAGGTCGCCAATACCGCCATGATATCGATGATGTGTCCCCACAGACCCCAAACACGATCGCCAAGCAGCGGATAAAACGCTGAACGCAACGTTAGCGGGAGATCTTTGTTGTAGTGGAAGAATGCCAGTGCCAGACCGACAACGGCGTAGATTGCCCACGCATGGAAACCCCAGTGGAATATCGCAGCCGCAGTACCAATGCTTCGTGCGTCATCAGAACCCGCTTCTAACCCCAAAGGAGGTGTTAGAGTGTGGTTCATTGGCTCTAGCACACCGTAGAACATCAGGCCGATGCCTACGCCAGCCGAGAAGAGCATTGCGAACCATGCTGGGTACGAGTAATCCGGCGTTGCTTCTTCGCCACCCAATCGAATTTTTCCGACAGGTAGGATTGCCAGCACTAAACAGAAGATGAGAAAAAGGTTGGCTGAAATCACGAAGAACCAGTCGAAGGATTGGGTAATGGCGGGGCGAAGCCAACCGAAGAAGTCGGCTGCCTGGTCGCGGAATATCAGCACACCCAGCACAAATACCACCACCATGATAGCGGAGATAGGGAAGACGGGGTTATGGAAATCTAACCCCAGGAAGTTCACGTTGTCCTGACCTACCTGATAGTCCGTGTTGTATAGGTCGTCATCATTTTTGTTTACTGTTGTCGTAGGCTCTGTCATAGCATTACCTTTTGAAACGCCCTGCTTCATCTATGAAGGAGAACGGATAGAGAAAATTGCCATCTGGACATAAGACCAGAGGGCCTGAGGACAAGGTGTGTTGCTACTAGGTCGGTGTATGCTCACCGATCCAACAAATGCAGAACTAACACCCCTGTTAAGATGGGCTTAATTGAACAGGGAGAGAGTTAAAGCTCTCCAAAAACATTTTTTGGCGCGTGACCTTATTTATTCGACCTGCAAAAATGACTAATCGAACATTGGGGCAAAAGCGTAACATGGCCAGTTCCAAGACAAGCCACTCAATATAGAGAAAGAAAGCAAAAGCCGCCGTAATCTTCTTAGCTATATCGAGAAAAAAGGTCTCATCTTTAGCTATCTGGTAGCTTAAAAAATGAAGGGCTCGTCTTTGTTATCTCTGTCACTTTGCATCGCGAGACAAAGGTGCTGAGCAAATCCTGATAACGCTGCAGGATTGGCGGAGCACCTTCCAACGCCATACTAAGCTGGCCAGATTTCGCCAAAGACAAATCCCCACTAACAGGCGCATCCACCAAAACCAAATCCGGTGGGGCTTTTTCCCGAAGGGCGTCCCAACGGACATTCTGAAAAGGACTCAATTCAAACCAGATATCCAACCCTTCAGCATTGTGGAGAATGCCGTTCTCTCCTAACGCTTCGGCCATCACATCTTCCGGCCCCGGCAACAGGCTGAACAAAATCGTACATCGCTCAGCAATAGAAGCGGTGTTGACCCCTTCTCTCGCACCCGAGGCTTTGAGCCTTGCCATTGCTTCCCGCTGAGTCGCATCAAACACATACAAGCGACAGCCGTGGGTTTGACACCAAGTCAAAATACGCTGAGCAACGGGCTCTCCCAATTTGCCCAACCCGATAAAGCCAATATCCATGAATGGCACCTTCATATCGGTGATTGTGGTTTATTAGCAGAAACCAGATTACCTAGGGTGATTTGCGGTATCGCGTACGTCGATTGAGCTGTTTGCGACATTGCAGAAAATGAAAAGATTGGGGAGAGAGAAACGTAGAAAACAAAAGCGCCTGCAGGATGCAGGCGCTTTGTCTATGAACAATCAATCGATTAACCGCTTAACGTACCGGTATTGGTTGTGTCAGTGCGTTCGCCCGACTTAGGGTCTGGACCAAAACGGTTGCTGCCTTTGGTGCCATCGAAGGCATTCAGCACCAGCAATGCAATCACACCAAACGGCAAGATACCAATCAATGCCCACCAGCCCACACGATCCGTGTCATGCAGACGACGCACTGTAACCGCCAATGTCGGAATAAATACCGCAATCGCATACACGGTTCCCGCCGTGCCAATACCGATATCAGGGTTAAATGTGCCCAATGCCTGATCCACAAATGCAAGAGCAAAAGTGAACAGCATGTTGAACGCCAAAAACATCCAATATTCTTTGCGGCGCGCGCGGCCTTTGAAGTTCGCGTATTGTTTCAACACGCCGATATACCAATTCATGGTTCTCTCCGAGTAACAAGCCAGCGGAAATAACTACCCTCTGGCAAAAAGATCAGCGCTTATTTTAACAAAATATCCAACCCATTGAACAATCTGACACAGTGAGTAAAGGCACATTGCTGACGCTGAGTTGTTGCATGTTGGTTAACAAGCTGACTAACTGAATGACTCAGAGGGATTTTGAGCACATACACATGGCAAGTAACCAACAAAGCTCACCGCTGGCCTGGCTGCCTATTCTGCTCGCCGTTATCGCGACGATAAGTTGGGCTGGTAACATTACGCTGGCAAAGCTGGTCAACGAATCCATTCCGCCAATTGGTCTCGCCTTCTGGCGCTGGACGGTTGCCTCGCTGGTTCTGGCTCCTTTTGTGTTGCGCCCAATGCGTGAACAATGGCCATTGTTCAAAGCCAATGCATCCTTGATGGTGCTTTTGGCGCTCTTCGGTGTCGCGGGTTATAACACACTGGTATACATTGCATTGGAAAACACCCTATCCACCAACGTGGTGATCCTGCAATCTTCCTCACCATTGTGGATTCTCTTGGTGCAGTTTCTGCTCTTTCGCCAACTCACGACCATAAAGCAGACTTTCGCTATTTCCGTGTCCGCCATTGGCGTGCTGCTCATTATCACCAAAGGTCAACTGGTGACTGATTTCTCTATCGGCAACAGTGAGCTTATCGCCCTGTTCGCAATTCTGGTTTGGGCGACCTATTCCGTACTGGTGCAAAAACTCCCTGAATCACTCAAGGGCTTACCTATGCTGGGTTACACCGTCTTTCTCGGCAACATGATGCTACTGCCGTTTTATCTTGGCGAATCGCTGTTGTTCGAACCCATGCCAATGACTAAGGAAAGTTTGGCTATCTCTCTCTACACCGGTATTTTCGCATCCGGTATCGCCTTTTTTTGTTGGAATGCAGCAGTACAGAGAATGGGAGCAGCAACCACTGGGCAATTCATGCATTTGATTCCGGTATTTGGGCTGATTTTTTCGATGCTATTTCTTGGTGAAAGGTTGGAGAGTTATCACTGGCTGGGAATAGGTTTTATCGTGACGGGTATCGTCGTTGCAAATCTCTCAGTCAACCGCAATCTAGTAGACACAAAAAAAGCGCCCTAGCAAAGGGCGTATCATTTATATGGATAGAAAAACTGAGAGTAAAAATTTACATGCTCTCAAACAACAATGCCGAGATGGGTTAGTAGTGGAGTCTCGGCATCGCAAAGAGAAACAAAGCAGAAGAATCTTGAATAAAGAGCTTGCGCCTTTTTGAAAACAAGGAAGTTTCCAAAAAAGTGGCGACAAGGATAAAGAACAAACTGAACCTTAAATAGAGGATATTTTAGGGATAGCTTGTTCGGAAAGTTCGAACAATAGGGATGTTATGAAACTGCAGTACCTGAAAGGACTCACGATATTCGCAACAGTGGCAGACCAAGGTAGCTTCTCTGCTGCTGCAAAACACCTAGGTGTTAACCGCTCCGCTGTCAGTGAGCAAATACTAAAGCTGGAAACTTCTTTGGGTGTCCGCCTCATTCAAAGAACAACACGACAGTTGTCCCTGACGGTAGATGGGCATGCGCTATATCCGTCCGCAAAAGCCATCGCACAAGGATTGACAGAAGCTGAATCAAGTCTCAATCACAACAAACCGGAAGGAACCATAAGGATCACAGCACCCCATGACTTTGCTACAACCTGGCTTCTTCCAAAGATTTATATTTTCAAAAAGCTACACCCTCAAATACAGCTAGACTACATTCTCTCTTTCGACAAAATTGATATCGTCAAAGAAGGGATCGATCTGGCACTTCGCGTGTCCCACATTGAAGAAGAAGGCTACATAGCCAGGCCCTTGTTTCCGGATAAGATTGGCCTGTACTGTTCACCAGCACTCATCAACGAAATGGGTCAAACACCAACCATTGATAATATTTCTTCTTTTCCTTGGATACTTTATGGTGCTTTGGCACCCAATAATGTCATTCCTCTTTCCAATGGTTCTTGTAATATCTCGCTGCAACCTGAAATTTTTGACAAAACCAACTCACCGACTCTTATGAGGGAGATCATTCTTGATGGCAAGGCCGTCGGGTTTCAGCGAGAAAGGGCAATGGTCGAAAAAGTAAAAACAGGAGAAGTAGTTCATATTTTGCCTGAATGGTACGAGCGGGACATTTGCTGTCACCTGCTTTATCCATCCAGAAAGAATCTGTCTCTGAGAACGCGGCTTTTTATTGAGTATCTCTTGGAGTATGCAGAGTAACAGCGTTTCGCTATAGTATCGGGCTCTCTGCCAGTAAGTAATATATGTATGTTGTTTATTTCTCATAACGTTTCTATCCCTGACGACGAGATTGATATTTCGTATATCCGCGCGCAAGGCGCTGGTGGACAGAACGTCAACAAAGTCTCCTCTGCTGTGCATCTTCGCTTTGATGTGCAGGCATCGTCGCTGCCAGATTTTTACAAAGAACGTTTGCTGGCACTGAAAGACAGCCGCCTGACCAAAGACGGTGTCATCGTGCTCAAAGCTCAGCAGTTCAGAACACAAGAGAAGAATCGTGAAGATGCACTGCAGCGTCTTCAGGAACTGATCAAAAGTGTCGCTATTGTGCAAAAAGCGCGCCGAGCTACCAAGCCGACCAAGTCTTCGCAAAGAAAGCGCGTGGATAGTAAAACCCAACGCGGTAAGACCAAATCACTTCGCGGCAAAGTGCAGTTCTGATCCTCCCGGCTTCTCCTAACTCATTGGCCTAATGTCACATTACTCGGTCCATTCCTGACGCTGAGCTTGTTTGCAGTGACGTCTTGTTGTGCAATCAAAGCACAACAAAAAAGGAGGACCACAAAGTGGCCAACGTAGACTTAAAGGAATACCCGCTCTCACAAACACAAGCCATCGTCTGGAACGACATGGACGCCCTGCAACACATCAACAACACCGTATATTTCCGCTACTTTGAGGATGTTCGCGTCGTCATGCTTGAAGAGCTCAAAGTGTTCGACTTCGTCAAAAGCCACAACATTGGCCCTGTCGTCGCTTCAACACGGTGCGATTACCGCGCGCCACTGGTTTACCCAGACACTATCACCACGGTTTCCTGGGTAGAGAACATTCAGGAAAAGCGCTACACCATGAAATATGAGATCCACAGCCATAGCCAACAACGCTGTGTCGCAGAAGGAGAAGCGCTCATCGTGTATTGCGATTTCAATACGGGGAAAAGCTGCCCTATTCCCGCTGAAACGCTGGAAGGACTTCAAGCTTATGTGGGTGGTCAATGACCGCAAACTCCCTCACGCTTTCCGCACTGCGCTCTGGCTTTGAAAGCCGGAGCGTATCTCCGCTGGATATCTCTCTCTCACATGGCCAACATCTGTTGATACACGGCCCTTCAGGCTGTGGCAAAAGCAGCCTGCTCAAAGTGATTTGTGGATTGTTGCCTGCTTCAGAAGGAAGTATTCAATGGGACTCAAAGAGCGTTACTCTGGAATCACTGTCCTGGTGGCGCGCGCAGGTTAATTACCTGCCACAGGATCCGGTCATGGGTGGTGACACTATCGAAGCGGTGTTGATGCTGCCTTGGTCAATGCAGGCGACCACACTGAGCAAGCCAGATCCCGCTAAATGCCAAGAAGTGTTGAGATCGCTCTCGCTCCAACATGCACTCAGTGCCGGGATTTCCTCACTCTCAGGTGGCGAAAAACAGCGCCTTGCCATCGCTCGCGCACTTCTATTAGAACGCCCAATCTGGCTAATGGATGAACCCACGTCAGCGCTAGATGGCAATAGCCGCGATATCGTGATGTCACTATTGAAGGCTAAAGACATTGTTGCAGTCTCGGTCTCCCACGACCCAGTTTGGATTGCAGCAGCAGATGTCGAATTTGATATGGGAGTCGCATCATGAATGGCGCGCTCGACATCAGCGCTTGGGCGCTGGCTGGCCTTTACTGTGTTTTTCTGATCCCACTACTGCTTTTTCAACGCTGGCGATTAGGGCTCAGCAAAAGCCTGATCACTTCTGTGGTAAGGATGACCTTGCAGCTCGCGCTGGTTGGCCTTTATCTTCAAACCCTGTTTAACTTTGCCAGCTTCTGGCTTAACACGGCTTGGCTTCTGGTGATGATACTGGTGGCAAGCTGGACTATCTGCAAACAATCCGACACACCATGGCGCAAAATGTTGCCCGCCGTGCTGAGCGGGCAATTGGTTTCCCTTGGCGTTGTGCTGCCACTGTTGATGCTCGGGGTGATTCAAACTTCTCCGTGGTGGCAGGCACAGTACCTAATCCCTGTGGCGGGGATGTTGCTCGGCAATATGCTGTCTGCCAATGTATTGGCGATTGAGCGTTTGCATTCCAGCATGAAACAGCGCCACGCGGAATATCAGTTTTATGTTGCCCTTGGCGCGAAAGAGCCGGGTAAGCCATTTCTGAAAGAAGCGTTTTCTGCCGCCCTGAGACCGCCATTGGCTGCCATGAGCACTTTAGGTATTGTCAGCCTACCCGGAATGATGACAGGGCAAATTCTGGGTGGTACAGAGCCTTTGCTGGCGGTGAAATATCAACTGGTGATTATGGTGGCCATTTTCATCACAGTCACTCTGTCAGTCGCCACCACGCTCAAACTGAGTAGTCTGCGACTCACTGATAGCTATGGAAGACTAAACCAATAGCCACATCGCAGAAAGCCAGAAAGCAAAAAGCCCGACCAAATGGTCGGGCTTTCGTTATTCAGTAAGCCGTCGATTATGACACTGACAGTACCAAGCCTGGCAGCACAACAAACACTGCGGTCAGGTAGGCCACTACAGCCAGTTTGGTTTTCGCCGCGTAGTCGGCCAGTAGTTCTGCTGCTTTCAGCGGCAGTTCACGCAGGAACGGAATACCGAAGATAACCAGAATACCCAGCACGTTGAATGACAGGTGAACAAGTGCAATCTGCAGAGCGAATACTGCGTTGCCACCCGTTACCGCGGTTGCTGCCAGCAGTGCAGTAATACAAGTACCAATGTTCGCACCCAAGGTGAATGGATAAACCTGACGCACGCTCAGTACGTTAGTACCCACCAGTGGAACCACAAGGCTTGTCGTTGTTGAAGAAGACTGAACCAGAATGGTCACCAGCGTACCCGACGCGATGCTGTGAATTGGACCACGGCCGATTGCGCCGTTCAGTACTTCACGCGCTTTACCTACCATCAGTTTCTTCATCAGTTTGCCCATCACAGTGATAGAAACAACCACCAGAAGAATACCGAACAGAACCAGCGCTACACCGCCAAACGAACCAGGGAAGATTTCGAAGACTGACTTAGCACCACTCACAACCGGCTTAGTCAAAGGCTTGATGAAGTTCAGGCCTTTCAGGCTGAGGTTGTCAGCTTGCATCAGTGGGGATACCAGCCAAGCGGAGATTTTCGCCAGGAAGCCAGTCATCATTTCCAGAGGAAGGAAAATCGCTACCGCAAACAGGTTGAAGAAGTCGTGTACGGTTGCGCAAGCAAATGCGCGACGGAATTCATCTTTGCAGCGTGCGTGACCCAAACTCACCAAGGTGTTCGTAACCGTGGTACCGATGTTTGCGCCCATCACCATTGGGATTGCCATTGCAACTGGCAGACCACCAGCAACAAGACCAACGATAATCGCGGTGACTGTACTTGAAGATTGAATGAGAGCGGTACCGACGATACCAATCATCAAACCTGCAACAGGGTTAGAGGCAAACTCGAAAAGCTCTTTTGCCTGCTCACCTACAGCCCATTTGAAGCCACTGCCGATCATAGATACGGAAACCAGCAGAAGATACAACATACCAATGAGTGTTGCCCATTGCATTGCACGTTTTGGATTCGCGGACTGAGGTCCTTGTAGCGCATCAGACTGGATGCTCATAACTCACTTCCTGATAGTAATGATTTCAGTTCGAAGTGGATGCTATGAATTAAATATTACAGAAATATGAATCCAAGATTGCGACGGCACTTTTTTTACTCTTTTTGCGTTCAAAATATGACCAAACAGAAATTTCCCGAATGGCTAGCAGAAAAATCTTTCATGACAAGCCATAAAGATGTTTCGAACTGTTACTATTTCTCTCCACAATGTGACCGCAAAACAACGCCTATAAAGTCAGGCTTGCTGCCTTAACTTTCATCAATGGGAATTTACTTTACAAAGACCTAGATAGGCGGAATTTTCCTCCACACTATCTTTGGCTGATTTGGGATTCTACTAAAGCCATCAGTTTGGGCGACACTGGTGTCACTGAACTAGGAAACGTGGCAACCACTTCACCCTTTGCGCTGATAAGGTACTTGTAGAAATTCCATCTCGGTTCCACCCCTGCCTGCTTACTGATTTCTGCAAACACTGGGTTGGCGTTGCTTCCTTTTACAGGGCTTCTCGCCATCATCGGAAACGTCACGCCATAATCGAGGTAACAGACTTTCGCGGAACGCTCTTCGTTGCCTCTGTCTTGGTTAAAGTCATTGGACGGAAAACCAATCACACTGAAGCCTTCGTCTTTATATTTTTGATAGAGCACTTCTAATTGCTCAAACTGCGGCGTATATCCGCATTGACTAGCCGTGTTCACCACCAGCAAGGTTTTGCCTTTGAAGGTCTCGCAAAGGTCGACTGTCTCGTTAGAGTTAAGCTTTCGCTGCGAGCCGTTGAGAATATCTGGACAACTTTTTGCTATTGCTGGGGCGCTGAGAGCCAGCGTGATAACGGCAGTGGTGAGCATTTTCATTGGAAAACCTTTTGGAATGATTGGCGACAATTAGCATTACCCAAACCAGAGAAAAAAGATCAGATCATCGCGCCAGAACACAAAAATGCTTCCTTCTCTTGTTCCTTTCTCATTCTCATCGGAGCCTTCTCAAAGAACAGCCGCATTGATTTGGCTGCTACCCGGCTCAGAGATAACGTCGAAAAATACTCACAATGATAAGGACGTTCCCATGAGAATTTTGCTTGTTACCGCACTATTTCTGACCACCTTCTCTGGTTTTGCCGCAGAGAAAGGGAAAACAGAACACCTACTGGAAAACGACGCAGTGATGGCCGTGCGCCATACCTATCCGCCAGGTTCAGAATCTGGGATGCATGGACATGATTACCCTTACCGGGTCGTTTATGTTTTAGAAGGCGGCACTGCAGAACTTGTACCAGATGATGCGAGCAAACCAACCCGCACCATCGAATTTAAGGAAGGAATGACACTCTATGTACCTGCTGCCACTCACAATGTGAGGAATGTAGGAGCAACGCCAATTAGGCTGCTCGAAATTGAACTGAAACGCTAAGCCTAAAAAATCAGCGTCGGGATCATGTTTTACAGGCGCTGATACGTCTCACATTTAATAATCACTTTTCCAATAAACGACTTCTCTCCCTGTATTCACATCTACTAACTCGCCGGTTAACCCTATGTTTTTCATGGGTACTCAGTCCGTTTTTCTCACTATCAAGTCACAAAGCATACAAACGAGTCACAAGTAAAATATATCGATTCATTTTGTATCAATATAACCAGATGCTTGCCAATTCCATAAAGTTAATAAAATGATAAATAATGTATCGTTTTAATTAAAAACAGGACGAGGTTGCCCAGATGGGGTGGCCAACAATGAGGACCAAGGCAATGAGAAGTAATTGGTTAAAGGGAAGAAAAACATGGACTGCTGTGCTTTTAGGTGCAGCTATGGCGTCAGTCGTTGCGACACCAGCATTGGCCCAGGAAAAGATTCGCTGGAAAGTTCAGGCAGTATTTGGCACCCACTTACCCGCACTGGGCGACCCCATTACTCAGGTCGCAGAACAGGTGGATAAAGCCACTGATGGCAATATCAAATTCAAAATCTATGAACCAGGCAAACTGGTCCCGCCTTTTGGTATTACTGAGGCCATCAAAAACAAGCAGATAGATGCCGGCTACACCTGGTTAGGTTACGACCAAGGCAAAATCCCCGCTGCCGCTTTATTTGCCGCGGTGCCTTTTGGCATGGAGCCATGGGAATACGCGACTTGGTGGTACGAGGGTGAAGGCAAGCAGTTAGCTGAAGAACTCTACGGTAAACACGGTGTTCATCCTGTGCTGTGTAGCGTGATCGGTCCGGAAACGGCGGGCTGGTTTACCAAAGAGATGAACTCACTCGACGATTTCAAAGGGCTCAAAATCCGCTTCGCAGGTATTGGCGGTAAAGTCCTGCAAAAAGCGGGCGCTTCTGTCACTGTTCTGCCAGGTGGCGAGATATTCCCGGCGCTGGAAAAAGGCGCGATTGATGCATCTGAGTTCTCCATGCCTGCTATCGATAGCTTGATGGGCTTCGACAAAATCGCCAAGAACAATTATTTCCCCGGTTGGCACCAGACCTTCACAGCCTCCCACCTCGTGATTAACAAGGATGTCTGGAATGCACTGGATGAATCCACGAAAGCCACCATCGACATGGCATGCACCGCAGGCACATTCCGTGCCCTCACCCGCGGTGAGTCGCTGCAAGGTGAAGTGCTCGCGGGCTTTGAAGAAAAAGGGGTTACAGCCCGCACCCTCAACCCCGAACTGCTGCAATCCCTGCATTCGCTTTCCACCGAAGTGATGCAGGAAATTGCAGATTCAGATCCTGACTTCAAACGCATCTACGCTTCCCAACAGAAGTTCCTCGGCAACTACAAACTCTGGAAACAGATGGCTTACCTGCCAAGGGATTTCGAGTAATTCATCAACTGGGATGACCTAACCGCTCCCCCGCCACATGCGCTGGGGAGCCCCTTTTGGGCAAGGATGCGCTATGCAAAACAATAATCAAAGCTCTGCCTCACAAGACACCGAAGCACTGCCAGAAACCCGACTCTCGCGCGCGCTTGATGGCTTCTTACTTCGCCTGGGTAACGCATTTTCCTGGGTATGGGTGGTGCTTATGTTGGTCATTATTATCAATGTGGCGATGCGCTACCTACTGGGTGAAGGCCGCATCGAATTTGAAGAACTGCAGTGGCACCTTTACGCACTTGGCTGGTTGGTTGGCCTCTCATATTGCATGGTCACCGACAGCCATGTCCGGGTTGATTTGCTGCGCGAGCGCTTTTCACTCAGAACCCAAGCCAAAATCGAACTGCTTGGCCTCATCATTCTGCTGATGCCATTTCTGGTGCTGGTGTTCTGGTATGCGATTCCCTTCTTTCTTTACTCATGGGAGCTCGGCGAAGTCTCTACCGCACCGGGTGGATTGCCTTATCGATGGGCGATGAAAGCAGTCTTGCTCCTTGCTTTCGGGCTGCTTGCGTTCGCCACCCTATCCAAAGTCAGCCGCATCTGCGCTTTGCTGTTTTCCAATAGTTCTAACACACCCAAAGCTGATGTTGACAATGAGCGAGAGGAGTCATCGTCATGGAAGTGAATGAAATTCTCGTCCTCATCATGTTCGGGATGTTTATCCTGCTGCTGTTTACCGGCTTCCCGGTCGCTTGGGTGCTTTGCGGCATCTCATTGGTATTCGTGCCTGTCGCCATGTTGGCAGATGAATGGTTCGATGCCTTTATCGGAATCGACTGGAATTACGCCTCACTGGTCGTCCCAAGAATGTGGGACATCATGACCAACTGGGTATTGGTCGCCCTGCCCATGTTCATTTTTATGGGCCTGATGCTGGACAGATCCGGGACAGCCGAAGATCTAATGGGCAATCTGGTGCGTCTTTTTGGTCGCGTACGAGGTGGACTGGCAGTCACAGTTACCTTTGTCGGGCTCTTGCTTGCAGCGTCCACCGGGATCATCGGCGCATCTGTCGTATTGCTGGCAGTGCTGGGAATGCCAATGATGATGCGTGATGGCTACAGCAAGGAGTTGGCCTGTGGCACAGTCGCATCAACCGGCACGCTCGGGATTTTGGTTCCCCCCAGCATAATGCTGGTGATGATGGGCGATCGCATTGGCGTATCTGTTGGCGAGCTGTTCCTTGGCGCAGTGTTTCCCGGGCTAATGCTCGCGGGCTTTTACGTTACCTACATCCTTTCTCTGGGTTACCTCCGTGCTGATATCGCACCAGTATCCAAAGACGCCGAGCCTATCAGCCTGAAAGTCATTTTCAGTGCGCTAAGTGCAGCCTTGCCGACTGCTGCGCTTATCATTGCAGTGCTTGGCTCTATCTTTATGGGTATTGCGACACCAACAGAAGCCTCCGGTGTTGGCGCGTTGGGAGCAACGATTTTGGCCTTCGCCCGTGGAAAGCTGACGCTCGAGGTTGTCCGCGAAGTGGGTAGGGAAACCACCAAAACCACGGCATTTATCTTTGCGTTGATTATCTGTGCGACCGCGTTTTCTCTGATCCTACGCGGATTGGGTGGTGATGAACTGATAGAGAAAGCTCTTACCAGTCTGCCGTTCGAACCCAGCGGCATCGTCATTGCCATTCTGGTCGTGACTTTTATTCTCGGCTTCTTCCTCGACTGGATTGAACTCACCCTCATCATTTTGCCTTTGGTGGCACCGGTGGTCAGTGCGTTGGGCTTTGATCTGGTGTGGTTCGCGGTGCTGTTTGCGGTTTGCCTGCAAACGTCTTTTCTGACGCCGCCTGTCGGCTTCGCCCTTTTCTACCTAAAAGGCGTTGTGCCTAAAGGTATTCACCTCATCCATATCTATCGTGGTGTGGTGCCTTTCATTCTGTTGCAGCTACTCGGTCTCGCGATCGTGTTTTGGATGCCATCCATCGTGACCTGGCTACCCAAGGTGGTCTATTCGCCCTGATTTATCGCTTTTACCCAAGAAAGTTATTTGTGACTGGTTCACATATTGATTCACAAGGAGTCGTTATGTCTCATTCGATTATTCTTCCGCGCCTGATGGAAATTGGCGACGGTGCATTACAAAAGCTACCGGATATGATGCGTGCGCTTGGCTGCCATCGTCCCATCATCATTACTGATAAAACCATGGTAACACTGGGACAGGCCGCGAAAGTGGAAAGTCTGCTGCAACAGAAAGAGATTCAATCCACGGTCTTTGATGACACCATTCCTGAACCCACTGATGCTTCCATCGCGGCAGGTGTTAACGCCATCAGCACTGGAAACTATGATTGCCTCATTGCATTGGGTGGCGGCAGCGTGATTGACAGTGCCAAAGCCATGGCTGTATTGGCTGGTTCTGGGGGTGAAATGCGTGATTACCGTTTCCCACGCATTGTGTCAGAAACGGCATTACCACTGGTGGCGATCCCAACCACGGCCGGAACTGGGTCAGAAGTCACTCGTTTCACCATCATCACGGATGCAGAGAACGATGAGAAAATGCTCTGCGTCGGCCCCTCATTTATGCCGACCGCAGCGTTGGTGGATGCCGAGCTTACCCATACCTTGCCCACGCGAATGACCGCAGATACAGGCATTGATGCTCTGACCCACGCGATCGAGTCTTACGTTAGCCGAAAAGGCAATGCTTTCAGCGACTACCACGCCAGAGAAGCGATGCGCTTAATTGCGCCTAATCTCCGGCGCGCTTGCCAGAACGGTAATGACTTTCAGGCGCGAGCTGACATGATGCTGGGCGCAACCCTAGCAGGCATCGCCTTTTCAAATGCCTCAGTAGCTTTAGTGCATGGTATGAGCCGTCCCATTGGTGCGTTATTCCATGTGCCCCACGGCCTTTCAAACGCCATGTTGCTGCCTTCTGTCACCGCTTTTTCTTTACCCGCAGCGCCAGAGCGCTACGCCGATTGTGCAAAAGCCATGGGCGTTGCTGACCCACAGGATGACACTGACTTTGCATGTCAAAAATTGCTCGACGAGTTGCACGCACTCAACCGCGACTTGGATGTACCAACGCCAGAAGGCTTTGGCATCGACAGAACCGCCTTTTTTACCAGCATGGACACCATGGCTAAGCAGGCGATGGCGTCAGGTTCACCCGCCAACAACCCGAGATTACCTAGCCATAAAGAGATGGTCGATATTTACAGCCAGCTTTGGCAGTAAGCCCAAGTACCTTATCCACTAAAGGGAGTTAAACATGAACACGATTGGACATCTGATAAATGGTGCTTTGATCACCGAGGGGCAAACCGCATTGCCCGTATACAACCCCGCCACTGGCAATGTGGCAACACAAGTCGATGTAGCAAGCGCCAAAACCGTCAACGAAGCGGTACGGCTTGCCAAAGAGGCTTATCCGGCCTGGCGTAATACGCCGCCAATCCGCCGTGCCAGAATCATGCAGAAGTTTCTGCAACTGCTGGAAGATAATACGGACACCATCTGCGAAATGATTGGCCACGAACACGGCAAAATTAAACATGATGCACTGGGTGAGCTTCAGCGTGGCATTGAGAACGTCGAGTACGCCTGTGGGATCCCGACACTTCTCAAAGGCGAACACAGCCGCGGCGTGGGGACGGGCATTGATGCCTGGAGTGAATTCCAACCCCTTGGTGTCGTTGCCGGTATCACTCCATTCAACTTCCCAGTCATGGTCCCACTTTGGATGTACCCTCTCGCCATTGCCTGTGGGAACTGCTTTATTCTCAAACCTTCAGAGCGCGACCCAAGCTCGACACTTTTCGTCGCCCAGTTGTTGCAGGAAGCCGGATTGCCACCGGGCGTGATGAATGTGGTCAACGGTGACAAAGGCACGGTTGATGCCCTGCTCGACCACAAAGACATCAGCGCTGTCAGCTTTGTCGGCTCAACGCCCGTGGCAGAAAGCATTTACTCCCGTGCAAGTGCTGCTGGGAAACGTTGTCAGGCATTGGGTGGGGCAAAAAACCACGCCATCGTGATGCCGGATGCTGACCTAGATAACGCCGTCAGCCAGCTTCTTGGCGCTGCGTTTGGTTCTTCGGGTGAGCGTTGCATGGCGCTTTCTGTTGTTACTGCTGTTGGTGACAGCACCGCCGACGCACTCATCGCCAAACTCAAAGAGAAAATGACAGATCTTCGCGTTGGGGCCTGTAACGACAACAACAATGACTTCGGTCCTGTGATTACCGGCGCGCACCGCGACCGCGTGATGCGTTTGATTTCAAGCGCCGAAACACAGGGAGCAGACGTTGTTGTAGATGGTCGAGAGCCTTTGGTTGCAGGTTTCGAATCAGGCTTCTTTGTTGGCGCGACCCTCATTGACCGCGTTACACCGGAAATGGAGAGCTACAAAGAAGAGATCTTTGGCCCGGTTTTACAGGTGGTTCGCGTTGAGACCATGGCTGATGCCATGCAGCTCATCAATGATCACGAATACGGAAACGGAACCTGTATTTTCACCCGCGATGGTGAGGCTGCACGTTATTTTTCGGATCATATTGAAGTCGGCATGGTCGGCATCAATGTGCCTTTGCCGGTTCCCGTCGCTTATCACAGTTTTGGTGGCTGGAAACGCAGCTTCTTCGGTGACCTGAGTGCCTATGGTCCAGATGGCGTTCGTTTCTATACACGAAGAAAAACCATCACCCAGCGCTGGCCTTCCGAAGCCGTGCGAGAGGGTGTGTCATTTTCAATGCCAGTGATGAAATAGTGTGAAAGCGTGATACTTAAGGGGCCCACTTGTGTGAGCGAGCTTATACAGGTGCGCCCCGACAATACGGTTTATACCCAAACGACCTGAAGGTGCTCGCATTCAGAGGTCATCAATGCGTTCAATTCAAGGCAAATTTCGCGAGGAATAGTGGTTCTATTTCCGTGGAATTTAACGAAGAAGTGGGCGCATTGAGGGCCTCCCTTCGGGCGAGTTGACTGACGTCGTGCTCGTTGTTGTCCCTTTTTGATGGAGGTGACTACACCTACAAAGGGACGCCGTGATCACAACGCCAGTCAAACTCGCTGAATCCGGCATCTTCAGGTTGTTTGGGTATACAGTCTAATGCGGATATACTTTCACCATATCGACTGAATCAGGTGCAGGGATGACGACAGAAAGACGCGAAAAAGCCTCATCAATAACCCGTGTATTGGAAATTATCGAAGCAATTTCCTGCTCAGAGCGGCCGCCGAGTCCAGCCGAACTGTCAATCATGCTCGATATTCCTAAACCCAGCATTCACAGATTGCTGCAACAGCTCGAACGGGAAGGCTTTGTACAAACCAACATGCGTGGAAACCTTGTACCAGCCAACCGTATGCATGACATCGCGCTCGGTGTATTACACACCACACACTTTAAAGCTATTCGACAGGCGATTTTGCAAAAGCTCGCCAATGAAGTGGGTGAAACCTGTGGTATCTCGTTGCCAAATGGTGTCGACATGATCTATTTCGACCGTGTACAAACCAACTGGCCATTGCAGATTAATCTGCAGACCGGCAGTCATACGCCGATTTGGTGCACCGCCAGTGGCAAACTTTACCTCAGCACCCTGTCAAAACGACGACGGCAGCGACTTATCAATAATATGAGTCTGGAGCGACATGCCAAGAATACGATTACAGATCCCATTGACTTGGAACGTGCGCTCACCGAAATAGAAAAACAGGATCTCGGCATCGACAATGAAGAGTTTGTAGATGGTATGGCTGCTATAGCGGTGCCTATACGAAATGAAGACGGACAGTTACATGCATGTCTGTTTACCCATGCCCCCGTGTTCCGAAGTTCGTTGGATGACTTGTTAAAATTCGAACCCCAGCTGCGTCGTGCAGCGAGGGATTTAGAAGCCCTAATGAAGGAAGGTTAAGCCCACTTTTTGCCTATCCGCCCAACGACTATCCTGCTACATTACCCATGATGTCGGCAGGTTTGTTTAGCTTGTAATTCCATCATTTTTCCGCCTATCCCAGAAAGATACATCCCTATTATTTTCAAATAGTTAATACCATTCAAACCTGCAATCAAACACAATAACCCTACTAATTTTAAGTAGTCTTATTATTGATTCAATTTTGGGCTAGCAGGATATTTCAGACCTCCTAGGATGAATATCGATACGTTAAGTATCAACTTGACACAAGGCAGTATCGTCAATCATCAATAAAGGGATAGTTTCTCATGAAGAAGATCACCGCATGTTCGTTAGCCATTCTGATGGGTTTCTCCATTCAGTCCGCATCAGCAACCACTCAGGAAGAGTTGGGTAATATTGGCGCGTATGTCGATTCCATACTGAATCCGAACATGACCCACACCGCCAATACCACAGGCACGACGTATAAAACCCACCAGCCTCCTTCCGTCAATCAAGCAGGTGAAGCGCTGCACTATTTGGCGTTTGCAGAGTATGTCTACAAAAGCTGGGGCGCACCACGCGGATGGGCACTGACGGAAAGCATCCACGACAGCAGCACAGGCTTCCACGCTGCTGTTTATACCAGTGGCAGCAACGCAGTAATTGCTTTCCGTGGCAGCGAACTGGGAACTTCTGACTGGGTAAACAACGGCATTATGGCCGCAGGTGAAGTGCCACCACAGTATCGCTTTGCAATTTCTGAGTCAGCGCGGCTTGCCAACAAATACCGCAGCTACAACATCCATTACACGGGACACAGTCTCGGTGGGGGCTTGGCAACAGTTGCCGCCATTCGCACTGGAAAACCAGCCACCATTTTCGATGCATCAGGTATTGGTAATGCGGTTCTGGCAGAGATAAAACAATCCATGACGAATGCAGGAGTTTCCGCATCTACTTGGTCAACCAATGCCCGTAGAATCACCAACTACAATCTGGAAGGCGAATTCGTTTCTGATGGCGATTTGCAGCAGGATGCCGACGTGATCGGCATAGATTCAAAACAGTATGGCAATATTTTCTACCTTTCAGCTGCCCGCTTTACGCCACTGTTTTTCCTTAATACAGGTCTGTCCCGCCACTTCACGACGCCATTGAAAGAAGAATTGCAGTTCCTTGCCCAACCTGTGTTCAGGGTTAATTCGAATGATTGGAATAGCATTGATAACGACATCAATGGGTTTATGGCGCTGTTTTACATTGACTGGACAGACGACACCCTGGACTTGATGGCGTGGCAGGCTGAATACGCCATTAACTCCTTCCCAAGTTTCCTTGAAGACCTTTGATAGCAACGTTGGCTAGGGGCTGTTGACCTTTGGTAAGAAAAAGCCCCTTAATCGGCCAGATTAAGGGGCTTTACTTTAATGGAACATCAACCAGGGGGAACAGTTGAATTCGTTACGCCGCGCGTGCCACAAAGGCTTTCGTGCGTTCGTTTTGAGGATTACCAAAGATCTGGGATGGTGGACCCTGTTCGACAATCACGCCGCCTTCCATAAAGATCACCTTGTCGGCAATCTCACGGGCAAACTGCATTTCGTGGGTCACCACAATCATGGTTTGCTTTTGCTTAGCGAGTGCTTTCATTACCGTCAACACTTCCTCTACCCATTCAGGGTCGAGTGCTGACGTAGGTTCATCAAACAGAATCACTTCGCCTTTACAGGCCATGGCACGGGCGATGCCGACACGTTGCTGCTGACCACCGGAAAGTTGCGCAGGGTATTTCTCTAAATGCGCTTCCATTCCGACGCTGACCAACAATTTACGTGCAGCTTCCAACGCTTTATCTTTTGGCTCTTTCCACACGGTGATCAGCGATTCCGCCACGTTTTCCAGTGCGGTTTTGTTCGCGAACAATGCATAGCTCTGGAATACAAAACTGCTTTGTTTACGAAGCTGGTGAATCTCGCTTTTCGATACCTTGCCAGCGTTAACACGCACATCACCAATCTGGATTTCACCACCACTTGGCACTTCCAGGTAGTTCAGGCAACGAAGCAGTGTTGACTTTCCCGTGCCAGACGGACCGATGATCACCACAATCTCACCTTGTTTGACGTCGAGGTCGATTTGCTTCAGCACTTCGACATCACCAAAGCGTTTGCTCAAATTTTTCACTTCAATCATCGTGCATACGCCTTGTTCAATCGGACTTCCATCACCGTTTGAATACGGGTGAAGAAAATCACCACCAGCCAGTAAATCAAAGCCACCGCCATGAAGGCTTCAAAGAACTTAAAGCTCGAAGAGGCTTCCATTTGTGCCTTCGCCATGATTTCCGCCACACCCAGCGTGAACGCCAGTGAAGTACTTTTGATCATGTCGATGAAATAGTTCATCAATGAAGGGGTTGCGACGCGCGCTGCCTGCGGCAGGATAATACGTTTCATTGCCTGCAGTTCAGTCATGCCGACACTCAGGCTGGCTTCCATCTGGTTCTTATCAATCCCCAGAATCGCACCGCGAATACTTTCTGCCATGTAGGCGGAGAAGTGGAGCGACAAACCAATCACGGCGGCAGTGAAAGCATCCATCCCTACGAAAATCGGGAAGACCTGTGGCAATCCGTAATACAGTAAAAAGAGCTGAACCAGCAGCGGTGTACCGCGGAAGAACGAAATGTACACGGCAACGACAGAGTCGAGCACATTGACTTTGAACACCCTTACCAGTGCCAGCAGCACCGACAGCACCAGAGCAATCACAAAGCCAATCAGTGACATTTCCAGAGTTATTCCCAGATACTTCACCAGTATCGGGAACAACTCCAGCATGTAGTTAAAATCGAAGCTCTGCATTATTGCGTGATGTCAGAGTCAAACCACTTCTCTGAAATCTCGCTGAGGGTGCCATCAGCTTTCATTTCAGTCAGTGCCTGATCCACTTTCGCTTTGATAGCCAGCTTCTCAGGAGTGTTCAGGAATGGCATTGCATTTTGGATAGTTTCGAACGGTTCACCCGCCAGTTGCAGAGGCAGACCAGACTTCTTGATAAGCTGTGCTGAAGAAACACGGTCCATCACGAACGCATCGGTGCGACCCAGTGCCACATCTTGTTCGAAACCAGAATCGTAAGTGATGATGTTGATCTCGTTGGCTTTGTCGTAGTTACGCAGCAGTTGCTCAAAGTTACTGCCAAGGTTAACCGCGACTTTCTTGCCTTTCAGATCCTCGATACCTTTGATGTCTTCGCGGCCTTTACGTACAACCACCTGCGCACCGTCCACCACATAAGGAACAGAGAAAGCGTATTTTGCTTTACGCGCGTCAGTCATGGTGATTTGGTTACTGATGGTGTCGATGTGACCCGCTTCCAACATGCCGAAAAGGCCAGAGAAGTTTGCAGTCACGAACTCAACGTCGTAGTCCGCACGCTCGCCAATTTCATTCCATACATCAATTTCGAAGCCTTGCAGCTTGTCCATTTTCACAAACGTGAATGGGAAATAGCGGCCAGACATACCCACTTTAATTTCTTCTTGGGCAAGCGAAGCGGTCGAAGTGAAGCTTGCTGCAAGTGCGACAGTAGCAAGCAAAACGTTTTTCATAGCAGGCATGGTTACAACTCCAATTGTTATTTTTCCTAAAACACCTTCCGTCGGGTTCACGTATTGTTCGTAAGGTGTTTCGTTTTATGGAGCCAAATGTAACTCATACATTTTTTTGTGATAAATAACGAAATGTTCTATGTAATAATCTGCAAATGAGAGCATTTATAGATACATCCGCCGCATTGGTTACTTTTTGAGCAAACATTACTCTGAACTAGCCCCGCTCTATCGAATTTTAAAAAGGCAGAAAAAATTTCACCCCTCTCACCCACTCGCCCGTTTATACCGACAAACCAGCAAGAAAAAGGAATCGGTATATGAAATTCAATCAAGTCACTATCGCTATCGTCACAGCACTGACCGTGGTTGTCGGCTGTTCAGAGTCCATCCACGACACCACTCAAACCTCGCCTCAACAGGAGCCACCTCTGGTTCAGGAAGAATTGGTGGAGCTGGAAGTCATGGATGCAACGAATCCACTACCCGCTACTCCAACCTCCAAAATGGCGTATAGCCGCGTTGCTACCGATCACCAATTTATGGTGATGCCAATGCCAGGTGTCGATCCCTACGTGCAACCTGAAAACCGAGATAGCTACCTAGAAACCCCAAGTAACGCCACTCAATTAGTGACAGTGTCACCCTTGTCGACTTTCTCTGTAGATGTCGACACAGGCAGTTACGCCAATGTTCGCAGTTACCTGAAGATGGGCAACAAGCCGCCAGCAGACGCCATTCGTGAAGAAGCCTTCATCAACTACTTTGATTACGCCTACCCAACACCTGTAACCAAAACCAGACCTTTTTCTGTCAGCACTGAACTTGCCCCAGCGCCATGGAATGCGGAACGTAAGCTAATGCGCATTGCACTCAAGGGTTACGACATTCCGGTCAACGAGCGTAAAGCATCGAATCTGGTGTTTCTGGTAGATGTGTCAGGCTCCATGAATGAACCCAATAAGCTGCCGCTGTTGGTACAAAGCCTCTCTCTGCTCGCTAAAAACCTTGGAGAGAAAGACAAAGTGAGTCTGGTGACTTATGCGGGGAATGCCTCCGTCGTACTCGAACCCACCAGCGGCGACAACCAACAAGCGATCGTCGATACACTTAAAAGCCTGCAAGCAGGCGGCGGCACCTATGGTGAAAGCGGGATCAAACTGGCTTACCAGCAAGCGAAGAAAGGCTTTATTAAAGATGGCGTAAACCGCGTGATTCTGGCGACAGACGGTGATTTCAACGTCGGCGTGACCAGCTTGGATGCGCTGAAAGATCGGGTGGAAGAAGAACGCGAGAACGGCATTTCTCTCACCACATTGGGCTTTGGACGTGGTAACTACAACGATGCCATGATGGAGCAACTCGCCAACATCGGCGACGGCAACCATGCTTATATCGATACCTTGCACGAAGCGCAAAAGGTACTGTTGCGACAGATGAGCGGCACACTGCAAAGCATCGCGGAAGATGTGAAAATCCAGGTCGAGTTCAATCCAGACACGGTTAAGGAATACCGCCTGATTGGCTACCAAAACCGTAAGCTGCGTGATGAAGATTTCAACAATGATAAAGTCGACGCTGGTGAAATCGGTGCAGGACACACAGTCACCGCCTTATATGAACTGACACTGGTTGGTGACCAAGGACGCATTGACGATCTGCGCTATCAGCAGAAAAAGACAGACGAGGCCTCACACAGTGACGAACTCGCCCAGGTCAAAGTCCGATATAAGCTGCCCGGCAAAGACAAAAGCCAGCTCACCACTCAGGTGATTAATGCCAGCAAAAGCAAGCCAACATTCACTCAGGCCAGTGCGGATTTCCAGTTTGCCACTGCGGTTGCCGCCTTTGCGCAGAAGCTCAAAGACAATCACTATGTGGATGGTTTAGCCTACAGTCAAATAGCTGATATCGCGCGTGAAAACCGGGGCAAAGACCCATTCAACTACCGCGGCGAATTTATCAGTCTGGTGGAGATTGCGCAGAACCTTTAGGGGCATTCGTTAACAGGCATCCATGGATAAACAAACCGACGAAACATTGATGGTGAACTTCAGCAAAGGTGACCAGCGCGCCTTTGCTGAACTCTATCAACGCCATAAAAATCCGCTATATCGCTACTTCGTCCGTCAATTGGATACGGCGCAACACGCCCGTGCCGAAGAGTTATATCAGGATGTTTGGTACCGCGTGATTGATAAGCGGAAAAGCTATGTGCCGACCGCCAAGTTCACCACCTGGCTGTATCACATTGCCCATAATCTGGTGATTGATGAACACCGAAAAATGATGTCATCCAGCGCTTATGCTCAATCATTGGACGACAATCAGAGCGAAGTCCCCGATTGGGACGGCGATAAGCAAACTGCCATCAAAGCCTGTATGGCACTGCTCGCGCCTTTGCAGAGGGAAGCATTTCTACTTCGTCATGAAGCAGGCTTTGAGCCAGCACAAATATGCGAGATCGTCGGCGCGAAAGCGGAGGCTGTGAAAACCCGGCTTCGCTATGCTATGGATCAACTTCGCCAGTGCCTGACAAAAAAACTCGGAGACCGACAATGACAGCGCCAATCAAAGACGAAGACATCGTCGCGCTGTACAAGGAAAGCGCGACAGAAACACCAAGCAAAGACTTAGACAATCGCATCCTTACCCATGCAAACAGTCAGAGCAAAAAACACATACCTTGGTGGACCTATGCAGGTGCCGCCGCAACGGTCGCTTTTATCGCTTTGCTGGCACCGTGGAAGTGGGTGGATGACACCCTAGAAACGCCTCAAAGTATCGAATCTATTATCGAACCTGATATCGAACCAAGGAACGCCCCTGCATTCATCAGCCCAGAAGCCTTGTCTGACCATGAAGCCGATGCGGTGCGGTCAATGGAAGTATTGCCACCAAAACCAGAGGAACAGCGTTTCTTCCGCAATTCACCCGCGGCGGCGAAATCTCTGCCCCAAATGGAGATGGAACTGGAAGAATCCATCATCACTGAGTTTGCAGACGTTGAAAGACTGCTTGATGAAGGTCAGGAACAACAAGCGCGAGAACTGTTGGAACAGATGCTGACCGACGATCCCAAGCTAATTAACAAGTTGCCGGAAAGACTGAAAACTCTGGTGGAAAAAGAAGGAAAATAAATCCAAGGTCTGATGTGGAATCAGGCCTTGGTGAGCTTCTCGACTTCTAGACATTACCCACGCTAGAAAAGGAGTATCGGATAAGGGTGAGTTTTAGGCAGAAATGAAAGTGTTGGATTCACTCACACCGGATTGATGCCAGTCAGATACTCACCCTTGCCCAAAGGCGTAATACACCATGAAGTATGCACTACTAGTCGGTAATGTATACCTATCCATACCAGCATGTTAGATGATATCACCCATCAATAGTCACAAAATCGGTCACGTAAATTCGAGTTTTAGTCATAACTCGAATTTAATATTAAATGATTAAAAAGTACTGATAAATTTATGAGAAAAAAGTTGTTAGACAATGAAAAGGCAATTAGAAAATTATAAACACCATCAGTGATATAAAAACAATTCTGTTTTGACACAGAGTTGACAATTAAAAACGCCTCCTCAACAATGTAGTTGCATTTGTTTAGCGTATAAACTATATGCATATATTGATTCCGTTAATCATTAATTTAATTAACAAAAGGGAAATATGATGAAGAAAATCAATTTTATCGCAAAAAAAGGTCCTGTACTCGCTACTAAGAAGGAACCTGAAAAGCCAGGACCTTGCTGTACGCCTTAATATCTTTACAGCAGATTCCATATCTCTAAACTTGTCTGAATAATACCTGTTATAATTTGGTATTCTGACTTTAAAATCAGGGGATGCTTTATCATCCCCTTTTTATGCTTTAGTTGTGAGATTAGTGAATGCACGTATTTCTTTTTTATATTACCGTAAAAGCGTTTTCACTTTGCATTTAGAATAAAACTGTGACAAGAGCTTCCTATTTATATCAACTTATCTATAAAAAGAGAAAATCTCATTCTTTGTCATTTTTGCTGTTGGCTTTGTTGTTAACCGCATCTCAAGCGCCGCTTCCCTATTTGTCTGGTCATCTCATCGACCAAGTCCTTCCCAGCTCAGATTCAAACTTGCTGCTCAAGACGGTATTCTTACTCGCTATGCTTTACTGCAGTTACCTGATTTTAAGCTACGTTAACGCATGGTTTCGCCTAAAGGTGCGTAAAGAGATTATGATTGAGTTCAATCAGGATGTGATAAAGAGCATTCTGGGGTTGAACTACAATCAACGACTTAAAATTAACAACGGTGATCTCTTGTCCCGGGTAACTAGGGATATCGACCAGTTTGAAGTCATTATGCCTTATGGCTTATCAAGCACGATTCACCATCTTGTCTTGTCAGTGGTGCTGCTGGTAATCGTATTTTTCCTGAACTGGCAATTGAGCGCCATACTGCTTGTCCTCCTGCCTGCTGCTGTCATGGTTTACTTAAGATTTGATGGCGCCCTTTGGTCTTCTTCCAAAGAGGAAACTAACGCCTCGGCAAGAAAGATAACTGTCGTACAAGAAACGATTGAATCTGATGCAGAAATAAAACTGTACCGCTCTGAACATTTCTTTTTGCGGTATTGCCGACAAGCCGTTGAAAAGCTGGAAAATAAGCGTTTTACCCGTCAGTTGTATGATACCAAGGTCAACATGATCATCATGGGTATCCCTATGCTCGCCATGGTCATCATCTGGTATCTGGGCGGTGCGATGGTGATTGAAGAACAGCTCACTATAGGCTTAATCATCACCTATACCGCCACGTTGAATTTGATGGTGCCGTCGCTGATCAGAATTATTGAATTTGCTTCAAGCCTCCCGAATGAATTGACAGCCTTAATGCGCGTAAAAGAGTTATGTGATTTAGCGAAGGTACAATCTGAACGGGATTTTCCTGACCACACCGAGCTTCAAGCAAATCCTTCTGCTTTCATCGAAAACATGGCAATAGAGGGAATGAGCTTTTCCTATCAACATGATTATCCGTTGTTTTGCAGCCTTGACCTCACCTTTGATCGGGGCCGCGCCCATTTGATCAATGGCGGTAACGGTGCGGGTAAATCAACGTTGCTGACCATACTCAGCGGAGAGTTACAGCCTCAGTCAGGGCATATCAGGTTGGATTCAACGCCCCTAAGTACGCTTTCAAACCGATCTGAATGGATTTCGATGGTGCCGCAGCGAATTCACATCATCTCCGATTCTATTCGCAACAACGTCACTTTCGGTATGGATGTTGAGGAAGAAAACATCCATCACGCTCTGGCTCTCGTCGGTCTGAATCAATGGATTGAGCGACTTGATAAAGGCATTGATCATGTCATCAAAGACGCGCATTCAGAGCTTTCAGGAGGCCAAATTCAAAAGCTGGGCCTCGCGCGTGCCATATTGCGCGATACACCGATTCTATTGATGGATGAGCCTACCAATAACCTGGACAGCGAAGCGGTGAAGCTACTTATCGATATTATCCGTACCCAAAGGCAATCCAAGATTGTGGTCATTGTCAGCCATGACGACCGCCTGTTTGATACGGTGGATCGAATTGTTTATCTCGAGAATGACAGCTCCAACTATTCAACCCGAGTCAGTGAAATGAACACCAAAGGTCAACAGACCCTAAGAAAGTGAGTAGCAAGAAAGTGTGGTTTTCCCCGAAACGTCAGTCAGCGCTACACACAGGCACACACGAAATGTTTAACTGGGGAAAAAGGCTAAGGAATGCATGATTTCAACGTCGACATCAATACAAAACTAATCAAATAGCCTCGCCTCCTTATCGTAGTAAAAACAGGGAATTGAAAGCCTCTCTATGACGTTAAAACAGTATGGACACAAACAATGAGACGCTACTTCAAGAGTATATTTGCCATCGTTGTGCTGGCTTCCGTTGCTGCTGGCTATTTTTTCTATGAGGAGCCGCCCCTTAGTGTTTCAGGTGTGCAGGTACAACGTCATGATATGGCCTACATCATCCGCGTGACGGGCGAAGTCATCAATGACCGCACTGTTTCTCTCACCGCGTTAGTCAATGGCCGTATTGAGGACGTTTACGTTGCCCGTGGCGATAAGGTGAAAAAGGATGACACGCTGGCTTCCATGGATAACCGTGCCTCTGTTGCCCGCCTCAATCGTGCCAAAGCCGTCGTTCAGCAACAAACGGTTCGTCTGAAAGAACAACAGCAGCGTTATGCCAGATTGTCTGAGCTCTCCAATAGAAAGCTCGTTGCCGTCGAAGCCCTGGATCAAGCGCAATACGAATTAGAAACGGCGAAAGCGGCGGTGGCGATAGCCAAAGCTGACGCCCAGATGAGTGCCATCGAGCAAGATTGGCAAAGGCTCGACGCACCATTCGATGCCGTTGTCACAGACAAATGGACTGAATCGGGACAGTGGGTTGAAGCCGGAACCCAACTTTTCCAGCTCGTCGCCATTGAAGGATGGGAAATTGAAGCCAACTTAGACGCCGTTGATACCGGAAGAATTCACACCGGCCAAGTGGTTAACGTGTCTTCTGATTCCTTTCCTGACCAAGTATGGCAAACCCAAATCCATTGGATTGGCCCAGCCATTGAACGCTCTGCAGAGCGCTACTTAAATACCTTTCCCGTTCGCATGGCCTTAGGGCCAGATGCACCGCAACTGCTACTGGGACAACAATTGGATATCGAAATCGTTATCGAAGAGCGTGGCGATGTTCTAAGCCTGCCATACAGCGCCCTGCGTGAGCGCGAACCAGGCCTGTTTGAAGTTGCCCTGGTTGAGCAAGGCGCTATTCGCTTACAGCCAATTGAATCTGGGTTAGAAACAGACACCCATGTTGAAATACTCAGCGGTATTCAAGAAGGGCAAAAAGTCGCGCTGTTTGATAGCGGGTATCTGGAAAATGGACGTGCAGCAAGGTTTATCGCGAACAATGATCAAAATTGAATCCTTGTATAAATCCTATTTCCGTGGGGAGACGCCATTACCCATCATACAGGGTGTCGATCTGCACGTAGAGCAGGGAGAGTTTGTCACCATCATGGGTGCATCCGGCTCAGGAAAGAGCACCCTACTCAACATTATTGGCTGCTTGGACAAAGCCGATAAAGGCACTTACCACCTGGACGGAACCGGTGTTCATCAAACCAATGACGATGGACTTGCAAAGCTTCGTTCGTCGTTAATGGGATTTATATTTCAATCTTTCAACTTGCTGTCACGCCGTGACGCGTTAGCCAATGTCATGCTGCCATTGGTGTATCAAGGCACACCGTCCTCACAGCGCCGAGACCTTGCGTTATCCGCACTTGAACGGGTTGGACTGGCAGATCGTGCCACCCATTTACCCAATCAGCTTTCCGGTGGCCAGCAACAACGGGTTGCCATTGCACGGGCACTGGTCAACAAACCCAAGTTACTAATTGCCGATGAACCTACCGGTGCGTTAGATAGCCAGACTGGGCAGCAAGTCATGGATTTGTTCAGGGAGCTTCATGCTGAGGGTCACACCATTATCATGGTGACTCATGATGCGCATCTGGCAGAGGCTGCAGACAGAGTCGTGCACATGCGCGACGGCAGGATAGTGGTATGACAGGGTTGCGGATTCTGCCGGATTTGTTTAAAGAGGCGCGTCTGGCCATGCTGGCGAATTGGGGCAGATCTATGCTCAGCATGATTGGTATCGCTGTGGGTATCGCCGCAGTGATGACAGTCGATACCGTCAGTACCGGAGGCAAAGCCTTTGTCATGCAAGAGCTGGAAACTTTCGGTCTCAAGTCTGTTTGGGTGTATCGCACACAAAGCAGCAAAGATCCCCACAAGCGCATGCGGACAGGCACAGGTATCACCAATAACGATTTAATCGCACTTCAGGGAGATTGCTGCCCATCCGTCAATCTGATCAGCCCCATCGTTAAACCCAGAGGCGGAACCCCAATCGTCCAAGCTGGCAATCGCTACAGCAATGCTGAAGTGGTTGGCGTCAATGCCGCCTTTTTAACCATCAACAACGATAAATTGCGAATTGGCAGAGGCCTAAGAGACGCAGAAATCAGAAATCGCAGACCTGTCGCTATTATCGGCGAAACCGTCGCCTCAGATTTGTTCCCTGGCATATCGAACCCTTTAGGTCACTCGTTTCGAATATCGGGTCGCGAATATCAGGTTGTTGGCGTGCTCCGTTCTAAAAGTCGGGATCTACTGGCCAGCATCGGCTCTGCGGGAGGCGATGTGAATAACCGCATATTAGTCAGTTACCCACTGGTACAGGCACTTAACGGCAATAATGACGTGAGCTACATTCAAGCTGAAGCCACAATGGTAGAGGCCGCAGAAGCAGCGGCCGCGCAGATAAAAGGCGTGCTTTCCCGTCGCTATCAAGGCGTTTTTGAATATCAAAGCAGCACACTCGCTTCCTACATTCGAACCACAGACAACATTCTTGGTGGCGTGACCATTATCGGCATTATTGCCGCTTCTAGTGCGTTGATCGTTGGTGCCATTGGCGTTGGTGGGATCATGAGCACGGCCGTTGCTGAAAGGACGCGGGAAATCGGTATTCGTGCCGCGATTGGCGCCCACCGCAGCCACATCATGATTCAGTTTATTGTGGAATCCGTGCTCATATGTCTGATTGGCGGTTTGGCAGGTTTAGCCGTGGGCATGCTGATCGGCGTGGTCTTGGACTTCTTTACCGGCTTTCCGCTATTCCCCGGCATCTTGGGCATCAGCATTGCCCTTTTTGTATCTATTTTGGTTGGATTGGTTGCGGGATACTTGCCCGCCCGAAGAGCGGCCCAAATGAAACCCGTGGACGCGCTTAGAGACTCATGAAGATTCGCCGGCACCGACCTTAAGGCTGTCCTGATATTCCTCGTAGAATGATGCAGAAAGTATAAGAACATTTCTGGTGAGGTGAACAAACCAAACGAACAGCAGGGAATCAGTCACCACATACGCAACGCCAAGGAGTATTGCGAAAAGAAAGAACTCTAATGAGTGCCACCCTAGCGGTCTGTTTTCCTCATGAACGGTCCAAAACAATACGGCTGACAAAAAAATAGCAGCCCATGCCGGTAAAGCCAACACTAGCGTACTGATTAAAAATACCCGCCATATCAGCTCTTCGTAAGCTGTGATCCCCAATTGAAATAGCAGATAGTTTTTGTTTTCTTTAAGGCACTTGATCCCGCGGATGCTATCAGCCATAAACTTTATGGGTTGCGGTGAACTTAGCGGCAATCCCGCGAGAAGTAAGACGCAGCCAACAACAATGCCGCCCAAGACTAAAGTGCTAATTTCAATAAAAGATGCCAGTTGCCAATCCAGATAGAAATACAAGGTATAAGCAATGACGGGCAGCATGAGCAGAAAGCCAACGCGATCCCCAATGAATCGCGGGTAAAGAAAAGACAAACAGACAACGGCGATGAGCAGCAATACAAGCAAGGCCACGTTTAGAAGAGCCCTTGCCTAAAGTGACGGCGCAATACGCCCTCTTTGTGCTCTTGCAAAAATGCCCGGAAATCCTCTGAAAACATCGCGTACAGATGGTAGTCGTTCCATCCATCCCCCACAGGGACATAGTTTTTCAGCACACCTTCTTTGATACCACCAAATTCTGCCAGACGAATGGAATCCTCATTTCCTGAAAGAACATAACCATAGACCTTATGTAAATTCATGACATTAAAGGCCATTTGCAAGCTCAGCAACGCTATCTCTGGCCCAAAGACACTGGTACGGTATTCCGCTTCTCCCACGAGGTAACGAAGATCTGCAGTGCGGCTTTTCCAGTCGATGTTATTGAACCAGACCATCCCGATTGGCTTGCCACTTTTGACTGAACACACCAAGCCTAAAAGGTTGTCTCCACCATAAACCGCAGCATTTTGCTCAAGCCAACTCATCACCTGCTCTTGGGCACCATCCGCAAACGTCGAGCTGTCAAAAACCGTTGAATTCAGATAGGGATCTTCCAGCCAGCGAGCAATGGTATCAATATCTTCGAGATTGGGACGACGCAAAGCACAATAAATTCCACGAACACTGTCAAACACGTTGATCCTCACTTCCCAGCATTAATAAATCGTAATAAGCGCCTTCAACAAACAACTGATCTCTCAAACGGGCTTCTTCAGTAAAACCTAATCGTTTCAGACAATCTATTTCTTGCTGTTCATGAGGGAGTAACTGGACATAATACTTACCGATGCTGTAGTTCCGGGCCAACCAGTTCATGACGAACTTGATATTTTCGTCAGCAGAGTCACACAGCAAATGAACATCTATATAGGCAATGCCCTCGAACACAGCTCTTATTCTGAGAAATCCGACTTTGGTGGTTTCACCCAATACCACGAAATCTCCACCACCCAACGCCGCATCAAGTTCGGATTGTGAGCAGCCAAGAGGGTAAGCCAGGTTTTTATATGTAGAACATTTGAATCCTGATGATCCTAAATCAAGATAATCATCCACCGTTGCCAATCTAAATGACACTGAAATCTCCACTCTTTTTTATAAGGAAAACACGCTCACTATTCGGCGAGGTCTATACCCAAACGACCTGAATATGTAGGGTTCAGGCCTATGAGGCATGTTGAGAAATATGCTCAATGAGATTTTTTCGCTTGATAAACGACAGGTCGAACGTGGCAGCCAGCACTTCCCGCCCATTCACATAGGAATGACCCGTTAGCCTGGCGCCCAATCGGTTGATGGCCTTTATGCTGACGCGCGCTTCTAAGGTGTCTCCCGGCAGAGCAGGAGACTTAAATCGCATTTGGCTGACAGTGCTGGCAACCACATCGGTTTCTTCTTCAAATTCACTCCGGTAGTGAATCAACACAATGCCGGCCTGTGCTAATGCTTCACCCATCAAAACGCCAGGCATCATGCTGACATGTTTGAAGTGTGCATCAATCAGATCTGAAGATTCAGGGATGTGGTATTGCGCCACGGCCTCAGACTCAGTCAAATAACTTACTGAATCAACGAATAAGAAGGCATCACCATAGGGCAAGATTGAACGAACAGCCGCTTTACTCAATCCACCCTGTGGCCCCCTCAATCCATCAATAATATTTCGATTCATAGACGCCATTCACAGACAAAGGTCATTCCACTTTTTGCAGGATGGTCGCCGCATTCGTGCCACCAAAACCGAAATTTAAAGACAGAACTCTCTTCAAATCAGCTTGTGTGGTTTCACGTACGATGGGAGCATCCTCAAACAGAGGGTCAATATTTTCGATATTGATGGATGGCGCAATGAAGCCATCTTTTAGCATGGCGATGCATGCAATCAGCTCGATAGCACCCACCGCCCCAATCGCATGTCCAGTCATGGATTTCGTTGACGAGAACCTTGGAACATTGCCGCCAAATGCACGGCGTAATCCATTGACCTCCGCCACATCACCCGCGACGGTGCCTGTCCCATGCGTATTGATTGCATCGATATCGGCAGAGTCAATACACGCGTCTTCTAACGCGCTGGCAATACAGTCAACAAATGTACCACCATCAGCTTGAGGCAGAACCAAATCATAAGGATCTGAGTTAGCGGCATAACCTGCGATTTCTGCATAAATTGGCGCATTACGCGCCAACGCAGAATCAAGTGACTCTAAGACAAGCACTCCTGCCCCGCCGCTAATCACAAAGCCATCTCTGTCTCGATCGTAGGGGCGTGATGCTGTTTCCGGGGTGTCATTAAAACCGGTGGACAGTGCCATTCTCAACGCTTGAAAGGAAGCGACGATCAGGTCGCTCACTTCCTCACAACCACCTGTGATGGCTCTGTCTATCACTCCATCACGTATCAGTTCATACGCATGTCCGATATTGTGCGTACCTGTCGCACACGCCGACGAAATGGAATAGCTTCGCCCATTAATACCAAAGAGTTTGGTCAGAAGTGCACTTGGTGTACTGCTCATGGATTTGAGCACGGTATAGGGTTCAGTTCTTCGAACCTGACCATTGAAATACTTTACACCTTCTCGATGTATCACACCGACATCCGCCACACCGCTGCCGACAAGACAAGCCGTTCGCGGGTCAGAGAGCGCTTCAGAACTTAAGCCGGAAGCCGAAATCGCGTCATTGGCAGCGACACTGCAATAGAGTGTTGATGTCGGCATCGCCCGGCGGAGTTTGAGCGGAATGTTCGTGGACTGTATTTTGGCTTCTTCTAAATCGATTAAACCGGCAACACGGCTCGTTAATCCATATTCAGACCAAGATTCGACAGCGCGAAGACCACTGCGACCAAGCTTTAGCGATTCGGTAAAAGTGTCAAAGTCGTTGCCAATGGATGAAACAACGCCAACCCCTGTTACGACAACACGTCTACGATTATCCATTTTTTTCGCTTAGCTTGGATTCAATGATTTCTAAAAGATCACTCACAGTGTCAAGCTTGATTAAGTCTTCGTCATCGATGGATATCCCCAAAGAGTCTTCCAAATCAAGAGTGAGTGAAACTGCTTGCATTGAGTCCATACCAAGATCATCACGCAATGACATCGATGGGACAATATCTTTCGCTGAAATAGCATTTTCTGACTCAGACTCTAATCGACTCATGATTTCCGATATTATCGAATCTGTTAAATATTGTTTGTTCTCGAGGATAGAATTCATATTAATTACACCAACTACATGAATTAATGATAAGGTTCGTATATCCGAACAACGACAAGACGAAATAATTCAATCAATTGTTTTTTATTGCCAATCGATATGGGAATTTATCTAGTTGCTGTTAGCTTATCTTTCACGACAACCTGCTTCAAACCCTTTCAACATTTCTTCTGTCAAAATATCATCACATCTCAAATACAAAACATAACATACAGTTTAAATACCGTTCCCATTCGAATGAGATCAATGGATATCCTTGATTTTTTATAGCCCTTTCAAATGACTCACACTATTCTAATTAGAATTTATTAAATATAACTTACATGCTAATTTGGAAATTCGTGACACTCTCCCATAAATTATTTAGTGAAAAATCAAACTTCATTTTCAGTCATTTTTAAAAACACTGTCTTTACTTAATATATACACAAACCGTATAGCGTTCATTTTTGTTCATCAAAAGATGTGCATAAAAATTCATTATGCACTAGATTACATAATATTTAAGTCACAAAAAAATCTCACTCAAGTGACACAACTGTTAACCACCTCCGTCCTAATATTCCCATTGATTTACACACAACAATCGTACGGAGAATGCGGATGAAACACTCGCTACCAGTATCTATTTTTTCCTCAGCAGCGCTGATGTTGTCAGCAAGCGTGTTTGCTGATACCACACCATACCTGCCGTCAAACAGTGTTGTTGTCGACGCTTACATAGGCGGTGATGAGTTGACAGAGGCCAACAATGGTGCCATCAAAGTTGTCGAATACAATGAGACGACGATTAATTTTAATTACGCTTTTGACACCACGTCTCATATGTTCACGGCACCTGTGGCTGGTCTCTATAATATCGATGCCCGTTATGCTCAACGTACTTGTGGGTTTAAGTACCTGCTTCGGATTGGCATCTCACTGCCAAATGCTGTTCCTCCTGGCAGCAATGCTTCTATTGGCCCTGTTACTTTTGCAAACAACGACACGGGTTGTGCCATCCCTGGCGTCGCAGCAGTAAACAGCATTATGCAGCTTGAAAAAGGCGAAACTATTTTCATCCAAGGCCGCTATCAGCGTGCACCTTATGATGTATCTCCTTGGAACTACCAGAACCGCTATCAGAACCGTCTAGTGATCACCTATCTAGGCTGTAACTTCTGCGGTTTTCCCCCAGCAAGTTAAGTCAATATCAAATAGAAAGGGACGCAGATGCGTCCCTTTCTATATCGAAATTGTGCTTGTTAGTAACGCTTTTCAACGGTGAAATCATCAAGCTCCAGACGCCAAACGCCATCAGCTTCTTTCACCCACTTTTCCAGCGTGATATGGCCTTCGCCGATATTCATTTTCCAGCGAGATTCCATCACCACAGTTTTATCATCAAGCTCTGTAAATTTGGGTTCTATGTAGACCAAATCTGTCGCACCATCGCTGATCAATTGCTTCCAGAATGCCGTTGCCGCCGGACGGCCATGATACACACCAAACGGGTGGGAAATCATGGTCGATTCCATGGTGTATGCATCACCAAGATACTGATAGTCACCTTTATTGAATGCAGCGATCCACTGTTTTGATGCTTCTTGTGCCTCTTCAATCGGGCCCGCATAAGCTGCACCTGCGAATACCATTTGAGTCGCGATTGCCGCTGCCATTAATTGCTTTTTCATCCTTCACTCCACATCGCTTTATTTGGGTTGAGCAAAGAGTACCTACGCATTATTGTTAGATATATATCGCACAATAGAAAACACTGTTTATGGAAACTAAACATATTAGCTACCAAATGCAGCTTTACGTCGCCTTGGTTAGGGCAGGCAGTTTTACTCAGGCCGCAGAACAACTGGGCATTACCCGCTCTTGGCTCAGTCAGCAAATCAGTGGATTGGAGAAATCACTAAACACCCTGTTGTTGCATCGCACCACCCGCACGCTGCGGATGACAGATTCCGGCGAGCGCTTTTTTGAACATGCCGTAGCAATGGAAAATTTGCTGGAAAAAGCCCAGGAAGATATTTCTTCAACCCAAGCGGGCATAAAAGGAAGAGTCCGAATTTCCTGCCCAACAGCCCTGGCATCGGTATTGGTTGTCCCTACGATTAAAACCTTAAGGTGCGAACATCCTGAACTGGATATCGAACTTGTCGTGACGGATACCATCCAGGATCTGCTGCAGGAAAATATCGATGTGGCGATTCGTGTTGGTAACCTCCCCGATAGCAATTTGAAAGCTAGATTACTCGGCCGATTTCACCAACGCTGGTATCAGTCACCTGAATTGCCAGAAAATTCAGATAACCAAATTTTGCTGCCATGGCAAACCGCTGAACATGCCAACGTGCTTCGTGTAAACAATATCCTCACCGCTGCCGAAATGGCAAAGCAGGGTTTGGGACGTGTATTGCTGCCTGATCTTTTTGCCCAATCTTGTTGTGAGCAAGGGTTGTTAACCTTGGTTTCAGGAGCAGAGCCTGAGCCAGAACAACAGCGTCATGTTCACGCCATCCACGCGTTTTCAGAGTTTACACCCGCGCGAATCCGTCTGGTTATCGACACGCTGCTGTCGAAGTTCCAGCTTTCACAGTCAAACATGGACTAAACAAAAACGGTGACTACCCGAGTCACCGTTTTAAGCGCTGCTTGTTATCAAATCACCACTGGGTTTCACCTTCGTGAACCTGTGCGCCTAGCTCCAGCGTGAAGGTGGCACCCAGTTTCGGGTAGTAACCCACCATGGTATCAATCACGCCTTTGCTGTTTTCGCTCTTGGCTTTCGCATCTGCAAATCGTTCAATCCAGGTGGCTGTGTAATCAATGGTCGAAGGATCCAGTTTGCCTTCGGTTTTCATGTGACCCGGGATGACCAGTTCAGGCTTCAAAGACTGCATTTCCTTGAGCTGATCCAACCACGCTGTCACTTCTTCATCGGTTTGGGTGTCTGCCATCCAAACGTGCATACCTTCAACAATGCCGACGTTACCCAGAATGGCCTTCTCAGATGGGATCCAGAGGTACGGACGATGCGCTAGTACCCCATCTGTGCCTTTGATTTCGATAACCGCATCATCGACTTTTAGCTCTGCGCCGTTAAATACATCAGGTACACGAGGTTGCTTCGGTGCGTTCGAACCCATTTTGGGGCCCCAGAAACTGATCTTGGTTTCCAGCTTTTTCACGATAGCGTCACGTACTGCTTGAGTGGTCAGCACATTCGCATGTGGGAAGATTTCAAGTAGCTGTGAAGCGCCGAAGTAGTAATCCGGATCCGCCTGGCTGATGTAAATGGTTTTCAACTCTTTGCCGGAGTCCAATACTTTAGCGGCGATTTGCAAAGCATCCGCACGGGTAAAACCTGTGTCGATCACCATCACTTCTTTTTCGCCTGCAACGACGGTAGAAGTCACGTTGAAGCTGTTGTCGTCTCCGTAGTAAATGTCAAATGTCAGTGGTGTAGTCTCCGCCATTACTGGGGCAGTCAAAGCGAAAGATAAAGCTAATGCGATTGCTGTTTTCATTGTTGTACTTCCTCGTTATTTGGGCTTTGGAAGAAGCATAACGATTGGATATGCTCGGAAATACCGCCTATTCTTTGCATCATTATTTCTCAAATCGAACAGATAACGAGTGAACTTATGGATAAGTTGACTGCCGCAAGGGTGCTTCTCGATGTGGCGCAAACGGAAAGTTTCACCGCCACCGCTGACCGGTTAGAGATGTCCCGACCTATGGTGACACGCTATGTGGAAGCCATGGAAAACTGGCTTGGGGCGAGGCTGTTAAACCGCACTACCCGCAAAGTGTCTCTCACCAATATGGGTAAGCAAGTGCTACCAGATATGCAGCGATGGGTGGAACAGGCACTGCATCTGGAAGAGAGCCTGATGCCCGGCGAAGCGCTGAGCGGATTTATCCGCATCAGCACCAGTATGTCATTTGGTTTTTCCCTGTTGATGCCAGCACTGCATGAATTTCGGGAGCGTCATCCCGGTGTCACCATTGATATCGACGCACAAGACAGAGCGGTTGATCTGGTCTCCGAACGCGTTGATCTCGCCATCCGCACCGCCAGCAACCCAGATCCTTCGCTGATTGGCCGACCCCTCGCTCCCTGTGAATCAACCTTGGTTGCCTCTCCTGCCTATCTGAAATCGCGGCCGCCTATCTTGGTACCGGAAGATCTCAAAGCGCACGAATGCCTGGGCTATAAGAACTTTGGCCGACACGAATGGCACCTCACCAAAGGCCATGAAAAACAAACTATTGAAGTAAATTGTCCGATCACTGGCAACGAAGCAACAGTGCTGCTTCATGGCTCATTAGCAGGCATGGGAATTTCCATGCAGCCGACGTATCTGATCGAGGAAATGCTGGAAAAAGGCGAACTGGAAGCAGTATTGCCGGAATGGGAATTAAACACCCTGACCATCTATCTGCTGTACGCATCACGCAAGCATCTTTCGAGGCCTGTGCGTGCTTTGATTGATTTTCTGGTTGAGTATTTTGATGGGAAATTCTGACGCTCAGGAACAGACCCTCCCCTTGAAGGAGGAGGGAGTATAGGCGCTTACTTGTAAGCACCCGCTGCGTAATGCAGTTCGTAAGAGTGGCTGTAGATCTCAAGGATGTTACCGAACGGGTCTTCCATGTAGATCATGCGGTAAGGCTTCTCGCCTGGGTAATAGAAACGTGGCGCTTTCATGCGCTTCTTGCCACCCGCCGCGACAATTTTTTCTGCCAAACCTTCCACATCCGGGTCCTGCACACAGAAGTGGAAGATACCGGTTTTCCAGTATTCGAAGTTGTTCTCTGGGTTTTCTTGATTCTTGAACTCAAACAGCTCAACACCAATGCGGTCACCGGTAGAAAGGTGCGCAATGCGGAAACGTTCCCAGCCGGCACCGAATACATCCGTACACATTTCACCGATGGCAGAATCGTCTTCAACAATCTCAGTCGGCTCCATGATGAGGTACCAGCCCAGTACTTCGGTGTAAAACTTCACCGCTGCTTCCAAGTCAGGAACGGAAATACCAATGTGTGAAAAGTTACGGGGATATGGCGTTGTCATGGTCAAAGTCTCTCAATGCGTTATCGGATGAAGAGAAGTTTACTTATCACCTGTTTCATTGAAAAATTATCGATTATTATTAAATCCATAATATTTTGTTATTCATCCCCATATGCTGAATCCTAAATGGCTCAACACCTTCGCCACGCTGGTTGAAACTGGCAGCTTTACCAAAACCGCTGAACGACTTTACATGACGCAACCCGGCGTCAGTCAGCATGTGAAAAAGCTGGAAGACGAGTTGGGGGAAACCCTCATATACCGTGAAGGAAAGCAGTTCGAACTGACACGTGAAGGCATCATGCTGAATGCCTTTATCGCCGAGCAAAAACAGCAGCAGGCAGACTTTCTGGCAAGAATGAAAGACGATGATCCGCATCAAGGAGCAATTCGCATTGCCTGTTCTGGCGCAATGGCGATGAAGCTATATCCGTCTTTGTTGAACTTGCAAACCTCATACGCCGGCTTATCGGTGCAGCTTGAAGCCGCGCCCGCAGACAGAATTCGTCAGATGCTCATGGATAACCAAACCGACATTGGCATCACTACCCAAAAATTCGATCACCCTGCCTTTGAAGAAACCTTACTCGGTGAAGAAGCACTTTGTGTGATCGTGCCTTCCAACGCTGATATTCCCCAAGGCAATTTCCATGCGCTTGCTTCATTGGGCTATATTCATCACCCCGATGGAAAACACTACGCCGACTTGGTGCTTGGAAGTAACTTCCCCGAAGAATACCGTGGCGTCGAATCCTTGAATCATCGCGGTTACGTCAACCAACTGGCGCAGATCCTTTTGCCCATATCAAAAGGCATTGGTTTCACCGTGTTGCCAGAAAGCGTCATGAGTCGATTTGAGCAAAAAGAACAGCTTACGTCGCTCCCGCTGGAGTCACCGGTTTCTCAATCCCTGTTTCTTTCGAAGAAGAAACATCGTGATTTGCCGAAGCGATTCGAAGCAGTGATGGAAATCATTCACCAATCAACATGCAAATAAAAAAACCGCCCAAGCAGGCGGCCAATGTCTTCAAGCGTAAAGACTTAACACACTTTAAACTTGCCAATGAGTGCATCAAGCTCATCCACTTTTCTGTCGAGCGAGGCAATGCGGTCTGCACTTTGCTGAGCACTGTCCAGCGACTTGGAAGAAATATCGCTGATGGCGGTAATATCTGAGGCGATTTCTCGGGTCACGGATGTTTGCTCATCGGCTGCCGTCGCAATCGTGCTTATCATGCTTTGCACGGATGCGGCGCCATTGAAGATGTCATCCAGCGCTTTCACGGCGCTCTCGCTGTGGTTTACACCAATCTCAACCAAACCACAGTTCTCTTCGGTACTGGTGACGGCATTTTGTGTGCCCGTCTGGATCGATTGGATAATAGTAGAGACTTCTTGCGTCGCCTGCGTAGTGCGCTCCGCCAGTGCGCGAACTTCATCTGCGACAACGGCAAACCCACGCCCAAACTCGCCCGCACGCGCGGCCTCGATTGCCGCATTCAGCGCAAGCAGGTTGGTTTGTTCAGCAATACCCTGAATCACTTTGATCACGTTGCCAATTTCTTCACTGTGGCTGCCCAGCTCACGCATCGATACCGACATTTCCTGCATTTGCACAGACACCTGCTGAATACTGTTTACCATCTCACCAATCACGCGGCGGCCTTCATGCGCTGCTTCCTCTGAGCGTTTGGCTTCATCAAAGGTCGCAGTCCCCTGATTCGCCACTTCAGAAATGGTCAGGCTGAGTTCTTCAGACGCAGTCGCAATCAAGGTCGCTTTTTCATCCTGCATCGATGCGCCTGATACCACATCCTGACTAATCGTAGACAGTGCTTTAGCCGAAAAATGCACCTCTTCAGTTACGCCACGGATGGATGAAATCAGGCTCACCAATGATGCTTGCATCCCGTTAACAGACACCGCCAGGCTGGCGAGTTCATCGCCAGACTTATCTTCAATCGATTCATTGGAAAGCTCTCCATTGGCGATACGCTGTGCCGCTTGGTTCAAGATTGTCAGACGACGTGTAATCGAGGTGGAGAGCAGATAAGCAATGCCGCAGGAGAGCAAAATAGCCACCGCTGCAAGAGAAAGCAGAGTCATTCGCATCACTTCATAGGCTTCAAGCAGACTGCCAAGTGCCTTATCAGTTTCAGCCACTTCCTCAGAAGAAACTTGGTCGAGAATGTCTTCGATAGGTGCAAGGTGCATGAGATACACGTCGTGAAGCTCTTCCACCAAATCAGACATTTCAACACCATTTCCTACCCGCGGAAGAATGCTGTTTTCAAAAGCGGCTAGATAAGCCTTCATGTGCTCTTCTATCTCGGCCAGTCTCTGAAAGTCTTCCGACCCTGGGGTTTCCAACAGGCGCACATGACCAATCAAATCCATATACTCTTTGATGTTGCTCTTTAAATCCTCCTTGGCACCAGTGACATCATTTATCACTCCCATTGAATCCCGGTAAACATCACCGGCTTCATCAATCAGTCCAAGATAACCTATCGCTTCCGGTACATCGTCGGTTCTGACCTCGATACCAACCTCCTGAAGAAACGCCAACTTAATCCAGACAAACGCCACCATACCAACTAACAGGCTAAGAATGCCCCCAAACCCAAAAAACAATTTTTGACTGACCGTCAGCTTCCTCAACATGCTGATTCTCCTCCCCGATGAAATGAATCATTTACCGTATGATGTATCGACCTACGCACCATTCGCTTTAGTGATAAATCGAACAATTACATAACAGGCACGCCGCGTTCTCTCAGGATGGGCACATCATGCTTTACTATTCAGTGGGTTAGTTTTTGAATAAAAAATGCGCAGGATTTGTTAAAAGACCCATTGATAACTTGTAGGGATGGAAACAAGGGAGAAGCACTGATGAAGCGTCAATCGACTGCCGAGCACTACCAGAAAAGACTTTCTGTGCTGTCGGATTATATCTACGACAACCTGGAAGACGATCTGGATATGGACAAACTCGCTGAGGTTGCGCTGATCTCGCCTTATCACCTACACCGCATTTATCGTGGGATTTACGGCAATAGTCTGACGGATTCCATCCGTTGGGTACGTCTTCACTATGCGGCGGATAGGTTGATTAAGACGGACATGAGTATTGAAACAATTGGGCGTCTGGCGAGATACAACTCTGTGCAAAGCTTCACCCGTGTTTTCAGTGAGACCTTTGGCATGCCACCTGCACGCTTCAGACGTGAGGGTGATCATGTTCAATTTTCGCAACCAATACGGAAGAACGAGGACTACCCCATGCAAGAGATTACAATCAGAGAAAGCGAAACGATGACCCTTATCGGATTCGAACACCATGGTGATTACATGAAGGTGGGCCAGCAGTTTGAGAAGCTGCAGGGCTGGCTGGCGACACGTAACTTGATTGACGAAAACACCCGCTTCTTTGGCGTCTATTTCGATGATCCTGATACCGTGCCGACTGACGAATTGCGCTCCTTGGCTTGCATCAAAGTGAGCAATGTAAATGACTTTCCTGAGGAAGATGGCTTAAAGCGTTTTGACATTCAGGGAGGGAAATGTGCGGTGATGCATTACAAAGGTCCATATGCCAACATGGACGCCGCGTACCGCTGGTTATTTTCTGAATGGTTACCAAATTCTACTGAGCGGGTCGGTAACCAACCAGCCTATGAAGAGTATCTGAATGATGTCCATTCCGTACCACAAACTGAGCTGAGAACGGACATTTACATCCCTCTTGAATAGTTTTTTTAAGTGTCTATCCAATCATGGATAATATTTAAGGCGGTGTTTAAATTACCGCTTTATTTATTTGTTTTATATAGTCTTAATAATTTTTCAAGTTCACACCTCCCTTGAAATTTCGAACAAAAAACTCGATTTAATACCGTTATTTCATGTCATTACCAGCAACAGAAAGCGTTAACGCCCATATCTTAAATCTCATGCTTTTTTAATACTCATTCATGTTGATGAATAGAAATTCAGTAATGAATATTACAAATAGTGTAATGAACATTAGATACAGTGAGTTACAGCCTTATAGGTAGCATGGTTATTTGGCGACAGATTTTCATCCTTCATACTTCCCTAAAACTCCATATGTGCCACTGACAACGCCGTCTCGATAGCGAGACTAGACCTCATTCCCTGTGCGGTTTTCCGCCTTTATATTTCATTTCTGAATAAGCCAATACAGAACAATAACGGCACGTGCTCAACAGGGAGACAATGACGTGGCAAATATTATCAATGGGACAGAAGAAGACGATTATCTGCGTGGAACCAACGACGTAGATACAATTTACGGCTACGGTGGTAACGACTTTATTCAGGCCGATGGCAACACCGACTACGTGTATGGTGGTGATGGCGATGATACGGTGATCGGCGGTGACGATGAGGATATCGTCCATGGCGATGCCGGTAATGACTGGGTACGCGGTGGTTTCGGCAACGATTTTCTCTACGGCGATGATGGCGATGATCGCGTCGAAGGCAATACAGGCGATGATTTCCTTTACGGTGGCCGAGGCAATGATTTCCTCTACGGTGGTGAAGGCACCGATGTCCTGTACGGCGAAGAAGGTAACGACCGTTTAAGAGGTGGCGAAGGTAACGACACACTTCACGGTGGCACAGGCCATGATGTGCTTTTCGGCAACGAAGGGAATGACACCCTCAATGGTGACACTGGCAACGACGTCCTTTGGGGAAATGAAGGCAATGATCACCTCGTGGGTGATGATGGCAACGACCCTGATGTCGGCCAAGGTTCAAGCAGTAGCAGCGGTATCCAACTGAAAGCCGATGGCCCAGCCGTTGAAAGTGCGGCAAACACCGGATGGACCACCACGACTGTCACTATCGACGGCGTGCCCTATGTGGTGACCACCCAGTTCGGCTATAGCGGAACCACCATCATTTCCCGCGTGGAAACCGATGGCACCCTAACGGAAACTGACCGCATTACCTTTGATAACAGCACCAAAACTGCCTCTATCTCTTCCAGCGGTGACATTACCGCTGACATGGCTGATGCAGGCCTTTCTGTAAATGCGCTTGGTAATGGCCTTCATCACTCTAATATTTCGTTTGTTGATGGCAAAGCAACCCTGTTTCTGACATCTCAAAACAGCGGCTCTATCACCACATTTGAAATCTCTCCCGACGGTACTCTCTCGCTGGAAGGTGGTTTATCAGAATTCGGCGGCTCGCAAACCTGGCTGCGTGACGGCATCATCCGTGAAAACGTGGTGTTTGAAGCCAACGACGGCAGCGAATATGTGTATGTCACCCGTCCTTTTCAGGACCGTGTCGATATCCTGACCTACGATCCGGAAACCGGTGTAATGGCCGAGACAGGCAAATCGGTTGTCGCGGGTGACATCACCTCAAGCATCGATATCATCGAAGCTTACGGCCAGACGTTTGCCGTCGCGAGTGGCAACGCCAGCGTTCACCTCTACTCGGTGAACGAAACCACAGGCGACTTGACGGCGATTGACACCGAAGCGGTCACCAATGGCAGCGGCAACTCAGTTAACTTTTATCAGACCGCAGATGGCACCACATACGCTATTAGCTCAAGCTCTGGTGGTAACTACGCTTCGGTCTTTGAATTGGGTGCTGATGGTTCACTGACGCTGACTGACACTGTCGATGGTGGTGGCGCGTATATGTCGACCGCAGGCTATGTGGAAGGCCAGCCTGTGTTTGTGATGCCAAATGCGACCGAAGGTGTGGATCTCTTTACCATTGATGCTAACGGCCAGCTTGAACTGCGCACGACCATCACGGATCTTCAAAATGACAACACGCCACCTGTGATTGTCCAGACGGTTGATGGCAGCTATTTCCTCGTCGATGCTGACGGCAATGCCTCTTCTGTGAAATTGGCCGTTGATGATTTCTTCAGCGAGCCACGCAATGACTTGCTGTTCGGTGGAGATGGGGAAGATTTACTGGAAGGTGGAGCTGGCAACGATGTCCTCACCGGTGACAACGGTGTGGCTTCTGAAATCGATATTGCCCAAGGCGATGCGGTCACCAATGAAGCCAACTCAGGTTGGACGACGACGACCATCGACATTGATGGTGTGCCCTATGTGCTGACAACCGTATGGGGCTACAGCGGTGCCGCGATTCTTTCCCGTGTGGAGAACGATGGCACACTGACAGAAACGGATCGCATGGTGTTCGACAACAGCACCAAGACTGTTACCACCACTTCACAGGGAGATATCACCGCACAAGTGCAAGATGCTGGATTGTCCGTTGGCTCAATGGGTAACGGCTTGACGCATTCCAACATGGCGTATGTTGATGGACAGGCAACCCTGTTCCTGACCTCCCAAAACAGTGGTTCAATCACCACCTGGCATATTTCTGATGACGGTAAGCTGTCGCTGGATGGCGGCCTATCTTATTTTGGTGGTTCGCAAACCTGGCTGCGTGGCGGTATCGTGCGTGAAAACGTGGTATTTGAAGCAAACGACGGTACGGAATACCTCTACGTCACACGCTCCCAGAATGACCGCATTGATATTCTGACTTACGACTCTGAAACCGGGAAAATCGCCGAAACGGGCAAAACGGTTGAGGCAGGCGATCTGGTTTCCGGGATCGATATCGTTTCCATCGGTTCGCAAACTTACGTGGTTTCAAGCGCCAACGGGAGCGTTAACCTGTACGACGTCAACCGTGTTACCGGCGACCTGACGCTGGCTGATACCCAAACGGTCACCGCCGGCGGAGGCAACTCTGTGAACTTCTACCAGACGTCAGATGGCGCTACCTACGCCATTACCTCTGGTAGCGGTGCGGACTACGCATCTGTGTTTGCTGTCAGCGAAGAAGGCACGCTCACACTCACTGACACTGTCTCTGGTGGTGGCGCTTACATGTCATCGGCAGGTTATGTGGATGGCGAGCCTGTGTTTGTGATGCCAAACGCAACCGAAGGTGTCGACCTCTACACCATCGACACAGATGGCAAGTTGGTTCACCAGCTCAATGTCACTGGCATTCAGAATGACAACACGCCACCGGTTATCGTTCAGACAGAAGATGGCAGCTACTTCCTGGTGGATGCCGATGGCAATGCTGCCTCTGTTGAACTTAGCTTTGGTTATGACAACCTGTCGAATGAAACTGATGGTTATGACGATGAGCTTCACGGTGGCACCGGCAACGACCGACTGGAAGGCAATCAGGGTGACGATAAGCTCTACGGCGACGAAGGCAACGACGAGCTGAAAGGCCAAGACGGTGCGGACTTCCTTTCCGGCGGCGCAGGATTTGACACCCTCACAGGTGGCAAAAATGCCGACGTTTTCTTCTTTGACAGCGAGTCGGGTTCTGACACCATCACTGACTTTAATCTGCGAGAAGACAGCATCCAGATTGACAGTTCTCTCGCCAGCGGTGCTGACGCACTTCTTTACTGGCAAAGCGGCGCTGATACTGTGATTTCGGTTAATGATGGCGCAGCAACGATTACCCTGGAAAACTTCGATGTGGACCGTGTGTCTGCGGACATGTTCGACTTTACCTGATAAATCGCTTTAGGAACCAAACGGCCCCAAGGGGCCGTTTTTTATGTCTCGAGCTTTCATATCAGGCTGAGAGCTCTGAAACTATCCAGTTATGGAATGCCTGCACCTTTTTAATCCTGAGGTGAGAATCCGGGCAGACAAAGTAGTATCCAAACGCCACTTTCTGGTTGTGCTCACGGCCAAAGGGATACACCAAACGCCCTGCTTTCACATCTAGGTCCGCCAGTGCAGTGGAAGTAAGCGCTACGCCTTGCCCTTCTATCGCCGCCTGCATAGCGAGTGCTTCGCTGGAAAACTGATGACCGGAATTGGCATCTGAATGCTCAACACCTGCCGCGCGCAACCACATTCCCCAGCAAGGAGCCTGTGCCTGAGTGGTTTGCCAATCAGAGCGTAATAACATGTGGTGCTTCAGGTCTTCTGGTGAACGCAAAGCATGTTTGCCTTCCAGCAACGCGGGACTACAAACTGGCACCACTTCTTCCGGAATCAACACCTCACAGTGCACGCCAGTGTAATTGCCACCACCATAGCGAAGCGCAATATCAACGCCATCCTGTCTAAAATTCACCAGAGATTCGCTGGCATCTACCCGCAAACGATACGCCGGATACTGCTGGTAAAAACTCCCTAATCTTGGCAGCAACCACTTTGCGGCAAATGTGGGGGACACACTTACCACCAGCTCGTTGCTGTGACGATGCCGATGCAGTTGCCGAATTCCCTCCTCGAGTTTGGCGAACCCTTCTTCCATAAACGGATAAAGCTGTTCACCCACTTCGGTAAGTGAAATTGAGCGCACCTTGCGCTCAAACAACTCAACCTCTAGATAGCTTTCCAGTGTTTTAATTTGCTGACTAACGGCGGCTGGCGTGACATGCAGCTCTTTCGCAGCCTGCTTAATACTGAGGTGTCGCGCTGTACTTTCAAAAGCTCTCAGCGCATTCAACGGGGGAAATCGAACTTCCATGACTTAGTTTTCCTTATCCATAACACAGGAAACCTCGTTTGTTGTAGCAGAAATAGTAGCCCAAGATTGGTTTCAACTTAAGCATATCTTGGTCAACAGAGATAAAACCGGAGGAAAGACAAATGAAGATTTCAGAAAAGAAAAGTCATACTTTGTTGGTCGCGCCTTTTGAGCAGAATAAAGAGACGCATATTGAATTAAGCCGAATGATATGGAAATTGGTCGAGAGCGTGATGGCTAGGTATCAGGCACTTAGGCTCAAACATCAACGGGAAAAACTTCGCGATTCACTCACTGACTATCCGGACTACCTCCTTAAGGATTTTGGATTAAGTCCGGAAGAAATCAGTGTGATTAAAACCCGAAGTGCTCATTTAAAGTCAGAACAAATTGTGCACAGTGTGAGAAGGAATTGAGCGTTCACCTACCCTAGGTGAACTTTCCACCTAGGCTAGGACTTCACTTTATCGCTAAGTTCACACTGCGCTTCCCACTTTACATACCAAGCTTCCAACTCCTCTATGGGCTTGGGATGACAGATAAGAAAGCCCTGTATCAGCATGTTTGGGTAGTGGGATGTCAGATATGCCAACTCCTCATCCAACTCCACGCCTTCCGCAACCACTTTGCATTCGGATTCCAGTGAGAAATCCGCCAAAGAACGGACGATAGCCTGACCAAAGTGATCCGTGTGGATCTTGCTTATCAGGGAGCGATCAACCTTCACTTCTGTAAAAGGTAAGTGACGAAGATGCCGGAAGTTGGCAAAACCCGTCCCAAAATCATCAAGCGAAACACCGAAACCCTGCATCCGTAAACGATTCAAGGACTCCAGTTGTTCCGGAGAATTCAACGCCGACTCTTCGGTGATTTCCAATGTTATTCGCTGTCGTAATACATTCTTTTCTTTAAACAGCGCACCCAAACGGTTGGGAATACTCAGATCATCCAACTGCTCCGCAGATAAGTTGATGCTAACAGTCACATCCTGCCCGAAAATCGCCGACAATGTTTCCATGTCAGAGGCTGTTTTCTCCGCAATCGTCGTTGTCAGTAAGTCGACTAAGTCATGCTGCACTGCCGTAGACAGAAAGCTTCCAGGTAAAATCACCCCTCCACTGTCAGCGTCCAGAATGCGTGCTAATACCTCAACACTTTCTACACAACGAGTGACGGGATTCACTTTCGGCTGGTAATAAGGCACCACACTGCCATTGATCAGGTATTTGATCAGAGCTTCACGCGCCATTGCAGAATTTTGTTGAAACTGCATTTCATGCGGCTTTGGCAGTTTGTTCAGTGTCTTTTCCAAGGCATCAAGGGTGATTGGCTTTGAAATGCTACCCAGTAGATAGACCCACTGAAGCTTAGCGATTTCCGCAGCCAATTCGGTAACACGGTTTTCCAAATCAGAAATAATGCATACCGCACCTCGGAAGTTCATCTTCCCCAATTCACGGATAACGCACATACCATCAATATCTGGCATCCCCAAATTAGTAAAGACCACGTCATAATGTGTCTTTCCGATGTTTATTTCATCTAATGCTGTTTGCGGGCATGAAAAACAGCTGACTTTTTCATAACCCAAGCAGCTAAGCATTTTTTGAATCAACAACAACACGGACTCAGAGTCATCTATGACTGCAACATGTTTAGTATTTTTCACTCTCCCACCAACCCAATGTCCTATTAGTGCCAAGAATACTTTCAATCTTGTTGTTGACTTAAAGATCTGTGATTTTTGGTAATTAAAATTGACACACAGACCTTTTCTCCTCTCTATATTTTTTGTTCTTAGAAGAGTGATAAATCTAATCGTTTATATGAAATTAACTTGATAGAAAATCGCCAAAACAAACCAAATCAACGATTAATAATTAATAGAAAACATATCAGCTTTGCGCCAGAAGCGTTTGAAAAAAATGTCTCCTTTTTGGGAGTAATTACAATAAAATCATCTAACCATATGTTTGTAAGGTTATTTTTCCATAAGCAAGCAAGTTTACATCCATATCACTTCGTATCAAGTGGTTTCATACCGTTATCAATGTATCATTTTAGAGACACATGGCTTATACATATGAATCAATTTCCATATATCAAATAAGGTTTCCAATAATAAATTTCGAACATACAAGATAAAAACTCGCAGAATAATGTATGAAACTCTTAACCCATAATCCATTGAGATACATTTAAACAGACATTTTAAACACAAGAAAGCGGTTGCTGTCATAAATGATGTCAATATCAAGATATGTCTAACTTCACCATGTTGCCGCGAGTAAATTCAATCACTTCAATTAAAGATTCTAGTTTAACGGATACTAATAAAACGAAGAATGAAAAGTAGTGAGGGACATCTTCGTCTTTAAAAAGCTAACAGTTATATCAATATTGGAAGGAAGATCATTAATTTGAGGAATCGAAGTGAAACGTCAATGGACTCCAAAGCATTTTTTCATCCCGCATGTCAGCAATGCCTGACACCCCAACTTTTTTCGTTGCTCCGGGATTCATTTGTGTTTGCTCTCTATACCCAAACAACCTGCAGGACTCGCCACCCGTCAATTAGCCCTGAGGGAGGGGCTCAATGCGAGCATCTTGAGGTTGTTTGGGTATAGAATACGGGCCTGAAAATTTGTAATGAATTAGAGTGCCCTTATGTCTCGTGACTACACATTCGAATGCCTTGTCACCATGCCACGCCATGAACTGGAAGAATTCAGCGCCCGAATGATTGGCCGCATGGTGCCAGAAGATGTGATGACTGAAATCTTCACATTTGATCAGGAAGAAATAGACAGTGAAGAACGATTGTTGTCAGCACGTCTTGATGCCATGTTGCGAATGACTGCAATCGCACTGAATGAAACCCAGCAAGCTTTTGATGATTCAGAACACGCAAAGCAGAACAGCGAAAGAATGACGCGATTGCTCCTTTGGCATTTCTACGCCATCTCTTTTCGTTTGGAGCAAGCCATAACGTTGGAAACGCATTGTGAAGAAGTTGAGAAGCTGCTGAAAAGCGCGCCGAAAGATGTGTTTGGCTGGGTGAATACCCTGACAGAATTACTACACACCTATGCCGAGATCAGTGCGGAACAGAACCCTGAAAGCTAACTAGGCATTTTCCCCCAGCTTTTTCAGCTCCTGTTCGCTGAAGTTTACAAACCCGATAGGAACATCGCTGCCAAGCGCAGCGATGATCTTTTCTGCACTTTCCGCCCCAAATCCACCACAAAGCTCTATGACCTGTGCACCATTGGCGATCAGCCTTGTTGCTGCATCTATCGCTTCTTCATCGGTGCTGACACCCAGTATTTCCGTTCTGAACAATGGAGACTCGATAACAGACTGATGTTCGTGTTGCTGGTAATCCGGCGCTTTGATGATAAAGCCGTAGTGAGAGATCATGTTGAATCCTTTTAGCTAAAGTGATTTGTAAGAGAGAGACTGTTGACCCTAACATCTTAGTCCCAACTTCCCAGAAATTATCCACGCAATTGAATCCTTTGGGTTTTGCTCTATCTTTTCAGATACACGCAGTTTGTAGAGCTCCTCATGAACCTGAAACGCATTGAAACCTTTGTACTCGTCGCCACCCTTCGCAGTTTTCGCAAAGCCGCTGAACAACAGTTCACAACCCAGCCTGCCATCTCGTCGCGCATTGCAAGTCTGGAAAAAGAGTTGGGCGTTATTCTGTTTGACCGCGAAGCCTCGCCCATTACCCTGACCGCCAAAGGCCGCGAACTGCTGCCCTACGCTGAGAAAATGCTACTTACGGCGGAACAATTTCAAAAGCGGGCTGAAAACAATGCACTGTTTACGGGAACCTTGAGGCTGGGGATTTCTGAAACCGTCGTGCACACCTGGCTGACGGAGTTTCTTCGGAGCTTTAACGATAAGTTTCCGCGGCTGGATATCGACATCACGGTGGATGTAACGTCGAACCTCCGTCATGACTTATTGGATAGAACGCTAGATTTGGCTTTCCTGATGGGACCGATTTCGGAGCCTTCCGTCCAAAATATGCCGCTTTGCCGCTATCCGCTGGTATGGGTGGGAAGCCCGTCGTTGGGGCTTTCCAATTACACAATGAATTTGGCTGAATTGGCCGACTTCCCCATCATTACTTACGCAAGAAATACTCAGCCCTTTGGCGAAATTAAAGAACAGTTTGCTCAGGCTGACGCCGCCAACGCCCGCTTCTTTACCTCCAGTTCTCTTTCTGCCTGTTTGCGGATGACCAGAGACGGATTGGGTCTGGCGACCCTACCGACTGTCATTGCCGCTCCTGAAATTGAAACGGGAAATCTGCTACTTGTTGATTGCGGATGGGTGCCGTCTCCGCTCGGCTTCACCGCTTCTTATCTACATGCCCCAATGAATGGCGCGGCGGAAGAAGCAGCAAAACTGGCGGTGGAAGTGGCGGCGATGCACAGCATCAAGGTTGACTAGGCGGGGATTGCTCCGCTTTCACCAATGTCTTCGGCCTGTAGCCCTCCGCTTTCCATTTCTTCCATACGGACTCATCAACACTGACATTCACTGCTTTCAGCTCATCAGGTTTATTGCCAGCATAGGCGCGGTAAAAGCGGCCCTGATCGTCGCCTTTACCTCTGAATCGACGAAACATCCCATAAAGCCCTTTCAAGAATTCTTCATAGGAATCTCTGGGAGATGTTTTCCATGCATCCTGATCGAATACCACGCGGGAAAGATCTAATACCAACCCCTTGTCCTGCGCTTTTTCTGCCATCCACTTGAACGGAATTTGCTTTAATTCGTCGTTTTTATAGCCGCCACCGACGTTGGCATGCGCACCGATAAACCAGCGCTGCTCCACCTTTTTAGGGTCACGGGTTTCTTCTGAACCGACTGGAAGCGTCCACAATGCAGTGTCGTAAGCAGCACGGTGTTCATCCAACGCCACTGCATGAAAAGCATTGAGTACACTTCGGGAGAGTTTGGTGTCGTGCCATTTGAATATGCCTCGCTCGGAAAGCACAGTGCCCGGCACACCCAGCGCACCGACAGTGTCCCATATTCCAAGAAAATGCACCTTAGGCTCGTCACAATAGGCTTTTCGAAAGGCAATACACTCTTTGGAATTGGGCGAGAGTGCCTTATTGCGATAGAGCGTTTTTGCTTGCTCTAACAAATCAGGCGTCGCTGTTCTCAATACACCACATTTTCGGATGAGCCCCGCCAGACTCCTTGCGGTATAAGCCCCTCGGCTAAAACCAAAGATCCAAATCTGCTCATTCTGATGATAGTGCTTGGCTAGCCATCCATAACCCTGCATCAGGTTCTTCGTCAGACCCCATCCTGTTGTCCCACCGAGAAAGCGGGTAAACGGCGATGTGCCAACACCCGGATCATAGAAAAAGCGCTGCCTGTTTCCTTTGTCATCCGTGGGTTTGATGCATTGAGACATCAGGAAAACGTTGGTCTGATCCTGAGGGTCATTCCAGGTGCCATCGAAAAGAACAATCAACTTCTCGCCAGAAGCCTCTCCCTGTTCGCTTGTTACAGCGTCCTGATCCTTGTCAGCCATAGATACCTCCTCCACACATCACACTTTCTTCCCGTGCTCTGTGACGCCTGCAGGAAATTTCGTGCGGTGTGGGTGTGATTATTGCGTTGTGTCCGATGCTTTTCTTGAACGGTAACTCGTCTGAAATTCTATGCATTGTCAGGTGTTTAACCTTATACAAACCCGAGACAAATCGAGCTAATTCATGATGATTACGGCGTATCAATCACTTAGTACCCGTGAGTTGAAAGGATGTCTCACAAACTGAACAGGGAAAGAAAGTTGGCTGACAAAGTTGTCAGCGTATCAGGGCATAAAAATTATTTATCAGAAAAGGTAAAAAACTATAATTGGACGAAATGACATCAGACTGCAACATTTAGTTAACAAGACATTCAACCAACGAGGCCAAGGAAAGCCATGAGTCAACTTGCAGGACAAGAAGCCCCTCTTTCATCCAATCACTACGAAGCAGCCCTGACACAGGCACGTGAATTAAGAAATCTGACACGTGACGGCAAGTTTATTGGTTCGACAAGTGGATTTGCCCCTGGCATCGCACAGGGAAACCTTGTCATTCTTCCCAAAGACTGGGCGGACGACTTTCTTGTATTTTGTCAGAAGAACCCCGTTCCTTGTCCTCTGTTATCAGTATCCAGCCCGGGTGAACCAATGATTGATTTGCTTGGCAAGGATATCGATATTCGCACCGATGTACCTGAATACCATATCTTCCGAAACGGTGAATTGGCTGAGAAAACTCATGACATTAAAGATCTTTGGTGGCATGACATGGTGACTTTTGTCTTGGGTTGTTCTTTCTCGTTTGAAGATGCTTTGATTCGTGCTGGCCTGTCTCTTCGTAATATTGATTGCCAATCGAATGTATCAATGTACCGCACCAACTTGGCGACGACACCAAGCCAGTATTTCAGTGGTAACATGGTGGTTACTATGCGCCCGTTTAAACCAGCAGACGCTATTCGCGCCATTCAAATCACTTCCCGCTATCCGAAATCCCATGGTGCGCCAGTACATATAGGAAACCCCGCCGACATTGGCATCAAAGATCTCTCCAACCCGGATTTTGGTGATGCAGTACCTATTAAGGATGGTGAAATCCCCGTTTTCTGGGCATGTGGTGTAACGCCACAGTTGGCCATTATTAATGCTAAGCCGCCCATCGCCATTACCCATGCACCCGGCAAGATGCTGGTGACGGATATCAGTAACGAGCAACTCTCAGTTTTATAAGTAGTAGGGTCCGTAGACCCAAATAGGACACTAGTGAAAAGGAGACTTCCGATGAAGTTGTTGAAAAACCTGCTGCCAGCCATGGCAGTGTCTCTCGCTGCACTGTCAGTGCCGTCTGTACTCGCTGCACAATGGCACATGCCAACGCCTTATGGCGATGCTAACCTGCCGACCAAAATCGCCTATGACTTTGCCGAGCAAATCAAAGAATCCACAGGTGGTGAAGTCGATATCAAGGTTCACTCGGGCGCGTCTTTGATGAAGCACCCTGAAATCCCTCGCGCAGTGCGTACTGGTCAGGTGCAGCTTGGCGAAGTTTTCATTGGCATTATGGGTAATACCCACCCTATTTTTAAGCACGACAACATTCCTTTCCTGGCCACTGACTACGAGCAAGCCCAGAAACTGTGGGAAGCCGCCAAGCCTGAAATTGAAAAGCAACTCAGCAAAGAAGGCATGATCCTGCTCTACACTGTGCCTTGGCCAGCACAAAGCCTCTACACCAAAAAGCCGGTGAATTCGCTGGCGGATATTAAAGGCACCAAGATGCGTGCTTACAGCCCATCCACTTCACGTCTTGCTGACTTGATGGAGACCACACCAACCACGGTTCAGGTGCCGGATATTCCACAGGCATTCAGCACTGGCATTATCGATGCGATGGTGACTTCACCTTCGACGGGCGCAAACGGTCAGGCGTGGGATTACCTGAGTCACTTCACCGAGATCAAAGCCTGGATTCCAAAGAATTTCGTGGTTGTGAACAAGCGTGCGTTCAAACGCCTGGATAAAGATTCACAGAAAGCCATTTTGGATGCTGCAGCAGCAGCCGAAGCACGTGGCTGGGCAGAGGTTTTAGATCAAGAAGCCAAAGACACCAAAACACTGGCTGACAACGGCATTGTGGTTTCGAAACCTTCCGAGCAATTGCTAAATGAGCTTCAGGCGATTGGCGTGACCATGACTGAAGAGTGGGAAGCAGAAAACTCACAAGCGCTAGCGCCTGTTTTGAAAGCCTATAAAAACTAAGTAAGTAGTTACTTACTACGACGTACCCTCCCCTGGAAACGGACTTGGGGAGGGCTTCAATACCCTGAGCTACGCCTGTCTGGAAGCATTATTATGAAACGAGCTCTGTACCTGCTGTCGGGTGGTTTATCCGGCTTCTTTATTGTGTTGATCATGCTGATCATCCTCGCCCAAATTATTGGCCGAATGATGGGCTTTATTGTCCCGTCAGCAGAAGATTTCTCCGGTTACGCTTTGGCTGCCTCAACCTTCTTTGGCCTCGCCTATACCTTTCGTGAAGGTGGTCATATCCGCGTTAACCTTGCTATTCAAAGGTTGCCAGAATCGCTGCAACGCCCTCTGGAAACTCTGGTCCTAACCCTTGCGTTTTTGCTGCTTTGTTTCTGTAGCTATTACTGCACTTATATGGTCTGGGAATCCTACGACTTCGAAGAAGTCACCCACGGTTACATTCCGATTCCTCTGTGGATTCCACAAGTGCCACTCGCGGTCGGCATGATTGCATTCAATCTCGCCGTGCTGGATAGCCTGATTGACAACATTCGCGGTATTACCCCCCATTACAAGCAGTTGGAAGGTGAAGACGTTTCGCTCGAACTGATTGAAAACCCTGACGAAGCAACAGCTCCGCAGGCAAGCAGCAAGGAGCGCGCAAAATGACGGACATGACCTTAATCTCTTTTATTCTCGCCCTCTCCATGCTGCTGTTTTTAGCCGCTGGTCTATGGGTCTCCCTTGCCTTGATTGGTGTCGGTGTCATGGGTCTGTACATGACAGGCAATGAACAAATCGGCCTGTTGTTCGGCTCTTCAAGCTGGGGGGCGAGCACCAGTTGGTCGCTGACGGCTCTACCGATGTTTATCTGGATGGGTGAGCTTCTGTTCCGAACCCGACTCTCGGAAGATCTGTTTAAAGGCCTTTCTCCTTGGCTTAGCAGCTTTCCCGGCAAACTACTCCATGTAAATGTGTTGAGCTGCGGCATTTTCGCTGCGGTATCGGGCTCATCCGCCGCCACTGCGGCCACTATTGGACGCATGACCCTGCCCGAGCTGAAAGCACAGGGCTACAGCGAGAAGATGGCCGTCGGCACGTTGGCAGGTTCCGGTACTCTGGGTCTTCTTATCCCGCCTTCCATCATCCTTATTGTGTATGGGGTGGCCGCAGAAGTGTCCATTGGACGCTTATTTATTGCCGGAGCCCTACCCGGCATCATGTTGATGCTCCTGTTTGTGGGTTACACCACCATATGGGCATTGATGAATAAAAATGAAGTGCCTCAGCACTCGAGTAACGATGTTAATTGGCAAGTTAGATTCAAAGCGCTGAAAAAGCTGCTCCCGATAGTCGCCCTTATTTCCTTTGTTTTGGGGTCGATCTACGGCGGTTTCACTACACCGACAGAAGCAGCAGCGCTTGGCGTGTTTGGCGCCATGGTTTTGGCCGCCCTTACCGGCTCTTTGAGTCGTCAGAGTTTCATCGACAGTCTGCTGGGTGCCGTGAAAAGCGCCTGTATGATTGGCTTTATTCTCGTGGGCGCGCATTTTCTTACACTGGCAATGGGATTCCTCGGCATTCCCCGCGCGTTAGCGGAGTGGATTGCTGCGATGTCGCTGTCGCCGTTTGAACTCCTGCTTTACCTCACCATCTTGTTTGTGGTGCTGGGCTGCTTCCTGGATGGTATTTCTGTGGTGGTTCTGACCGTTGCAGTTGTATTGCCTATGGTGCAGCAAGCAGGCATTGATTTGCTGTGGTTTGGTATCTTCATCGTTCTGGTGGTGGAGCTGTCGCAAATCACCCCGCCCGTTGGCTTCAACCTGTTTGTTATTCAGGCACTCACGGGCAAAAACATTCTGTATGTCGCACGCGCTGCGTTTCCGTTTTTTATGCTGATCCTTTTAGGGTTAGTGTTGATTACCGTCTTCCCGGAAATCGTGACCTATCTGCCGACCACCATGAGTCAGCGCTAGCAGGAAAAACTGCTTCTAAAGAAAGCAGAGCAACAAGGAGTGAGTTGAGATGAAATTAAATTGCGACATGGGAGAAAGCTTCGGTGCCTGGACCATGGGGAAAGACGCTGAAGTGATGCCCTGCATTGATATGGCAAGCATCGCCTGTGGCTTCCATGCCTCGGATCCAGTCACGATGCAAAAGACCGTCGCTTTAGCCTTTGAACATGGCGTCACCATTGGCGCCCACCCTGGCTACCCGGATTTGATGGGCTTCGGCCGCCGCAAATTTGATTGCACAGACGAAGAACTTTACGCTTGGCTTGGCTATCAAATCGGTGCGCTGAAAGGCATTTGCCGTCAGCAAAAAGCCATTGTCGATTATGTAAAACCCCATGGTGCGCTCTATAACACCATGATGAAAGACATGGCCGTTTTGAAAACCGTGATGCGCGCAGTGAAAACCGCTGCGCCGGGTTGCCCATTGGTGGTGATGGCGATTCCTGAGCGCCAACCTATTCTCGATTTGGCGGCAGACATCGGCATTGACGTGATGTTTGAAGCTTTTTCTGACCGCGCTTATGACGATGAAGGGTTCCTCGTCGATCGCCGCATTGAAGGCGCGGTTCATGGTAGCGCTGATGCCATTATCAAGCAGGTACAGCAGATTGTTGAACAAGGCTCGGTCACAACGTTGAGTGGAAAAACACTCAAGGTGGATGCCGATACGCTCTGCATTCACGGAGATGGTCCTCACGCTTCGGCAGTAGCCCAGGCATTGAAGCAGTGGAGGGCAAATGGCGCGAATTGAGGCAGTCAATGAACAGACATTGATTGTGTATTTTGGGGACAGAATTGACGATGCCATCGCCGCTGAAGTCAACTGCGCCATCTTTCAGGTTCGGGAAAGTCTGGGGGATTTAGTCACAGACATCATCCCCTCCTACAACTCAATGCTGATTGGCTTTGACTTAAACAGGACGGACCGTTTTGACATCATCAAACGCATTCGTTTGGCGCTTGAGTCCAATACTGACGCCGTCACCAATAACAACGACAATCAAGTAGTTGAAATTCCGGTTTACTACGGCGACGAAGTCGCGCTGGATATGACGGATGTGTGTGACAAAACTGGCCTAGATAGTGAGTCTGTCATCAAACTACACAGCGAGAAGGAATACCGCGTTTATGCCATCGGCTTTAGCCCCGGATTTGCTTATCTTGGCAGCTTGGATGACGCGATAGTCATGCCGCGTAAATCCACACCACGCCTCAAAGTACCAACGGGAAGTGTAGGGTTGGCGGATAACCAAACAGCCATTTACCCCAGCAGCACGCCGGGAGGCTGGCAAATTATTGGTCGTACACCATTGAATATGGTGGACTGGGACAGTGAATCGTTGGCAAAAGTAAACGTCGGTAACCGTGTGAGATTCTGCCCCATCGACAAGGACGAGTTTTTGAAGCAAGGCGGCGTGTTATGAGTTTTGAAGTACTAAACCCCGGCATGCTTACCCTGCTGCAAGACAGTGGTCGCATTGGTTTCCAGCATTTGGGCATCACCACAGGTGGCCCAATGGATGAGCATGCTTTTTACTGGGCAAACCGTCTACTGGGAAACAAGCCAGATGCAGCGCAGCTCGAAATCACCTTCGGCCAACTGCAGCTACAGGTGAATGCCGCCACAACCGTTGCTATTGCAGGCGCAGATCTTTCCGCCACCTTGAACGACAAAGCTATTCAACCCTGGCTCACCTATGCGGTGAAGCCAGGTGATGTCTTGGCGTTTGGTGCACCCAAAAGTGGGCTGCGCACCTATCTCTCCGTGGCTGGCGGCTTTGAATGTGAACCTAAGCTCGGGAGTTGCTCCACGGTGAAAAGGGAGCAACTGGGCGGTTTAACCGGTCTTGGTGATGCCCTGAAAACGGGGGATATTCTACCCTTTACCGCAACGACTGAATTCACCGAACAGCGCACACCTAAATGGGCTATTCCCGATTACGATGCGCCGCTCGAACTCGGGGTGATGCCTTCCTATCAGCATGCGTCATTTAGTCATGATGAACAGATGACGTTTTTCACCAGCGAGTATGAAGTCAGCCAGAACATCGACCGCATGGGTTATCGCTTATCCGGCGCGCCAGTGAAAAGCAGTCTCGATGGCATCATCTCAGAAGGTATTGCCTTTGGTGCGATTCAGATCCCCAACGATGGCCAACCTATCGTCTTGATGAAAGACAGGCAAACCATCGGCGGCTACCCGAAAATCGGCTGTTTGAGCAGTTTAGGGACCGGCCAACTTTCGCAGCGCCAACCCGGGCAAATTGTTAATTTCTCCCCCATGGATGTTGCGGATGCCGAAGTGGAAAGAAGGCTCTTCAACCGGGTCATTTTCGGATGAATCCATCTCAGGGGAAAATGGTGCACATCGACAAGGCCACGAATACGAGGCCGGATGATGTGCGCCCTTTTCTCAAGGCGATTAATCGGTATATCTCAGCCAAAGATAACAACAAGCCACACCTGCTCACCAAAGTGTTTACAGAAGAATCGCTGCTGGAAATGAAGGTCAACACCGACAGTATTTCGTTTCCCTCAGATGTGGTTGGCGTTGAAGCAATCAGCCATGTTCTGTCCTCCCAGTTCAACCAGCGTTTTGAGAATGTTTATACCTTCTGCTTGTCAGACTCCATTGTCAGGGATGACACTCATCTCACCTGTAAGTGGCTCGTCGTGATGACAGAAAAGGACAATGACATCCTGCGCATCGGTTGTGGCTATTACGACTGGCTGTTCAGCGATGATTCTTCTATCGCGGTAAAGGATCCGAAAGTGGACAAGCTCACCATTACCATTGAGTACATGGCTGCCATCAACTATTCCAATAAAGATCACTTGCTCGATGGGATAGGCGAACTGCCTTACCCTTGGTGTTTCAGCAGTTCCCTGAGTATTGAAATGCCGATGATAGAGGACTTAAAAACAGTGAGACGCTTTCTGGAACAGGATTAGAAGTAGCCCTACATTTTATCTGGCGAAATGTGACGATTTTACGCTACGCTTCGCCTACACCCTTTGCTTGTTTACTATCAGAAAAACAAAGAACTATGAATCTAATAACAAGAACTGCGCTAGCTTCAGATGCCAAGAGCATCACCGATATCGTCAACCCCATTATCGAAAGCGGTCGATACGTGATTCTCGACTCCGCTTTTTCGGTATCAGACCAAAGTTTCTTCATCCAATACTTCCCGGTAAACGGCGTATTTTTGGTTGCTGAAGATCATGACTCGAAAACTGTTCTGGGCTACCAAACCGTTGAGCCATATGCCAGCTATTCACGCGCACTGGACCATGTCGGCATCATCACCACTTATGTTGACGAGAAACATCATCGACAAGGCGTCGCAACCTCGCTGTTTGCTTCCACGCTCGATATCGCGCGCTCACGCGGTTTTGAAAAGCTGGTTGCTCAAGTTAGATCAGACAATGAAGTGGCTCTGCACACTTATCTAAAACATGGTTTTGAAGTGTCGGGCCGCGCAAAAAGTCATGCGAAAATTGGCGGCAAGTACATCGATGAGATTACGTTGGAACTGTTTCTGTAACGTTTAAATTTGCCTATTAAAAAACAGCCCAGACAAGTGTCTGGGCTGTTTTTTTGGTAGCGTCGCTTTCAAATTTACACTGCTTACCAGACCCAGCTCGTTTCTGTGTTCGGAATCCTTTTCTGGACAGGCGGCGTTCCATCCGTAAACCACACCTCAGCAAGCACGTAATAGTGAGATTCTGAAGAAACAAAATCGACAACCGCTTCCCCTGATTCCAAGGAAGAGAAAGCCATTCGACTGTTGTAGGCCGCCGTGTAAGTTCCGTTGCTATTCTCAGAAAACTCGCTGTATATCGACACTACACCGGGTGATGTTGAATAGCCGCTGATATCGACGACAAAACTCTGCTCCAACACAGGGCTATATGAGAAACCATCAGGCACAACTGTTTCGTTAAAACTCGATGCTGAACTGGTGACGGTCTCCGGAATGTTTGCTTCGCCACCAGAGGTATCAACCATAATTTCAAACTCTGACAGACTGGATACTTCAACATTGCTTTCCGGTGCAGACTCATCAGCGATAACGGTTGAAGACACGTTTGAACTGCCGCTTCCGTCACCACCGCCACCACATGCGCTCAGAAGGGCCATTAACGCTAACAGACTGATATTCTTATTCATGGCACTTACTCCTCAGACAAGTAGTATTTGTTTTCAGTTGCTTTTTCTAATAAATACCACTGAAGATTATTTTCACCGCCGGACTCGGCATAGCCTGCAAACTCTGGATATGCCTCGACAAGGTCGACATGCTCTCTCGGCCAAGACCACTCATCTGGGATAAGCAGCGCCCAAGGATGATTCGAAGAGGTTTTAAAGTAACGTGATGTTGCTGGGTCGCTGGAGTCGCTCCACCACCCTAGCCAGTAGGTGTCGAATTGCTCTGTCGGCGCCTGATCGGCGAGGTGGATTTCTAATCCTCGTCCAGGGTTATACCAGAGCCCGTCGCGGACATAAGCGCCCGGTGTGGCAAAAATAAACGGGTCATAAGGCATTGTCATCAGAGAGCTCGTATCAGTACCCTCGTTGAAATACACATCTATTTCGAACTCGAAGACCAACGCTTCCTGGCAATGCTGCGCCGTTCGATAGTACATACAGCCTACTGGGAGTTTCTGTTTGAGATCGTCTGAAACAATGAATATTGCCTCATTGGAGTCGCTCTCTAAGCCGTTGCTCTCTTGTAACACTGCATTGTGTGTCAAAGTGCTCGCTGAGCTGATGTCAGACCGGTTTATTCCCCCGAGTCTGAATGCAAACCCATTGTGATAACCAGCGCCGTAGGCTGAAAGATAACCTTGAATCAATACACGGGTAATCGCGCTGTTTTCATCCAGTGTTTCTGTGATGCGGAATTTAAAGACAACATCGTTGAGATCGTAATCCCCCTCTTTAGGCCAGTTGTCCTCAAAAGCGATCGTGGCATATCCACTCTCGCTGGGGTAGTAACGCAGCGAGGAGCCATTTTCCATGATAGTCACAGGATGATCCTCAACTTCGCCGGTTGTGGCACCACCGAAGTAATCGAGACCAGACGCTTCTGAAAAACGGAAACGAGACCAAGTCGAACCAATCGTCGCGCCTGCCGGAACCGCAATGGAGAGAGAATTGATGCCCGAGGTTAACAAACTGTCGCTAAAGACCTTCTCACCTGCGTCTTCAAAATCGCCGTCCTGGTTCCAGTCTATCCATGCTGACAAATAACCAGCAGTAGATGCCTGAACAGAAACCAGAGACGTGTTACCCACTTCCAATGCGGTAACAAAGCCAACACCGTCTTCATCCGCTAAACCGGCTTTGTTGTCATCAAGAGGGGATGTAAAGCCGTCACCTTCGCTGTCTGGTGCGATGGAGCCTAAGTAGAAACCGCTATCCACTTCGTGACGCGGACCGTTGGAGGCAAGCAACGTTTTGTAGCTGTCTGGCGCGTCACCAAAATCAATCGTCGAATCTTCATCAATAATGGGTGCGTTTGCACACCGTGCGCCGTCATTTTGTCCAGATATCGGCCCTGAGGCGAACAGCACTGCCTCCAGGTTTTTGTCATCGATATCGTCTTCGTTTGAAAGGTCGATTCTGAAGATTTTGCCATCATCATTTCGGGAGATGTAAAAGTTGCCATCAACGTCGAAATAGACCGCGCCAAAGCCACCAGATGGTGGGCCGATATCAGCCACCAAACTGTAGACCATGTCGGAATCGCCTGTTTCTAAGTCCACGCGATACAGGTTGTACGAGTTGTTGTTGACTGCATAGAGATTGCCATCAATCGGGTTGATCGCAACGTCTGACGTTCTGAGGTTATTGAGGTCGGTGTCTAATGTGGTCGCTGTTAATGTCGCCGAAGGGTCAGCCTCCAGAGGAGAAAGGTCAATTTTGATGATTCCCAGCTCTCTGCGGTGCAGATAGTAAACCTGGTCATGCACATCACCACTAATAAATTTAGTGTTGTTAGGCAACCCATTCACTGTGAGTTGTTCACCAACGTAGTTTTGGCCAATCCGTATCACCACCTCGTTGTCGTAATCAAAACCGTATATATAGCGATCTGATTGGTTAAACCCAACTGCGTTGATATGGGTGTTGAGACCAGTGGTTTCTGCCAGCGTTGAATAGCCACCGGTGACAAGGTTCACACCATAAACTTTACTGGGTGAGCTTTGGAACAAGAAGGCTTTGCTGGGACATGTATCAAAAGGCTCAACGGAAGCTGGTGTTCCAGCGTGTACCGAGGAACCGAAAAGAGCTGATAAAAAAATGGGGATAAATAGACGCACGACATAGGCTCCAATTAAGTCCGGACTTTAGAGCGTATAAACAACATCCATGCCATGTAATTATCTTATTGATTAAAAAGAATTTATCAATTTTCGTCTCAGGAATACTCTCACATCAAATCCAGTACTGAGAAAAGATGCACGCACTGTGTCATTTTGAGAAAACAGGATGAAGTAACACTTAGTCATTGTTTGTATCTTCCATAAGCCAAAACTCAGAAAGCGCTTCCTGCACAATGTACCGAGCTACATTTATTAGGAACATAGTGCAAGCCAATCATCACTCGCTTGCCCGTTTATCGATGAGGGAAAAGACCGTGAAAATTGCCGTTACCGCCGCCAGTGGGCAATTGGGCTCAGAAATCGTCAAAGCGCTGATTGACGTAATACCGAAAGAAAATGTCATTGCTTTAGCCCGCACCCCAGAGCGCGCCAAAGAACTTGGTGTTGAAATCCGTCCCGGTGATTACGAAGAGCCTGAAGAGCTTGAACAATCACTACAAAGCATTGATACCTTGTTACTGGTGTCCGGAATGGATGCGCCTGACAAGCGCATTGACCAGCACCGCAATGTGATTAATGCTGCCAAAAAAGCAGGGGTCAATAAGATTGTTTACACCAGTGTTCAAGGCGCTGAAGAAGGCACTGCGTTTTCACCCATTATTCAAAGCAACAGACAAACCGAGCAAGATGTTCGTGAATCGGGGCTTAACTGGGTGATAGGCCGCAATGGTATCTACATTGAACCGGATATCGAATACATCGAGAATTACAAGAAAGCTGGGGTTATCACCAATTGTGCGGGGGAAGGGAAATGCGGGTATACCTCTCGTGGAGAGCTTGGTTATGCCTATGCCCGAATGCTGACTGAAGACAAGCACAACGGGCAAACTTACAACCTGCATGGTGAAGTCCTCACTCAAACCCAGTTAACGGAATACCTCAACGCGACATATCACACTCACCTGACTTACGTGCCGCTCTCTTTTGAGGACTATAAGGCTGAGCGCATTGCGGAGTTAGGCGAATTCCTTGGAACCGTCATTGCAGGGATATATCAGGGTATCAGTGAAGGTAAGGTCGACAACACCAGCCATTTTCTGGAAGCTTCTGGACGCGAACACCAAAGCTGGGGCGATTACTTTGCGGATATAGAGACGGAAGATTGATCTGGATTGGCGATCAGGCCGCTCATTCTGGCCTGATCGTCTGAAATACGGGATACATACTGGCACCGAAAGAGGACAGATTCTCACCGACTCTCGAAGCAGCAAGTGTTGCCATCGGATAATCAAACGAGCGCTCAGACCATACTTTTTCTAGGTTCATTTCTTTAATAAGCGCTTCCGCAATTTCTTTGGGGGCAGAGCCGCCAAACACCACACAGTCAGGGTCAAACCAAGACAACGTTAGCATGATTGCAGGAGCAAGCTGGGTGGCAGATTTCTTAATCCAAGCATTCACCACCGGATGCTCAAGCGAAGGAATGTCTGTCAGCAGATGTACATCTAAACCTGCTTCACGCAAATCAATCATCAGTTCACGAAGGCAAGGTCGACGCTCAGGCATCATGGTGAAGTAAGCGCCAATCTCCCCGGCGTTCTGGTGTTTACCGCGATATAGCTGTCCATTAATGATCGCCCCGCCACCAATACCATGGCCAATTTCTAAAAGGAGCATATTGTTCACGTGGTTCCACTTACCGGAATAGAACTCTCCCACCGCACCGACGTTACAATCATTATCAATCCAGACAGGCCACGGAAAATGGCGGCCAAATGCTTCCGCTAAATCCATATCGCGCCAATGCGCCATCGGCGCTATCGCCCAGACATACTTACCATTTTCCGTTTGCGGACCAGGCATGGAGACTCCGACACCTAAAATACGCGCGTGTTGAAGACGGTGTTTAGTGACCAATCGTTGCACGCTAGCCGCCAGCAGCGACAGTGTGTCTTCAACCGATTGGGATTCATCATATTCGATGGAATCCAAATCAACCGTATCACCACGAAAGTTAGCCAGTGAGATCTCAAGCCGCGCAATATGAAAAGCCACGCCAAAAGAGAAGGCAGCATAGGGACTGATTTCAACAGGCACAATGGGTTGACCACGACCAACCACCATACGCTCGCCTTCAATGATCCACTGCATAGACAGAAGTTCTTTGCAAATCGTGGTCACTGAGCCACTGCCAAGCCCTGACCACTCTGTGATTTTGGCACGCGAGACCGGGCCATTTTGACGAATAAGGTCCAGGACCTTTCGCTGACCAGGGCTCAGTTCAACAGTTAGCGGAATAACAGGTGCAAGCATATATACATTGAGCTCTTTAAAAATAACGGCTGGGAATCATAGCACTCGATATCTCGACCGCCTATCCAAGGCCTGAAGGAATGTGATTCTAGATCCCCTCTAACCCTGCCTCATCAGCAAGCGAACGAAGCATGGCAATATCGTCATGGCTAATCATGTCTATCAGGCCATCACGCATCCAACCAATGATCTCTCCCCTTACGTCGTAGCCGAATTGACGATTGAAAAACAGCGTTGTGTCTTCATTGTTTTCTTTCGTCGGCAAATACAGTCGCGTACATAAACCTGCTTCTTTGTAAGCGACAAGATCTTCCACATGGGCATTCGGGTATTCAAAACAAACACAATCTGCCCGCGAATTCAAAACGGCAGACAGCTGGTTGTTGTACCTTGCCAACGTCACTACCTGCAAGTTCACTTCCGGCACCCGTTTTTTTACCTGATTGATAAGCACATGATCGAAAGCCAGTAATTGAATATGATCCAAGGCCTTCGGTATACGTTTTAGGAGTGTGCTTAACTCTAGAACAAAGGCGTCGCGACGCCTCCTCTGTTTTGCTTCCACCACCAAACCAACATTGTTTTCCATAGCCCACAGCAAGGCTTCCGTCAGGAGCAGTATCTTCGTCCCTTCGAACTCGGGAGAAAACCAGCCGCCAAAATCTAGCGCAGCCAGCTCGGCATAAGTCATTAATTCCACATATCCCTGACCATTCGATGTGCGCTCTACACTTGGGTCATGGATAACGACGATTTGATTGTCTGCCGTCATCGCAATATCAATCTCGATGGTGGAGGTGCCCGCTTTGAGAGCGCCTTGAAAAGCTGGGAGGGTATTTTCGGGGAATAGCGTTGAGTAACCACGATGGCTGTTAAGGTAAATTTTTCCTGTTCCCGCAATACAGAAGTTAAATGACATATCAAATATCCTTTATAATAAAGTTTAATAAAACTCTATATGCCAAAGATAACCTTAGTCAATCTATATTCGCCGATAAAATTAATATATATAAATAACAATGACATATGTCATTTGTTAATAATGTGTGACATTGATCTCTCGCGGATTTAACCAAAGTAACTTATGTTTGTCATACTCATCAATTAATCTTTTTAGAAAAGTTTATTTGTGAGTGACAGATAAGGAGATCACTTACAATGCAAAAAGCAATGGAGCTGAAATCACTCATGGAAACGGTTAGTACGCCAACACTGGAATTGCGCAACATCTGTAAGAAATTCGGCGAATTCACAGCGACGGACAAAGTGAGTTTCACCGCGGATATTGGTGAGTTTGTCACCCTGCTCGGACCTAGCGGATGCGGGAAAACAACGCTGCTGAAAATGATTGGTGGGTTTCACGACATAGACAGTGGCAACATTCTGCTGGGTGGAACAGACATCACCGCACAGCCACCCGAACAACGCAGCACGGCTATGTGTTTTCAGTCTTATGCACTGTTCCCACACCTGAGTGTGTCGCACAACATCGTCTTTGGCTTGGTACAAAAAAATGTCAGTGAAGAGGAGCAGCAACAACGTCTAAAACTGGCGCTGGAGCAGGTTGGGTTGACTGAACACAAAGATAAAATGCCAGCTGAGCTCTCAGGTGGTCAGCAACAACGCGTTGCGTTGGCGCGGGCAATGGTAGTAAGACCTGACGTGATTCTGTTCGATGAGCCGCTTTCAAACTTGGATGCCAAACTACGCGAAAGCGTTCGCTATGAAATTAAAGAGCTTCAACAAAAATTTCAGTTAACCGCCATTTACGTCACCCATGATCAGGCAGAAGCGCTCGCGATGAGCGATAAAATTGTCGTGCTGAACAAGGGTCGGATAGAGCAAATTGGCTCGCCCGAAGACATCTATCACAGGCCCGCTAACCGCTTTGTTGCAGATTTTATCGGTGCTGCCAACATTCATACTGCGACAGTGCTTTCTACGCCAGAACCCGGTGTCTACCGTATTCAATGCGAGTTGGGCGAATTCACAGTGAAATCAGACACAGCACCTCCGGCGGAGCGGTGTTACATCTGCTGGCGGCCAGAAGAAGCAGAATCTGTGCAAGCAAGCGGTGAGAACGTGATATCAGTAGAAGTCACAGAAAAAGCCTTCCTTGGGAACATGACTGATCTCTTTGGCAGCATAAACGGTGAAACTGTCCGTATTCAGTTGCACCGTCATAGCGCTATACAGCAAGGCGAAAAGGCACACTTCAACGTCCCTGCAGACTGTATTCGCTTCCTTGAGGAGGCGACATCATGAAAGTTGTTTTGCTGTTGCTGCCTGGACTCGGCACCATCTTATTTTTAATGGGTGATGCCTTCTATACCACCATTTCCCATAGCTTAGGCTTGGGCAGTGAAGAAAACCGATTAACCCTGCAATACTGGAATGAAATGTTATCGGACAGCATTCTCTGGCGCTCCGTGGGTTACTCCTTCCGTACCTCATTGCTCGGCACATTGGGGGCAGTGCTCCTCGCTTATCCTATCGCTTTGTGGCTAACCAAACCGCTGCAAGGAAAAAACCTGATTATTGGCATGTTGCGAGCGCCTATGTTTGTGCCAGGTTTAGTTGCGGCGTTTCTTCTGATGAACGTGATCTCCTATCACGGCATTATCAACGAAGGCTTACTGGCTATTGGGGTCATTGATAAGCCTATCCGAATGATCAATGACAGTTTCGGCTGGAGCGTCGTTTTCCTGCAGATTTGGAAAAATCTACCCTTCGCGCTGATCCTGATTAGCGGATCGGTAAACAGTATCAGGACGGATCTCCTTCATGCAGCCAGTGATATGGGTGCATCACGCTTTGCAAAATTCCGGCAAGTGATTTTCCCGCTCACAATTCCTGCTTTGCAGGCCTCGATGATCCTGATTTTTATCGGAGCTATGGGCGACTATGCGTTTGCTTCCATCGCAGGCTCGCGTACCAGTTATTCGATGACCATGCTGATGTATTTTACCGCATATCAGTATTTAGAGTGGGAGAAGGTTTATGTCATTGCCGTCGTATTGATGACGATCGCTGCGCTCGGCGCGATTGTGATTACTGCTGTGCTGCAACCTTTCGCCCGCAAACGGTATTCGCTCATTTCCCTCGACAAAGCTGGACTTGATGGGGTGGCAAAATGACAACATTAGCACCAACTAAGCATTCACAGCTTGTTATTAAGCTGTCCGTCGGCTTTTTCTTCATCATCAATTTGATCTGGCTGGGTATGCCTTTTGTCATGGCGTTACTCTGGTCTTTGGTTGACCCAGAGCACCCGTGGAGCTTCCCGGATATTCTTCCACCCGTGCTTTCCTTCGGGCGATGGGAGCTGGTATGGGAAACCACCTCCCTGAAGGAAGCGCTGTTTAACAGTTACACCGTCGCGCCGACCGTTGCGCTGCTGACACTGGCGCTGGCGATGCCGACCGCATACGCTTTTGGCCGACTCTCTTTTCGCGGAAAGCGAATTGCGGAAATGCTGACACTGATTCCCATGGTTATCCCGCCGATGATTCTGGCGATTGTGTTCAGCGCAGTCTTGTTTGATTACGGTATATCTGAACCATTTATCAGTATTGTAATCGCTCATACCGTGCTCGCACTTCCCTATGCCATACGCATTCTTTCCGCCGGTTTTTCCAGCGTGCCTCAGGATCTGATTGAAGCATGTGCTGATATGGGAACCGGACGCTGGGGAACATTCCGACACGCCTATTTCCCGATGTTGAAACCAAGCCTGTTAGCCTCCCTGATTTTCTGTCTGGTGATCAGCATTGAAGATTTCAATATGGCCTACGTCCTTGGTGCACCGGATTTTATTACGGTTCCCACCATTTTGTATTCGTTCTTAGGTTACTCATTTATCAGACCGGATGCGGCAGTCGTATCGCTGATCCTGGTCATTCCAAACGTCATTCTAATGCTGATTATCGAACGCCTGTTGAAAGGGAATTATCTTTCTCAATCGACAGGCAAGGGCTAGTGATCGGCTTTTCAAATCACCCAGAGCAAATGAAGAAGTAGAGGACTTACTCCAATGAAGTACAAAGGATTATCGACAATCGCTGCTGCAGCATTTCTGCCATTGGTGGCATCCGCTTATGACATCACAACCATGAGTTGGGATGACATTGAGCAGCAGGCAAAGAAAGAAGGCGAAGTGACGTTTGCAGTCTGGTATCTGCAACCGGCATGGCGTGAATACGTGAAAGCGTTTGAAAATGAAACAGGCATTAAGGTGCGTATTCCCGAAGGTACGTTTGATGGCAACACTACCAAGCTTCTTGCTGAGACCAAGCGCAAAAGCGGCAGTATGGATGTGGTGGCTATTGGCGCTTCAAAGCTTAAGATTTTTGATGCCGAAAATCAGTTCGTCAATTTCAACCTACTGCCAGATTATGCCAAGCTCAATACTCGTCTTCAGGGGATTGAATCCAATGGTTACGCCGTCGGTTTTTGGGGAAACCAAACAGGCTTGGCTTATGACCCGACTCGCATCGACGAAGCAAAGCTGCCACAAACCTTCGAGGAGCTTTCAGCGTACGTTCAAGCCAATCCAAAAAGCTTCGGGGTCAATGATCCCAATGGTGGCGGTGCCGGCGGACGCTTTATACAGTCCACCCTCCAACACTTTGCGCCTTCAGACTATACCCAAGAGGCTTCTGAGGATGTTATGAAAGATTGGAGTCGCGCGTGGAAATGGTTCCACGACAATCGTGACAACATGATCATCACAGCATCCAACGCCGATAGCATCACCCGAATCAACGACGGTGAAATCGTGATTGCACCTGCATGGGAGGATCACCTTGCAGGCCTGCAGAAACGTGGCGCCATCGCAGAGAGGATTAAGTTTTATATTCCAGAGTTTGGTATGTCGGGCGGTGGCAATTTTGTCGTGGTGCCAAAGAATGCCAAAAACCTTGCTGCTTCCGTCTATTTCGTTGATTGGCTGACCTCTCCCAAAACCCAATCGGGTTTGAATGCTAAATTCGGCAGTGCGCCACAGCATCCAGATGCCAATGCAGAGGCCGCCTTGGTCAATGCTAGTATGCGACAGAACTCCACCGACTCATTTGGCGAAGAATACGATGTGGAATCAAAGAAACGTTTCACTCGTGAAGTGTTGATGAAATAAGATCAAACTACAGTGCCTTCAAACGCAACGATTTAAGTGCGTTTGAAGGCACCGTCGTTTTGATGGATCTCTATGAAGCTTGCCCCATTGAATAGACCTTACCTCTCCGTTACTTAACCTTCATTGCTAAACGACGCCAAACATCCATTTCCGACCAACTTTCCTGAAAACCATAGGGATAAGCGGGTAACCCCGGATCTGAAGCCTCGCTCAAGGCTTGGATATGCTTGTCTGGCAGTTGAATCTGAGCAGCGGCAAGGTTCGCTTTGAGCTGCTCAGCAGTTCTGGCACCAAGCAATATGGAACACACTCCCGGCCTTTGGGCTAACCATGCCAACGCGATATCGGCGACCGATCTTTGATGCTGGATAGCTATCTCATTCAATGCCTCCAATACCCGGTAGGTTCGCTCTCGGTTGCGAAGGTGATAAGCTTCTACGCCGCGATTGGGATTTTCTCCCAACCTTGTTTCGCCAATTGGCAGCAGATCTTTTTGATACTTGCCGGTCAGCCAGCCTCCACCAAGTGGCGACCAAGGGGTCATTCCTATCCCTTCTTCAAGACAACACGGCAAAAGCTCCAGCTCAATATCCCGCTCCAACAGACTATATTGAGACTGCATAGCGACAGGTACTGGCAACCCGTTCTCTTTCGCCGTGGTAATCACTCTCTGCAATTGCCAACCCGTGAGGTTTGACCAAGCGGTGTAGTGAATCTTACCCGCAGTGACAAGGTCACCCAAAGCCACCAGCGTTTCCATGACATCAGTATCCTTATCCCAGCCATGGATGTAGTAGACATCGATAACATCCAGCTGCAGCCGTCGAAGACTGGCATCTACCGAGCGAATAAGGCTCCGCCGTGAAGCGCCAAAACTGCCAGAAGGCGGTGAAAAGCGCCCTTTTGTCGCCACCAATACATTATCCAATCCACCACGCGACTTGCCCCACTTTCCAATGATGGCTTCCGACAAACCCGCGCTGTAATTGTCTGCTGTATCGATAAAATTCCCACCGCTTTCAACGAATAGATCAAGCTGATTGAAGGCTTCCTGCTCAGAAGTTTCCGCGCCAAACGTCATGGCTCCCAGTGCCAACTTAGACACCATTGGGCCTGCATGCCCCAAGCGCACTTTTCCTAAACCTGTTGAGAGTGTGTGTTCATCTGCCATCGCGTTATTTCCTCTTATTTTTCCGGCGTCCACGCTTTACGACACGTGGTGACTGCTGACCTTCTCTAGACTAATGGCGAGCACCATTTCATCAACGAAACAGATTGATAAGGTCTTTTCATGAATAAAAAGGACGTGAACTGGAACGATCTTCAGTTGTTTATCGCTGTTGCCCGTACAGGCGGGTTGTCAGCAGCATCCAGAGTTACCGGGAAAAGTCCGGCAACACTGGGACGCAGAATGCTGTCACTTGAACACGATTTGGGCGCAGAACTCTTTGCCCGTCACGATAAAGGGTATGAATTGCTTTCGGCAGGGAGAAAACTCCTCGAAGAGTTGCAGAGTGTAGAAGCATCACTGGATAAACTTGTGACTCCAGCAAGTCAGAGTCACCGCCCTTTAATCAAAATATCTGCAGGCACCTGGACAACCATGCATTTGCTGGCGCATATCGACACGTTGTCTGGCTCGCCGCAAGATTGCCTTATCCGCTTTGTCACATCAGAAAAAGTGCTCGATATTTCTCACAGAGAAGTCGTTATTGGTTTTCGAAATCAGCGCCCAATGGAAGATAACCTCGTTTGTCGCAAACTCGGCAGGGTCGAGTTTGCACCATATGGCACTAAGGACGCGCCGCAAAGATGGATAAAGGTTATTGCCGAAACACCTTCAGCAAAATGGATTTCAAAGCATTCAGCAGCAGAAGTATTTGTAGAAGTCAGCTCACCAAGAAACAGTCTGGATTTGGCTCTCGCAGGAAGAGGCGTTGCCCTGCTGCCTACCTTCATTGGCGACACCGAAGAAACGCTCACTCGCCAGGGTTCCATCATAGAGGAACTCAGTCACGATCAATGGCTGGTTACTCACCATGAAGACCGTTACTTACCCGAAGTCAGGCGATTGATTAAAAGGCTAAATGAGGTGATAGATTCGTAAATTTCAACGGAAGTCTACCCGCTAGTCACCCAAGACTAACCACCTCAATTGGTGGCAAATTGTGCGATCTATGCCCACCAAAAATGGGGATTTGCTGACCCTTTCAATGCTAATATTCTTCCATAGCATTGAGCGTTTAACTTATTGATTCACGGTAAAAACCTTCTATTTACCCCTGTTAAGGTGAAACCAATAAGGAGAGATAAATGCTCAGATTTCAGTTCTATAAATCACAAGACGTTGTCACTCACGTAAAGCTAGATACCCCTACAACTGAAGATGAGATCAGGCAGCTGGCAGAGCAGGGTTTTACTGAGTCTGGCGATGTCATCTCTGCACCGACGATACTTAAAGCCATGGAGCAGCATCAAAACCGTCATGAAGATACGATTAAAGAGTACGCGACTATCGGCGTGATTTTGGGTCTTTTTTCCGGTTATCCCTAGGGTCTACTCGTTATAAAAAAAACGCGCCTGTTGGCGCGTTTTTCGTTGTTTCCGTTCATCATTGTTCGCAGAAACCATCAAAAAGTTCCGGCGTATTGTCAAAGCCTTCCGCTTCAGCCAGCTCCCATGGTCGCTCACATTGGTTCGTGTAAGCGCACCATTGATAGCCTGCAGAAGGAATACAACCAAACTCATCACGATCTGCACCTACCGCGTTGTTTTGCACATGGCCTTGAGTGCATCCAAACAAGAGTGAAACCGAGAGTGGGATCAGAAAGAGATGTTTCATAGAGCACCTTGTAGCGTTAGATATTTGAAGACTTTTATACCTACATAACCTGAAAATGCATGATTCAGGTTGTTTGGGTTTATATAAGCATCTTTTCGTTGGCAAGAAGAGTACGAATTTAGGATAAACCAACAAAAAGACGCGCCAGTGGCGCGCCTTGGTATCCATCAACGATGCGCATTATTTCGCTTGCTGCAAACGGCGGTAGAGCGAGTCCTTCAATACTGCGCGGTCATGCTTGAGCTTATGCATTTCCTCATCATCAATCGGTGAATCTCTGAGCTCCAGGCTTCGAATTTCTTTATCAAGTGCGTTGTAGGTTTTCGTGTCTTCTGCAAATGAAGCATCTTGAGAAGAGAGCTCTGAGATCAGATCCTTGAACTCTGGGAACTCATTCAAGAGTGAGTGGTTTTCACCTAACATATCAGCCCCTTATTTATTTCCTTTGTCGTTGAGCTTTCACCATAAAAAATTCTCAACCATGTAGATATACCCATGATTGAGAATAGTCGACTTCGGCTGATATCCAAACATTGAGTGACCTTAAGCAATACGTTCAATCACCAAAGTGAATGGCATACCCTTCTGTTATTAAAGAATAAAACTCTGTGTGATAGCGCTCAAGGATTGATGATTTTCTTTCTAGAAATCACCGCCATAATCAACTCAAATAATAGGCTTGATGCTCATATTTCAATCTGTGACAAATAGAGCATTACTGACTAAATACACCACCAAATTTTCAGGATATTTCTATTAGTAAAACACTTTTCAGTTCCACTAATAAAACTAAGAAGTATTAGGTGTTTAGATGGCATACAAACGTGACTGGATTCGTAGACGTTACACCGTTATGTTTAGTCGTCATAGATAAGAACTAAAAAGGTATGAGAATGTTCAATTGCATTCGACGTTACATCTTGGATGAGTCTGGGGTGACCGCCATCGAGTATGCCATTATCGGCGTTGCTGTTTCTGTGATTACACTTGCCATGTTTTCAGAAAATTCTGCGCTTCCAAGCGCACTGGTTAGCGCAATAACAGTCATAGAAACCAATATTAATGCCGCTGGCAATTAAAGAACGCGCCTTATCTGGCGCGTTTTTCTTATCCCGTTAAAGCACGGGCTCTACACCCATCTGGTCAAGACAGAAAGCATACACATCAGCGCCCAAGTCCAGCACCTTGTGCATTGGCATACCAGCGCCATGTCCCGCGTTCACATCAATGCGGATCAGCACTGGGTTTTCCCCTCCATGTTTTGCCTGAAGCTCTGCAATAAACTTATAGGAGTGCGCGGGCACCACGCGATCATCATGGTCAGCCGTCGTTACTAATGTCGATGGATACACAACACCTTCTTTCACATTGTGCACAGGTGAATACCCCAGCAGATATTGTAACATCTCTTCACTTTGCGCAGAGGTACCATAGTCGTACTTCCAGCCCTCACCGGATGTGAACGTGTGGTAGCGCAGCATGTCCAATACACCTACGGCAGGTAACGCAACTCTGAACAGGTCAGGACGCTGCGTCATACATGCGCCCACCAGCAAGCCGCCATTAGATCCCCCGCGAATAGCCAGTTTCTCTGATGACGTGTACTTCTCAGTAATCAAAAATTCAGCTGCCGCAATAAAATCATCAAACACATTTTGTTTCTGAAGCTGAGTGCCAGCCTGATGCCAGGCTTTACCATACTCACCGCCACCTCGCAGGTTGGCGACGGCATAGATGCCGCCCATCTCAATCCAAGCTGCAATACTTGGGTTGAACGCAGGCTCCAAGCTGATATTGAATCCACCGTAGCCATACAGAATAGTGGGATGTGAACCATCGAGCTCGATGCCTTTGCGGTAGCAAATGGTCATCGGTACTTTGGTGCCATCTTTGGAGGTATAAAACACCTGACGGGATTCAAGCTTCTCACTGTCGATGGTGCAGGCGCTTTGACGATAAAGTGCAGTCTCACCGGTAACCGGGTCAAAGCGGTAAGTGTCTGCTGCTGTGGTGTAGTTGGTGAAGGTGAAATACAGCGTTTTGTCTTTTCCGCGACCTGAGAAGCCAGACGCTGTGCCTACATCTGGCAGAGCCACATCACGCACCTTCTCGCCACTCAGGCGATACTGCTTAACCTGGGTCTGAACATCGACGAGGTAGCTGGCGAACAGGTAGCCCGAACCCGTTGAGATGCTAAGTTCATGTTCGGTTTCAGCAATCAAATCTTCCCAATTTTCCTGCTGCGGATTTGCAACGCCCACCGCCACAATACGCCCCATCGGTGCGTGCCAATTGGTGTAGATAAGGAGTTTGCCGTCGTGATGATCGATAACATCACTGTCTGCGCTGTCATCGTCAGTCAGACACACGCGTTCACCACTGCCTTTCAGGTCTTGCACATAAAGCATATTTCCTGAGGTGGCATTAGCACCAGAGATCACCAAATAGCGGTCATCCTCAGTGGTGTAGCCGCCAACATAACGGAACTGCGGATCATCATCTCCACCAAACACCAACACATCGTCCGTCTGTGCGGTGCCTAAAGTGTGGAAGTAAAGCTTATGGTGTTCAGTTCTGGCTGAAAGCTCGCTACCTTCTGGCTTGTCATAGGTCGAGTAGTAGAAACCCTCACTGCCACGCCACTCGATACCAGAAAACTTCACGTTCTCGATTTTGTCAGTCAGTAACTCGCCAGTTTTTGCATCCAATACATAGATGGTTCGCCAGTCGCTGCCGCCTTCAGAGGTCGAATAGGCAATGAATTTGTCGTCGCGGGAAAAGCGCAGTTGGTCAAGTGATGTGGTGCCCTCTTCACTCCAGCTATTTGGGTCAAGAAACACCTCGGCGTCCGCACCCTCTCCGCTGGTACGATACACCACTGACTGGTTCTGCAGACCGTCGTTGCGATAGAAATAGGTGTAGTCCCCGCGGTCGAACGGTGCTGACTCTTTCACATAGTTGTTGGCCGCTTCGAGTCGCTCACGAATAGCATGACGGAAGGGAATATTATGCAAACAACCAAAGGTGACCGCATTCTGGGCTTCTACCCATTGCGCGGTTTCGTCACTTAAATCATCTTCCAGCCAACGGTAAGGGTCGGCCACTTTCTCGGAGAAATATGTATCGACGATCGTATCTTTGCGTGTTTTTGGGTAATCAAACATGACTTCTCCATCCATGGTTTGGGTCTAAATGAGCGAATTATAGAAAGTGGGCTTTAATGAGACCTTGGTCATACAATATTTTTCATAGGTCGATCGCAAACTCACTCATAGGAACGTTGTAAACCAATAATTCCAGCAATAACTGAGTGTCTTTAACTTTGAGACGATTTACCTCGCAAAGTCGTGATAGCTTAAGGCCGTTTTTCGCTAACAAACATAAGCTTATACTTATCGACCTCAGCGAGCCTTCAGCTTAGGTGGGGATAATGATTCAAGGACTGACAGGATACCACTATGGATATGCTCGCCGGACTGCTTTCAGGTCTGCCAAACTTCATCATCTATTTTGCTGCTTCGCTGGCATTTGTGCTGATTTTTAAGTTCATCTACATCCGCATCACACCCTACGACGAGTGGTCATTGATCAAAGATAAGCAAAGCGTAACAGCAGCAGTTGCTCTTGGTGGTGCGTTCTTGGGTTACTGTATTGCCATTGCCGGTGCGGCGCAGAACTCCGTCAACATCGTCGACTTTATGGTATGGGGCGTGATCGCCATGTTAGCGCAGTTCATTGCCTTCGCCATCGTTCGTTTTGTCATGCTGAAAGAGCTGACTACTCGCATTGAAAACGACGAATTGCCAGCCGGTATTATTCTGGCAGTCGTCTCTGTTTCCATCGGCGTGCTGAACGCTGCGTGTCTGACCTACTAACGGAGGCAGTCATGAAACGGAGTCAAAACGTTATTCGTCCAACCATGGACAAAGCCGCTAAGGTGATCCCCTTTGCGTTTGTGGGAGGTATCTCAGGCTGTTTTTTCGAGCCTGAAACAGAGGGTTTCGTGTTCCAGTCCGCACAGGATTGTGCCCGTTCATTTCCAGACCAGATTGAAGAGTGCCGAATCGCGTATCAGGATGCGCTTGAAGATGCCGCGCAATCTGCCCCACGTTACAACAATGAATACGAGTGCGAAGTCGACTTTTCAGATGGCTGTGATCGTTACAACAACTGGTACATTCCGGCGATGGCAGGCTTTTTCTTTGCCAACATGTTGGATGATGACTACTTCAAGAAAAAGAAGAAACGTTACTATTCAAAGCCGCTGTATGGCTATCGTGGCAAGTATTATTCTGGCGATGGTAACTTCTATAGCTCATCGAGCAACAAATCGGTGAAGGTCTCTACCAGCTCAATCACCAAACCAAAATCCAGCGGCACCATTGGACAGGTCATGTCTCGCGGCGGCTTTGGTAAATCCGTCTCGCGCGCATCTTCTTCACGTAGCGGCGGTTAGAACATGTTCCGGCGGCAAATCCCAGAGCGTCCACACTGGCGGGAACTGGCAAAGCAATACGGCTTTGGGTTTCACACCATGTATGGCGAACCTTATTGGGATGAAACCGCCTACTACCAGTTCAACCTCAAGCAAATTGAAGAGGATCTTGAAAAGCCCACCGAAGAGATCCACCAGATGTGTCTTGATGTGGTCGAGCGCGTCACCCGCAGTGATGAGCTGCTGACCAAGTTCGGCATCCCTGAAGCCATGTGGGATTTGGTCGCAGGTTCCTGGCGACGCCGGGATCCATCGCTGTATGCCCGTCTGGATTTCACCTATGACGGCGTCAATCCTGCCAAGCTTTATGAAAACAACGCTGATACTCCCACTTCCTTGTTTGAAACCGGCTTCTGGCAATGGGTATGGCTGGAAGACGTGGTGAACAGCGGGCGCATCCACCAAAGTGCCGACCAGTTCAATATCCTTCAGGATTACATCATGGAGCGCTTTGCCGAGCTCGCCAAACGCCAACCGGGCCAAACGCTTCACTTCAGTTGCTGTAAAGACACAGAAGAAGACCGTGCGACAGTTCAGTACCTTGAAGACTGCGCCAAAGAAGCCGGGTTACACACGGGCTTTGTCTACGTTGAAGACATTGGTGTGAATGATGGCGGCGAATTTGTCGACATGAATGGACGAGTCATTCGCTGGATGTTCAAGCTCTATCCGTGGGAATTCATGTTCGATGAGGAATATGCCCAATTCCTGGGGAACGCGACCATTAATTGGCTGGAGCCGATGTGGAAGTCTGTGCTTTCCAACAAAGCACTGCTTCCGATGCTTTGGCAGCTTCACCCGAATCATCCCAACCTGCTGCCTGCCTACTTCGCGGATGATCCAAAAGCATCTTCCCTGTCTGACTATGTGGTAAAGCCATTATTTTCACGCGAGGGAGCCAACATCGAAATCGTCAGAAATGGCGCGTCGACCTTTAAAACTGATGGGCCTTATGATATTTCCCAAGCTATCGTCCAGCAGTACCAACCACTGCCAAAATTCGGCGACAACTTCACCCTGATAGGCAGCTGGCTGGTCAACGATCGCGCTGCTGGGATTTCGATTCGCGAAGATGCCTCCCTCATTACACAGGATCTTGCCCGTTATCTGCCTCATATTATTCTCTAGGGTCTGTTGATCTTTGGTGATGATTTTTGCAGCAGTTTGTGGGGACTTTATGCAAGGCAGAGGCTTCGATGTGTAGCTAGCCTACATGAGAAGCTGATAACGCAGCAGAAATTCCCCACAAACGCTGCCCGAAGGGTTCGACTGCGCGTCCCGTACTCTAAGCGTTTTATGCTTTGTTGAGGTGTATTTGCTTAGAATGACTAGGCGGCACACACCTCGCCGCGCCTAAAACGCTTATAGCCAGAACAAAATTTAACCACCAAAGGTCAACAGACCCTAAGGTCTGTTGCTCTTGGAGATAAAAAAAGCGACTCAGATGAGTCGCTTTGGCTTAGGGGGATGTTTTCTTTAAATGATTACTGCTGATTTACCGCAGGGATCACTGGATATTGGACGCCCGCCATCTGCTCGATGCAGTGAATCACCTGACAGCTGTAACCGAATTCATTGTCATACCAAATGTAGAGCACGCAGCGATTACCGTCGGCGATAGTCGCTTCGCTGTCTACCACACCCGCATAACGAGAACCTACGATGTCTGAAGAGACGATTTCAGTGGATTGGGTGTAATCAATCTGACCCGCCAGTGGTGACATCAGCGCCGTCTCACGCAGGTAGGTATTCAGTGAATCGCGGTCCACGTCTTTGCCCAAGTTCAGGTTGGCAATCGCCATCGAGACGTTGGGGGTTGGAACGCGGATAGCATTACCCGTCAGCTTTCCTTTTAATTCAGGTAAAGCTTTCGCAACGGCTTTTGCAGCACCTGTTGATGTCAGCACCATGTTTAATGAAGCTGCACGTCCACGGCGATCACCGTTGTGGAAATTATCAATCAGATTTTGATCGTTGGTGAATGAGTGTACCGTCTCGATGTGACCCGACTCCACGCCATAACGATCGTTCATCGCTTTCAGCACAGGTGTAATTGCGTTAGTAGTACAGCTTGCCGCTGACACTATGGTATCGCTGTCTTTGATGTCACCGTGGTTAACACCAAATACGATGTTCTTGATGTCACCCTTACCTGGTGCGGTCAGCAACACTTTACCTGCGCCTTTGGCGGTCAGATGATTACTCAGGCCATCAACATCGCGCCACATGCCTGTGTTATCAACGACAACGGCATTATTGATACCATGCGCTTCATAGTCCACTTCAGAAGGATGGTTCGCGTAGATGATCTGAATGTAGTTACCATTCACGATCAGAGCGTTACGGGCATGGTCTACCAAAATGGAACCGTTAAAAGGCCCGTGAACAGAATCACGACGCAGTAAGCTGGCGCGCTTTTCAAGATCGCCATCTTTACCGCCACGTACAACAATCGCGCGTAGACGCAGTGGGTAGCCTGGTCCGCTTTTTTCTACCATCAGGCGCGTTACCAAGCGCCCAATTCGGCCAAAGCCATACAACACGATATCTCTGGGCTCCTTAAGACTCGTGGACGGCGGCAGGTCTGCGATTGCTGTTTTGAGGAAATCATCTAGTTGGGCTAAATCTTCATGGTCACGCCAGTAAACGTTCGCAAGACGACCAATGTCGATTCGGCAAGGAGAAAGTGGCATTTGTGCCAATGCTTCCAGAATAGGGAGTGTGTGTGCGGTAGTGACTTCCTGTCCTGTATACCAGCGCGCTACACGGTGTGACTTCAGCAGATCAATCGTACTAGCGTTAATCACAGCACGACCATAAATTTGAATTTCGACGCCCTTCTCACGGTACAGCTTGCTAATGAGAGGTGACATGGTTTCTGCGTCGGCCTGACTTTGTTGCCATTGGGTAAGATGTTGTTCTGGACTCATCGTGACTTTCTTTGCCTTTTTGGGATTTAGGGTATAAAAGTGTAATCAGTAACTGTTTTTATTATTTTGGCGACGAGTCTAACGGCCAGATTATTATTAACCTAGCAAAAATAAGTCATTGTTTATCTCATTAAAATTCAGCCAGTTACTCCTCTTTCTGTTAAAATATTACAAGTGTAAAACGCTTTCATTTTCTTTCTCTTAAAATCTGATTGAAAGTTTACTACGTAAACCTTTCAGTTCTTTCCTCCAAATCAACTTAATATGCCTCACTAAAAAACGACAGACCCCAGAGCCTGTTGATCTTTGCTCAGCGAAACAACAACAGTTAACACGGGATCTGTCGCTGTATTCGGTTTTCACCTCTTATCGATACAGAATGATTAACTTAAAGCACATTGATTACACATCTAAATGTTTCAATTTTGCGTCATTTTTATTGAGCACATATAAAACAGCGACTTATAGACATAAATATGCTTATTTGTGACTCAGACTTGATAAATATTCCATCAGATGTATCATTTAAAGGGCTTAAATGCTTAGACCTCTAAAGGAATAACTGAAACAATGAGTACCGAGACGATACACCAGAGCGCGACATTGACGCGTTTGAGGACGGAAAACGACGCCTGGGTATTTCGCATTCCGCGAATCGAAGATGGCATCAGGATCCACGAGCTTATCGCCAGTTGTCCCCCACTCGATGAAAACTCCTCGTACTGCAATTTCCTTCAATCTTCCCACTTCAATAAGACCTGCATCCTCGCAGAGCACAAGGGTTCTGTAGCCGGATTCATTTCTGGATACTTAAAGCCAGAAGCCCCTAATGAGCTGTTTGTCTGGCAAGTCGCTGTTTCTCCAGAAGCACGCGGCAAAGGTCTCGCTTTTCAAATGCTGCAAGAGCTTTTGATGCGCGATCACCTCTCAGACGTCAATGTTGTAGAAACCACTATCACTGGATCCAATAAAGGCTCCTGGAGCTTATTCCGCAAGCTCGACGCCGCACATGGTGAAAACGGTGAAGTCACAGTGTTTCTGGACGAAAAACAGCATTTCAAAGGAAAACACGACACGGAGTTTTTGTTCCGCATTCCTCTGAAATAAAACCATTCTTAAAAATATAAAATGGATTCCAAATGGAAATTTTTAACAAGCAAGAGTCAAACGTTAAGTCATATTGCAATAGCTTCCCTGTTGTCTTTACCTCGGCAAAAGGGTGCTGGCTGACCACAGACTCAGGAGCACGCTACATTGATTTTCTGGCCGGCGCAGGTTCGCTGAACTACGGCCATAACAACCCAATTCTGAAAGAAGCCTTGGTCGAATACATTTCCAACGACGGCATTACCCATGGCCTGGATATGTTTACCGAAGCCAAAGCTGCTTTCCTAACCGCACTCCGTAATCACATCTTCGCGCCACGAAATCTTGATTACAAAGTGCAGTTCACCGGCCCTACCGGTACGAATGCAGTAGAAGCAGCGATGAAGTTGGCTCGCAAAGTGACGGGCCGAACCAACATCGTGACTTTCACCAACGGTTTCCATGGGTGCACCATGGGCGCACTGACAGCTACCGGTAACCAACACCACCGCGGTGGTGCCGGCACTCCGTTGTTTGGCACGTCCCGCATTCCTTATGAAGACTATGCTGGCATTGATGGCCTTGCGCTGTTCGAAGCCATGCTGAACGACAACTCAAGTGGTCTTGATAAACCTGCAGCAGTGCTGCTGGAAACCCTACAAGGTGAAGGTGGTCTGAATGTCGCTTCAAACGAGTGGCTACAGAAGCTGAGCAAAATCTGTAAAGCCCACGGCATTCTGTTGATCGTTGATGATATTCAGGCTGGTTGTGGCCGCACTGGCACCTTCTTCAGCTTCGAACCTTCTGGTATCAACCCAGACATTGTGACCCTGTCTAAGTCTATCGGCGGATACGGTCTGCCAATGGCGCTTGTGCTGCTTAAGCCTGAGTTGGACAAATGGCTTCCAGCTGAACACAACGGTACTTTCCGTGGTAACAACCACGCCTTCGTTACGGCAACAAAAGCGATTGAGCATTACTGGCAGAATGATGATTTCGAAGGCCACATTGCTGAGCGCAGCCAACAGGTCTCCAAGACTATCGACCGTTCGCTGAAGCAACTTTCTTCTCTGTTCGTTCGCGCAAAAGGCCGCGGCATGATGCAAGGTATTGAGTGTAAAAGCGGTGATATCGCCAGCGCGATTTCACGTCGTTGCTTTGAGAAAGGCATGATCATTGAAACCGCGGGCCCTGACGATGAAGTCGTGAAGTTCTTCTGTCCGCTGACAATCAGTGAGTCAGAGCTTGAGCAAGGCCTGCACATCTTTGAAAAAGCAGCTCAGGAAGTTGCTAATGAACTTACCCGCAAAGCGTCTTAAGGGAAATAAGAAACATGATCGTAAGAACTCTGGAAGAGTGTAGAAATAGCGAACGCCGCGTAGCATCAGAAACCTGGGAAAGTGTTCGTATGCTGCTGAAAGATGACCAGATGGGGTTTTCATTCCACATCACGACCATCTTTAAAGGTACTGAAACTCACATTCACTACAAAAACCACTTGGAGTCTGTGTACTGCATGTCTGGTGAAGGTGAAATCGAAGTGGTAGGGGGCGAAACTTACCCAATCAAACCGGGCACACTTTACATTCTGGACAAACACGATGAACACTTCCTTCGCGCTTACGAAGGTGCGGACATGGTAATGGCGTGTGTCTTTAACCCGCCAATTACTGGACAAGAAGTTCACGATGAAAACGGCGTTTATCCGCTGGTAGATTAATAAAAATTAGCGTCTTTTGGGGGCCATTTGCCCCCTTTTTTCTATTTACGACAGACAAGGATTGCAATTATGACTTACACCGTTGAGAAAATCGGCGGCACGTCTATGTCGGCATTTGATGCCGTATTGGACAACATTTTCCTTCGCCCCAAGAATCCGTATAACCGTGTATTTGTGGTTTCAGCCTATGGCGGTATTACTGATGCCCTACTTGAAAGCAAGCGTTCTGGCGAGCCAGGCATCTACCAACTGGTTGCTAAGCGTGATGAACAATGGGCAGATGCGATCGATGCGCTCGAAGTGCGTTTGAAAATGATCAATGAAAACCTGTTTGCAGATCCGCTCAACCGCACCCGTGCAGACAACTTCATTGCTGAGCGTCTGAAAGATGCCAAAGACTGTATTTCCAACATTCTGGCGACCTGCAGCTATGGTCAGTTCACGCTGCGCCAATACCTGCCACAAATCCGAGAGTTTTTATCTTCAATCGGCGAAGCCCACAGCGCTTACAACACTGCTCTGAAGCTAAGAACTCTTGGTGTAAATGCCAAGTTTGTGGATCTCTCAGGATGGGACAACACGCTTTCCGGCACGCTGGATGAAGTGATTGTTGAAGCGTTTAAAGAGATTGATGTCACTACCGAGCTGCCAATTGTGACTGGCTACGCCTACTGTGACGAAGGCCTGATGAAGACCTACGATCGCGGTTACAGCGAAATGACCTTCAGCCGCATTGCCTGCCAAACCTCTGCAGATCTGGCGATTATCCATAAGGAGTATCACCTCAGCAGCGCAGATCCTCGCATTGCAGGCCCAGAAAACGTATTACCCATCGGCCAAAGCAATTTTGATGTCGCAGACCAGCTAGCCAACCTCGGCATGGAAGCCATCCACCCGAACGCAGCTTCCGGTCTTCGTAAAAAAGAAATTCCGCTACAGATCAAAAACACCTTTGAGCCAGAGCACAAAGGCACGTTGATCTCTCAGGCTTACCAGCCAGATTCCGAAAAGATCGAGATCATTGCAGGTCGCGACAAGGTTTTCGCCCTGCACATTTTTGATCAGGCAATGGTGGGTAACGTTGATAACGTTGGCTATGAACTGATGGAGATGATCGCTGACGAAAGCGTAAATCTGGTCGGTAAAGAGATGAGTGCCAACTCCCTCACTTACTACCTGAGCGGCGTCGCCAAGAACCTTAACAAGCTACTCTACCGCGCAGAAAAACTCTTCCCTGACTCGACAATCACGAGCCACATGGTTGCTCTGATTTCCGCGATTGGTTCGCAGATCAATACCAACACTACCTTGAGCAAAGGTGTGCTGGCACTGATGAACAGCGATATTTCACCGATTGCTGTCCACTCTTCAATGCGCAACGTGAACGTGCAGTTCGTGGTAAAAGACGAGATGTATGAAGGTGCTATTCGCGCACTACACGACGAGTTTTTTGTGCAAACAGCGAAGAAAGACAAGCAAGTCGCTTAATACCAATCACAGTAGGTAGATGGTCAGAAATAGCGCAGGAAAAATGCTCGAGAACAAGGCTAAAAAATTTCGATAAGTAGTTATTCTACAATCAAATTTTTCAACGCAGTTATCGAGCATTTTAACAAGCTAGGATGAGCAGATATTTACGACGATTGGTATAACACTCAAAACAACTAAAAAGGCCAGAGCAATCGCTCTGGCCTTTTTTATTTTCGGCTCTTATTTCTGGCTGGCTTTAATCAGCACAGAGGTATCCATTCTTCCAAGCCCTTGCGCTTGAAGGCTGGCGTATTTTTCATCTACCTCTTTGGTGAGTGGTAATTCAATACCCTTGCCAGTGGCCTCATCCAAACATATCCCCAAGTCTTTACGCATCCAGTCGATAGCAAATCCAAAATCGAATTTGTCCTGCGCCATGGTGACAGCACGGTTTTCCATCTGCCACGAACCCGCTGCGCCATGCTTAAGCACGTTGACCATTTGTTCGATATCCAAACCCGATGCTTGCGCCAGAATTAGCGCTTCACTTAATCCTTGCAAGATACCCGTGATGCAAATTTGATTGGCCATTTTACAGCGCTGACCCTGGCCATTTTTGCCCATCAAAACGGCTTGCTTGGCGTAAGCATCAATCACAGGTTTCACCGCATCAAAGACTGTCTGGTCGCCGCCACACATCACGGTTAACACGCCATTTTCCGCACCTGCCTGACCGCCTGAGACTGGCGCATCAATAAAGTGAACACTTTTCTCCTTGCATGCTTCGGCGAGCTCTTCGGCCAATGTTGCAGATGTAGTGGTGTGATCCACCAGCACACTCCCTGCTTTCATACTGGCCAGTACGCCATCATCGCCATAAATCACGCTGCGGACATCATCATCATTGCCAACACACACAAATACCACATCACAGTCTTGTGCCGCCTCACGTGGCGTAACGGCAAAGTCACCTTTGTATTCATCTGCCCAGGCTTGAGCTTTTGCAGTGGTACGGTTGTAAACGGTGGTATTGAATCCAGCGTTTTTGAGATGGCCAGCCATCGGATAGCCCATAACGCCGAGACCGATAAATGCGACTTTTTCCTGAGCCATGATGACTTCTCCTTTTGGTATTCGTTGATGTCCGTAATGGAGGTTGTTTAACTATCTCTTGAGCGACTATAATTGCATCAATTGACATATGTCAATTTTAAATAATGACATAATTAAGTTATTTCAATTATTCGTACCTTTGGTCATAATTTAGTCCATGCCGCGAGCAGACACAGGGAAGACCTTTTGAGTGAAACCAAATTCAAAGACATTGCCAATCAGATAACCTCTCGAATCGAGCAAGGTATTTACGCTGCTGGGGCCAAACTACCGCCTCACAGGGAATTGGCCAATGAACTTGGCACCACGCCAGCCACTGTTTCAAAAGCCTACAAGCTGCTGGCGGAGTTAGGGCGCGTTGAATCATTTGTTGGGCGTGGTACCTTCGTTAGGGACAAGTCTGCTCTTAGTCAGGTTATCCAACCTCAACATCAGGAATTAGATTTTAACTTTTCTATTCTCCAGCCCTGTTTGGGTTTGAACCTCAATGCACTTACTCAGGCATACTCCCGGGCAGCTGAAACCCTTTCACCGACGTTACTCGCGTATGCTGATGACTCAGGCCATTCTTCCCACCGGGCGGCCGGAGCAATCTGGTTACAGAAACATGGCCTTCAATCTGCAAGCTCCGAGAATGTACTGCTAACAAACGGTGCGCAGCACGCATTGTCGCTCTTAGTTGAAACCCTGACAGAGCCTGGGGACACCATCGCGGTCGAAGCGCTGACATACCCCGGCATTCTGGCGATTGCCAATCTCGCTGGCCGAGAAGTTGTCGGTGTTAACCTTGATGAAGATGGCCTCTGTCCCAAACATTTGAGGAAGGTGATCAAGCAGCACTCCCCGAAGCTGGTTATCTGCATTCCCTCACACCAAAACCCGACTGGCATCACCATGTCTGTTTCAAGACGTCAGGCAATCGCCGACGTCATCAAAGCCTCTGCAACTTATCTGGTCGAAGATGACATCTATGCCTTCCTGAATAATGCTCCTATCCCGGCTATTTCTGACCTGCTGCCGCAGCAAAGCATCTATATCACCAGTTTGTCGAAAGCTGTCAGTCCGGCGATGCGCTGCGGTTATATCAAAGCACCGGATACCTTGCTGCCTGTTCTGGCAGCTCATATCCGCGCGAACATCTGGCTGGCTTCTCCCATTAATTTCGCCGCTGCGACAGACCTGATAGAACAAGGCTCCGCCTTTGAACTGGCACGAGCACAACTTCGCGAGGCTGAGTATCGCCAAACTCTGGCAGCAAATATCCTCAAAGACTTCTACGACACAGCGTCGGGTTTTCATATCTGGCTGAAGTTGCCGGAGCATTGGCGAGTAGACAGATTGGTAGAAGAAGCTAAAAAGAGAGCGATTCTTGTCAGTCACGGCGGGTATTTTTCAGTCGGTGACACCCCTAATTGCGTCCGACTGTCGCTGATGGCTATCAGCTCAAGAGATCAGTTTGAAGAAGGGCTGGGCCAATTCGCAGAATTATTGGCCAGTAAGCCTATGCCATTCAGTGATTTCCTGAATTAACGACACAGGAATAAAGCACCTTTGGAATGAAAGTGTTACTCTAACGGCGAAATTTCCCATGAGAATTGAAAAATGAGCAAACTAACTGCAGACGTTCAGGCAAATCTGATGTTGTTCGTTGAAGAAACCAAGCGTACTAACGTGGTTTGGGGTCTGAAAAACGAAGAGGAAGGCTGGCTGGCTTGCGACTCGAGCGAGTTCGAAGAAAGCGAAGTGATGCCATTCTGGTCTTCAAAAGAAGATGCTGCGCAACACAACGTCGATGAGTGGGCTGATTTCGAAATCACTGAAATCCCACTGGATGTGTTCGTTGAAGACTGGCTTATCACGCTGGATGAAGACGGCGTGCTGGTTGGTACCAACTGGAATGCAGAGTTGGAAGGCAAAGAAGTTGAGCCTTCTGAGCTGGCGAAGATGTACCTGTAAAGGTCATTACTTCCAAAAAAAAGCCGCGACCATGTTCGCGGCTTTTTTGTTTAGGCGAAAATGCCTTTCAGCCTTGGCGTCCAGTCTTCTACTTGCTGCGTTTCCATGCGTTTGTGGACGGTACGCGTCCAGCTAGCGGACAACCCTTCCTGTGCGGCAATTAATCTCAAGCCTTCCAGGTTTAGTGGATCACCAAAGTAGTAATCGCAGGTTTGTTTGATGGTCAAAGCGTTTTCAGCGCGCTCAATCAAAATCAGTGGCTCCGCAGCACTGACAAACCCGGGCGTGATCACACGGTACAACCAGCCGCATTTGGCTGTTTCCTGCATCACCTCTGAAAACGTCTCTACATCCCAACGCTTGTTGAGCTTGTAACAAGGTGATCGGGGCTGACTTACCTGAATTACGGCTTTACCCCACTGATATTTATCACCAATGCAGACATCGTCTTCTGTCATGCCTTCAGTGCTGATGTTTTCACCCATCCCTGCAGGCTGCCAGTCGGCCTTATCACCAAACTTCGTGCGCCAAAAGTCATAATGCTCAGAAGGATACTGATGCAATGCCCTTTCAACACCACCATGGTGTTTGTCAGACGCGCACTCATCCCCTTGAAGCCCCAGCACGGACAGGAATATCTCCCCTTCGACCGGCTGCTTCCCCATGGCGGTCATCATGCCAAACTGACTTTTCACTTTTCCGGTAAAGACCTTCTTGATGGGATACATTTTTTGCATCGTCCTTCCCTGTTATTCGTGGTTCGAGAATTCGATTTTCTTTTTATTGTCGAGCGATCGCAGAAATGCTGTCATGTCGTCAACATCCTGCTCATTGAGTTTGACACCCAGTTGATGCCACGCCGTATCGCGCACGGCCTGTTCCAGCGAAAATACTGCGCCATCGTGAAAGTAGGGTGAAGTCTGACCGACATTTCGCATCGTGGGAACTTTGAAGATGAAATTATCTGCGCTGTTTCCAGTCACTGACGCTCTTCCCTTGTCGATTTCATTGGGATATGGATTCACCAACCCCATTTTCATAAAGAGTTGGCCTCCCATCAAAGGGCCATTGTGGCATGCATGACAGCCCACCGTAATAAACCGCTTCATTCCCCGCTTTTCCTGCGCTGAGAGTGCGGTGTCGTCACCCATCAGCCATTCATCAAATCTGTCTTGCGTCACCAATGTACGTTGGAACGCCGCTAAAGCTTGCGTGATGTTATTGAACACCAGTGGGTTTTCATCCTGAGGAAAAGCAAGGTCGAATTTAGACTGGTAGCCTTTCTCTTTCAGTCTTCGCACTGCTTCTTCTTCGGTAGACAGCGCCATTTCAATCGGGTTCAGAATTGGGCTTCTGGCCTGTTCATGCAACGTTTTCGCTCTGCCATCCCAAAATTGTACGAATTGGAAACCTGCGTTCCATGTAGTGAGGCTGTTGCGGGTACCCTGTTTTCCCAATGCCCCCACAGACACCGATAACGGTTCTGTACCCGAGCCGGATTTATCCAGGTCATGGCAACTGTTACACGACTGACTGCCATTGCCAGATAGCGTGGTTTCAAAGTAAAGGGCTTTTCCCAGTGCAACTTGTTCTGACGTGTCGTTCTCACTGCTGGGCATAGCCATCGGCATGACACCAAACACACTTAAGCCCAATTGCCGCAGATCTTCTGAAGCCATGACATCCAACGAAAACAACCACCCAACTGCCAATGCAGCTTTGCTTAACCTTGCCAAACTGTTTCTTTGCATGTGCTTTTTCCTTTCGCTGAGGATAGAAAACACTTAGCACATGGTTTCGACTCAATACAATTAATTTATCCGATAGCCATCCTCGGAATTATCAATGAAGATGATTCGCATCAATTTTGGACTGTTCTAGTTCATTGATACACGAGGAAATATCGACGGTAAGTGCAGATTAGGCGGAAGAAAGGCCAAAAAAGAAGGGGCGCTATTTCGCCCCTTCTTTCTCAATTTTGCTAGTTAAGCTGTCGCGATTGGCGCCCCAACCGCCACACTATCGAACAGCGCAACACCCGTCAGTTTGGACACTTCATCCAAGTACTGACGAACATTGCCTGGATAGCGCAAACCTTTCGTCACTGTGTAGTTTCGAAGGAATGGGAATATATTGATGTCGTCATAGGTCAGCACGTTGTTGCGCTGTGAAGGTGGGACCAACCAATCAAGTTTCAGCAGTTCAACATTCAGCTTAGCAATGTACTCTTCGCTGTTAGCAAACGCCTCATCGAAAGACATTTTGATCATGGCTGATTTGTTTTTAGTAAACCAGGCTTTCGCTTCTTCACTCTGGAATTCCGGCAACTCAATCATCGTCCAACGTGGATAAATCAGGCGTGAGCCGAACTGGCCAGCAATGTTCATCCAAGCTGAAATACGCTCACCCATTGTGCCCTCAGCAATCGCTGGATTACCGTCGAGATTGTCGAGGTATGAGGCGATATCCAGACTCTCTGCCATGTAGCTACCGTCTTCTTTTTGAAGGATCGGAACCAGGTTGGCGCCGACTTTTTCGATACGGGCGTCGACGTCGTGGTTTTGCAGATAAACCATTTCCAAGTCTATCTTCTTCAAGCCTGCAACCATCATCGCTTTCACGCAGAACGGGCAGTGGTCAAACACAAACAGTTTCATGAGACATCCTTTTTGAAACAGGTGCGCCTACACTCTTGTGGCACAAATATGACGCGCAGATTGTAGAGCGTTTTCTCTCAAAGGAAAATGATGATGTTTCAAGCAGGATCACACCGCGATTAATTCGCGAACAAAATCTCATCGCCACAAAAAAGCCCCTTGTCGGGGCTTTTCAGGTTATTCGAGTGGCTCTGTGGGAATCCAGCAGTTTTCAGCGTCATCGTTAGCGTCTGACAACACCACCAGAAGCCCCATATCAACCATTTCTTTAAGCGTTAGGTCGTCGGCAAGATGCATGGTTTCTCCACGCTCATTTTCCAGTTCCATATCACTCACTCCTCAACGGTGATTCACTAAAGATAGCAGTCGAAAGGCACTGAAAGCGGGTTTTCTGAACCCGAAAAATAGAGCAAAAGAAAGAGGCTAAGCCTCAACCTTTTTTGGTGTTCTGGTAAACAACAGATAAATAAGAGGAACTGCACAAACAAAAGGAAGCATCACCAAATTCAGGGTCTGCCAACCTAAGTTCACCTCAAGGTTACCGGCCATCAATGCTGTCAGTGTGACGCTACCAAACACGGCAAATTCATTGATTGCCTGGGCACGTGGCTTGTCTTGTGGCAGGTAAGTTTGGGTCAGTTGACTGGTCGCGCCGATGAACATGAAATTCCACCCGACGCCCAGCAATACCAATGCAATACGGAAATGCCATTCAGAGACGCCGTTAAGGTTCACCAGAATACAGCCAACGAAAAACAGACTTCCAAGAAGTATCGTCATGCGTGCACCAATTTTCCCGATAATACTGCCGGTAAAGAAAGAGGGTACAAACATCCCCAGTACATGCCATTCAATGACTAAGGCCGCCTGCTCAAAATGGAAACCGTGTTTATGCATGGCAATCGGTGTCACTGTCATCAACAGATTCATGACCGCATAAGCGACAACGGCAGCGATAACAGCCACTAGGTAACCCGGCGCTTTAAGAATTTGACCTACTGGGCTTTGGGCAGGTTGGTCTTGTGACGGTACAGCTGCAGGTAAGGCAATAAAATTCAATACCAGTAAAGAGAGAATATAAAGGACAGTGATTCCGATAAAAGCGCCACTGAAATGGGTACCAGGTAGCCAATGTTGGCTGGCAATAGCAAGGTTAGGTCCAAGAATCGCTGCTAACACGCCACCTGCCATGGACAGAGAAATCGCCTTGTCACGGCTTTCCGGGTCGCTCACTTCTATCGCTGCAAAACGATACAAGGTGCCAAAACCAATGCCGATACCTAGTAACAAGGTACTAAAGCAAAACAGCCAAAACGCCCCTTGTTGCAGGGCATAGACACAAAGTAGCGCCCCGAAAATACCGATGATATTGCCGAGTCGGAAGCCATTCTTGCGTCCAATTTTCGCCATGATAAGAGACGCAGGAATCGTCGCCATCATCAGGCCGACAAACTGGGTTGAAACCGGCAGCGTCACCCAAGTGTCGCTGGGTGAGAGTTGTTGGCCTATCAATCCGTTTACAGATATCAGCACAATGTTGCCGCTCATTAACAGCGCCTGACAAAGTGCCAACAACCAAACATTTCTATTCATTCCATGAAATTCCTGAAAAGGCGGGACGAAGTTTCGAGTATCCCGCAGCATGTGATATACAGCAACCTCTTGGCCTGACTTTATCGACACTGAAAACCATAGCTTCCAACAATATAGTCATCCGGAAAATCTGCGAATCCGCTCAAACCCGCGCTCCACTTGGTGTAAGGAGTTCTAACACGCCTGTCTCGAAATTAGTTCATGCAAATCCGACAATTTGTGTGAATCTGTATGTGGTAGGAATTCACTATCAAATCAACAAGGAAGGTGCTGAACATGTCGGTGATTTCGAATGAGCCAGTTGAGATTTATGGCGAGTCTGATGTCGATTTCCTTTACGGGTCAATCCAGCGCGATTATTTCAACTTGGAACAAGACACTGATGATATCACTGTCATTGCTTACAATGGCGATGACGATATCTTTGGAAGCTACGGCGACGACCTGCTCGTTGGCGGCGCTGGTAATGACTTCATCTATTCTCGCTATGGTAGCAACGTCATGCGCGGAGGCTCGGGCGACGATCAACTGCTGAGTAAAAACCACCCCAGCGATGATCGTGGTGAATACCGTGATGTGCTTTCAGGTGGCTCAGGTAACGATGTGCTGTCATCAGAAAGTTCACAAAACTGCACCATGGATGGCGGCTCAGGCGACGACATTTTCTCCTTCCGCGATTTAGGGGCGGCGCAGTCTGGCGTCAGCTTTTGTATTGGTGGAGAAGGTGCGGACATATTCCGGTTCTACGAATTCGAAGCCCATGAAGATATCGACCCGACTAACTCAGTGGTTCGCATCAAAGACTTTGAAGTCGGTGTCGACAGCCTCAACTTCCACTATTACAGCGATGAATACCGCACGGATGAGGATACCTCCTACATCATCAAACAAATGGGTTCTAATATGGTCATCGACTTTGAGGACAAAGTGACCATTATGCTGCACGGTGTTGATAGCAATACCGTTACCATGAGCGATCTCTTCGCCAACAACCAACCCGACCCAATAGACCCGATTTTGTATTGAATAGAAACAACCGGAAAAGCATCGCTCAGGCGATGCTTTCTTGTTTGGTGACTGCGAAAAAAAACCTCAGCGCAAAGAGGCTGAGGCCATGGTCTGTGACCTTGGTGTTTAAACCCTTTACAGGGACAAAACCAGAGAGTGAATAGTGCATACCCAAACAACCTGATGAAGCAGGATTTAGGTTGTTTGCTTATATCGGAGTGCACGGGTATGGTGGGTTCCCCATGTTTCAGTAGCATGAATATTCAGTCACTATTTCATGACGTTTCCTCTAAGGCTAATTAAGTGTTAAATCCCCACAAAGAGTGGTTGCATCCTGAGATGTTACTGCTCGAAGGTATTTGATATTCAGCTCACTTATTTCAGCCCCCATTCGAGTCACTTCAATCTATTGAACTTATGTTGTTAAACCCGCAGGGTTTTCTGGGCAATTCGTTGTTTTTTTCAACACTGTCAATAACATGATCTTGTGTTAAGTTGTTTTTGGAAACTAAAGCCTTGTCAAGCAAGTTGAGCCGCACCAATAATACGGCCGGCATCATCAATTCCCTGTGGCAATCCCCCGGCGTCTCTCGTATAGATGTCGCGGCAAAGCTGGGGTTGGATAAATCCACAGTCACCAAAACCGTCAACCATCTGTTGGACATTGGGATGATCCTCGAGCAACCACAGGTCGTGACGGGCAAAGGCGGTCGTCCTAAAGTTTCCCTCGTCTTCAACCCCGACTTTGGTGTGCTCATTGGTGTGGATGTCAACTCTGACACGTTGAAAGTTTCCGTCGTCAACTTGCTAGGCCAAGTCGTTTATCACGACATGTTACCCATCGACACTCAGGCTTCTATCGATAAGGCCCTGTTGGATGTCCTCGTTCCCTGTGTCGATACCATACAAAAACTGTTTCCGCGGATTCTCGCCATCGGTATTGGCATGCCGGGCGTGATCGACCCCGATAAGAGTCAGCTGTTGGTTTCCCATGCACTGACTGCCCGCACTAACATTAACTTCGCCAATCAGTTCAAACGCCTGTTCCCCTACCCTGTTTTTCTCGACAATGATGCCAATTGCGGCGCCTGGGGCGAACTGATGCAACAACGCAGCCTGCCTTACGATCATTTCCTCTATGTGCTGCTTTCTACTCACCATGCCCGAGAGCTTTACCATCGTCTTGGCATTGGTGTTGGCGTTATCCTCAACCGCCAACTCTTCTACGGTGAGAACTACATGGCGGGCCAGTTCAATAGCCAGCAGCTAATGCGCGGCGCAGAGCCGACACCCAGTGTGATCATTGAAGAGTTCTCTGCCCTCGCTGTAAACCTTTGCAGCTTGATGAGCATTCGCCGCATTGTTATTGGCGGCAATGGTCTCTCTTTCGGCTCTGAGCTGGCGTCTTCCCTTCGCAAACACAGCGACGCATTAACCGGCTCCCTGATCGTGAAACCCAATATTGAATTTTCGTTGCTGGGGCCACAGGCCGCAGCGATGGGCGCGGCCTCAATGGCCTGGCAAAAGTTGCTTACACCAGAACTAAAACTGGCAGAGAGCCTAAGTCTCAAACAGAACGGTAATCTTTCAATTTAGGGTTAATGACAAGGACGTCTGATGGTAACCATATTTCCTGCACCAAAACGTTATCTCGCTGGATATGCCAGTAAGCGTATTTGTGTTTCAAGTTTTTTGACGACTTGCCCGGTTAGTTTTGGCGCAAAATTGCATCATGCAGCGCTCACTTACCGACACGACCCTTCTTTACAGGAACAAGGTTTTAGAATCAGCTTTGCTGACAACAGTGTTTTAATTGAATACAGCGATCTCGAAGGTATTCGTTACGCACACCTCACGGTCAACCAATTGATAGAGACACAAGCGGTCGTCAGAGAAGACGCGGTCATTGAAGATTGGCCCGATTTCCCAACACGCTCAGTATTGCTGGACATCAGCCGGGATCGCGTTCCAACCATGGAGACACTGAAAAGGTTGATTGATTACTTCAGTGCCCTGCGCTTCAACCAATTCCAACTCTATACCGAGCACACCTTTGCCTACCAAAAGCACGAAACGGTATGGCGCAACTATTCGCCGATGACAGAGGAAGAAATCCGGGAAATCGATGCTTACTGCCACCAGCAAGGCATCGAGCTGGTGGCAAATCAGGCGACATTCGGGCATATGGAAAAGTGGCTGTGTCACCCTGAGTATCAACATCTGGCAGAGCAAACCAGCGGCTTTTTGGATCAACGCGGTGACTTCAGGGCCGGTGCCTTTGGCTTAAACCCCATCAGCGAACAAACCGCAGAATTTGTGGACGGATTACTCTCAGAGCTCACGCCCAATTTTTCCAGTGACATCCTGAACATTAACTTCGATGAAACCATGGATTTGGGGATTGGCGCGAGCAAATCCGCCTGCGAGATTTTCGGCAAAGGAAAAGTGTTCCTCAACTACCTTAACAAGGTGTTGGAAATCGCAAACTCAAAAGGCAAGCAATGCCAGATTTTCAGTGACATGTTGTTCCGTTATCCGAATCTTATCGATCAGCTCCCCGAAAACCTCACCTTGCTGAACTGGGGTTACGAAGCAGACCACCCCTTCGACGCAGAACACAAGCAGTTGGCGCTGTTCAGATACCCATTCCACGTCGTGGTTTCCACAGACTGCTTTGCTTCTGTCGCAGGCAGATGGGACGCCGCCACGACACATATGCGTCGCGCCGCTAAATCTGCAAAACGGTATGGTGCAGAAGGCTATATGGTGACCGAATGGGGTGACATGGGACACGGCCAACAGCATGCCATGCCGATTCCTGGCTATGCTTTCGGCGCTTCCATGGCATGGGGGGAAGAGCAGCAAACTGACAGTGATATGATTATCCCACTCAGTTGGTATTACCCTGACGCGTCTGAGATTGAATTGAATGCGTTGACCGCACTGCAAGATATTTACCGAACCACCGGGATTGAAACACCTAACTGCGCCTTTTTTGGTCCCGTATTGTTTGACCAGCAATCAGGACGCCATATTAAGCGGATGAAGGGGCTCAGCACCCATAATCTTGATCACTCACTCGCTGAACTGAACAGCTGGAAGGCACGGCTCGGCCCACTCCCAGATAACGAACTGAGAAAAGACCTTCTTTGGACTATTGATGCGTTAGAGATGGCATGTCTCATTGTGAAAGGGTATACAGAGGAAGAGCATCGCCTTACACAGAATTTCAGTGATGAACGCAAACAGATGTTGCAGGCGAGTTTGCAGCCGTTGATTCAGCGTTATCGCGAACTTTGGCAAGAACATTACCGACCCGGAGGCATGATGCAAAGTAGCAGTCGTCTTGAGTATTTGTCTTCGCTTCTGACGATCAAAGAAACTGATAAGGAAACCTCCCTGTGAGTACCACAGTGAATGACATAAAGACGGCAATCGAAGCACTTAATCTTTCAGGCAAAGTCGTTTTTGCACATTGCGCAATGCGTTCGTTTGGCGGATTTGAAGGCGGCGCAGAGTGGCTGCTGGAGACTTTTCTCTCTGCCGGTTGCACCGTGGTCGCGCCGACATTTACCTATTTTCCTATGTGTCTGTCGCCCGATGGTGTCGAATACTCGCAAAATGGTTATCGTGGAGAACTTGAAACAGACCCCTCTCCTTACGACGCCGATGCTAATGACATTGAGCCTTCAATGGGCGCTTTTGCCAAAGCGGTACTTAACCACCCCAAACGCTTCAGAACTGAGCATCCGATGAATAGCTATGCGGCAGTGGGTCCGCTCGCTCAAGCAGTGCTCGCACCCCAAGACGATTTCAATGTCTACGGTGTTTACCAATCTCCTCAAGCCAGAAATGCCGTTGTGCTTTCAATAGGAGTCACCCCAAACAGCATTACACCTATTCATTATGCAGAGCAATTGGCTGGAAAAGCGCTGTTCCGTCGCTGGGCGCAAACAACCCATCGGGGCGTCGTTGAGACATGCGTAGGGTCATGTTCTGAAGGGTTTACCCATCTTCAGCCTTACCTATCAACAATCCAGTCTGAAAAACTGGTAGGGGAAAGCACTTGGACAGCATATCCACTCGAAGCGTTACTCGACGTATGTACTCAGGCATTTCGCACGAGTCCATCCATAACACGTTGTTCTGATGATTGTCCGCGATGTGAAGATATGGCACTTGGTGGAGTTAAAATTTAAAACTAGCCCCCGGGAATCAGAACCTGAACCTCCCTCCTTATTTCTGCCCTTAGCCTGAAGTGTGTGACGCCGTCACCTTTTAGGCTTTTTTTATGCAATGTGTTCAAGTGAATACACATACCAGCACTTATACTGAAAGAACTTTGACGACCTCAGCTTTTATGTCTACTTTGTTAAACACATGTAACAATAAAAGGACAAAGAGCATGAAAGGAACGCACAATAATATCAGTTACATAGTGAAGGTTAACGAAAGGGAAGATCTGGGAGGGTTCGCTGCCTCATTTTCTTTCACTTCACCTTCAGGACAAGGTGAAGCCGAATCAAAAGCCTATGAGCTCATGAACTCTGATAAATCACTATCAATATTCAAGAGTCAGGAAGATGCGACCAAGGCTGCAGAGCGCTGCGTGAGAATTTGTATCGATGATGGCTTTGTCCGATAAGCCTAAACCCAAACAACATGAAGCTAAAAAAGCACCTTTCGGTGCTTTTTTGTTATCGGCCAGGCTGCCACTCATCATATTGTGGCATGTCGTGTTCATAACTCAGCCAACTGACTTCATCTGACTTCCATATGCGAAGCTCTGGGATCTGCCCAGGATCTTCATCCAGCGATGCAACCCGCAGCGCGTGAAAGGCACCGCCCTTTTTCATTTTCACCAGTGGACTGCCGCACACCGAACAAAAGTGGCGTTTTGTGCCCGGTGAGGATTCAAACTGAGAGACTTTCTCTTCACCTTTCAACCATTGAAAATCTTCTGGAAGAACCGCCGCCGCGGTGTTAAACGCAGCCCCGTTAGATTTTCGGCAGGCACTGCACGAACAGTGCGTAATGGGTGAACTTAACTTTTTAACTTCATATTGAACAGCACCACAAAGACAGCTTCCTTTCATCGCTTCTCCTTATTGAGTCATTACCTTTCTACTGCTCCGGTAATCTTTTTATAATTCAGGCAACAATCTCATCGTTTTATCGATAAATCAACAGCATAAAAAAAGGCATCTCTATGAGATGCCTTTTTTACACTTCTATCAGTTTATGCCGCTTCGGCCGTTTCCAGCTTCTGCGATTTATCAAACATCAGCTTGTAACTCATGATGCCGATAACCAGCGCCTTGATGATCATCATCTGCGGGTTGCCATAGTAAGCCGCCATACCAATAAAGCCAGATAGCAGCATCAACTTGCGATAGTTGGTTAGCGTAGTCATGTAGAGTGCCAACAAAATGATACCTAGGTCAGCGAACTGCAGTGCCACTGGCAATGTTGGATCGGCAATAAAAGCGGTAACCGCCACATAAGCAATATAAAGGATACCCGCTGCCATCACGCCACCTAACGCCAATATCACTGTCTTAGAGGCATTGGTGAAATCTTTCGCATAGCGGTAAGTGTTCAGTGAAGCCACCGAAAGGTTCAGAATAACTTTCGGCCACCAACCCATAAGAAATGCCCACAGCGTGTCATTTGCCGCCGAGCCGAACGCGGCAAAGCGGGTGAATTTCATGCTGTTGAAAATCGTGATACCAATATAAAAAGCGACAGAGGTCCATCCTAGGATTTCTGTGATCAGGTCTAACGTCATTCAGGGTACTTCTCTTACAGGCGAGCGGTTTGCTCTGGGGTGTGTTTTCCATAACCGACAGATAATCATGCCGAATCTTTAACCAATCATTAACACATTTACAGAGTGTTATCAGGCCGAAGCCTGATAATAAAGTGATATTGATGTACTAATCAACGAGTATTTTGGAATTTGTAGTGTGGTGGTGGGAAGGCTTGATGCCCAGTTAAATCAAGCCTATTTCGTTTTCTGGCTAAGGTACTGAATCCACGAATGGCTTTGCGATGATGGTTTAAGCGCATCGGCTCTTTTCGCATGGAGGAGTGCTTTATCGAGCTCATCAAGCTTGTCGTAGGCCAGCGCGCGGGCAAGCTCTACGTCTGAGGCTTTTTCGGGATTGTCGACTTTATCAAGTAGCGATAATGCCTTTCGATAGTGGCCATGTTGAAGCGATAACTGCGCAGCAACCCAGTAATACTTGGGGGCATCGGCGGCGGCACGTTCCCAAGCACCAATCGCCTTATCCCACTCTTTGGCTTGCTGCCAATAAGATGCTTCCATCACAAGGCGCGTTGTATCCTCACCACCTTGATTCACTTCCGCCATGACTGCGGCAGCTTTCTCCGGCACGCCCTGTTGCTGGTATAGCTGCGCCATCATCATCTTTTCAGAATCGAACAGCTTTATACCTTCGCGCGTTGCCAGCACCAGGGTATTGAGCATCTGCTTTTTGTCACTCAAGCGTTGGTAACTGCCTACCAACTGTATCCACCAGGTTTTCTTGCCAGGTTCAATCGCGATCAATTGCTTAAGCGTACGGGTCGAACCTTTCCAGTGTTTAAGCTTCAGTTGCGAACCTAATTTCAACGATAAAGAAGAGGGCTTATCAGATGCTAGCTTCAAATGGGTATTGATACCTTTAAGCGCTTTACTGTACTGCTCATCCTGATAATGGGCCTGAGCGATACGCAGCCATATCTCGCCATGGTCTTTGCGGGACAGTTCTGGTGTTTCTGACAGCGGATAGTAAAGCTTGAGTGCATCCTGATAACGCGATTGAGTCATTAGCAAATCTGCCAACATACGTTCAGAATCCTGCTGCGCTTCTGCTTCCAGCACATGGCTGTTCACCGCCGCATAGAGAGCATTGATAGCTTTGAGTGTCTCGCCTCTTTGCCAATAAACCACCCCGAGCATACGATTCACAAAGGCGCTGTCATAATCGGTGGGTTTGGGTGCACTTTCCAATGCCTCCGCGGCTTGTTGCCACTGTTCTTCCGCTTGGAATTCAAGCGCCTTTTGCAATTGCCTCGCCGTCACAGCGGATAGCTCAGCCGCATTGGAAGAAGGTAAGAACAATGCGCCCACTAGCCAAATAAGCACTGAGCGACGACTCACTAATTGTTGGATGAAACGCTTCATTTTGTGAGTGCAAACTCCAGTTTTACTGTCTGACCCGGCTGAGGAACAGGTTTTCCTTCAACCAACAACGGCGAGTATTTCCATTTTTTCAGTGCCTGCAGCGCTTCTCGGTCAAAGATGCGTTTTGGAGACGCCTCGATGATTTTCAAGCCGGTGGGACGGCCTTCTTCATCAATCGTAAAACTCACCACCACATAACCTTCAATACCGCGGCGCAAGGCTTTGGCAGGATAGCTAGGTTGAACACGCACCAGTGGCATCGCGGCCTGATTACCCTGTCCAAATGACGGCGTTAATTCGCCCACGGCTGGTGCAGGCGCAGCTTTTATCGCAGGCATGTTGATGTTCATACCATCGACCTGAATATCCATCGCAATATCCGGCATCACAGCTTGAATGGAAGGGGTGGTCGCTGCCGCTGTAGGCGCGCTCATTTGCATACTTGGCGGTGGAGGTGGAACGTCTGGCTTAGGCGGTGCAACACGGTCACGGCGTTCTATCTCACTTTCCGGTTCAGTCATAAAAACGTCGAAAGCAAATGGCAAATCTTCGTCTTTTGAGGAACCAGAAGGTGCAGCAACCATGGTAGCCATGAGCGCGAAAAGACCAAACGCGCTCAGCAACCCCATCGGCATTGCTAATAGCATTCGCAGCATTAGGGTTTCTCCGCTGCCAACGCAATCTTCACGATGCCTGCACCTTTCGCTGCATCAATCACTTTCACAACCGTACCGCTGTAAGCGTGCTCGTCCGCCTGAATCACCAGTGATGCTTCAGGTTGCTCACTGACCAACCGTGTCAGTGTGGCTTCCACACGTTCTTCATCAACCCGCGTTTTATCAATGTAGATATCATTATTCGCTGTTACCGCCACATAGATGCCCACACTCTTTTGTGCAGTGGCGTTGCTTGCTGTGGGGCGATTCACATCCACACCAGACTCACGAACAAAGGTGCTGGTGACGATAAAGAAGATCAGCATAATGAAGACAATATCTAACATCGACGTCAGATCGATTTGTGCATCTTCACGCTGCTTTTGATGACGTTGGAATCTCATGCCTGCCCCCTCAAAGCCTGCGCCAATGATGCTTCACGGCGTTCACAGGTTTTCTGTAAACGGGCATGGGCAAACAACCCTGCCAATGCGATGACCATACCTGCCATGGTGGGCAAGGTCGCCAGTGAAATCCCCGCCGCCATTGAACGGGGCTCTCCTGTCCCTTCCAGCGCCATTAGGTCAAACACGGATATCATCCCTGTCACTGTGCCCAGCAAGCCAAGCATGGGGCAAATTGCCACCAGCGCTTTCAGGAAATTAAGATTACGATAAAGCTGGGTATGAGCTTCAAACAACCAGCTTTCACGCATAGAACGCGAAACCCAGGAAGTTTTGTCTTCCCTTGATTGCCACTTAGCAATGGTTTGTTTCTTCAAACCAGGATACGCCGCAATCAGAAACAAAAGGCGCTCAAAGACCAGCAACCAGCTCAGAGCCGCCACCAAGGCTAAGCCCCACAAAACCGGGCCGCCTTGCGTCATAAAATCATTCAGAGAGAGCCACCAATCTTGAACGCTCGGCAGCTCCAGAAACGTTACTTCTGTCATGCCAGCTTCACTATTGGTCGAACGTTATTCGAGGTTTCAGATTGCTCCGCTACAAGGCTAACACCCACTTTTTCCAGCGTGCCACGCAGCGTATCTGCCTGAGTGCTTAGAATGTTGTGGGCAAGCAGAAGCGGGATAGCCGCGACCAAACCCAATACCGTTGTCACCAATGCCATCGAGATGCCGCCCGCCATAATTGTTGGGTCGCCGTTACCGTACTGAGTGATCACCTGGAAGGTTTCAATCATCCCTGTCACTGTGCCAAGAAGCCCCAGCATTGGCGCCAGTGCTGCCAGCAGTTTCAGCATCGATAAGCCTTTCTCGAAATGTTGCTGTTCATCCATGATGGCTTCCATCAGGCGAAGCTCCAGCGTGTCGAGTGAGCGATCTGGCTCGTTTCGGTACACATTAAGAATACGGCCTAGCGGGTTGTTTCCAGGCTGCATTGGCGTTCTGATTTGTTTGGCAATAGCAATACGCGCACGGAACATGCTGAAGCCACGCACCAGTGCGATGATGAGTCCTACCGCCAACAGCGCTGCGATGATTTTCCCAACGACACCACCTTGATCAAATCGGTCTGCCAATGACGGTGTGTTTGCTAACTGTTTGATCACAGTGCCACGGGTGGGATCCACCAGTGCAAGTTCTCCACTTGGCAATGAAGAAACCGACGCGCTGTTCAGCCCCCCATCTACAACTGGAAGCTCATTAGCTTGCTGGCGGGTGCTGTCCCACTCCAGATAACCATCATTGTTAACAAGGCCAACATTACCGAGGCGCAACACGTCCTGAGGCGTCACCACACCGTTACTGTCACGTACACTGACGGATTCAGACCCAATCTCACCACTGTTTTTAAGCTCTTGCAGCATGCCTTTCCAGAAAGCCGTTAACGTTGGTAAAGAAGGTAAAGATTTCGCATCGGAGATAGCATCCAACGCCTTGTCCATGTCAGGTTGATTCATGGTTGCCGGGGCGTTATACCGCTCAGCATTCACTTCACGGCCCGCTTGACGTACCACGCCAAACACTTCGCCTAAGCTGCCGGTTTCCAATCGCAGTGTTTCTTCCAACGCTGCCAGCGTTTCTTCATTGGTACTGAACGTTTTGCTCAGTTGTTCCGCTTCTGTTTCCAATGCAGTTTGCTGGGCTTGCAGCTCTGCAAGTTTGGTTTTCAGTGCTTGCTCGGCCGCGTTGAATCCTGCTTCACGGACAACATTGTGCTGTTTTGATTCAGCTTGAGCGGTTTTAGTGTCACTCACCAGATTCGCCGAAGAAGGCGAACTCAGAAGTAAGGCGCTCAGCACTAATACAGAGAATGTTTTCATTGCGCTGCCCCCTTCACCATAGAAATAGACAACGGCAAGGCCATCAGTGTAGGAGGCTGCTTTTTATTGGCGACATCAAACGCTTGTTGAATGGCTTCGTAAGCTCGCTTATCAACAGGTAGCCATTTGGTGGTCGACTGTTCATAGAACCAAAAAGCATCACCATTGAGGCTTCTCGCCACGAGAGACAGGCGCCCAAGGTGCAAAATGTCGACATCTCTTTCGACACCATCCAGAGGCAGCGTTTCCTGATAGATGCCAAGCTTAGCGCCGTAATCCAGTTCGATTTGGTAGGCTTCGAGAATGCGACGGAATTTTTCCGCATCTGCCACATCGGCGCGTGTCATCAGGGTTTTCAGACCATCCACGCGGTTTTGGCGCTGTGCTGATTTAATAGGAAGATCCTGACTGACCCAGACATCGAGATCATCAATCATGCGATACATCAGAGGGACAATACCCTGACGTGTCTGAGCGATCTCTTCCAACTGCTGGTTAAGGCTTGCCTGTTCCTGTTCCTGATTTTCAACCAAGGATTTAAGATGATTGCGGTAAAGCGTGAGATTCTCAATTTCACGCTTCAGCTTTTCAATTTCCGCTTTGGTTGACTGGGCTTGCTCGTCGCTGACATCAATACGTTGTTGCGAGGCCGCTGCCGCTTTCACCGTTTGGGTTTCAATAGCAGCCGCTTTATCAATGTCCGTTGCTTGGGCAAGTAAGGGCAGGCTTAACAAGGTCGCAGCGCCGAAGCGCTTTACAGCATTCATGAAGTTGTGTCTCTCTGGGCGTAAAGCATAGTGTAAAACAGCACACATATTTCAGGGTTAATTGCCAAACGGATTTTAATCCACCCGGCAAGTGGTGTCAGAACTATGTGCGTCAGATACCCTCACTCCGTCAGACATCGACAGGCTTAGGCGGTGTATTGTCATAAGCAGTTTTAGCGGTTTCCCATAACTCATCTCGGGATGACGTTGCGCTGACCAAGCCGTTAACCCCCGCATAATGCAGTGTTGATAAATCCTCAGCACTAGTCTGCGGCAGCATCACAACCAAAGGCAAAGACGTTGACTGGCGAAGCCTTTTTACATCGGTCACGCAAGGCAATGCACCTTCTCCTGCCAACAGGATCATATCGAACTGGGTCTGGCTCAGCGCCCGCTCGGCCTGTTTAACGTGAAGCACTCTTGTGACCTTGCAGCCATGCTCGGCAAGTACACTTTTCATCCAGCCACAAGGCGACAGCACATTTTCGATAAGCAGCAGTTCACGCATTGCATTCAAAACCGCTAATGATATTCATTCTCATTACTATCTCACATCCCAAGTCACAAATACAACTCAATTTATTTGGGACTATTCCCCTATTTCTCTCTGATTAAGAGTAACTTACTGTTTTTAGATCATGGTCTCATATTTTCGCTATTTATAGATTTGAAACTATTGATAACACAATGCCCAGAAGCGTAGACTTTACGCATTAATAATTAGAAACTTAATTTCACTTCAGTTGGTACGGATAGCGCTATGTCTAACAACAAACCTTTAATTATTGCCACCGCAGTATTGCTGGTTGCGATGATTGCTCTGACACTTTCTTCCATCACCTATTCCAGCAAAATCTACACAATCCAAATTCAGAAGCAGCATGAGAAACTGCTAAAAGATCCTGAAGATGCAAAGATTGCCGATCTGATCGGTCTGGCAGACATTTGTGAAGACGTCCGCTTCAGCGGTACGCTTTCTCTGCACATGAATGACGAAGATACCTTTAGTATTCAACGTGCTTGTGAAGACATCAAAACCCGTCTTCGCATGAACCAATTCAGCGACCAAAGCCTTTCAATGCGTCGCTAAGTTCAGCCCCGCTGAAACATAAAAACTTAGACAGAGGCTTCCGGGCCTCTGTTTTTCGTTGAACAGCCCCACTCATTGTGGCACATTCGCCGCTGTCATTACCTATTCAAGCAGTATTATGGACCATCAACCAAACAACCCGCTTCATGGCGTGAAACTCGAACAAATCATCAACAAGCTGGCGGAACACTATGGTTGGCAGGCACTTGGCAATGAAATCGCCATCAACTGCTTCCGAAGCGATCCTTCGGTGAAATCCAGTCTGAAATTTCTGCGCAAAACCCCTTGGGCGCGTGAGAAGGTCGAGCAACTCTATGTCGACACCTTCGCTGGCAACACAACGACTGAAAAAGCCGATCCTTGGGCAGCCGCACTCAAAAAACTAGATAGCGACGCCTAGGACCTATTAACCTTGGTGGCTAAGTTTTGTTCTTGCAAAAAGCGCTTTTAGCAGAACGCTATGGGAAGCGCTGATCCCGCAGTTGCCCACAATTGACTGATCTTTGGCAAACATTCCGGTTCACACTCACATTGTGTCATCGTGAGTGTGAACATCGATAAAGCCGGGAGCCAGCACCAAACTTTTCCCGTTTATCTGCTTCTCAGCGGAGAGAGAGCCCGGGCTGCTGATGGCTTCTTTCCGGTCATCCTTCACTGCCACATCGGCCTCAAAGGCTGGCTTACCTGAACCGTCAATTAGATTTACTCGACTTACCACAACATCGAATTCCATCGATCTGTCCTTGTTGCTTGTAGAATTGGGAGAGATTTGCTGTAGCCAGCACCGCATCGAAGCCTTAATATTTTGAGTACTTATCAGCCAGCGCGATGGCACACAGTGGATGTTAGGAGAATAAGGAATGAGTCACTCTGCGGAACAACCTATTGATAACTATCAAGTGTCACTCCAAAAAAACTTCCCGCCGGGTACAAAAGGTGTTTGGGCTGAACAGAAAGACGATGGACGTTACAGCCTGACTTTGGAAGAGATCAGCCTACCCGCAGCCGTCATATTGCAAAGCGCGGTCGACAGCAACATCCAGTGGATGCAAGCGTTCGCTGATCAGCACCAGGTTAAATTATGTCCTCATGGTAAAACCTCCATGACACCTTACCTCTTCAAGCGCCAACTTGAACAAGGCGCCTGGGGCATGACAATCGCCACACCAGCTCACGCAGAAGTTGCAGCCATGACAGGCGCACAAAACATCATCATGGCCAACCAGTTGGTGGGGAAAGCCAACATGGCCGAGGTTGCCAGACTCCAATCCTGCTTCGATGTGAATTTCTACTGCAGCGTTGATTCAACATTGAATGTGGAGCAGCTATCGAGCTTCTTCGCAGAACGTGGCCAGCAAGTGAATGTTTTTATTGAGTTGGGTGTCGCTGGCGGACGGTGTGGGGTGCGGGGAATTGAAGCAGCGACTGAGCTTGCTAAATGTATTCATCAATTACCAGGTACAGCCCTCGCAGGCGTCGAAGTCTATGAAGGCGTCATTTCAGGTGACGATGCCGAAGCGCGTGTCCGTGCCTTCATTGCCGAAACTGCTGAACTTGCGAAATCCCTCAAAGATCAGGGGCTGATTGACACCAAAGATGCCATCGTCACTGGTGCAGGTTCGGCTTGGTATGATGTGGTGGCAGAGACCTTCTCCCAATATAACGACTTACTCCCTGTTATCCGCCCCGGCTGTTATCTCACCCACGACACCGGTATTTACGATGTTGCGCAGAAGAAGGTGATGGCCCGTGCAGAGAAAAATCAGGGAGTCGCTTGCCGCTTGGGTGGTGATTTGAAGAACGCGCTGGAGGTATGGGCTTGCGTGGTTTCTACTCCAGAGCCGGGCAAGGCAGTGATTGGTATGGGCAAACGTGATGCCTCCTATGATGCAGGATTACCTATTGCAGAGCGCGGCTTCCGAAACGGCTCGCCAATTGATATCAAAGGGTTGACGGCTACCGCCGTGATGGATCAGCACACCTTTGTCGATGTCCCAGAAGAATGCGATTTACAGGTAGGTGATGTCATCGCTTTTTCCACGTCACATCCTTGCCTGACTTTCGATAAGTGGCGCTATATTGCGTTAGCTGATGACGACTTTACTGTTGAGCATTGGTTACCCACCCAATTTTAACTTCCTAAGATGCTCACATCGGTGAGCATTTTTTTTGTCTCTATACGCATCTAACGACTTTCTTCCACCGTCCCTTTGTTTGTACCTCACTGTTTTATCGGTTCCGAGAGATCCGTCTCTCCAGGTGCTGACTACGCTTTTTGCAGCACATTTAAAACGGGCTTGTAGAGGAGTAACTGACACTAGTTACCAGGATGTTGGCTAAAAGAAGGAACGCAGTATGAAAGAAGAAGACAAAAACGCACCAAAAGGTATCTACGAGTACTACGAAAAAAATCCAGAAACAGCGGATGGCAAAGTGTTCGGAAGGGTTAGTTACCCAGACAGACGAGGCTTTTTGAAAGGCGCAGGGTTAGCCACTATGGCAGCCGTGTTGGGAGGAGCTATTCCCTTTCACCGAAATATGCCTGCGGGCATGATTCCCGCCGCTTTTGCAGAAGGCCTTGAAGATGTGGTGATTGAGGGAAAAGACGGTTTGACCGTTTTAAACGACAGACCCATGAATGCAGAAACGCCACCTCACCTTTTGAACGATGACATCACACCCACCACACGACACTTTATCCGTAATAATGGTATTCCCCCAACAGATGTCGATGCAGATAGCTGGACACTGACCATTGATGGTCTGGTTGATAAGCCGATGACGTTGACCATTGGGGATCTTAAGAAAAACTTCGATGTGGTTGAACAGCAACTCGTGGTGGAATGTGGAGGCAATGGCCGCGCTTTCTTTGAGCCCAAAGCCAAAGGCAACCAGTGGACTTACGGTGCCGTGGCATGCTCAAACTGGACAGGCGTTAGGCTCGCAGATGTGCTCAAAGCCGCGGGTGTTCAGGACGGCGCCGTATACACCGCACACTACAGCGCTGACAAACACCTTTCAGGGAAAGCAGATAAGCTCCCTATCTCCCGTGGATTACCTATTGCTAAAGCGATGGGCGGAGAAAATCTGATAGCCTTTGAACAAAATGGCGAACCGCTTCACCCAATGAATGGCGCACCACTTCGTCTGGTGGTTCCAGGGTGGCCAGGCTCCTGTTCACAAAAATGGCTAACACGCATTCAGGTAAGGGATCAGGTTCATGACGGCCCAAAAATGACAGGCAAGGCTTACCGCGTTCCCAACCGTCCTGTCGCACCGGGAGAGAAAGTGGCGAAAGAAGATTTCGTCATCATTGAGCGCATGCCAGTGAAGTCGCTCATCACGTCGCCACAAACCAACACTGAAATCAGTGGTAACGAGTTAATGGTGAAAGGCCATGCTTGGTCAGGAGACCGCAAAGTTAACAAAGTACAACTATCCACAGACTTCGGAGCAACATGGATGGATGCGGATCTAGCAGATCCAGCAAACGAAGGCGCATGGCAGACCTTCAATGCTAAGGTGCAATTCCCCCAACCCGGCTACTACGAAGTGTGGGCAAAAGCCACTGACGACCAAGGCGTCAGCCAGCCTTTCGCCATTGCATGGAACCCCAAAGGCTATCTCAACAACAGCTTTCACCGTGTTGCAGTTGTTGTGAAGGGGTAAGTGGATGCATGGATTCAACATCATTGAGCGGTTTACTCCGCTCCCTCTATCTTTGCTTTTTGTCTTCAGTACTGCGCTTTTCGCCAATGAAGAATTGATAGCGTCAGGAGAACAGCAAGCCCTGGTTTGCAAAGCCTGTCATCAGGTAGAGCCTGATGGTGTTGCGGTTGTCGGCCCACCCCTGTGGGGGCTGGCCGACCGTAATATCGCCTCTTTCGAAGGATTCAACTACAGCGATGGGTTCAAACAGCATCAAGGGCAATGGGACGCAGAAAAGCTTGATGCCTTTTTGCAGTCTCCAGCAACATTCGCTCCGGGTACCAATATGGTGTTTCCCGGTGTTGAAGACCCGGGTGCAAGGGCTGCCATTATTGCCTGGCTTGCCAGTAAAAATCCGAATCCTCCACTATGGACAACCGCTGCCGCGGGAGCTCCTGTGAAGTCTGTTGGAGACGGTATTCTCAAACCCGGAGAAAACATGGCACTGGTTGCTGCTGTTTGTTCAGCCTGCCACTCACTTCATCTTGTCGTCCAGCAAGGTTTGAGCAAAGACAGCTGGGATGAAACCCTCGAATGGATGGTGGATGAGCAAGGCATGGACGAGTTAGATCCTGATGATCACGAAGCTGTGCTGGTTTATCTCTCTACGTACTACGGTTTATAAATCCCACCGCCGGAGACGTTTGTCATTATTGGCAAACGTTTCTATTTTCCAATTCAAATCTCACCTACCGCAGCCTTAATTACTTCAACTTACATGGCAACGTTATTTGCCTCAAAAAAGCCGACAGTTTGCTAGATGCTGGCCACCTTTGTGTATATACATTGTATATCTATTGGCGATACGGATTTTGTACATGGCCAGTAAAAAGAAAAGCGACACCAACAAAAAAGACAGCCAACTCATCATCCGGATCAATGGCCAACAAAGGGATGAATTCGTGTCGCTCTGTGAAGAGCTGGATAGTTCGGCGGCACGGGAAATTCGCAAGTTTATTAAACAGTTCCTAAAGGAAAATGGGTCAAATGGCCTTTAACAGGAGTTCTTCGGATTAAGCATTACCAAAGGGCCTCATTTGAGAATTAAATGGAGATTGCATCATGGCAAAGTCAAAGAAAGAACTGAAAAAATCACTGAAGAAAGCAAAAGCGAAAGTGAAGAAAATCAAAAAAGCGCTTAAGAAAGCCTAAGCTTTTTCTCGCTCAAGAAAAAATGCCCCATTCGGGGCATTTTTTGTTTCTGCGGTCACCCTTGGCGTTGAAGGTCAAAGTTCCTTTTTCCAGAACAATAAACTGGTCAAGAGAGAATCTGGCCAATTCGGGGCAGTATTTAAACACTACAGTGGCGACCCAAACTGGTCAGTCGCAATCAGTACATTATCATCGGGGTTATCCACCACTTCATCTGCAATCCATGGGCTCATGCAGTCCCTGTCCCTCACGCAGGGATCGGTCAGCGCATTCAGAAACGCTTCGAGTTGGTTTCTCTCGTTGCCGTTAATATTAATGTTGCCAAAAAGCGATGTGCCTTCATCCTGCTCATCATCCAACTTGTTCAATGCACGGAATGAATTCTGACGGGCATCGGGGTAGAGGCTGGTGCAACCCGATACATTTTCAAACTGCGGTAAATCGCACAGTTCACCGTCATCAAAGAAGTCGTCGACAGTATTTCTGGGGTTATTGTAGTGACGAAGCACATCATTCAAATCAGCATACGCGCCAGCATGACCATAAGGCGCGGTCACTGCGACGTTTAACAATGAGGGTGTACGGTAGCGATACCTGTCGTCACGATCTCCAGTGATGGACTCACGGCCAAAATCGTCATCATTCCCTACTCCTTTGCCCGGGCCAATTTGCGGAAAGCCAATGGTGTGCTGTTGACCATCACTAAACAGCGACCCACTGTGGCAGTTTACACAGCCTCCGCCATCGTCGTTTGTTGAGGTATAAAACAGAATGGCTCCTTCAATGGCATCATCACTTAACGCGCTGGTATCTCCATCGAGATAGTTCTGCCAAGGCGAATTCACAAATACCATGGAGCGTTGATACTCAGACAGAGCCAAAGCAATGTTGTCGAAAGTAATCAGTGTTGCTGCGCCATCACTGCTGCTAAAAGCAACCTGAAAAGCCGTCAGCCATTCGTTAGTAGCAAGTTCGCCAACACCTTCACCGTAGTCGCCGAACCGTGCGGCAAGATGGTCGCGAATTGAATCATTGGTTTCCCCAAACTCAAAGGTGGTGTCTTTCATCTCTTCATCGGATGTCACTGGAAATCTAGCCTGTGCCATAACAAGGTTGTTACCCGCATTGGTATCTGCAACACCAAAACCGGAATCCGGCGTACTGATGCCAGAGACTGAACCATTTTGCCCAGCCTCTTTGCCTAGACTTTCGACACGAGAATCCCAAAACAAGCTGGTATCCCAAAGCGCGACATTGAAAACGGTTGGGCTATTTCTCGGAACATCTGGCAGGTTGTCCCCATCTACCCGACCCTCTCCCATGACCTCCGGCTGTATCGCATTGACACCAACAGGAAGGCTCAGTCCATCAGCACCACCCAACATGGGGTGATGGCAGCTTGCACATGCTACGTCCTGATCGCCGCTCAAGCTTTTACTGAAGAACAGCTTTTTGCCGAGCTGAGGAAGCGGATCACTGATATTAGGAAATGTCCTGCCCGACAATGGGCTTTCCGCTAATCCCAGACTCTCGATTATCCCCGCCAGTTCAGTTTGTTCTGCTGTCTGCATCATTTGGGCACTGCCTTCATCGCCGCCCCCACCACCACACCCGATCAATGCACTACTACATAACATCAGCGCAGCCCAATGACTGTTATTATTTGCTGCAATTTCCATTGTCTTTCCCCTAAACACAACCTGTGCTTTTTTAGGTTACAAAGGAAAAGTGCATGCCTTGTGCAAGAAATGTGGATCAATTGTGCAAGTTGGCGACAGGGTATTCGCAGCGACACCACTCTACTTATACTCTTGTTAAGTCAAAGAATTGGAGTTTTCATGTCACTGTTTGTCCGCTTATGGCTTAGTTTTCTCATTACGTTGGGTGCGATTCTCATGCTGCTCTACATCGCTATTCAATGGAGCTTCGACCAAGGTTTAATCCGCTATATCAATCAACGTGAAGCCGTCGTTTTCCAAACATTGGCGGACAACATCAAGCACTTCCATGAGTTAAATGGCAACCTTTCCCTCATAGAGGAAGAACCCTATTACTGGCGACAACTTGTGGAGAGTTCAAAGCAAGGTGAAACCCTCACCGATGAGTTGATGAGCAGCTGGGTGATGAGCATACTTTTTGAGCCAGATAACGCTCGACGGCCGCCACCAAGGAGCAGAGAGTTTGGCAGCAAACCACCGCCACCTCACGAGAGGAAGCGGGGTCGACATCCTCCCCCACAATATCAACTTCGTGTCTCTCTGCTCAATGAAGATCACGTCCCCGTCAAAGGACCTTATAAGAAAGACTTCTCAACATTACCCATCACTGCCGATGGCACCCTAATCGCTTACCTTGCCTGGCCGCCATCCAAGGTGCCGGAAGCTTCTTATGACGTAGCTTTCGCAGAAAGCCAGAAACATGCATTTCTTTTGTTAGCTCTGGTTGCGCTTTTGTTGGGTGCCATTGCTGCTCTGTTCTTCTCAAGAGCTTTTATTCGACCTGTCACCCAGATCGCCTCGACCACAGGGGAGATCGCAAAAGGTAACTATACTGCCCGCACGAAGGTTTATGGAAAAGACGAAGTGGCCAAGTTAGCGGCTGACATAAATACGCTTGCAGCCACACTAGAATCTGCAGAAAGTGCCCGCAAAGAGTGGTTAGCCAGTACAGCTCATGAACTCAGGACGCCTCTATCCATCATCAAAGGAGAATTCGAAGCAATCATTGACGGAATCCGACCTGCTAACCAAAAAACGTTAGCCTCTATTGAAGAAGAGATCGTTCATCTACAGAAATTGATCGAGGACTTGTATGAGCTGACAAATGCAGACATAGGCGCGTATCGCTACAAAATGTCTGACTTGGATATCAGCGAACTGGTGAAAGAAACCTGCCGGCGACGCGCGCTTCAAATGCAAAAGCTTGGGCTAAATCTGGAATGGGAAGTAGGCGATGAATCAATCTGGATTGACGGTGACGAGACTCGAATACAACAGCTTATTGAGAACCTGCTGAGCAATAGCGAGAAATATACCGATTCTCCGGGCACTGTTCGATTATCTCTGGCAAGAGAACATAACCTAGTTAGTCTGATCGTCGAAGACTCCGCACCCGACGTACCAAATGAATCTTTACCCTGTTTATTCGAAAAACTCTACCGGGTAGAAAGCTCAAGAAACCGGGAAAAAGGCGGTTCAGGCCTTGGGCTCGCTATCGTGCATAAAATTGCCGAAGCGCATGCTGGAAGTATTCAGGCCAGCCACTCACCATTAGGCGGGTTAAGGATTACCGTGAATTTACCCAATGCCTTTAACTCAGGAAAAGAGCATGGCTAAGATACTTGTTGTTGAAGACGAACCTAAAATTTCTCAACTGATCACAGACTATCTCCTTCAAGCAGGCCACGACGTCACCCAACAGTTTACTGGTGCTGAAGCGGTAGATTGGGAGCAAGTTCATCGGCCGGATTTGATTTTGTTGGATCTGATGCTGCCAGAGAAAGACGGACTGACTGTATGCCGTGAAATCCGACAGCAAAGTGATGTTCCCATTATCATGATTACCGCCAAAGTCGAAGAGATTGATCGGTTACTCGGATTGGAGTTGGGTGCCGATGACTATATCTGTAAACCTTTCTCCCCCAGAGAGGTGGTTGCCAGAGTAAAAACCGTGCTTCGTCGCCTTGGAAATCAGACGAACCAACAAGAAACCCCAAGTAATCTGGAGCTCGACGAGTCACGTTACATCGTGACGTTCAAACAACAGGAAGTGGCATTAACTGCCATCGAGTTCAACCTGTTGAATCTTCTATACAGCGACCCTGGGCGGGTATTTTCGCGACAGCAACTTATCGATAATATTTATCAAGATCATAGAGTTGTCAGCGAAAGAACCGTTGATAGTCATATCAAAAAGCTGCGCAAAAAACTCAATGCTATCAGTGCTGAAGACGAAGTCGTGCAATCCGTCTACAGCGTCGGCTATAAGCTGGTACTTTAAACAGCTTGCGTAGGGGCTGTTGACCTTTGGTGGTTGAATTTTGTTCTAGCCCTAAGCGTTTTAGGCGCGGCGAGGTGTATGCCGCCTAGTCATTCTAAGCAAATCCACCTCAACAAAGCATAAAACGCTTAGGGAAGAACCCTTCGGGCAGCGTTTGTGGGGGACTTTCTCCTGCGTTATCGGCTTCTCATGTAGGCCTGCTACATTTCGAAGCCTCTGCCTTGCATAAAATCCCCACAAACTGCTGCAAAAACCATCACCAAAGAACAACAGCCCCTAGAATCCAACATTTGATTCTCAGTCATTTAAGTGACTTCTAAAACAATTTGCTAGTCTTTATGTGTTGGCATGCAGTTCTACTTCATCCATTTAAACGTGATGAATGGTGTCTTCTGCATACCTAACTAATCATTAGCACTGATTTATTGGGCATTTTCTCCATTGATGACAGTGCACATGGAAGGTTAGGTATTGGCGATTATTCAATTTGGTATTCGTAAAAAGGATTCAGCTATGAAATTGAACATCCGACTTTTTGCGTTCATTGCTGCCTTCGTTAGCCTGCCTTCAACGGCGCTGGAAGGAATGGTTCAGGTACAAAGCCAATACGATGTACGAACCACTACAGACCGTCTTATAGCGGCAGTAAGAGCGCATGGTTTGAATGTGATAGGCCGTATTGACCACGAAGATGGTGCGCGAGAAACAGGCAGAGACTTGCGTCCTACGGAATTGGTCATTTTTGGGAACCCTAACGTCGGTAGCTCTCTGATCGAGTGTAATCAGACCGCTGGTATTGACCTGCCGCAAAAAGCCCTGATATGGGAAGACGATGATGGAACTGTCTGGCTTGGTTATAACAACCCCGCCTATGTCGTTAAACGCCATAGGTTGGATAAATGCGATTTGGCGGTGAGGAAAGTAGAGAAAGCGTTGGTGACTCTAGCAAGACTGGCCACGCAACCAACGCCTCAGCAATAAAAAGGCGTTCTTCAGGCAAACAAAAACCCCGCAGCAAGCTGCGGGGTTTTCTTTTAGAAAGTCGTTAAGAATTACTTCTTAGCGTTACGCTCTTTAACTTCAGCGATAACTTTCTCAGCAACGTTTGCTGGACATGGTGCGTAGTGTGCGAACTCCATAGAGAACTGACCACGACCTGAAGTCATAGTACGCAGGGTACCGATGTAACCGAACATTTCTGACAGTGGTACATCACCCTTGATGCGAACGCCAGTTGCGCCAGCTTGTTGGTCTTTGATCATACCACGACGACGGTTCAGGTCACCGATTACGTCACCAACGTGATCTTCTGGAGTGAATACGTCAACTTTCATGATTGGCTCAAGAAGCTGTGGACCAGCTTTTGGCATAGATTGACGGAATGCACCTTTCGCTGCGATTTCGAACGCGATTGCTGATGAGTCAACTGCGTGGAAGCCACCGTCGAACAGCTCAACTTCAACGTCCAGCGTTGGGAAGCCAGCCAGAACACCCGTTTCCATCATGCCCGCGAAGCCTTTCTCGATTGCTGGCCAGAATTCCTTAGGAACGTTACCACCAACAACAGTAGAAGTGAAAGTGAAGCCTGAGTTTGGCTCACCTGGCTTGATACGGTAGTCGATCTTACCGAACTGACCAGAACCACCAGACTGCTTCTTGTGAGTGAAGCTGTCTTCAACTGGCTGAGTGATAGTTTCACGGTAAGCAACCTGTGGTTGACCAACGATCAGGTCTACACCGTAAGTACGCTTCAGGATGTCAACTTTGATATCCAGGTGAAGTTCACCCATACCTTTCAGGATGGTTTCGCCAGAATCTTCGTCAGTCTCAACTTGGAATGATGGATCTTCTGCAACCATCTTACCGATCGCGATACCCATTTTCTCAGAACCGCCTTTGTCCTTAGGAGACACAGCGATAGAGATTACTGGTACTGGGAAGATCATTGGCTCAAGCGTACATTCGTGCTTAACATCACACAGAGTGTGACCAGTTTGAACGTTCTTCATACCAACAACAGCGATGATGTCACCCGCTTGCGCAGAGGTCAGCTCGTTACGCTCGTCTGCTTGCATCTCAACCATACGGCCGATACGCTCAGTTTTACCCGTCGCTGCGTTCAGGATGGTGTCACCCTTCTTCATAACGCCTGAGTAAATACGGATAAAGGTCAGGGCACCGAAACGGTCGTCCATGATTTTGAACGCCAGTGCGCGCAGTGGCTCGTCAGCAGAAACAGTTGCAACTTCACCAGTTGGCTCACCAGTTTCTTTGTCAGTCAGCGGCTGTGGGTCAACTTCTGTTGGAGACGGCAGGTAATCTACAACTGCGTCCAGTACCAACTGCATACCTTTGTTCTTGAATGCAGAACCACAGAAAGTTGGGAAGAATGAACAGTCGCGAGTACCTTTACGCAGGCAGCGCTTGATGTCTTCGATAGAAGGCTCTTCGCCGTCCATGTAAGCCATCATCAGATCATCGTCTTGCTCAACAGCAGTTTCGATCATCATCTCACGATATTCTTCCATTTGCTCCAGCATATCTTCTGGAACTTCTTTGATTTCGTAGTTTTCTGGCAGACCAGTGTCATCCCAAACGTATGCTTGACGGTTCAGAATGTCTACAACACCTACGAACTCATCTTCACGACCGATTGGCAGAGTCATCACTACTGGGTTTGCACCCAGAACGTTTTTAACTTGCTCAACAACGTTGAAGAAGTCTGCACCCATACGGTCCAGCTTGTTTACAAAGATGATACGTGCAACTTCTGATTCGTTAGCGTAACGCCAGTTGGTTTCTGACTGAGGCTCAACACCGCCAGAACCACAGAAAACACCGATACCGCCATCAAGTACTTTCAGAGAACGGTAAACTTCAACGGTGAAATCAACGTGTCCCGGAGTATCGATAACGTTGAAGCGGTGGTCTTTCCAGAAACAGCTTACAGCTGCAGACTGGATAGTAATACCACGCTCAGCTTCCTGTTCCATGAAGTCAGTAGTCGATTCACCATCATGAACCTCACCAGTCTTGTGGATTTGACCGGTTAGCTTCAGGATACGCTCGGTAGTAGTGGTTTTACCCGCATCAACGTGCGCGAAAATACCAATGTTTCTGTATTTACTTAGATCTGTCATTGTTCGTCTCTATAAACAATTACTGGCTTATATCAGGGCCGGGAGTATAGCAGGCGTCGTCGCGTAAAGAAACATGTAGAACACAGTGATATCAGATAAGTTTTCACTGATAGCCGATTCGATACATTTCTGCGCATCTTGGTGCCACTTTCCTCGCTTCTAGTGCTTGCCTTCTGCAGTTTCGGCAAGCTCAGAATATCCAAACACCCTTCATGAGAAATCGCTTCCCACAGGAATAGGGTCGTTCGACTATACAGGGTAGACCCGAATGCGTGATTAGGTTTGGCTTTTCTAAGTGGAGATTTGCCGATGCTTTTTCAACCAATCACTTACAATTTGCAACGCTTTTAATTCCCGTCTTCGCATATTCGAGAATCACGCCTCAGATTAAGGACGAAAATTACATATAGTTCGCGTTCACTCTGCTTTTTCTACTTGTGCACGCTGTGCAATTTGAGGAGACCACATGTCCAACGCCCGTATCCCTTCATTAGAGATGGGTCGTTTATTGGCTATTCTGGCCGTTGTCATCATCCACGCTGGCCCTCTTCGTGGGGATACTTATAGCGAAGGCATCAACACACTGTCCGATGTAATTAACCAAATCTGCCGTTTCGCCGTTCCTTTCTTTTTTGTTCTGACGGGTTACTTTGTCCAACCTAAAATGACAGAAACCCCAACCCGCACTTTTATGCACTATGCCAAGCCACTGATGATGATTTGGTTGGCGTGGAGCCTGATTTATCTTGCGATGCCTTTCCGGTTGGATGTTGCCATAACAGAAGGCTATCTCACAGAGCGCACTGGATACTGGAACTATCTACTTCAAGCTCCCCTCAACACGCTGTTTGAAGGGGGCTTGGTGCATCTTTGGTATATCCCGGGGCTGCTTTCTGCGCTTGGTATACTCGCTTTGCTGATTAAAAAGAACCAGCAAGGCCTTATCATGCCTCTGGCACTCGGTCTGTATGTTTGGGGGCTGGGTGCGGGTAGCTACCAACCTATTATGGAAGGGGAAGCACCTATCTTCACCCGCAATGGACCCTTTTTCAGCTTATTGATGGTCACCGCTGGATTTGAAATGCGACGTCGCAATATCCGCTTCTCCAACAAAGCGGCTTGGACAATGACGATTGGCGGCATGGCGCTCTGTTTAGCAGAAGGCGTTAACCTGTCTCGATACGATGTGTGGATGGCCAATCATGACTTCCTGATAGGCACACCGGTGATGGCGCTAGGATTGTTTGCCCTTTTACTGAATCACCCGAATCTGGGCAACACGCCACTCACCTTTGCCCTTAGCAAGCGTGTTTTGGGTGTGTATGTCGCGCATTTCGTGCCGTTGATCTTGCTGTTTAATCTGTTCGGCATGTACGCGATTGAAGGACCAGTGAAAGACATGCTTGTGGCACCTTTGACTATTTTGCTCTCACTGGGCTTGGTGTGGTGCTTAGAGAAGACACCGTTGACGCGATTTCTGGTGGAAATGACGCAAGGAAAAAGAAAAGCGCTGGCGCCAGCAGAAACCACTAAGTAAAAGATAGCCCGGAGATTCCGGGCTTTTTAATGGTGGTCATCAACGACTTTATCTGTCACTAAAGCCTCGACCTTTTTCAGAAAACTGTCTCTCAGGTGGGCTTGGTCGTATTTCAAATCATAGGTGTTGTGGAACCCGATATGCAGTTCGACGCCATTACCCCTTAGATAGACGTTGTAACCGTCATAGTCTGTCGATGCTTCCACACCTTCATAAATCTTACCAAATTCGGTGTCTTCGCCTTTTTCCATTACCACTTCAAAAGCGGCCAGTAACTTCGCTGGGTTGAGTTCATTTTTCATCGCCATTCCCTCACAACTGCCACGTTTTAGCAGCAAATGCAGAGTGGTTTCTCTGCATTAAAATTATGATTTTCAATACAGAAACGTGCCAATCACGGATCACTGAAAGTTGATCAGTAATGGCATCTCATGCGGCAAGAATGAGAGGGTGACTTATTGCTGGGGAGCGTGAAGCATGAACCTGCGAGTCATTTCGACTTCCTGCGCTTCCATCAGCTTCTGAGCTACTTCCATATGTTCACGCATAATATTGCGGGCATCCCCAGAGCGTCCCTCTTTCAAGGCCAGAATCAAATCTCTCTGGTGATTAAAGCCTTGCTCCCAAAGCTCATGATTATGAGGTTCATAAAGGTGTCTGTTGACCGTGAGATCAGCGAGCATACGAGCCATAAAACGGATGATAAAGCCCAATAATTCATTTCCGGCAAGCTCAGCCAGAATGATGTGGAACTGGAGAGAGTCGATATGCTGCGCGCGCTCAACTTCGGCATTGAGCGCGGGTTGGGCGTACTTTTGAATATTCGCTTCAAGCCTTGCCAGATCTTCTTCTGAAAGACGTCCTGCCAGTGAAGCGACAAGTTCCGGCTCTAACAGGCAGCGTAACTGATAGATGTCTTTGACAGAGAGTTCGTTAAAGAAGAAGTAGTTGCTCAGCAGGCTGCTTGCCATCGCTTCAGACACGGCATTGATAAACGCCCCGCCCTTTGGACCCGTTCGCGTCACAATGAGACCTTGCGCTTCTAGCACCCGCATGGTTTCGCGAATTGTGCCTTTAGACATGCCAAACAGCTCCATCAGTGTTTGCTCATGGGGCAGTTTATCTCCTGGCTTTAGTCCCTGTTCGACAATCCAGGTTTTAATGGCGTCCGCTACTTTATAGGGACGACGCATTTTTGCAGAAGGAGTTGGGTCATTCGAGCGGGAAGTAGCAGGCGACAAATTCATTCTCCTTAATTTGTGTCAGCGGCGGCGAAGCAGCAAGGCACTCAGATTGTGCATTGGGACATCGACCCGCGAATGCACAACCTTGAGGTGGATTGAGCGGGTCTGGCAGTTCTGCATGTTGTGTGGGTACCTGTAACGGCCTCCCAACAACAGGCGCACTGTTAGCTAATAACTGAGTGTACGGATGTTTTGGAGAATTGAAAATCCTTTCAGCAGGTGCAAGCTCAACCAGTGAACCAAAATACATCACTGCGACTCTGTCGCTCACCGCTTCTACCACTGCCAGATCATGACTGATAAACAGGTAAGTGAGAGATAGTGTTTGCTTCAGTTCTGCCAACAGGTTCAATACCTGTGCCTGCACAGACACATCCAGTGCGGAGACGGGTTCATCAAGCACCAATATTCTGGCATTCGCTGCTAACGCCCGTGCAATACCTATACGCTGCGCCTGACCACCCGAAAACTCGTGGGGGTAACGTGCCAAAAACTCCTCTCGAAGCCCAACCTGCGAAAAGATCTCGGCAATACGTTCATCCCGCGTTGGTTTGTCCATACCGTGCAGATAAATAAGCGGAACTTCCATTAACTGACGAATGGTTTTTCTAGGGTTAAGGCTACTGATAGGATCCTGAAAGACATATTGAATACGTTTCCCATTTTCTTCGGGGCGATCCGGTGACAACACTTCCCCTTCAACCAACACCCGGCCTTCGGTCGGTGTCGTCAATCCCACCAGCATTCTTGCCAACGTCGACTTTCCGCAACCAGATTCGCCGACGATGCCCAGAGTCTCTCCTTGCTGCACATCAAGATTAATCGTCTGTACCGCTTTTACACCCGGAAATGCTGGTGCAAAAAGAGGTTTCTTAAAAAAGTACGTTTTCTTCAATCTTTGAATTTGTAGAGCCGCCGTCATGCCAACCTCTCTTCTGGATAATGACACAGCACCATGCGTCCTGACGCTTCGCTTCTTGCTACTTCACCGGTTTGGCAATTGTCTTTGGCTCTACTGCACCTTGCGGCAAACGCACAGCCTTGCGGCAGTTTGTCCACCACAGGTGGTAGTCCAGGAATCGCTTCCAAATCTCCTTTTCCTCGTCCAAGCTCAGGCACACAGGCAATCAGCTTTTTCGTATATGGGTGAGCCGGAGAATCCAGCACAGACTCGGTCGGCCCAGTTTCCACAATCTTTCCGGCATACATAACCGCCACCCGATCACAAAGCTGTGCCACTACCCCAAAGTCATGGGTAATAAACAACACCGAGACATTTCGGGTACGTCGAAGCTCGTCCAACAGTGCAAGAATTTGCCCCTGTACCGTCACATCGAGCGCTGTCGTCGGTTCATCAGCGATGATGAGTGAAGGGTTATTCACCAGAGCCATCGCAATCGCCACACGTTGACGCATGCCACCGGAGAGCTCATGGGGAAATGCCTTCATCCGTTCTTCAGCGTTGGGAATATGTACCGCATCCAGTAAAGAAATCGCACGCTGCCTCGCTTCACTCGCAGGCAATTTTTCGTGCACTAAAATCGCTTCCATCATTTGTTCGCCGACACGATAGAGCGGATGCAAGGTCGCCAACGGATCCTGGAAGATGTATGCCACATCCTTACCACGCAGGCTTCGAAGGGTTTCGTAACTTGCCCCAATCAGGGATTCGTCTTTAAAACGGATATCACCGCCACAAATCACCCCGGGTGGCGAGGCGACCAATCCCATCACAGAAAGTGCCGTCACCGATTTCCCTGAGCCACTTTCACCAATCAATCCCAGACACTCACCCGGTGCGATCTCAAATGACACCTGATTCACGGCCTTATAGACACGGTGGTTGATGTGAAATTGTGTCTCCAGTTTGTCGACTTTTAGTACCGAATGATTTGTTTCACTTGCTTCGACAGAATGGAACTCATCGCTCACTTTGGTGGCGGGTTGAGGACGGGTGAGTGCGCCTGATTTCAATCTTGGATCCAGCGCATCACGCACACCATCGCCCAAGAGGTTAATGCTCATCACGATAAGGAAAATCATGATGCCCGGTACCACACTCGCATGGGGATCAGTGATCAACGAATTTCTCGCTTCGCCTAACATAGATCCCAAATCTGCTTGCGGCGGCTGGGAGCCCAAGCCCAGAAACGACAGTCCCGCCGTTTCCAGAATCATCCAGCCAATCGTGGTAGACATCGCAATAACAATGACAGGAACGACATTAGGCACAATCTCAGACCAGATAATGCGTCGGTCGGACATGCCACAAAGCTTGGCTGCTTCAACAAATTCACGTTGTGCCAGCGAGACGGTCACACCGCGGATGTTTCTCGCAAAGAAGGGGATATTGACCGCCGCGACCGCGATCAAAGCGTTCAGCAAGCCGGGGCCCAGCGCTGCGACAATCGCCAATGCCAACAAAATATACGGGAAGGCCATCAACACATCGATACAGCGCATAAAGAGATTATCAACGCGACCACCGTAATAGCCTGCGATAATGCCAATCGCTGAACCAATCAACGCAGCAATGAGCGCTGCTGCAAAGCCAACGGCGAGACTCAATTGGGTTCCCCAAAGCAAGCGGGATAACAAATCACGACCCAAATGATCAGTCCCTAACAAGTGGCCATCACTGAAAGGGCGTAAAAAGCGGTTGGCAGTGTCTGTCACGGCGGGGTCTTGAAGCCCCAACAGTGGCGTGATCAATACAAGAAAGACAATCATCGACATCACAATGCCGCCAAAGGCTGCCAGTCGGTTTCGAACCAGAAGTTTCAAAAATGCCATCATGCTTTGATCCTCGGGTCGAGCCAACTTTGCAGCATGTCTACCGCAATGTTGAACAGCACGTAACAAGAAGCCACAAACACTACCCCGCCCTGCACAAGCAAAATGTCGCGTTTGAGGATCGCTTCCACCAGCATTTTTCCAACGCCGGGCCACTGAAAGACCATCTCGATATAGACCGCGCCTGAAAGCACAAAGCCCGCCTGAATACCGAGCACCGGAATAATGCTGACCATGGCCGCTTTCAGTCCATGTTTCCAAACCACCTGACGCTCATGTACGCCTTTGGCACGGGCAGTGCGGATGTAATCTTGTCTCAATACTTCGAGCATGGCAGAGCGTGAAAGACGGGCGATAACCCCCGTCGCCACAGACGCCAACGCCAGGGCAGGCATCACCAAATGTTTGAGCAAGTCCGGCAAGTCGCCACCGCCGTAGATCGCATACATACCGGAAACCGGCAACCAACGCAGATTGATGGCAAACAGCAGGATCATCATCATGCCGAGGAAAAAGGATGGAATAGAAATACCAAGCAATACCACCAGAGTGATGCCTTTATCCGTCAACGAAAACTGGCGTGCCGCAGACACCACACCAGCGATGATGCCAAGCAAAGAACACAACACAAAGGAGACACCCGCCAGAATCAGCGTGGCATTGAAACGCTCCAACACCTCGTCAAGCACAGGACGGTTGAGCGAATAGGAACGGCCAAAGTCACCCTGTAGCATGTTCGACAACCAGATAAAGTACTGGCTGACCAAAGGCTGGTCGAGACCAAGGTCTTTATTGATTTTGGCGACATTATCCGGCGTTGCGTATGCGCCCAAAATGGCCGTTGCCGGGTCGCCGGGAATCATCGACATGATGAGAAAGACGATAACCGTTATCCCGAGAAGCACCGGGATCGCGGACAGCAATCGTCGAAGAAAATAGTTACCCACGCGCAGTGCTCCTTTCTGCGTTCATCAACAGGAAAAAAGCACTCAGGCCAAAGACCTGAGTGCCTGATTATTATTTTTGTACATCCTTGAGAATAAGGAAGAACGAAGGCTGCAATTTGAAATCCTGCACCTGATTATTGGTGACGGCATTCTGTTTCCAGTTCGCCACAAACACCCAAGGCGCATCTTCCTGCACAATTTCCTGCATTTCGCGGTATAGCTTCGCGCGCTCATTTTGGTCAGTTGCCTCACGCGCAGCTTCAAGCAGTTTGTCGACCTCAGGGTTTGAGTAGTAACCCGAGTTGAAACCGCCTTTATCCGGCCATGCATCTGTGCGAAGCGCCAGGTATGGCAAGGTATCAGGGTCGTTGGTCATCCAAGCCATTTCCGCCATGTCGGCTTTGCCTTCCAGACCAGGGTTCACTTTGCCAAGGAAGGTATTCCACTCGTAAGTTTCAATCGAAGTATCAAGACCCACCGCTTTCAGATCTGCCTGAATCGCGGTACCCATAGGCACTGGATCCAACATACCGGAGCCACCTTCAGTGACATAGAACGTCAGCTTCGCACCTTCCTGACCGGCTTCTTTGATCAACGCTTTGGCTTTTTCAGGGTCATACGGGTATGGCTGCAAGCTGTCGTTGTAAGCCCAAGCGAAAGCTGGCGGTGTTGGGCCAGCGGCCACTTCTGCCGTACCTTCAAGCACACCTTCTACCAAGGTTTTTTTGTTGATGGCATAGTTCACAGCCTGACGCATTCGCTTATCCGCGAAGGGGCCTTCCTTGGCATTCAGGATAAGGAACCATACGTGTGGGCCAGCCTGCTCAGCGACTTGATAACGGTTATTCTGGAACTCAGACAACGCGTTTGGCGGTACTTCCACCATCATGTCGATACTGCCTGCCAGCATTTCAGCAACTCGGGTGTTCGCGTCTGTGATCGGGCGGAATACCACCGCTTCCAACTTGGCTTTGTCGCCCCAGTAATCGTCGTTACGCACCACAACCACTTTGCTATTTGACGCCCACTCAGCGAAACGGAAAGGACCGGTTCCCGAAGGTTGACGACCAAAGTCCTTACCATGCTTTTTCACCGCTTCAGGAGAGACAATTAAGCCCGTTGGGTAAGCGAGGTTGGAAAGGAAAGGGGCGTAAGGAGCATTCAAGGTGAACTTCACTGTCTTCGGGTCGACGGCTTCGACGTTTTCTACCGATGAGAAGAAGAAAGAGAGCGGGAAAGGACCCGTTTCATGATACGGATGTTTCTCATCCAGCATACGGTCAAAGTTGAACTTCACCGCATCAGCCGTCAGCGGTGTACCATCATGGAATGTCACGCCTTCTTGCAAAGTAAAGGTGTAAGTTTTGCCATCTTCACTGACTGTCCAACTCTTTGCTAAAGCAGGTTCCACTTCCAGAGTGCCATCTTTGTAACGGACCAAACCTTCATAAAGGTTCATCAGGATCCGGAAGTCGTTCACTGCGGTAACCGCATGCGGGTCGAGCGACTTAGGCTCAGCCACCTGACCAACGATCAATACGTTCGGTGGTGTCTGCGCCTGCGCAGTTAAAGGAACGATCGCACATACCGCTAACAACGCGGTTTTCGCTGCACTCCGCAGCCTTTGCATGAAATCACTTCTTATTTGTTTCATGGGGAAACTCCTTCCCAGTTTGTGGATGTGATGTTAAGAACTGTTTAACTTTTATTCACATTTATCACTATAAATTACTTGCCGCAAGCATTTATCATGATAAATTGACAGGACTGGGTGTTCAAATCACACTTAGATCACTGGCTCAGGAGCGAGACCTATGACTTATTCAATATTGGCACGAGATCCGGAATCTGGCGCGATTGGAGCTGCGGCGGCCACGGGCGCACTCTGCGTCGGAGGTTGGGTGATCAGAGGGAATTTAAAAGCGGGCATGTCAGCCTCACAAGGTGCTAAACCCAGCACACTCTGGGGAGATGATGTGCTGTCCAAAATGGCGTCGGGCGTCAGTGCGGTCGATGCGGTCAATGCCATCACCTGCACAGACTCTGGCGCAGCGCACCGTCAACTTGCCGCTCTCGACCTTCACGGTGCCGGCGCGGTGCACACAGGAAGCGAAAATGGTGCCGCTCGAGGCAGCCTGATCGAGCCCAATATCGTGGTTTGTGGAAATCTGCTCTCAGACACTCTGGTGTTGGATGCCATGATGAGAGCTTACAAAAACAGCGAAAAAAGCTTTGAAGAAAGATTAATCGCTGCCTTGTTTGCCGCAGAAAAATCAGGAGGCGACTACCGGGGCTTATTATCTGCAGCTTTGCTTGTTTACAGGCCCGATTCGCCACCAACAACCCTACGTATCGACTATCACGATTCGCCCTTGCTCGCCTTGCAAACGCTTTATGAATGCCACAGCGACCCCGACTATCAGGCATGGAGGGATACCTTGCCGACACAAGAAAATCCGGAGCGATAATCAATGACTCACTTTATAGGCCGACGAGCCCAGGAATATTTAAAGCAACTTGCCGAGTGTACGGACTCAGAAATCGGTGTGACTCGCTTTCCTTTTACGCAAGAACATAAGCGTGCCAACGCGCTACTGACGGTATGGATGGAAGAGGCCGGCCTAACCGTTCACAAGGATGACGCAGGCACGTTGATTGGTCGTTACGATGCAGGAAAAGGTACCAAAACGCTGCTGATGGGAAGCCACCAGGACAGTGTTAAACAGGGTGGCGCTTATGATGGAATCATGGGGATTGTGTTGCCAATCATTGCTCTTGAAGCGCTGAACCGTCAGGGGAAAAAGTTACCTTATTCTGTCGAAATACTCGCTTTTGCTGACGAAGAAGGTGTGCGTTTTCCCACTGCGCTGGTCGGCCCACGAGCACTGGCAGGCACTTTGGATAAGAGTGTCATCAACCGACCAGACAAAGACGGAATCACTTTGCGTTCGGCACTTTCCAGTTTTGGTGTTCAACCGGAGAACATTGACCGACTCAAACGCAATCCTGAAGATATTCTCGGCTTCATCGAAACACACATCGAACAAGGACCCGTTCTCGAACACGAAGGCTTGCCTTTAGGAGTGGTTTCGGCCATCTGTGGTATTGAAAGGCATCAACTCACGTTTATGGGCCAAGCCGCCCATGCTGGCACAGTACCCATGCACCTTCGTAAGGATGCTCTGACTGCAGCCGCGGAAGTCACTCTGGAAGCAGAAAAGCTCGCGATAAAACTGCCGGATTTACTCGCCAATGTTGGGCAATTGGACGTCACACCCAATGTGCCCAATGCCGTTCCAGGCAAAGTTTCCATGATGATCGAGCTACGCTCTCCCGTCGATGAAGTCAGGGAGAAAGCGGGAGAGCTACTGCAAGCGTTTGCGAAAGAAACAGCACAAATTCGCGGGTTGGGCTGCGAAGTCACCCGAATTTACAGCCAACCTGCTACAGCCTGTGACCCTGCACTGCAATTATCGATCGCAACAGCGATTGGTAGCCTTGATAAGCGTGTATTTACCTTACCTTCCGGTGCCACCCATGACGCCTCAGCCATGGCTGACCTTACCCGTGTCGCTATGCTGTTTGTCCGGTGTAAGCAAGGGATCAGTCATAACCCAGCGGAATACGCCAGCGACGAAGACATGGGGTCGGCTATTGAAGCCTTGATGGCACTGCTTCTCGATTTACAGTGTTAACTCTTTAATTCAGAGAATAACCAAATCACAAGCGAAAGGCCTTTCAACGGATGTTCCGGAAGCAAAGCTACCACGCTTTCGGACATCTATTGCACTTGATATAACGACTCAGGTTTCCACCTTAACCATCATCATTGCCTATCCACTAAGAAGTTCAGAAAAGACAAAGTCCATAAATTGATCCTTTAGGTATCAAAATGTGCAACTTATCAATCCGAAATTGAACCTCGTTTTATCGTGATTAGAATGGCGCACTCTTGTAACAAAGGGTGAATAGTGATGAAACTTAAAACCATTCTTCTGGCCAGCGCTGTCGTAATTGGCCTTTCTGGCTGCGTAATTCCAACGGACAGAACTTACTACAAACCAGAGGACAGTTTTGGTGAAGCAGTTGCTTCGCAAAGTTGCGGTTACCTGCGCACCAATCGAGATGCGCTAAAGCAGTCTTTCGATGACTACAGTATAAAAGTCAATGCCAGCCAGGATGGTAGAAATGGCGTAACCATAAGCGTTTCAGCCCTTGTTGATAAACCGCTACTCGACATCAATGACATCTTCTTTGATACCAATAAAGTGCGTCTTATCCAGCCTGAAGATCGTGAAAAACTGAAGACTAAAAACGCCTTCAGACATCAATCTGATGGCACCATCTGGCTCTCACGAACCTTTTTGCTGCCTGATGCTCCTTTCGAACAAGTCATAGAACTTGAGTTAGCTCCTGGCGCTATAACCATAAAAGGCAGCCCTTCAGAACGTATGGTATTCAAGTTTTCTCTAACAACGACCTTCGACGTATTGTATTTTTCGATAAACTGCTGATAGGAAATCGCGAAGGGCTGCACCATGCAGCCCCCTCTATACCTTTCCTTCTGACCGAGATGACTCCCCCACAAAGGAATGCCGCGCTCCCAATGCCAGCCAAACTCGCTAAGTTCTTCGTCTTTAGTTTGTTTGTCTATCAGAAGCTCGAGCCAGGCTGTTTCAGGAACTCAACTTCCTCTGGCGTACTATCACGCCCCAAAATCTCATTTCGGTGCGGATAACGACCAAAACGATCGATGATTTCTTTGTGGCGGATTTCGAACTGATAGTTGTCTTCAAGACCCGGCTGATTGAATAAGCGCAGCGCTTCCTCGTGAACAATCTTGGATTCGCTGTGCATATAAGGCATATACAAAAAGCTCCGTTGGAATGGCGGAAGCTCCCGGTCAATACCTAAAGAAACCGCTTCCTGTGCCAAAGCTAAAGCAAGAGGGTCCTGAGCAAAAGAACGCGGCGTATCGCGATGAATATTACGCGAAAACTGATCGAGCACGATGATTTCTGCCAACCGACCTTCAGGATCTTCCCGCCAGTCGAAACACTCACAGATCGACGCCTGCTCTAATACCTCTCCAAAACGCGCCTCAATGGTGCGATCCAACTCATCACTCTTCGCAAAGCACTGCTTTAACGTGAGTTCCTCAAACCAGAATGTCAGCACCTTTCTGTACATCGTCTCTCTCCCTGTTCCCATTCATTCCTTGTTTTCAGCTTCATAGGGTATAGCGCACAACTTTCAGTACGACTGTCTCCAAGACCGGATTATTTGAGTTTACTTCAAAGAGTGCCTGTTACTTAAAGAAAACGATTCTTATAAGCCCCAGAACGAGCCTCCGAAAAATATCAGAAAGCATAAGCTACTCCATCCGGTCTATCGAATCGAGAGCAATAAATCCCATCAAATTGGGTAAATGAATAAGGATATAAAATGGAAGTTGTTACCAGCTGGGCATCCCGCGTGCTTGAAATCAGCGCAGCGCTATTCGTCTTTCTGATCGGGTGCGGTGTCCTTGCACTCATCTATATCTACATTCGGGACATCACCCAAACCAAACAAGCCATTCGCCGTAACTATCCGGTGGTCGGCCGTTTCCGCTATTGGTTTGAACACATGGGCGAGTTTTTCCGCCAATATTTCTTCGCACAAGATCGCGACGAACTTCCTTTCAACCGAGCCCAACGAAGCTGGGTCTACCGCGCGGCGAAAAATGTCGACAGTACCATTGCGTTTGGTTCAACACGGGCACTCAACCAGCCTGGCGATATCATTTTTCTCAACTGCCCTTTCCCAACACTTTCTGAGGATGCCGTGCCAGCCAGCGCTGTCACCATTGGAGAAGGGGTAGCAAGAACGCCGTTTACCACATCAAGTTTTTTCAATATCTCCGGCATGAGCTTTGGCGCTTTGAGTGTGCCTGCCGTGCTGTCGCTTTCTAAGGGCGCAAAGAAAGCGGGAGTCTGGATGAATACCGGCGAAGGTGGCCTTTCCCCTTACCACCTTGAAGGGGGCGCAGATATCGTATTCCAGATTGGTACCGCCAAATACGGTGTGCGGGACGAAAACGGCAATCTGAGCGATGAAAAGCTCAAACAAATCGCCGCCCATGAACAAGTGCGGATGTTTGAAATCAAAATGAGTCAGGGCGCGAAGCCGGGTAAAGGCGGTATTCTGCCGAGCAACAAAGTGAACGCAGAAATCGCGGCTATTCGCGGTATTCCCGAAGGGAAGGACTCCATCAGCCCAAATGGACACACGGACATTCAAAGCATTGACGACCTGTTGGACATGATCGCCAGAATCCGAGAAGTCACAGGTAAACCTGTGGGTTTCAAAATGGTGCTGGGCGCTTACGGTTGGCTGGATAACCTGATGGAGGCCATTCATGCCCGTGGCATAGAATCTGCGCCGGATTTCATCACGCTCGACTCTGCAGATGGCGGCACTGGTGCAGCACCTCAATCGCTGATGGATTTTATGGGTTTGCCCATCAAACGCAGCCTGCCGATGTTGGTAGATGTATTGGAACGCTATGGCTTGAAGCAAAGAGTGAAAGTGATTGTTTCAGGCAAACTGGTCAACCCGGCCGAAGTGGCGTGGGCCATGTGTATCGGTGCAGATTTCGTGGTTTCCGCCCGAGGCTTCATGTTCTCGTTAGGCTGTATTCAGGCACTTCAGTGTAATAAAAACACCTGCCCAACCGGCATCACCACTCATGACCCTAAACTACAAAAAGGGTTAGTGGTCACCGACAAAGCCGAGCGTGTTGCCCACTATGCCAAGAGCATGATGTATGAAGTCGGTGTGATTGCCCATTCCTGTGGCGTGACTGAACCACGCAGACTGCGTCGGTTCCATGCCCAAATAATCAATGATCATGGCCTACCAAAAGCACTGGATGAAATCCATCCCCCAGCGGAGGTGAAACCAGAGTATCGGACAAACTATTAGAACGGATGTTGAAGGTGATAGCCCCAGTAGAGAGCAGGAAAGTTTTCACCGTGAGGACATGACGGAAAGATAAGGTTTAAGCCCGAATCCTGCCGGGCTTACCTCTGACGCAATCAGACAGTTGAAGATGCCTGCATCAGCTGCTGAGTCTCAGATTACTGGTGTTGCTTGAAAAAGCGCTCTGCATTAGCAAACAGTTTTTCACACAACTTCTTTTGCTGGTCATATTCTTCAGAGCCCGCAGTCATGGCTTCCAGTACGGCTTTTTCTTTGTGGTATTCGCTTACCATCTGCTCAAATCTGGCTTCATTGCCATTTTTCCATGCTTGTTTCTGAAGGTTTGCTCTTTTCTTTCTCATTGCTAGTTCCTTTTTTGAAACCCATGAAACTTGAAGGTTCTCGTGAGGGATTTTCACTTTGAACGGCGGAAATCAGGCTCGTAGAGAAAGCTACTAAATGGTCGATTAAGAAGAAGAATTTACTGAAGACGCAATGAATCGAATGGAAACTGAGAAAATACTTGGACTAAATGTTTCATTCATAGCTCTGACTCGAGAGCTCGCGACACTATACAGGTTGTTTGAGGAATAGATAGGCATTTCTTTGTATGATTTATTTTCGCCAATTTATTCAGCAAGTTAATGGGGTATCATTAACCTCTTAATTGGCCTTTGTTGCCATCCTTCTATGCTATTGATTCGAAGTCCTTAAGCGTTCTACTTGATGATGTTTAAAAGCCTGGTTATCCTCTTTTTCATCGGGAGTCATGTCTTGTCCGGTTTAAAAGCGCCCAGAGCGCAAGCTTTTTTGCTCTTGGTGCTGGAGCGTTTTGAGCAGAAACACTCCAGAGCAAACACCTGACACGAGCTAAGACAACTCAATTAGGCTGCCCGCTTAGTGATTGTCTTTTCGTTGCTCACCGACTACCTGTGCCATACACCAAGATAGATTTCTCGATCACCAAATCGCTCAGCTTCGATATCGACGAGGTAATAACCTTCGCGATCAAGTTCAAGCCATTTATTCATTAGCGATGGCCAGCTAGAAAATTGGTACAGGGCGTTCCCTGAACCTTTTTCCCACACTCCTGTGTAGTAGAGGCTATTTCCCGCTTGATAGACTTCAATATCGATTAAGCGTTGGCCTTCGAGGTTTAGCGCCTTCCATTTGTCGGTCAATGAGCGCCAATTACCGAAACGATACAGCGCACCACTGGTCGCGTCACCTTGCCAAACACCAACAAATGTTGTGTTGTCACCCACACTACTGACTTCCAAATCAATGAGCTTTTGATGACTCAGTGCATTCCATTTATTAACGAATGACTGCCAGCTACCAAAGGAATAAAGCGCCCCGCTCGGCGCACCCAACTGCCAGCTACCGGTATACCAAGTGGTATTTCCGACCTTGGAGATATCAATATCAATCAAGCGTTGGTTATCAAGCTCATTCCATTGATCAACGAACTCCGCCCAACTCGGGTATCGGAAAAGAGCGCCCCCTTTGCCGTCTCCGAGTTTCCAAGCACCTATATACCGATATTCACCATCCGAGGTGAACTTGATGATTTTAAAATCAATGAGCTGACCATCCAGGTTTTTCCATCGGTCAACCAAATCTGCCCACGAGGCAAACGCTTGTAAGTCGGAGTGCCGTTTTCCTGAGCTGTCGTGCGTCGCATGGACGCTAGTGATTGAAAGTATCAGCAAGAATGCGCTAGCACCGATTGATGCTATTAGTTGGCTTGGGATCTTCATTTTACCCTCCTATTTGCTTTGCAAACCGGATTGAGAGACTGAAGATATCACCGTGATGTCTGGCACTTATTACACTGCCTAAACCGCGTAACTCCCTTCAATGAAACGTGTTTTGGCGAAGAAGTGAGGGCTTATCGCATCCGTTGACGCCCTTTTTAGAGATCACCGTCCACTCGATACCTATGGCTTTACTTACCAAGTATGTGTCTACCTGCAGTTAACGGGCTGTATCATCGGTGGAAAATGGGGGAATGGATCTACGAATAGAGCCTTCGCCCATTGCCCTCAAAACACACTGTCTTGACGACAATCCGTCACCACAAGCAAGTTGGCAGTTTCTAACGCTTCATCACTTACCGTATCCTGCTCATCATCCACATATTCGACAGTGACAGCGCCGGAGCCAAGTAGCGGAGACAGCTCGCTGCAGTCGTGCGGTTGTTCAATGGTGATGTAATCAAGGCCGGATTGAGCAAGCGAGCCCCAGTTGCTGGCTGTTACATAGGAAAACACCACCGAGGCCGTCATATCAGACAAATCACCAAAAGATTGAATAGTGCTGTCTTCCACCGTGATTTGGGACAGGTAAGTGGCGTTTGTCAGTGGTGCCAGAGATTCAATATCACCGCCACTGAGTATCACCATATCCAGATAAGGAAACTGAGCCAGATCGTCTAGGCGAACCTTTGCGTTTTTGGGCAAATCACAGATAAACATTGTTATGCCATTCACACGTTCAACCCCGCTCGCATCCGCAGATTGTTTCATACACTCCGCTATCTTTGGCTCTAAGAAGGTGAGCTCTGATATCAACGGGGACGAGTCGTCTTCGTCATAGCCGTCCTCCTCTTCAAAGAAAGCATCACCCTCGCCTCCATTGAGCATCTCTGGCGGCAAATCAAATTCCCCTTCTTCATTCAACATCGCTTGACCAATCAGCGCATTGACGATGGCTCCTTCCACTTCGCCAAACTGCTCAATGACAGGAGCGGCATCCTGCGCGATACACATGTTTTGTATGGCGAACAGAGAAGGCACCGCAGCGACTAACACGCTATTGGCGGATATCGCCATCATGGCTTCATAGGCTTCACCTTCATCGCTGACTGACGCGTAATCCGTCACTGAATCGGCAAAGTCACGAAGCTTGCTGACTTCGGTTTGGTACTCGTCGACCATATTCGGCGTATAGCAGGCCGAGTTTTTATCAAGCTCACCGAGGAAATCGCGGTATTCGGCGATGTATTTATCCCCTAAAGCGGCGTTGTCGTTCGCAATCACCGACAGCTTGCTGAGATCGATGCTGGATACCGCGGCCTTGGCACTTTGAGTTCGCTCCAGCACATCACCAATCCCCTCAACCAGATCTGAGTAGGCAACGCCATTGTTTTGGGAGGCTTCCAACAAGGGCTCAGTACGCTGGCTGAACGCTTCGATGGCTTGCAGATTTTTATCCAGATCCGTGTCTGCCTGCGCGTAGAAAGAAAGCGTGGCAGTCAGCAGGGAAATGGCAAACGCCCCCTGAATTGATAACTTTGACATGTTCATCCTGATACCTGGCTTTAGGGTCTGTTGAGGTGTTCAGAAAACATAATCGTGCAGGGTTTCTGGGTCGAGATGCCTAGTGTGTTATTCATTGGACTGGCCGTTAAATGAGAAAACACACCGTTCAAAAACAAAGCTTTTCGGGCACTTCGATGAAGAAATTAAATTAAAGATTTATAAAAAACGGAAATAATTCACCTTGTCTCACCAATGAAGCAATCACTGTTAAATAATCAATTTATTTCATGCCGAAGATATAGACATTTATAAAGACTTCATCGAATATTGCGCGCCTTTTATGCTCAGCAGACGAAATAAGCACCATTTTCCGATGTTGGGTTTATTTAGTTCCTTCCTCTTTCGGATCTAAAGACACATTTTTATGAAGTCGATTAAGCTAAAAATCAGTACGTTTACTGGTATTGCCACCCTTGCCGCGATCAGCGTGATGACGGCATTTTCGCTCTATTTCTCTACCCAGTTACAAACCCATTCAAACCAGCGTAACCAAACCTTGTTGTTGGAGATGTTCAACAATGGTCTGCAGGCAGAATTAAGCTCTGCCGCTGAAATGATCGCCGGCGAGCTATCGGACAGCTTCATTCAAACTTCCCTGATGGCAGAAAATTTCTCCCGCCAACAGAAAGCCAGCGATCAGGATACCCGCGATACCTTGCGCGCCAGCTTGAACCACCAACTGAAAGGGTTACTGGAAAGCAACCCTAACGCATTGGGTGTGTTCACGGCCTGGGAACCCAATGCTCTGGATAGTATGGATAGCCTTTACGCCAGCCAAACCGGTCATGACCGCAGCGGGCGCTTTATTCCTTATTGGAACCGTGATGCTGCTGGCCGTTTCCAACTGGAACCGCTGGCAGGCTATGCGGATGAAACCCGCACTGATGGCGGCGCGCGTGTCGGTGAATACTACCTTTGCTCCCGCGACAGTCGCCGAAATTGCCTGCTCGACCCTTACGTGTACCCCGTTAACGGCCAGAATGTGCTGCTGACTTCTGTGGTCTCCCCGGTCATGGTGGATGGTCAATTTGCAGGTATCACAGGTCTGGATATTTCACTGGCAGCCCTTTCGCACGTCGCGGAATCGCTCAGCCAACGTCTGTATCAAGGCCAAAGCCACGTCATGCTGGTGACGGATCGCGGCACCATTGCGGCAGACAGTGAAGACCGTTCGCTGGGTGACTCAGTCAAATCATTAGGTGGCGATGCAAATCTTTGGGCTAACCGTCTGGGCCGAGACGGCTATCAAAGCTTTACCAGTGCCGATGATCAACGCATCACGGCGATGATTCCGGTGAAGGCCAATGCCGATATCGCACCGTGGACACTGGTAGTGACACTCGACAAAGCCTTGGTGATAAAAAACGTTATCGCACTCCAGCAACAAGCACTGGAAGATCAGCGCGAACAAACCCTGATTTCCCTGCTAATGGGTGTGGTGGTATTGCTGGCAAACATTGCCCTGATTTGGGTGATTGCAGGCCGAATCGCTGCACCTATCCGCAGCACGTCTGAGTTTATGCTTCAGGTGGCCGACGGTGATTTTACCCGCCGTTTGGGCACTGAAGCAGACGCACCGGATGAAACCGGAGAGCTGGCGCGTGCTTGTAACACCTTCCTTGATCAGACTCAGGCGGTGATCAAGCAAGTGACTGCCACCAGCCATACGGTGTCTGACAACGCAGTGCAGTCTTCTGCGGTTTCCCAGCAAACGCTGGAAGGTGTCAGCCGCCAAATGCAGATGGTGAATCAAGTGGCGACAGCAGCTACCGAGATGAGCACCACCGCACAAACCGTGGCCCAACACGCAGAGAGCGCCGCGAACGCCGCAACATCGACCCAGAACGCCGCCGCTCGCGGTCAGCAAATGCTGAACGAGGTACAACAGGCGATCGAGAAGCTGGAAAGCGAAGTGTCGGAAGCGTCTAACGTCATTACCCGCCTTGGCGAAAACAGCCAGAACGTGCATGGCATTATTGATGTCATCAAAGGCATTGCAGACCAGACCAACCTGCTGGCTTTGAATGCCGCCATTGAAGCCGCCCGCGCTGGCGAATATGGCCGTGGTTTTGCCGTGGTGGCTGACGAAGTGCGGTCTCTTTCGCTTCGCACCCAATCTTCTACCCAACAAATCTACGATTTGATTAACCAGTTGCAGGTTGATGCGGAAAGCGCGGTCGAAGTGATGGATGCCGGCAGTCAGAGTGCGCAGGCTTGTGTTGAATTGGCAAACGATGCGGCTGCGCAGCTCACCCAGATGACAGATGAAGTGGACAACATTTCGATGCTGAATACTGAAGTCGCCAGTATCGCAATGCAGCAAAGCATGGTGTCAGAGCAAGTCAGTCAAGATCTAGTGGAGATCAGCCAGGTGGTGACCGAACTATCCAGCGCGGCAAGCCAATCACAAAGCAGTAGCCAACAGCTGAAAGAAACCGCCGAATCTCTCGATAAAATGGTCAGCCATTTCACCGTCTAACCTCGGATTAACAAAGTGCTGATGGGCAAGACATCTATCACCAAACTGGTTGAACAAGGTAATACAAGAATCGATGGTAACGTGAAAGCACTGACCGACATCGTGGGAATGCTGGATAACTTCTAATTTTGGTTCAATATTATCGAGCCAAGAGTTCAGAAGTGATCGTCACACACTGACATGCAAAAGAGCCTCAATTGAGGCTCTTTTTTTATTGAAATTCGCAACCCAATTGGCGGTGTGTTTCGGCTGGATTGTGCCCCAAAGTTTGTTAGGGGCTCTTTATGAAACAATATATTAATGGTCGCCAACATATTATTCGTTGGCGACCACTCAATAAGTTACGTCATCTATTTTAGTGTCGAGAATCTTGCCTGATAAGGCGTCAATTCATTCCCTTCCATCGTTAAGGGAGCGTATAAATTAGGTCTACGACCTCTGATCCAGCGTCTGCCTGTACACATATTTAGATCTTTCGCATTGAGATCAGCAATAACCATATCATTATCGACACAGTCAGTTTCAGCGATAATTTCGCCGTAGGGATTGAGCACCATCGCATTCCCCGTTCTAACTTCATCCATATCAACCCCAACACCGTTACTAAAGATCAGGAACATGCCATTATCATGGGCACGCGCGGGTAGCCAACGCATTAACCATTTTCTTCCTTTAGAACCTTGCATTTCAGAACGAATCGAATCTGGATTCTGTTTACGATTATACCAAAGCTCGGGATCAATCAACCCCATCGCATTGGGGCTGCGAGAGTTCGTGCCGCCTGTTTGATGAGGCGCGACTAGGATATCAGCCCCTTTTAATGCTGTTATTCGAACATTCTCGACTAAATTATTATCCCAGCAAATCAGGATCCCTACGCGGCATCCATGTGGCGTATCAAATACAGTGTATTCATTACCACTTCTCATGTGTTCGCTGACAAACGTATGCAGCTTTCTGTGTTTGGCTATCTGGCCATCAGGCATGGCCATTATGTAAGAATTATAGAAATTTCCGTCCTTGTCCTTTTCAATTAAACCTGCTCCTATGCTGAGTTGGTATTGTTCAGACATTTTTAGCAAGCGTTGAGATGTTTCCCCTTGTGGGATGAACTCGGACAAATCATTGATCTCTGATTTTTTAAGTTTCGAAACATGCCAATAACCAGTCACACACATTTCAGGGAATGCGATGATTTTTACCCCTTGTTTAGCCGCCTTTTCTACGTAACTTTGAATGACCGATAAGTTGTAGTTTTTATCGTTCGCATGGTGGTTAAATTGGACAGTCGCAACACGGATATCTTTCATAATTGTTCCCTTTACTTGGTGAATATCAACCATTTTAAAAAGGTCGTTTGATTCCGTATAATGAATAAAATTCCTATATTTAATGAGCTTATGGAATGGATTTTATCGATTTACGCGCATTCTGCCAGTTAGCGTTAGATGGTAACTATCGAGTAGCTTCAGAGCACTTACACATCACTCAGTCAGCTTTAACTAAGAAGATTCAGCGCCTTGAAGCTTTTTGTGGAGTAGTTTTATTTGAGAGAGGAAGACAAGGAGCCAGTCTTACTGCGGCAGGCGTAGCTCTTTTACCTGAAGCGCAACGAATTGTATCGAGTTTTGAATCTTATAAATCTCTAACTCAACGAGTCGCCAAGGGAATTGCAGGAACTCTTAATATAGGTTTTGGTATATCTTCCTACCACCTTGCACCAGATTACATAGCTAAGTTTAAAAAACACTACCCAGAGATCCACATTACACTTAACGATATACCATCTCAAAAGCAGTCAGAGTTCCTACTTCTGGGGGATCTTCATCTTAGCTTTAGTCGACTACCAGCTGTAGCTCCGCTGACGGGCGTGAAGCTCTGTACAGATCAATTAGTGCTTGCGATACATAGAAGCCAAATCATAGACAAAAACAAATTATGGTCTTCGTTAGATTCAATCGATTATTTACAGCTTAACCCTGAGCGAGGTAAGGGGCTAAGCCAACAAATTAACATGCTATTAGAGGAGCATGAGAAAAAACTTAATGTAGTTCAGGAGGCCGATGATATTCAAACATTGTTGGCACTAGTATCAGCAAATTTGGGCTTCACTATTGTTCCAGCAAGTGTAAAGCATATTGCGAATGAGCACGTCGTTTTTTGGGAACTGCCCGGGGAAAGTAGCTCATGGGATGTCGGCCTAATTTGGAATAAGCAGTTAGAGAGCTTTGCAAAAGATAATTTCATTCAATTTGTTGAGAAGATGCAAATTGAACGTAGTTGATTCTATAGGTGAATGGCCACCGAACTCGTAGGCTGTAGTAACCTAGATTTTCCCCTACCCCAGTTCATCTGATCTGTATGACTTAGAGTTCCGACTCTAAGCCATTTTTGTCCAAAACCAATTTAGCTCAAAGGCGTGGGGGCAAGACTCTTCCAATTCTGGTTCAACATCATCGAACAAAAAGTGCAGAAATAACCGTCACACACTGATATGCAATTGAGCCTCAATGGAGGCTCTTTTTTTCGACTCGTCTATCAATCCTTCTGACAAAACCCTTTCTAAATTCAATACCGCAATTTTTGTCAGATGCTCTCTTTTTGCTTGCGACACAATAAGTTGCAATAAATCACAGGGAGACGAGTTATGAAAAGAATACCTGCGCTCGATAGCCTGCGCGGTTTGCTGCTGGTTTTAATGACCATTAACCATCTGATATGGCTCAGTGGCGGTAGAAGCCTGCTCCAATATTTCACCCTTCAACCCCTTGGTCAGTTTGGTGCGGCGGAAGGCTTTGTGATGATTTCCGGGCTGCTGGCAGGCGCGGTTTATAGCCGCACTGAGCTTCCAGACAGGGAGGCCACAGGTAAAATCCTGCGACGTGCTTTTACCATCTACAAATACCATATGGTCAGCCTGCTTCTGGTAATGGTGTGGTTCTCTTACTGCGCGTTTGCGTTGCCTACCGTCGCGCAATCCCTCGGCAGCAGCTTTAACAATCTCGGGGAAGCGCCACTGGCCACCATTTTGTTGAGCGCCCTGCTGATCAACAAACCGGATTACCTTGAGATACTTCCTCTGTATGTCATTTTTATGCTGATTTTGCCCATCGCGCTATACGCGTTCCGTCGGGGGTTGATGTGGCTGGTGCTGGCAATCAGTGTCGGGGTTTGGGCAGTCAGCACACAGATTAACGCCAGCCTCCTTTCCTCACTGTTTGAGACAAATGTTCAGGTCGGCTACTTCGACCCGTTTGCGTGGCAGTTGCTGTTTATTGGTGGTGCAGCCATTGGCTTTTCCAATGCCAAAGGCAAGCTGCGTTGGTATCACCCGGCCGCTGCCACGGTGTGTCTGGCTATCGCTGCGTTGCTATTTGCTGCTCACCACGGCGCGTTTCTTTCCATGGGTATCCATCAGGGCGTGTTGTATTCCTTTGCTGATAAGCCCGAGCTGGGTTGGCTGCGCATGCTGAACCTGATGGTTTGGGTGTACCTTGTCGCGACAGTCATCCGTAAGTGGCCTTCAGCACTGGTTTTCCGCCCATTGAGCTACATTGGTAAAAACTCACTTCAGGTTTTCACTTGGCACGCTGTTCTGATTTACTTTACCGCACCTTTCCTGAGCGAAACCGTTCTCAGTGGTTATTTCACCCTGTTGGTGCTGCTTCTGACGGCGACATTGTGGATGTCATCCTGGCTTCAGGAGTGCCGTAAGCAGGCTGGCAAGACCTTGATTCCGGTTACGGCTCTGGCGTCTGTTTTTGTTGTGGTATTAAGTGCCAGTTTAATCAGCAAGCAGCCCAAAGAAGTTCCGACATTCGCACAGGGTGAATCCTATCCGCTGACGATTAAAATCACGGACATTCGTGTGGAAGAAGCGGGTGTGGTTGTGTTGGTTTACAGCGAAACAGACAACCTGATGGGAGGCGCGCCAACTGCTCATGCCAACCATTACACATCAGACGAAGCCCGCGAGGGCATCACATTGGAAGCTCTGCCATCAGGTTTTTACGGCATCATGGCTTATCAGGATGTGGATGGTAACAACACGCTGTCGTTCGGTGCGAATGGGATCCCTTCTGAAGGATTTGGTTTTTCAAACAACCCTGCGCCGCAAGGGCCGCCCTCTATGGCACTGATTAAGTTCGCCCACCATGAAGCACAAGACCAAACCATTCACTTATTGAACTTATATTGATTCCCAAACAGGCATTTCGGCTCAAGACTGAGTCGAAGTGCCTTATTTTCACCCTCTAATTTATACACCTCCGACCACAAACCATGTGAAAACGTGATAGAAATCACGCCGCGCTATAGATTCCATAAATATGAGACCACGGAAAAGTGATTATTTTTAACATTGATTCAGCCGGACATATCCATCCCTTGCTGAAAAACAACGCTTTCGACCAAGGCATTGCCCTTTACTTTAACGATGGAAAAACCAATCGCCGCGTAAAAAGCTGTCGTGAAATTCATGAAGATTTTGAGGGGAATGGCATGTTCACCAGTGTGTTCATGGGCTTTCGTCTTTCCTTTACTGACGGTCAGGAACTGCATATAGAGGCTGATACCAATCGACCAGCCCGACTGCTGGGCCAGCCTTATCAAGTGAACAACGTCAGATCAAAAGATCTAGTGGATTGGGTGGCAGGTTAAACACCCATTCCTACAAACAATCAGCAAAGCCACCAGAGCATTTATCTGGCGGCTTTTTCTTTTCATAAGCCAAGCAGATGAAGTGCTGACCTTGATTAAGAAGAAGTATTGAAAATTTGATTCCTTCTAATAAGTAATGCTTATTATCGACATCACCACACCTACTTAGAAAACCTGCCCTCCCCTCCGTAGACTTGCAGTCAAAGATAAGGAATCACAACGAGTTATACACTCGATGCAAGGATGCTCTCGCTGATTGAAACTTACTAAGAGAGCAAATTTATGAAAAAGACTGTAATCGCACTTTCGCTTGCTGGCCTGTTTTCTGCTGGCGCAATGGCAAACTCTATCAATATTGATATCGACAACAGCGTGCCTGGTGTATCTGACCGTCCTACGCCAGATTATTCGGTACCTGATCGCAATGGACCAACGGTTGACCGTCCAAGTCCAGACGCAAATGTACCAGACCGAAATGGTCCTACCGTTGACCGCCCAATGCCGGACAATACACCCGACCGTGATGGCCCAGTTGTTGACCGTCCAACACCAGATGGCACACCGGACCGTCCTGAGCCAGTAGATCCGGACTTTGGTTTTACTCCTGAAGCAGACGTGCCTGACCGTGAGCCTGTTGACCCGTCATTCGGTGTAACACCTACATCAGAGCGCGAACTCATTGCTGACCTTCAGCAACAAATGAACGAGCGCTTTGCCGAGATGGACGAACAAATGGATGGTGTTCGTGCTGGTATGCACGCTATTACTAACGCACGTCCATTTGTGACCGAAGGTGAATTTGCAATCGGTGCCGGTGTCGGCTTCTCCGGCAGCAAAGAGGCCCTGGCTATCGGTGGTGCTTATGGCTTCAACGAGAAGATCAGTGTTTCAGGCACCTTCCACTACGAGACATCTGGCAAGGTGTCTGGTTCAGAAGTTGCTGGCGGCGTCGGCATCCAATACAAGTTTTAAGTTCTCTCAGCGAACTTAGGCCCCGGAGACGGGGCCGCTTTGTTTTCAAAAACATCAGTCTATCTAACCTGATATTTTTGAATGAGTTCCCCGGTTTCGTTGCCCTCTCGATTACCATTCGCGTCAGTACGGATGTAGTCAAATACGTCATCTTGATTGATCGAGACTTCCATTCCTGCGCGCAGACTCTCGATAAAGTAAGGCTCATTTTTTAACAGACCTTTGATTTCAGAGTTAGACCAAGCCAAAACCTCCACCCACATCCATTCAACGCCCTCATCATCTGTATCGAATGGAGCCTTAAGTTGAATATATTCTCCTGGCGCTAGTCCTTCATTAAAATCCTTCTTAAGGGAGGGAAGCTTTTCCCGAGCTCTCTTGCTAGCTTCTTTGATGAGTTGGTTATGTCTAACATAAGCGATATCGTCTTCCCAACCAAAAAGTGCATGTACAAAGTTACTTTGTTTCTCTGAGAGAGAACTACCTTCAATATGGTCGAATGTAAGCTCAATAAGGTAATTGTTTGGATCACCAGACTCCCATTTACCTTCCCTGTAGCCAACATCAATTCTTTGAACAGCATTTTCCTTCAAAGAATTTTTCACCCTTGTTTTGAATTCACCATCACGCAATTTATCAATATCAACTCTTATGAAACTGTCAGTGACTTCTGTACCCTCAAATATCGACTGGGCCACCACGTTTATTACGCTCCCGACCTCTCCATTCAGCGACCATGAAAACTTGTCAACAACAATATCAGGAAGGCCAAACTTACTCATGCCAAGCGTTATTGCTCTTACACCTTCCCCGGCCTGATATGCATGGATCACTATTTGGTCTTCGATAACTGGAAAGCCTGACTTATCCCAGCTAGAAATACGCTTTTCCTTCCAGGCAATTGGAGAGAAGAGCTCTCTTGTTTCAGAATCCCAAATCAGCCCATGTTCCTGATTAGCGAATCGAAATACTGCATTATTCAAACCATATACATTTTTAATTGCTGTCGAGATTGGAAACATTGCATCAATAACAACTGCCAACTTTGATCCCTGAATGCTCTCAGCTTCTGCCTTAGTTACCCCCCTACCGAAGTAAGCGAGATAACTCATGTCTGGCACAGGATAACTTTCGTCAAAATTCTTGATGACTTCATAGGTATAAAGGGGGGTGTTGTTTTCTGTTTTCTCAGGAAACTCGCTGACGAAATCGAAGTCCTTAAATGCCAGCTTCAGCTCATCCTCTCCAACAATCCTGTCGTCAGGGTAGAAGTAAACAATCGACCGCCAGTAAATCGGAGGCTCATTTTCCGAGGAGTGAACTTTAGTACTAACAAGGAAAAGCAACATAGCCAGAAGCAGAATTAGAAATTGCAATTGGCCAAGTCCGAAACGAAATGTCCAAGAATAATCTCTTAGACTTTCAGGGTATTTGACGGTCAAAACTCATATCCTTAATCAGTATGATGACAGCAAGCTGGGTAATTGCCTGACTGGCACCCAGCGTTATACATTCCATCCCATGGTTTGTAGAGCAACTAGATGCTGTACTGCAGCATCTAGTTCTCTATATTTGCAAGCGTAACTCAGCGGACAAAATATTTATGTTTCATTAGTGAAGTGAATCTAAAGGGATAGGAAGTCTTTGATACTCTAATCACCGAAACACAGTTTCCACTTCCCTCAATTTTCACGCCATAATGCTAGCTTGACCCGACTATAAGATCAGGGTTCACGATGCCTGTTCTTTCAGCCAAACGGTGTGCTTATGTTAACGGTGACCCAACTTGCTCGGGAGTTTGATATCTCCCGCGCCACCATTCTTTATTACGAAAGAGAAGGCCTCCTAACGCCTGCCTGTCGAAGTGATAATGGCTATCGCTGGTACGGAAAAAAGGAAGTTGAAAAGTTAAGGAATATCGCGGCTTATCGTGCTTATGGGTTACCGGTTTCCAGCATTCGGACATTGCTTGAGCAGAAAGATAAGGATCAGGCTCAAATCCTCAAAGCGCATTTCCATGCACTTGAGAAAGAAATCCAGAGCCTGAAAGCACAGCAGAAAGCGATTGTCGCGCTGCTGCATGCACCCCATCTTTTGGAGGAAAACATCGTGAACAAAGAACGTTGGACGCAGATTATAGCCGCTGCCGGATTTTCAGAAAATGATATGGTCAAGTGGCATCAGAAATTCGAAGAAATGGAGCCAGCAGAACACCAGAAGTTTTTGGAATCACTTGGCATTGGGCCGGATGAAATAACCCGAATCCGCGCATTATAGGTGAATAACAAAACCCGCCTTGCTGGCGGGTTTTCATTTTACTCGGTATTCCGACCGGCATAAAAAACGAATTCAAGCGGAATGACCCTCGCCTTTTCACCGGCAGACCAAAAAGTTTCAATCTGCTCATAAGCAGCATCAAGAAATGCCTCGCCATGTTCCTCAATGCACCGTCGGGTGGCAGAGAACGTCTTAATAAAATCGAAGAATTGATCGAGGTCCCATTCAACCTTCATCTCAAATTTTGGTGAACTCAGTCCTTCAAAAGGAAACTCCACATCCTTGTAGTGACCGGTCAGAAGTGAATTTTGGGTCGCCCAGTAAGGCGCAATCACATTGAGAATTTGTTCGTGGAAAATTCTCTCTATTTCATCTGGTAACACTGGCCATGTATATCCCCAAGCAGCGAATACACCATCAGGCTTCAATACACGTTTAACTTCCGGCCAGAAAACGGGGAAATCGAACCAATGGACAGCCTGAGCCACACATACCAAATCAAAGCTATCGTCAGGGAAATCTGTACTTTCCGATGGCATAACACGGTAGATGACGTTGTCGAATGGCTTTGCATTCGCAATCTGCTGTTCGCTGACATCCGTCGCGATCACACCTTCAAAATAATGCGACAGCCCTTCTGACACCTGTCCGTTTCCACAAGCACAATCCCATGCTTTGAGATTCGATGGAGAGATACTTACCAGATACCGATAAATCTCATCGGGATAGACGGGCCTCGCTTTCTCGTAAAGATCTGACTTATCGTTAAACAGGCTGTGTATCTTCATTTCCCCACTCCTTTAGCGATAGATGTCCAAGTTGGTACCTTTCAATTCACTCGCTGCAACCACGGACTTCCGCTTCGCCAAATTCCTTAAATATCGACCTAAATGCTCAAAGCTCAACGGTGGTTTATCAAAATCGCTGGCCCAATGGGCGAACATGAACAGGAAGAAGTCGCACATACTGATTCGGTTTCCCGCCAGAAAGTTTTTGCCTTCCAGCTCACGATCAATCAAAGCAAACATGTCTGTCACGCGGGCTTCTTGGGCTCGTTTGATGGCTGTCGCTTCATCGGGGTTTTCTGTGTGGCGTTGCGGGTAGAAATAGACCATCAGCTCTGACTGTAACGACGAAGTCAGGTAGAACAGCCATTGAAAAAATATCGGCCTTTCAAGGCTTCCCATGTCGGGAATCAGGCCAGAATCAGGGTGATTTTCGCAAAGGTGGAGCCCAATAGCTGCGCTTTCATGAATGACCAATTCTCCATCAACAAGCACAGGAATACGGCCAGTGGGATTGAGTTTCAGATAGCTTTCGGATTTCTGGGCGTTGGACTTCCTGTCGACCAAAATCAGCTCGTGTCGCAGTCCCATTTCCACCATCATCATATGAGGTGCCCAACTTGCGTTGCGTGGGTAGTAAAACAGTTGATACAAGGCTATCTCCTCCGAATCCATTTCAACGGAATATTAGCATTAGGTCTTCAGGTAATAGCCGAATGGGCTTGGGAAGATTCGTCCGAATTCACAAACACAAAAGGCAGGTGCTGACACCTGCCTTTCTTTATTGATGATGATTACTCTACTGTTATTGCTATATAGTTGGTGACAAAAGGGACGATGTTCACTTCACCCGTCGCATAGTATTCTGTACGCGTATCGTCTGATTCAAACTTTGCGTAGTACTTTCCTGCAGCAATGGAGTAAGTTTTATCGTCATAAACAAGAATACTGTCTTCCACCAGCCAACCTTCAGCGGTCACTTCGAACATCCACCCTTCGCAATCGACAGAACCAATCCTTTGGTGAACACAACTTTCAACAAAAATTTCTGTTCTCCCTTTTGGATTTTTCTTTGTCTTAGCGACTTTAATCTCACCATAGTCTCGACGGGTTCTTTCAGGTCTATGAGGCCAGACTTCCTCTTCCTCAACACTGAATCCGCCATCGCTATTTTTGACTACGGTGCCATTCCCTACACCGACTGAACCAAGCACACCGTCGATAGCGCCGTTTACGCCGTCATTAACCACTTCGCCGAAGTCTTTGTTCGCACAACCTGATACCAATGCAGCCATTGCCAAAGCCATGATGAGTTTTTTCATTATTTGTCCCTTTTAGTGCTTTTATTTTCAAGCCATCTTTCGGGAGATTAACACCGCTATAACGATCGAAGATGTCTCAAAATAAAGCCTCAAGACCATCAGCCTCACGTCAGATCACAGAAGCCTCTTCTTGGCTGAGGGAAAACTAATCATTCATAAAGGGCACAAACAAAAAGAGCCACACAATGTGGCTCCTTTATCAAAGTCATTAGCATTAATGATGGCTACCATGCCCACAGCCAAACAATGAGAGTTCTGACATTTCCCAGCCATGCATCCAATGCGCATCAAATGCATAGGCGGTGCCCATCAAACCAAACAATACCAAAGCAGCAATCGCTAATTTTTTCATTGAGTTATTCCTTCTTATTCATGCTCAACAATACGCGCAAGTATCGTGATTTTTTCTGGAAAAAGAAGGCGCTTTACTTAGCTTTACCTTGCTTTACGCTTGGTCAAATTGAAGGAATTGCTTCGCCGTTTGGGAAGGCGCTTCAATCATCGGAAGATGCCCCATATCCTTCATCACGTGCACTTCCGACTGAGGGACTAATTTGCCAAGGATGTCTGCACCGGCAACATGCAGGACTCGGTCCTTATCACCCCAGGTAATCAGTGTTGGTCGCTCGAAGCCTTCGAGCACGGTATCCAGTGGCACAGTGAAATGGACTTGCCCGTCATTGAGGTGGTGGATCTGTTGGAAGATTTGGCTATTCAGCGGAAAGCTGGCTTCTGCCCGTTTAGCGAGTTCTTTGATCATCACCCCAGGGATAAATGGTGGTTTATGAAACGCAAACGCCAAAAGTTCTCTGTATTGTTCGGCATCGCCTACCAACACAGCGGGGCGTTCTTGCTGGCGTAACATGGCAAACATCTCGCTGTCTGGCGAGGTTGCGACGCCTAACGGGTTAAGAAGCCACAAACTTAACACTTGATCAGGGTGTTCCACCGCGTAATTTCCCGCAATGTAACCTCCCATAGAATTACCGCCAATGTGAAACTTCGACAAGCCAATAGACTCTGCAAAAGCTTTAAGGCGTGCCACCTGAGCAGGCACATCATAGTTTAAGTCAGGCTGTTTGAAGCTTTCTCCAAACCCCGGCAGGTCCGGCGCAATCACCCGGTACTTGCCAGTGAGGTGCTTCGCCATTCTCACCCAGTTGTCTTTGTCTGCACCGAAGCCGTGAAGCAACAGAAGTGGCGTCCCCGACCCACCTTCTAGATAGGCAATTTCGCCTTCTTCGATATTCGATGTCTTTAAGGTCAAACCCGATATTCTTCGCTCAGCAGAAATGCCAAGTTCGAACAGCTTTTCCGGTGGGGTCATTCGGTAAGCGACAAACCCAATCAGTATCAGTATTCCGATGAAATAAAGCATGGTGAACCCTTCCCTGTAGAGAGTGGCAGACCGGTATTTCCATCCCGATCTTATTTAAAGCCTGAAAATGAGGGCCAGCATCAAGCCAACCGATATGCAGGAAACAACAGTCCTGAACTGATTCCAACGGTTCCAGTTGGGTTCAAATGTCTCCCTTGCGTCGCGTAATTCGTTTGCTTCCATTGTGTCCAGATTTAGACGTTGAATCCGGTTGTTGAGAGGTATATTGAAACGGATTGTTGGTAGTTGAACACCGAGTAGATATAAGAGTGTGGCCGCCAAAAGCAATAGCTGGCTTAATCCCGACGTATTCCCTATTCCCAGAGCCAGAGTCGCCACAACTGCCAAAATAGAACCGACCCATACGAACATAAACAAGGGTTGGTTGTTTTGAATCACACCGTCCATCACCTTAAATGTACGCAGGAATTCTCTGTCTTCCAGTCGACGGATTCCAGGCATCACCACCACCGCAAAACCGAGTACCAAACCTGCAACGAGGGCGCAAAGCAAGGTTGCGGAAAAGAGAGAAAGTTGAAATAAAAACGGTGTGGTCATCCCTGCCTCAAGGTCAGTTTATTGTTGTGTTCCTCAGTCATAGTAAGTTGCAATGTACAACTTTTATACCGAGAAACCCGCAAAAACCAACGATAGTCAGGATAATCCACACCGATTTAGGAGGGGGTATTACTCGACTTGGTCTAAGTAATCTCCGAAGCCTTCAGCTTCCATTTCTGTTTTTGGAATGAAACGCAGGGAAGCGGAATTAATGCAGTAACGTAAGCCACCCTTATCTTTAGGACCGTCCGTAAAAACATGGCCTAGATGGCTGTCACCATGTTTCGAACGCACTTCTACACGTCGCATTCCGTGACTGGTATCGAAATGTTCTGTGACGTTATCTTTGACGATGGGTTTGGAGAAAGACGGCCATCCACAGCCAGAACTAAACTTTGCTGAGGACGAAAATAAAGGCTCACCAGACACAATATCTACATAAATGCCTGATTCAAAATGGCGATTGTACTCCCCTGTAAACGGGCGCTCCGTGCCGTTTTCTTGTGTGACACGATATTGTTCCTCGGTGAGGTTTTCTATCGCAGTCTGGTCTTTTGAGTAGGTCGTCATTTAAGCATCCAATAAATTAGCAAATTACGAATATGTTAATTATCAGATAAGTTCACATCACGCATCCAAATTGACAGAACTCTAACATTACTTGAGCCAATATGTGACGCCAGTGAGCATATCAGGCCTTTCCTGTCATAAATTTAACTCACTGATAACACATATTTTTTATGCGGCTTTTTGCAATAAGATCAACAATGAAAGACATCTATCATCAAGCTGTTATTTTTACCACTTCATGCCTAATTTCCTAGCGCTTTGTGCCGATTTTATGTTCACACTTCCTGAAAGACATTAGATGTCAGGCTCTTACTGGTTTTATCCCTGATATTTATCTGAATAGACGCGATTATTGCGTGTACCCATCAGTACGGGCGTTAAACCCGGAAGGACGGTATTTCGTTGAAGAAACGATTCAGGGACGGTTCAAAAAGACGGAGCTTTAGCGGCGAACCTTATAGGTTTTCAGCGCGCTCTCAATCTGACTTTCTGGCGTTGTTTCTGAAAATAGGAAATAGCTTGGGGCAAGGATTCTGGCGCTGGATGTTATCTTCACTTCAAAGATATTTTTGATAGGGTAGCGTTCATCTGCCAGCTTACGAAGTGCTGCTAAATAGCCCGTCCATTCTGTGCTTTCAGGTACAATCACTCGCGCTATTCCCTTCACTTTGAAACCTCGTTGCTCAAAGACTTCCACAAAGGAAACACACACCTTATTGTTCGACAGAATATTCTTTTCACTGACGGGGGAAGCGACGTTGGCAATCAGTAGCGTGTCATCATCAAGCACGGTAAAAAGCTCTTTGGGGGAAACATTCGGCACTAAATCTTCGTCAACTGTCGCCAGCCAGCAAAGCACGCTTTTCTCTGCGTATTCTTTCATCGTCATTTGAACCTCCTAATTCCTATCGCTGACATCCTATAAAGGTTTACCCTCTTTTCTACGACCATTCTCTTGCATGTACGGCTGAGAGAAACGCTCCATTTATTTGAATTAAATGAAAAAATTGTCATGGTGACAATTGGGCAGCGCACTATTGGACAGGGAGCTATTGGGCCCGAAACCGCTTAGGCGTGGTTCCCGAATGCTTTTTAAAGGTGAGCGTAAAAGCACGTTCTGATTCATAACCCACCTGCTCGGCAACCTCATAGATCGGCAACAGAGATTCGCGCAGTAACTCCTGTGCTTTTTGCATACGGAGGTTGGTGAGATAGCCAAACATAGGTTGACCGACTAACGAGGAAAAGCGGTTGGCAAATGCTGCGCGGGACATGCCGATTTGGCTGGCGACGGATTCCAACGTCCAGCTGAGCTCAGGGTTATCGTGAAGAAGCTGCAGCGCTCTGGAAATCCGCTTGTCGTTCAACGCATCCAAAAACGGGCTGGATTGCTCGCGCCCAAAGTTAATGCGGATAAGTTCAACCAGAATGATCTCCGTGAGCTTATTGACGATAAGTTCAGAACCCGGCCCTTGCGACATATATTCCGCGCTTAGCTGATCAAAAGTGCTGCGCAGCCAAGGGTGATTGGCAAAGTCTTTGTCGCGCACAATCGTCATGCGGGGGAACACATCCATCAGCGGTGTTGTCGCGGTACGTGAAAAACTGAATGAGCCGCATAGCAGCAAGGTGGTGTCATTCAGATCTGGCTTTCCGTTAACAGGAGACAGGCTAGAAAGTTCGTGATTTTGTCCCGGACCGAGGAAGATCAGATCCCCCGCTTCCAACATTTCAATCTGCCCATCAATGTTCGCCCAGCAGGCTCCACGACGAATCATGTGGAAGCTGGCGTAATCCAAATCCTGAAAGGTTTTCGTCCACGGCGCTTCTACCTGACTGCAGAAATACACACTGCCTACCACCCGAATGGCGCGGAGAATATCGCTCATCACTTCCACTGATAGCCCACCTATACGATCGATGTATTTAATCAAGATTATTATGCATAGATAGTCCCGACCGCAACACCTAAAGTAAAGCCATACACAAACACAACGGAGCACGACCATGCCGAAGATTGAAATTTACACCAAGAGCTATTGCCCACACTGCCGAGCAGCGAAAAAGGCACTGAGACTCAGAGGACTCGATTTTCTGGAAATTGAAGTCAGTGATGATGCTGCGCTGCTTGACGAAATGAAAACGCGCAGCCAACGCCGCACGGTGCCGCAGGTTTTTGTCGGAGACGTGCATGTCGGCGGTAATGACGACTTACAACGAGCCATCAGAAACGGGCAATTCGAAAAAATTCTGGAAAGCCAAACCAACGCGGTTTAATCCAAACAAATACGACGACATAAAAGTTTAAGGAGAAGCATCATGACGACGATTAACAATGTACACGGCCGAATCAACAACCAACGCGCTAGCTGGGTTTATACACTCGATAATATTGCGGACAACGCAGTGCGATTCTCTATCGTTATCGTGCTGGCATGGATTGGTGCCATGAAGTTTACCGGCTATGAAGCGGGCGCGATTCAAGGTCTTGTTGCATCAAGTCCACTTACAAGCTGGTTGTATAGTGTATTTAGCCTGCAAGGTGCTTCTAACCTGATTGGTACGGTTGAAATCGCTACGGCTGTTGCTCTGCTGCTGGCGCCGTTAAATCGCACTATTGCCATTGTGGGTGCAGTGGGTGCGACCGTGACATTCGCGGTAACCACCAGCTTCTTGTTCACCGCGCCGATCGCTGAAGCTAGCTTAGGTGGTTTCCCTGCTATCTCCGTGGTGCCAGGACAATTCCTGCTGAAAGATATCGTTTTGTTGTCAGCAGCGGTTTCCCTGCTTGCCAAAGCGCTGTTGAGGGATGAATAATCGCAAACGAGAGGAGAGGCTAGTTGCCTCTCCTTCCGTTTAGCGCTAGTTCAGATCAAAACGGATATTCCGCCGCTGGGAAACATCAACCAATATATTCTCAGACGCTTTATTGAGGTTTACCTTAAAACCAAGCACCTCTGCTTCGATGTAGCATCCACTTTTCCCTGCAACTAACTGGCTCTGATTTAGATTGAAAATCTCGGTCAGGCTCTTGTTGTAGACGCCATTTAGATCTCCCTCAGACGGATGACCACCTTTGACCTCTACCGTATTTCCGCTATAACAGAAAAACGTTGGACCCAGCAAAGTATATGAGTGGTCAGCCTCTGGAGACCATCTCAAGTCAATAACTTCATTAGAAAGCGTTCCCTGTAAAACAAAGGGCGTCGGAATATCATTTTGACTAAAAGTGAAAGCATTTGAGTAAGAGCCCTGTTCACGGACAAAGGTGAGTGTGTATTCAGGATAATTATCCCGAGACACTAACGAATAATATTCTCCACCAAACGACCCAGAGCCCTCGATAATTTCATCTTTTGTTAATTTTAGACTTTGCGTTTCATCGTTTGCTGTTAGTACAACACTGTCTCCCGCGCCGAGTGGAATAAAGCTTTCTCCGGTCGATGTATGGACATAGGCATTCACTTTTGCCGTACCGTCGCCCAGCACATTAAAACTGACGTTGACCCTTATCTGTTCAGCGGGAAAATCCGAAGAAACTTTCACCTGATTCGGTGTGGGATTATCTCCCCCACCACCTCCGCCACCGCATCCTGCCAGTAACATGGTGAGAGCGAAAAATGAGTACTTTTGCATACATCCGTGTCCTTACCGCTTCGTCCAAGACTTCCTTTCACCTACACATGGCAGGATAAGCAACTTATTGCACTTTACGATAAATGGACGCCTCTAAATCGACCCAACATTGAGACAGAAAGAGAGTTTGTATTTAACACCCGGGGCGGAAAGCCAAGCGTTTTAGCCCATCCCCAAACATTGCCCTTTTTCCGCCACAATTGATCATCAGTCTGCCCTCCTGTGAGTGACTTCCTTTGGTTTAATGGCATTCACTAAATCCATTAATACCTCACTCATTACCAAGGAAGCATCATGATTGAATTCTTCGCAGGGATAGTCATCCTCGTTATTCTCGCCGTATTCGGCTTTGGCGCTTTCGCGCTGATCAAAAGCGGAGTAAGCCGCTTTGGCGGCAATATTGAAAGTCCCGTTATAAAAGCCAAAAGTTCGCTGTTTCTCAAAGGCGTGCTCGCTGCCATTCTCTGTGTATTGATAATCGCGCCACTGACCCTGGTGCAGGATATGGCGTGGGAAAGAGAAAGCCTTTATCGCGACGTGGTCAATGAGATTGGTGAGTCCTGGGGCAGCGAACAATTACTGGCAGGCCCAGTGTTAGCATTGCCCTACAGTTACGTGGTGATCACCGAAGAAACCAACGATGACGGTGAACGAAAAGAGCGACGAACGGTGATGCAGGATGAGTTGATCATCCTCCCCAAAACCCTCGATATCAACGCCCAGCTCAACCACGATTTCCGTGACCGTGGCATTTACCACTCGCTTGTTTACCAAAGCACGATTGAAGGTCAAGCCTGGTTCGATTTCGAGCTTCCTAACATTAACAACGTAGAGCACGTCTATTTTGGTTCGGCGCGTCTGGTGTTCGGCCTTTCAGCAAATAAAGCGATTGATGGCGTTGATCGGTTTGAAGTGACAGGTGAAGGGTTGGAACCTCAAGCGAACCTGATGTCTGGCACTGGCGTGACCACAGAGGCACTTCGACGCGGCTTTCACCGCCCGGTGACTCTGGCTGACAACCCCGCTCCTTTCACACTGGATTTTAAAATCCGCCTGCGCGGATCGCAGGGTATCGGCTTTTTGCCTCTGGGCGAAACTTCCACCTTCAATCTCACAACAGATTGGCCACACCCAAGCTTCAGCGGCATGTTGCCCACAGAAAGAAACATCTCAGATTCAGGCTTTTCAGCGACCTGGGAAATCAGTCATCTCAGCCGCAACTACCCGCAAATTTTTAAGGAAACACGCGGCGCAAATCTGGTCGAAGCACAAGCCCACACCCAGCTTTTTGAGCCTGTGACCCATTATGGAAAAGTCGAACGCTCCCTCAAATATGGTCTGCTGTTTGTCGCGCTGACGTTTATTGTGCTGCTGATGTTCGAGCTCAGTCAGGGTCACAGCCTTTCAATGCTGCAATACGTGATGGTGGGCGCGGCAATGACCCTATTCTATCTGGTGTTGCTGGCACTTTCTGAACACTTGGGTTTCACGATGGCATATGGTGCGGCAGCTATTATGCCGATACTCAGCATCCCCGCATATGTCGGCAGCGCGACTGGAAGCCGACGTGCTGGATTGCTGATGTTCTCTATGTTGCTTGGCCTCTACATCCTGCTTTATTCCATCCTGCGTCTTGAGGACTATGCCTTGTTGATGGGAAGCGGATTACTGGTTGCCGTGCTGCTCACCCTGATGTTTTTAACCAGAAAGCAGGCGAGGAAAACTGAAGAAGTGTCGCCGCAATAGCGAGGTCACCACACAAAAAGAAAGGCGCTTTTCAGCGCCTTTCTCGTGCAGATTGGGTTGACGTTTTTCGTCGTGCCCGTGGTTTTCTTGCCCTTGGCTGCTCGTCCTCTAAGTAGGTTGGGAAATCTGCCAAGGTATCCAGCACAGCATCCGGCGCGGCATAGCGGATATCCACGCCATAGTTGTAGCCATAGCTGACACAAACCGCCCCGCAACCTGCTGCCCTTGCCGCGTTAACATCGTTAACACTGCCTCCCACCATCACTATCTGGTCAGGGTTGATGTGTAAGAGTAATGCTGCTTCCAGCAGACCATCAGGCGAGGGTTTCGGCTCTTGTAACGCATCTTTACCCAGCACCAACGCGAAGTGATTTCTGATCCCCAGTTGGGTCAATAAGTCATTAGCCAATGACGTTGCCTGATTGGTGACCACCACCATCGGCACTTTTTTTCTTGTTAGCTGACGCAAGCACGCTTCAACACCGGGGTAGAGTGCGGCGCTGGCATGGTTCCGTCTTTGGTAAGCTTTGAGGAAAAGCGCACTGCCGAGCCGGAAAACCGGATCTGGCACTGAGCCATCTATTTTTCGCGAAAGAATACGGTGAATGAGCTTGTCTGTGCCATCGCCCAACCAGTCGCTCACATGCTCGACGTTCAGGCTGGGGAGTTTAAGATCTGCCAGCATTTCTTCCGCTGCGTAACGGACATCTGCTGCTGTGTTCACCAAGGTACCATCTAATTCAAAAACGACTGCTTTTACCTCTGTTGCTGGCAACATAGGTCACTCCATGTTTTTCTTATGATAAGAGCCCGGTTATTGACTCCAGAGTTCGCCAGAGCCACTGCTGGCGCGCGTTTTTGGTGTCAGCCTTTTCAGTTCCATAAAGGCGGGGAGGATCGAGAATGCACTGTTCTTGTTTGCTAACCCTGACGACGTATGACTGCAAAATGGAAGGCGGCAGTGAGTACAAAATGACGTCGTATTTCTAATTTAGCAGAGTCGTGGGAAAAGCAAATCAGACTGCTTTTCCGTACGTTGTCTATGTTGTTGATCTTTGACAGCACAACAGAAAAAACCAACCTACCCACCTGTTTTTAAAAGAGATTAATTTTTTAAAAATTATTCAATTTGTCTCATTTCAGCGCATCATCCCACCAAGATCCCTAGATACCCAAACAACCCGAAGATGTTCGTATTCAGCGGTCACCAAAAAAAGAAGCCTGCTTACACAGGCCTAAGATAGAAGATCAAAGAGAAACAATGGCAGTGAAACAGAACGGACAGTTATTTGCGCAAAGGCCTCACCCTGCTGTTTTGAGCATCACCGGGGAAGCGTTCAACTGTGTTGGCTGAATTTAGGGTTTTGTTAGCTTGCTCTGCTTTGTTGGTTTGCTCTGCATAGATGTCACCGACATCTTTCCAATAGGTATCGCTTAAGGAAACCATGTAATACCGGTTGTTTTTGATATCAGCGATAAGGGCGCGGCCATAGTTCATCAATTCACAATGAACATCATGGATGAACTCACTGCGCACCGACTGACGGCTGGTGAGCTCTGTAATGTCGTTTCGTGTCAACCACACATTCGAATGGGATTCGAAGCGCTCCATCAACCATGCCGCGAACTCTTTGGCGCTTTTCATGGTGTCCTCCTTTGATTCGAGGAATTACACTTCCACTTATTTGAAGTGATATGTCTAAAGCCTAATTTGATCTTCATCACATCATGTATCGTTTATGCAACTTCACTTATAAAGCTCCACGACATCTACGTAATCAATTGATTAGCAAGCGCTAACATTTGCTATGGATTTCTCAGTCAGCACTCAGGCAGAAACCCATCTGTCTCTCTTGCTATCGTGATGTATTGACGTAAACTAGCCCGCTTTTTTGACGCTGGAGATCTCCGATGTTTATCGGCTTCGACTACGGAACTGCTAACTGTTCTGTCGCCATGATGGAAAACGGCACACCGCGCCTGTTAACCCTTGAAGGCAATAGCCCATTTATTCCTTCCACCCTCTGCGCGCCTACCCGTGAAGCAGTGAGTGAATACCTTTGGCGTCACTTCAACATCAAACCAACCGATCAGGTTGGCGAGCAACTCCTGCGTCGTGCGGTCAGTTTTAACCGCGAAGAAGGTATTGATGTCGAGCCGGGTGATCTCCGTTTTGGCCGATCAGCACTCGATACTTACCTCGAGGATCCGGAAGAGGTTTACTACGTTAAATCCCCCAAATCTTTCCTCGGTGCCACCGGACTGCGCGATGTGCAAATCAGCTTCTTTGAGGATCTGGTCTGCGCCATGATGGCGAACATCAAGCAGCAAGCCGAAGCCGAAACTCAGCAGGACATCTTGCAGACCGTTATCGGCCGCCCTGTTAATTTCCAGGGTATCGGCGGCGACAAAGCCAATGAGCAAGCTGAATCTATTCTTACCCGTGCAGCAAAACGCGCGGGCTTCAAAGACATCATTTTTCAGTTCGAACCGGTCGCCGCTGGCCTTGAATACGAAAGCACGCTGGAAAAAGACAGTACCGTGCTGGTTGTCGATATTGGCGGCGGTACGACCGACTGCAGCTTGATTGAAATGGGACCAAGCTGGCGAAACCAAGACGATCGTCGCGCGTCATTGCTGGCACACTCAGGCTGCCGTGTGGGAGGTAACGACCTCGACATCCATCTGGCATTCGAACAGCTGATGCCTATGTTTGGTAAAGACTCGACCCTGCAACGCGGTATTGCGATGCCAGTAACCCAGTTCTGGAACCCAATTGCTATCAACAACGTGGTCGCACAATCTGATTTCTACGCCTCCGCTAACCGCGCTGTGCTGGAGCAACTGATGCGTGACGCAAGTGAGCCAGAGAAAATTGCACGCTTGCTACGTGTTCACCGCGAGACACTGGGTTATCAGATTGTCCGCTGCGCGGAAGAGCTGAAAATCTGCCTCTCTGAGCACGATAGCGCACACATTGATCTTCCGATTGTTCAGGAAGTTCTGAGCGCGAATGCGACGTCACAACAGTTAGCTGAAGCCATCGCCAATCCAGTGGCTAAAGTCAGTGAACTGGTCAACGATGCCTTAGCGCAATCAGCGACCAAACCCGACGCTATCTTTATGACTGGCGGCAGTGCTCGTTCGCCTATTTTGCGCGCGCTGTTAGAAAGTACATTGCCTGGCGTGCCTATCGTTGCGGGTGACTTCTTTGGCTCAGTCACCTCTGGCCTGGCACGTTACGCTGAGAAATCGTTCCGCTAGCATCAGCTCACAGATACAGAGTAAGGCGGGCATCTAGATGACCGCCTTTTTCATTTCAGCTCGCTACCGCGAAAGCATCTTCAAACGCTGGCTCATAAAATCCTTCTTGCCCAAGGGCTCGCCAAACTGGTAATTCGACCACACCATCACGGTTCTTCGTCCATTTAACTCATTGGTCATGTCCAAATTCAGCGGACGCCATCGCCCGTTGTCCGGCAAGGTGTAATCGGTCAGCAATAAGGTTTTCTCATGAACGCCGCGCCGGTTATAGAAATCCACTTTTTGCGCTCTGAATTCGTCTGTATCCACCCAGATCACCCGTTTGGTATACCCAGAATTTTCGTTTTTCGGGTAGGTTTCGATCACTTCACAGGTCATGTCACTGCCGGGGCAGGATTCGGTGCGCAGCCATTTGTAGGTGTATTCATCCACTTCCTGCTTTGCTAAATCCTCATACGAAAATTCAGACGAGACAAACTTACCGGACACGTTGGAGCTGGAGATGCGCTTGGTTCGCGCAGCAGCAGGAAGGTAGAGCCACTGGTTATCATCTTCCGGTTCCGTTTTGGCATGGGTTAACAACGCAATCCCCCGCATGTCTCCGGGCGATTCAAACACCAGCACATTGTATTCGCTGGGAATGTTACCCAAGTCTTCCAGCGTTAAGCTTCGAAACGATCGTTTCACTTCCCGGTTGCCCAAATAGAGGATCATTTCCCCATCGGCGCGGGACGTGCCATATCCGCTGTAGGATTGATCCATCTTCTCTGCAATTTCCCGCCCTTTCTCGGCATCATTCGCCATCACGCTGACTGATAATGGCATGAGCACTGAGAGCAGCATCCAAGGTAGACATTTCACCATCTCAAACCTCCTGTACGGTGTGTTGTCGCGACTTTCGATCGGCGGTGATCAACAGCGCGGGAACAAAAAGGAAATCGTAAAGCAACGCGGTGATCACCACGCCAAACGCCAACAAACCCAAGTTAGCGTTGATGGCAAAGCTGGATGTCGCCATCACGGCGAAGCCAAGGGCAATAACGACCGTGGTCACCAGCAGCGCCAAACCCACACCGGAATACACATCAGTGACCGCTTGCTCAACCGTGCTGCCTTTCCGCCTCGATTCTTGATACTTGGTCAGGATATACACAGTGTCATCCACCACGATCCCCATCACCATGGCACCAACCACGGACACCGCCAGATTGATTTCGCCAACGAAATACCCCCAAAGACCGAATACAATCAAAATAGGCAGTAAGTTCGGAACCAGGCTGAATAACCCCATCCTCCAAGACCGCCATGCCAGAGAAAGCAGGAATGAAATGGTAATGATGGTCACCAAATTCCCCATCAACATCGACTGGCTGTTGCGCTCTGACACGTAAGCAAATGCCAGCGACAGTCCTGTGCCTGCGGTTCCCGAGAGTAGAGGGGCGTTTTCCAGCATCCATTCGTTGGCTGCTTTTTCAATGGCAATGGTTTCTGCTGAAGACAGGTTGTCTGTCATGATCGATAAGCGGGACGAGGCATAATCCGGCGTCACCCGATCGCTCAGGCTGTGTCCATAGGGCGCAGAGATCTCGTAGGTTGTCAGCAACTGAGCGCTCAGATAGGGGTCGTCGGGGATGATGGCGGAAGGCGTGTTGTTAAATGCCTGATGCAGTCTGGCAAGATGATCAGGCAGGGCAATCACGGCGTTGACATGAGGTTGCTCTCGCAGCCAATCCGCAAACGCATCGAGCTGTTTGAGATAATCCGGATCAGCGACCGTTTTTCCTTCCGGCGCGTCAAACGAATACTCAATCAAGCCCATGCCACCCCAGTGATTCTGCACAAGATCGGTCTGCACACGGAAGCTGTTCCTGTTATCAAAATACTCGACGAAATTGTCGTTGAACTGGATAAGCTGTAGCCCCAGCAACGCGGTGACAGCCAGCGTCGAAAAGATAAACAAAAGCCAACGCGCATGACCGATAACCTTTGCCGCCAGCTGCCCAAACTGGATTTTCGGCAGCTTTGGCAGTGGCTTTTTCCTGCGACCTAACCAGGACTTCAACACCAAAGGCGTGATAGTGAGGTTCACGACAAGACTGGTTAACACCCCCAAGGCTGCAATGGTACCCAACTCACCGAAGGGTTCTACGTCAGAGAAGTTAAGGCTCATAAACCCAACGAATGTGGTCAGGTTGGTCAAAGAAAGGGGAACCACGTTATAGGCCATGGCACCCAACACCACGTCGAGAGGTTTGGCATTGGGCATGTTTTGTCTGAGGTGATAGGTTTTCGAAATAATATGGACGACGTTCGCTACCGCCAGTACCAGTATGATCAGCGGGGCAGCGCCGGAGGCGGTATTCAGCTGAAAGCCCATCCAGGCGACAGCACCAATCGCACCGATAATGCTGAGCAGGATCACCATCAACACGGTAAGCGAAGGCACGACGGCGCGAAATAAAACGCCGATGAGCACCAACACCAGCACAATCATCGCGGGTACTAGAGAACCTGAATCCGCATCGCTGGCTTCATTCAGGGCGTAATCAAGCATGACCAAGCCCGTGAGGTAGATTTGATAGCCGGGATAAGCGTCGAGGTATTTTTGCTGCAACTCGCGGGCATGAAGCGCCACTTTCTTCACGGCCAATAGATCTTCACTGGACATGGCAACGGTCAGAAACACCGTAGTGACTTCTCCGTTTTTGTCCGTCAGATTACCTTTTACATCAGGCCGTTCCCTGAAAAATTTTGCCAAAGTTTCCTGAGTTTCGAGTTTGGCTTCGTCCCCCGCCAGCACCAGATCATCCACAATCATTCCGACGCCATCGGCATCAGCGACTGGGTCAATAAAATTCACCAACGAGGTGACTTTTCGCGCATAAGGGGCCAACCAGAGTTCGTCGGTCAAGTTTCTGATCAACGCCAGAGTCTCAGGGCTCGACGCCGACTCACCCTCTGGCGGCACCACCACGAACATGACATTTTCATCTTTGGAATAATTGGCTTCCAACTCATCCAACGCGATTTTTTCCGGCGATCCGACGGCGAGAAAAACCCGCGCTGAGTTGTTCACTTCCAGCTTTGCCAGTCCACCCGCCAGCAGCAGTAATGCACCCAGCACAAGCAGTAACGTCAGTTTTGGACGAGCCAGTGCTGAAGAAACCAAACGCATGAGCCACTGCTCCATGCCCTGCGTTTTAGTCTGGTAATTACTCATTAAACACGCGTCCTTTCTTCTCGTTATACAACGCCATAAAGTGCGACTGACAAATACGGATTGTTGGCAGTAGCGCTTCGGCAAAGTCGAGCCCTTCGGCTTTCATGACCGTGATACTGGGGCGATCAAACATCCAGTTACGGCTGGCGATCTCTAAATTGGTGCGACAAAACGCATTGAACGCCCGCACGCGAGGCGACAGGCCGCGATAGTCGAGCGCATCATTGGTGGGTGCCCATTCCAGCGAATCGGGATGGCCTATATCGTTGAAAAGCAATGCCCAGAGCGCTTCCATGGTTGGGGCGTGTGAGGAATCGGATGCCAGGTTGATGATCCGGCTATGCCAAGGTTTTCTGAGGGTGAAACGCATGACTGCAATGACTGCGTCCTGATGGACAAAATTCATTCTCGCCTGCGGGCAGGCAAGACGCATCACATCGATATGGCCGGGCAGTAATCGCTTGGCGCCATCCCACAGTTGGTAAATGCCATAGCGTTTTCCGGCATAGTGACCGGTACGGCTGTCACCAATCACCACAGAAGGGCGCACGATCAGATAGTCGAGCCCGGACGTGGCGACCAGTTGTTCGGCTTTCCGCTTAGTTTGGGTATAGAAGGTGGGGTCATCCCCTTCATCCCCATATATCCGCTCTTCAATTTTCCCGTTGCTCACGGCAGGTGCAAACGCGGTGGAAATGTAGATGTGCTTCTCGATGCCTTTCGCTTTGCACTGCGCCAATATCCAGTCCGTGAGCGTGATATTGACGGCATTGAGGTTTTCTTCATTGAAGTATTCCACCGACCCAATGCAATTGATCACCATCTCGACCCCTTCAAGTTCCGGGGCATCAAACAGGTCATCATTAAACTGAGCCGCGGTGAATCCCAGGGTCGCATCACCGTCAATCTGCGGCATAGGTTCACCTGAAGCCTCAAGGGTGTCGCAGGCCAGCTTTGTAATGTCCTGCTTCAGTTCCTCAAAAGTTTCTGGATCCCGCGAAGCAATCACCAGTTCATGATGGGCTTCCATTAGCACCGATGCCGCCACAAGACGGCCGACATATCCATTTGCCCCGAGCACGAGAATTCGCATAGGCATCCTTCCTTGTTGACGCCGGACGAAGTCTTCACATCGTCCGGCTTTTCACCTTAGTGACAGCAGCGGTTGCCTGAGAGATCCGCTTTGTCTTTTGGTTGCCATTTGGAGGAATCATCATCCACCAGCGAAGAGAGCAAAGGCGCGACACGGTTTGGATCCAAACCGATGCGATCGATTTTTTCCATGTAGGTGTCAATGGCATCAATCCGCAGCTGATCCAAATCTTGCTCAATCACACCCAGAGAAACGGTGGAGCATTTGATGCTGAGTTGGTCACAGAGGCTGAAGCAGTTGTAGTTCACCATGCTCATCATGGCGGGCATCACGGCCCTGTGTGCCAGCTCAAACGCGCGATGCACCTCTTCGGCATCGTTGTCGAGCATGCGGTGAATTTCATCGACGCCATGTTGAAGGTGCGCCACTTCCTCGGCATAGATACTGGCAGCGAGACTGGTGGTGTGCTTATCGGTGTTACGTTGCAGGGCGGTGTAGGCCACGGTAGCAAAGGTTTCCACCATGATGTCCTGCGCGATAATGCAGGAGGTTAAATCGCCTTCACGCGCACGGTCTTTGACGAAGCGACCGATCTCTTTCCATTGCGGTTCAACCATGGTTTTCATGGTGGGAAAGTTGATGTGCTGACCAAGTTTGGTCAGGGCATTGATGTGTCCGCCTTCGTCTCTCGCCTGTTTCACCACATGAATTTTTTCATCCACATCCTCGATAAGCGGCACCATGGTGGTGTAGTTGTTCACCGCCATGATTTCACCGGAAATGGTGTTGGTGACGACGTAGGCAAGCAGGTCTTTGTAAGCTTGGTTTTCAACACGTTGTGTTTCTGTCATTAAGTTTGACACGTCTTTTCTCCTTCATATCCACTGAACAGTGACGTTGATAGGGAAAGCCGGCGACAAAGAAGCAGAGACGGTGCAGTGCTTCTTGAAATTCCGTTCTATGGACGCGCGGTTCTGACTACTTAGGCCGCCTCCATCATTCGCCTTAATCGCCACATTAATTTCTTTGATCCTCGGGTAACCCTCTGGCCCCTTATAAACCGTGATTTGCGCATCGGTTACGATGCACTCCTGCTCTGTTTTGGCGCCATGAAAGCGCATGTGCTCCAGCAAAGAAGCTGACAGGCAATGCCCAACCGCGCTTCCCAGTAGCGCCGGGGTTGAAGGGCCGCTGTTGTTGCCAACAGGATCAGGTTCGTCACTCAAATAAGGCTCGCCCGCCTGATTGCCATGCTCACTGGCGACATTTTTAAACTGGTAGTCCGATTGGTAGGTCAGCTGCACATCGAACAGCCGGGTATCTTTCGATTTCAGTTCCATACGCTTTCATTCCTTGCCATGGAGGGGTTGAGAGCAACAGCATCCTGGTTCTCTGTCGCCGAGGGTAAGTGGTTACAAGCTTGAATCGCGGTGACGACGCCCTCTTTCATGTCCACTCTTGCGGTGCATGCTTCCAGACATCCATCCAAACGGTGGGATGCCATCAAGATTGTCGTGCCAGCCTGCTGACGTTCCAGCAGGATTTGATTCACCTTTTGAGCATTGGCTTCGTCGAGTGCTGACAAGGGTTCGTCCATCAGCAATAAATCCGGGTCGCCCACCAGCGCTCGGGCAATGGATACCCGCTGTTGCTGGCCACCGGACAGCTCCGGCGGATAACGATGGGCAAACTTGGCGATACCCAGCTCTTCCATCACCAACAACGCCTTCTGGTGCTTTTCGTGAAGGCAACGTTTCTCGCGGCACTCGAAGCCCATGCAGATGTTTTCCAGTGCGGTTAGCTGATCAAACAGAGCCGGCGTTTGGAACACAGTGCCTGTTCGGGTGCCGGGACAGCACTCCCATTTGCGGCACCAGCAATCGACAGGCACCCCAAATTTCAGCGCCTGTCCGCCGCTCAGTGGCGTGAGGTTATTGAGCACACTCAGCAAGGTAGATTTCCCGCAGCCGCTTGGCCCAACCAACATGTACCAGGCACCGGTAGGCACAGTCAGATTGACGCCATTGAGCACCGATACTGAGTCCTGACTGGATGATTGGCCGAACCAATCACCGAAAAAGCCGGATGTTTCACCAGACCCAACGTTGACCTTGGCTTCCTGAAGCACCAACGCGGGCAGCGAAAGGTTGGGCACTGGTGAGGGTTGGCGTGAAAACATATCTGTTTCTCCCATTAGCCTTGCGGCCAAACCTCAATGCGGTTTTCAAGCGGCATTGGGGTTTCGCTGTCCGGGCCAAACCAGCGGTTATAGATAGTGAGGTATTCGCCGCTTGATTCGATTTCCTGCAACGCGCGGTTCACGGCATCACGCATCTTGCTGTCGTTTTCAATCACCCCGAGACCGTCTTGTTTCATCCCGATGGCTTCACCGGTCAATACTGTGAGTTCGGGGTTAGGTTTGGCGTAACTGACCAAGACTTCCGCATCTTCCGCCCAACCGGCAATCTTGCCTGAGAGCACCGCATTCATGGCGATTTGCTTATTACCAAACTCGATGATGTCTTCTTCGTTGACCGGGTGGCCGTTTTTCTCTAGCCAATGCTTCCAGTTGCCAATCGAGTGACTACCACGGTTCATGCCCACCTTTTTACCCACCAGATCTTCCAGTGATTTGGCGCCGTCCTTTCTCACCAGAAAGGTTTGGGCCGACCAAAAGTAAGTCTGGGAAAAGTCCACAGCATCATCACGCTTCCAGGTATGGCTCATGGATGCTGCAGCCATGTCTATTTTGCCGTTTTGCAGGTAGGTGATGCGGGTAATTTCATCCACGGGAATGCGCTTCATTTTCACGCCAAGCTTATCGGCCACGGCGCTGGCGATATCGACATCAAACCCCACCCAATCACCCGCTTCATTGATGAAAGAGTGAGGAGGGTTATCCTGACGGATACCGACGACGAGCTCTCCACGTTCTTTCACCCTGTCGATCACAGAGCCTTTTTCATCTGCCTGGGCTGGGGAAAATACAAGGGTCATCCAAGCACAAATAAACAAACCCAATTTGCGGAACATAAACTCTCCTTAGTTGATGCTTCTTGTCATCCGGTGCGTTGACCGGAAAACAGTGTGGCGCAACCTGTCACCCACAAGGTTCAAGAGCTGCACGTTGAAGAAATACAGGGCAGAGCAAATAGCGAAGATGGTCAGCCAATCGGAAAGGCGGTAAGCCCGGCTAGCGAGCAAGTTGGTTAATGCACTCAGTTCAAGCAGCCCGATCAGGATGACGATACTGGTGTCCTTAAACAGTGAAACGAAGTGGGTGTGCATGGCAGGAAAGCTCTTTTTGAACACCCAATGCGCCCGAAGACGGGCATAACGTGCCAAAAGCCCTAACTTCAGCACGTTTTCCACCCGATCCAGATTTTCCGGGTACAGGTGGATGTATTTGGCAAAGATGGGAACCAGATGAGACATGGAGTACACCGTCAATGCCAGAATGCCTTTGGTAAAGGTTTCAAGTGGAAGAAAAAAGTCGATCGTAAAAATGATCACCAGCGGTGGAATCGCCCTCAACAGCGCAAAACTGGCCCCGGATGCCACCTGAAACCAATGGCGCTTGCTGCATAGGCATACCAAGAGATAAGAAAGGGGAACAGACAGGGCGATAGTGGTGACAAACAGGCACCAAGTCAGTACCAATCCACCCGGTTGCGCATGGGGCAAGCCAAATAACATCTTTTGCGCTAATGCTAAGCTGCCTTCCATCCACCGAAGCCTCCTGCCCCTGACCCAAATTCCACGATGTGATTCATCATGTTAAGAATTCCATACATTCATTATATCTAGATATACTGATATGTTGATATCAAATATGAGAAAAGTGGTAATGGTGCTTAACATCAATGGGTTATAGAACTGTGTGATTTTTGTGGCAGCATGTTAGTATTCACTTAGCCACACGTCCGATGTGTTGATAAAATTGAAAGCAACACCACGCATCGAACGTATGTAACTTATGGGGCCTGGATAGGGTCTGATTATTTTAAAAAACAAAACCCTATAACTATGAATTCTGAAGAATCCGCAAAAATATTTTCCGCACTAGCGCAGGAAACAAGATTGGACGTGTTTCGTCTCCTCATTAAGGCAGGAGATAAGGGACTCTCTTCAGGAGAGATCGCTGAAAGACTGAATATCCGTCAAAACACCATGTCTACCAACCTCTCCATTTTGCACAACGCAAAGCTGGTTCGCCGAAAGCGCGAAGGCAGAATGATCCATTACTCGGTCAATATGGAGACCATCGGACATCTTCTCACTTTCTTACTTGAGCATTGCTGTGGCGGCGAGAGTGATATGGTCAGTGAATTGGTCAGCAACCTGCAATCAGGCTTTAACCAGTCAAAGTAACCGTTTCACCAAGATCGGTCGGTCTGCGCTGCAATCGCTTCACCAAGCTATTCCCCATCATGTGAATGCAGGAGCCCAGGATCACAAACAACAGGGTGGCAACCACCAGATAAGGGATCACCAACGCAGTCTCGATGACCCCTGTCCTCATGGCAGCAAAAATACCAGTTATAGGGAACATGGAGATAAAGGCTGTGTTGTGAAGGTGATGAACCAAGCGCGCAGACACCGTTGGGATCAGCGCAGGCGCACATTCTAAAAAGGTCAGCTTGATTTTGAGCCATACACCGGGGTGTAAGGTTGACATGTAGTCCAGCGTGTCGAATTTGATCGTCGAGATTGCCGCTTCGATAATTTTCGCTAGATGCCCTGAACTGGAAAATGCCAGGCCAACAACAATAAACGTTGCCGCGACACTGAAACCCCACGAAACACCGGGAATCACCCCTTCCAAATCCAAGCCGGAAAAATAGGGAGCCAAGCCAAGATTCCCCATTAAGAGCACAAATACCACAGTAGGAACACCGCGGGAAATCTCTATCAGCAACCCTGCGAAACCACGAATCAATACGTGCCGACTCCTTGTGCACAGCACGTAAATCACTGCCATGACGAGACTCAGCATGGCAGAAGACAAAAAGAAGATTGCTGTAGTCAGGGTTGGCTGTAGAAAAGACACCAACAACTCGCTCAGATCACTTCCCACCAAAGTCTCCTTGCTCTAAGCCCAAAGTTGGTAGATCAGCCCCCAAGCGAATGACCCTACCAGCGCAAAGCCGACGTAAAACATCACCACCTGAATACGGGCAACCGCCACGACGGCAATCATGGCAGGGATGGAGGTGATACCACCCGCGATGAGAAACGCCATACCCGCACCAGGCTGCATGCCTTTGTTAATCAACTCAGCGATTAAAGGCACAGCCACATAGCCGTTGATATAGGCAGGCACACCGATGATCGTCGCCCATAGAATAGGTGATTGAGTATCACCGCCAAACGAGGACGCCACCCATTCAGTCGGCACATAAGCCACCAGTAGGCTTTCCAGCAGGAAAGCAAGCGCCAACCACTTCAGCAGCAACAGCATAATGTTGGTGGTTTTTTCTATAAAAACGGCTTTACGCGGAGCTTCTTCCCAAAAACGCCAGACTGGCTTATCCACCTGACTCAGTGTGGTGGCATCCCCGGTGACAGAAGGTTTCAGCGGATCTATCAGGTAACCAGCCTGCTGAGCAAGATACACTGCCCACCCCGCGGTTAACCCAAGCACAATGGCGCCAAGCGCTTTGGCCGTAGCAAACTCCCAGCTGACGATACCGGCCGTTAACAGGTACATGACGGGGTCGATAATTGGGCTAGCAATCCAAAACGCCATCACAGGTGCCAGCGGCACTCCCATGGCTAGCATCGCTGCGATCAGCGGGATAACCCCACAAGAACAGAAAGGCGACAGCGCACCGAACATCGCCGCAGTGAGAATCACTACACCTTGTCTACCCTGCAACGCACTGGCAATCAGGCTGTCTGCCTGCGTGGCGGAGACATAGGCATAAATCAGCGATGAAGCCAGGATGAAGGGGATGATCAGGACGAAGGTATCACCCATAAACTTGAGTGAGACCGGTAACTGCTGAGGATCGAATACCGCGATAGAGAGCAGCGCCAGCAAAAATACCGTCCAAACGGGTTCAAGGAAGGTTCGGTTGTAGCCAAAGTTAATCAGCCCAGAAACGATACTGGTCATGGATTCCCTCTCCTGTGGGTTCACTTTTCATTTCCCAATGCCTATCATTCAATATATCAGCAATTCTCGATATGTTATGGATGGCGACATGTTTTTAATGAAGGCGCTCAGTTTTGAGATGATTCGGCGGCAGGCTTTCGTTACTTGGTTATCGGCTGGCTGTTTGACGGTTTCATCGCTTTGCGTCCCTTTCACTTTCGCCGCTGCACCGACTGGAGAGATCTCGCTGGGCTACACACACTTTTGGGAACACCCCGAAGATGTCGCGTCCTACCAGACCAACATGGCCGTTATCCCCCGCTTCTCGTCTGATATTGCCGATTCCTCCACCCTCATCATCGAGCCAGCCTTAAGGGCAAGAAGCGATAACGATGACTCTCCTTTTCTCGACCCGTACAAGAGCCGGTGGCTGAGTGACTTCGATGATTGGGAGCTGGTAGCGGGCTACGACATTGTGTTCTTGGGCGCGACAGAAGGCGCCCAAATTTTGGATGTGTTGAATCAAAAAGATTTGGGCGCAGCATTCGACGGTGGCATCAAACTGGGTCAACCTATGCTCAATCTTTCTGGGTATGTCGGAGAAGGGCTGGCAAGCTTTTATTACCTTCCTTACACCCCCAAACGCCGATTTCGTGAATACGAAGAACGACTGTCAGCCGGCTTTGTTATTGATGGCGACAGCGAACGCTGGAAAAACAGCCATCAGGCTTACTATCCGGGCTTTGCCGCACGATACGTCTATTCGTTCGACAGCATTGATGTCGCACTGTTTGGCTTTCATGGCATTAACCGCGAACCGGCATTTTTATTTGAAGCCGGTCGATTGATACCAGAATATGCGGCGGCAACCCAAGTTGGCGTCGACATTCAATGGGTGATGGGGAATATGCTCACTAAACTGGAAGCGCTGAATGTATCGAACGCGCCGACTCTCAACGGCGAGTTCAACGAGACCACACAATATGTGGTCGCTGGTGAATACAGCATGTTTGATCTGTTTAACAGTGGTATCGATTTACGATGGGTTGGAGAGTATAGCGGCAATTCAATGGGAGACATGCTGCTATCGCTTTACCAGCACGATGTCTTGCTCGCTTTGCACACCGCATTTAATGACGTGGATGACACCCAGCTGAGCATTTCTTTGCTTCATGATCTGGATTATCACAGCAACATTCTGGAAGTCACTCTGACCCGGCGTTTTAACCAGAACATTGAACTGGCATTGTCGCTGTTCGACTTTTCAGCCTTGTCTCCCAGCGACTTTTTCTATGGATTGGAGCCAGACAGTTACGGCGAAATCATGATGACGTATTACTTTTAGGGGCTGTTGACCGCTTCAAGTCCCCAAGGAATATTCGAAACCACACGGTTAACCTGCCCGGCCATTGGTACCGCATTCGCTCCTTGCCAGTCCAGTAACATGATAGCGAGAACATTGCGGTGCTCTCCCTTCGCCAAATCCGTACTGCCAGAGACCGACGGCACCATGCCCTTATCGCGGTTAATCGCTTCCTGGATGATGTCCTGACTACGCGTGACAACCGGGTCGTTATCTAGCCCTGCCAGCAGGAAAGTAATACCGATCTCTGCAATCACGTCCTCTTTTGAACGCGCTGCAATTTCATCGAAATTGTCTCGGAAGTAGTCGTAAATCCACTGGAAGTCCGCTTCATTCACAGGCTTTCTGTAGTACTCGGAAGCCGCCAGAATGATGTGAGTCATTCCATACAGCTTGTTGTTGTATTGCTGGGTAGAGAGGTTTGCGTCTTCACTGTCCGGATATGTGTCGCGGAAGGCTTTGTCGAAGGCAGCAGTATGATCTGTCTCACCCAGCTGTTTCAGCCAGTAAACCTGATTGGCGAGTTGCGCAGCCCAGGCACGGATCATTTGTGGGTCCGTGGCATACTCGCTGAAATCATACCAACTGAGGATCTCATGCAGCTTTTCATCGTCGATATGCTCCAGCCCATACTCATTCGCACGCGCCATGCTGCTGATAAGCCCCGCCCCTAGAACAAGATACTCTTCGCGCCCCTGCGCTGCGGCGTGGCGAATTTCATCGCGCTCCGAGTCTCCAGAATCGTAGGCTTTCAGTCTTTTCTGACCCTGAGCCAACACATCTTCTTTACTGTGAATCGTGGCCGCGTACTCATTCAGCTTATCCGCTACCCGCGCCATATCAGTCCATACTGCTGCCTGATATTTATCATCTTGGGTCTGGCGATACATACGAAGACCATAATGGCCCAATTGGTAGGCAGACAACTCAGCCAGATGACTGTCATAAGTCTGTTTGATGACGTCAGCATCCTGTTTTTCCGTCGTCGGCTGCGCGCATCCACTCAATAGCAATGCCACGGTCAATAAACCGCTAACCACTCTTATCATTCGTTTTTTCAATTCACTGTTCTCGATTCGGGTCACACGACCGCTTTTTCGCCCACAAGCTAGCGCGACCTTGTCAGTAAACCAACAAGTCTATGCAAAGTTTTCTGACAAGGCATGGTCACGCTGACTTTCCGATAGCGAAGATATTGATGTGACCAATACAACAAAACGCAGCGTGCTTTTCTATATCGCAACAAGTCATTGATCTAAATCAATTTTACCGTCAGTGGTTTCTCTGGCAGCTTCTATACTGGTTGCATATCAGCGCATTGGAGAAAATCACCATGACAACAAAAAGGAAGGAAGAAGGATTTTTTGCGAAGTTTCATTCGGTCACCTACCAGCTGAAAGGGATCGTTTTGTTGGTTGCACTGGCGCTCTGTTTTATCGGCTACAAAGGCATTTCCGGGATGAACAGTGCAGCCCAATCGATGGACGATCTTTACTCACAAGGTATGCAGCACGCGATTCGCGCGGGAAATATCCTTGATGAACTGGGTGATGCTCGCAGCCACCTGTTGCTCGCCATGCAGCATGATCCGGCCAGTAAATTTGCAAACCTGCATGATCACCCCATTGATCTTCACTACGCACAAATCAGTGAAGCGCTGGATACCTTGCATCAAACTGTTGATAACGAGATTGTTCCTTCCGAGCTGAACAGTGAAGAACGCCGTGAAGTGAACCGTATAGTCGAAATTTTGGATACCATTACAGACCGTGGTTTTGTGCCCGCGGTGGATGCGCTGAAAGCCGGTCAGTTTGAAACCGCCAATCTGGTGCTGCTCAACACCATCAACCCGCTGTTTGAGGATATTTCAGCCGAAGCCGAAGCTTTCCTAAACCTTCAAAATCAGGAAGGCCGCACAAACTACCAGCTAGCGCTGGAAAATGTCAGCCATTTTCTTTGGGTCGTCGGCACCACCATCGTGCTTTCACTGATTGTTTTGGGGGCGCTTTTTACCAAGATCATCTCCCGCATGAATCGGGCTATTTCAGAGCTTGAATCCACTTCCAAGGCGATTACGCGTGGGGATCTTACCCGACGTGTCGATATCGAGGGGCGAGATGAATTTGCCCGAATCGCGGATTACGTCAACCGCCTGGTGGGCAGTTTCCAAAGCGTGGTGAAATCCACGCTCGACTCCACGGGATTGATCGCCACTTCTGCATCAGAAAGTGCAGTAGTCACTAACCAAACCCAGAAAAACGTATTGGATCAGCAAGCGCAAACCCAGATGATTGCCGCCGCCATCCATGAATTTACCGCCACTGTCCACGAGGTTGCCAACAACACTGCCTATGCAGCGACCGCCTCGCAAGAGGCTGACACCGCCGCCTCTGATGGTCAGAAAGTGGTGCTCCGCAGCATTGAAATGATTGAGCATCTTTCGCAAGACCTTAAAACCACCGTCGATGCCATGCAGTCACTTCAAAAACACACCGACGCCATTGGCAGTGTGGTCGATACCATTCAGGAGATCTCAGAACAAACCAATCTGCTTGCGCTAAATGCTGCCATTGAAGCCGCACGCGCTGGCGATCAGGGCCGTGGCTTTGCGGTCGTCGCCGACGAAGTGCGCTCTCTCGCGCAGCGTACCCAGTCTTCAACCATCGAAATTCAGCGCACGATTCAGCAGCTTCAGGAAGGCAGCAGAGACGCGATGTCACGCATGGAGAAAGGCAACGGACAGGCACAGGAAACCGTGCAAATGGCGCAGGAAGCTGGTGAAGCACTCACCCGCATTCTGAAGAGTGTCGATGAGATCAATGCCATGAACACACAAATCGCGACAGCCGCAGAGCAGCAAAGCTCGGTCACCGAGGAGATTAACAAGAACATCACAGTGATCAGTGGTATCTCGGATCAAACCGCGACGGGCGCAGAACAAAGCCGCATTGCTGCGAGTTCACTGCAAGAGCTGTCGGACGAAATGAAATCGAAGATCCAGAAATATACGGTGTGATGTAAGAGAAGAAAGAAGGAAGAAACCACCCGCGCTGAACCTATTTTCGTAGGGAGAAATGTCCAGCGTGGGTGTTCGCCAAGTATTGACGAAACCTCTCCCGTGCACCAAAGGACAACATATCAGTGACAAGAGAGTCATCAGCAAACAAAAGGCAGTGGATAGCTGATAGTTAAAAAGTACCTCAACGCATTCTGCTATTGAGATGGACATCATTTATGACACAAATTAAGTTAATTTGGAGCTCAATAGACCCTTAGTGCGGCGCACATCTACGTTGAGACAGCTTTCGCTCGTTCCAGTGCGACATCTTTCACATTATCTTTCTTAGATGATTAGTTGGTAATAGTTATCATTACCAAATTATATTCTGGCAATACCTCTAATCTCACTGCTAGACCAAACAAAACATTAGTTTGAGCCACAACTCAGTATCCTCAAGCAGCGGAAATACAAATTTCAAGACACACTAAAGTTCTAGAGATTTTCAATTCTTATCACTTAATTGTGTGTGCCAATAATTTAAAAAATTAAAAAACACAGCGCTTTATTTAACGACAAAGAACCCTATTTATTCCTAACCTTCTCATTCACAACTTGTATATAAATTCAACAATGAATATATCTGAACTATTCCCAGATCGATTAAAATAACCACAATTAATGCGATTTTAAAATACTTTCAATGCAATATATTGTAATTAAGCAAACCCTTAATGTGATATAAGTCGCATAGATTAAAACAAAAACAAACACGCAAGATTCCAATAAAACACTGTTTATTAAGGTTTTTTATTGACTCATTAGGTTTGAAATTGTAAATAATTGAAAAAATGTGATGTTGATTCTAAAAACACAGCTCTTATTATTCCTTCAGTTGGTTAGAAAATAATAGAGAAGTAAAAATGATCGAATTAAGTGTTGTTATTCCCACCTATAACAGAAGAGATCTTCTTTCACATACGTTAACGGCTTTATCTGAACAAACCCTTCCTAAAGAAACTTTTGAAGTTATTGTTGTTGACGATGGTGGAATGGATGACTCCGAATATATTGCGCTGTCTTTTTCAGACCGACTGAATATTAAGTACTTTTGGCAAGAGGACAAAGGCTTCAGAGCTGGAAAAGCCAGAAATGTAGGCACCGCTATTGCAGAAGGGAAGTACATCGTTTATCTCGACACTGGTGTCCTTCCAGGCACTGGCACCTTGGAAGAACATCTGTTCCGACATAAGGTTTCCACGCACCCTATCGCGATTGTTGGTTATGTTTACGGCTTTGATCTTGATGACGAAGGCATTAAGAAAATGGAATCTGTCATCACACCTACAAACGTTGACCAGATTCTCGCTGAGCTGGATTCTCAGGGCGCTTACGATATCCGCCAATCTCAGTACGATGACCTTGGCCACAACATCTGCGACTGGCCTGCGCCTTTTGACTTATTCTGGACTTGCCATGTTTCGGCAGAGCGCGAGCAACTGATCAAGGCAGGTCTGTTTGACGAGGGGTTTAATAGCTGGGGGGGCGAAGATGTTGACTTGGGCGTTCGCCTTTTTATCAACAACAACATGTTTATCGTTGATAAAGCGATGTCTTCCTTCCATTGGCCGCATCCAAAAGAAGTGAAAGATACCGGTGAAAGCTCTCGCAGTGCTGCTGAGCGTATTCACAACAAATACAATATCTGGCAAACCAGCTATTACGGCTTGGATCATGAGATTAACGATCTCCCTTTAAACAAGCTGATCAAAGTGCTGAAAAGCAGCCCTAATCATCCTATGGCTGATCCCTCTTTGTATAAACCACAACCTAAAACCCAGCCAATCTTAGAGCAGGAATAAGATCAGATTTATGCCGTGTGTTTATGAAAATATCTTCCCCGTTTCTGAAGGACGAACAACGGAAGATGTCAGAACTCTTTTTCGCGAACAGATAGCTCTGGATGAGGATGCCACTTTTATCGGTGCCCCCCATATCGCATTTACACTCGCAAGGGATTCCGATAACTACGCCCGAGATGCTCAGTACTCGCTGATTGATGCGCAGGATTTCACCGAAAGCATTTCCATCGGTAAAGGAACGGTTTTGTACTCCGAGGACAATCTAGCCTTCGAAAACCGCGCAGTACGTCTCACGGTTGTGAAGGTAAATAGCAATCAGTCTGGCAAAATTTCTATTGGTGAAGGTTGTGTCATGCAAGGCACAGCAATTGTTTCTTACGACGAAGTAGAAATTGGCGACAAAGTATTGTTTGGACCAAAAGTCACCATTATGGACAGCAGTGGTCATCCGGTAACAGGGCGTTGGAGTGATGATGAAGCAGCGCGCACGCGCGTTGCCAAAGTCACCATCAAAGACAATGCCTGGATTGGGATGGGAGCCACGATCCTCAAAGGCGTGACCATTGGTGAAAATGCCGTCGTTGGCGCCAACAGCGTCGTCTACCAAGATGTGCCAGACAACTGTATAGCAATAGGAAACCCCGCAACCATCGTTAAACAGTTGGACGCAGTTTCCTAACCTTTTCGCAGATCCTTCATTCTTCAAACTGAAGTCATTAAGCCCTCGAAAAGCTCGAAGGATCTGCTTTTTCCGGATACTCCTATGTCAAAAACTCACGCCTTGTCTTCAAGACTTCTGGCGAATGGACCTTTGTTCGCTCTCGCCTTACCCGTCGCTCTCCAAACCGCAGTATTCTCCAGTAAGAGTGTCGTTGACACCTTGATGCTTGGCGGAATTGGAGAGCTAGAAATAGCCGCTGTCGGCCTCGCTGCCAAAGCGCAAATGATCATCAGTTTCTTCATCATTGGTTTGAGCATTGGTGGCGGTCAGGTGGCTGCGCAATGCTTTGGCGAAAAGGGAGCAAGCGGCGAGAAAAAGCTCCTCAACACCGTTTTAATCACTCTGTTGCTAAGCCTGGCGACAGCAGCATGTTTCTTTGTTCTGCTGTTCATTTTCCCGGAAGCCCTCATGGCATTGGGCACCCAGTCGCCTGATGTTATTGCGAAAGGTGCCGATTACCTCAAGCCGATCGCATTCACCCTTTTCTGCTTTGCAATAACATCATCTCTGGCATGCGGCCTGCGCGCCATGCACCAACCCGGCATCGCCACTAAAGTGAGCCTTATTGGCGTCGTCCTCAATCTGTTCCTGAATTGGGTTCTGATCTTTGGTCACTGGGGAATGCCAGCCATGGGAATTAAAGGCGCGGCTATCGGCACATTGATCAGTGCCGTTGTTGAGTGTCTGCTGCTCATTGGCTACCTAAAACTCACCAAGCACCCTCTCGCTATCATTCGCCCTTCCCAATTCACCACATTGAAAGTCAGCGACATTCGAATAGTAGGTAAGCTTTCAATGACTGCCGCGATTAATAGTGTGGTTTGGGCTGCTGGCCTTTTCGCCTTTCATGCAATTCTTGGATACAGAGATGCGGATCTTCTGGTTGCGCTTTCCGTATTAGCACCGATTGAAGCCTTAGCCATGTCCCTATTGATTGGATTGGCAACGGCAGGTTCGATTCTGGTAGGAAATAAAGTGGGCGCAGAACAGCAAGGCGAGCTTTCCGATACTGTGCGTGCCAATCTCGTTACTAGCTTGGTGGTTGGGGTATGTTCAGCGGTGTTATTGATGTTGTTCAAAGCGCCCTTGGTATCACTGTTCTTCCACAATGACGTTCCTTCAAATGCAGAAGCTTTGGCGCTCACCCTTTATGACATTATGGCGTTTTCATTGGTCATAAAGAGTCTTTCTATGATGCTTATCGTGGGTGTACTCAGGGCTGGCGGAGATGCCTCGTTTTGCCTGTTTACCGATATTTTCGCCCAATGGATTGTGCTGTTACCCTGCGCCTTTTTGCTGACTCACTGGCTCCAATGGCCCGCTGTTTATCTGTTTGGCTTAGTACTTGTAGAAGAAAGCTTAAAGCTGGTTGTGTGCTTCTGGCGACTCAAATCAGGAAGGTGGATTCGTAACCTTGCCGCTGCGATGAGTTGATCAAAAAAGGAGCCAGTTTGGCTCCTTTTTTAATGTGGATTATTTCGTCCCTTTCAGACTCAGTGTTGCCCAAGGATTGGCGCGTTCTTCGCCTGATGATTTGCGTTCACCACGTTGCTTAGATTGCGGCTTTCTTGATGGTTTTCTATCCTGCTTTGGCTTGCTGTTTTTCGCAGACTTTTCGCCGCCCGCTTTTGGCTCTCGCTTATTCTTCGGCACGTAATTCAGAATAGAAATAGGCACGGGTTTTCTTGGGGCAAAGCCCTCGATTTCACGTCGTTCAATCAAATGCCCCAGACGGCTTTCAATCATGCAAAGGTTCTTGAAGTCATCTTTTGAAAGAAAGGAAACTGCTTCGCCTTTTGCCCCCGCACGGCCCGTACGGCCAATGCGGTGAATGTAATCATCGGCTGGGAATGGCAGGTCATAGTTGATCACGCGCTTCAGTTCTTCAATATCGATACCACGCGCTGCAACGCCGGTGGCAACCAAGAATTGCAGCTTGCCAGATTTGAAATCTTCCAGTAACTGCTCGCGCATTGCCTGGCTGCGACCACTATGGAAAGACTCTGCTTCAACACCGCGCTTACCCAGTTGCTCCACCAGCTTGGCGGCGCCATGTTTGGTTTCAATAAAGATCAGCGCCTGATCCCAACCATTTTCGGTGATGAGATGCGCTAAAAGCGACGATTTCTTGTCTTTGTCTACGGTTGTCAGCCATTGCTCGATGTCTGCTTTACTGTTCCCTTCTGAACTGATTTCAACCGGGTTAGGCACGGCGGTTTTGGCAAGAAAACGAACCTTGTCTGACAAGGTTGCAGAGAACAGCAGGTTCTGGCGTTCAGCAGGCAGGCGCTCGATGATTTTGTTGATGTCTTCAATAAAGCCCATGTCCAACATGCGATCGGCTTCGTCCAACACCAGACATTCCAGCTCATCAAAATGCACAGCGCGCTGGGACATCATGTCCAAGAGGCGACCTGGCGTTGCCACCAAAATATCGACGCCTTCAATCAAGCGTTGCTTCTGTGTTGCTGAGTCCGTACCGCCATACATCGCAAGTGTTTTCAGCGATAGATGCTTGCCATATTCGTTAGCATTCTTCTCCACCTGACCTGCGAGTTCACGGGTCGGCGCCAAAACCAGTGCCCGCACACGCTTTTTACGACGGGTTTCACCCTGACTCAGCATTTCCACTAGTGGCAGAAGGAAGCTGGCTGTTTTGCCCGTACCTGTCTGCGCCGTCGCCAGCAGGTTCTCGCCACGCAAAATCACAGGAATGGCTTTTTCCTGAATAGCAGTAGGATGTTGGTAACCCAACTCCGTCACGGCGGATACGATAGGTTGGCTCAAGCCCAGTTTGGAGAATGACATGAGAAATCTCGGCATTGTAGGAAGACAAAGTATGGCAGAACCACAATAAGTGCGGCTGACCAAAGGGCGCGCATTCTACCATGCGGAAGACGAAATGACAGTATTCGCTGAAAGGCTAGCCTTTGATTTTGGCGATAAGTTGCTTGCACTCGCCGAGAGAGAGATAGTGCGGCACAGGATAATTCCAGTTCGCCTCATGAATGGCATTTTTGGCTATCTGGGTGATATCTTCCGGTTTGATGTCTGGCAGGGTACGCGGCATGTTCATGGATTCCTGCAACGACACTACGTAATTCACAAACGCACTGGCATTGGTTTGGTCGTCCCAGCTTTCGTCACCAACATCGACCATTTTCGCCATGTTAGCAATACGCACTTTGGCAGACGGAACAGACGCTTCCAGTACATGGGGTAGTGCCAACGCATTTGCTGCACCATGCGGCGTGCCATACTTTGCTCCAAGGTGGTGAGCAATCGCATGGGTGTAACCCAAACTGGCTTTGGTAAATGCGAGACCTGCGTAATAGGACGCCATTGCCATGTTGAATCTGACTTTCAATGAGTGACCGTCTTTATAGGCCGCAATCAGGTTGGCATGGATAAGCTTTAATGCCGCTGTCGCGTACGCATCGGTTTCTTTGGTGGCGTTAAGTGAAAGATAGGCTTCAACGGCATGGGTCAATGCATCCATGCCCGTTGCGGCAGTGATGTGGGGAGGCAAACCTGTCATTAAATTTGGGTCCAGCGCTGCCATCAAAGGCACCAACTTCGGATCCATCAACGGGGTTTTCTGATGACTAGCAGGATCTGAAATCACTGCGGCGACCGTGACTTCCGACCCTGTGCCTGCCGTGGTTGGAATCACAAACAAAGGAGCGGGTGTACGCCAGACCTTCAACAATCCTGCGAGCTTTTTGATTGCCTTGTTGTTGGTGACACATGCAGCAATGACTTTGGCACAATCAATCGGTGAACCGCCGCCCACTGCGAGAATACCTTTACAGTTTTCCCGTTTATAAACCGCCAATCCTTCTTCTGCCTGAGGGTAAGTTGGGTCAGGCGTCACTTTGTCAAACCTTGCAAAATCGACCCCATGCCGATGCAGATAGCTTTCAATCTGGTCAACGATCCCCACTTCCACTAAGGCTTCGTCGGTCACAATCAGAAGTTTGCCGAGATTCATCAGGCTGATGGCTTCACAAAGTTGCTCTGCACTTTCCGCCCCGGTAAACAACGTCGGCCGCGGAATAGGAATGACACGCGCTGCGACTTTCAACGCTTTCATGTAGCTTTTGTGGGCTGCTTTCACCAGCATGGGTAGAATCTCCTTTCTTGTCATTTCAGACTAGGCAAGCATTGAAGCGCCCACTAGAAATTTTCCATAAAAAACAGCGATTCATCACGCAGAACTCATATTTTGGTAAGAGACAGATCTCAATAGGGCAGAGGGGATTGGTCATTAGTTCGCCGGGTGTTATGTTGGTTAAACTTCAGCCACAAGGACGGAAAGAGAGTAATGGGACAAACCACCAAATCACTCAGCGACAAACAAATCAGCTTTATCGAGCAGCAGAAAATCTATTTCGTCGGCACAGCAGCTGACTCCGGCACGGTTAATATCTCTCCGAAAGGTGGCGACTCCTTACGCGTGATTAACAACAAAACGTTGGCATGGCTGAACCTGACAGGCAGCGGAAATGAGTCAGCGGCACATGTGCTGAAAGACACGCGAATGACGGTGATGTGGTGTGCGTTTGAAGGCTCACCGTTGATCCTTCGAGCCTATTGTCAGGCGCGGGCGCTACACCGTAACGACCCAGAATGGGAAATCTATGTTTCACTGTTTCCTGAAAGCATCGCTTCCCGTCAGATTTTCTTGCTGGACATTGATATGGTGCAGGCGTCTTGTGGAATGTCTGTTCCCTTCTTTAGCTATGAAGGCGACAGGAACGAACTGGCGAAGTGGTCTGAGCGACAGGGAGCGGAAGGCATTCAAAAATACTGGTTGAAGAAGAATCAGGTGAGCCTTGATGGTTTTGAAACCGACATCGCCGCTAAAGCTGGTATTAGCATCGACGAATAGCCATCTCGAGCGCGGCAAATGCCGCGTTCTCACTCCGCCTTTTTGTCCAAAAAATTGGCTTTTAGGACTAATTTTGCATATTTATTAGTTCTTCCTTGAGTAAAGGCATATACCTTACTCATGCTTGCTGCTGAATATTGAACGGAATCACAATATTAAGTCAATTCACAGACGGTGGTGTACCGCAAGCCGTCATAGAATATAGGAAGTTTTCCTGCCGGATATTCACAATGACAACAAAAATTATTCTAGACACTGATCCGGGCATCGACGATGCCATGGCCATCCTCTTTGCCGAGGCGAGCCCTGCGATCGAGTTGGTTGGCTTAACCACAGTCTATGGCAATGCAGACATCGACATCAGCACACGCAACGCGCTGTATCTCAAACAACGTTTTGGCTTTCAATGTGATGTCGCGAAAGGTGCATCAAAGCCACTCCAGCGTCCACCTGTTGGTGCCAGCGTGGCGGTTCATGGAGAAAATGGCTTTGGTGATGTGGCCATTGAGGCCCCGACCATCAGCGCCGATCCACGACCCGCCCACCAATACATCATCGACACAGTGACAGCCTCACCAGGTGAAGTCACACTCGTCGCTGTTGGCCCCCTGACTAACCTGGCAATGGCACTCAAGCAAGCGCCGGAGATCACCAAGCTGGTTAAAGAGGTGGTGATCATGGGTGGCGCGTTTGGAACAAACGGTCACACAGGTAACGTCACTCCCTTTGCGGAAGCCAATGTCCATGATGACCCCCATGCTGCCGATATCGTTTTCACCGCTGACTGGCCCGTAACGGTTATTGGTCTGGATGTCACCCACGAAGCCTTTTTCTCTAATGACTACATCGACACGTTGCGGGAGACTTGCGGAGAGGTTGGTGAGTTTATGTGGGATATCAGCCGCTTCTACCTCGATTTCTACAAATCACGTATGGGCGTTGATGGCTGTTTTGTGCATGACCCTTCCGCGATTGCGTATGTGATTGACCCGAGCCTGTTCGAGGTGCGCCAAGGCGCTATTCGTGTGGTCTGTGACGGCCCAGCGGAAGGTTTAACGTTACAGAAATACAAAGACACGAAACACAAAACCGACGATTGGGCAGATTTCCGTGCACAGAGTGTGGCAGTGAAAGTGAACGATCAGGCGCTATTGGATTTGTATCTCGATACCATCACCAGCTACAGCGATTGATTCGTTACCCATAAGATGCCAATGGAGTCTGTTATTACCTACAGGCTCCATTGTTCTCGCGAATACACATATCTTATTTCTTCATCCCGAGGGATCTGCATAAGCACTCAAAAGAGAAACTGGTAGGCCGTGCGATGCCGATAAGGTTGCTTGGCCTGACAGACGCCACTTTTCTCGCCCCATTCTGGGTGGTTGGGCCCATCCGGTAAGTATTGGGTTTCAAGCGCCAGACCATCAAAATTCTCATAGTCACCATGTTCACCGGGCGCTCCTTGAAGGAAATTGCCTGAGTAGAACTGGATAGCCGGTTTTGTCGTACTCACTTTCATGATGATAGATCGATCCGGCGCCAACAAAGATACCGCCAATGCCTCGCCATCACACACGTCCGGGTCGAGAACAAAGGCATGATCGTACCCGCCCGCGATTTTCTGGTCTTCATCGCTCAGAAAATCACGTCCAATGACTTTGGGTTCGGAAAAGTCGAAGGCGGTTTCGCTGACGGGATTCCACGCACCGGTCGGAATGAGATCTTTTCGCGTAGGAAGGTAATGACCGGCTTCCATCATCAGTATGTGGTCAAGGCTTTTGACACCTGACCCTACACCAGCGAGGTTAAAATACGCATGGTTAGTCAGGTTGATGGGACAGGCTTTATCACACTCAGCCTGATACTGAATCTCAACACGGTTATCTTCATCCAGCAGGTAGGTCACATTGGCAGAAATATTTCCCGGAAATCCCTGATCACCGTCTTCTGAATCGAGATGAAATGTCACGGCGGTATGACTCTGCGTAGCGATCGTCCAACGGCGTTTATCAAACCCCTCTTTGCCGCCGTGAAGAGTGTTTTTTCCTTCGTTACTGCAAAGAGAATACGTACGCTCACCGAGAGAAAACTGGCTGGCATCAATACGGTTGGCATAACGCCCAACGATCGCACCAAAATAGGCAGTTTGCTTACGGTGGGCTGCCATGTCGGGGGCATGCAATAACACTTCACGGAAACCCGAAGTCAGAGGCAATCGGCAACTTAGCCAAGTTGCGCCTACGTCCATCAGGGATAGGGTCATACCATGGCTGTTTTTGAGATGGACCAATGTCGCGGGCAATCCATCATATGATGGCGTGGAAGTGAACGCCTGTTCCAGCCTTTTCAAGTCAGCCTCGTTACTCATGACATCACCAATCACTCTATGACTTCACCCGCGCCAGCCTTTGCCTGACAGACATAGATATCCGCGTTCAACCCAGTCAAAGCGTGATACCTTTCTGCGACTACAGTCCGAACCGCCTCCACGTCATCAGGCGCGACCAGCGCCACAATACAGCCCCCAAAACCACCGCCAGTCATGCGTACGCCGCCTTCATTTCCGATAACAGACTTAACCATCTCCACCAGCGCATCGATCTCCGAGACGGTGATTTCAAAATCATCCCGCATCGAGGCGTGAGACGCCGCCATCAAAGCCCCCATCGCTTTCAAATCCCCTTGTTGCAGCGCAGTGGCAGCGGCAAGGGTTCTTTCGTTTTCCGTGATCACATGACGCGCCCGTTTCCCCACTGTTTCGTCTAGTTCGTCGGCTGCTCGCTCGAAAGTTTCCAAAGAAACATCGCGAAGGGCAGCCACATCGAAAAAGCGTGCCGCTTCTTCACATTGTTCGCGTCTGGTGTTGTATTCGCTGTCCACTAACCCGCGCTTTTTGTTGGAGTTGATGATGACCACTGCCATATCCTGGGGCATAGAAACTGGGGTGGTTTGCAGCGTTCGACAATCAATCAACAAAGCGTGATCTTCCATCCCTTTGGCGGAAATCAACTGATCCATAATGCCGCAGTTACAGCCCACAAACTCGTTCTCCGCTTGCTGGCCGTTCAGTGCGATGTCCGACTGGGAAATATCCAGTTGGTAGAGGGTCTTGAAAGTTTGCCCAATCACTACTTCAAGGGCAGCAGATGAACTCAATCCGGCTCCCTGCGGAACGTTACCACTCACGGCCAGATCTGCGCCTTTGAACGGATAGCCACGTTGCTTGAGACACACAACAACGCCCCGAATGTAATTGGCCCACATTTTCTCGGTCAGAAAAGCAATATCTTCATCAAGTGAGAATTCATCCGTCGCATTGTCGTAGTCAGCCGCTACCACACGGATGATATTGTCCTGACGCGGAGAAGCCGCCACAACCGTCTGATAGTTGATCGCACAAGGCAGCACAAAGCCATCGTTATAGTCGGTGTGCTCCCCAATCAGGTTCACACGTCCGGGCGCCTGAACCAGATATTCAGCCTTGTATTCAAACTTTGTGTGGAATGCCTGTTGCACAGTGTGGATGAGGTTATTCATTGGCCATTCCCTGCCTGTTCGGCGCATTCTTTATAATGGACATCGCTGACGGCGCGAAGACGTTCAGCGGCTTGTTCCGGTGTCAGGTCTCGTTGGGTTTCTGCCAACATCTCATATCCCACCATGAACTTTCGCACCGTGGCACTACGAAGCAGAGGCGGATAAAAATGCGCATGTAACTGCCAATGATCAATGTCCGTTCCTTCCTCATAAAAAGGCGCGTAGTGCCACCCCATCGAATAGGGGAAAGGGCATTGGAACAAGTTGTCATAACGGCTGGTGAGCTTTTTCAGTGCCAACGCCAAATCGTCACGTTGTTCGTCATTCAACTCCCCCATTCGCCGTATCAATACTTTCGGCATCAGCAGGGTTTCAAAGGGCCATGCAGCCCAAAAGGGAACCACCGCCAGCCAGTGCTGGGTTTCCACCACGGTGCGGGAGCCGTCCGCCAATTCTGCCTTCGCGTAATCGAGCAACAAGTTCGAACCTTGCTCTTGGTGATAAGCCCTTAGAAAGGTTTCCTTCCGGGCGATTTCATTTGGTAGAAAACTGTTGGCCCAGATCTGGCCGTGTGGATGGGGTTGCGAGCATCCCATGGCTTCGCCTTTGTTCTCAAATGCCTGTACCCAAAGATAGGTTTTACCGAGCGCTTCTATTTGCTCAGACCAAGTATCAATCACGGCGCGAATGGTGGTAGCGGGAAGTTCCGGCAGGGTTTTACTGTGATCAGGCGAGAAACAAATCACCCTACTGAGCCCCCTCGCCCCTTCCATTTTGAATAGCGGATTATCTGCTTTCGGCGCATCCGGGGTGTCTGGCATCAGTGCAGCAAAGTCATTGTCGAACACATAAGCACCCTCGTATTGAGGGTTCTGATCACCGGATACGCGCACGTTGCCAGGACACAGAAAACAATGCTCTTCATAGTCAGGCAACGCCGAATCAACAGGCTTCTCATCTTGCCCACTCCACGGACGTTTTGCGCGGTGTGGAGACACCAACACCCAGTGTCCAGTCAAGGGATTGTAGCGTCGGTGAGGATGATCAACCGGGTTAAACACAAGATTTGACATGGCTTTCCCTAGAACTACTTAAAAAATCCGTTTCAAAACCAATAAGACAATTTGCTAATTACCGTTTCCATCTCTGGCTCTATTGACCTTTGGTATTCTCAAAGACTTCCTCACCGTAATCCAAATAGAAGGTTTACGGCGAGCTAGTAAAATGGAAACGTTTACATTAAATGTTAGCGTATTTGTGCCAGAACACAATTCCATTACATCCTCCTACTTGGGAAGGGCAATTCTTCTGTCTAACCACCATCAGGAGTCTGCCTAAACGTCGTCCAGAAAAGCGTGATTTCTAGCAGAACTGATACGAGCCATAAACATACCAGCGATATCACTATTTGCTCAGTCATAAAAAACGCACTCCTATCTCGTCATTTTGAAAGAAAATTGGCTGATAACCCCTTCGATTTTTCCCTCACTCAACTTTCATACTGGCTCAGTCTTCTATCAATTTTTACAGTGATTTTCAGCCATCGAGTCATTTGATTCCTTGTGAAAAATCAACGCATTAAACCCTAGTGAAAACTGACTTTCCTGTTGTCCTCCTCCGTCTAATTGAACAGTATTTTTTATGTGCCGCGCAGGCCAACTTAGCCTGCTGCTCTCTACCCAAAAGGAAGGGCACATAGAGAAAGGACCGCAGGCCGTTGGATCGTCATTCCAACGATTTGCAAAAACAGGGCTCGGATTAGCAGTACGAGACAACGAAAAGAAAACGTGAATAACATTCACGACAAAAGGGGAAATTTAAAATGGGATTTTTCGCAAATCTATTTAGTGGAATCGGTGAGGCAATTTCTAAAGTCGGCGAAGCGATTGCAGAAGTCACAACGGGCATTGCGAACGTTGTAAGTACAGCAGTCAGCGCTATTGATGAAGGCCTGAGCTGGGTTGGAGACAAAATTGCGGAAGCCACCGCGGACATACCCATAATCAATGGTATAACCGCTGCCGTTGCTACCGTGATTGATGGCGTCACTGACGCGGCAGAAATTGTGACGCACCACTTTATGATGAACGTTGCGCAAGTTGGCCAAACCGTGGGGGAAGTTCTCGATACCACCGGTGAAGTGATTGAAGCGGTTGCTGAAGGTCATGGGGAGTGTGTACCGGAAATTATCAAAGAAGGTGTGGGTGAAATCGTTGAAACTGCGGAAGAACACTTCGCCACGCATATTCAGCACGACATTGAACTTTTGAAAATTCCGGTTCAGGTTGTGTCAGAAGCGACCAGTGAACTACTCACAGGCATTATCGGCGAAAACCATATTTCTCAAGCGCCTTTGCTGCTTGATGATGCGCAGAGCTTTGTGTTCGACGACGTAATCCATGACGGTATTTTCGCTCCAGCGATTGAAGGTTGGGAGCACTTGAACAACGAAGTATTCGGCAACACAGTCGATGGTCTTTCCCACTCAGAAATGGGCATGGGTTGGTTGACTGGTGAACATGATGGTCATGGCTCAGGCGAACACGGCTCTGGTGAGCATGGCGGCCATGGTGAAACAGCATGTGGTTGCGGTACGACTGAACCAATGCCTCCTATGCCAGCAGCAGATGATGAGTTTATGTGGGTGTAATTCACCTTCAGGCAAAGAAAACGCGAGTCAGAAGACTCGCGTTTTTATTTCTGAACCACCCATTGCTTTCGCCATTCCGGCGCTTCAAACGGGTCTGGCCAATACTCTGTCTGTCGACAGATTTTGCCATCTCTGACGGTATGGAAGGTTATATACCCAAATAACCTGAAGATGCCGGATTCAGCGAGTTTGACTGGCGTTGTGATCGCGGCGTTCCTTT